>CAYVVT010000047.1:748-1580 GCA_964454335.1 uncultured Lentisphaeria bacterium | reverse complement strand
AAAAGTCCAGACGACTGTTCAAAATGAGGATGGGGAACTTGGTCCATGACATTTATCCGCATTAAACGACGACTGAAGCAGTATTCAGGTCCATTAATCCCTGCCATTTATCGTCTTCTACTCAAGCCAATCCGAATCACAGAAAATATCACGACACAGCACAGTAGCATAAAACATCTCTCACAGCCTAACGGCGGTTTATTCTTTGGGTACCATGATAAAACTCCCTTCAGCAGAGATGGGGGCAAAGTGTTGGCCATGTTCGCATCGGTTGATCAGACCAATCCTGCAGCGGAATGTACCCCAATTCAGCTGGGTTATTTTCAGAAGGATTCTAACGGATCGTTTGGAAACGAGTTCACTCTCTTCGCTTCGACTAGCACCTGGTGTTGGCAGTAGGGCTGCATGCTGCAATGGGATCAAAAGGCACCAGATAACCGTGTCTATTTCAATGACCTGGTTTATGGCGATTACGGTGCTATCCTCTATGACCTCAGAGCCGGAAAAGAAATCAGATCATACGAGAGGCCAATTTATTCTATAGCAGCCGACGGTGAATGGGCGTTATCCCTTAACTTTGCTAGACTCGGACGACTTCGACCTGGTTATGGGTATGACCTGCTCGAGGATGAAACATTAAATGATTCAGCACCTAATGAGGAGGGTCTCAATTTAATGAGCCTTCGAAGCGGCAATCAGCGGATGCTGGTCAGTCTGGCAGAACTTGCCGCGCAG
The DNA here is from genome assembly GCA_964454335.1 of uncultured Lentisphaeria bacterium. GTDB lineage: Bacteria > Fidelibacterota > UBA8477 > UBA8477 > JABMPR01 > CAYVVT01. The sequence goes on along the minus strand of CAYVVT010000047.1, from coordinate 845 downwards.
GTTGAATGTGCACCAGGGGACGAGCATTACATCAATCATGCTCTGTTCTCCCCGGATGGTGCAAAGGTTGTCTTTTTCCATATCTGGAGATTGGAGG
>CAYVVT010000047.1:0-735 GCA_964454335.1 uncultured Lentisphaeria bacterium | reverse complement strand
CAGCAATCGCCGAAAAATCAGGCTTTGTCTTTACAACCGAAGAAAAGAGGAGCTTGAGATTCTGGAAACCGTACGGAAACCTTCTCATCTCTGCTGGCGGGACCAAAATTCCATATTGGTGACCAATGTGGATCCGAGAGGCAAATGGCACTACTCGATTTATCATACCCGAGATCAACAACGAGAGGATCTTGACCTTGATCTTAACCAGGATGGGCACCCCATGTTCTTACCCGGTAGTACCACTGACTTCATCACGGATACCTATCCTGATAAGCGACGGGAACAGCATGTGATCAGGGTGAATCTGAAGTATAATACTCTCACAGAGCTAGCCTCCCTTTATTCCCCCTTTCGCTTCCAGGGACAGGTCCGTTGTGATCTCCACCCACGTTGGGATAGGAGAGGGATGATTGTCTGTGTAGATACAGCTGCATCAGGTAAGAGGGAAATGCATCTGATAACACCATGTTCTAAGGTGTGAATTGAAAATCGCCTACCTTTCAACAGCATCGTTACCTTCCAGGACTGCCAACAGCGTTCACATCATGAAGATGTGTGCTGCGTTTGGAAGGGAAGGTCACCAGGTTTTCCTGTTTGCACCCCGAGTACCAGAGATAAGTTCCCTACCTGAGCAGGAGGTGTTCGATTATTATGGCGTGTCCCGGAGCTTTCGAATACTGCGGATTCATAAACCTGCAGGCACAGCTGGGGCTTACTGGTATGCATTACTCA
>CAYVVT010000046.1:0-2118 GCA_964454335.1 uncultured Lentisphaeria bacterium | reverse complement strand
CCTGCTGGCGCAGCCTGGCTGGCAGGGAACCCCTAACCTTCTGATCCGTAGTAATCTGTGCTATTCTGTAACCAGCAGAGTATCAGTTAGATACAGGGACATGCTTTAGTACTTCCCACGTATTTCCCCACAAATTGCACATAGGAATTTTTAGTCTCGTTGTCAGGCTCTGTGGCAGTTACAGTCAACTGCTAGGCTTTGTCATCAGGGTTGTCCAATCCAAGGGATTGGATTCTTTTCAATGCCTGCATTCGCGCAAGTGCCTGCATATCAGTGACATCGTCCAATTCATCTACGATTTCAGTCCCCAGCAAGGTCTCCATTACGTCCTCCAGTGAGACCAACCCTTTGGTACCCCCGTATTCGTCCACAACCAGCACAATATGGTGACGTTCGTCGAGAAGGAGTTTCAGAAGGGCCGGAAGGAGGAGAGAATGTGGAACGGCCATGAGTTCACGGCGGAGCTCGAAGAGGGGAAACTCCCGAGCACTGTCATCTGCCGCCAGTATCTCGTCTTTCAATACAAATCCCGTTACCTCATCGATGCCTCCGTCAACGATGGGAATTCTGGAGAACGCACTGTTCTCGACGGCAGCCTGTGCTTCACTAATGGCCATGTCATGTGGGAGTGTGAACATTACTGTTCGCGGTGTCATGATATCCGTGACCTTCATAGACTGCAATAGGAAGAGGTTATGGAGAATTCGTGACTCGTGTTTCTCGATATCACCAGTTTCTTTTCCAACGGCGGCCATAGCTATGAACTCGTCACGGCTGAAATGCTGGATCTGTCTACCCCTGGTGATAAACCGCGTGAGAAACTCTGACGCCACGACCAGAGGGTACAACATGAAAATCAGGGTACGGATATATGCAGCAGTGATCCCTACAAGCGCAGGCCAGTAGACGGTTCCCAGGGTTTTCGGGATGATCTCTGAGAAAAACAGGATCGCCAGGGTCATGATGGCTGAGAAAAGACCTACCCAGGTATTCCCGAAAATCACGGCGGACTGAACCCCTGCTTCGATGGCACCCACTGTATGTGCAATCGTATTCATGGTGAGAATGGCTGCTAAGGAGCGGTCCACTTTCTTCACTCTGAGCTGGTGCAGGGTTTTTCCCCAGCGAGGATTCTTTTCCTGCCGGATTTGTATGTAAGTAGGTGTAATACTCAGCAGGGCGGCTTCCGCCACAGAGCACATGAAGGAGATGCCCAAGGCAAGACTGACAAATAGGATCAACAAAGTCCAGGCGTGTTCAGTATCTATGGGTTGATCACCAACTGGTGATGGTGCCGCATCAAGCGATAACGCGGGAATAGCAAGTACGATGAAAAGGATGAATGTTTTATATGAGATAGGGTTGTTCATCTGCAAATAGGGTACACCAGCTCCTTGATAAGGGTAGTTGGTATCTCATCATAAAGCAAGTGAAGTCGTTCGTTGTCCATGATGTATGGGATCCTATAGCCAAAAAGGGGGATTGGTTCATATATTTACAATTGTAAAAAAGGAGCCCATTACCACTATTGTAGATGAAAATGGTGGGATGGGAGGCATCTGGACTGAGGAGAATAGGAATTATCACATCGTGGGTGTAGCTGCAGATATCTCCATTATTGTTGTTGCCGGTTTGGCTGGAGCACTCCTGGCTCAGCTCCTGCGTCAACCACCCATCATCGGGTATATTCTGGCAGGTATAGCCGTGGGTCCTTATTCTGGCATCATCCCCTTAGAAGAGATCCACACGATCGAAACCCTGGCTGAGATTGGCGTAGCGCTACTTCTTTTTACAATTGGTCTTGAGTTCTCCTTTAAGGACTTAAGGACTGTAAAGGGAATAGCCCTCATAGGTACTCCTCTTCAGATAATCCTCTCAATAGTTCTTGGATATTGCATAGGCCGCCTTCTTGGCTTTGATTCCGTTCCATCACTCTGGTTTGGTGCATTGATCTCCCTTTCCAGCACGGTGGTGCTCCTTAAGACTCTAGCTAATCAGGGACGCATGGGGACACTTTCGGCGCGGGTGATGATGGGCATCCTCATTGTTCAGGATTTAGCATTTGTTCCACTGGTTATCATACTACCAAGCTTGAATAATATGGCCGCTGGTTTTGGT
>CAYVVT010000045.1:0-2359 GCA_964454335.1 uncultured Lentisphaeria bacterium | reverse complement strand
TGTCAATGCCGGTTGAAAATTCCCCATTAGTGACGGTCAAAACTCCCCACTTTATCGCTGCCTTTGTGGTAATTAGCTGTAACCGGATCATTCCTCCACTTTCTTTGGTCGTCCACGCGGTCTCTTAGGTTTTTCAGTGTTTCCTATCACAGGATTCAGATCTTCCGGTATCAACTCAGCATGCTCACGCAACCGATAGCTGTTGCCATCGATCTGGATTACGACGGCATGATGAAGCAGCCGATCCAGTAAAGCAGCTGCGATGACATTATCACCAAAGATCTTCCCCCAGTCCTTGAAGCCACGATTCGAGGTTAAGATCATAGACCCCTTTTCATACCTAACATTGACGAGTTGGAAGAACAGGTCTGCTCCCCCCTTGGCCAGCGGCAGAAAACCCACTTCATCAACGATCAGTACTGCATATCTGGCCAGAAAACGGATGCGTTGATCCAGCTGCCCTTCCCGTTCCGCTTTTTGTAGTGATGCGATGATCTCTGCCAGGGTTGCGAAGTAGACGCTTTTGCCGATCTTGACCGTCTCTACTCCAAGAGCAATGGCCAGATGGGACTTGCCTGTCCCCGGGGGCCCCAGAAAATGGATCACCTCGTTACGCTCGATAAAGCCCAGCTGGGCCAGGGTCAGTATCTGGTTGCGATCAAGTGATGGCTGGAACGAAAAGTCGAAGCTCTCAAGGGTTTTAACCCGTGTTAACCTGGCTGTATTCAGTTGCATCCTTATTCGCCGGTTCTCGCGCATTTCTCTCTCTTCAGCGAGGAGCGTCTCTATGGCTTCCAGGGGTGTGATCTTGTTCTGCTCGAGTTGCTCAACGGTGGCATCCAACACTTCCAGAGCTCGAGCCATCTTCATGCCCACCATGTGTGACCGGATCTTTTCCAGGTGTGAACCGGTCATGCTTTTTGCACTCATTCTGCACCCCCTCCAGCTGAGGCCAGGCGAGCGCCAACAGATTCATAAACCGACAGCGGACGTGTGGTGACTTGTTCGCCAGGTATCCTCATGGGTTGGTCGGCTACTTCACTGTATCGCAGTACTTTCGAGTTCCCCGGGGGCGGGTGATGACGATGCCCGGCAGCAATACGGCGGCCTCCTCGGCCCTCCATCGGCTCATGCAACGCTACTAATCGGCCACCATCATAGATCCGTATCTCATTTGCCAGGGTCTGCACCTCAACAACTCGATGACGCGCTGTATCCGGTACGCTGTAGTAATTGCCTTCCACCGATACCATGCCATCCTTGGTAATGCGACGCTCGAGATTGAGAACAGAACTGAAGGGCATCTGCTGCAGGGGCAGCAGGGCAGCCTGATCCTCCCGGAAAGCTTCCGTGACAAGCCGTCTGGTCGTGCCATGTTCACGTTGGTTTGCTACTCCACCCAACCAGTCAGATAGTTGCTTATTCAGATCTTCGAGGTTGCGGAAGCTGCGCCCAAGGAAGAAGTCCTGTCGGATATATCGAAACGGTCTTTCAACCTTCCCCTTGGTCTTGGCTCGATAGGGCGCACATGCCCGGGGAGAAAAACCATAGTGACGTGCCAGATCAAGGAGTGTGTTGTTGAAGATGACCTGACCTTCACTATTCTCACCCGTCACATTGGTTTTGGCTCGATCGTAGAGGATCTCCCTGGGAACTCCTCCAAAATGCGAAAACGCTGCAATATGACACCGAACCATGGTCTCCAGGTTCTGCCTCAGCACATAATGAGCGAAGAGATGCCGGCTGAAGCCCAGAACCATACTGAACAGCCAGACCACACGTACCTGGTCAGGTTCATCGGCGAATACAACCTTGAAGTGAGCAAAGTCGGTTTGAGCCTGCTCACCAGGTGGTGTCTCGAAACGGTGTTCGTACCCATGTTCCACTTCAGGACGGATCTTCTTCACGTAGCACTTTACCGTCGTGTAGGCACCTGGATAGCCAAGCTCGTGTAGCTCTCTTAATAACCGACGAGCGGTAAGTTCCGGATATGCCTTGAGACGCTGCTGCAAGTAATCGCAATAGGGCTCAAGTATGCTGGGCTTGCGTTTACGCGGACCATAAGAAGGTGGGTCCAGACCATTCTGTAGATATTTGCGAACCGTTTTACGGTCCAGCCCTGTCCGGTGAGAAATCGCCTGAATCGAAAGTCCCTGTCTGTGTAAATGATGGATCATGAATACTTCCCCCCGGTCGAGCACAATTCACACTCCCTGCTAGCTGTTCTTATGGCCAGCAGATCGTTCCTGTGATCGACTCTTTATTCAAGTCTTGATCGCTAGATCAAAGACATCCCAGGATCATCCAGGTGGGGAATTTTCAAACGCCACTTTTGGGGAGTATTGCACCGGCACTGACA
>CAYVVT010000044.1:0-2460 GCA_964454335.1 uncultured Lentisphaeria bacterium | reverse complement strand
TCCTCGCCGCGGATGCTGTAGAAGTAGTTGTTGGTCACCCAGTGCCCAGTATTGATGATGCGGATCCCACCGTTGAATTCAGAGGCTTCATTCCCGATGAAGTAGTTGCCATCGATGATGCAGTAGTTGCCATGCCGCATCACCAGGGATCCTTCACAATGATAGAAGACGTTGTTGCGGAACTCATTGAAATTGGACTTGCTGGAGATCACCTCCACTTCCCCATTGCAGCGATCGAAGAGGTTGTTGGCCACCTGCACATAGGAGGGTGTCATGGAAGTATAGCTATCTCCGATCTGCATCGTCTCTGCCCGAGGACCGCCTTTGCGAGGCCGGGGGCCGAAATAATTGTTCTTTATCTGGTGATAGTTCCGTATGTGTTCGTTCCCTTTCAGGAAGATCCTTACTGTGGGACCCTGATTGGATTTGCCCAGCAGGGTGCAATGCTCCAGGCTGTTGTGTCGGCCCCAGAATTCAACCCAGTGATCAGGCGTATAGCGGTTCCTTTGGGAGAAGTCTTCAATAACGCAATTGAAGATCTTGGAATGGTTGGCGGAACGTTCCTCGTCGATCCTGAAATCGATCACACTGTTTGAGGGTGTGAATCCATTCCTGAAGTACAGCCCATCGACGACAAGGTACTCACCAGCAAGCTTTAGATATGATTGTCCCTCGAGTGTTACCCCCCCAGGTGTTCCAGCTCGCAGTGTGACAGGTCTCTCCTTTGTCCCGTAGGCTTCAAAATGGATCTGTACATCTGTCCAGATGCCATTGGCCATAATGATCTCGTCACCCGGAGCTGCGTTATTGATCGCCGTCTCAAGCATCGTGGGATCCGTGACCAGGACCTGATTTCGCTGTATTGACCCGCAATTGATCAGCAACAGCGTCGCCAGAGTGGTTGAAATAAGTCTTAACATTGAACTCTCACAATCATTGAGTATGTCCGCTGTGACATATCTCTGTTTCACTTTATGTCAGAATGGTTTCAGCTCAGAAGGCTCTATAATCTTTGCTGTCATTTGGTTGAACAGCCTTGTGGGTCTTCAACCATTCTTCCCCTTCCTTCGTCTGGAAGAAGTCCATCCACATGTAATACATATGCTCGCCTGTTTCAACCCGAACACCGTGACTGGATCCCCGGGGGATATGCAGCAGCTCAAACTCCGTGAGCTGTTCCTCGCTACCATCAGCGATGACGGTGACATTGTTATCGGCCAGACCCAGGAATAACTGCTCCAGCATGGGATGCTCATGAGCTCCCACTTCGTCCGGTCCCGTCGCTTGGACAGTGCCCATGGCGACACGAGCGATATGGTCCTTGGGCAAAACGGTGCGGCTGATGGTGTTGGGGCTCTTGATGGGTTCAGTGTATGCTACACACTCTTTGAATTGTCTGAAGTAGACCTGAGCTCGATTCTCCTCCGGGAAGGATGCCATCTGGAAACGATCTTCAGGTGAGATCGGCTTCTGGATATGCAGATAGTGCAGTTCCTCACCAGTAGGTGCTTCGATGCTGATCTTCAACTCTCCGAATGGAATGGCAATGCTTTCGGGGACGATCTCGTAGCTCGAATCAGCGCTGATGAGCCTGCCGTTCCCAGCTATGAAGAGAAAGATGTCATCCTGGGCTGTATCCCTAACGACCATCTCAGTGTATGGGCCTTTAAGGATCACATGATGGACCGTGATCTCGGGGATCTCGCCTGGCAGGAGGATCTCCTCGAACCTGTCTGACGCTGCTGGCAGGGACATGGCTGGATCCTGCGTGATGATCTCAGGTCCGCTGGAGCAGCCCAGCATTAATATCACCACGGTGGTGGAGGACAACATCTTCATCGTATGCTTTTTCATTCTTTATACCTTTCAGATCAGGTGGTTAGATCCTTCCCAGGATCCGTTCCAGTACCCAATTCGCCTGTATTCCACTCGCACCCGTACTGGGGCAACTTCCCTTCCCCAGCAGTTCATCCACTATGGTCTGGATCAGAGGCTGCTGGATATGTTTAGGATTTGGCTTGGAAAATACTTCGGGCTTCCCGCCGCTGCTGAGGATGACGTCATCCTCGGTGAAATGTGGGTAAGCGATGGTCTTCTGATTACCGATGATCATCGTGTAGTCAAGGTGTTTTGATGCATGAAATAGAAAGCTGCCCGTACCCGTAACACCGCTCTCGAATTGGAAACTGCAACTGACCTGATCCTCAGCCTCGTACAGTTCACCAACGTTCGTGGAGAAGCCCGATGCATCCTTGATGGGGCCCAGCAGGAATTGCAGTAGATCGAAGATATGGGAACCAAGGTCGAAAAAATAACCAGCGCCTGCGATCTTTGGATCCACCCGCCAGTTGTATTCACCTTTCACATCGATCTCATGAGGAGGGTGGTCCAAAGTAACTGCGACACATAGTACGTTCCCGAGAAAACCGGTATCCAGGATTTCTATCACCAGCAGATACT
>CAYVVT010000043.1:0-2593 GCA_964454335.1 uncultured Lentisphaeria bacterium | reverse complement strand
TCTGCTCAGGAACTTCGTGGAGACTCTTTGGAGCAGTTCTGGCTCAACCATGAGGCTCTCCATGACCCAGCTTCCGAAGCCCCCATCCTGGAAGTGATCCTCCATGACCAGGATGCGATCGTAGTCACGAGCGTAAGCATGCTGTTGCTCCTTGAATTGCATCCCCCATAGTGGCAATGTTGCGACTCCATAATCCGCAAACTCAGGATTTGAGCGTTTCGCTTCCATGGAAGCCTGCAGGGCGGCTCCTGTAGACAGGAAGGTCTTTCCTGAACTTTGTTCAGCCTGCACAAGCCATTTGCCTGGAGAAACTTCCGGCACAGTTGTGTGAAATTGTGGTTCTCCTGCTTTTCCCAATCGCAAATAGGATGGTTGCGGGTGATCAACGAGGTAGCGCAAACAGGCTCTGACCTCCAGTGGGTCCCCCGGGGAGGCCAGCAGCATATTGGGCAGTGCTCGTATCAGGGCGTAATCCTGAACTGCATGATGTGAATATCCCAGGTTGCCATAGGCTACCCCTCCGCCAACTGACACAATCGTCACGGGAAGCTTGTGATAATCAACATCATTCCGGATCTGTTCCGCACAGCGGAAGGTGGGAAAATTCGCTATGGAATAGGTAAAGACATGATAGCCCTCGGAGGCCATCCCCGCCGCCATCCCGGTCATGTTCTGCTCAGCCACACCAGCGTTCAGGAAGCGATCCGGAAACTCATCTGCAAAAGGCTCTATCACAGACCATCCGAGATCCCCAATGATCAAGGCTATCTGGGGATTCTTACGAGCAAGCTGTACGAGCTCATCTATGAACGCATTACGAATCTTGTTCTTCCAGTTCTGACAGAGCCAGGTCAAGTTGATCGTCACTTGGTGAGCGATAGTGCCATTCAACCTTGTTCTCCATGAAGCTGACACCCTTGCCTTTGGTCGTTGAGGCAATCAGCAGAGAAGGGTTCCCCGCTCGCCATGGGCGCTCTGAAAGTACCGCCTGGATCTGATCGTGATCATGCCCGTCAACTTCACGTACCTCCCAGCCGAAGGCCGAACACTTTTCGAGCAAGGGCTGAATATTCACAGTGCCGTCTACCGTCGTCAGACTCTGCAGGTTATTGAAATCCACGATGGCAACCAGATTGTCAAGCCCATGGTGAGCTGCAAACATCATTGCTTCCCAGTTGCTGCCCTCTTGCATCTCACCATCACTGAGCAGTACATAGGTGTACCAATCCGCATTCATCCGTTTGGCGGCAAGGGCTTTGCCGACGCCAAATGGTAAGCCATGCCCTAAAGAGCCTGTTGAGAATTCAACTCCCGGCACTTTGTGACTGATGTGGTTCATCAGAATGGAATAATCCTCACCATAGCTTTCCAGCAGCGATCTTTCATAGAAGCCCGCTTCAGCCAGCACGGCATATACTGCTGCGCAGGCATGACCCTTACTTAATATGAATCTGTCACGATCCGGCAACTCAGGATGCTCAGGATCAACATGCAGGATGTCAGAATAGAGCACGGCCAGGATATCCATGATGGAAAGCGCACTCGCCACATGGGATGCACGGGCTCGATGCACCATCTTCAAGGTACTGATCCGGGCGTTTCTTGCGATATCCTGCATGGTCATTACAGATTCAGGTGCTTCAGGATTTGGCTGCAGACAAAATCAATTTGTTCTTCTTCAAGGTTGTGACCACTGGGAAGATTTATTGAGTTATTGCTGATCGAAACGGCATTTGGGTTGTGGCAATCAGAGTGCCACATGGGATACTTGCTGATGGTGGGGAAGACGGGACGGGTATCGATACCATCCTCCTTGAGCTTCACCATAAGGTCGTTGCGCGAAATCCCGAAATCCCTGGACAGGTAAATCGAGCTCATCCAGTAAATACTTTTGGCCCACTCAGCTTCCTCATTGAGCTGCAGCCCTTCGATACCTGATAAACGTTTTTGATACCAGGAGAAAATGAGCCGCTTCCGCTCAATGAGTTCATCGATCCGCTCAAATTGAGCAAGTCCCAGAGCCGCCTGTATATTGGACATCTTGTACTTGTAGCCAATCGTCTCGATCCAGAATGTGTTCATCGGATCCTTACTGCGACCATGCTCGGAATACTGTTTTATATTGGCGAAGTACTCATCATTATTTGTGAGCAGAATACCTCCTTCACCAGTCACCATCATCTTGGCACCTTGAAAACTGAAGGCCGATATATCGCCAAAAGTCCCACAGTACTGTCCCTTGAAAGTGGCACCAATGGCGGGGGCAGCATCTTCCAGCACCTTCAACCCGTTCTCCTGGGCAATCCGCATGATCTCATCCATCTCTGCAGGATGCCCATACAGATGAACCGGCATAACTGCCTTTGTCCGGGGGGTTATGGCCTGCCTGAAGGATTCCGGGTCCATTGTCCACGTTACTGGATCCACATCAACGAATACGGGTGTAGCGCCGACGTAATTCACAACCGTGGCTGTTGCCACCCAGGTCAACTCCGGGACAATGACCTCATCACCATCTCCGATCCCCAGTGCGCGGATACCCATGTGCATCCCGCCAGTACAGGAAGATGTGAGCAAGGCATGCTTTGCATCG
>CAYVVT010000042.1:0-3154 GCA_964454335.1 uncultured Lentisphaeria bacterium | reverse complement strand
CGGCATTCGTCAGAAACGACCAGAGGATACCCGAGTGCTTCGATGATTAACCGCAGAGCTTCAATCACCGATCTGCACCGGATGTTCCTGCAGCAGCACCTCACACAAGGTTCGAAACTTGTCAGTATGATCTTCCTCTGATATTGATAAATATCCCAAGATTCCGGGAATTACTGTTGTGGATTCCGCCGTCCTGGCGGAAAGCATTGTGGTACAATCACCAAATATTCTGGGCCCAGGTTTTTATTGCAGGAGGTTATCCATGAGCGATCAACACGCTGATGAAATGGATGCCTATGAGATATTGCAGGCGACGATCGATGATCTGCCCATAAGCGTGCGGACGTGCAATCTGATGAGAACGCACGGCATCTATTCTCTGGAGGAATTCCTCCAGAGATCGAGAGACGAGGTACGCGGACTACGTGGCATGCAGAAGAAAGTCTGGAACGAGATCGACGACCTTCTGGTTCGGCATGGCCTGGGGATCGGCCGATGGGAGTGAAGTCACCGGAAAGGTGGATGGCGGTTGAGTCTCCGACCATACGCATTCTCACAGTAATTGATTGCCGTCTGAGCGATGACGCCAGTGACCAGCGACAATTAGATTTACCTGCCAACGACAATTAAAACTACCGGCATAGAAGTGATCCGTAATCTTTCCGGGATTCCTATAAGGGGGGCCCGGATGATAACGGATCAGCAGACGATGATGCTTTTCAACGAGCTGGCGTCGGGAAAGACGCTAGCAGTCGCAGCAGCGAGGTCTGGTATGTCGGAGAAAACTGCCCGGCGGTATAGAAAGTTAAGCAAACTACCCAGCGAGGTCATGGTTGAGCATACCTGGCGGACACGAGAGGATCCTTTTCGGTCAGTATGGGATGAGGTGGTGGTATTTCTCGAGTCCAACCCGAGGCTGGAAGCTCAATCGATCTTTGGTTATCTGCAGAGAAAGTATCCAGGAGAGTTCCAGGACGGCCAGATCAGGACTTTCCAGCGGCGAGTGAAGTTTTGGAGAGCTACAGAGGGTCCGGGCAAGGAAGTCTATTTTGCTCAGGTACACGAGCCGGGCAAGCTCGGCCAGTCGGATTTTACTCACATGACGAAGCTGGGTGTGCGTATCGGCGGACAGCCATTTGCCCACATGGTCTATCACTTCGTTCTGACCTATTCGAACTGGGAGACCTTCACGATCTGCTTTTCCGAGAGCTTCGAGAGCTTGAGTGAGGGCTTACAAAACGCACTATGGGAGTTGGGAGGTGTGCCGAAACGGCATGTCACCGATCGTCTGTCTTCGGCAGTGAACAACATCTCGAAGCGTGAGGAGTTCACCCGTCGTTATCAGGCTCTGATAGCTCACTACGGTTTTGATGGGAACAAAACCAACGTCGACAAAGCACATGAAAAGGGAGATGTCGAGCAGTCTCATTATCGCTTCAGGAAGGCAGTAGATCAGGCACTGATGCTGCGTGGTTCACGTGATTTTGACACCAGGGACGAGTATGAAAAGTTCTTGAGGAAAGTGACCAAACAGCTCAACCATGGCCGTCAGAATCGATTTGAGGAGGAGCTGACAGTCCTGCACCCCCTTCCAAAGCGTCGGCTTGAAAGTTACCGGCGCCTCACGGCCCGCGTGAGAGATGGAAGTCTTATCAGAGTGGATCACAATACCTACTCGGTTCATAGCCGGCTAATCGGGGAGAAAGTCAACGTACGACTCCATGCCGAATATCTGGAGGTCTGGTATGGGCAGAGACTCGTGGAGACCATTCCACGTAAGCGAGGAAGAGGTAAACACTTCATTCAGTACCGGCACATCATCGACTGGTTGGTACGCAAACCCGGCGCCTTCGAAAACTATCGGTACCAGGAAGACATGTTCCCGACCAGCCAGTTCAGGATGGCATACGACGCATTGAAAGAAGCTTTTCCTCAAAGAGCTGATCGTTACTACCTGGCAATCCTCCACCTGGCCGCCCATGAGAGCGAATCAGTTGTGGATGATACTATCCGCTTCCTTCTGAATGAAAACATGCCGATCACTCCCGAGGCCGTCAAAGAGATCGTTGTCAGCAGCCAACAGATAGCACCCCCCACAGATGTTCCGGTGGATCCTGTAGATCTAGCGGTCTTCGACGAGCTCTACACTGAGGCAGTAGTGGTATGAGCAGCGTGAAGCAGCGATTGGAGGAATATCTGAAGGAGCTTCATCTGCCTACGGTGAGAGAGAGCTTTGAAGAAGTGGCACACAAGGCGGGCAATGAGGATCTAAGTTATGAACAGTACCTGCTCGAGCTGGTTGAACTTGAAAGCCAGGTCCGACGGGAGAACCGGATACAGCGCTTAATGCGCCAGTCCAAGCTACCGCTGGAAAAGGACATGGCATCCTTCGAGTTGAAACGCCTGCCGGCAAAGGTCAAACGCCAGGTGAAGACCCTGCTTGACGGCTCATTCCTGGATCGAAGAGAAAACATCCTGGCTTTTGGTAATCCCGGCAGCGGAAAGACCCATCTGCTCTGTGCAATCGGACAGGAGCTGATACACAACGACCGAAAGGTGTTCTTCTCTTCCTGTCAGTTGATGGTTCAGGATCTGCTGATCGCAAAACGGGATCTCCAGCTCAGCAAGCTATTGAAAAAACTCTCCCGCTTCGATGCTCTGATCCTTGATGATCTGGGCTATGTGCAGCAGAACCGCGAGGAGATGGAGATACTTTTCACTCTTCTGGCGGAACGATACGAAAGAGGCAGTGTGATGCTCACATCAAACCTCCCGTTTTCAAAATGGGAGGCCATCTTCAAGGATCCGATGACGACAGCGGCAGCCATCGATCGACTTGTACACCACAGTGTGATACTTGAGTTGAATGTACCCAGTTACAGGGTGGAGCAGGCGAAAAAAGAACGAGGTGAGGAGCCCGAATAACCGGTAATTCTAATTGTCGTTAACCGGCCAAAATAATTGTCGTTGATCACAAGTATTGAACAATCTCACCAAGACGGCTTGGTTTAACATGCTCTCGGATAGTTGCCTCTAATCCCGGGAGCTGACCGGCTCTTTTTGATAGGTCACCAAGCACTTCATAGGATGCTGCGGTCAGAGTATGAATCGAAACCGGATCGCTTTCATGGAAATAGAGCACAACTGCAGTCTC
>CAYVVT010000041.1:0-3386 GCA_964454335.1 uncultured Lentisphaeria bacterium | reverse complement strand
CATGGGGACACTATCCGCGCGGGAGATGCCGGGCATCCTCATTGTTCAGGATTTAGCATTAGTTCCACTGGTTATCATACTACCAAGCTTGAATAATATGGCCGCTGGTTTTGGTGGTCTCCTTAAGGCCGTTCTTCTAGCAATCGCCTTTCTCGCCGGAATGGTGTTGCTAGGGACAAAACTAATACCGCGTTTTATGGCCTACGTCGCAAGAGGTAATTCACGTGAACTCTTCATGCTGGGAGTTGCTGCACTCGGATTAGGTATAGGATATCTCACATACCGTTTGGGGCTATCATTTGCGTTTGGGGCGTTCGTAGCTGGACTTATCCTGAGCGAGTCTGAGTATGGTCACCAGGCCATCGCCGATGTCATTCCACTCAGGGATCTGTTCGTGCTTCTGTTCTTCGTGTCTGTGGGTATGCTATTTGATCCATTCTACCTATTGGAACACTGGCAGATGGTTCTCACGGCGGTCTTTGTGGTTTCAGCAGTAAAAATGCTGCTATTTGGTGCCATTTCACCAATGTTCGGGTACAAGGCAGTGATACCCTTGGCGGTCAGTCTCAGCCTATTCCAAGTAGGGGAGTTCTCATTTATATTGGCGCGTATTGGGTTGGCGTCTGGTGCCATCGATAACGATCTCTATTCCCTTATATTGAACGTTGCCATACTGACGATGTTAATAACACCTCAGGTATCAGGTTTGATCTCGCCCATCTATAGCTGGTATAAAAATAGACGGATGCGAGAACCTCTGGAATGCATCAACGTTCCCAAAACGGGTTTGAATAACCACGTAGTGATCGTCGGTGCAGGACGAACAGGTCGCTTTACTGCCCAGGTGCTGAAGGATTCAAATCAGGATTTTGTCCTAGTCGAACTTGATCATCATAGGATGCTACTGGCCAAGGAAGCTGGATTCCCGGTTATTTATGGTGACGCCAGTCGAGAGTCCGTGCTTGAGGCCAGCCGGGTGGGACAGGCGAAGGTCACTCTCATTACGGTACCATCTCTCCTCGTGACCCAGGCCGTGTTGCGTACATTGCGGAAATTAAATCCGAGTATTCATGTAATTGCCAGGGCCAAAAGTCAGGATGATCTAGCTGAGCTTAAACAGGACGATGTATATGAAGTTGTTCAACCAGAGTTTGAAGCCGGGTTAGAAATTGTTCGTCAGGCCTTGCTACATCTTGAGTACCCACATGATGAAGTGCAGAGACTGGCTGATTTGGTCAGGCGGAGAGCCTATGCACCGTTTCTCAGGCAAGAAGCGCACATCCCTCGTCGACTACATTCCACTGATGATGGTCCTACTCTTGAAATGGGGTGGATACAAATACCAGACGGAAGTCCTGCGGAAGGTAAAAGTCTGAGAGAGCTTGATATCCGCATATCTACCGGCGCCTCAGTAGTCGCGATCATGAGAGATCAGATTCTGATCCCAAATCCCGACAGTCATCAAACACTTATGGTGGGGGATCTGGTTGGTCTTTTGGCGAGTCAAGAGGCATGCTCGGCATTCGAGAATCTCATCGAATCGACGGAACTAGATCCAGAAATCAGTTGAATATTGGCCTGATAGATTAGAATGGGGGAGATAGAGAATGCGAACGCAGTGAGGATTCTTCCAAACAAAACAGCCACTCATTAAGAGTGGCTGTTTTGTCGTACACCCGCCAGGAGTCCCTGCCCGCCCGGCTGGCGCCGGCCAGGCAGGCGGGGAACCCGGAACCTTCTGATCCGTAGTAATCTGCGAAATGATGTATCCTGTTGTGAATCAGTTAGTTACAGGGGCGTTATTTAGTTCTTCCCACGTATTTCCCCACAATTTGCTGCCGTATTTTGGAAAGTTACAAGTCGCTGATTAGTAATCATGGGCTGAATCCGGGCGGATTCCTTCCCTGGACAAGCATTTCTCAGAGCCACCCTGACTTTACATTTGACCTTTATAAGAGTAAATTTGCTGACAATCTCTTACAATGAGGTCATATGGGGGCATCAAAGGGACGTTTTGGCCGCAGTAGTCTGCTTTTTCTGATTACGTATTCCTGCTTTGTACCCATTCTTGCAGAAGAACCGCTGCGCATCATCTCAATACCTCAAGATCCCAATCCAATCGAGCTGGTCTATCGTTTCGACCACATCACACCCGAAGATGGGTTACCGCATCTATCCCTCTTTGACATGACTCAGGACTCCAAGGGATTTCTCTGGTTCGCAACCGAAGGAGGACTGACCCGCTACGATGGCTACACCTTCAAGACCTTCAAGCACGAGGTGGGTGATCCCCATAGCCCCAGTTCTGATATCGTATTCGACCAGGTCGAATCTACCTACAAGGATACGGTCTATATATGGTCCTGCACCCTGAATGGTCTCAGCCGACTGAACCTTTTCACTGAGAGAACAGTAAATTATTTCCACGATCCAGATGACAGCACCAGTTTGGCAGGATTCCCCTACAACTTTGCTCAGGGTGATAGTCATTCTCTCTGGATAGGGACCAATCACGGCCTGGACCGCTATGACTATTCCATGGATACCTTTGAGCACTTCCTTCAAGGCAGGAGTATAGGTGCCCTCCATCAGGATGAATCGGGAGACATCTGGGCAGGTTCGAAAGGTCACGGATTGCTGCGGCTACAGCCAGAAACTGGTGAAGTTACCCAGTATGTTCATGATCCCCAGGATGAAGCGACGATCAGCAGTAACACCATCGTCGAAGCAATCTTCGATTCGGAATACCTTGGGAATGATTACTTGTGGGTTGGGACAAATGATGGCGGCGTGAGTCTCCTGGAAAAGCAATCCGGTCGGTTCCAGCGTTTCCCGGCTTCCCCAAATAATCCGGGTGCCAATGTCGAGACCTGCTTTGAGAGCACACGCTTTGGTGCTTCTGAACTCTGGAGCCAGACCTCGCATTACGGCATCACAGTCATGGATCTGCGGACGGGTCAAAGCAGTTATCAGGAATCACGCCCTGATTTCCCGGATGGATTGTCCAGTGATTATATCCTGGAGATGTATGAGGACCATTCGGGTGTTATCTGGGTTGCCACTGGGTTTGGTCTGGAACGCTTGAATCGCTTTGAACAGGTCTTCCAGCATATAAGCCCTCAGAACGCCGCACCGGATCCACTTCCTTCCGGTGGGATATTGTCCATATACCTGGACTCGAAGAATCGCCTCTGGTTGGGAGGAATGGCGGGGATCAGCATCCTGGATCCCGTCACCAGAGAGCTTCAGGGTTTCTCAGAACATCCCATTTGCCCGGAGACTCTCAGGGATGACCTGGTTCCGGATATTCATGAGGATAGCCGCGGGAACATCTGGTTCCTGGGAAGGACCGGTCTTTACCGGCTAGACCCGGAATGGCAGCACAT
>CAYVVT010000040.1:0-3959 GCA_964454335.1 uncultured Lentisphaeria bacterium | reverse complement strand
GGACTTCAGACCTGACGCTGTGTATACGGGGAATGATTTCGGGATCGTGTCTGCCGCTGTCATCTCGGCCGCACTTGGAATTCCAGGCTGCCCAGTGGAATCCGCCATTGCTTCGGTGGACAAGCTCCTGATGAAGAGGAGTTGGGCAGAATCCGGTATCCAGACTCCCGATTTCATCTTCTTAGTCGAAGATGAGCCTATAGAGGCGTTATCGGACAAGATTCAGATACCGTGTGTGGTCAAGCCCCCGGCGGCCAGTGGCAGCCAGGGGGTGATGATCGTCCACGATGCTGATGAATTGAACGAAGCGGTCAGAACTGCCAGAAAATACAGCAATGGTCGACCCATTCTGCTGGAAACAGTTATTGACGGTGAGCATGTGGATGCGAACGGAATATTCTGGCAGGGTAAGTTCCATCCCTGCGGTACAGCACGGAGATACTTTACAGAGCCACCAGCAAGTGTTCCCATCCGGGGGCATGAACCCGCCGGTGTGGTTCCTGAGGTCGAAAACTCTGTCTACAAGATCTTCGAAGAGGCGGGACGGAGCCTGGGAATTGATAATTCCCCAGTGAAGGCTGATTTCATCATCTCCGGTGGAAAGCCCTATATCATCGAGCTCTCGGCCAGATTCCACGGGGATCTTGGGCTATCACACAATTCGTTCTATCGCACCGGCAATAGCCCGGCCAGGGTGTTCTATGAGACGATCATGAATGGATCTGTCCCCGAGGATGATCTCGAGGCCATCCTTTCGCATCCAAGGGTGTCGGCTTGGTCTATACTGAGGCTCGATTCAGGATCCGCCCTGAACCTGGATGCTGCTATCCAATCTGCAAGGAGCGAGGTCAAGGTCGATCATGTGTTCCTGGACTCGAGAAAAGGAAATGTGATCAGGCCGCTTCGGAACAATGATGATGTGAACGGATTTGTCTGGGCTTCAGGAACGGATTTCGAGGAAGTAAATCTCAGGCTGAGCAACTTTAACGATCACTTACAAGATCTGGTTGAATACCAGGAAGCATGAATGGAGAGTGGTAGGGAATGAACATAGTAACTTTTCAGGAAAAAGCACGGCAGAATAGTGTCGATGCCCTGACCTCGATCTATCAGGCAGAAGCCGATGTATATATACCCACGAATCAATAGTAACAAGGAGTCTTAAATGAAATTTTTCCTAGATACCGCGAATATCGGTGAGATAAAAAAGTATGCCACAATGGGGATCATCGACGGTGTAACTACAAATCCAGCCCTGATCGCCATGGAAGGCCAGGATTTCAAGGAAGTTGTCGATGAGATATGTACCATCGTGGACGGTCCCATTAGTGCCGAAGTGATTAGCACTGATCATGAGTCCATGGTAAGAGAAGCGCAGGTTGTCTCCAAGATCCATGAGAACATTGTTGTGAAGATACCGGCTACCCTTGATGGCTTCCGGGCACTGAAAACAGTCGCCGCAGAAGGTATCAAGACAAATTTCACCATTATCTATAAGGCAAACCAGGCCCTGGTGGCGGCCAAGCTGGGAGCAACGTATGTGAGTCCCTTCGTTGGAAGACTCGATGCCACCTCCACGGAAGGATCTATGCTGATCTCAGAAATTGTTACAATATACGAGAATTACGGATTTGAGACACAGGTGTTGGCTGCAAGCATGCGGAATGAGATCTATGTGAAAGAGGCTGCCTTGGCAGGTGCCCATGTCGCGACCATTCCTCCGGATGTGCTTAACAATATGATGACAAGTGAGTTGACGGAACTCAGTTTGGAGGGATTTCTGCAACAGTGGCATGAGATGCCAAAGGACAAGCGAGAATATTTCAAGAATTTATAGAGAGCAGGTAGAGATGAGATTAAAGGACAAGGTCTGTGTGATTACAGGCTCCAGTAGAGGTATCGGTGAGGCCATAGCACGCGGGTATGCCGAAGAAGGGGCCCACGTCATCGTCACCTATGTCGACCAGAAAGAAAAAGCAGAAGCCGTGGCTAAGGACATTGTCGCGGGAATGGTTTTGCATCTGGACGTAAGAGATCGTGATAGCATTCGCGAGTGTTTCCAGAAGGTCAATGAGAAGTATGGCCACATAAACGTGCTGGTGAACAACGCCGGGGTGAACAGAACTGCTGATTTCGATAAGCAGACGGATGAAGAATGGAATGAGGTTATCGATGTTGACCTCACTGGCGTGTTCAGGTGCTGTCAGGAGGTATTACCATATATCACTGATTTCGGCAGGATCATCAATATCGGTTCCCTTTCTGGGGAATATGGTGGACCAAGAACGCCATCCTATGCGGTGGCCAAGATGGGGATTATGGCACTGACACACAATCTTGCGCGCTTCCTGGGATCTAGGAATATTTGCGTGAACAACCTATCACCCGGTGTGATAGCTGGTGAATTCACCGAGAAGACCATGGCGCCAGAGGTGAAAGAAACAGCTTTGTCCCTCATGCTGATCAAGAGGTTCGCACGTTATGAGGAAATGGTTGGAGCCGCAATCTTCTTGGCCAGCGACGATTCATCATACATGACGGCTCAAACCCTGAGCATCAACGGCGGTGCTTGGGTTCGTTAGGTGACTTCCATCCCTGGAACCTATACGAGGAAGTAAGTGGATAATAAATATAAGCATGATGTAGGATTATATGAATGATTCTAGAACCTTGCTGATCCTGTCCGGGGGCGTTGAGGCTATGGCGGGGATCACGACCGCCAAGGATATGGGGCTCAATGTCATCGTCATGGATGGAAACCCCCAGTGTCCCGGACATGATCACGGGGACATCTTCATCGAAGCCAACATATACGATGCCGATGCTGTCGTGGCAGCACTCCGGGAATATGACAAAGAGACAGAAATTGACGGCGTCATTACGATAGCTGCTGATAATACGAGGTCGGTAGCTGCCGCGATTAATTATTTGGGATTAACCGGCATCAGCAGAGAGACAGCACACATTGCCACTGATAAGCTGGCCCAGAAAAGACTGTTCAAGGAATCCGGGCTTCCGATTCCCTGGTTCAGTCACGTGGAGAGTGTTGGACATCTGAAGGAGATCTTCGGAACAACACCGATGCAGATGGTCTTGAAACCTACTGGATCCAGAGGCGCGCGCGGTGTCATACGTATTGGTGATGCGGATGAGATCGACGATGCCTACAGCTACGCGGATAAATATTCCAATCCAGGTGATCACCTTCTGGTAGAGCAATGGTTGGATGGTCCACAGCTCAGTGTGGAAGCGTTGGTGTATGAGGGGCGGGCCTATCTCTGTGGCGTGGCTGACAGGAATTACGACAGGTTGGATGAACTCTACCCCTTCGTAATTGAAAATGGAGGGGAAACTCCAAGCAGGTTTTCCCCAGAGCTGGATGCTGACATCAGGGAGCTGCTGTCTAGCGCTGCCAGGGTGATTGAACTGAAAAATGGTTCGATCAAGGGTGATTTTGTCTATCACGATGGCGACCTGTACATCATCGAGGTAGCAGCCCGTTTGAGCGGGGGTTACTGGTCAACATTCACCATCCCCAAGGTCTATGATGTCAATATCGTAAGAGAGGTTATCAGGATCACATTGGGAATTCCACCCGAGCTTCCAGCGTGGCCTCTCAGTAACATTGCTTGGCAGGCGAACCGCTTCCTGTTTGCGCACGCTGGTGAGGTCGTGTCGATCAACCAGGCTGATGACGCCGCCGATTTGGATATATTCAAAATCTACCTGCACGAAGGAGATGTTGTATCGGAGATTACCGATCATACAAAACGGGCAGGCATGGCATTGTCCATTGCAGATTCACGGGAAGAAGCCATTCGAAAGTGTGAAGCAGCATTTGAGAATCTTTCCATTGTTACCAGATAAACGTTGATCTAGCATCCACAGAATACAATGATCAAAGCCTACAGTATCTATCATCTGAATCTGATGTATTCATCCATCGAGGAAGAGGATCG
>CAYVVT010000039.1:0-4212 GCA_964454335.1 uncultured Lentisphaeria bacterium | reverse complement strand
TACACAAAGGAGGTCCAGCATGCCTATGAAATTGTGGAAGCACAAGTGTTCAGTTTCTGAGCGTGAGATTTGGCTTGGTGATGAACCTTGTCCAACTTGTGGAGAACGCGGTGTGTATGATGGTTGGCATCCAAGGATGTTCGAGGCAATGAGCAACTACAGGAGAGCGACAAGATTGCCGCCAATTGGACCACACCGAAGTCAGTTACCTGACTTCACAAAAGCCTGTCCAATATGTCAGGGGAAGGGAATTATTGATACTGAAGACGGGGCCAGCTTCTATGACTGTAAAAACTGCGACGGAACTGGGATACTTCTTACAGTCACCGAAGAGGAGCACGCTGCGATTGTAAAGCAGGGAATGAAACTCTTTGATGAATGGATTGCTAAAAAGCAAAAGGAAAATACTTAGATTGTCCGCCTGTAGTAAGTAGATCGTTACTGCCAATGAGTAAGCCAAGAAAACACTATCTCACTAAAAGTAGATTCAAGCTTGCGCTTGAATGCCCTACGAAGCTTTTCTATACCGGAAAATCTGAAGAGTACGCTGACACTAAAGATGAAAATGAATTCCTCCAAGCCCTGGCGGATGGCGGCTATCAGGTAGGCGAACTCGCCAAGTATTACTACCCAGACGGAATCGAGGTGGAAGGTCTGGATTACGAGGGTACCCTCAGGCAGACAAATCAACTTCTGGAGCGTGAGGAGGTTACCCTGTTCGAGGCTGCGATTCTCCATGAAGATTGTTTCATCCGGGTAGATATCCTGGAGAAGAAAGGTAACCGTGTCAATCTCATTGAAGTGAAAGCCAAGTCATTCAACGGTTCTGAAAAAGGATTCCCGGTCGGTAAGCAAGGATTCATATATGCAAACTGGTTACCCTACATCGAGGATGTGGCTTTCCAAACCCGGGTTGTGAAACAGGCACACCGAGAGTGGGAGATAACGCCTTACCTCATGCTGGCTGATAAGGATAGAGTGGCTACAGTTAACGGTCTCAATCAACTTTTCCGAGTGGAACGTGCTACCGATAATCCCAAGCACAAGCGGGTCATCCTGGCCAAGGATACTATCAGTCCCGACGATCTGGGTGACCAAATCCTGGACTTGGTACCCATGCAGGAATACATCGACAAGATCTTCGATGGATCCTTCAAGCACGACAGTAAAAAATCAGACGAAGAGAAGAAGAGCTTCGTGGACCGCATCCACGAGTACACCGAGTACTACAAGCAGGACCGTAAATACCCCCCTCGCCCCTCGCGCGCTTGCGGTGATTGTGAGTTCAGGAATGACCGCAAACCTCACCTGAAGAGTGGGTACCAGGAATGCTGGAAAACCATCGGGGGGACTGAATTTGATATCGATGAACCACATGTCTTGGATATTTGGTACAGGCCCCAGGTCGAGCTAATGCTTTCCAACGGGGACTATTACATAAGGGATGTGGATCCGGAGGGATACCTGCAGATCAGGACCGGTGATGATGGACTCTCCCGCACGGAACGCCAGGCTCTGCAGATCCGAAAAGTCCAGGAGAACGACCGCACAGAATATCTGCATCCAGGGTTGAAGGAGAAGATGGATACCTGGAAATATCCCCTGCACTTCATCGACTTCGAAACCAGCATGGCTGCCCTGCCCTTTTTTAAAGGTCAGAGACCATACCAATGGGCAAACTTCCAGTTCAGTGCACATATACTTCACGAGGATGGTCGAGTAGAACACAAGGAATACATCTGCGCTCAACCCGGTAAATTCCCTAACTACGAGATGGTAGAGAACCTCCGCCGCGTTCTGGGTGAAAGGGGCTCCATATTTCGCTACGCAGCGCACGAGAACACGGTCCTGAGGCAAATCCATGACCAGATGAAGGAAGAGCCTTCAGGAGGCTACCAGGAGCTCATGGCGTGGATCGACACGGTTACCGAAGACAAGAAAATGGGCCATGTCGGTAAACGCAACATGATAAATCTCCAGAAGGTGGTCGTAGAGTACTATTACAATCCTTCAACCAACGGATCGAATTCCCTCAAGTACGTGCTACCTGCCATCATGAATCACAGCCCTATGCTGGAACGTATCTACTCGAAACCCCAGCCATACGGAACCCACCTGCGGGACATGATCCTGCACCAGCGAGACGTTGATGGCAGCGTTATGGATCCTTACGCCCTGTTGCCCCCCATCTTCGAGGCCGACGACCTGAACAGGGATCAGCTGGATCTCGAGGAGATGTCCGTAACGGATGGGGGCCAAGCCATGGTTGCCTACGGTTACCTGCAGTACACGGATCGCAGCCAGGAGTCAGCTGAGCGTATTAAGCAAGGACTATTACAGTACTGTGAGCTGGACACCCTGGCAATGAAGATGCTTTATGAGCACTTACTGAGCATCGTGTCTTCAGCTTAGTTGGTTAGTATTGTGTGCTATCACAATTATGACTGTCATACTGTGAACTCAATGTTGAGGATGGAATGAGTATTTCAAGAGATCGAGCCGGAGACATTATTAATAATTTTCTGGTAAGCCATCTTACAGAAATTATTCGAATCGAGAACCTTATATCTTCTGATGAGGATCGGTTCCACCTGCCGACACTTTATGGAATCCCTGAACAGCAGGATGGGTATTGGATTGCATATCTGAGATATAAATATGCCCCAGAAGTTCTTGGACCGAGTGTTGTGATCATCCTATCCCAAGAGAATGGTGAAGTACTTTACTGTGGCAAGACACAGGACGAGGGATGATGGGCTTTCAAGCAAGGCAACCTAGAAGAAAACATGCAGTAAATCACAAGGCCAGCAAGGAGATCAAACATGATAGAGAAGCTACTAACATTTGATCAACTCTTCGAGGAGTATGCTGGCCTGAACGGTTTTTTTGATGGATGTGTTACACTTGAGGAACACGGGAGTCTTGACGAGGTGGTCAAGGATTCCGATGATGATGTGGTCGAAATAGACTTCCGGGAACTTGGGAAACCTACCGGTTGGATGACTTGGGGAATATTCAACCCATTTGGTCCGACAGTAATGACCATTGGGGCTTGGTCTCGAGCGGGATTCAATAGTCAACTCATCATATACCGCGCCCTGAATCCTTTCAGTCAGAAATCCATCCTGGTTGGAGCAATCGATGAAGACTTTGAAACTACTCCTGCAAACTTTCTTCATGAATTGTTTAAAATCCAATCCCAAGCGAGTTCTCTAGCGGGGGCATTGCCTTCGTTTATTCGTGTTTCCGAGGAGTCAACAACGCTCTACCTCGACGAGATCTGGTTGGAAGCCTGTCTTCATATGGATATTAACCTTGAAGCTGAGTGCAAACTTCTAGCAGAGCATCAGGGTGACCCATGGGGTTTGGCAAGCAAGGAATTAGAGACTGCAGCGAAGAATCGAAAAAACATGAGTAAAGGAACAAATGCACAGACCCAGAGATTTCGAGTCACGGATGAATTAGTAAGTGAATACCTTGAGCTGATTTTTAATAGAGACCATCTTCTTAGTGTTATCGGAGCATTCCCACATGCTTGGAAGGGCGCAATAGATCATAATTACCTTCCCGCGATGGATTATGAATCACTACTCGAGGCATTACAGCTCTCGGGCGTAAAGATCAATTCTGGGTATATTGCTTAGCAGGAAAACTGAATTTTGAGACCTCTTATACTTGATCTGATCTACAACGATGACCGGATGTATATCCTTGAATTGACGAAGGTTCAGTCACGTGAACTCACAAGCGATAGTCCTGCAAAGTTGGAATGGGCTGTGATCACTAGAAGGAATGTTTTTGACTATCCTCCAGTCCGATGCGATAATTTTGATACCCGTCAGGAAGCATCTGAATACTATATGAAGGTGGTAGTAGAAACACCACGAGTGAGCTTAGATGAAAAATCCCCAATACCAGTCCCATCTTTAGAGGAATATACTGCCTGGCTTTTGAAAGAGGATCTTCACGATCAATTACTGAATCCGAGACCAAGCCGATGAAGATGTTCGTTCGTTAAGGTATACACATTTAGGTATACCGGATATCGCTACAAATGGTTTCAAATGGTGCGAAACGAGCACTTTCCGGCACTGTATTTATCGCCTCTACGAAACGATTAAGCCCTTGATTATTCAATATAACCAAGGGCTTATCTTTTGTAGCAGGGGGCGGATTTGAACCGCCGACACCCGGCTTATGAAGCCGGTGCTC
>CAYVVT010000038.1:0-4985 GCA_964454335.1 uncultured Lentisphaeria bacterium | reverse complement strand
CAAATCTGTGCCAAAGGTTAAAAAAACGAACACTCCAAGTAGTTCAGCCCCGTTGGTTATATTTAAATTGACTCTCCGGCTCGCTAATGTCTGTGATCGACTTCTCAGTGAAAGAGTGAATTCAATTGTTCTACCATTTGACACTGTACCATCAATAGAGATGATAACTGGATCAAATTCACTAGTGAGTTGAGCGTAGCTAGATATATCTCCTAAAAGTCCCGTTGAATCTATGACTAAAGCAGTTGTTGTATCCTCAAATTCAGCGAAGCTTAAGGATACAGTCACGGAGTCAGCATACCCCCCATAGTTCTTCACAGCAAACCAGATCTCTATAGTTTCACCTGCATCTGGCCTCCCATCATTGTCACAAGCTTCGCAAGTATCTACAATCGTGTGTGAGACATAACTGAGCACAGGATCAGGCTCCGGTGCGGTTAGTGTTTGGAAGAGATCAACATACGTACCTGTATTACTGATGAGCTTAGCTCTGAACAGCTCAGTGGATACAGGTTCCTCATATGCAAGAATATTGGCAACCCCGCCTGCTACAACGGGACTGGCCATAGAAGTCCCATTCAAGGAATGGTAACCGCCGTTTGGAAATGTAGAGTTGATCCCAGATCCTGGAGCCTTGATCTCGTAGTTGTAGCCTTCAAAGTAGGCACTTCCCTGTGGACCATCTTGATCATAATTCGAGAACCCCTGCGGTCCCATGGCATCACCTGCTTGTACCCCAAGAATCCACGAGAACGCTCCCGGATACATTGGAACCCCAGCTCTTCTATCTGGACATTCCCCAGGACCAATGCACAATCCTGAGTTCCCTGCAGCTGCTACCTCTAAGGTGGTGTTGTAGGCTACAGTAAGGGCCTCCTCAAGCACCTGGGAATGTCCGTAACTCCCAAGGCTCAAGTTCATCACAGTAGCTCCATTCTCACCTGCATACTCAACTGCTGCTGCTACATCTGAATTGGTTCCATGGCCTGTTGATTGAAGAACCTTCAAACACATGATCTTAGAGTTCCACGATATACCAGTTCCTCCGATCCCATTGTCTCCTACAGCAGCTGCTATTCCTGCTACATGTGTTCCATGGGAGTTATCATCACTGGGGTCATTATCATTGCTGATCCAGTCCCATCCCCTGATGTCATCTATGAATCCATTGCCATCGTCATCCACATTCGGAGCACCATGATATTCGGTCCAGTTGATCCAGATGTTTTCAGCTAAGTCAGGATGATCCCAATCAACTCCAGTATCAATGATCCCAATAACCTGACTGGTATCTCCTGTAGTACTGTCCCATAAAGCAGGAGCGTTCACAGCTGCATGATGCCACTGCTGGGGGTACATGGGATCATCAGGGATGGTCTCCATCATTCTCATGAGGTAATCTGGTTCAGCATACTCCACGTTGGGGTCTTCAGAGTAGGCTTGGACCATCATCTCGACTGAGAGCTCTTCATCAAAGGTGAGACGGTAGATGTTATGGAGGTTGGGTGTTTCGATGAAGCCCTGTGGCATCTGGACCATCTTGGAGGTAGATCGCTTCTCTGCCTGAGTGAACACTTTCTCTGCTGAGTGCAGTTCGAACTCGAAGTTCAGCAGGTCGAGGCTGGTGATGCCAAAGGAGGGGTTGACTGAACGGGCCAGAGCATCACGATTGATCTGGACATAATCTTTGAGCTTCACCAGGACCACGCCAGACTCATAGGGTGGGTTGTAGGGATCCAGCTGAGGAGGTTCAGTGCCACCTGCATACGCAATTACAATAGAAATAATTAATAGGATTGTAGCGCGCATTGAGAACCCCCTCATGTGTTCTACTCTTTGTAGCATGATCACCACTATGATGATTATTAATTTGTTAATTTACAGTATCTGAGACCATATCACGAGGGATTCCTCAGATTACAGATCAGATGAAAGGATGGAAGGAATTACCCAGAAGAGTGTGGCTATCTAGAACTCCTGCCAATAAAGTAGGATCTGTTTTACCCACACACAGTTGATTATTAAGGATTTAGAGTTGTGCCTGCTTCGAGAGTAGTCGGTGAACCAGTGGTCGTTCGGCTCGGACTTAGGCCACCGAAAGCCTATATTGAATTACTATTGTAAATATAGATGGAATCCCGACACAAATTGTGGGGAAATACATAGGAAGAGCTGGCTATCGCGATTGTAATATCTTGATACACTGCCACTTACTAGATAGCACTGATTGTTACGGACCAGAAGGCCAGATAAGCTGATCCAGGACTTCTGCAACAATCGTGCATTCCGTGATTTATAAGCGGAGTGCCAAGTGAAGCAGCTACCCCATAAAGCAGAGGGTGAGAATGCATAACCCATATCTGATCCTCAATTAGCCACATTTGCGTATATATTTCATTTTACTATTTTGACATACATTCCGTAACTCACTGTCTGCCAATTAGTTATTCAGGACTTAAAATCCCTCGGATGAATAATCCGTGCCGGTTCCCAGCCAGCTTGGCTGCGCCAGCAGGCAGGCTGGGAGTCCGGCCCCGGGTACCAACCTGCGCCCCGCCAACGGCGGGGTCTTCGGTTGGCAGGCCAACCTTCATCACACATCCTGAATATGATCCGGCTTGCTCTCCGAAGACACGAAGTGCGCAGGAGAACCCCGGGTACTCGGCTTCGCTCTGCTATGAGTGAAACTGTTTACACCTCACTCTTCTCACTTCGGCAATTATATTCACCCTAGAAGTTTGAATTACTCTTACTCAACAGCGGCAATGTGTTCATGACCATCGAAGTCATCGGCGTCCTTATCCTCATAATCACAGTCCTGCTTCTCCTCATGCTGGAGGTACTGGCCATTGACGTACTGGCCATAGGCTTGTTGGTGTTGCTGTGGTTCACGGGCTATGTGACGGGTACTGAAGCAATTGCAGGATTCAGCAACAAGGCGGTCATTATCGTGGCAGCCATGTTCGTCCTGAGTCATGCTATCGTAAAAACAGGTATCCTCGTAAGCATTTCAGAACATATCATCGCCCTGGAAAAGCGAGTGAGGTGGTTGGGTCGGACTCTTTTCCTACTCTTTATTAGCCTGTTCTCAGGGTTTATCAATAATGTAGCAGCTGTGGCGATCTTCATTCCGGTGACCATCGAGATCGCTGGCAAACTGAAAGTCTCACCTTCCAAATTGCTCATCCCGCTATCCTACGCAGCGATCTACGGGGGAACCCTGACCCTCATTGGAAGCTCTACCAACCTGCTGGTGAGTGTGATCTCAGAGCAGCAGGGTATCCAAGCCCTGGGGATGTTCGAATTTTTCTCCATGGGAGTCGTCTTCCTGGTCATCGGCACAATTTACAGCCTTACTGTCCTGCCAAAACTTCTTCCTGATCGTGCAAAAAGCAGTTCCCTGGTGGAAAAATATCACATGGCGGAGTACCTGACCGAATTCAAGATCGACAAGGACTCCCCCCTCATCGGTTCAACCTGTCTAAGGCGGAAATTGAACCAGGAGTATGACATCACGGTGCTGGCGGTTGTCAGCGGGAAGAGGCGTTATGTCTCCAATGTGACTCGCCGGACTCTGAAAGAAGGTGATATCCTTATTGCCCGCGGGGGGCTGGATAGTTTTTCAAGATTTCATCAGCAGGAGAAGGTCCTGGCATTAAGTGATACGAAACTGAGTCAGGAAGAATTGGTCGGCGACGATACGGTACTTCTGGAGGGCCTTATTGGCCACGATTCCCCCTTGATCGGCAAGTCATTGGTAGATCTTAATTTCAGGAAGCGCTACCGAGCCTTCATCCTGGCAATTAGCCGTCAGGGAGAGATCCTGAAGAATAAGATTGCCCATACCAAATTGAAACTGGGTGATCTCCTGCTCCTCCTCATCCCAACTGAGAAGGCCGAACTCTTTGCTAAACGATCGGATGTCATCCTGCTTCAACAGCTGGAAATACCTGCTTCATTCAGGCCGAGGTCACTCCTGCCCCTTCTCATTGTTCCGGCCGTTATGCTTCTGGCAGCCTTTCAGGTCATGGATATCCTGTTGGCAGCGCTCATCGGCGTTTTCATACTGCTCGTGAGCAAACAGATCAATTCTCAGGAGATGTATGGGGCCATTGACTGGAAGATCATCGTATTCGTAGCGGCATTCATACCCTTTGGGACGGCTCTGGTGAACAGTGGTGCGGCAGAGATGATCGGTAGCAGTATAGCCTCTCTGGCCAATTTCTTCCCCAAGAAGTATGCGCCCTACCTGCTACTTTCCCTGCTCTACCTGATAACCAGCCTCAGTACTGAACTCATCTCGAACAATGCAGCAGCCATCGTTCTCACGCCCATTGCACTTTCTACGGCTCATCAACTAGGGGTCGATCCAAGGCCGCTTCTCTTTGCTATCTGTTTTGGAGCTTCGGCCAGCTTCATGACACCGGTTGGATATAAAACAAATCTGATGGTTTATGGGCCGGGGAATTACCAGTTCGCGGACTACATCAAAGCTGGAGTGCCCTTAAATATCATCTTCTGGTTGGTGGCCTCTTTGCTGATACCGGTAATCTGGCCGTTCTAGTGGACATTGACGACAGGATTGAAAAATGGAGATGCAATCAGAGGCGGCCGAAGGCGTGAAGATTCAACGATCCAGATACAACTATGAAGAGCTATGGTGCAGCATGCTCTACCCTATAAAACTAAAACGCTTTGACATAGAGAGTTTACTTCGTTGAAGCAAACTCGTATTCCATCGGTACTACTTCCAGGTGCGCAATGACAAGCTCTCCGAAGACCTGAAGGGAGCAGGAGAGCCCCACGCACTCGTACACATCTGCATATCGCAGGACGCATCGGTTACTAAGTATTTGTAGAATTAGGTAATTACTAAGGGGATATCCCAACCCTCCGCGTCTCCCGTACACCCCTTCTTGGCCTTCCTGATTGGTAATTCCGGCCATATTGTGATGTTTGTCATATTGAAATGACAAGAAAGTGTG
>CAYVVT010000037.1:0-5655 GCA_964454335.1 uncultured Lentisphaeria bacterium | reverse complement strand
CGGTAACCCCGGCCTCCAGTCTTAGCGGGAGGCCGGCAATCATTGTCATCCAAACAAGGGCAATGACGGTGATGTGGGCAAGCTTAGTCGTTGGTCTGTCCATGGGAGTGTCCATTTATTGTTTGAAAGTGTGCCAATATGCTTTGCGCTTTGTCCTTATCCCGGTGCGCGCATTCAGTGGCCATGGCATTGATGATCACGGAAATGGCGGCGAATGCATTTGTGAACAGGACATTTTCACTTCTGACAGGCAGTGTGATATCTGCATGGAAGCTTAGGGGTGCCGCAAGCTTGTTTGTTATAGCTACAATTTTCAAGCCCATATCATGGGACTGCTTCGCCAGTTCGACGGTCTCTTCAGAATAGGGTGGATACGATATGGCAATGAGCAGGTCATCGGGATCGAAGAAGGCCGTCTGTTCAAGAAAGCTGATCGATCCCGGCCTCAGTACTGCCGCATCTATGCCGACCTGATTCAACTGATAGGCCAGGATGTCCGACATCAGATAAGAGATCCCCAGTCCAGCCGTGTGGATCTTCCGGGCCGCAAGGATGTAATCGATGGCAGTCCCAAAATCTTTTCGGTTCAACTGGTTCAAAGTGTCATTGATATCTCTGACATCCTGATTGGCCACCATGCTTAGAACATCGCCTTCCAGGGTTTGAACGGAGGATACATATTCCCGATTCATATCCTGGCGCAGCAGGTTTCCGATCTCTTCCCGCATCGCCGGATACCCCGAATATCCCAGGCGCTGGGCAAGCCGGACCACACTGGCGGAACTGGTACCCGCTTCTTTTGCCAGGGTACTTATGTTCCAAAAAGGTATATCCTCGAGATGATCGAGGATGATCTCGGCTATCGCCTTCTGATTAGGAGGTAATTCCGAATGAAGAGATCTAATTCGTTCCCGTACCATCATCAGTGATCTATTTAAGCAGCGTCATTTTCTTCTTGATCTGGGTACCACCACTGAGGAGACTGTAAATGTAAATTCCTGAGGGAAGATCTTCGGCTGTAAAACTGAAGGTGTGACTACCTGCCGACATCCACCCCTGCTGTAGCGTTTGAACTAATTCACCATTTAGCTTATGTATGTTCAGCGTAGCTTTACCAGCCTGAGGAAGAACGAAATTGATCTCAGTTGAGGGATTGAACGGATTCGGGTAATTCTGTGACAGAACATTAGACTGCGGATGCAGGGCCGGTTCATCCACTGCCACCGCAAAGATTGAGTAGAAGGCAGCCTCAGCTGCATCAATATTCATCCCCAGTGCTTCCAGGGTCTGACCTCTCGCGACACAGTAGAAGAAAGTGATCCCCACATCCGGTTCCATGGTCACCGGATCTGTTGCCGGGATGGAAACAATACCATCAGCCGGGTCGTCGCAGGTCACGGTCGTGTCGAACTGCCCGTAGTTCATCCAGTTATAAAGATCCGAATCTGATCCGTTATATCCACTGTACCAGACGAATTGGCTTAATGATGTCATCGGATGGGACAAAAATTTGATGCCAACATGATTTTCACCGCTCTTGGTCATATCCAGAAATTCACCATCCGGGATCCAGCTGCTGATCCCGTCATAATCCTCGGCGATCTGCGGAATGATCTCAAAGCCGATGCGTCCATCAAATGCTTCAGATCCGATATTTGTGAGCACCATCTTTGCGATGACGTATTCAGCAGCATCCCAGGCATAGGTAGAGATTGCCACATGGACGTCTGGTGGGGAAAAGGAATAGTAATTGTTGATGCTGGTATAGCCTTCCATATCGCTCAGGGTTGGCGAAGCGATAAGCACGGCCGATTCATCCGTGTCCGCATCTTCCATATAATCGAACACCGCTGATTCACTAACGCCCACCAAAGGGGTGATGCGGTCAACCTGTTTTACGGTATCCCCGGTGGCCACAGGTCCAAAGATCTCGAGTTCACCATAATTTTTCATCTTGAAGCCAATAGAATCACTGCTGACCCAGACCTGAGAGATGAGAAATACAGGTGCAATGAATAGACCGATGAAGATGAGTTGTCTAAAAGTTTGCATGATTTTCATCCTTTTCTTTGTTTCTTTTGAATATGAAAAATCCTTCACCACGCTAAGAGATAAGGGGGGATCAGGAACAAAAAGCCCAGGATCAGGAAATATACTTCCAGAAGCAGGATCCATCTTACCCAGCGTTCCCAGGGGATGCCTGCCAGCGTCAGAACCCCCATTGTTACGGCAGACGTTGGGATGATCATGTTGCCAAAACCATCTCCCATCTGATATGCGAGTACGGCGGTCTGCCGTGATACACCGATCAGATCTGCCAAAGGTGCCATAACAGGCATCGTCAGAGCAGCCTGCCCGCTGCCTGAGGGAACCAAGAAATTGATCAGGGTCTGGGTTATGAACATGAATTGGGATGAGAGGATCGGGTGCAGGCCGACAAGCAATGAGGACAACGAATTCAAGATCGTGTCGATGATCTGTCCATCCCGGGCGATGATCAGAATCCCACGGGCCAAACCAATGATCAGTGCAGTCATTACCAGTCCTTTTGCTCCTTCAGTGAAGGATCTGGTAATTTCCTTAACGCTGAGCCGACCGATTATCCCCACGCTCAAGCCAGTAGCCAGGAACAGACCGGCAATCTCCTTAATATACCATTGCCAGGCTAAAACACCCCAGACCAGGACGAGAATACCGACGGTAAATGCAGCAAGTACCTGTTTATGCCTTGGTTCCAGGACCAGCTCAGACTTATCTGCATCGTTCAGGTATTCTGCTCTCTTTTCACTATCAGCCTCATAAGTAAGACTGCTTTTGGGATCTTTTTTGATTCGTCTGGCATAACGCATGACGTAGAGTATGGCGAGCAGGGTTGCTGTGGACCATAACACAAACCGATAACCCAAACCTGAGAAGAGTGGTACTTCTGCAATGCCCTGTGCGATCCCCACTGTAAATGGATTCAAGAATGCACCGGCAAACCCGACTCCGGCGCCAAGGAATGGAATCGCTACCCCCACCATGCTGTCATAGCCGATCTTGATGGCCAGCGGAATGAAAATGATAATGAAGGGTATGATCTCCTCACTCATCCCGAATACCGCCCCGGCCAGGGAAAAAATGGTCATGAACAGTGGAATGGTAAGGGCTCTTACAATTTGGGATTGGCTGTGTGCCCTCGCCAGTGTTGCAATACCTGCATTTATTGCCCCGGTCCGCTGTAGCACACCGAAAGTGCCTCCGACGAGCAGAACAAAGCCGATTATAAGGGCCGCATCAACAAAACCCCTGATCGGTGCCATTAAAACGGCTCCGATGCCCTGGGGATCGTTGGAAATCTCCTTGAAAGTACCGGGGACGACTTCAACACGGCCATTGACCTCCTGAGTGTCAAAAGCACCCCCGGGGATGATCCAGGTCATAACAGCAACAATGATCAGGATCGTAAACAGGATAACAAAGGTATCCGGGGATTTGCTGCGAAGACTTATCATTTTATACGCCGGCCTGAGATCATGCTGAAGTGATCACCTGCTTTCAGGATGGAGAGCTTCAAACCATCGACAGCAAAATTATCATGACTGTCTGTACGGATGTCTGATGCACACCGGGCATCATAGATAACAACCGTACCCTCGCCAATCACCTCAAAGGTCCTGTCAGCAGCAACGTGAATGGCGGTCCTTTCGTCGATGGCAATTCCCAGTAGATCCGGATGCTCCAGTACAACGCTGAGGACACGATTGTTGCGGCGTCGTTTGAGATGATGCTGATCGATGATGCCTTCTGTTATATACCCGAATCCCTCAAGTAACTCGATGTTTCCCGGCGCAACAGTCGAAAAAGGTCGGTCTTCGTCAGTGTTTTTATGTTCATTCCCGGTGATCATCAAAGCACTCATGACTGCAGCACCGGCACTATTGCCGCTGATAAATCCACCTTGCTCATAGAAATTCGTGATCTTGTCTAGCAGTTTGGAACCCAGCAGCGCTTTTTGTAGCAAGGCCTGATCCCCGCCGCCGAAATAAATGCCCGTTGCCCGGTCGATGGCCTCGATATTTTTACGTTCATCAACACTGCTGCTGTCAAACAGCAGATATTCCGCCGTAGCAATACCATGAGAAACGAATTTTTCCTGCATGTATTTTCCAGCTTCCAAAGGATCTCCGCTGGCTTGAGGCAGGACGACGATGTGACCTGTCGGTCCACCCGCAAGTTCTACGATGTGATCCATGATAACGGGAGCTCCGACACCACCTCCAATGATCAGCAGTTCCCCTTGCGCTTCCTCAGCAGCCCGGTGACAGCCGGATAGTAATAGAACAAGCAGCACCAACTTCGTTAGATCATTCATTATTCATCAACTCCAATGCTATCTCATGTCCTTTTAACAAATCTTCATACAGTATGAATTCATCATTGGAATGGGGATTCTGTGCTCCGATCCCAAGATTTATGGTGGGTATGAGTTTTGCGTTCAGAACATTGGCATCACTGCCACCAAAGGAGGCGACCGGATTCGGTTCGCAGCCAACGTTTATCAGTGCCTGTTCAAGGATACGTCTTTCTTCTGAATCCGAAGTTATGGTATAGGGATAAAACTCCCACTCAGATTGATATTCGAATGTGCCGTCATATGCCCGGCAAGCAGCGCTGAAATGTTTCTTGACGAGATTTTCAATTTCATCCATACGTGTCTTGTTGAATGTACGGATCTCACCGATCAGATTAACTCTAGATGGTACGACATTGGGTGCTGTATTCGAGTGAAAGGGTCCAATATTCATAGTTGATTGCTTGTCGATTCTCCCTAGCGGTAACGCATGCATCGCCTTCGTAGCAATAAGCAGGGCGTTCACTCCCTTTTCTGGAGAAATACCGGAATGGGCCGGACGACCATTTACCTGGATTTCGAATCGGATTGCCCCGGGAGCTTTGTAAATGTAGGTGCCCGGTCGATGACTGGAATCGAATGCGTATCCACGCAGTATGGTATCTGGAACGTTCAGGTGGATTGCTCCAGCAAGGCTGCTCTCTTCTCTGATTGTAAAAACAACTGTGAAAGCTGAAGAATTGTTCACATCACCAGTAATTGACTTCAGGGCTTGCAGGAGAATGGCGATACCTGCTCGATTATCAACTCCCAGAACAGTCTTTCCATCGGATGTGAGGCGGTCAGCCAGGTGTTGTATAACAAGATTGCTTGTTGGTCGAGCGGTATCCATATGGGTAAAAAAAGCAGTCTTACCTCCCCCGTTGATCTGCATAGTGATATTACCGGCATCACTGTCACCAAATGTACCCGCATCGTCCTCGCTGATGTCTATGCTATGTGTTTCAGCAAATTTGATCAGATAATCTGCCACAGCTCTTTCTTCCCCTGATGGAGCATTTATCTCGGCCAGTGAACTAAACTGTCCGATCAATCCATCAAGGATATTTGGCATATGTAACCCCGCTTACATAAATCTTCTTTTCTGAAAGAATTGTTGCAAAGCTATGACGAGGTCAATACCGAATCAAGGAATTTCAATGATCCTCAAACAATACCAATCGGGCAGGCTACCAATAGGCGGGCCACCCATTTTCATAACAGGCCCTAACTAAAGTAATATCAATAAGATAAAAGCAGGTGTTTCCTGCCTTACAAGCAGG
>CAYVVT010000036.1:0-6022 GCA_964454335.1 uncultured Lentisphaeria bacterium | reverse complement strand
GTCTCTCTCAAAAAATCAGCCCATTCTGTGCCACATGTGCTGGAAGGCTACAATCGCCTAAATAACACCAATTTCATGGCATTTGTGTTGTTCAATATTATTTTCCGCCGGGATGAGGGAGCGGGTCACAACGATTCATCAATTTATCGTCCGAAACCGGAGGCGTTTCTAGGATGCCCTTCAGGTTGACAAACCAGGGCGAATATGCCGTTCGCATGATGGTGTTCCTGGCGAATCGTCCTGAGAAGACCAGGGTGCCGGCCAAGGAGATCGCCGCGGCCCAGGACATTCCCCAACGCTTTCTACGCACGATCATATCACAATTCGCCAAGCTGGGTTTCATTAATGCCTTCAAGGGGAATGGCGGGGGTATCGAACTGGCGAACGGAGCCGGGGAACTCACCCTGCTGCAGATCATCGAGGCCGTGGAAGGCCCCATATATCTGAATGTCTGTATGCAGGGCCAGGACATCTGTCAATTCCAGGGACAGTGTGCCGTCCACGAGGTCTGGCACGCAGCCCAGGACGCCATCCAGGCAACACTGGGGGGCAAACGGCTGAAGGATCTGGCCAGAACCAATCAGCTGTTCGCCGACAACAACGACGCCGCCACCGCAGCAGGATTGTGCGGCAGTCCGGTACCTGACAGGGGAACCGATGAATAAACCGCTGTCAACCAGATCCCTTCAGAACATAGGATCAGAACAGGATCAGCTGATCTGCTATCACTGTGGTGATGAATGCCGGGACAACAGTATCTCCCTTGGTGAGAGACTGTTCTGCTGTAATGGCTGTAAGACGGTCTACGAGCTGCTGAATGCCAAGGAACTCTGTGAATACTATGACATTGATGCTTCACCAGGGATCTCTCCACGGGAAGAGTTGATCACAGATCGCTTCACCTATCTGGATGACGATAGCGTAAGTGAACAACTTTTCGAATTCTCAGATGGGGAAAATGCCCGGGTTACTTTACAGATCCCGGGGATGCACTGCAGTTCCTGTATCTGGCTCCTGGAAAAACTGCACGAACTGGATTCGGGAATCACACGATCCACGGTGAACTTTCCCCGGAAACAACTCACCATTACATTCAAACTCGACGAACTGCCGCTCAGCAAAGTGGCCGCCCTGCTGGCATCCCTGGGCTACGAGCCGTTGATCAACCTGGACAGCCTGGAAAAACGCCAGACCAGCCAGGCCGAAAAGAAGCTTTACTACAAGATCGGCATAGCCGGATTTGCTTTCGGAAACGTCATGCTTCTGAGCTTTCCGGAGTATCTGTCCCGCAGCGGTGAGGTTGATCCTGTCTTTAAAATGGTCTTTGGTTATCTGAACCTGCTGCTGGCCCTGCCGGTGATGTTCTATGCCAGCCAGGACTACTTCAGGTCCGCCTGGGCGGGATTGAAGCAACGATTTGTAAATATCGATGTCCCCATCGGTCTGGGGATAGCTGTGCTGTTCTTCAGATCGACCTACGAGATACTGACCCAGACCGGTGCCGGATACCTGGATTCATTCACCGGACTCGTCTTCTTCCTGCTGATCGGCCGCGTGTTCCAGCAGAAGACATACGATGCTCTGAGTTTTGAACGGGATTACCGCGCTTACTTCCCACTCTCGGTGACCCGCAAGGTTGACAAACAGGAGTTAAGCGTTGCCGTAAACAAATTGAAGCCCGGTGACCGGATCATCGTTCGCAATCAGGAACTGATCCCCGCTGACGCGGTGCTGCTGAAGTCCGGGGCACTCATCGATTACAGCTTTGTCACCGGTGAATCGGATCCCGTGGCCAAACAGGAAGGTGATTTCATCTATGCCGGCGGTCGTCAGGTGGGTACTACCATCGAACTCGAGGTCATCAAGGAACCCTCCCAGAGCTATCTCACACGACTGTGGAATAATGAAGTTTTCCAGAAACCGAGGCATTCGCGTCTCACCGGAATGGTGAACCAGATCTCCAAGTATTTCACTGCCGTCGTCCTGCTCATTGCATTCATTGCCGGGGCCTTCTGGAGCCAGACGGACATCGCAACCGCCGTACGGGTGTTCACCGCGGTTCTCATCGTGGCCTGTCCCTGCGCACTGGCGCTGGCCACCCCTTTTGCCCTGGGTACGGCCATGCGCATTTTTGGCCGCCTGGGATTCTATGTGAAGGACACCGAAAGCATTGAAGCTCTGACCCAGATCGACACCATTGTGATGGACAAGACCGGGACCCTCACCGAGGCTCAGCAGGACACCATCGAATTCACGGGTTCAACCCTCAGTGAACGCGAACTGTCCGCCGTGCGTTCTCTGGTGAGACACTCCACCCACCCCATGAGCCAGAAGATCTATCACAGCCTTGATGGCTATACCGTAACGGAGGTCGAAGGTTTCACCGAAACACCGGGGAAGGGGCTCTCGGGCCGGCTCGGAGACCTTCGCTTGCGTCTGGGTTCCCGGGCCTGGATCGGTTTTGCCGGTGGCGAACAGGAGCAGACTTCGCTGCGGACACAGGTGTTCCTCGAGATCAACGATATTCCAAGGGGACGCTTCCTGTTCAAGAATGTCTACCGGCAGGGATTGCGGAAGCTTATCGATGGTCTGAAACAGAAGTATGAACTGTTCCTGCTTTCTGGTGACAGCGAGCGTGAGAAAGCTACACTGCTCAATCTTTTCGGGCAGGAATCCCGGCTCGCATTCAATCAGACCCCGGAAGAGAAACTGGCCTTCGTTGCTGCCCGGCAACAGGAGAACCGCCATGTTTTGATGGTAGGAGACGGCCTGAATGACGCTGGAGCGCTACGAGCCAGTGAAGTGGGCATTGCTGTTACGGAGGATGTGAACACTTTCTCACCGGCCAGTGACGCCATCATTGCCGGGGACCAGCTGAGCAATCTTACCGATCTTTTCAGAATGGCCTTTGCCACCCGCCATGTGATCATCGCCAGTTTTGTGCTTTCATTTCTGTACAACATCGTGGGGGTCAGTTTTGCGGTGGCCGGGATGCTCTCACCCCTGGTGTCCGCCATCCTGATGCCGGCCAGTTCCATTACCGTGGTTGCTTTTACAACATTTGCCACCAGCCTGCAGGCCAGGCGGTTGAAATTGGTTTAGAGCAGCGTATGTATGTGATGTTCATCCTGATGGGATTCAGCCTTCTGACGGCCACAGGCTTTCTGCTGGCCTATCTCTGGGCCGTACGGAAGGGACAGTTCGACGATAAATACACGCCCTCGGTGCGTATCCTTTTTGATGATAAACCGAGATCGAAACAATTGGAGAAAGACGATTTGGAAGAAGGAGGGAGTTAAAACATGGCGATAGAAAGGTTTCGCTACGACAATCAGATCGTGCGGATGTTCTACTGGGCAACCATCCTCTGGGGTGTTGTTGCTTTTCTGGTGGGTGTCATCATTGCTCTGCAGCTACCCCTGCCGGGTATGAACCTGGGATCCCCGCTCACCACCTTTGGCAGGCTGCGTCCGGTACACACCAATGCAGCCATCTTTGCCTTCGTGGGCAACGGGGTTTTCTTTGGCTATTACTATGCGATCCAGCGATTACTGAAGACGCGGAATTTCAGCGATGTTCTGTCCCGGGTCCATTTCTGGGGCTGGCAGCTGATCATCGTTTCAGCAGCATTGACCCTCACCACCGGCCATACCACGGCCAAGGAATATGCAGAATTGGAATGGCCCATCGATATTGCCATTGCTGGTATCTGGGTGGTCTGGGGTGTGAATATGATGGGGACCATCATCAAGCGGCGGGAAAAACACATGTACGTGGCCGTCTGGTTCTTCATCGCAACCTTTTTCACGGTGGCCATGCTACACATAGTCAATTCCCTGGAAGTACCGGCGTCGTTCCTGAAAAGCTATCCCATCTATGCCGGTGTTCAGGACGCCCTTGTACAATGGTGGTACGCCCATAACGCCGTGGCCTTCTTTCTAACCACGCCTTACCTGGGTTTGATGTATTATTACATGCCCAAGGCGGCCCAGCGACCGGTTTACTCATACCGCCTGTCCATCATCCATTTCTGGGCCCTGATCTTCCTGTATATCTGGGCCGGCCCGCATCACCTGCTCTACTCGGCGGTACCCGACTGGGCACAATCCCTGGGAACAGTTTTTTCCATTATGCTAATCGCACCCTCCTGGGGCGGCATGCTCAATGGTCTGCTCACCCTCCGGGGCGCCTGGGACCGTGTTCGCCAGGATCCCGTTTTGAAGTTCATGGTGGTGGCAGTGACGGCATATGGAATGGCCACATTTGAAGGCCCCATGCTATCCCTGAAGAATGTGAACGCGTTGTCCCACTTCACCGACTGGACCATTGCCCACGTACACGTTGGAGCATTGGGCTGGAACGGATTTCTGACCTTTGGAATGCTGTACTGGCTTGTACCACGGCTCTACAACACGAAACTGCATTCCCTGAAGCTGGCCAACTTTCATTTCTGGATCGGTACGCTGGGGATCCTGTTCTATGCCATTCCCATGTACTGGACCGGCGTGACCCAGGGTCTCATGTGGAAGCAGTTCACCGATGAAGGCTTCCTGCAGTATCCCAACTTCCTGGAAACAGTTCTGCAGCTGATACCTATGTACTATATGCGTGCACTGGGCGGTACGCTCTTCCTGGTAGGCGCACTGGTAATGGTGGTCAACCTGGTCAAGACCGCAAAACAGGGCAGCTTTGAAGCGGAGGAAGAGGCTGAAGCGCCGGCGCTTGAGAAGGAAACGGCCCCCGTCGTGGTTGGATACTGGCATCGCTGGATCGAGAGTCGCCCCATACAGTTCTCCCTGCTTGCTCTGGTGGCGGTACTTATTGGCGGGATCGTTGAATTCGTACCCATGTTCGTGATCAAGTCGAATATACCTACCATCAGTACCGTAAAACCCTATTCGGCCCTGGAGCTCGAAGGTAGGGACATCTACATCAAGGAAGGCTGTTTCAACTGTCACTCGCAGATGATCAGACCCTTCCGGAACGAAGTTGAACGTTATGGCGAGTATTCACGTGCAGGCGAATACGTATATGACCATCCCTTTCTGTGGGGTTCCAAGCGCACCGGACCGGACCTGCATCGCGAAGGGGTGGGCAAATTGCGCAAACCGGATGCCTGGCACTACAACCACATGATCGATCCACGTTCCATGTCTCCGGGATCCATCATGCCGCCCTATCCATGGATGGCCGAAAACCGGATCAACTATGACAAGTTACCGGCAAAGATCAAAGCCATGCGCTCAATAGGTGTGCCCTACGCTGAGGGTTACGAGGATCAGGCTGTGGAAGATGCCCGCAAAGAGGCGGAACAGATCGTGGCCAGCCTGAAACAGTCAGGCATTGAAAGCGCCTGGGATACAGAGATAGTAGCGCTTATCGCCTACCTTCAGAAACTGGGAACGGGTCTGAACCCATAGGGGAATAGCATGTTTCGCAGTTTATTACCGGAGATCCAGGGCATCGCCATGATGCAGATCGTCGCGATGCTCATCTTCGTGGCCGTATTCGCGGGGGTGATCTACCTGGTGATCAACATGAATCGTTCGCACATCAAACACATGAAGCATCTTCCTCTCGACCTGGAAGATGATCCATCATTGAAGCATGGAGAAGGCAGCCATGGCTAAAGTCAAAGATGAATTAATGAACCACGATTACGACGGTATCCAGGAATACGACAATGATCTTCCCGGTTGGTGGAAGAACCTCTTCCTGGTTACGGTCGTATTTGCACTGATATACCTGCTCTATTACCACGTCCTGGGTATAGGCGATTCCTCTGAGGTGGAATACCTGAAAGAAACAGGTGACTACGTTGAGGAAACCGGAGGGACAACAGCCCTCGGGGTCTATAAGTCGCCCTACGCCAGCGAAACCATGGAAATGACCCCGGCAGTCTGGGCAGAGATCACCAGGATCCTGGACCAACCATTCGATGAGCAGTTGAAGATGGCCATGTCCAAGGCTGATGCAGCACAACTGGCCAAACTTGAGGAGGCATTTCCTGAGATCTACACCG
>CAYVVT010000035.1:0-7735 GCA_964454335.1 uncultured Lentisphaeria bacterium | reverse complement strand
TTTCCATGGAGGTAAAGGTGGAGAGATTCAGAACTGCAACGCCGCTGAAGCTGAAGACTAAGAACATTGTGAGTACCGCTGCTAACATGCCTCCTTATATGTCCAATCCTGTGCCATGATTTTGACGCATTCATAAACAAATAAAAAACAAGTAGATAAGGCATGCCACTCACAATGCCAAAAAGCATAAAAAACCGTAAGATGTCGTCAAATAGTTACAGCAGAGGTCTGATGTTGTCACAAAATGTGACAATCACGGAAACCCAGGTAAATTCTGTCACATATTAGTTACATGTGGTGTCATTAAGTTATTAATAACAAATACTTATAAAGGTTCAATTATGTCAGGTCGGAATGCGGTGAACAGAGATAAAGAATGAGGGACTGCTGTTTTAGTCCTTTCTGCGAAGCTAGAACGGGATCAAGTCGCAAGGCTGAAAAAGCCAGGCTTACGGTTTCGCGAGACTATCGGCCGGCAAGTACTTCATGAGATACTGGTACGCATCGCTCTCCTCACGCAGAAGTGGGCCAACAGTATCGCGTCGATAGCGTGCTACCCGGCTCATTGTCCGGACACCATGGTCGGTTTTACCAAGGTTCGGTTCAAGGTACTGGGTGAATTCATACCAGGGGCGTCTGCCCTGAGAATAGTTATACCAGTTATAGATCTGGATGTCGAGCTCGCTCTGCAGCATGCGCCGGTTCATCACCACACTGCTGGAATCGGTGCTCTCCAGGGCACGCAGGATGGAGCTGCTGGTGATGGGTGCCACCATTCCGAAAGCGGCATCTGCACCACTATGGAAGCCAATATTCAGTGCTGCCAGGAACATCACGATGAAGAGAAAGACTGTGATGGGTGTCCAGCTCTTTGGCCTGAGTTTCATGCTTATCTCCTGATTATGCTCTCCACTAGATATCGCTCATCAAGTTACCCAGGTGTACCAGAAAGGCCAGAGCTGTGAGTGCCGCTACACTGCACCAGACCATATTCTTCTCTCCAGAGGTCAGCACCAGTTTCTCCATTGTATGATGATAAAGAGCCAATTGAGCTTCATCCTGTAACTGCTGTAATAGAATGCGATCCGTATACTCCGCCTTGGATTCAATGTGTTTGAGTGCCAGTTGGTGTCCAGGTTGAGATTCAAAATTAGAGAGATGCGACTGAAAGCAGCGGCGATAATCCTTCTGATCCTGTAGAAGGGGGTAGATCTCCTTCAACTCGCCCTGGGTGCGGATCACGAATTCTGCTGCATCGAGGACAGCCTGATCGCAGGGACTTAGAAAATCCTGACATGGAGATCCGACTACAAGAATAAAGATGCCGATAAATCGGTGCATGAATTCTCTGATCCGGGTGGGCTTATTGAAACCCCCTTTGTACAAGATACTGTAATTACCACAAGCTGACAACTGGTGGTGTAAGATCCTTGAGTAGCCGCAACATAGCGCTGGCATCGGGGAATGAGATCAGTGAGAAGGAAACGGCGGCAATGGGGGATGGCGGTTGTTTGTCATTGGACCAGTACCATCCCCACTATTTCTGAACGGATTTCCGCAGAGAGAACCGCTCTATTTCAAGTACACCATTTTGACACTCTGGGCATAGGTTCCAGCCACCAATCGGCAAATATACAAACCGGTTCCCAAAGCGCTGCCCGCGTCATCAGTTCCACTCCACTCGATGCTGTAGCGTCCGGCAGCCTGCTCAACTGACACCAGCTGTCTGACCATACGTCCCTGGATATCGTATATTGTTAACTCGACCAGCGTCGTGGAGGGCAGATCATATCTGATGGTTGTCACCGGGTTGAATGGATTGGGATAATTCGCGTGCAGGGCAAATTTCTTCGGGATGGCGGGATCATCAGCCAGGCCAACCACATAGGAACTCTCCAAAGCTCCAATGTCAGGGGCAGATCCGTAATAATCTGCACTTGGAATTGTGATGATCGTATCTCCATCCAGGAGAAACAGGTCCGTACCTGCATTTACACAGGGAGAGGGTGCCTGGAGATTGAAATCACCTGCCCCGGCATCCGAGAACTGTGGATCCGTGTAAATGTTGCCCATCCCCGGCCAATCCGTACTGACATTGGAATAGGCAATGGTGATGTCGCTGGGACCAAAGTCGTCTCCGACGACTATCTCCTGGTGAAAGGCGATTGAATTCACCATGACCGGGTGCGCAAAAGCATCCGTATAGATGGCGGGTTCATTGGCATACAGCGTATTGTTCACGATACGGGCCGAGCTCGAGTCAAAACAGACGATCCCGGCTCCAATATTCCCGACGATGACGTTCCGGTACAA
Source organism: uncultured Lentisphaeria bacterium (assembly GCA_964454335.1). Lineage (GTDB taxonomy): Bacteria > Fidelibacterota > UBA8477 > UBA8477 > JABMPR01 > CAYVVT01. The sequence goes on along the minus strand of CAYVVT010000035.1, from coordinate 5,422 downwards.
AAGCTGTGACCCGGTGCCCCGAATGGCGATACCGCCGCCATAGCCGACATCAAGGTGGTTCTGAGCGATCAGGTTCCCGGTGATGAATGGATCACAATCAGCGCCGACGTAAAGTCCTGCGCCATAGGCGATCCCATAGCCACTGGCGGTGACATTGCCTTCGATCCGATTTCCAGCAATTAGTGGGTTGGAACCGTTCCGCAGGCAGATCCCACCACCGTTGTAGGCGCCACTGTTGTTGCTGATGACATTATCGAGGATCAGGGGGCTTGCAAAGTTACAGAAAATGCCTCCACCATCCAGATACCAGTCACAATGGTTACCGGTAATGATATTGTCCCTGATGGTGGGAGAGGATGCCAGGCAGCGAATGCCGCCACCGCCACCCAGGATGGGTCCAATCTGATAGGCCATACCACCCGTAATGGTGAAGCCGGCCAGGACCGCGTCCTCCGTTTCACCCATGTCGAAATGCACGACACTGGTGCTGCTGTCCCCGTGGATGATCGTCGTTTCCGGACCGTCCTCGCTGATTACCGCAATAGCCTTGCCGAAGAAGCTGATATTCTCATGATAGGTACCGGGTGCCACCAGTACCGTATCGCCGTTGATGGCACTGTCAATGGCGGCCTGGATGGTGGGTACGTCGCCGGGCACATGGATGGTCCGGCCCTCCCAATTGGCGAGGTACTCGATACAATTCTGGATGAATTCCAGGTTCCCCGGCTGTGTATTGAGCATGTGGATGTCGTTCACACCGATGAGCCAGCCGCTGCCGATCATCTGGGCCACGGCAACCGGAGGGTATGAACCGGGTGGGAAGTCCTCGCTGCCTTCCGCGTAGGAGTCATCGTCACCACTGATGACGGTGATGGCCGAACTACCGGGGTCGATGCTGACCGGTGAGGCCATATTGGCATAGACCTCATCCACTCGATCAGTGAGGACCTGAGCCACGGGATGCATGCCGAAGGTGTGGAAAATGGGCTGCCAGCTGTTGTTGCCGTGGTTGTTGGTCTCATCCACCAGGAAATCATCACGAAAGGTGAAACTGTACAGTTCCATCTCCCGTGCAGCATCATGTACCGGATTCCATTCTTCGATAACGCCGTATTCGTGCAGCACCAGAGATCCCGATTGGTCCTCCTCGGCTGAGTCGTCCCACATTGTTACCGGATCAAAGACTGAAATGTCTGCGGGTCCCGGGACATTCTCCAAAAAGACCCACATGACCCGTGCTTTCTCAGCGAGCTCTGAGCCACAGGAATATGGGATGAATTTATCGTAGTCTGCGCCGGTGAAGTGATAGATGGCGCAAGTTGCACCTGACCGTGTTGCCCTGGTAATGAGCCTGTTGATCCACTGGTACTCGCGGAAGAAGGAGGTCGCTTCAGCGGGACTCAAGCCTGCCGAGAGTGCTTCAGCTTCAAGTTCCTGCTGGAGATAACGTGATAGTTCTGAAGCGGAGAACACCTGGTCCAGTGAACCGGTGTGAGAACCTGTCGGCATCAGTGTTGCGGCCAATCCGTACTGGAAGCCAGTACCGGGGCGGTATTGGAAGACATGGGGATCCTTCAGTGAGAGACCGGAGTGATTCTCAAGCCGGACACTGTTTCCCTGCTGCTGAATACTCAGGAAGTCGAGCGCCTGAGGCGGACGGCCTTCATAAAGGATCTCACAGGTCTCGTCAGGCTCTATCGCAAGATGCCAGTCTAAAAGCGTGGCATGATCAGATGTTACCACTGTCGCGGCAGGTTCCAGGAAGGTGGGCACACCGGGAAAACGCAGTTCCAGGTTTGTGCTGATTGCTTCGGCAGCGGACAGGTGCACGATGGGCTTCTCTACCATGGTCATGTCCGTTTCTCGAATGAGGAGGTAGCCGCCACCATTCTCCAAGTATGTGTTCAACTCATTCCGTTCATACTCGGAAAGGATAGGCAGGAAGCCGGTGAACAGGGAATAGGTGTTGTCCTTCATATGCAGAACCAGGTCGTACTCGGCCAGCAGCTCCGCAGTATAGAAGTGCAGTCCCGTTCCCACCTCGTAGGTCACCGGGAACTCATACCACCCGGTGTAGATCAAGCTCCAGTCACCTCCCACTGGCATTTCCACATAGGCCAGTCCGTTACAACTGGCGGCCGCGTATTCACCGTCGGGATCGATGAGGAAGAGATAGGGATGCTGAAATTCCGTGCTGTCCTCCATGGTATAGCGCATGTAAAGCACCCACTGGTCATCCGGCACGGTGAAATAGATGGTGTCGTTGTAGGTTTGCAATACGCCGGTAGCCAGGACCTGATCCAGGCTGATATCCTGGGCATTCAGGTAATCGTAATTGTAGTCGGGGAACAGGACGGCGGGATCTGACGGTTCGGTCATCCCCATGAGTGGCCGCTCCCAGCCGTGAATGGCATCGATGAGGATGTCGGGTTGTCCCATAAGGACGGTTGTCAGCAGTAACAGGATCACTGCAGTGTTCATGCGTTTCATGCGGGCTCTCCTCTCGCGATGAAATCGGAGAACGGGACGGTGCGCTGGGCACTGGACGTTCTCACCCATTTTTCTGCCAAACACTGAAAATAAGACAATGCGTATGCCAATTCCTGCACACTCTGATCCTGGGATGCGTAAAGCCTTGATGAGTAGGGTCCTCGGAGCATGTAGCGGGGAAACAGGAAGCTCAAGCATTGCCGCTGAAGGGAGTGGGCTATCAGGTTCCTGATACTTCCATCAGTTATCTGATGCCACATGCTGGATACAGAATTCTGCATGGCTCCCCTCTGATGACGGCGGTGGAAGTGTTGCCATGAACATGGCAGGTGGTTAACGACCACCGCCGAACCAACTGGAGGGAATATACCCTTGGTTGTCATCTGATAAAAATTGACAATTGTGAAACGATGAATTGGGAGAGGTACATCCTGGATGGCTTGAATCTCTCCAGGTATCAATGCAGGTGCTCAACCGCCTTCTTGAGATTTTCCCCTTCTTCCTGCATATGTCGCAGGGAAGCGGCGAGTTTCCCAGGATGAGCCTTGTGCATCTTGAGGAACAACCATTTTGGGAACCGGATCTTGCCCCAGGCCTTGAAGATGCAGCTGTTCTCACCTGTTTTCTCGATGATGAACCTGTTGCCTGTAGCGATAAGGGAAAGGGGGAACAGCGGTTTGAACTCGATGAGGCTGGGTCTGACAACCCGGGTGATCCTGTATTTCAATTTCTGCAAATTGTCATTCAAGTATTCCTCGATAGCCAGGATGGAACCTTCCTGCACAGGTTCACCCCTGAGCCACTGCAGGTCTACATGTTCCGGATGCCACCTCTGATAGGACTCCTTATCGGTCATACGCTGGGCCAGCCAGTCAAAGACCTTCTCAGGTGTGGAGTTGACTTCGATGGAATCTTCGAGAATGATCATGATATCCCCCTGTTCACTGGCTCAGATCCTGATTGCGTTAAAGTGTACTTAGTAAAATTCTGTCAAGCTTCTGAAGGAGACAGGCGGAACGCAGCCATCTCCCGGTCATTGCGCACCAGCAGGATGCCGTCCACCAGTACCGGGTGGTTCCAGGTCTTGCCTTCGATGGCTTTGAAACTCGCAATTTCTGTGAATGCTCCAGGATCGGCTTCAATCAGTGCCAGCTTGCCTTTTTCCGAAAGCACCAGGATCAGGTCCTGGTCAGCCAGCAGGATGAACTGCCCGCGGCCGTATCGTCCTCCCCGCCATTTGGCGGCGCCGTCCTCCAGGGCGATACAGGCCAATGAGGCACCGTTGAATCCGTAGACATGGTCTTCATGAATGGCAGAATCATTGAAATAGGGCTTCAGCCAGTCCGAGGTCCAGCGTTCCTTGCTGATCCAGCCGCCAGGTCCCTTGATGGCCGATATGCGGCGTATGCCGGTGCGATCGTCCCGACTAACCAGGATGTCACCTCCAGGCACAAGAACGGGTTGTACGATGGGCTGGCCCGGCCAGGGGTGCTCCCAGAGCACTTCTCCGCGTGTTGGGTCAACGCTCATGGTGCCGGCCTGGTTTTGCAGCAGGATCTGATCAATGCCGTCAATTTGCGCAAGATGCGGTGAACTGTAGCAGTCACCGCCGATAGGGACGGACCACAGCGGATCACCACTGACCCGATCGTATGAGAAGAGAGAGCCGGCGGCACCGATGATAACTTTATCCTCGACGATGAGGGGCGAACTGGCAAAGCCCCAGTAGGGTCTCTGGGTTTCGGTCTCGGCGGCGACATCCCGCCACCAGATCCGGCTCCCATCCGAAGCATCGAGCACGTTCAGGATCCCGGTGGCACCAAAGGTGTAGACTCGACCTTCGTACAGGGTGGGAGTTCCCCGGGGACCGGCCCCGGAATTCGATTCCCAGAAGCGGACGGCGTCAGAATGCCGCCATATTACCGCACCAGTGGTCAGGTTGTAAGAGGAGACCGCCTCGTCATCGCCACGCTGTTCCTGGGTGTAGAAGACGTTGCCATGCACTGCGAAGGAGGACCATCCGGGACCAACTGGCTGGCGCCAGAGCTCCTCCGGTGGTGCATGGGTCCAGTCCGTCTCGATCCTTTGTCCATGGACCACCCCATCGCGCCGGGATCCTCTGAATCCAGGCCATTCTGCCGCAGTGGTTGTGTCTGCAGTCACGATTGTGATTGGGCTTTTTTCCTCGGACATACTCAGGAGCAGTTCTTCAGGTGATGCCTTCCAGCGCCATTCGTAATCCGATCTTGCTGCATTGTTCAATCCCCCCGTTCGAATGAGTGTCCAGAACCCTACAGCCAGTATAATGGTGCCCAACATGGTCGCACGTTGGAGGTGTGTCGGGATTCTGTCACGGGCGATTGCCCAGACCATGAAGATCAGACTCATATAGGGAATGGCGTTGATGAAGAAAAGCACACCCATGCCTGCCTCGGCAATGGATTCATGGAGCAGGGGACGGACTGCTATCAGCCCAATGATCAGGAGGATGGCACCACCCCAGCGATCCAGACGTACTGCCCGGCTGAAGAAGGCCCACCACAGGATGATGATAGCACCAAACCCGAGTCCACCGAACATCACGACGGTGAGGGCGTCGGGCATAACCAGGGGTATCCCGAATTTGCATATGATCAGCAGGATCGCAGCGGTGATACCCGGCCATAGTCGCAGGGGGCTCTGTGAGATCGATTCTTGGGTCTTATCAGCTACCATTGTTACTTCCCCATATCATTTGTCCACCTTTGAAGAAATCTGAAATTCCTACCCGCCTTTGATCCTCGAATAACCAGGTCTTCCTGGTCGTCAATCAGCTAGCCGTGATTCCCAGACTGACACGATCTGCGCAGGCAGGGGATAGCTCAGGAATTTGGCTCCATTGTAGCCTTCCAGCACATGTGGCACAGAATGGGCTGATTTTTTGAGAGAGACT
>CAYVVT010000034.1:0-8957 GCA_964454335.1 uncultured Lentisphaeria bacterium | reverse complement strand
TCTCCACCTGCTCTGGGTCAGGCACACAACAATCTACCGGACAAATTTCAACACGATCCTGGTACCCCGGTTCTCCAATACCAATTTTGTTCTGTTGGGTTTTCGTTTCAGCGGCATCGCCGCATGGGACCGAGAAACGGGGGAGGCCATCCGTATCAGGGCGGATGATTCAAACCCGACCAGTTTGAGCAGGGGTCGGATCACCCATATGTACGAGGGACGCGATAGCCTGCTATGGGTGGGATCAACAAGTGGTCTGGACGTTGCCAGTCTTTCCGATGGGATCCACGAGGATCTGGTATTCAAGCACTATGACGTTGAAGATGGCTTACCCGACCGATGTATCAGTTCCATTCAGGAGGATTCCAGGGGACGGCCCTGGGTGAGTACCGAGAACGGTCTGGCCAGGTTTGATCGAGCAACAGGACGCTTCAGAACCTACGACCGTAAAGATGGGCTCGCCAACAGCACCTTTCTGATGAAGGCAGCTGCTCTGGATTCGCAGGGGCATTTATACTTTGGGAGTAAGGAAGAGTTGGTTTTCTTCCATCCCGACAGCCTCGGCGATAATCCTATCGTACCAAACATCGTACTGACCGATTTACAGATTTTCCACAAGCCCGTTTCCATCATTACTGATCAAGACGAAGTGCACAGGGATGTTGTCAGCATTCCCCGCAGCATCACCTATCTCGACACCTTGGAACTGTCCTATCAAGAGAATGTCTTAACACTCGAATTCGCTGCCTTGGATTTCCGCAACTCTATGAAGAACCAGTACGCCTACAAGCTCAAGGGATTCGAGGATGACTGGATCTACCGTGATGCCAGCAACCGCCAGGTGACATACACGAACTTGGATCCCGGTGAATATGTGTTCCAGGTGAAGGGCTCCAATAACGATGGTCTGTGGGACGAGGAGGGCCGCAGCCTAGTCATCTTCATCACACCGCCCTGGTGGCAGACGCGACTTGCATATGCCGGGTATATCGTTCTGGGATTGTGTATTCTAATCGTTCTCTGGCTCCTGCAGTTAAAAAGACTCAGAACACGGCACCAGGTGGAGATGGATCACCTGCGAGCGGAAAGGTACCAGGAGCTGGATGAGCTGAAATCCCGATTCTTCGCCAATATCTCACACGAATTCAGGACACCGCTCACCCTGATCCTGGGACCCATTGAAAAATTGCGGCAACGCATCGCGGAAAAAGAGTTGAAGCAGGATCTGTCGTTGATGCAGAAACACGCCAGCAGGGTTCTTGATCTGGTGACCCAGTTACTGGACCTGTCCAAGCTCGAGGCGGGGAAGATGAAGCTCCAGGTCTCTGAGAGAAATGTAGTTCCCTTGCTGAGGGGTTTGGTGCTGTCTTTCGCATCCCTGGCGGAACGCAGGGATATCACCCTGAGTTTCCATTCTGATCTGGAGGAGATCCGGGCCTATGTCGAAAAAGAGGCCCTGGTGAAGATCATCAACAACCTGCTGTCCAATGCCTTCAAGTTCACTCTGGATGGAGGTGAGGTCAGTACCAGGATAGGGGTCAATGAATCATCCAATCTGGGACCGGAGGGTGAACTGGAGATCAGGATCGAAGATTCAGGGATTGGCATCCCCAAAAATCGCCTTGATTCCATCTTTGACCGCTTCAGCCAGGTGGACAGCAGTGAGACCCGCCATCATGAAGGGACCGGCATCGGTCTGGCACTCACGAAAGAGCTGGTGGAGATGCACAAGGGGACCATCGGGGTGAGAAGCCGGGAGGGGGAAGGCAGCGTTTTCAGCATTCAGCTTCCATTGGGAACCGCACATCTGTCACCGGATGAGATCGTTGAGCTTACCCAGGATGAGGACAACATTCCACCACCGGATATTCCTGAAGAAGAGGTTGCTGATGTGGAGGGTCCTTCCAGGGGAACCGCCAAGCCCATGATCCTCATCGTAGAGGACAACAGTGATGTCCGCCTGTACATCCGATCCTATCTGGATCGCGATTACAGATGTCTGGAGGCCCTGGATGGTGTGGATGGGCTGGAACAGGCCAGAAAACAGATCCCGGATCTCATCATCAGCGATATCATGATGCCCAACATGGATGGTAATGAACTATGCAAAGAGCTCAAGACCGATGAATGCACCAGTCACATCCCGGTGATCCTGCTGACGGCCAAGGCAGACATGAACAGCAAGCTGGAAGGTCTGGAAACGGGTGCTGATGATTACCTGACCAAACCCTTCGAAGCAGCCGAATTTCAGGTGCGTGTCCGTAATCTTATCGAGCAACGCCAAAAACTACGTGAGACCTTCCAGAAGGAATTGTCCATCGTACCCAGCGAGATGGATCTCTCCTCGGTGGATCAGCAGTTGTTGGAACAGGTCATGCAGTTGGTCCTGGCCAACCTGGATGACCAGGAATTCAAAGTGACCGCCTTATCTGAACAGGTCCACATGAGCCGCCAGCATCTCAATCGCAAGCTTCAGGCGCTCACCGGGCTCAGTGCCAGTGAGTTTATCCGTTCAATCCGCTTGAAGCAGGCTGCCCTGCGTTTGCGAACGGGTACTTCCAGTATCTCGGAGATTGCCTACCAGGTGGGTTTCAGCAGCCCGAACCATCTGGCCACAGCTTTCCGGGCTGAATTCGGTCAGACGCCCAAACAATACAAGATCTCTTTCCAGAATCAGGACTGAAATTCTATTCCAGAATAATCGGGTCGAAAAAGGTGATCGATGCAATGAGCTGATCTCCAAGATCCTGCTGAAAATGTTCCCATTCTATAGGAATCTGTTCCGTCGCTGTACGTTTTTCCCCTCTCTTCATCAGAACTTTCCACTGAATCAGAACCAAAGGAGGGTTATGATGAGAAAGTTACTCGTGGTCGTACTTGGGATCTTCCTATTCGTGGCGGTGACATTTGGCCAGACACACTGGGCCGCATATACGGACGGGCCTGTACTGGAACCCAGCATTGCTGGCTGGGACAACACGGCAATAATTGGTGATTATGCCATGTGGTATCAGGATACTCTGAGAATGTGGTACCACGACTGGCCCAACGACGGCATTGGATATGCCTGGTCCCTGGATGGGATAAATTGGACGAAGTTTGCTGGTAATCCTGTCATCGTTCAGGGACCGGAGCTTTGGGATAACAGCTTTGTTGCTGCCGGGGCAGTGGTCGAGGCCGATGGTGAGTTCATCATGGCCTACAATGGCTGGTTGAACACTACGGATGCATGGCAGACCGGCATCGCGACAGCCCCACATCCATGGGGCCCCTGGACCAAGATCACCGAAAATCCTGTCCTCACCAGTGAGGATCCCGACGAGGATCCCGTCATCGGGGTGCGCGCTTTTGGGTTGGAATACGAAAGTGGTGAATATCAAATGTGGTATGAATGGTTCGCTACCTATGATACCCCCGGTCATGTCTGCTATGGAACCTCAGATACCTTGACGAATTGGGATCTTGACTATCCCGAGCTGATCTCCTCGTGCGGCCCTGATGGAGTTTTTGAGGGTGAACTGGGCGGGGGACACAGCACCTTCGCTATCGGTGAGACCCGGTTTCTGTATTATTCACGCCATGAGGATTTCTTCAAGGGCCTTGCAATGTCGATCGCTGGCGGACCCTTTGAGCATAGTCCCTGGAATCCTGTAATGAATGAGTATCAGGAGGGTCAGTGGTTCGATAAGATCTCTCGCTACCCAGTCGTACTCTTTGATCCTGTGTTCCAGATATTTCGCCTTTGGTTTACAGGCTATTACGATGGGGTGGGTGATGCCGGAATTGGATACGCGACATCCCTGCCCGGCTACCGTGGACTTTCAGTGAATACCGAGGGGGCCTACCTTGAGCCCGGAAGCAGTGATGTCCTGCTGCTGGTCACCTACGAGGGCGAGGTGGCGGACATAGGCTTCAATGTCCAGACCGTTGATGCTGAGGATGTGGTGCAGACCACCACGCCCCTCTACGACGATGGTGCCCACGGCGATGGCGACGGTGGTGACGGTGTCTTTGGTGGGAATCTTCAGGTACCGGAAAGTGAGGGCTTCTTTGAGGTACGGGTTGACGATGCCTGGGTGCATGCGGATGCATCCCTGCCATATCATGAACTGGATTTCACCACAGCTGGACCACTGACAGTACAGTCTGTCGAGCAACTGCATCCTGACCTAGGGGCCATTCCTGCTGGAGGTGTTGTCTACTTCAACCTGAATATTGAAAATCTCGGCAGCGATATGGCCATCGGAGATAACACGCTTGAGATTTCACCAGCGGACACTAATTCTACTCTGGCAGTTGGCAGCGCTGATGTCCCTGATCTACTGCCCGGCGCCACCCAGGTCACCACCAGTCATCTCGGACTTCGGATCGCTGATGATTGTGCCGATGGTACGCCGATCCATTTCAACGTCAAACTCATGACCGGAGGAATGGCCTACTGGGAAGCGGAGGTTGTCTTGCTTGGGATTGTGGCTCTTGATGATGATCGATCTGTGACACCGAAAGTATATGTATTGGAGCAGAACTACCCCAATCCCTTCAATCCCAGCACCACCATCAGCTATGACTTGTCAGAGGCGGGTAAAATGAAGCTAAACGTATTCGATGTGCGTGGGAAGCATGTAGCTGAATTGGTTCAAGGATACAGCCCAGCAGGTCATTATGAGATCCGCTGGGATGGACGCGATGGCTTGGGGGAGTTGGTGGAAACGGGTGTTTATTTCTGTCGATTAGAGGCGGGGGAGTATAGTCAGACGGTCAAAATGGTGTACATGAAATAGCTGGAATTCATTCAAGATTCTTGGGAACATGGTCTCAAGAAGAAGGCTATTAAGAACCTTCGTATAAACTAAAAGGCCGGTCATTCAGACCGGCCTTTTAGTCGTACACCCGCCAGGAGTCGAACCCGGAACCTTCTGATCCGTAGTCCGGAATGATGGGGTTAGATTCTTATCCACATTTGACCTTAAATGTGTGATAAAGAAAATGATAAACATTGAATAGTCACATGTGACTATTATATTAGTGACTATGAGTGCGGTCGACGTCAAGAACCTCGTACTTTTGGGTATTCTCTTTGGTGAGGATATGCATGGATATCAGCTCAATCAATTCCTTAAGCATGCATCCAACCCGATAAGAATTGGAAAGGCGAACGCCTACCAGTTGCTGGCAAAACTGGAAGAACGTGGATTCGTGGAGCATGTTGAGCAACAACACGGCAATCGACCCTCCAGGTTGGTTTACTCAATAACCACCACAGGCAAGGATGAACTGACCAGGCTCTTGAAGGACCAGCTTGGAAGGTACGAGCCCAGTGAGAATCCAAGTGCAGTAGCACTCAACTACATTGACCAAATAACACCTCAGGAGGCCCTGTCTTTGTTGATCGAGAGACGGGAGCGCCTCGCCTTTCATTGTGAATCCCTGGAGGGATTCTCTGATGAAATCCGTGCAAGCCATCCGGGTATTGATCTTCTGGTGCGACAAGCAGCACTGGAAAGGGAGTTCCTAGACGAACTCATCGAGCAATATCAACCCAAAGTAAAGGATGACATGCATGAACGATCCAAAAGCAAACCCCGAGAATAACCACACCTCAAACCTGTTCGTTCTAATCGAGCAGTACCAGCCAATTGATGGCAAGCATGATACGATTCTTGAGATTGCTAAATCATCTGCGCAAGTATTGTAGGCGTCCCCGGATTGCTGCTGGCCCAAGTCTTGGAACCCAAATCCAAGACTGGCCCAATCTGTACGCTAAGCACATGGGATTCGGAAGTCGAATTCAAAGCCTTTATGCACAGTGATGCTGTCAAGGAGCTATACACCTCAGATACCATGAGAAACGTGAAAGCCTGGACATCGAATATCGAGACACAGATGTTTTCCATGGTTAAGGAGTGGCACCAGTAAGCCTCTTGGTGTGGATTACCGGTTCGTAACTAGATCCTGATTAACAAAGCAGAACCAATACTCGCATCCATGCGATATGAGATTTGTAAAACCAGATAAGGGTTCAAAATGAAGAATGTAGTAATAACCGGTGCGAACGGCGGGATCGGCTTTGAGGCCGCCAGACTTTTCGCACAGAACAAAGACAGACTTTTCCTTCTTTGCAGGCCCGGAGAGAAATCAGATCGAGCACTCCGGCTCCTGCAGGAAGAAACTAACAATACCAACATTGAGATGATTGAAGTCGATCTCGCAGAGATGGAAAGTCTCTCCGCAGCAATGGATAAGATAATTGAGATGACAGATCGCATCGATGTGTTGATCAACAACGCGGGCGTTCAGAAGAAGCAGTACACTACAGACAGTCGGGCTGTAGAACTGAGTCTCGCCGTCAATTTCAGAGCACCATACTTGCTGACTAGAGGTCTGATCGAACTCCTAAGGAAAAGCGGATCAGGCCGAATCATCAATGTCGTGTCTGAGCTCTATAAAAAGGGCGAGTTTCCATTTCCCCCATACAAAGGTAGCAAGAAGTACAATGCGGGTAAGGCCTACGCGAACTCCAAACTTGCCACAGTTCTCATGAGTCAGGAGATGGCCCGCAGATTCAAAGCAGATGAGGTGCAGGTGCACTGCCTTCATCCAGGTGTTCTGGCAACAGACGCGCTCCGCGATTATCCGAAACTCATGTTAAAGCTGATGAGCCTGATACTCGAGAAGCCAGAAGCTGGGGGAAAACGCATTTATGATCTGTCAACCCTGGACAAGTATGCAAATCATTCAGGAGCGTACGTGTACAAGGATCAGGTGCGTGAGTTGGATAAGCGAGCGTTGAATGAGAATGATCAGCTGGCTGCCTTGGAAATGGCGGAAAGCCTCTCTATCGACAACCAGATCAATACGAACACCAATGAGGTAAAGAATTGAATAATACAAACAATGCCCCAGCAGATCCCGTCGTCTTGATTAAGGATCTCTCGAAGGTATACAACGACGAAGTGAGGGCTCTCGATGCGCTGAATATGTCCATCGAGAGGAATAGCATTTATGCACTTCTGGGACCAAATGGTGCTGGCAAAACAACCACCATATCAATCCTCACTACGCTTACGACTCCCACACGGGGAGAGGCTCAGGTTCTCGGTTATGATGTGGTGGAGGAAGCCAGGCAAGTCCGCAACCGAATCGGTGTGACCTTCCAGGAAACTGTTCTGGATGGAGATCTGACAGGGAGGCAAACACTTGATTTCAATGCGCGACTCCATGCCATGGGTCGAGTAACAAGGACTGAGCGAATCTCCAAGCTGCTAGATCTAGTAGAGCTAACCGAAGCCGCGAATCGAAAGGTCAGTACCTACTCAGGGGGGATGAAACGGCGACTTGAACTGGCTAGAGGTCTGGTGACTGAACCTGAGGTTCTATTCCTGGACGAACCAACGCTGGGACTGGATCCTCAGAGTAGAGCGGGCATCTGGCGATACATCAGAGATCTGAGGGACGAACTGGGGATGACAATCCTTCTGACCACACACTATCTGGATGAGGCGCAGGAACTTGCTGATACGGTGGGTATCATCGACCATGGTACATTGATCATCGAGGGTTCACCCGATGTACTAATTGCTGAGATGGGAGAGGATGTAATCCATTTGAGCGGTGAAGGCAATGAAGACGAGTTCCTCAAGTACCTGAATTCTGAACCCTTTGTGAAGATTGTGAACACTTCCGAATTCCTCATTCAAATAGGTGTTGATAGCGCCAATAAGCGTATCATTGATATTCTCAACAGAGCTCAAAGTACGGAGTATCGGGTAACGGATGTGTCAATGAACCGTCCCAAGCTGGATGATGTCTTCCTGAAATACACTGGTACCCAATACCGAGATGAACAGGAGGCAGTCGCATGAGTGCTGTAATCACCCTGATGAATAAGTACATGAAAAAGACCCTGGCTCATCCAGAAGAGATAATTGGCATGCTGATTCAACCGATCCTCTGGGTTGCATTATTCGGAGTCGGAATGAAAAGCCTTATGGGTGCCTCCGTCTCCAGCCTGGGTGATGGGTACATGACCTTCATGCTTCCTGGAGTTGTTGCTCTCACAGCATTGGGTGGGGCAACAGGGGGTGGTACAGGATGGCTAATTGAACGAACCCAGGGTCTTGTGAAGGAGTATCTTGTCGCCCCAATTCCACGTATGAGTATTCTTGTGGCGAATGCTGGGAGTATTGTGTTGAAGGTTCTCGTACAGGTACTCGTAATCATAGCAATCGGACTCCTTTTTGGTGCGAGGTTGGGATTGAATCCTATAGGCTGGATTGTTGGATTACTCTTCATCGGAGGATACGCTTTTGGATTCTCCGGCATTGCGCTCGCTACAGCCTCCAAGACGGACAGCGCAGAAGCCTATCACATGATGATCTTTATGCTGAACCTCCCGCTACTGTTTCTGAGTAATGCCCTGTATCCCATGGAATCCTTACCGAATTGGATGCAAATAGGAGCGTATCTAAATCCAACCACCTATGTCGTGAGTGGAATGAGATCATTCATGATGGCCTCGAATGATTATTGTACCGCAGATCCAATTGCTGTCTGGTTGAGTGTGCTCGTGACGGGTGGTTTTGCGTGTTTTGGGATGTTTTTCGCAATCAGGGCCTTCAGGTCCACGATTAAGTGATCCCTCATAGATGTAGAATGCGTTTTTAGCTTCTTACATCCTCAATCGATGTTCCCGCTCTGTTCCCGGTATTATCCTCAATATCTGAGCTTATCTGATGATACAAGGGCGTAAATAGGAGCTTAAGGGTAAAAGAAAAGCCCCTGATTATCAGGGGCTTAGCCGTGTACACCCGCCAGGAGTCGAACCCGGAACCTTCTGATCCGTAGTCAGATGCTCTATCCAATTGAGCTACGGGTGCTTGCAGATGAGTCAGTTGCAATAGGGCAGTACAGTGGCCAAGCACTACTCATCCAATCGACTGTCAAAATCCGTAGCGTCT
>CAYVVT010000033.1:0-9707 GCA_964454335.1 uncultured Lentisphaeria bacterium | reverse complement strand
AGAAAAGACGATTTCTTTGGTGATCGTTCGCATGAGCTCCCCTACAACGCCTTTACCTGTGCCATGAAGATTGACATGTACAGAGGTTGGTTCAGCCCGGCCGATTGCATAAGAAAGCTGAATCGTACAGGACTTTGCTAAATCTGCAACGACAATGCTTTTTGCGATAGCCCTGGCCATATAGGCGGCAGACCTGTCTACTTTCGAGGGATCCTTTCCCGAGAAAGCTCCTCCTCCATGGGGGCATGATCCTCCATAGGTATCCACGATGATCTTTCGACCTGTCAGGCCAGTATCAGCTTGAGGGCCTCCGATTTCAAACGAGCCGCTCGGATTTACCAATATGGTAGGTACCTCTTTTCGTAAAGATTCAGGAATAACCGGTTTGATAATCTCTTCGACTACGGCCTCCTCAATAAGCGTTGGTTCTATGCCTGGAAGGTGTTGAGTTGACAACACTACTGTGTGTACTGACACAGGTACACCATCTCGGTACTCGACGGTCACTTGCGATTTCGCATCCGGACCCAACCATTCAAGGATACCCTCTTTCCGCAAAATGGATTGTCGATGTACAAGCCGGTTGGCTAATTGGATTGGCAGTGGCATCAGTTCAGGGGTTTCAGTGCAGGCAAAGCCGAACATCAAACCCTGGTCACCAGCTCCACCTCCCAGGACACTTCGGTTGATGATCTCACTCTGCTCGTGGATCAGATCCTGGAAAAGGTAACTTCGTGGATCGAATCCTAGTTCGGCGCTAGTGTACCCAATCTCTCTGATCTTGCGTCTCACATGATTTGGCAATTCGTTCTTTATTTGAGCTTCTGATCGCACCTCACCTGCAAGGATTACGGTACCGTGTGTGATCAGCGTCTCGACAGCCACCTTTGAATGAGGGTCCCTTGCGAGATAGGCATCGAGCACTACATCCGATATTTGATCGGCTACCTTATCGGGATGCCCCTCCGAAACGGATTCTGAGGTGAAAAGACCTGAGTGTGAAATGCCGTGTGACTGGTTCATGCAACCTCCTCTGGTTTCAATTCCAACTGGTTACATCCGGAGAAATGAAAAACCACCTACATCAGGTGGTTTGGAAGTGGGTTGAAGACGTTTTGGCTTTCAGCCCGCATCCGACTTTCGTCTTGGCACCGTGGCGTCTTCGCTCGGTTGCCGCCCCTAGCTAACGGGGACTCCTGATGCATAAACAAGGTAAGATAATTGCATCAGATCAGCAATGAGAATAGCCGTTATAGATGGGTTGAAATGATATTATTCTGCCTACACTGAATTCAGGTAGTTAGTACGCACCACTGTGACTCGCGCTAATTTGTCGCACACCTGGACATTGTAGATATTAACGTAGAATGACAGGAGGACTTAACCTATGGTATTGTACATTTTTGCATCATTGCTATTTATTGCAGGCCTGAGCGTATTCTTCAAAGAGAAAAACCCGACTACAGCCAAGATGGGAAGAGCCGAGCATATTATCCTTTCTCTGCTGGCACTCACAGGATCTTCAATAAGCGTGTATACCTCCAAATGGTACCCAGCTCTTCTGAGCTTATTCGCTATTTGGATCATCTATGGCATCAATGAACGGATTCGTCAAAAGAAGGCCATCTTCGGAGAAAATTGGAGAGATCCTTCAGAAATTGAAGAATCTGCGTTTCTGCCAGAATATGGGAGAGGACTGGCTTCCCTCGCATTCAAAGACCTATCGGAGAAATTCCCAGCTTTCAGAGAAAATTTCCAACCCGACCTTCACTATCATAAATTCTCATTTTTGACTATGGTTTCTGTCACAGCTGTTGGGATCCAGCAGTTCCTTCATGACCACCCAAACTATACTTTTACAGATGTCATTCCTTATCAGACTGAATATTTCAAAAACAATATTGAATCTGAAGTCAAAGCTCATGTGGTCTTCACCAGAGAACCAGGGGAGCAATCATCTGAACATCATTACTTTCATCAAGCTGTGCTGAATTGTTCGAAGGAAATCTCATCATATCTGAATACCGTAAGAGGTAGTACAGGAGATCTTACTGAGGAGGAATACGAGTGGTTCACGGCGTTTAGCTACGGTAGCTGGATATTGACCAAGTTAGGCGGGCCGAGCGAGATATTGCAGGATAAGGAACTTTGCGCAACACTTGGTTTTCTTGTTATCGAAGCACCGGATACATTTTCACTTAAATAGTAGCGACTAGTTAATGCTCTGATAGCCAATCAGTATATGCGGTAATTCGTTCAGTAAGTAATCACCACAAGGTACGTGGTTGCCTTCCATAAAAGGATCACTCCCAAACGGTGATCCAGACCTCGTGAGAATCAGCTCATCCATAGCCCGTGTCATGGCCACGTAGAGGATCCGTCGTTCCTCCTCAGCATCTTGGCTTTTCCTGTGCGGGTAACTATGGGGATCGACGGCAATTAGGAAGCACACCTTGGCTTCTGTTCCCTTGGCACTGTGTACTGTCATCAACCGCAGGCAACCTTCTCGTTGTGCTTCCGCCTTTAGATCATACTCTGGATCAATGGAACAGGTGCCAATAAAGTCCCCAAGGTTGGGTTCATATTCGGCCATGGAGAGAAGGACATCCCAGTCATCACGCTTTTCAGGATCTTCTTCAAGCTCCTTGTGCATGATCTCCTCGAGCATCTCGATGGCTGTCTTAACCGTTTGGTGGACATTGTGTTCGTACTTCTTCATCTTCTCCAGACCCATCACCATTGCAGGGAAGTGTCCCATGAGTGACCGCAGAAGCTTTCCCACCTCCTTCCATGAGGAACACCTACTGACTTCTTTATAGAAGGTCATGGCCGTCTTATCACCGATGTTTGGCCAGAGTTTCAGAAACCGGAACCAGGCAAGTTCATCCTTATGATTAACAATGATCTTAAGAGCTGAGAACAGGTTCTTGATATGGGTGCGTTCAAACAGGCTTAAGCCCCCGATAAAGACGAAGGGGATCTCATTTTTCTTCAGAGCAGCCTGGATCGGATAGGAGGCTCGGGTTGATCGCGTCAGGATGGCACAGTCTGACCAGCTCAGTCCTTTCTGTTGATGTCGAACCAGCTCACCTACAATCCAATGGGCCTCGGAAAGGGGTGTTCGAAAATCCATCAACCTGGGCAAGCGTCCCTGGCCTCGCTCAGCCCACAGGTCCTTATCATAGGGTAGTGGTGATTCACGCAACAGCCAGTTGGCCAAATCCAGGATCTCCTGGTGAGAACGGTAATTATTTTGGAGCTGAATTATTTCTGCTCCGGGGATCCTGTCCCCGAAGGAGTGTACATTCCGAAAATCAGCCCCCCTGAAGGCGTAGATGCTCTGGGCATCGTCACCGACACAGAACAGGTGGGCAGGATCCCGTAGGTGTTCCAGGATGGACCATTGAATAGGATTCGTATCCTGCATTTCGTCTACCAGAATATGGTCATACTTATGCTTGATCTTATTCTGCAGTTCCTTGTTCAATCGCAGGCAGTTCTCAAAACGGAACAGGATATCGTCAAAATCCATGGCTCTGGATTTTAATTTAGCTTCTGAATAGGCATCATAGATCTCCAGAATTTGTTCAAGATCACCTCTGTCGATATCCAGATTGGCCTGATGCTGCTGTAGGTAGTCAGCTGGTTCCATCCCGAGGTTTCGTGCGTATGAGAACATCCGTAGTAGCTCGCTGGGTTTCGCCAGGTCAGAATCATCTCCAGCCACCCTAAGGCGAACAGCCTTTACCAATTCACGCTGGTCCTCAGTATCCAGAATGGTATAGCGATCAATACCGAAGGCGGAGGGTAGCTTATTCATATGTTTTAAACAGAACCGATGAAAGGTACCGGCGAATAAACCGACTCTGATCCACAGGGATGGGGTGAATATTCGAGTCTTCATCTCCTCGGCTGCCCGGCGGGTGAAGGTCAAGAGTGCCAGACGCTCTGCTCGGACGCCCTGATCGATAAGATGGATTGCTCGAGCGATAATGGTGCGAGTCTTACCAGTTCCGGCACCTGCCAAGACTAGCACATCACGGGCGTCAGTTGTTGCTGCGCTCAGTTGTTGCTTATTCAGTTCAGTCATCATGCTTGAAACCTATTCGATGGTCATCAGTCAGCTTCCTCATCCAGATCATACATCTCAGCGAACCTATTGGCGTAATAAATTACTTCGCCACTGCAGTGCGATGCCATAATCGCGTTGTAGATGAATTTTGCTTTGTGGGCATCACCTTCAAAACCACTCAATGTGGAGTAATACTGACCAATGCCTACAGCCACCATGATCTCTTGACCGATAGAGCGGCCACCGCAATTGTGTTCGAACCAGAACTGAGCGTCGGTGAGGATTTTACCTAAGGACTCTACAGTCTTCCCTGATTTAAGCTCTAGCAATTCCGCCCAACGTTGCTTGGCAGCTGCATACCATTTCAGAATGTCTTGGTCGCCTTGGATTAAGCTCTCGATTGTGTTCAACATCGATCTTTCCTTTCGTTTGGTTATTTCATTCCATTTTTGCCCACCCATATTTCATGGTCAGTTGGGCAATTGTTCTACTGTATCCGATAGCTTGGCCTCGGACCCAAATTCCATGACTGGTGGCGGGTCTGTAATATCACTCCACCCCCCGAAATTCAGTATATGGATACAATCCTCCTCATCATCGAGCATGGCGGACTCAGCGGTGAACGAGATAGCAGCAGGATCCTGATAGTAGGTAAACACCAGGATCCCGGCTGTGATGAGAAGTGTTAGATCATCCATCAGGTTGTCAGCCTTGATCGCCAGCAGGATTTCATTCTTTAGAGCGGCGGCCTCGCCCACGACCTTTTCGCTGGGAGCTTCGCTGGCATTGAGCATACGGCGATAACCCGCGAGGCGTAAGAGCTTGTCCTTAAGTTCAGCAGAAATGTTCATGTTCATGTCCCTATAGCTTGTCTGAAGGGGATGATCCTCCGGGTGTGTTTAGCCAGCGAGGGAAAATCCGCCTCCAGTTTTGACGGCAGGAATTGGGTATAGATCTGGGTAGTACTCACCGAGGTGTGACCCAACAGCTTGGCGGTCAGATACAGGTCACCTGTGCGAATCCAGGTCATTAGGGCAAAGGAATGGCGCAAGGAGTGGAATTTTTTTCCCTTCACCCCGGCCTCCTTACACGCCAACCAGAAGGAACGTGAGTAGTGCTTTGGTTGCCAGCTCAGTTGCTGCATCTGCATAATCAGATCGATATGCTCCTGGGTGAGGGGGATCTCCTGGCTGATTCCATTCTTGCCGGCACTCCCTGTGATCTCTAAAAAGAATCCCCTTATTTGGCCTACAAAGGGGGCAGAAAGCCGCATCCCCGTCTCCAAGTACATCTGAAACACCTTCGCCATGAACGAGCTTGTGTGGGCGATTATAGACTTGAATTCGGCTTCAGTGACATACACTGGTCTTGGTCGGGGGGTCCGTATCATCTTGATTCGGGGCACCCGCTCGATGTATCCACGCTCAAAAGCCCAATTGAGAAAGGTACGTACAGCCCGTAAGTTCTTGTTGACCGTGTGAGGAGATCGCGATTCAGGAAAAAACGCTTTTAATTTATCGATCTCTTTTTCGCTCACACGTTCGATACGGTAGTTTTTCCCTATGACCTTCTTCAGATATTTCAAGGCTGTTGTGTAAATCTCACGCGTCTTTGGAGAGAGTCGCTCCTGCTTCATGTATTTACGATATTGCTTGATGGAGTCTTGAAGTGTCCGATATCGAACCTGAGTATCCTGGCCTGTCATCCACCAGAAGTCTACCGGTTTCCCGGATTTGAGCAGGTGTTCGACCTTCTCCACCTCTAACAAGCGTTCCTCGGCAACAGCACGATCCTTGGTACCCAGACTGCGCCAAATACTCTTTTGTCGGCCATGTTCATCATGGGCATAGATCCGTGCCTGGAGGTTCTTGCCCTTGATCTTAACGATTTTTGCCATCTAACCCTTCTTCCTTCCATCGATTAGATCCCTGATCAGCTCGAAGATCACTGATGCCATAGACCGTTGCTGCTGATGGCAGAAGACCCTGAAACGGCGCCATAAGCACCTATCCGGGAATCGAAGTAGGTAATAGACGGCCTGAGGATCTTTTTCTTTGGGATAAGTCATAGGGTATAATACTCTCACATATCCGGTATATCAACATGATATACCCGTAACCTATTGTTTCGTATACCGTTGTACATGATTCAGTCACTCAGTTCCAAACTAGAAAGGGGTGATGTGGGGTAGCCTTGATCGACACGATTACCCAGGATGATTTTGATCCGCTCGATACGCTGCACCGCCTCCATGAAGTATACCGAATCGTTCTCGAACGCTGTGCAGTCGCGATCCTGGAGGTAGCAGGCAACAGCGGTACTGGCACTCCCTGCAAATGGGTCCAACACTCTAGCACCAGGATTCGTGTAAGCCTTTAGGAGTGTTTCCACGAGATAGATGGACTTAATGGTGCGATGTGAGATTCCCAGTCGTTCCCATTTGCGCATAACGGGTTTATGAGGGGCGTGAATCACCGATCGGATGTGACGGCGCCCGGTGGCATTAATGCTTACTTCCGCCTTCTTCTGCTTCCGAGTTGGTACGTCCGGGCTGGTATTGCGTTTTCTGTAAGGTTTACCCTCCATGACCTGTGGGTGCCATGTACCGAGCGAATCCCTGGCGTCTTTTCTCATGAACACCAGAACGAACTCGTGGACACGCAAAGCCTTGAACCGATTACTGGGCATCGCACCTGGCTTTTCCCATATGTAGTGGTCACGTAACCTGAACAGATGTTTCCATTCTTGGAGCATGGCCATGGCCAGTTGGATATTCCCAAAGGCGATGAGATAACCATTTGGTTTCAACAGATTCTGCAACAACCTACCCAGGTACGGAAGGTCGTGGACCTGGTCCCACTGCAGTTCAGGAAGATCCTTTTCGTTGCCAAACAGATCATAAGGAAGATCTAGAACGATAGCGTGGAACCCTCCTACTTTCAGTGTGGAGACACGCTTATAGAAATCGGCGTAACACAGCTCAATCATCTGAGATCCTATCCTGGAGGTAACGTTTCTGCTCAGGAGTGAGACGGCCGCACCTGCCATGGACGATGAACTTATCCAGGTCGTGACGACTGATTAGCAGCTTGCCCTTTTGACCATCGGGATTGGCGGTGAAAGCGGGGATCTTTCCGGACTTGATGAGGCGCCGCAGCTGGGTGACGGAGATCTTGGAGTAAGTGCTGGCCCCCCTCAGTGTCATCCAGGGGGATGCGGAAAAGGCTTCGATCCGTTCGAGAATGCCCACCAGGGCTTTATGCACTGGCCTTAAGAGCTCTGTAAGTAGCTTGAAGCAGTCGGGGGTTGGTTCTGTCGATTCCACGAGGGTATAATACCCTCGGTCAACCGCCTCGGGGCCGGTGAATCCCGACCAAGAAAGAAGCTAAAAACTTAAGATCGTACCCCAGGTGCTGATTTAACCGCTTTGGATGGGGCCAACTTCTGCACCCAGGATTTGATTGTCAAAACCGATCTCTCGAACCCGCACAACGATGCGAAATGCTGGATGAGCTGAATGCGATCCTCCTGATCGGTGAACCCCAGTTCGTCCAGAAAATAATTGACCACACCAGCCTCAAAGATGATGGGTGTCATATGCGTCACCCGATCTCCAGGATAAGGGGGATGTTTCGCAGGGATGAGGTTGTATTTCATATACCGATCCAGCTTTTGTAGTTCCTCGCTGTCCAGTAGCAGTTCCACCTTTGGCCCAATTAAGTGGTGGAGCTGAATGCCAAAATTGATAATCGGCTCTACCAGTGAGTCACGACCAATGGAAGCAAACATATCCCCATTGAGCTTGTCGGCATAATCACACTTAGCCTTCTGGAAATAAGCAATATTGCGCTTCAGGGATCGGACCTGGGGTTCATAGACCTGTTTAGGTGGATAGAAATAGCTTGCCACGATCTTGCGCTGATTTGGTTGCAGACCGAATAACGCAGCCAATTTGAACAAAGCGCTTAGCAGAGATTGCTGTGCTTGGTTCATTTTGTTATGCCAAATCTCGAGTTCGGTATCCACCTGCTCTTTGATATTGATCTTACGCTTGATTTTACCGGGATTCATCTCTTTAAGAAGTTTCAGAAATGCCTGTTTGTCGTCCGGGATAACCATGGGCTGAGGGGCTGAAGCCAACTGCTTGGCGATCAGATGGAGCTCTTCAAGCAAATAGTACCGATCCTCATTTAAATCGAGATCCAGGTACTCACCTTGGTCGTTCAAAATCCGTCGCCTGGTGAGCAGGGTCAGCGCTTCTTTCTGCTCAACCTCACTCACCGGTTGCTGGTTGATGCGATCTGATTTCGCATAGGTTTGCCAGTCATCCAGGATCTGTGAGACAACATCGATGCTGGGCAGGTCCTGTTTGCCGATCTGAATACCTTGATCATCCAAGATTGTTATGAAGTTGGTGACCACACCCTCATAGTGGGTCCGCCACTGTTCCGTGACTTCCATTGCTTTCATTTTTCACCTCTCTCCTAACTCTATCATACACGCTGCGTCCGCATCCCATCTCTTGGCACTTTTGGCGACTAGTTCGAGCCTCAGTCCAGGCAGTATCCGCTGGGCAGCTTGATTGAGACAGCGCCTGATCTTATCGGTCAATTCGTACAGGTTCTCAGTTACTGGTATTTCCAGGAGGATCTCATCATGGATCAGATTCACCATCGCTGCACCCAGGTCGACGGCCTGGAGCTGCAGGATCCATTCCCGGAAGATTTCTGCAGCGGTAGCTTGAATGAGCGTCGCGAAGCCACGATAGGATTTTTCCCTGACCACTGGCACACTGAAGCCCAACGGTGTCGAGGGAGCAAAACCCTTGTACAAGGTGGCTCGACGAACTTGTTCACGGTATCTGCGGATCTGGCCATATTGACCCAGGTTTTCCTTGATGGATCGAAACACAGGCTGGGGGATACCAGCTTCTCTCTGGATCGTCGATTCCGAAGCCCCGTAAAAATAAGGGTAGAGAAAATTCTTCACCGCCGCTCGGCTGAGCTGACACTCCCGGGCGATCGATTGGAAGCTTAAAGATTTAAGATCACGATCCCCTGGCTTCTGCTCGCAATCCGAGGCTAAATGCTTAATGATGGAAAGCTCCTTTTCGGAGACGTCCACAATCAGGAATTGGTGACCGTGATGGGCCGTGAAAATAGGACGCAGGACCTTGGGGATATTCTGGGAGCTGGGATCAACAAAGTAGATCCGATGCGTCTTCACCGTCAGGACTTCTGGATGGAATATCAGTGACGTTGAAGCATTGCGGAGCACCTTTGAGATGTACTCCTTAAGGTTTTGGAGATTCTGTCTGGCTCTGAGAAAGCGTTGAATGGCTGCATAACCTATGATGCGGGGATCGAGCCCGTCAATATCATCCCATGTCCATGCACTGGGTTCGAGCACGGTGATGATTTCATCGTTTGTCGTATCCTTGCTAATCCTGCGGCCATTGAGCTCCAGGACGTGCTCAGGGCTGTCGGAGGGGATGCTCAAGGGTAAGGAATGCAGGGTGATGGCGCTTGTGGGGTATTTCTCAGCCCAGTGTTTACCCGGGTGTTCGGATCTGAGACTTTCAAAAAAATAGTCCACATCCCAGTCTGGCTTACATAGGCCGACCTCAGCCAACATA
>CAYVVT010000032.1:0-9863 GCA_964454335.1 uncultured Lentisphaeria bacterium | reverse complement strand
GCCAATGCCTGCCGGTGGTGCTCCCGGTATGGGCGGTATGGGTGGAATGTATTAAACCAAAACCTGATAGAAGGATCTTTTCAATATGAAAATCCAACCTTTAGATGACCGAGTGCTGGTGGAACCAGCCGGCGAAGAAGAGACCACAGCCTCCGGGATCATCATCCCGGACACAGCCAAGGAAAAGCCGCGTCGCGGCACCGTGGCCGCCGTTGGCAATGATGAAGAGCTCAATGAACTCATCAAGGAGGGTGATGTCATCCTCTATGGCAAATATGCCGGCGATGAGCTGAGCTATGACGGTACCGACTACCTCATCGTCAGCCGCAGCGATATCCTGGCCAAGCTGAACTAGCGTTAGTCTCGATTGCGAAGTGAAAAGGGAGCCAGGTGGCTCCCTTTTTTATTGGCTGAAATTGGACACGGAAACACGCGGATTTACGCGGATGGGATAAATGGTTCTAATTGAGCACTATTCCAATCCTGCATTTTTTCGGCGTTTATACGCGTCCCATTTAATTAGGCTGGAGACTCAACCTCTTTGATTGAGAGGATCTTGTCGCCCTGTTGAATGGCATCCACCACGTCCTGACAATCAACGGCACGACCGAACACGGTGTGTCTCCCATCCAGATGCGGCTGGGGGCCATGGGTGATGAAGAACTGGCTGCCGTTGGTATTCGGTCCGGCGTTGGCCATGGAGATGACGCCGGTCTGATGCTTCAAGGGATTGCCGCTGAATTCATCCTTGAACGTATAGCCGGGACCACCACGGCCGGTACCGGTGGGATCACCGCCCTGGATCATGAAATTGGGTATCACCCTGTGAAAGCTGACATCCTCATAGTAACCTTCGCCTGCCAGGAACATGAAATTGTTCACAGTCTCTGGCGCATGTTCCGGGAAAAGATCGAGGGTGATGGTACCCTTGCTGGTTTCCATCTCGACACGGTAAACGCGGCTGGCGTCGATCTGCATTTCGGGTGGACTTGACCATTGTTTTGACATTTAACGTTTCCATTCTCTGTTCGACGTTCAACATTCACACATCACGGTTCCAATAATACCAAAGCAGATTCTATTCAATGAAAAGTTTTTTAGGTTGACGTTCGCCGGGCTATTCCCATAAGTTTCCACCGCCGCTCCAAAACAATCCGGGAGGGACTGCCATGCAGCAAATCCATTGGGAAGACCGCTTCAGTGTGGGGATCCGGGAATTCGATACCCACCACAAGACCCTGTTCAGGATAATCAACACGCTACTGAAAGCCCAGGAGGAGGGAGAGACTGAAAAGGTGATCGAAGTCATTCTGGATCAGCTGTTCCACTATACCCTGTATCATTTTACCGCTGAAGAGGCCATGATGGATCTGCATGAATATCCTGAACTGGATGAACATATCCAGGAGCACCTGGAACTCCTGGTCCGGGTAAAAGAGTACCGACGTCAGTTCGATGAGGGTTCGGGGGTTTCGGTGAACAGCATGCTGGATTTTCTGGCTGGCTGGCTGCTGGATCATACTCTGGGACTGGATCAGGCCTATGGCCCCTATCTCAAAGCCAGAGGTGTTCACTAGACCGGAAATCGCCTTTTCGGAGCTTGTCTTCGGCTGGTATGGATCATCTCAAGGCGTGCAGCTCCAGCATCAGATTCAGAGTGATTCCCCACATTTAATTATTTGCACACCTGAAAAATACGCCGTAAATACCCGGCGAAAGAGACCCATGCTACTGATCACCGCTATTCTACCTCAATTCTGAAGATCCGATTAATGATCGACATCAACGTGTGGAATTGCATCCAGGCTTTCTCAGGAAAGTCCCGGCAGGGATGTAGGGAGGGTGAATCAAGCTTCGTTATCGTCGCGCCTGAGACGGGCTTGTAGGAATCGATCAAAGTGGCGCAAGATGGAGAGATGAGAATAGAATGAACATCTACTGTGGAAACCTGAGTTACCGTTTAACAGAGGATGAACTGCGTCAGGCCTTCGAGGAACACGGCGCTGTTGATTCAGCCCGCATCATCACCGATCGTGAAACCGGTCGTTCAAAGGGCTTTGGCTTTGTTGAAATGCCGAACGATGATGAAGCACGAGCAGCGATTGACGCTCTCGCAGGTGCCGAGCTGGGTGGTCGTAACCTCAATGTGAATGAGGCTCGTCCAAGACCAGAGCGCCGCTAGTCGGCTATTTTCTTTCCAAGAAAACCTTACTGCACATAGCATTATCAGCCAGGGTACAACCGTGCCCTGGCTGCGCTCGTTCCGTTCTCAGCGGGATTGGATCTCCTGTAGCAGTTTTTCGCCCAGAGGGGAGTTGCAGCTGATCAGGCCTTTACCGTCGATCCGGGTGTTCCCCTCATAATCGAAGCAGCTTCCGCCAGCGGCTTGCACAATCGGGATCACCGCAGCGCAGTCCCAGGGACTCATCAATGGATCCACCATGATCTCCCCACGCCCGCTGGCTACCAGCATGTGACCATAGCAGTCTCCCCAGGTACGCAGCAGGCCAGCCTGGTCAAGCCAGCGGTCAACAGGATGTCGGGCTGCCAGTTCCAGTGGGTGGCGGGCATCGCTGAACAGGTAGAGGGCTTCCTCGATGGCTGAGACCGTCGAAGTACTGATGGGTGAATCATTGCGTGTCGCTCCGAACTCTGCAGATCCAAAGTAGATCTCGCCCAGCGCGGGAAAGTTGATGACGCCTAATTCCATTTTCCCTGCAACCTCAAGGCCCAACATGACGCCATACAAGGGCACACCACGGATAAAGGAACGTGTGCCGTCAATGGGATCGATGATCCAGCGTCGACCGGAAACCCCCGTCGCATCACCCCATTCTTCACCCAGAACAGCATCTGCAGGGAAGTGCTCGTTCAGGTGTTTGCGGATGATCCTCTCCGCACCCTTATCCGCCTCGGTGACTGGAGTGTTGTCTGGCTTCGCCGATACGGCCATACTGCCATTCTCAAAATATTCCAGTGTCAACTCACCGGCCTCACGGATGGCTGCAAGGGCGATGTCACGTTCATGCTGCATTATAACTCCTGGATTTTGCAACTGGTGCCTGCCTGGCTGCTGGCATATTAAAACTGTGATACTTTCACAGCAATAAATACTCCCTATACCCCGTACTTTCCTTTATTTTGTAACATTCAGGAGGGATTGGAAAGAGTGTCCGTGGAGGCAGACGGCCCTCTGCGGCATATAATATTTTAATAGGAGGCGATATGCGTCGACTGTGTTGGAGTATCCTGTTTGTGTGCCTGGCGCTGGGATTGGTCTTTGGCGCCGAGGGGATCAAGGAACGCTCGGAGATCTCAGCGGAATACAAGTGGAAGCTGGAGGATATCTATACGAACTGGTCTGAATGGGAACAGGAGTTGAATGAATTCGGGGGGATGATAGAGCGCTTTGGGGAACTGCAGGGGACACTTGACCAGGGTCCGGATCAGCTGCTGAAGGTCTTCAAACTCAGAGATGACATCGGCAAACTGCGTGACCGGGTGTTCGTATTTGCCGCTTTAAGTGCGGATCTCGACAACCGGGATAACGATCTGAATGCCAAACGGCAGCAGGCCAGCATCCTGATGTCCCAGTACGGGACAGTCACCTCATGGATCAATCCTGAGATGCTGCAGATCCCCTGGGAGACCATGAAGGGCTGGCTGGAAGCCACGCCGGAACTGGCACCCTATCGTTACAGTGTTGAGAATCTCTATCGGCAGCAGGCCCATGTTCTGAATGCCGAGCAGGAGAAGCTACTCTCTTACTTCTCGCGTTTTGCCGGGACTCCGAATACCGTTCACAACCAGTTGAGCACTGCCGATATAGAGTATGAGACCATTGAGCTTTCCACCGGTGAGGAGGCCACAGTGTCCGAAGGCGGCTATGCCAATATCATTGCCACCAACCGGAACCAGGACGATCGCCGGGCCGCCATGGAAGCACGCAACGGTGTCTACAATGCCACCATAAACACCTATGCGGCAGCTTATGACGGGATCTGTCAGCGTGACTGGGCCTATGCTCAGGCCAGGAATTATTCCAACTGTCTGGAGGCTTCACTGGAGCGTGACAATGTCCCGGTGGACGTTTACTTGAATCTCATCGCTGCCGTAAGGGAAGGCACCGGACCTCTGCAGCGCTATCACGAGCTGCGGGGGATGGCTCTGGGTCTGGACTCGTACCATTTCTACGATACCTCCCTGCCTGTGGTGGAGATCGAGGAGGACTACGATTATGACGCAGTCCGTGAAGATGTCATCAATTCAACCAAAGCGCTGGGACGGTCCTATCAGAAGAAGCTGAAACAGGCCTTCAGCCCCGGTTGGGTGGATGTATACGAAACACCTGGTAAATCCACCGGTGCATATTCCTGGGGCGTATATGGCGTGCATCCATACATGCTGCTGAATTATGCCAATACGATGAACGATGTCTTCACCCTGGCTCATGAGATGGGTCACAGCGTGCACACCATGTTCTCCTGGGAAGAACAGCCCTACGCCACTGCGGACTATACCCTTTTCGTAGCAGAGGTGGCTTCCACCATGGCTGAAGCATTTCTGCTGGATTATCTGCTTGAGAAGTCCAGTGACCCCAGAGAGAAGCTCGTGCTGCTGAGCCATGCCATGGATGCCATCGCCGGGACATTCTACACCCAGGTGATGTTCGCAGATTTTGAATACCAGACCCACAAACTTGTGGAGGATGGTAAGCCCATTACTGCTGAAGTGCTGAATGGAATCTACCGGCAGCTGCTTGTGGATTACTATGGCGATGCCATTGCCCACGATGATCTCTATGACATTACCTGGGCGCGGATCGGCCACTTCTATTTCTATCCCTACTACGTCTACCAGTATGCCACCAGTTATGCCTCATCGGCAACGCTGTACCGGAAGATGCAGACCGGCAACAAAGCCGAAAAGAAGGAGGCAGTGAACGCCTATATCGGTCTCCTGCAGTCCGGTGGGAACGATTATCCCATGGATCAGCTGAAAGCCGCCGGCGTGGACCTGAGCCAGCCTGCTGCAGTGAATGCCGTCATCGCCCGTATGGATGAACTGGTTGGACAATTCGAGGCGGAACTGAAAAATCTGGAACTTATCGACTGACCAAAGGAATGTAATAGACTTCTAATTACCCCAGGCTTTAGCCTGGGATTTTTAATACTATACACCGCCCTTGTACAGCGAGGTACATCGAATCCTGCCGTGATTCCAGGGTTAAAACCCAGGGCTATTAGGATTGCGGTGTATTCACGTGTTTAAACCGAGAAATATTTCGCCTTGGGATGATGCACCACCAAGGCGGAGGTGCTCTGCTCCGGGACGATCTGGAATGATTCTGTCAGGGTGATGTCCTCACTCTCCGCATCCAGCAGCTCGAAGAGCACGGTCTGTGACTGCAGATCGGGACATGCGGGATAACCGAAGGAATAACGTGAACCCTGATACTTCTGGTGGATCAGATCCCTGTGGGTGGCGCCGTCGGCAGCATCGATCCCGAGTTCTTTTCTCACCCGGGCATGCCAGAATTCCGCCAGGGCTTCTGCGGTCTCAACTGCGAAACCATGGAAATAGAGGTAATCTTTATAGGAATTTGCGTCATACAACTCTTTGGCATATTCACTGGCTTTGTGTCCCACGGTTACCAGCTGGATGCCCAGCAGATCCTTTCGTTCACTGCCCAGGGGCAGGAAGAAATCACTGATGCAACGTCCCGGGGATTTTTGCTGCCGGGGAAAATCCAGATGATGCGATGGCCGCTCGTCATCAGGATGTTCATAGATCCATAAACGCTCGCCTTCAGAATGACAGGGATAGTAGCCATAGACGACCTTCGGCTGCAGCAGGTCTGAATCCAGCATTTCACTCTGCAGGCGCTGGTAAAGTGGTTTGACCGTTTCTGCTTCTATCTTCTGGAATTCCTCTTCTGCCAGTTTCCCTCGTTTGAAACCCCACTGACCCCGGAACAGGGCTGCTGTATTGATGAAGGGATAGATCTGGTCGAGGTTCAGGTCATTGATCACACGCCGGCCAAAGAAGGGTGGCACCGGAATCCGCTCTGCTGGCTCCAGTTTCTCTCGATCAGTTGTGACCGGAGTCGCTTTCCTTGCCTTTGGCTTGATGACAGGTTCAGCTTTTTGCTCTGCAATCCCTGAACGCAGAGCCTCCATGAAATCCAATCCGTCGAAGGCGTCCCTGGCGTATGATACATGTCCTTGATAGATGCTCTGCAGGTCCTGTTCCACGTAGCGACGATTAAGAGCGGCTCCTCCCAGGACGATGGGGGGGCTGATGCCGTGATCATTCAGCACCTCCAGGTTCTCCTTCATGATCACTGTCGATTTGACCAACAGACCACTCATACCAATGGCATCCGCAGCTTCCTCTTCAAAGCGCTTGATCATGCTCTCCACCGGAACCTTGATACCCAGGTTGACCACCTGATAACCATTATTACTCAGGATGATATCCACCAGATTCTTGCCGATATCGTGAACATCCCCCTTTACCGTGGCCAGGATGATCTTGCCCTTCTGGCTGGCAGCGCTCTTTTCCATGTGTGGTTCAAGGTGGGCAACGGACGCCTTCATGGTCTCTGCAGACTGCAGGACGAAGGGTAATTGAAGTTTGCCGGCTCCGAACAGCTCGCCAACCACTTGCATGCCATCCAGCAGAATGGAATTGATGATCTCCAAGGCAGGATGTGATTTCAAGGCGATGTCGAGGTCCTGTTCGAGATCCACCCGATTTCCCTTGATGATCCGCTGCTTCAGACGTTCCTCGATGGGCAGATCTGCGTCTATTTCCTGTCTGGCTTTGCGCCCCCTGGTGCCTGCCGTTGCCTTTGTGACGATGACCTCCAGGGGATCGTAATCATCCCTGCGACGGTCGAGGGTGAGATCCTCGAAGAGCTGGCGTTCATCATCGCCGATCTCGTGGTAGGGGAGGATGCGACCGGCGTGCATGATGGCTGCGTCCAGTCCGGCTTCGATAGCCTGATGCAGAAAGACCGAGTTGAGGACATGCCGCACGGATAGTTTGAGCCCAAAACTGACATTGGAGATCCCCAGACTGATCATGGCAGCCGGGAAGCGCTTCTTGATCAGCTTGATCCCTTCCAGGGTCTCTATGGCCGATTTGCGGAACTCTTCATCACCTGAGGCCAGTGTGAAGGTCAATGGATCGAAGAACAGATCTGATTCCCTTAATCCGCCCCTGGTGACTGCGAGATCATAGATACGTTCGGCGATCTCCAGTTTTTTCCCGGCAGTTTTGGCCATGCCGTCTTCATCGATGGTGAGGCAGACCAGTCCCGCTCCGAATTCCCGGCAGAGGGCAATGACTTCTTCCGCTTTAGCCGGGCCATCTTCCAGGTTGATGGAATTGACGATGGCTCGTCCTGTGATATTCTGCAGTGCTGCCTTGATGGCAGGCAGCTCGGTTGAGTCGATCATCAGGGGCAGCATGACCTGGCTGTTCAGCCGCGGGATCAGTGCATTCATATCCGCCGCTTCATCCCGACCCACGTAAGCCAGGCAGACGTCCAGGACATGGGCGCCTTCATCAGCCTGTTCCCGGGCCATGGCCACCATGGCCTCGAGATCCTCAGCCAGCAGGAGTTCCCGGAACTTCTTCGAACCATTGGCATTCGTTCGCTCGCCAATGATCAGGGGTCGGGGTTCCTGTTGAAAGGTTGAGGTTCCGTACAAGGATGCCGCAGCGGGTTCGAATCGGGGTCTTCTCGCTGCCGGATTAAGGCTGGCGGCCTGTTCCACCACCGCTTTCAGATGTTCCGGTGTCGTCCCGCAGCAGCCCCCGACGATGCTGACACCCAGATCCGAGATGAAGTGACTCAGATCGTGAGCCATGTCATGGGGCTTGAGATCATAGACAGTTTCACCATCGACATTCCTGGGCAGACCTGCGTTCGGGATCACTGAGATGGGGAAGGGAGAATGCGCCGAAAGTGTGTGGACATGTTCACTCATCGCAGTAGGACCCGTTGCACAATTCAGACCTACAACATCCACTTCAAAAGCTTCCAGGATGGAGAGCGCACCCAGCATATCGGTACCCAGCAGCATGGTCCCGGTGGTTTCCATGGTCACCGAGGCCATCACAGGCAGACGCCTGCCGTTCTGCCGCATGACCTGGAACACGGCGTTCAATGCTGCCTTGGCCTGCAGCGGATCCTGTACGGTCTCGACAATGAACAGATCCACGCCGCCGTCGAACAGGCCGTGTACCTGTTCGTAGTATGCCTGATACAACTCGGCGTAGCTCGTATGGCTCAGAGAGGGCAGCTTGGTGCCGGGGCCTACTGATCCGGCTGCATAGCGGGGATGGTCGGGAGTGGAATACTCGTCAGCTACAGATCTCGCGATCTCAGCCGCTGCTTTATTGATCTCATACACCTTGTCAGCGAGATCGTAATCACCCAGGACAATGGATGTTCCGCCGAAAGTGTCTGTTTCGATGACATCACAGCCCACATCCAAAAAACTTGAGTGAATGTCTCGAATGGCCCCCGGTTTGGAAAGGACCAGCAATTCATTGCATCCCTCCTTGCCCCAGAAGTCGTCCTCACTCAGATCCAGGCCCTGAACGCTGGTGCCCATGGCCCCATCAAAGACCACCACCTTTTCCTGCAATCTATGTAAAAATGGTTTCTTCATCTGTGAATATTCCGAATTAGCGGATTGAGGATTGAGGATTAGCGGATTTCCGAATTACAGATTTGCGGATTGAGGATTGGAGTGATCCTCAATCTCCTGTCTCCTGTCTCCTGTCTCCTGTCTCCTGTCTCCTGTCTCCTGTCTCAAAGATTAACCACCAGAATGCCTCCCGCCATCAATGCCCGCAACGCAACGGCGAATCCCAGGATCGCGAGGGCCGCGCCGCCGATCAACGAAAGCGCACGCGGCGGGGGCTGAAGCCGGGCCCCGGCGGAACGTCGCAGAGCCGCGGTTACGGCCAGTCCGAGCCCGAAGATCGCGAACAGACCCAGGCCTGCGAAGAGGCGGTTCAGGGCAACGGAAACCAACAGAACGGCCAGTGCACCGGAAGATCCGTGTCGAGCCGTATGTGTATGGACCTCGGAGGCCCCGTGCGTATGTGCAGCGGGCCCTCGCACCAACATCCATACGCCTATACCGGCGGTGAGAAGACCGGACACCCCTCCTGTCCAGGGGATCGTCCGTTCGGGAAGGAGATAGTGCGTGATGCAGAGCGCGAGGACGCCGAGTGCGAGCACCGCCGTGGTATACCTTGTCTTTCCGTTGTGAGCAGCGCCGGAGGTCATCTCAACCCCGCGCATCGCGCCCAGGAAGCCCGCGAGGCCCAGGGCCAGGACAAGGAGCGGGAGGGATGGACCGGAGGGGCGGGTGTCAGCATCGACATCGGCGGCGGCTCCGAACCGGGGCGTACTCAGAAGAGCGCTCCGGATCCGGTTCTTGGATGTCTCCGGCCCGATGACCAGGCTGAAGGGGGCGTCCAGTACGGCCGAAGTTCCGCCCCGATCCCAGAATATCCGCTTCTCCACATGCCACTGCTTGAGTACCTGGAGATCCCCCCGAGTCTGTACCAACACTTTGGGGGGAGCATCCTCTGCATAGATGGTATCCCAGAAGTCCAGGCGGTGTACGCCGTCCAACTCGACCGGCCCCACCTCCATATCGAAGATTACCTGGAAGGGCTCCGGGATGATCGTCTTCTTTCCCAGCACGATCTTCCCGTTCATCAGGGTGACCTTCAGCGGCCGTCCGTCCAGTTCGAACTTCGCACTGTCCTGGAGTTCCGGCAGCAATGAATCCGCATAGCTGACCCCCTCCTCCTCAGAGATCTGACCGTCCTGG
>CAYVVT010000031.1:0-14049 GCA_964454335.1 uncultured Lentisphaeria bacterium | reverse complement strand
GTCTCTCTCAAAAAATCAGCCCATTCTGTGCCACATGTGCTGGAAGGCTACAATCTATTGTTAATATTGATCTCAAAAATCTACTGTGCCGTTTTTGTGACAAAGTTGTACGGAACTTCAAAATCGGCTGAAACCGTTACTGGCAGCGGTTTTCAGTGCAATTGATTGCTAAAAGGCAGCGATCTAAGTATCTTTCAGGCAGCTCTGCATTCGATTTCGATTCACATCTACTGAGTCTCCACTTCACAGCTGGGAATTTTGGGAAATCCAACCATGAGGGGGAATCATGGAAAAAATAATTCTGGTTCTGCTGATATTGGTACTTTTGATGCTGGTACCTATCCAGTCTCAAACATTTCTGCAGGGAGATATCAGCGGCATGATCCTCACTCCTGACACCTGATGGATCGTGCTTGACTCAGTATGGGTCGTAGACGGTGGGATTCTGACCATTGTACCTGGGACGACTGTCAAATTTACCCCTGGGATCGATCCAAATGGCGCCTGGTTGAAGGTAGAGCGGGGTGGGACCATCAACGCTGCCGGAACGGAGGCAGCACCTATCACATTTACCAGCGCTGCGGAAGATCCTCAAGCTGGAGATTGGCTGGCACCAGTCTTCCTGGGAAAAGGACCCGGACAGGTCCCAGACTGGGAGGTCGATCCAGACCATAATCTAGGTGTTCTGCAATACATTCGAACGGAATACGCGCAAACTGCCTTCGGACTGATCAACGTCGGTAGTGGAACCACTGTAGACCATATCTCAACCTATTCTGGGGGGGGATTGCTTCTTTATGGTGGTAATGTGAATGTGGACCACATCGCAGTTCACCAATCACTCTGGACAGGGATTCATACGACCGGGGGCTATACTGGCACTGTTACGGACCTTTTTGTCAACGGCACCAGGCTCAGAGGAGTTGATGTTAGCAATGTCCCCAACATCCATGCAGCAATCATGAACTGGATCCCCTGGCAGTGGGACCAGGACCTGGAACCCCGGACAGATCCCACTCTCAATCGAGTGACCCTATGCAATATTCTTCCATCTGCAATTTGGATCTACTGGGGTGGTGCCTGTAATATCTCCAACGTTCTACTCTATAATTGTACTTATCGCTGGGGACCGGCCATCAGCTGCTGGGATGATTATTTACTGTATGAGATCGACATCAATAACCTTCAGATCTGGAACTGTCGGGGTGATCTCTACGACAATAACGCACTAATCGCCATAGACATGGACACCTTTTATGAACAGGATCCTCTCTTGGATGGCTTTGTTCCAACCGATCCCCTGGGGATCGGGACCATGGTGGATGGCGACTGGCTGTCTGCCTGGGGACATACCATTGACATCGAGAGTATTGCATTTGCAGGTTTCGATTATAGCTGCTGTGCATACTGGCATGTATATGAGGGAATATGGAGGCAGCTTCTGGTGCCAGGTGATGTTTTGACGATGAGAACCTGGTATTTCATGAACACCAATCAGGAAGTCCAGTCTGCTGATATCAAGGTCCTCTTCGAATCAGAAGTTTATGATGTACTTAGTGTATATCCAGATACAGAATACATACCACCCGGCGAGGCTTCTGTGGAGTACAATGTTGTTGGGGATACTATTGTCGTTTCCTTCACGAGTAATACGACATACTGGGAAAATGTCTATCTCTTTAACATTGATCTCCAGATCCCGGAGAATTATCCTGATGTGACCACTCATTTTTCAACAGCTGATCCAGCTGTCATCGGGGATCCCCAAGTCCACTTCATCAATGACGAGATGTCTTTCTACATCCCGGCTAATCATTTCGGTGACGTCAGCATCGATAGAGAGATCAGCTCCTTAGACGCTGAACTGATCCTTATGCACCTGGTGGGTAATGGATGGATCAGTCCGGTGCAGGAGTACTTTGGTAACGTAAGCGGGGATGAAGAGCTTTCCGCATATGATGCATCACTCATCCAGCAGTATGTCGCAGGTCTCATAGATGGCTTCCCGGTGGAGACCGGTGAACCACCTGTGCAAGCGAGTGGTTTTCTCAGCATGGAAAACGGTGAGGTCTTGCCGGGAGAAACCATCGAAGTGCCATTATACTTAAGTGAGGGTGACAGCATTCTGTCCTTTGAGGCAGGTCTGAATTTCAATCCCGATCACCTCAGCCTGGAAGAGATACAATGGTCTCTTCTTCTGCAGGATTTTATTATTGAACACTCTGCTGGAGAAGGATTGATCACGATAGCTGGCGCTGGTGCCCTGCCGGATGGTGAAAGTGGTGTTTTCGCAACATCGATATTCAGTGTGAATCAGGACATGACTACTTCCTCCACGGAGGTGGTACTCAGTGATCTTCGCTGGAACGAAGGGGAGTGGCAATACGATGTCGCTACTGCAATTCTAATCAATGTGGTGGCAACCGATCCTGCTGGACAGGTTCCCCAAGCGTTTGAATTGAAGCAAAATCACCCCAATCCTTTCAATCCCATCACCACCATCGGCTACGACCTCCCTGAGGTTTCCGGCGTGATTCTCACAGTTTATGACATCAGCGGCCGAACCATCACAACTCTGACTGACATTCACCAACCAGCAGGCTTCTATGACATTGAGTGGGACGCCACAGATGATTCAGGCCATCCCGTGAGTACGGGTGTGTATTTCTGTCGATTACAGGCGGGAGAGTTTCATAAAACTATAAAGATGGTGTACCTGCGCTGAAGCTTCGGTACATGAATCTACCTACGCTAAAGCTTCGGTACATGAATCTACCTACGCTAAAGCTTCGGTAGACAGGTTTTCCTGAAACAAGGTTCAAATTCTAGCAACACGAAAGCCCCTGTCCTTCGATACGTCCGCCTTCGCACGATGTGCTTCGGCGCGGCTACTCAGGATGACGGGGCTTTTTCGTGGGCAAGCTCGTTTTGAGCCCCGATGCACCCTACTTAAGCTATTGTTAATATCCCTCAGATTTGCAGATGTTGTTCTTGAGACAAGGTTGTTCAGGGAATGTCCAGACCAGCCAGGCGAGTCTGGTTCACCAATGCGTGAAATACACCCACCCTTAGCTGATCTCATCTATAATTTCATCAGCCTTGTGCCTGCTTAAATACCGTGAATATCGATCAGTGACCTCTGGCATGATCGTCTTGCTCGACGGCGATCTGGCCAGCCCGAACACTGTCTTGGGAAAGTCAAGCGGAGCCTGTGTCTCCCAGATATTATCATGCTCATCGGGTGGGAGTATCTTTGCTGGATCTCCCACTGCCACCCAGGCGATGGGGACCAATGAATCATCGGGGAGGACCGTCTTGAGGTGAACAACGCCATTGATGCGGACCTCAACTCTTTTACCGACCTTGGCCCCGTTGAAGATGCTTGATCCTGTTCCCAGGAATGTACATTCATCGACGCTGCAGCCGCTCAAATGTGAGTGGGGACCAACAAGTACGTTGTTACCGATGCTGGTGGGATGGCGGGGAGTGCCGCGTATGACCGCATTCTCCATGATGATACAATTGGAACCTATGATCACGGATCCACCCTCTCCAACAATTATCGCACCAAAAAGAACCTGTGTGTTCTCACCGATGGTCACATCTCCGCAGATCACTGCGTTTGGAGCAACATATGCCGTCTCATGGATATCCGGCTGCTTGCCTTGATGTTTAATCAACATATCAGATCACCCTTCATTTCCCCCAGGTTCACATCGAGAAGATAATCGCCTGTCGTCAAACCAATCCCGTTTGGATCCAGATGTATTAAGATGCCAGGTCCTGGTCCGGGATCCAGAATCTCGAAAATCAGCCCACATCACCTCAACAGTGCCAGAAAAACGCCAGCCGTGACAGCTGAACCGATCACGCCGGCCACATTTGGACCCATGGCCGCCATCAGGGGATTGACCCTTCCTCCAGTTGCCTCTGAGACAAAGTTCTGAACCACCCGGGCTGCCATGGGCACCGCTGACACCCCGGCGGCACCGATGCACGGATTGATCTTCCTGCCCGGGGACAGGAACAGGTTGATGATCTTGGCAAAGAGGACGCCACCGGCTGTACTGATGCAGAAAGCGAGGGCGCCCAGACCAAGGATCTTTACCGTCTGGAAATTCACGAAATGCCCACTGTCCATTGTGGCTCCCACCGCCAGCCCGAGAAAGATGGTTACGATGTCGATCAAGGATCCGCCGGCGGTTTTACGCAGCCTTTCCGTAACACCGCATTCCCTGAGCAGGTTGCCGAACATCAACATCCCGATGAGGGGTGCACAGGTGGGTACGCAGAGTGAAGCGATCACACCCGTCACGATAGGGAAGATGATCACTGATGATTTTGAAACAGGGCCCGCTGCCGGCATTTCGATAGTGCGCTCTTCCCTGGTCGTGAGCCAACGGATGATCGGGGGCTGAATGATGGGCACCAGGGCCATATAGCTGTACGCGGCTACGGCAACCGGTCCCAGCAGATGGGGTGCCAGCTGGCTGGCCAGGAAAATGGAAGTAGGACCATCTGCACCACCAATGATGCCGATCGAGGCCGCCTCCCGGTAGTCGAAACCGAACAGATAGGCGGCACCCAGTGCAGTGGCGAAAATTCCCAGTTGGGCCGCAGCTCCCAGCAGGAACGTCAATGGTCTTTTGAGCAGGGGGCGAAAATCGGTGAGAACACCCACACCCAGGAATATCAGAGGCGGCAGAAGCTGGGTCTGGATCCCTTCCCGGTATATCAATGCGATGATGCCATTCCCATAAGAACCCATTTCTGCCAGGGGCAGATTGGCCAGCAGTATACCGAAGCCGATGGGGATCAGCAGCAGGGGCTCATAGCGTTTGGAGATGGCGAGGTAGATCAGTGTGAGGGCAATCACGAACATCAACCAGTTGGCCCAACCGAGATGGGCGAAACCGGATTGGTTCAGTAGCTCGGAAAGAATATTCATCGTCCGCAGCCCTGGGGATCAGCCGATCACCAACATCGGTTTTGATGAATCGATCTCATCTCCAATGCTGACATTGACGCTCTTGATGGTTCCCTCTGTGGGAGACTTGATGTCGTGCTCGGCTTTCATGGCTTCCACCTTTGCGAGCAATTGACCGACAGACACCTTGTCACCCGGTTTGACCAGAACGTCGATCACCTCCACCGAACCGGCAAAGGTTGAAAACACAGCAGTCCCCTCCGCCAACTCTCCGGATGTGGCAGCCGCCGGCTGAGTTGCAGTGGCAGACGGCTGTTCAGCTGCAGTCGGAGGTTCGATGGTAACCATGAAGGTTCGGGTTGATCCATCTTCCTTCACGATGCATTTGGATGTGACAGGACCTGTCAGCGCAGGAGCTGTCGCCTCGGCCGGTGCGGCAGCCGGTGTTGCTTCTTTCTTCTTCTTAAGCGGAATATCGATCTTTGACTTACCTGTCAGTAGACGGATACCCTCGTTCAGCTCCATCTTCTTGTCCGGTACCATGGAAGCCAGTACCAGGAAGATATTCTTGTCATTAACCGGCAGGTTCCGATCCACCAGGGCTTCCTTGGCAGGTTCGATATTCTTGGGTGCAGCCTCGAGAGGATCACCCTCGAAAACCGGCAGGTCAAGTTGCTGAGACGCTATTTTGACAACCTCTGGATCAGGCGGCAGCGGGGTTTTCCCGAAGTAACCCAGCACTGCTCTGCCATAACCGGCATTGATCTTCTCCCAGCGGCCGTACATGACGTTGTTGAAGGCCTGCAGCCAGTATTGCTGGCTTCCCGGCGTTACGCTCGTCCAGGCTCCGCCGGCTTCAACCACGATGGGGAACTCGGCCAGCACCTCGCTGTATTTATGCAGGATCCCGGCCTTAACCATCATATGGACGTTGGGTCCGATAGCCCCTCCCGGCATGGGGAAGCTGACGACCCGGGCGTCGGCAGTGGTGGTGGTGGGATTGAAATCATAATCCTTCATCAGGTCATTGAGCATGTCCTCGATCTGCGGCATTTTCGATTCATCGATATCGAGGCTGAATCCGGTGCCCTTAAGGGCGTGGGCCATGGAGCGTACATCCGGCTGAACAGTTCCGCTGGCCATGGGACGCACCGATAGATCTATTCCGTCAACACCTCCTTCGATGCCTGCCATGTAACAGGCCACTGCCATACTGGCGGTATCATGAGTGTGCTGCCAGAGCGGCATTTCCGGGGGCATGATCTTCTTCAATCCAACCACGGCCTCGTAGACAGTCCGCGGGTCGGTGGTTCCGCTGGCATCCTTCAGGCAAAGGCTGTCTATCTGCACATCGCTTTCGAGCAGACGTCGGCCGATATCGATATAGAATTCTGCGGTATGGACCTTATCCGACTTGAAAGGCAGTCCCATCAGGGCAATACAAACTTGGTGATGCATTCCGGCATTGACGATGGGACGGCCTGTCTTGATGAGATTCTCAACGTCATTCATATAGTCGAAATTCCGATCCCAGGTCGTACCGTACTCCTTCATCAGCTTTGCCTGCAGATCGAGGGCCTCGATGGATTGAGTTGTCAGTGTTACGCCTGACACGGAACGGGTAAGGATCTGAAGATCAGCCTCAGGTCCCACAGCCTCACGGATCTGTTTCATATCTTCGAACGGATCTTCGCCCAGATAGAAATAGGGCGCCTGATAGCGTGCCCCGCCTCCGAATTCGAAATGTTCAATCCCGAGTTCAGCTGCCACTTTCATAGCGGGCAGGAAATCATCCAACCGCACCTTACCCCCGAATGAGCTCTGCAGCCCATCGCGGAAAGGTGTGAACATCACTCGTATGGTCCTTGGTTCTTGCGTGAAAATCATATCTGCTCCTCGACCTTGGTGATTTGTGCTCCCGGATAAAGGGTTTGAACCATATTTGTGATCGCAGCGACGACCACGGGATCAGCAGCAGTGACCTTTTCGGAGAAGAGGATAATGATGAGACGCATGATACCTGCTAGGCCTGTGAGCAATATGAACACGACGACAAAGGCTGCGAGGCAAACGGATAATAGGCTGAGCGATTCCAGGATCTGATCTTCCTTCCGCTCTTTACTTTGATGGTGGAATATATGTTGAGTTATGGTTCGTTATATTCCCCCTAACCCTATGATAAACTAATAAATATGTGGCCGATAAGAAAGCAGTTAAGCTGCCTATCGTCCGGGCCCATCGTGGAGGATAAGCCTGCCTTTAGTGATGGGTTCGCTCCGATCTGACAGGTAGAGCTCGAGATTGTCCCCGATGGAGCTTACCCTGCCTGAGATGGGTTCGGGTGGATCTGCGCTGCCTGAGTCGTCATGAATGATCACATCGCGGTTCAACACCATGGACCGTTCCCGATACGTATCCAATAGGCGCTGAAATCCACCACCCACAAGCAGCGAGTAATTCCTTTCAAGGGCTCTGATCAGTTCGTTGAAAACCATGCTCAGATTACAGTCGTAAGGATTGGGGATAATATCCCGGAGCGAGGTAACACCCGGCACGAATGGATCACGCTCAACGATGGGTGTGGTTTCCACATTCAGACCGATACCCAGGATTGCGGCGGAAACAGATCCACCCTGGCTCTGGGTATGCGCCAGAACACCGGCCACCTTTTCCTCGTTTATCAGGATATCGTTCACCCATTTCAGGGCCGCAAGTTTCTTCAGCCCTTTCAGGCGATCGAGTGTCTCCAGCACGGAAACGGCTGCCAGGATGGTGAAACCAACCCCGAAATTCTGCACTTCCCGATCGGGAGCCAGGAATGCCGATAGATGCAGATTGCCGATGGCGCTCACCCACGGTCTGTCCTTGAATCCATGCAGCTTCTTGCTGGTACCGGTGAGACAGAGTAGTGCATGGGGGACCTGCACTTTATCCCGAGCCAGCTTGATCAGCAGATCGTATTGGGATTCCGGGGCAGTTTCGACGATGAACAGATACTGCCAGCTTGATCCAAGGTCCAAATCAGTCCCCAGGGGTGTCCCACCCGGGAAAAAAAGGGGGATGATTCGAGACATACTCGCCAGCTCAGATGCGATGATGCGTGAATCCCAAGACAGTCCAGGTCCCAGGATCCGTTCAGCGTATTCAATACTGTCAGTGTAGACCTTCATAGCATTCGATCATAGTCAGTCACGTTGTGTAAGTTAATTAATGCAACCATGATCACGGTTACAATGATTGTGTAGGGTGCCCTGATAGATGAAACCTGGTCCGCAAGCTGAACCACGACTGAAGACGCGGGCTAGGAGGCATATTGACTTGCCTATCCCTCGAAGCCTCGGTATTGAGGGATAACGGCCTGTCCATCGTAGTGCGAGAGCACGTAGATGGAGGGAAGGGGCTGTCGGCAAAGCCGCCAGCATGGCAATTCCCTTGCTGATGCAATGGAATTGCTTTGGAACGAAATACATAACGACCTGTGATTTTACCGCTCCGGATCCCTGCCCGCCTCCGGCAGGCAGGCGGGGAACCTAGAGAAGATTCTTATCAACTCCCAACAATCAAAAACGCCTCCCGAAGGAGGCGTTTTTAATTGTAGCGGGGGCCCCGCCGGTGGCGGGATGCAAGGATTGCCCATCGCTTCGCTCGGGCTCTACTCATTGACCTGCCTCGGGCAGCTCAATTCGTGGTCGAACCTGAGGAACGTTCTCATCAACCTCCCAAAATCAAAATAGCCTCCCAGATGGGAGGCTATTTCAATTGTAGCGGGGGAAGGATTCGAACCTTCGACCTTTGGGTTATGAGCCCAACGAGCTACCAGACTGCTCCACCCCGCGATGTTTAAAAGCGGGGCGAATATACTCCGTTACCCGGCTGCTGTCAAGGTCTGTCCATCACCAACTGAAAGATCCACTCAGGATGAAGGCATAATCCTTTCTGAAGGCACTTGTGAAGACCAGGTCCAGGTGACTATGGGCAGAGGCATTGAAGCGCAGACCGCCATTGAACTCGAAGCGGTTATCGAATTCCGCAATATCAGGAAAGACATATCCGTCAACGTAGTTGGAATCCGCACTTGCCGTGGTTACTCCATCCTCGATCTCCTCCACGTGATGCTCGTAAACGATGACATCATATTCCTCAGTGGTAAACAGACGCTCGAAATAACGCGTCATCCCCAGACGCAATTCGATCTTATTCTCATAGTCGAGCTTCACGCCGAAAGGGAAAGCCACATGTGTGCGGTAGGCACTGCGATCCCAGGAATAGCGTTTCCGGTCGTATTCTGAGCCTTCATAGTCCTCTGGTCGCCATTCATGACCGCTCTGGTGTTCCTCCGTGTACTTGGAACCCTCGAAGGGCTCACTGGCATCCTGATGGACACTTGAGTAGGACGCATACATGCCACCCAGGATGTGTATGTGGGACATGAACTGCCAGTCTGCCCCGGCAGAGATATCGTAATAACTGCGCTGATATGTTCCGGTACCGCTACGTTCATAGTCCATCCTGGAGTAGGAATCCCATTCGCGATAAAGATCTTCTGACTCATAATAGTAGCTCGAAACATAGTCGCTGCGGCGCAGGCTACTCTCAGACTCGGTGAGATCAGCATTCTGGATCTCCAACCGGCCGGCATAGCGGATGTGGACACCTTCCTTCCCGGGCATCTCTGCCATGAATTTCAGGTAATAGCCACCACCGTCGTATTCCCAGTTGCGGTCATCGATGAAATTCGCGGATCGCGTATAGCGATTGGTGTCCGATCCCGATGTGTAAATCCAGGTGCTGTGATAGAAACTCGTATCCGATTCGCCGATCTCACGGTCCAGGATACCGTTGGTCATACCGATGCTGAGGTGATAGCGCCTGTCTCCTGGACGGGTATAGATGCCCCCCAGCTGAATGTCAGTGAGGGAATAGGTCTGCAGCCGGGTGACCTCCCTGTTGTAGTAATTCTCATACTCATTCTGATATTCTGACTGGTCGTAGGAATCAAAATCGCGGTAACTGCCGTCCACATCCTCATTCACCAACCCGATCCGGATACCAGCTGAAAGTCTGTCTGAAA
Organism: uncultured Lentisphaeria bacterium; assembly: GCA_964454335.1. Lineage (GTDB taxonomy): Bacteria > Fidelibacterota > UBA8477 > UBA8477 > JABMPR01 > CAYVVT01. The sequence continues at coordinate 4,051 of CAYVVT010000031.1, read as the reverse complement.
AGGGTTTTGAGAAAAAGGCATTCAAGCGATACCCATAGCTTGTACTGACGTCCTTCCCATACTGGCGCAGCCGGTAATCATCGTAAGCCACCTCGTCACCGGCATCCTCCAGGGCACCGCCCATGGCATTGCGGTCCCACCAGCCCCAGTAGTCGTAGGGCTCGTAGAACTGTGTCTCGTCGTAGGAATAGCTGAAGGCCAGACCCAGCTGTGGCGCATTTTTCATTTCACCCAGACGGGTGAGATAGAACAGGCTGAAGATGGGGGCCGGGATGTCCTCATGCGATAATTCACGATAAGGGTTCCAGTAATAATCGCCAACATAACTATCCATGGCATAGCCAGGTTCGGCAAGATCGAATCTGGATTCCTTATCACCTGCAGTGAACAACACCTTCGGTCCCAGCTCAGCGTAAAGCATGCGCTTGACTTCAGTTTTCAGGGAGGCGGCCGGATTCAGGAAACTCAAACCGGTCTGACCGGGATCGATGTACTGGAAGGCCTCGCCAAGACCATAAATGGAGGCGGAATACATCTCCAGTGGTCGCAGCAGGTCCGAACGGACCTTGAAATCTGTGGCCAGCACGGTATATGTGGGATACCAGCCGTAGAGTTGTGATACCAGGGCCATGACGCCCAAAAGCGTTGTGACAAGTCTGATCTTAAGTCTCATTGGAATTCCCCTTATCGCCAACTTCCGATCAGTTAAACGTTAGCGGGAACTCTACGTTCCTGCAAAGCGTTTATCAGATACCCTCCAGAAACCCACAGTTTCAGGTCCCGGGGGCATCCCTCCCGTCTTCGGGGCCTGGGTCTGCCTCAGGAGCAACCATATCCCGATCGAGATAACGCTGTTTGGCCTCATCCAGAGCTTCCAGCAGTGCCGCCCGTTCCTGGATGATCTCGTACACCAGTGTCTTGCGTCGGTAGAAGAGGGTGACGAAACGAATATGCTGACGATAATTCTGCATGGTCTCCTGGTAATAAAGTGAAAACTTCCAACTGGGGATCAGGCTCACGAGGTAGAGGATGGACCAGAGGATGGATGCAGTGAGCTGCCAGACGATCCAGGTCTGCAGCGCGTAGAAGATGAGGACCATGATAAAACCGGAGGCGAGTTTGTAGGTGGACATGAATTCCACTGTCGGTTTCAGCAGTCTGACCACCACCCGTGGCAGGCGATAGGGGATATAGTTGTTGACCAATCCCCAGAGATACACGGGAAATCCCAAGAGAACACTGGTGGCACCCACGATCCTTCTCAACAGTGTCTTTTGACCGGCCGAGGTGGAAAGCAGATCATCCCGCAATTCCAGACCTTCGATCTTGGCCAGGTAGGTCTTCATGCGATGGGAGAGATCCTCGAAATGTTCCGGATCCCGTTCGTGGAACCAGTGGATGGCATCCACCATACCCCGGGTGATGGAGAAATCGGCGTTCTTACTCTCAGTCCGTAATCCCTGATCCAGGAGCAGGTCCTGCTTGTAGATCTTACTGAGATTGGAGAGTACGGAAGCAGCTTCTGGAACCCGCACGGTGGTGGTGAGCTTCTCCAGGGCCACCCGGATCCGGTCCGTCATCTGATAGACCGCTTCGACCTGGTCCTCTTCGTACAGCTCGCGGTATTCGTTTATATCGATAGGCTGGCCGAAGCGGCAATACACATCCTGGTTGAACTTGGTGGGATCGGAGTAGTTGATACCCACGGGAACGATGGTAATGCCAAGCTTGAAATCATTGCGGGCCTCAGTTCCCAATGCGATGCGGGCAGTACCGGTCTTGATGGGATGCAGAGTGCCATCCAGCTGCGAAAGTCCCTCGGGCATGATGACGATGGCCCGGCCCTCTTCCAGGGCTTCATAGCAGCGGATGAAGGTCTGCTCATTTTTATCCATCTCGTCGGCAGCGTCCTGCTTACGGTAAACGGGCAGGACCCGGCCCTTGCCGAAGAACCAGCGGGTGAAGGGGGTCGTGAACAGAGTGCTCTTGCCCAGAAAGTAGGGATTGCGTCCCGAGACCAGTGCCAGCATGACTGGATCCATCATGGTGTTGGGATGGTTGGAGACGAGAATGAGAGGGCCCTCTCCAGGAACCCGTTCACGGTTTTCCAGGTGAATACCCCGGTAGAACACCTTGAACAGCAGGTAGAACAGGCCTTTGAAGAATGCGTAGAACATAGTTGACTATTTGCTGAACCTGGGGTGCAGTTCCTTTGAACTCAACAGGTTGCGCTGGGTCTCTATATGCGCATCCAGCCCGGACCTGACAATTGTGACCAGCTGCATGAAATCTGCACAAGCTCCTTCCACCTCCGAATTGTCATAGTTTGCCCATTCAGGAGCGCCCTTCAGAGGGATGTTCATTCCCACCGAGGCGATGAGACGCCGGTTGTCCAGGAACAGGAAGCCGTTCTCACGTGTGGCGTCCACGGGAACCCAGCCTCGCGGCGGCAGATAGATCTCGGACCAGACATGATAGCTGATGTGAGCAGGATGGAAGTTGAATCCGGATTGCTGCCGGGCCGGGATGCCTACTGAGCGGCACAGAGCGATGTAGAGGTTCGAGTACTGGCCACAGTCACCTTCACCAGTCAGAAAGGCCGGTAATGCTCCCCGCTCCTCCGGAGGATAGACATAGGTCATGTGCCCTCTCACCCATTCAAAGAGCAGCCGGGCTTCGGCTACGGGATCGTCAGCATCCTGGATGAGGGACCAGGCAGTATCCTGCAAAGCATGAGGGTACTCAAGGAAGCGTTCCGGGACCGTATACTGCTCATAGACCTCCTCTGGCATTTGCGGCCAGGAATCGACAACTTCCTGTGGATCGATCTCAGGTCTGAAATCATAGGTATAGTAGTTGAAGCTGCGCTGGATCCTCAGTTCGCTGCTGCGCGTCACCTCATCCGAGAGATCCCAGAACAGGATCTGGTTCCCATGCAGACTGTCCGTAAACACCTGGTGGGGAAGCAGGGTGGCTGGATCGGACCAAATCGGTTTCTGGGTGGCATGTTCGACAATATCTGAGCTCCAGAGCAGGAGGGTTGGGGGGGTGTCGGCTGGGATCCCATTCTCAATATTCCACGCACGAATGGAATCCTCCGCCATGGTTGCCGCCGGGTAGATGTTCACCACGAGCTCACCTTCGACCATTCTTGGATTCGAATACTCCGGACCCATTTCAGCAGCTGCATTTATAAGCTCACGCCCGGTGGGAGAATTGGGCATCACGAGATATGTGCTGCAATCCATGAGGATGAGCATCGACATGGCGATCAGGATGAACTTCAGAACATTCCGATAATAGGTCACAATGGATCTTCCCCCATTTTCACAGTTAGAATGCAGTGAATGTAAATTTATCTGGTGTACACCATTTTAACAGTGCTTTCAAGATCGCCTGCGCTGAGCCTGCAGAGATAGAGTCCGCTCTCAACTTCCAGACCGGCATCATCCAGTCCGTTCCAGGTGAAAGTGTGCATTCCGGCGGTCATCTCACCTGACCAGAGTCTGGTCACCAGTCGCCCGGTGATGGAATGGATCTCCAGACTGAACGCATGTGGACGCGACAGAACGATCTCGATGCGGGTATGAGGATTGAAGGGATTCGGGTAATTCTGGAGCAGGACAATATCTCCTGGAATGACCGGATTATGCGCGCTGATCCCGGTTACACCGGTTGTTGCTGGTTGCAGATCGAACAGGACGTGAGTAATGGAATTGATATGATGGTTTTCATGTCATCCTCCCGGTAGTGAATTGTTCCCCCGTGAGGACAAGATCGAGATCTCGACCAGTGTCAAAGTAAATGAAATACAGGCGAATTCACCATTTATCTACTTGCCCGCGCATGGGCCCAATTCTATTTTCGTTCGCTTTTTTGGATTAGCGAATTGAGGATTCCGAATTGAGGATTGGGGCAGAGCAGTTCTTCGAAATGATCCGATTCACGATCCGCGATCCGCGAATCACGATATCGGCAGGGTAGCTCAGTTGGTTAGAGCACCGGCTTCATAAGCCGGGTGTCGGCGGTTCAAATCCGCCCCCTGCTACAA
>CAYVVT010000030.1:0-14483 GCA_964454335.1 uncultured Lentisphaeria bacterium | reverse complement strand
AAGTCTCTCTCAAAAAATCAGCCCATTCTGTGCCACATGTGCTGGAAGGCTACACTGGTTGGGTATTGATGGCAGATTGCAGTCAGTGAAGAGTAAATAGATTCACCTTTTGGATACCCCAGTAGCGACTGGATCAATGGTGCAGCTAACGCCACGAAAGCCAAGAGTAAGAATGGGATTCCAATGATCAGCCGAGTTCTATTAGAATCTATGATCTTTTTTATAGACGCAAACGTGCCTTCATGTACCAGCATGGGTTGTGAATATAAAATCAATGAATGATCAAACCTGAGTAAATACTCCAATTCGACTTTGAGTTCCGGTATCTTCTCGATGTCCTAAACCGTATTCCAGTTTCTGTCACTCAACGTCATTCAGAAGCACTCAGTGATAATTAGTCGGATTTTCAGAATTGAGGACTTAAAACGACAAAACCCTTACAGGGCCTATCCTATAGGGGTTTCGTTGATTAAATCAAATTGAACACCCAAGGCCGAGCAGTAGGTCCCATTTATTCATGACCTTATGCTACGTGTTATTCTTGAATGAGGTCCTTCGCTATGTAAAGTTGTTTTTCAACATAGATTTCTCTGCCCGATTGATTGAATCGTGAAATTACAATATCACCTTCAGCTATATAATCGCTCTTATTGAAATCCTTCGCTGGTGTAGACAACTCTGTTTTAATCTCTTTATTACCAATTATGGCCTTTGTTAATGTCAGGCTTGCCCCCACTAATCCGTCTAAAAACATTCGATAGTAATTGTCCTCTCCGTCGGCCCCATCGGCCCCATCGGCCCCATCACTAAACAAACCGGCTGGCTCACCTGGTTCACCTGGTTCACCGTAATTAATCTGGATTGTGTAATATCCCTCCCAATACCAACTATTCCCCATTCCATCCGAACAAGTGTACAGAAATGAGTAAGTACCTGGTAACGTCTCATAATTATAGTTCTCGCTGATTGTTGACGGTAGATCAGGATTGTTATCATCATAAGTATCCACATACCAATCCCAGCTAAAGCGAATAAATGCAGAACCATCCTCGCCATCAATACCATCAGCACCGTCCTCACAGCTCATAATGATACCTGCAAAAAAGAACGCTAAAATCAACAAGATGGTCTTTTTCATTTTTTGGGATCCCCGACTTTAAGGTGACTAATCATGCACTGCAGACAATTCATGTAATAGCAAATTTTCTCTGGATTATCTCATATATGGAATGAAAACCAAATCAACTTGGATTAAGAATCCCCCGTGGGCCGAAAGTACACCTTCAGCTCAGATCACCAATGCCTTTTTCTATTACATCTACTCCATAACACGTTTAGATATTCGCCTAAGTCACCGTGCCATATCCAATTGTGTATCCCAAAAATGTATCCCCATTTGTGTCATTCAGTACCACTCAGAAGCACTCAGTACCACCTGGCTGATTTTTTCTTCGAGAGGTTTAAAAATGAGGAAACCCCTGCAACACAAGGGCTGCAAGGGTTTGGGGGTTGTGACCGCGGCAGGGGTCGAACCTGCGACCAATTGATTAAAAGTCAACTGCTCTACCAACTGAGCTACGCGGCCGTTGTCGTGATTCGTGATTGGTGAATCGTGACTCGGGATATTTCGAAAAACTGCTCTACTTACTGGGCTACGTGTCACGGCGAAGCTCCGAAGGAGCGAAGACGGACGCGGCCAAAGTCGTGATTCGTGATTGGTGAATCGTGACTCGGGATATTTCGAAAAACTGCTCTACTTACTGGGCTACGTGTCACGGCGAAGCTCCGAAGGAGCGAAGACGGACGCGGCCGTTGTCGTCTGCCTGCCTGCGCCAAGCAGACAGGTGAATCGCGGATCGTGATTCGTGACTCGGGATTCAGGATTAGGAATCCACAATTCTCAATCCGCTAATCCGCTAATCCCTCAAAAAGCGAGCCAATATAGGTTGTGAGGCAGGGCAGGCAAAAACAAATTCACAAGCCTGGTGCTTGTTATCCCAGACTGGATATATTTGGAGCCGTGATCCCCTTTACACATACCGGTTTCAGCTCCTTCAGAACACGGGACTGGTTGCTCTGGGGCTATAATCTTTACATCCTTTTGATCCTGTGGATCGCACCCCATCCCTTTGCCCATCGCATCGAATGGAGCCTGGGTCACCTCCTGGTACTGGTGCTGTGGCCCTGGTTGTTGCCAAAACTCGAAAACCGTGCCCTTACACATCCGTTAGTGCTCCTGTACAAATGGCTGCCACTGCTGATGATCCCGATCCTTTACTCTGAGGTGACACTGCTCAACGAGACCTTCTTTAGGGCTGATCTTGATACTGTTCTGCTGAATTGGGACACCTGGCTGGGTGCCAATCGCTTTATCCAGAACCTGCCACAACAGCGCTGGATCATTCTGGACGAGTTCTTCCATGCCGCCTACTTCAGCTACTATCTCATCTTCTTCGTGCCCTTGCTGATCTTCTACGTGAGAGATGAGAAGGATTTTGAAGAATACCTGACCGGGCTGCTGTTCGTCTCCGTGGTCCAATATGCTTTTTTGATATTCCTGCCCGCCGACGGGCCGGTGGAACTTCACGCTGAAATATTCCAGGAGGGTCTGCTGTTCATACCCCTGATGAACATCATCTATCGGATTGGTGAATATGGCGGTTGCGCCTTCCCCAGTGAGCATGTCTCCACCTCTGTATTTCTTGTCTTGCTCCTGCGCGAAAGACTTTCAAGGCAGAACCGAACCCTGCTGTTCATCTGGACCGGGGTAGTCGCCTTCGCAACCATCTACTGCAGTTACCACTATGTGGTGGATGTCCTGGCAGGACTGATCCTGGGTCCAGTACTGTACCACGCTTTCCGCACAGGGGCCAGAAAAGGCAATTTTCTAGCATCAAGTTGAGAATTACCTATATTTTCTCACACATGGCTAAACAATTGAACAATTCCTGGCGGAAAATGGCCACCGCGCTCTATGCTCCGCCAAACGAGGGGAAGATATACGGTATCATCGATGCCGATGTTACCGCAGCATGGGATTTCATCACCCGGGAGCGCGCCAAAGGACATCGGATCACCATTACACATATCGTTACAGCCGCTTTGGGCAGGACCATCGGCTGGCATGCGCCTGAAACCAATGTGTATGTCCATCGCGGTAAATTAAAGCGCCGCAAGGATGTCATTGTCACCGTGGCAGTGAACATGAGCAGCGGCTCAGAGATGTCCATGATCAAGGTTCGTGAAGCCCACAAGAAGACTGTCTTCGAAGTGGGAGAGTTCATCAAGGAGCGAGCCGCATCAGTTCGGGCTGGCAACGAGAACAAAACTTCCAAGAATAAATATATGCTCGGCCGGATCCCCTGGCCTTTTCGCCGGGCAGTTTTCAATTTCATGAAATGGTGCTTCACCACACTGGGTGTCGAACTGAAATTCCTGGGTTTGACCGTGGAAGCCTTTGGTTCGGTGACGCTCTCCAATATCGGATCACACGGCCTGAACATCGGCCTGGGGGCCCTGTTCCCGGCATCCAGACTGCCTGCGGTACTCATCATGGGTCGCGAGGAGGAAAAACCGGTGGTTCGGGACGGCGAGATCGTCATCCGCAAGATCCTGCCCATTGCCGGCACCTTTGATCACCGTGTCGTGGACGGCTATCACGGCGGAGTCATGGCCCATCATCTGCGCCGCTACCTGGAGAATCCTGAATTGCTGGCCCATCCACCTGAGGAAGTCGAGGCCAGTATCTACTCTGAGGACGAAGAGAAGAAGTAAGCCTAGCCGGCTGTTCTCAACGCCAGTTCCGGCGAAAACACCTTTCGGATAAAGACACTTACTACCTTGCTGAACAATTACAGGTTCTATATGCGTGATTAAGTATTTGCTGCTATGCTGTCCGAGACGGGATAGCAGGTAGCCACAGTTCCCAGGACTAAGATGAAAAACCCCAGGATTCATCCTGGGGTTTTTTATTTGAGGATATTTAGCTATTCTGAAGTTCTTGCAGATTCTACTACCGGTTTCTTGAACTTGATGAAGCCTGTCAGACGCCAGATGCCCACCCACAGAGCCCAGTACAGGACGATGCCCAGCAGTAGCCACCAGTAAGCCTGGATGGAATTCTGAGCAACGGTGAATCCTAGTGCGAATAGCAACGGCATTCCCACGAAGAGACTGATCCCACTGCCATAGGCAGCATCTTCCGCCACCGGGGTTTTCAACTCCGGATCCAGGACTTTCAGCAGTACCAGGGCCGAGTTGATGGTACCGGTCATTTCACCGAAGAGCTCTACGAACCGTTCGAAGTGATAGTCATCAAAAGCCCGATATGAGGTGTAATAGAACATGAACATTGTGGCAGGTCCGGCGATGAGGGACATCAGCAGGATGGGCAGCCAGTACATACCGATCACCGTGATGCTGATTCCTGCTACGGCACCGACGACGAGATAATCGAGGAAGAGTCCCATACTGCGGGTCATCAGACCACTGTCGATGAGGTCACCCTTCTTGAACACATCGAAGATCTTACGCACAGCCAGTGAGAGCAGCAGACCGATGATGAAGTGGAATCCCCATAGAATGTCAACAAGATCATGGATCTCTCCCAGCAGCAGGAGTTTTTCCAGACCCAGTACGACCAGGTAGGTCAGCAGGTAGACGAATCCCACCAGAGCGATGTGGAACGAGAAAGGCTCTATGGCCTCAGTGGACTGTGGTAAGTGACCCGCAACAGGATATGGCTTGTTCTTGATCAATCCCGTGCGCATCTCTTCACTGACATGATCCACACCCTTGATAAGAGCGGTCTTGTGCCGCCTGATGCCCCAGTGGATGATGGCCATTCCCAGGAAGAAGGCATAGACATATCCCACCGTGGCGAAGGTGAGGCCCACCTGGGCGCCCCCTTCAAATCCGTATTTCTCCCAGCTGCCGGCAATGGTGGCGGCCAATCCTGGCCCCATACCGAATCCCAGTGGGACGACCAGACCCATGCCCACGAAAAGATCGGGCATCACGGTGTAGAAAAGCAAAAAGGCCACCAGCAGACCAACGATGGCCTGGAGGAGATATGAGGAAATGCCGTTCATGGATTTGCTGAAGGGACCGCGTCCCCAGTAGGTCTTGCTCTGACGCAGGCCCAGGCAAATGAAGGTCAGGGCCAGCAGATGGTAGACATATAGAATGAGGCGGTCTGCGTTGAAGTCAATGATGCCCAGGACCTCGTTTCCTAGCAACAATGCGGCGAAACCACCAATGAAATTGTTGGGGACCAGGTAGCGCTGAAAGAACTTCACATATCTGCGCAAGACCGTGCCCAAAAGGATAAAGCTGCTGAGAATGAGGAAATCGATGACCACGATCTTCAGATTTGCATCCAGATCCCAGGGATTCATAACAGACCTCGCATGTTGTCGGTGCCCCGAGGCACTATGTTCTTGATATAGAGTTGACCGGTCTGAATGAAGACCGGTGATCTTTCAATGCGTCAGGAGGACGTTGGATCCTTTTTCATCCGATGCGCGTTCCACCAGCTGATGAACGCCATGAGCATCATGCCGATATTTTCCAGGACCTTCCAGAATGACATGTTCCGGGTATCGCTGTTCAGATTGAAACAACCACAGGAAAAATCCAGACCACGGGCAATGGCGCTGACGATGGCCAGCGTAAATACCAGCAGCATGGCCAGGATGAGCCCTGCACTGGTCTCTGGATAGACATTCATAATGAGGAGGATGCCGCAGATCAGTTCCAGCCAGGGCAGCATGATCGCAGCGCTGTGCAGCAGCACCTCCGGCAGAAGTCTGTAGTTGTAGATGGCTTCCGCAAAAGCGCCGGGATCCCAGATCTTATCCAGTGAGGCGTAGACAAAGAGGGCACCAATCGCCAATCTGATGACCAGCAGCGCTATCCGACCAGGGGCCGTCTCCAGGTATCGATCCAGGACCTGGATCATGGCAGGCTCCCCTCTACGGGATGCCCGGCCTGGGTCCAGGCCTGCCAGCCGCCAAAATAGCTGAGGACCTGCTCAAAGCCCATGATCTCCAGATCTGCCGCCAGCTCGAGACTGGCGTTACACTCCTGGCCGTCACAATAGACGATGATCACCGTATCCCTGGGGAGCGCATCCAGACGGTCAACTGAATCCATGAAGGCATGATAAGGGATGTTGAGGGCTCCCTGTATATGCCCGAAATGATAGTCCTCAACTTCCCGCGCATCGATGAACAGTGCCGATCCCTGCTGGAAATGCTCATACGCCTCGATGGTGGTGAGGGTTCCTGGCTGGCCGGTGGAATCAACGCCGACATTCCCAACCACCACAGTTGGTAGATGGCGTTCACCATCATCGGTGCGAATGGTCTCATAGGTCGTTCTGAGCGGGATACGATTGGGTAGAATGAGCTGGCTGAGATAGGCGGCGGCCAGGGTGAGGGCACCGATGATCAAGATTTCCTGGATCCATCTGGGCATAGGACGAAACATAGGCCAAGGTGTGTAAATATGCAATTGGTGGTGGGTTGTGACTCTTGGATAGCGGATAGCGGATCAGCAGGACTGATGAGTGGGGGATCGTTCCATTCGTTGTGAGGCCACCCTGAGCTTGTCGAACGATAAACGTTCCCGCTTTGCTAGCGGGGTTGCTTCGCCGTGCTGTAAGCACGGCTCGCAATGACCGGTGTGATGGCTATCGTCATTGCGAGGCCCGCCGGTAGCGGGGCGTGGCAACCTCGAATGCTAACCTGCGAGCGTGCTTACTACTCGACAAGCTCAGGGTGACAGATCTTAGGTGTTGTTCATGAATGAATCGATACAATAAAGCTGAGAGATCACCGTCCTATACTACATGACGGATATGACTTGCTATCCGCGAACAGCGATCCGCGAACAGCGATCCACAATCAATCCCTTTGTCCATGACAATGCAGGACAAAGCCTGTATATTGACGGCCCAATTCTAAGGAGGAATTATGGCTAAACGACGGATTCAAATCGGGGATTCCGAGGTGGAGATACCCACTCTCGGGGCTCGCGCCTTCATCTATCCCCTGATTCTACTGATCCTCATATGGATATTTTTTGCCGGCCCGTTCTACGTGGTCGCGCCGGAAGAGAACGGTGTTGTCCGGACATTCGGGCAATTTACCTCAATTACTGAATCAGGCCTGCGTTTCAAGTTTCCATGGCCCATCCAGACCGTGGATCTGGTAAATGTTGAAAAGGTCAGGCGTCTCGAGCTGGGATTCAGGACCACCCGCCGCGGTGGTACGACTTCCGCAGCGCAGTACCAGTCCGTTCCGGATGAGGCGCTTATGATCACCGGTGACGAGAATATTGTAAGTGTTGGTGTCGTGGTCCAGTACAAGATCAGTGACGCCGCCCAATTTCTGTTCCGGGTAGAAAATCCCGAAAGGGCTGTCTACCACGCCGCTGAAGCCGCCATCCGTCAGGTCGTGGGATCACAACCCATTGATGAGACGCTTACAACGGGTAAAGCGATGATCGAAGCTGAGACCAGGGAATTATTACAGACAATACTGGATAAGTATGAGACAGGTGTCTCTGTAGCCCAGGTGAAGTTACAGGACGTTACACCACCTGGTGAGGTGGATGCGGCCTTCAAGGATGTTCAGAGTGCCAAGGAAGAGAAAGAGCAGAAGATCAACGAGGCTCTGGGATACCGGAATGAGGTCATTCCCCGGGCTCGAGGTGAAGCTGCCGAACAGCTGCAGCAGGCTGAAGCCTTCAAGCAGCGGCGCACAAAGGAAGCGGAGGGTGATGCCGACCGTTTTACCGCCATGCTGCGGGAATACCGGGCTGCAACCGATGTGACCCGCACCCGTCTGTACCTGGAAACCATGGAGGACATCCTGCCCAAGATGGATAAATACATCGTGGACAGTGATGAAGCCGGGAGCGTGGTCAACGTCCTTGGTGCCCAGAAGATGGTGGGAGGTGCGAAATGAGAAATATATTCACCACCATCCTGGCCCTGCTGGTACTCATGTTCATCTATAGCGGTATCATGATCGTTCAGGAGACCGAGCAGGTCGTCATCGTCCAGCTGGGTAAGCCCGTTCGCAACATCACGGAACCGGGACTGAATTTCAAGATCCCCTTCCTGCAAACGGCCACCTACTTCGAGAAACGGCTGTTGGAATATGACAGTGCGCCCAATACCATTCTTACCAAGGATAAGAAGAACCTGATCCTGGATAACTATGCCCAGTGGCGTATCGTCGATCCCCTGAAATTCCTGCAGACCATGCGGACCATTGCCCAGGCACAACCGCGATTGGATGATATCATCTACTCCAGTGTGCGTGTGCAGCTGGGTACCCATGACATGCATGAGATCGTAGCCACGAACAGGGAAACCCTCATGCACGCCGTGACTGAAAACGCGAACGAGGCGGCCCTGGAGTACGGTGTTGAGGTAGTAGATGTACGTATCAAGCGTGCCGATCTGCCACCTGAGAATGAACAGGCCGTCTTCGATCGTATGCGTGCCGAACGTCTGCGTCAGGCCAAGCAGTTCAGATCCGAGGGTAAGGAAGAAGCCACCAAGATCAGAGCTGAGACCGACAAGGACCGGGAGGTTATCCTGGCTGATGCCTATAAGCTGGCCCAGACCACCCGCGGTGAGGGTGAAGCGGCTGCCATCCGTATCTATGCCAATGCCTACGAGGCCGACCCCAAGTTCTATGAATTTGTCAGGTCCATGGAAGCCTATCGCAAGGTATTTGATGAGAATACGAAATTGGTACTCACACCGGATTCTGAATTCCTGCGGTTCTTCAGGGCCAGCGATTAATAGCTGATCAGCTCACTGAGAGTTTTATCAGATCTGAGAAGGGCTCCTGAGGGAGCCCTTCTTTATAGGGTCCAGAGTGTTGCAGTCGTTCTCCTGGAAGGGGTGGTCCGGGACCACCAACAGGGCTGACTGGATCACCATAGCCCAGCCGGGGGCTGGGCTTCGTGATGACGGAGACGGTGTTTACAGCGAGTAGGCAAATGGTGTCATTGCGAGCACCGCCGGTGGAGAGGCGTGACAATCCAGTCCGTCCTGGCGTGTCTCAGCGGATCACCACAGCCCAGTCGGGACCGGGCTTCGTGATGACATCCAGACGATCGGTAGAAGACATCGAAATCGATTGTGCTCACACCATGAGACGCTATATTTAGCCGCCTTCTATGTGGATCCCTTCTCCAAACGACAGTTATGAGGTATACGATGTCAAGAAAGCTTGAAATTCATGCTACTACCATCCTGGGAGTCCGTCACAATGGACGGGTCGCCCTGGGCGGTGATGGACAGGTGACCTTCGGGGACACCGTGATGAAGCATACGGCGGTGAAGGTCCGATCACTCTATGACAAGACCGTTCTGGCCGGATTCGCGGGATCTGCCGCTGACGCCTTTGCACTTTTTGAGAAATTCGAAGGTAAACTGGATGAGTACAACGGCGATCTCGTCCGTGCCGCCGTTGAGCTGGCCAAGGATTGGCGCATGGACAAGATGCTGCGTCAACTGGAAGCCATGCTGGTGGTGATGAACAAGGAACGCGGACTGATCATCTCCGGGAACGGTGATGTCGTCGAAGCAGATGATGGTGTTCTGTCCATTGGCTCAGGGAGTCCATACGCCATTGCCGCAGCCAGGGCATTTATCGCCGCGGGCAAGACCTCTCCCCAGGAGATCGTCAAACAGTCTCTGGAGATCACAGCAGATATCTGTATTTACACCAATAACAACATCCAGGTAATGGAGTTGAAATAGATCCATGAAAAAAACAGCATTAACACCAAAAGAGATCGTCCACGAACTGGACAAATACATCATCGGGCAGGACGACGCCAAGAAATCGGTGGCCATCGCCCTGCGGAACCGGTGGCGCAGGCAGCAGGTGACGGATGATATCCGTGACGAGATCCTGCCGAACAACATTATCATGATCGGCTCCACAGGTGTGGGCAAGACCGAGATCGCACGGCGGCTGTCAAACCTGGTGCAGGCGCCATTCGTCAAGGTGGAAGCCTCGAAATTCACTGAAGTGGGTTATGTAGGCCGGGATGTCGAGTCCATGATCCGGGATCTGACCGACGTCTCCTACAACATGGTTAAACATGAACATCAGCAGACGGTCCGGGACAAGGCCGTTGAGAAGGCCAACGACCGGATCATGGACCTGCTGCTGCCCCCGGTACGCAAGGGCAACATGGATGATCCCGACTACGAACGCTACATGAAGACCCGTGACAAGATGAACCAGCGACTCATGGCCGGGGATTTCGAGGACCGCGAGGTGGAGTTGAACCTCCAGCAGGAGGCCGCACCCATGATGCAGGTCTTTGGTCCACTGGGAGGCATGGAGGATCTGGGGATCAACATCCAGGATATGCTGGGGAATGCCTTGCCCAAGAAGAAGCGACTCCGTCGTCTCAGCGTGGCTGAAGCCCGGGTCATTCTCACCGAGGAGGAATCCCAGAAACTTATCGACGAGGAAAAGGTACAGAACGAATCCCTGCGGCGTGCCGAACAAGATGGTATCATCTTCATCGACGAGATCGACAAGGTTGCCGGAGAACGGTCTGCTCATGGACCCGATGTGTCCCGAGAGGGTGTGCAGCGGGACATTCTGCCTATCGTTGAAGGCAGTACGGTGAAAACCAAGTACGGTACCATTACCACCGAGCATGTTCTGTTCATTGCCGCTGGGGCTTTTCACATGTCGAAACCGTCGGATCTCATCCCCGAGCTTCAGGGCCGTTTTCCCATCAGGGTCGAACTCGATAACCTGACCCAGGATGATTTCGTCCAGATCCTCACCCAGCCACGTTCAGCTCTTCTGAAGCAGTACACTGCGCTCGTTGGCGCTGAAGGAGTGAAGATCAGCTTCAATAAGGATGCAGTAGTAGAGATCGCCAGAGTGGCATTCGAGGTCAATGAAAGTGTTGAGAATATCGGCGCCCGGCGCCTGCATACCATCATGAGCCATCTTCTTGAGGACACCCTGTTCGAACTGCCTGAGGGGGACAAGGGCAACATCAGGGTTACCAAAAGCATGGTGCACAAAACCTTCAAAGAAACTATCGAGGATCAGGACCTCAGTCGCTATATTCTGTAGGTAAGGATAGGATGAAATTGATCTTCAAATACAAGAACGACTGAACGTGAAACCCCGCCGGTGGCGGGGTTTTTTTTGAAATCAACAACCCGCCAGGGGATGGTATGCAAGGAGTATCGATGAAACGTGACTTCCTCAAAGTAACAGATTTTAACCGTGATGAGATCGAAAAGACATTTGATATCGCACGCAAGCTGAAAGCCGAGGTCAGAGCGGGAACGACTCACCATTATTTTGCCGGTGAGACCATGGCCATGATCTTTGCCAAGCCTTCCGCACGGACCCGGATCAGCTTTGAGACCGGCATGGTGCAATTCGGTGGTCATGCTCTCTATCTCAGCCCGAATGACATCGGTATCGGCAAACGTGAGGCGGTGAAGGACATCGCCAGGGTCGTGTCCCGCTACAACAACTGGATCATGGCCAGATTGTTCAAGCATGTGCACATGGAGGAGCTGGCAGCACACGCTACTGTGCCTGTGATCAATGGGTTAACGGATTACAACCACCCCTGTCAGATCATGGCGGATATGCTTACGGTACTGGAGCATCGCGGCCGTATCGAAGGCCAGAAGATCGTCTTCATCGGTGATGGCAACAATGTCTGCAACTCTTTCCTGAACTTTGCGAAGATCATACCCTACCATTTTGTGCTGGCGGCACCGGAAGGTTATGATCCGGATCCCCAGACCCTGGCCGAAGCACAGGGCGCAGGGGTCAGTACGGTCGAAGTCATCCGCGATCCCGTGGAAGCTGCTCGTGATGCTGATGTGCTCTATACTGACGTCTGGACATCCATGGGGCAGGAAGAGGAGAAACTGAAACGCCTGAATGATCTCAAGGGGTTCCAGATCAACCGGGAACTCCTGGGTCATGCCAAAGACGATGCTATTGTGATGCACTGTCTCCCGGCACATTACGGTGAAGAGATCACCGAAGAAGTGCTGGATGGACCACAGTCTGCCATCTTCGATGAGGCAGAGAATCGCATGCACGCACAGAAGGCCGTCATGGTCATGCTGGCGAAGTCAGCAGGAGTTGAATTACCGGTTTAGAGATATTTGACTGGTATGTCATCACCAGTCTGCGTGCCTTCGGCAGGCAGGCGAGGTCCCGCCGTCACGCTAAGCACTATGGCGTGGGACGTGGTGATCTAGTGAGTCTAATCAAGTCAGACTAGATTGCCACTGCGAGTCCACGGGACTCTCATCGCAATGACGGTCATTTTACATTTGCCAAATAAAAAAGGGCCAGTATCAACCGGCCCTTTTCTCTATCTAAACCCTGCTGAGGGGATTGGTTCAGGCGTTTGCAATGACTCCAGCCTGATCCATGATCAGTTTCTTCATCCAGTAATCCATGGCTTCCGGTTGCCAGACCGGTTCGTTCCCACGCTGCACTGGTTCTTCATTCGCCAGCCACTTGGACATTGCTTCGTTATTCACCATACCCATGGTGATCTGGTTCAGGAACAGGGTCAGGTCAGTATTCTGCATTCTATACCTCGCTTTCGCGATATTGATCGGCTTCTGCCATTCTGCCTGGTATAACGATAATACCGTGCCAGTGCCTGAAATGACGTCAATCCGACAGATACAGCCCTTTCCAGATGATCAATTTGGCAAAGATGACTCTAATTATCTCGATGCCTGCCAGAATGGCTGGGCTGGTCACCCTGCGAATCCAGGGGAGCAGAAATAAAAAGCCCCGATAAACGGGGCTTAAAACCAACTCGGGTCAGGATCAGGGCGTTCGGAATGTGGCGGGATTGGTCGTCACGTTGATGGCCAGCCCCTCTACGGGTGGTTTTGAGAAGCCCTTGATGAACCAGGTGTAAGTGGTATTGGCGGTAAGTGCCGTACCGGCGTAAACGGTACTCAGCTCTGCCTCGCTGTCGTCACTGTCCACAGTCACCATCCACATCTCGGTATCTGAAGCATCCTTCACCGTAATGATGTAGTGATCCGATCCTCTAACGTCCTGCCATGTAAGCGTCGGCGTCAAGGTGCTGGTCACCTCATCATTGATGGGTGAAACGAGTGTTGGGGGCACCAGAGGTGTGTCGATGAGGCGGGCAGAGGCCGTACTGGCGAGACCGCCACGATCTTCCGCGGTGATCTTGTAGTAGTAGGTGGTTCCAGCTTCGACATCCTCGTCGTTGTAAAAGATATCTTCCGTAGAATCGAGAAATGTGGATGCATCCGTGGCGAACTGGATGTTTTCCGTGATGCGGTAGATCTTGTAGATGGCGAAGTCAGTTTCCATGTTGGCGTCCCAGGCCAGATCGATATCGGGTACGAACTGGAAGGTAGAGAAGCTGAAGGTGTTGTGCGCCTCGATGCGAATATTGGCCGGTGTTGCCGGTGGTTCAATGTTGATGGGGGAAGCACCGTCTGAAACTGTCGAATATTCGCTGAAATTCCCATCGCCATCGAATGCGTTCACGCGGTAGTAATAGGTCGTACTGTAATCCAGCCCCGAGTCTCGATAATAGGTCAACTGTACCGATGCAATATCCACAAAATCACTGTTGGGATCGGTGCTGCGGGCAACCGTGTAACCCACGAGATCATTTTCCGTGTTGGCATCCCACTCGACATAGATCTCGCCCTCAAGGCTCAGGTCTATGTTGATCCGGACATTGACCGGGATGGCAGGCGCTGTGGTATCGGGTTCGGTACTGGTCTCACAGGCCGGGATACAAAGCACCATTATGGCCAATGAACTCACGAGTAAAAGTTTTCTAAGCATTTCTCACTCCACTTTTCTGGGCGGCAATTCAGCCATTAATTTAATGGTGGGGTTTTAAAATCAACCGGATTTTAGGCATCTGGTCTGGTCTGTCAGACTCATGTGATGGGTAACACAATGATTTCATGATCAATTTATTGCTACCTGGCAGTCATTTACACCCTGCAAATGGCCTGCAGCCCTCCACATCAGGCTGGATCCGTTGGTATTTTTGAATTGTAATTCCTGTAGCCGTTCTGGAGCGGGATTTTGCCAAGTCCACCTGGACGATCCAGAACGTAAGTGGGGATGGCATGACCAGGCAATCTGCCCTGGAGATCCTTCATGATGCTCAGTCCCTCCTCTATGCTGGTACGCAGATGGCTGGTACCCTTCACCAGGTCGGCATGATGCAGATAGTAAGGCTTGATGCGATTCTCGATCAGTCCCCTGCAAAGACCTTCCAGAATCTCAGGTGAATCATTGATGCCTCTCAAGAGAACACTCTGATTCAGGAAGGGAATACCCCGGTCGATCCATGCTCCGATGCGCTCAAGTGCGTCGACCTGCAACTCCTGCGGATGATTGAAGTGGCTCACCATCCATGTGGGGACTGTATTT
>CAYVVT010000029.1:0-16294 GCA_964454335.1 uncultured Lentisphaeria bacterium | reverse complement strand
TGTCTTTATCCTGTCTCCTGTCTCCTGTCTCCTGTCTGCTGTCTCCTGTCTCCTGTCTCCTGTCTCCTGTCTCCTGTCTCCTGTATAATCAAATCCCAAATATATACACCGATAATAACGCCATTTGAGGGCTTTTTTCTCCTTTTTCACTGACAAAGAATCTGACTGGACTTAGATTGGAGCGATGAAGCGATTCATGACCATAGCAGGGATTTTCATGGTATTCCTGGCCTGCGAACCCGTGGGACAGACTGCCACAGATGCCGTCGAGGTGGAAGAACGGATCCCCAGCCAGGAGAGTTGGAACAGCACGGTACTGATCAGCTCGGCAGGTCAGCAGAACGTCACCGCCCGGGCCGATTACCTGGTACAGTTCGAGGAACCGCGGGAAATCGAGTTCATCGGCCACGTGAAGCTGGATTTCTACAATTCGGATGGTACGCACAGTTCGGTAATGACCGCAGATACAGGCCACATCGACGATAGACGGCGTCTGTTTACCGCAACCGGTGATGTGTACGTGGTATCCGACTCCGGGATGACGCTGCGGACCACCAGATTGCTGTGGAATGAGAAGAAGGAGATCATCTTCACCGAAGAGACCATCACCTTTACCTCTGAAATGGATACACTCTACGGTATTGGATTCGAGTCGGATGCCAGTCTTGAGAACTGGACCATTCTACAACCCACAGGTGTCACCTATCGGGAGATGAGCGATGAGTGAGTTGACCCTGCGTGGTGAGAATCTTGTCAAGTTCTATGGTAAGCGCAAGGTCGTCGATAATGTTACTGTCGCCGTAAATAAGGGGGAGATCGTAGGCCTGCTGGGGCCCAACGGTGCCGGTAAGACAACCACATTCTATATGATCACTGGTATGATCCGGCCGTATTCAGGTGCAGTTTTTCTGAATGAGAATGAGATCACACGGGAGCCCATGTACCAGCGTGCCAGGTCCGGGATCGGATATCTGCCCCAGGAAGCCAGTGTCTTCCGCAAGCTCAGTGTCGAGGAGAACCTCAAGCTGGTGCTCGAGCAGCTGGAGCTGTCTCCGGAGAAGAAGGAAGCCAAGCTGGAACGCCTTCTGGAAGAACTCTCCATCACCCAGGTCAGGAAGAGCAAAGGTAACCAGCTCAGTGGCGGTGAACGACGGCGGACTGAGATATCACGGGCTCTGGTGACGGATCCGGATTTCATTCTTCTGGATGAGCCGTTCGCTGGAGTTGATCCCATTGCCGTAGAGGATATACAGCAGATCGTACTGAAGCTGAAGGAAAAGGGTATTGGGGTACTTATTACGGACCATAATGTCCATGAGACCCTCTCCATTACAGACCGGGCTTATTTGCTTTTCCAGGGAAAAATCTTATTATCAGGTAATGCTGAGTTTCTCGCAAATGATGACCAGGCGCGGAAATTGTACCTAGGTAGCAATTTCAGACTAGATCGTTGAATCATGGTCGAACTATCCCAACATCTTGAACTCAAGCAGACGCTCACACCACAGCAGATCCTGCTGTCAACCCTGCTACAACTCCCTGCCATTGCCCTTGAACAACGCATTAAGACGGAACTCGAGATCAATCCCCTGCTGGAGATGAACGAGGAGATCGAGGAAGTCGAGAATGACGAGGAAGAGAGCACTGAGGAAGAGCCGGATATCGACCTTGATGATTATTTCCAGAACGATGGATACGAAGCCAAGGAATACTACGACAAGAACAAGGAAGAGGTAGAGATCCAGAATCCCTATCTGCCCAGCCTGGCCGAGGAGCTGCTGGAACAGATCAAGGAACTGAGCCTGGATAACCAGCAGAACGAGATCATGGAGGAGATGATCTGGAGTATCGATGAACGTGGTTACCTGATCATCCCCCTTGAGTATCTCGCTGAGAAATTCGAGGTGGATCTCAAGATCGTCGAGGATCTGCATGCACAGCTCATGCAGTTGGAGCCCCAGGGCATTGGAGCCCGAACCCTGCAGGAGACCCTGCTCATCCAGATTGAGAAGCGTTACCCCGATACGCCGGCACATTATATCATCCGCGACTATTTCGATGAGTTCGCCAACCGCCGTTTCGAACGTATCCTGCGGAAGTTGCATTTGAGCAAAGATGGGCTGCGTCAGGCTGAAGACCTCATTTCCCGCCTGAGCCCTAAACCGGGTGACGGCTACCTGGATCCCCGGACCAATTACATCACCCCCGATTTTTACATTCGTGAGCAGGAAGGTGAGTTCATCGTAAGCTTGAACGATGCCTTCATCCCCGAGTTGCGTATCTCGAACACCTACCGCAGCATGCTGAAGAATCAGCGCAGCCTGGATACAGATACGAAACTCTTTCTGAAGAAGAAGGTTGAATCCGCCAAATGGTTCATCAATTCCATCCAGATGCGACGTATCACCATGATGAAGGTGATCCACGCCATCATCGAGCGGCAGAAGGAATTCTTCATCCATGGCAAGGAACGCCTGAAACCCATGGTGCTGAGGGATATCGCCGAGGATATCAGCATGGACATCTCCACCATCAGCAGGGTGACCAGCGGGAAGTATGCCCAGACGGATTGGGGCATATTTGAACTGCGTTATTTCTTCAGCGAGGGTATCGAAGCCGAAGATGGTGAGAATATCTCCACAAGGCGCATCAAGGAGCGGCTCAAGAAGATCATCCAGGAGGAGGACAAGGGCCGTCCCATCAGCGATGAGGCCATCTCCAAGATGCTCCAGGTAGAGGGTTTTCCCATTGCCCGTCGTACGGTGGCCAAATACCGCGAACAGATGAGCATCCCGGTGGCCCGCCTGAGACGAGAGATCTGACTCCACCTACCCATCGCGAACCAGACACCATCTTTAATCGGGAATTTCGCTACACCCCGTCTTTGCCTCATCGGCTTTGACGCTGTCGGTCAAAATGACAATAAACCGGGTTTGAGAACTGGACTCGGTTTAACCCCATGCATTGAACATGTCATTTCGAGTGTAGGTTGGCAAAGCCATCCTGAGCCGAGAATTCCATGAACTCAGTTAACCTGGTTTCTCCAATTGCACTTCTCATCAGCATCCATTGACTCGGTTGAAATGACACTAATCCAGCCTGAGAGGTGGACTCGGCTTTCCCACACGCATGGTATCTGTCATTTCGAGCGAAGGAAGACAAAGTTTTCCGAAGCCGAGAAATCCCACAGTACCACTAACCACCCTGATCACTTGCGAGAAGGACAATGAAAATATCATACTACATGTATATCCTGACAAACACCAACCGCAGGCTCTATGTCGGTATGACATCAAACCTGCAGAACAGGATTCATCAACACGTGACGGGTAAGAAAGGGCACGCATCCTCGTATAGGATCCACACTCTCATCTACTTTGAGGAGTTCCATGATCCTCGAATAGCACTTGATCGTGAGAAGCAGATAAAACGCTGGCGGAGGAAGAAGAAGATAGCGCTGATCGAATCTGTGAATCCGGACTGGGTACCTATCGAGATATACTAGACTGAACTGGGGGATTTCTCCATTCGTCAGCTTGCGCTGACTCGGTCGAAATGACACCACAGACGATGCACAAAGCGGGTCTGGATTCTCCTGATTAGGCAGCAGTCCTGGTCTAAGAAATGAACTCAGTATATCTATAATTATGGAACATGTCATTTCGAGTGCAGGTTGGCAAAGCCAACCGGAACCGAGAAATCCCTGGATCAGAATTGCCTCTAGTCGTTCTTACTATGAACGCCTGGATCAGTTATACAACCGCCGCCTGAACAGCACCAGGACGATATAGGTGTTCAACACCGCAACCACCAGCATCCAGGTCAGGTGCTCAAGCATGTTCAGGTCGAAGAGTTCGTGAAAGATCCCACGGCTGACTTCCACGGCATGGAACAGGGGTGTGAACCAGGCGATGTACTGCACCGCCGCCGGCAGCTGATCCATGGGGAAGAATATCCCTGAGAAAAGGAAGAGGGGGGTCAGGAAGAGCGTAAAGAAATAGTTGAACAACTCGATCTCTTTGATGATGGAGGTGAACACCATCCCCACGGTTGCGAACAGGAAACCGACGATATAAAGCAGTGGTATGACCGCGATCACCGTCCATGAATGGCCCATTCCGAAACCCAGCAGGATGGTAAAGAAGGCCCCGCCGTAGATACTGCCCCGGGTAGCACCCCAGATCAATTCTCCCAGTGCAAGATCCGTGGGATTCACTGGTGTGGTCAGTACACCATCATAGATCCGGTCGTAGTTCATTTTCACGAATACGTTGTAGGTCGTTTCCAGGGTAGCCCCCCACATGATGCTGGTGGCCAGCAGTCCCGGAGCGATGTATTCGATGTAGGGGACACCACCCATATCGGTGACATAGGCACCCAGTCCCAGCCCCATCCCCAGCAGATACAGGAATGGCTCAAAGAAATTTGGCAGGATATTGAGCTTCCAGGTCCGTTTATATACCGTGGCATTGCGTTGCCACACATGAGCGGCCGAGCGCAGCTTGAATGTGGGCCAGTTGCGGATCATTCGATGAGCTCCCGGCCGGTGAGTTTCAGGAATACATCCTCAAGACTGGATCGTCTGGTTATCAGGGTCTTGAGATCGAGATCCATGGCCTGAATTCGCGGATACAACGCATCGGTACTGTTGCAGTACAATAGCACACGATCAGAAAGGGATTCATGGAACGATATCTCCGGGCCGATCCGCTGGAGCAGCAGCTCACGGACAGCCGAAGCTGCACGTACCTCGATGACCTGTGGCGGGATCTCCTGTTCGATAAGTTTCCAGGGGCTATCCTCTGCGATGATATGACCCCGATCCATGATTGCCAGACGATCGCACAGCTGTTCAGCCTCGTCCATGTAATGGGTGGTGAGCAGCAGGGTGACACCTCGTTCCCGGAGATCATGCAATTTGGCCCAGACGTGATGACGGGCCTGTGGATCCAGCCCAGTGGTGGGTTCGTCCAGAATAAGGACCTGGGGATTATTGATCAGGGCCCGGGCGATCTGCAGCCGTCGCTTCATGCCGCCACTGAGATGACGGACATTCTCATCGAGTTTATCTTCCAGCTGGAAGAAACGGATCAGTTGCTCGGCTCGCTCCTCCGCCACGGATCTGGCAATATCATAGTACCGCGCATAGACCAGCAGGTTCTTCACCACATTCAGATCGTAGTCCAGGCTGTCTTCCTGGGTAACGACCCCGATCCTGCGTTTGACATCACTGAGCTTGGACATGACGTCCAGACCATCCACCTGCAGCTTTCCTGCAGAGACCGGTGATGCACAGTAGATCATCTTCATGGCAGTGGTTTTACCAGCACCATTGGGTCCCAGGAATCCGTAGCAGATCCCGGGTGCAATGTCCAGGTCGATGGCGTTCACTGCAGTGAAATCGCCATAATTTTTAGTCAGCCCCCTGGCCCTGATGATGGTCTTGGCATCCATGAAAGTGAAGAATATAATCGGATTGACAGCTTTGGGAAGCCTGAGCTCAACTCCTGACCATCGAGGTCCTGTCTCCTTTTCATTTGTGATTCTGGCCCGATTGTTCTATTGTACTGGTACAATGACACAATCCCGCGACTATCAGATCTTCATCGATCTGCTCACCGAACTGGATGACAGTAGGCTCATGGAGAAATTCCTCAATGACCTGCTCACACCACAGGAGTTCGAAGAACTTGCCACCCGCTGGGAGATCATCAAGATGCTCGACGCCGGTCACCCGCAGCGTGAGATCGCCAAACGACTGAATGTGAGCATCGGCACCGTATCCCGCGGCGCCCGTCAACTGAAGTATGGGAAACGAGGTTTCACTGAGTTGCTGTCCAGGCTGAAATCCTCTGAATGACCTGACCGATTTCTCATACTTTCCTGATCTTCCCCGATTATCTTCGTGCCCCCGTTTCTGAAGGAGTAGATATGGAAAGACGTGTAAAGAAATTCTATGACAACCATGAACTGATCCATGCCCCCAGCAGCCGCATGCTGCGGATCATGAGCGAATACTTCGGCCCCCAGGAGATCTTCAGGAAGAAATACATCAAGGATACGGTGGTGTTCTTTGGTTCCGCACGCATCCGGCCGCGCCACATGGTGGCGCAGCAGATCGAGCAGGCGACGGATCCTCAGAAGGTCAAAGGGCTGGAAAAGATCCTGAAAGCCAGCGATTATTACGATTCCGCCCGGGAGCTGGCATACAAGCTCACCAAATGGTCAAAGGGCCTGAAAGGCCGCAAGCGACGCTTCATCGTTGCTACAGGCGGAGGTCCCGGGATCATGGAGGCCGCCAACCGTGGTGCGGCGGAGGCCAAGGGACTCTCTGTGGGACTGAACATCGAACTGCCCCATGAGGAGCAGGGCAATCCCTACATCTCACAGGAACTGGAGATGGAATTCCACTATTTCTTCATGCGCAAATACTGGTTCGTCTATCTGGCCAAGGCTCTCATCGCCTTCCCGGGTGGATTTGGCACCCTGGATGAGCTGTTCGAAACCCTGACCCTCACACAGACGGGAAAATTGAGCAAAGCCATGCCCATCGTGCTGTTTGGAAAGCGCTTCTGGGATGAGGTGATCTCCTTGCAGACACTGGTCGATTACGGGACCATCAGTCCCGAGGATATTGAACTGTGCTATCAGACGGACGACGTGAACGCTGCCTTCAAATACCTCACCGGTCGACTGACAGAGCTGTATCTGGAGAAATAGGATCAGCATCCCGATTTGGAGACACATCCCTTTTCTCCACCTATCGGAATCCACATATTACGAGCATTCTGAAATCATGGAGGTGAATGATGCCCATCGATCGCGAATCTGCCTGGAACCTGTTGTGTGAATATACCGAATCCGATTCATTACGGCGGCATGCCCTGGGAGTCGAGCAGGCGATGCGCAAAATGGCGGAGAAATATGATGGTGATGCTGATATGTGGGGACTCACCGGTCTGATGCATGATTTCGATTATGAACGCTATCCCACTGCCGAAGAACATCCCTACAAAGGCAACGAGATCCTGCGTGCCGCAGGCTATCCTGAAGAGATCCTGGAAGCCATCATGGGCCATGCAACCTATACGGGTGTGCCCCGGACCAGTGACATGGCCAAGGCCCTCTTCGCTGTTGATGAACTGGTGGGTTTCATCTTTGCCGTGACCTATGTACGTCCATCCAGATCCATTCATGAGGTGCGGCCCAAATCAGTGAAGAAGAAGTTCAAGCAACGATCTTTCGCCGCCAGTGTGAATCGCGATGATATTACTCAGGGGATGGATGAACTTGAAGTTGATCCCACCGAGCATATTCAGTTCGTCATCGATGCCCTAGCAGAGAAAGCGGATGAGCTGGGTTTGGAGGGGAATCCTCAGTAACGTTTACAATTCGTCCAGGACGGCTGGTTGCAGGTTGCTCATGAGAGCCCGCAACTCGCTGAGGATCATTGCCGTCGCTCCCCACACCTTATGACCCTCGAGATCAAAATAGGGGATGGTCCAATCCTGACCCTTGAAACGCCGTTTTTCGGCCTGGATGGCCTCTTCCCGCAGAAAATCCTGTAAACTTACCAGCAGCAGCTCATCCACTTCCCGGGATTCAAGCTGCCAAGCCGGTTCTGAGGTCAATGCGCCCAAAAAGGGGTGTACGAGATAGCCGCTCAACGGTATGGGCAGAGCTGAAAGCTGGCCACAGAGGATCACATCATCTGGATTGATCCCCACCTCTTCCTGAGCCTCCCGCAGGGCAGTTTCCACAGGGCTTTCACCATCCTCAGCCCGACCACCGGGCAAACCCACCTGACCACTGTGTGCATAGCCGTCAGCAACCCGACGGAACAGGGGGAAATACCAGCCGTTCTCACGGGGAAAGAAGGCGATCAGCACCGCCGCGCGCTGCAGATCTGAATATTCGGGAAGCTTGATGCGTCCCTCGGGCATCATGTCAGATTGGGCAGTGAAACCGGGCAGATCATCCTGGAACAGACTCCCCAGATTGGTGGTGAGGTCTCGTATACTTAACATCTTGGATCAATCACTTTCTCTGATCCCCCTGATCATTAATCCCACAATCCCGCTGAGGGTCGCACCCACACTGATGATCAGGAAGATCATTCGCGCAGAGATAAACTCGGCCGCAAAACCGGTTGCCGCCACAGAAAAAGAGGTCATGCCGATGACGGCCAGGTTGACCATGGCAAAAACGCGGCCCTGCATGTGGCCCGGTACGATGGAATGGATCAGGGTGGTCCGTGTTACCTGGATGAAGGGGATGCCAATGGAGTGAATGAAGACGATCCAGATGGCCGCCCAGAACGGGGAGATACCCAGTGAACCCACGAAGAACATGGGCGCATAGGTCAGTCCGTCATAGATGAGCCCCACCATCAGCCAGGTCCCTTTGCGATAACGGCTGGCAAAGCGATAAACCAGGATTGTGCCCAGCAGCATTCCGATGCCGTAGGTCGATTCGATAAAGGCGAAATCCTGACCGGATCCCTGCCAGACCTCCCGGATCAACAGAGGGAGCCCGACAATCGCAGGACCCATGATAAAGAAATTGTTGATCCCCGTTATTAATATGATCCAGCCCAGACGCCGATCTTCTTTCAGGACATAGCGCAAACCCTTTTTGAGATCAGTCCAGTGCTGTGTCTCACTTGATCGTTGAGCAGTGGATGAAGCTTTCAGTACCAGGAAGGATATCATGATGAAGGAAAAGGCAAAGGTGGCGGCATCGAAATAGAACAGGTTCATCAGACCGGCGACACCCATGATCAGGCCGGCACCGAACAGACCGGCAAAATAGGCCAGATAGCCTGTCGATTGTACCAGTGCGTTGACCCTGAGAATTCGATCCGGCGGTGTGAACATGGGGATCAGGGCATCCCGCGCCGGATTGAACACCGTCCCGAAGGTGGATACCAGAAAGATCAGGCCCGCTACCAGGAGCGGGGTCAATTGTCCATAGAAGAACAGCACCGGTATCAGCAGGATCAGCAATGCCCGGACACCATCCCCCAGCTGCATCAAGCGCTTCCGGTTGTAACGATCCACCAGCACACCTGCGAAGAGTCCGAAGAGCAGGGCCGGTGCCGTTCCGGCAAAAGCCACCAGACCGGTCATGGTACTGGAGCCGGTGAGTTCCAGCATCAGCCAGATCACGGCCATATGGCTGATGGAGGAACCGGCCTGCGAAACCAGCTGGCCTGACCATAACAGGGCCAGATTGCGATTTGCTATTCTATCCAGGACCATGCGGCAAGTATAGACCGTCCGGGCAGATTTGCATTTAAAATTCTAAAGGATGGAGAATACTGAACTTAGGGCAGCAAGTAGTAATCAGTCTACTCTGGGCGGTGCCACCGGGAGCAGGATTTCGAACTGCGTGCCACTGCCTTCCTGGCTGTCCACACGGATGAAACCATGGTTGTCCTCTACCATGCTGCGGACAATGGATAGACCCAGCCCGGTACCGATCCCCTCCTCCTTGGTGGTAAAGAATGGCTCAAAGATCTTCTCGATATTTTCTTCCGGGATCCCATCACCCGTATCGGAAATGGTGAGACGGACATAATCACCATGTGGAATAACACCGTTGGTGTGATAGGGGCTTATGAAATTGGCATCGCTGAGCCTGATGGTAAGGACGCCGCCATCCGGCATGGCATCACGGGCATTGATCACCAGGTTCAGGATGATCTGTTCAACCTGTTTCGGATCACCACTTACCAAGGGACGCTCTACCTCGATCTCCTCCCGGAACTCGATCTTGCTGCTGAGGATCACCGAGAGGATATCCCGGCGTTCTTCGATGAGTTCGTCCAGGCGATAGGTGATATGCGGCTGGCTGTTGGGTTTGCGGCTGAATTTCAACAACTGCTGGATGACACCCGCAGAATTCTTTGTCCCTGACTGGATCGACTGGATATACTTCTGCATATCGGCATCATTGTCCACCTTCATGGACAACAGGTCGGCATAACCAAGTACACCCGCCAGCCGATTATTCAGTTCATGCGCAATGCGTCCAGCCATGGTCCCGATGACCTCCAGCTTCTGGGAATGACGCAGCTGGCTCTCCAGCATGCGGATCTGGCTGATATCCTGAACAGTACCTTCATAATATTGCAGGTTCCCATCGTCGTCGCGGACTTCCCAGGCATTCTCAACAACGTGGATATCATGGCCATCCTGGTGACGCCAGACGGATTCGATCTGGACCACCTTTTCATTGGAAGCCAGCAATTCCCTGAATCCCTTCCGCTCCTGGGAACTGGTGAAACCCAATTCATCCATGGTCCTGCCGATGATCTTGCGATGGGATTCAAAACCCAGGAGATCGAGGAGTGATGGATTTGCCAGCAGGAACCTTTCCTGGGCATCGAGCCGATAATAACCGTTCTGCATGGTGGTATAGATCCCACGGAACAGGCTCTCAGACTCTTCCAGGGCGGCCTGGGTACGGCGAAGATTCTGCTCGTACTTGTGGCGCATGAGCGAGATCTCGATGGAAGCTCGCAGGTTCTCAGCATTTATAGGTTTTACCAGGTATCCGAACGGTTCGGTCTGCAGGGCTTTCTGCAGGGTCGATTCCTCGGCGTCCGTCGTGAGATAGATGATGGGACAGCTGATGTCCTTAGCGATCTTGCGGGCCGCATCGATGCCGGCCCGGGGTGTCTCCATGAGCACATCCATGATCACCAGATCGGGATCGCTCTCAATGGCCATCTTTTCGGCTTCAACGCGGGAACTCGCTGTACCTGCCACCTCGTACTGCAGCTGTTCCAGAATAGAGTTCAGATAATCCCTTAAAGTGGGATCATCGTCAACGATGAGTATCCTGGTCTTGTCGGCCATGGCTCAGGATCCTGTTTCCATTCTCATCAACATGATTACAGCTCTGTGGTCTTAAGCCTTAAAGGTTTTCTTGTCGACGAATTTGCGGGCAAAACCCAGGATCTTCTCGGCGGACATGGGCTTGTACAGGTAGCCGTCCACACCAGCACTCTTCAGACTTTTCAATACATCATCGGTGAGATGAGCTGAGATGGTAACCACCCGCGTTTTCTTGTCGGTCTTCTTGATTTCCTCCAGGACCTCCAGCCCGGTGAGATCTCCCAGTTTGTAATCCAGAAAGACCAGAGAATATTTCTGCTTTGCCACCAGACTCAGGCCTTTCTTACCACTGTTGGCGACATCTATCTGTGTATCGAACATACCGAACAGGTCCTTAAAGAATTCGCCGATGGGTTTCTCATCGTCGATGATCAGGATCTTTGCATCCGCCTTGGCCATGCTCAGGGTCTCTTCTTCAATTCCTGCTGGAAGCTCTCGGGCAGTTTATCCATGGACTCCTGTCGCATGTCATTGGAATAGATATCGACTATGTAGGGAGTCAACATCACCATCAATTCGGTCTTCTTCTTGTTGGTGGAAGTGGATTTGAACAGCTCACCGATGATGGGGATCGATCCAAGGACCGGAAATTTCTCTTCGGCCTTCACATCCGATTCCTGCATCAAGCCGCCCAGAACGACCGTTTTGCCGTTTTCCACGATGACCTCCGTATTGGCCCGGCGTGTGGCGATGATGGGGATCCCGTCCGGCGTGATACCCTGCTGGAAGTTTGCCTGGGGTTCAAGCCGGACTGTAATGGTTGAATCGTTATTGACATGGGCCCGTACCGTGAGCTTCACCGTCGCATTCTTGAATTCGTACGAGACCATTCCGAATTCGTTCAGCTTGGGGTAGGGGATCTGATCACCCACTTCGATGTCCGCAGATTTATTGTCCAGGGTCATCAGATATGGTGTGGATAGCAGGTTCAGATCATTGCTTTTTGAGAGCATGCCCAGCAGGACCTCGATGGGTTCTGTGACGATACCCAGCCCGAAACCGCCTGTGATGGTGGGGAATACCACCTGATCCAGGGGTTCGCTGAATATGTTCTCCCGATAGCCGAAATCCGTTCCAACCTTATAGCCGTCGCGGCCTGGCAGGCTTTCTTCCTGGTACCACTGCAGACCGCGTTCGTGATCGGCGAGTTTTGATATCTCCACGATGGCACTTTTGATATAGACCTGCTTGGTGGGTTTATCCAGGCTCTCCAGGAGTTTGAAGATCTCACCCAGTTTCCCGGGTGTATCCTGGATGACGACGTTATTGGTGCGGACATCGGCGAAGATCTGACCGATATCCCTAGTGATGAATGATTTCACTGTTTCGGCCAGTTCGCGGGATTCAGCGAACTGACAGCTGTAGGAGCGGATCTGTGTGGGTACCTCGATATCACTCCGTGGGGCGACGATGTATTTTCCGCCGCTGAGTTGCTGGAATCCCAGATCGTAAAGCTCTGTTAAAATGGAAAGCGCTTCCAAGGGGGCGACTTCCTTCAGATCCAGCGTGATACTCTTCGAGCTGATGGCGGGATCGGAGATGAACTTCATACCGCTCTTCTCACTGAGGATGCGCAGCACCCGGTCCAGTTTCACCTCTCTTACAGTGATGGAGATCTTATCGCCTGTGACCTGACCCAGCCCCAGGGACGTGCCCAGGATGCTGATGATGATCAGGATGCCCAACAGACGGATATGTGAGGTTTTGTTCATGTGTTACTCCATGATGTAATTCAAGGTGTATATATCATTGTCATTGTATAGGACGATGAGGGAATCCACGATAGTCTGGATCGTGTAGCCCTTGATGAAATCGCCTTCACCGTAGATCTCGCCATCCAGGATCGCATAGGGTCTCGATCTGTCCCAGATAATACCGTTGACGCTGATCTTGGGTCTGACGATACGTTTCTTCCTGGGGGTTGTTTTCTTCTTTGGGGCTGCGGTGGGTCGTTTGATCGTCGGCGTCGATTTTTTAGGGATCACCACATTCTTGATCACTCGGCGGAACGGGTTCCGCAGCTTGGTAAGGTCTTCTGACTGACTGAGCGTATCGACTGCTTCAACAAAGGTCACTTTGGGGATGTCCGGGGTCTGTACTGCCTTGATGGTTGACTGCAGGGTAACAAAATCGATCTGCAGCTCGGATTTCCTATCCAGGGCCTGGCCTCCGAAAAGATTGCCGAATACACCGAAGACATTCAGAAGGACGAATGTGATGAGGATGGCCACTGCCAGGATCAGCAGTCCTAAGCGTGCATTCTTGTTCATGAATTCGTCTCCTTTGCCGATAGGACCGACAGCACCATGTCAAAGCGCGCGAAGCCGGTTCCCTGTTCAAGTGGGGCCATGGTCAGTGATTCGATGAGGATCCACTCGTCATGGCGTTCCATCAGCTCCAGAAGCCAGAGGAAATCAGGGAATTTGCCCAGGACCGATAATCTCAGGAGGTGCTTCTCCCAGAACTGCATGACGTTCTCGGAGCGGTTCATGGATTCCATGGTGACCACCTTGAGATTGGCTTCAGAACAGAATCGGTCAATCACGGGGAAGATGGCGTTCACACTGGCCGCCTTCATGAGTTTGTTCTCAAAGACGATCTTGAGCGAATCCAGTTCCATCAGCTGATTGTTGATGTTCTTTACGGCGACTTCGATATCCAGCCCCAGCAGGTTCACATAGGTCTCATCGATCTCCAGTTGCTTCTCTACAGCGCCGTAATAGCGGCCATACTGCGGACCGATGATCATTTGGGCCACCAGGAAGACCGAACCGACATAGAAGATCCCGCCAAGGATGATCCAGCGGATCTTGATGGCCTCTATCCAGAATCTGAATTGCCTGTTCATCGGTAGAGCCCCAGGGCGAAGACCAGCTTCAGGTTTTCGTCCTCTTTATAGATGCGGTTGTTCTCCACCTTGATCTCTTTGAAATTCTCGCTGATGGGCAGGCTGTAGAGCAATTCAGAACGGAAATTGTCCACACTGAGAATGTCCCGGTTGCCCCCCTGCAGATAGGTAAAGCCCTCGATGGTCATGGAAGGTCCTTCATTCCGCTGCTGGGGATTCTTGGCCTTGCGGGTTGCGATGACCTTGGTGATGGCCAGTTCGGGTGGCAGGGCCTTGGTCATATCGATGAGCGTCATCTTCCAGATTGACGCGCGGTTCTCAGGTTGTAGAAATACCTTGGATTGAGCTTTCAGACGATTGCGGATCCCGATCTTCCTTTCCAGGAAGAGCATCCTGGGCTCCACGCTGGCGATACGCTGTTCGATCTCCGAAACACGCAGCTCGTACACATCCGCCATGTACTTCTGGGTGGAATAGATCTGGTACATCACATAAACGGTACCCACGAAAATGATCAGATAGATGATACCCGTGAAATTCCGCAGACGCAGACGGCTGCGGCGATCGGCGGTGGTACTCAGGAAATTTAGTTGAAATTCCATGCTACCTCATGGCCAGACCGATGGCGGTGGCGAACTGGTAATTGTACATGGGTGATGCCTCGATATCAGGATAGTACTTATGCATGGGATCCCAGATCTCCGTGGGCAGACCGAAGAAATCATCTGAGAATGTGAAGAATTAATGTACGAATTCATCATTGATCAGACCACCCGTGGCAAAGAGTTTCTCTACCTTCTGTCCGGTAGTGTACTCATGCCTCAGGTTCATCTTCTTCACACTGATGGAGAGTTCCTTCAGGGCCTGTCCGACCTTTTCGTTGCTCATGTAAATATCCAGGTTGACATTGGAACCACCCTGTTCCTCCTCGGAACCCTCTTCCTCCTCCTCATCGTCCTGGGACATAAGTCCAAGACGCAGATATTCGGCCTCCAGGAAGGGCACATCCCGCTCACCGGCGATAAGTTTGTTCAGCTTGTTGCCGCCAATGGGGATGTACAGGAATTCAGGGTAACTCTTCGCATCGATGATCATGTAATGCGAGTGTGAGGCACCCACCTGCAGGAATCCAATTGGCTCGTCGAGTTTACCTAGTCCCTTCAGTAATAGATCCGCGGCTGGTAGGACGGTGGTCTCCAGGACATCCACATCGGTTGACAGGCTCTTGAATAGCTTTGATAGCCATTCCATCTTGCTCTTCTTCAAAACTGCTACCAGGACGTTGGATCGTTTGCGACTGGTATTGGGAAGTATGGAATAATCGAATTCGTAATTATCGATGGGGTCGGGGAGCAGGGGAGTCATTTCCCAGAACAGGGTCTGCTTCAGTTCATGTTTTGCCACCTGTGGGACCTGAATTGAGAAGACATTGTGATAATCGGCTGAAATACCCACACGCATACTGGAACGGCGAAAGGGGAGTTCCTCCACCATATCTCGCACAGCGGTCATGATGTGGGTTTCGTTGACGTCTTCGATGTTCTGGACGATATCCCCCTGGAGGAAATCGTACTTCATCAACTGGGTCAGCCGCTCTTTCTTCTTGCCATAGTGGTATGAAGCGACTTTCACGGCGTTGGTGCCGATGTCGATGCCGATGCGGAATTTAGATTGTTTAGCCATTTGATCCTGTACCCTGCAACATGCCTAAAACACAGTAATATAACCGAATTATATTCATCCTGTCATTTTATCCTGCGGCTTGACCGTTGTCAATGTCTGGATTCTCCATACAAAGCACAATTCGGTTCTATTCCTGATACTGGATCGACCCCGAGAGGTTTCATTCGGAAGAGAGAATGTGCGTCGATTTGCACGATCTGATTGATCAATACCAACCTTCATATCACCCCCGATATAGGCCAAAGCCTGTGCCATGTGATTTAAGAACGATGTTAGTATAGTATTAACAAGAACTTATCTTACGCAATACGTTGCCTGGGGCATGGAATAGAATAGCAGTACTGTCATATATTTAAGACAGTTTTAGCAAAACCGGAAAATTTACAAGACATTATCTAAAGTTTTGCTTGAAAGTGTCGGATAATTACGACACTCTTTGATAGGTTATACATCAGTATCGCTGGAAGAGTCCGCCATGAGGCTGCTGAAAGGATCTCTGGCACCGATTCGGGATACGAAGGGATCCCTTTTTGCCCGATTCCTCCACACCCCTCTGTCCAGCCACTACAGGACAGTACCTGGCCGGCAGGGGAGGAATGCATTGCCATCATCCGCTTGTGGTGGCATGACATTCCCCTCCTCTCAGGAGGGGTGGCCGAACGGAGTGAGGTCAGGGTGGTGATCTTTCTATGCCCTAAGCTCCAGGGACCAGGAGGCAGAGTACATCCACTAAAGAAATGAGCCCCTGGAGTTAGCAGGGGCTCGGTGGTATTGTCTCGTGCGAAGTGAGTTCTTTAGATAAATCTTTTAGGCGTTGGTTCTCCAGCGGCCGATATGCTTTGGCCAGTCATAGTCACTCCGG
>CAYVVT010000028.1:0-17824 GCA_964454335.1 uncultured Lentisphaeria bacterium | reverse complement strand
AGTCTCTCTCAAAAAATCAGCCCATTCTGTGCCACATGTGCTGGAAGGCTACAAGGAACCTGCCAGGATCGAGGACGAACGCGACCGGCGCATGCGTAGTTTGGTGAACACCTACTTCAAACAGAACCTGCAGTATCACCAGGGCAAGTCTCGCTCACCGCGACAGATCCATGTCACCTTTGATGCCCATCTGCCCACAGATGCCAAGGAAAAGGTGTACCTGTGGGTACGCTCGGGCTGGGAGATCGATCAGAACTCCGTCATCGCCGACGCCAAGGCCGCCGGTATCGATGCCGCTACCATTTTCATGTTCATCCCTAAGCAGAATGTGGACAGCCTGCGCCAGGCCATCCTGGACTTCAAGGCTGCGGATGCCACGATTGGCATTCGGGGTACTCCCCATGGTGCCGAAGCGCAGGAAGCATATAACGCCATGGAGACCCAGAAGCGCACAGCTGAGGGGAAGATCCAGCGATTGCTGCAGGAATGCCTGGATGGAGCCAGGCATTACCAGGCCGGGGGCACCGAACTGCAGGAGAACAACGTCAAAGACTGCCTAGCCTCGGCGGCACAAATCTCCATCTCACGTCTGTATGATCAATTCAGCATCGCCGACCAGGTGGGGTGGGACAAGGTCTACACTCATGCCAAGGGTGGTAGCCCTGACGCTCTTAAACATGTCGGGTACAAAGGTGAATTGGAGCAGCACCCCGTCTGCAAGTCCATCCTGAAACAGGTTGGTGCCGGAAAGACGGGCAAAGACCTGAAAGCCCACTTCCTCTCATCGCCATATGGATGGCCCCAGGACGCCGTGGATGCCGTCCTCTACCTGCTCCTGCAACAGGGCCACCTGATTGGGAAGTTACCCAACGGCCAGGTGGTCGACCCCAAGAACCTGGACCGCAAGGACCTGACCAAACTCCAGTTCCGGCAGGAGACCATCCAGATCGGAGTCCAGCAGCGTATCGAGATCCGTCAGCTGATGATCTCCTTCGGCGTGACAGCCAAACCAAATCAGGAGCTCGATGCCGTACCGGCGTTCCTGGCAAAGGTGCGCGAATTAGCCACAGCTGCCGGGGGTGATGGTCCCAAACCGGAAGCGCCGGACTTGACCTTCCTGAAGCCTATCGATGAGAGCAGCGGGAATGAACAGCTCCAGGGCATTCACACCATTCGTGCTGACCTGCAGGAGAAACTTGAAAAATGGCAATCCCGAGCCGCCCTCATTGAGAAACGTCTGCCTGCATGGGAGGCTCTGTTGGGGATGATGCATCATGCGCGCTCGCTGAAGATTGGGACTTACCAGGTCCAGGTTGACAAGATACGGGACGACCGACTGCTGCTACAGGAACCGGATCCCGTACTGCCCTTGACCAAGCTGGTCTCCCAGTTCCTCCAGAAGGAACTGTTGGAGTTCAAGCAGCACTTCACTGCCGCTTACAAGTCCGTCGATGATCAGCTCAAGACGGATACCAACTGGGCTAAACTGAATCCGCAGGAACAGGAAGATCTTCTAAAGAAGCACAGTCTGGATCCTGAAAGTCGGATCGAGATCATCACATCCGGGAATGAGAAGATGCTGGCGTTTCTCGATCTCCATGATCTAAAGACGCTCAAGGAGATGCTTACAGCGATATCGGGACATCTGCAGGCACTCCTGGCGGAAGTCGTACTCATGCTCGCACCGGAGGCGCAGTTCGTGGAGTTGGACCGACCGTTGTTCCAGAATGAGGAGGAGATCGACTCCTGGATCCAGAAAGTCGCACAGAAGCTCAAGAATGCCCTTAAAAAGGGTCCTGTCACACCAATATAGGTCTAACCGATATGACGACACTCGAACGCTCAGAACGCCAACTGCTGGAGAAGGTGATCAAGGAGGCCCGCATTGCGGCCGAGGCGGCTGCTCGTGCGGCCCTGACCCAACTGGGTGTTGGTGATGCTAAGGCTCCAACACACCTGGATGATGCGCTGAAGGACCTGCGCCGACGCCTGCGGATCCATGGCCGGCAGTTGGGTGATGAACGACATCCGGTGAACAAAACACAGGAAAGCGTCCGCCTGGTGGAGGAGATCGCTTACGAACATTGGCACCGCATGCTGTTTGCCAGATTCCTGTCCGAGAATAACCTGCTTATGTATCCCGACGCCCAGCAACCGGTGCCCATCAGTCTTGAAGAATGTGAGGAGCTTGCAGCTGAGCAGGGTAAGGCCAATGGCTGGGAGGTGGCGGCTGAATTCGCTGCTCAGATGATTCCACAAATTTTCAGACTGACATCACCAGTATTCGAGCTGAACCTACCGAAGAACCGACTCCGGGAAATGGAACAGCTCCTGACAACACTGCCGCCAGAAACCTTCAAGGCATCGGATTCACTGGGGTGGGTGTACCAGTTCTGGCAGGCCCAGCGCAAGGATGAGGTCAATGCCTCGGAGGTGAAGATCGGAGCGCGTGAGTTACCAGCCGTCACACAGCTGTTCACTGAGGACTACATGGTTCAGTTCCTCCTGGATAACTCTCTCGGTGCCTGGTGGGCAGGGAAGCGACTGGGAATAACGGATGAATCAGTGGGTGTTCCAGGTGATAGTGAAGAGGACCTGAGGCAACAGGCGGCTATCCATGGCGTTCCGCTGAAGTATTTGCGCTTTGTTCAGCTGGAGAATGGGAACTGGATTCCAGCGGCTGGTACATTCTTGGACTGGCCTCATTCCCTCGAGAATTTCAAGAGTCTGGACCCCTGTTGTGGATCCGGGCATTTCCTGGTTGCTCTGCTTCACATGCTCGTACCGCTGAGGATGGAATTCGAAGGATTTGATGCAAGTGATGCGATAGATAAGGTACTGGAACAGAATCTATTCGGCCTAGAAATTGATCCTCGCTGTGTCGAGATTGCGGTGTTCGCCGTGGCAATGGCTGCCTGGACCTATCCGGGAACTGGCGGCTACCGGAAA
This sequence comes from uncultured Lentisphaeria bacterium, assembly GCA_964454335.1. Classification (GTDB taxonomy): domain Bacteria; phylum Fidelibacterota; class UBA8477; order UBA8477; family JABMPR01; genus CAYVVT01. Next base: position 14,875 of record CAYVVT010000028.1, on the reverse strand, counting down.
CTTCCAACCTCACAGATAGCTTGCAGTGGTCTAGTGATATCTGCCACCAAGTCCGAGTGGCGTTCGCTGGCCCAGGAGAATTATCGGTTGGCTGACTTCCTCGGCTATCTACATGATATCTTCAAAAATGCGCCAACTCTTGGGAGCCTGGCCAATCCAACATGGGCGGCGCAAGAGGGCACACTTTTCGAGCCGGATTGGGAGGACATTACGGCTGGCTTGGATGCACTCATTCAACGTGAACAGAGAGATATCTTTTTCTCTGAAGAAAATCGTCTTGAATTGGCAATAGCAGCTGGGGGGCTCGGCAAGGCTGCACACATTCTCTCCCAACGCTTCACGCAAGTTTTAACCAATGTACCATACCTTGCACGTGGACGACAATCACAGTACTTACGGGAATACTGTGAAAAGCACCACGGGAAAGCCAAACAAGATCTGGCAACCGTGTTTCTTGAGAGATGTTTAGGACTGAATACTTCTCGCGGTGTTTGCTGTCTGGTACTGCCGCAAAATTGGCTGTTTTTAACCAGTTACAAATCACTTCGTGAGGAGATACTAACTAGGCATTCGTGGCATTTGGTCTCCAAGCTGGGATCTGGAGCATTCGATACGATATCTGGGGAAGTAGTAAAAGCCATTTTGCTTGTCATTAGCAGAGTTCCACCGGTTTCGTTTCATCGGATGCATGGAATAGATATATCTGATGTAAGGGGATGTACTGCTAAATTAGAATCGCTTCCAGCAACATCGTTAAGCACCATTCACCAAAGTAAGCAGATTAGCAATCCTGATGCGAGGATCGTATTCAGGGAACGAGGAAGTGAAGAATTTCTGCAGTCATATACTACCTGTATCGAAGGTTTGTCAACTGGCGATATGCCGAGATTTGTGAAGAATTTCTGGGAGATCGAATCAACCGCTCCGAATTGGATTCCATTCATCCAGAATGTTACTCACACTGTGTTTTACGGGGGCATGAGTGAGTACGTCTTATGGGAAGGGGGGAACGGTTCTCTGCACGCTAGTGATACTTCCCATAACTTTCCCTCTACGAATATGAATGGATATAAAGTACTGGGGAACAGGGGTATCAGGATCACTCAGATGGGGAAATTACCCATTTCCCTTTACAGCGGTGAGGTATTTGGAAAGAACGGGGGTACTTTGATTTGTGAAGACAACTCAAAACTACCTGCTATCTGGTCCTTTTGCAGTTCAAGCAAATACTCAGAATTAGTCAGAGAAATTGATCCATCGATGGCAGTAACAGTTGGATCTATGATAAAAGTACCATTTGATTTTGAATATTGGAATAGAATCGCCAAGTCCAATTACCCTAATGGACTACCACTTCCATTCGGAGATGATCCGACCCAATGGGCATTCCATGGTCATCCAAGTGGGTCAGTTATCTGGAGTGATCCTAAGAAATGTACATCACATGGTCAGCTGCGTAATGATGACACAGTGTTTCAGGTGGCTGTCTCTCGTCTTCTTGGATATCGCTGGCCCACTGAGCTTGACCCTGAGATGGAGCTTGCCGACGAACAGCGCGATTGGGTAAACCGCTGCGATGAACTGACGACCTTCGCGGATGATGACGGCATTGTTTGTATTCCTGCACTCAGGGGAGAACCCGGAGCGGCTGACCGCCTCCTGAAGCTTCTGGTGGCCGCATACGGGGAGGGGTGGTCCAATCAGATTTTAGCCGAACTTCTGGCCGCTTCTGATGCTCCTGGGCGTACCCTGGAAACCTATCTCCGAGATTACTTTTTCACTCAGCACTGCAAGCTCTTCCTCCATCGGCCTTTCATCTGGCAGATCTGGGATGGCTTGTCAGATGGCTTCTCTGTCCTGGTGAACTATCACAATCTGGATCACAAACTCCTGGAAACCCTCATCTACGATTACCTGGGGGATTGGATCAATCGACAGGAACGGAATTTCAACCAGCTGGTTGATGGCTCCGAGGAAAAGCTGAGTGCTGCCCGAATCCTCAAAGAGCGTCTGGAGCTCATCCTCAAGGGCGAGAAACCTTACGATACTTTCGTTCGCTGGAAACCTCTGGAAGAACAGCCCATCGGCTGGAATCCTGACCTCAACGATGGTGTCCGCCTCAACATCCGTCCTTTCATGGCCGTGCCGGACATCAAGAAGAAGGGTGCCGGCGTCCTGCGGGACAAGCCCAACATCTATTGGAAGAAGGATCGGGGTAAGGATGTGGAAACCGCACACTGGTATCACCTCGGTCCCGAGTACGGTGGGAAGCTAGGGGACCGAATCAATGATCATCACCTGAGCCTGGCGGAGAAGCAGACAGCAAGAGACAAAGCAAAGACTTCTGATTAATGGCGCCTGAAGAGAAAAAGCGACCGCTTTACCCGCAGGACCTCATGGCCTGGTATGATGAGAACATCGTCGGAACCCTGGATTCCAGCTGGGATTTTCATAGAACGGCAGCGCTGTCATCCTACTCGGCGGCGTATGAGCAATTGGCGAAGATCCGGAAGGAATGGAAGGCTAATCCTGTTCGACGTGAGCAGCAACCCGAACTCACCATGATGGCCGTGTACACTGGATACTCATTTGGTGCATCGGGACCATTGCTCTCCAGTATTCTGCTTCCGGTGTTCGCGATTGAGAGTTTCATCGGGCTCTGCGCTTACGCCCATTTCATCCAGGACAACCAGTCCCTCTCGACGCTGGCGTTTACCCTACAGGGCTTCGATAGGCAGTCTTTCCCCGAACGGATTAATACGATCATCCAGTTGACCTGTTCAGTAAATCCACCGAAAGACCTGATCTGGGAGGTTTCCGATCTTATTGAATTCCGGAATTCGACGGCCCATGACTCGCCCTTTCTAAATGCCCCGATGGGTGTGCAGCTATCACTCAAGAACAAGAAGGTCAACCCCGGCACCGAAACGACTAAGTACGGATATTACCCGCGACTATTCCTCACACCCTTGCCGCTGGATCTATCCCACTGCCGTAGAGCGATAAATACGCATGACCAGCTCGTGGATTTCATCTTGACGAATGCGAATGACGACTTTCTTAAATCCTTCTTCAACATCCGCAATGATGTGGATCGCGGGATACCCAGGATCGCTGCGTTAGATGGCAGACTCTGGAAGGAGGCAGAGAATTTCCAGATGTTTTGGAGCAAGGAGGTTGTTCCGTGGATTGAGGACCTTCCACTTGATCTCAGTATTGGGCTGATGAAACAGTTTCAGGAGGGTATGTAATGAGGATACCAACACACCACCGCAATACGGATCTCGACTCGGTTCTCTTCCAGGTTGAACGACGACCCCTGCATATACCGACCGAAGAAGCCGGTGCTCAGACCATGCGTCAGATTGATCGATTCGAAGCGATTGTGGATGTGGAAACCGATTATGTGTTCTCGGTGGTGTCGAAGGACTATCACCTCATTACCAATGAACGTGCTCTTGAGTTAGGCGCACTATGCTTTGCGGAAGTGTTCACAGAATCACGCATTGGGAACATGGAGCTCTTCAACATTGTCATGCCCCGAACGCGATCTTTCTGTCACGTCGACTACATCCAGAAAGAAGACACATTTGAACCCTGGCCTGGAGACAAATGGAGTCTCTTCCTCCGAGTGACGAATAGCTACAACAGGACCAAACTGCTCCGCTTCTCGTTGGGATTTTGCAGGTGGATCTGTACCAACGGAATGATCATGGGAAGACAGGGGATCTCATTTCGTTTTCAGCATACTCGAAGTGATATCGGTGATGATGTTTCCTTTGAGTCCACATATGGTGATTTGGAGAAGCTCAAGGGCAAGTTCGTCGATAGACTACACTCCCTTCGATCGATCACTATTCCGCCCAATATGGTATTACCTCTTGTTCTCAAGGTTCTTGAAATCCGAGTAGGCGATAAGGATTTCGACAAACCAAAACGCTCAGCCCGGCTTATCCGATTCCACAAACAGATCAGGTTTCTTATCGACAAGTACCTGGGCGAAGTAGGTGAGAACGCATATGCCCTCACGAACATTATCACTGAATATGCCAATGCACCTTCACTGAGCATTTCGCCTGCGGGGAGCATGGATCAGATCCAGCAGAGATGTTGGGAATGGGTTGAATCCGACTCGGTGGAGTCGTGGGCTGATGAGCTTGGTGTATACCGTGCGGGAGCTCTAAAACTTGAAGAGTACGCAATCGCTGAGGCCGGGGGAAGAACATGAAAACCTACCTGAAGTTCTACAAGAGTCGTGTGGCGAACGCCAGGATCTCACTGGATAAGCCCGTGAACATCCAGGACCTGCTGGGCAACATTAAGAGTCCACACTCAAGGAAACATGCTGAACCCCTCGCTGATTTTACCGAACTGTATTTCTGGGATCTTGGTAAAAAGGCAAGTGAACAGATTCGTGTGGGTGACAGGCTTTACATCGTCACGAGCAATGACCTGTATGTTGGGACAATCGATATTCATATCGTTGACTTCCAAGGAGGCATTGGCGATGCCATTGGCTGGGCCAGGCAGTTCAAGAAACCATGGGATAACCCCATCGGTTTCAAGTCCATCCGTCATACGCCGATCACTCCTCAGCTGCACCAGAGGATCCAGGACGCTATACATTCCGGTATACAGGTTGCACCGAGTTTCCAGATCATCACTGGAGATCTGGGAGAAGGATCAACTAGCCCACCTCGTGACAAGATAGAACCTCCAAAACACATTCCCGGTCCCGAGGAGTACGGGGAAAGACCTGAGCCGGACACAAGTTCAGTAGAAGACGCGAAGGAATCCGAGCCGGTTCAAGTCCCAGAAAATGTTCAACCGCAGGACACGCAATTAAAGGACCTGCAGGACAGAGTCCATCTGCTCCGCCAGGCCAGTCATCACAGTGAGCGTGAGCATGAATCCCTGGTGGAGCGATTTTTCGAATACCTGGGCTACGCAGCACCCACCGACATCAAATACCGCGTCGGCCATATCGATGTTCTAATCAATCCCGACTCCTCAAATAGCATGGTAGTAGAGGTGAAACGCGATTGGCAGCTCTCCAGGAATGACAAGGAGGTTGTCGACCAGGCCTATCGCTATGCTACAAACAATGGCTCACGTTTCGTCATCATCACTAACGGTGAATACTATGCCTTTTATGACCGGTTACGTGGACTGTCCATTGGTGAGAACTTCGATTTTGAAATCCGGATTTCCCAGCTGAGTCCTTCAGACACTCAGCTTCTGATGAAGTATAAGAAGAGCAGCCTTGAGTGAACTCCTTCGGTTTACGGATAGTAACATATTTCTTGCACGATAACATTTGCTCTGTTAACGTGCAGAAAAAGAGTTACACGCCATGAATAACAGATATTTAGTAGACGAGTTTGCAAATTACCTTCAGGCAATCCTGGACGTGAAAGTGAAGATAAACCCCATCAAGCTGCGTGCAGCTCTTCCACACTATTTAAGTAGAAAATTTGAATTTCATGTCGTGGAGTTCATGGGGCATCAGTACCTGCTGCAGGTAGTTTCGTCGTTTGAGGACCTTTCGCCTGCTCAGTTAAAGAAGCAATGGGAACGGGTTGCCGATCTGAACAAAAACATCATACCGATTTTGGTCGCTCCAAGTATTGACTCCTTCAATCGAAAACGGCTGATTGAGCAGCGTATCCCATTTGTAGTGCCAAATAACCAGCTTTATCTACCAGACCTGGGACTGGATCTCAGGGAGTATTTCATTGCTGAGCGACTGAAACCAAAGAAGCTCTCACCATCCGCACAGCTCTGCTTAATCAAATTGCTGATTGAGAGGAAGGAAGACTTTCGATCCCTGGCTGACTTTGCGAAGGTGTTATCATACTCTAAAATGTCCATGACCCGGGCTGCCAATGAGTTGATCCGACATGGCCTTGTGACCGAAGAAATCACCGGAAAGACTCGTTGGATGCGCCTAGAAGCCTCTCCCCGCGAAATATGGGAGAAGGCGATGCCTTTGCTGCGGAATCCAGTTCAACATAAGAAGTGGGTAGTTGGGATCTCCAGTCAGGCACAGGGCTTCCTCAAAGCCGGAGAATCTGCACTGAGTGAATGGAGTATGCTGAGTCCTCCGAGCATACCAGTTGTTGCGGTTGGCAAAAAGGTCTGGAAGGCAGTGAAGGATAGAGCAGATATTGATGTGATCGCGGTGCCTGACAATGACTCCATTGAACTACAGGTATGGCGATACGACCCGCAGGTGACCTCAAAACATGGCAGAGTTGACCCTCTCTCGCTATACCTCTCACTTAATGATGAGGCTGATGAGAGAGTGGTTCAAGGACTGGCCGATATGATCGAGGGACTTAATTGGTAGTTGGCCTCGACATATTCACGGAACACTTCAAAGACTATCGTGATCAGTATATCCTGATTGGTGGTGCTGCATCCGATCGGTTAATGGAGGAAGCCGGCCTTACTTTTCGCGCCACCAAGGACCTGGATATTGTTCTATGTGTGGAGGTACTGGATCCAGGATTTGTAAAACACTTTTGGGAGTTCATCAAGTTGGGTGGGTATCAGGTCCATGAGAATAGTTCTGGTAATCCTTGTTTCTACCGATTCACCCATCCAGAAGATGAATCCTTTCCTGCGATGATTGAACTCTTCTCGAGGAAGCCGGACCAGCTCAAGCTAAGTGAAGATGCACACTTAACACCGATTCCGGTTGGAGATGAGATTTCAAGTCTCTCAGCGATACTGCTGAATGATGAGTACTACGATTTCTTACTCAATTATCAACGCGATATCAATGGTCTGCGAGTACTTGATGAGAAAGCGATTATCCCGCTCAAAGCCAAAGCATGGACAGATCTCACTCAGAAGCGCAGTGAGGGAGTGCCAATTCAAAGCGGTGATATTGATAAACACCGGAGAGATGTGTTTAGATTGGCGCAGCTACTTCTCCCCGAGGATAGAATGTCGTTACCCGGGATGGTACTTCAGGATATGCAACTATTCTGCGAGGAGATAATCCTGCCAGAAAACAGGGTCGATGTCTCACAACTGGGTATTGAAGATGTCACATTTGATGAAGCTGTCGAGGACCTGAAGACAAATTATGGCATTGAATAATGAAACTAATTGAAGCACTGACCCACGCATTACATGATGCTGGAAGCTACAACAAAGAGACAGTTGTTAAACCGGCATGTATCCTCTGGACGGACCCTGAGAGCCAGTTCATAAGTATTCTTCCTCGTCTACGGGAAGAATTACCCGAGTTGCTCATCTGTGGTCAGTATGATCCCAGAAACCGGACCGGTCCAGCAATCTGGTTGCGACTGGCTCTTGCCGATCAAGCTCCGGGTCATGAGACCCCCCAAGGTAGGATCCCCATCCTATATCTACCAGGGATCTCAAGACAGACGTTACGAAATGCTGGCAAATGCCCCGATGAACTGAAGCCTCTGGTAGAGGTTCAGTACCGTGGGGCCCTGTGGACTCAGCTGAATGGGAAGGACTGGACGGTCTACGCCTTTTTCAAATCACCTGACAATGGCGCTCTGGGCTTCGATGTCACCAGTGATGCCGAGACCCAGGGCCTATTGCGTAACGGACTCCCTAGATTACTGGATGAAGACATCCAAAAGCATCGCGGCAAGAAGATCAACCAGGAATACCTGTCAGATCTCTTCACGGGTGAGGATCCGGTGAAGACACTGCTTCACTTCCTTAATTCTCCGGAAAGCTTCAAGGAGATGGCGAGTGGTGTCGTATGGCAGGGCTTCGTCAACAGCAGCAAGAAAAAGTATGCCTTCGATCCCGATAATGATGGTGTCCTTTCCGGTGCGGAGAAGCTGAACCGTCAGGAAGGTTCCTGGCTGCACGTGTGGAACCGCTTCCGTGAAGCGCCTTCTAGTTATCCTGGAGTACTTCAGACACTACGTTCATTGTCCCCACCAGATGACCTATTCGGTGACAAACGCGATTGGGCACAGTGGAATCAAAAGGAAGAAGAGACACTTCAAAAGACCTTGGATAAACTGGTCTCGTCTGAGGCTAAAGAGTCACTGAAGAAGATACCTGAACTCGAAGCAGCGCATGGTCCCCGCCGAGATTCGGTATGGGCAGAACTGGGGGAGGCACCGCTCAGTAATGTCCTGCAGCCCTTGAATTCGATCTGTGAAGAGGTTTCAAAATATGGCACACCGAACACACTGCAGGAAGTGAGCGATGCTTACAGCACCAGCGGCTGGCAGGTCGATGCTGCAGCTATCCATGCCATGCAACTGGCTGAGGAATCCGAAGATACGGACCTTGTATTCGGCATCCTTGCCAGGATTTATCAGCCCTGGCTGGATGATCAGGCCAGCACTCTCCAAAACATCATAGGCAACGAGGGGTATACCCCAAGCTATTCGGATGATCCAGATGAAGGATCCTGTGTCCTCTTCGTGGACGGTCTGCGCATGGATCTGGCTCAACGTATATTGGTAGAGCTAAATCAAAAAGGCTACGGGACCACCTTCACACCACAATGGTCCGCGCTGCCAACATTGACAGCAACAGCGAAACCTGCCATTTCTCCTGTGAGAGACGCATTCACTGGAAATGAGGTAACAGAGAACTTTGAACCGCAGGCCAAATCATCGGCGAAATCCTTGGCCGGGGGATACCACTTCAAGAAAGCAATGGAGCAGACCGGATACAACTTGCTCACCACGAACGAGTTTGGTTCCGGAAAGGGAAGAGCCTGGTGCGAGATTGGGCAGTTCGACCATTATGGCCATGAGATGGGTTGGAAGCTCGTCACCCAGCTGGACAAAGAGTTTAAGGATCTGCACGCCATCATAGGAATGCTGTTCCTGAACGGCTGGAAGCGAATACGCATCGTCACCGATCACGGATGGCTACTCCTACCAGGTGGCTTGCCAAAGGTTGACCTGCCGTCAGCATACAGTGCTAATAAGTGGGGGCGTTGTGCTCTGATCAAGGCTGGTGCCGATTCTGGTGAGAACCTTTTCCACTGGCACTGGAATCAGACCAGTACCTTCGCATCTGCTCGCGGGGTAGCCTGTTATGCCAAGGGCTATGAGTACGCCCATGGCGGCATCAGTCCTCAGGAATGCCTGACGCTCAACATCGAAGTCACTCCAGGGGACGCTGGGCCAAAGCCAGAAGGTATAAAGGTCGAGTATTCCAAGTGGAAGGGACTACGCTGTCACGTGGTCCTGAGTGGAGGTGGTCAAGATATCTTGGCAGATATCCGCATTAAACCTGCGAAGGATGATCAGATCACTACCGGTGCAAAATCACCGGATGAGAACGGCTCACTGTCCATCCTGGTTACCGATGAAGAGCTTGAAGGCAAGGAAGCCTTTATCGTGGTGCTGGATGCAGGTGGAAAACTGCTGACACAGATGAAAACAATGATTGGTGGAAACGACGATGATTAAGCTAGACCAGATCGATAATAAAGCAGCTGAAGCATTGGAGGGCTACTTGGTCCGCAAGGACCTGGTCCGGACCTTTGCGCGTCAGTTTCCGGTCCCAACCTACGTCGTGGAATTCCTTCTCGGTCGCTACTGTGCCAGTATTGACGAAGCCGAGATCCAGGAAGGCATAGAGATCGTAGAACGCCAGCTTAAATCAAGAGCGGTACGTGCAGGGGAGGAAGAACTGTTCAAAGCCCGCGCCCGTGAAGATGGAAGTGTCAAGATCATCGATCTCATCACGGCCCGGCTGGATGCCAAGACGGACTCATACCTCGCCACTCTGCCAAGCCTGCGACTTGCGGATGCTCGCATCGAGGCAAACCTAGTCCACAAGCACGAACGCATGTTGACGGGCGGCTTCTATGCTGAGATCACACTGAGCTACGATGCGGTGATTGCCCAGGAACGGAACGGCCGGCCCTTCGAGATCGAGAACATTCGGGCCATACAACTCTCGAAACGGGAGGTGTTGGATGAACTGGCCAAAGCCAGGCAGAATTTCGATACGGGCGAGTGGAAGAAATTCATCCTGCGTAGTGTGGGCATCGAGACGGACAAGCTTTCTGAACGGGCTGTAGACGCCTTCTTCCTTCGAATGATCCCCTTTGTAGAGCGAAACTACAACATGGTGGAACTGGGCCCCCGCGGGACTGGTAAAAGCCACCTGTATCAGCAGATCTCACCCTACGCGCATCTCATTTCTGGTGGCAAGGCCACCGTGGCCAGGATGTTCGTGAACAACGCCAATGGCCAGCGCGGACTGGTCTGCCAATACGATGTCGTTTGTTTTGATGAGGTCTCTGGTGTGTCCTTTGATCAGAAGGATGGTGTGAACATCCTGAAGGGCTATATGGAATCCGGAGAGTTCAGCCGCGGGAAAGAGAGTATCCGAGCCGATGGTGGTATCGTCCTGGTTGGAAACTTCGATGTTGACGTTGATCATCAGCAACGTATCGGTCACCTGTTTGGCCCACTCCCACCTGAAATGCGCGATGATACGGCCTTCATGGACCGTCTCCATTCCTACCTGCCTGGCTGGGATGTTCCCAAGATCAGTAAAGAACTCCTCACCGATCACTTCGGACTGGTTAGCGACTTCCTGTCTGAGTGTTGGAGCAGGCTCCGGAACCAGAGCAGGATCTCAAAGATTCAGAATCGGGTCCTTTATGGTGGAGCCCTGTCGGGTAGAGATACCAATGCAGTGAACAAGACGGTCAGTGGGCTTCTGAAGCTCCTGTATCCCGACAGTGAGGTTCCAGTATCAGATGAGGATCTCGAGTGGGCCGTGAGGCTTGCTATGGAGTCCAGGCGCCGTGTGAAAGAACAACAGAAGCGCATCGGGGCTGCTGAGTTCCGGAATACGCACTTCAGCTATGTCATGGGGGATGAGGGTGTAGAAAAATTCGTAGGCACCCCTGAACTCCGGAGCACCTCAGAGATTGGTACAGACCCCTTAGAACCTGGCCAGGTCTGGGCAATCAGTCCTGGTGGTGAGGGTGAGAATCCGGGGCTGTTCCGAATCGAGATAAACGAAGGACCTGGTGGGGGAGTCAAGATCCTCAACAAGCCGATACCTGGTCCGTTCAGGGAGAGCGTCAGCTATGCCGAGCAGAACTTGTACAACCGGTCGAAACAACTCGTGGGGGACAAGAACCCCCGGCAGCATGAGTTCTCTGTCCAGCTCCGGGCTTATGACGCTCCCAAGAGCGGTGCCAAGCTGGGTTCAGCTGTATTGGTGAGCCTCTGCTCATCACTCGTGAAGAAGAGCATCCGTGGAGGACTGGTCCTGGTGGGAGAGGTCAACCTGGGCGGATCCATTGAACCGGTCCACAATGCCGTCACTCTGGCGGAGATCGCGGTGGAGAAGGGTGCAACCTCACTGCTAATGCCGGTGACAGCCAGGAAGCAGCTCTTGGAGTTGTCCGACGATATGGCGACGAAGATCGATGTGCAGTACTACTCAGATCCCAGGGATGCTCTGTTGAAGGCGTTGGTTGAATAATCATTGAGGTGATATCAGAACCCGATGCTGCCAGATATTCCAAAACTTAAAAATCGACTGTATGAACTACTGATGCTGGCCCTTGAGCAAGAGCGCTTTCAAGCCTCACCGATCCTTTCCATGACCCCTAAACACCCAATAATGGAAGGAAATAAAGCTTTTCTGGTTAGGGAAGATGGGGTGAGAGAAGAAATCCGGATGAAGCACTCGGAATCATCAATCGAATATGATATACGAGATATATCGAAACTGACCATCGACGAAATGTATCAGCGATATCGGGATGCGATCCAGAAGATTGTGGTGGAGCAGCACGCTCACTATCTGCAAGAGCTTGAAGAGGCTGTACAGAAGGTTGGAAATGTAGTAGATGCGAAAGGCAAGGAACCCTCACCCGACATCATTCTCGAAGCTTTTGAGAAAATCTCAGTTGACTTCGATGAGCTTGGTCGTCCCAGGTGGCCAACGCTGATTGTGGGCGGTGAGATGGAAGAGAAGATGAAGCAAATTCAGGATCAATTCGATCGGGAGCCTTATAAATCTCAGTGGGAATTGCTGGTGGAGAAAAAACGGGAAGAGTGGCGTGCTCGAGAGAGTCGTAGAACATTGGTTGACTAGCGTCAACGAAAAGACATACCAGGTTCCTTTCTCTCAAATCCTGGCGAAACAAGGGCATACTGTTGTTCACATCAGTAGGCACTGCGGTATGGAGTTGGGTAAAGATATCTTAACCATAGATGATCAAGGAACTCCATGCGCTTTCCAGCTGAAAGGTGGGAACATCTCACTAGCCTACTGGAATAAGGAGCTCGCAGGGCAAGTTCAGAACCTTGTTACCGGCAGCATCAATCACCCATCCATTCCAGACGATGTGAATCATAGAGCCTATCTCGTCACGAATGGCAAAATCGAAGAGGAAGTAAGTCGGGCGATAGAGGATCACAATAGGACTTGGACAAGACTGGGGCTTTATCCACTCAAGGTAATAGTAGGTGGACAGCTGGTTTCAGATGCAAAAAAGTTAAAGGACGAGTTCTGGCCACCAGGCACACATGATCTTAAGACGCTTCTCGAATTACACCTTGAGGACGGTGGCGAGTTACTTCCGAAGAGGAAACTAGCTCGACTGCTTGAAGAAACACTACCATTCAAGAGACTTGAAGGATCCAAGGCTCCCACGAAATCATACTGCCAAAGAGCGATTTCTAGTGCAGCATTATTGACCTCACTTGCTCTATCCTCCTTCACTGAAAGGAATAATCATTTTGCCCAAGTCGAGGCATGGACAATGTTCATCGCATATGTGTATGGATTGGCGGACAGGTGGGATCTCAGAGAGAAATATTATATAGAGCCAGTAGAAATAGCTCAATTGGCTATCAGAAACGCCCTCAGCAACCTTGTCCATGAAGTGAAGGAGCGGGACCACTTTGTTGAAGGAATTGCCGAAGTGGATAATCCGTTCTACAACATACGCATGACTATGATGCTGAGCATTCTAAGTATTTGGTATCTTTGGAGACGATCGGATGAAGTCGACGCTGATGATATTGATCAATTCGTAAAAAAATTCTCTAAAGAGCACCATGGAGATATTGAGTTCTGGGGTGAAGCAGCCGTTCCACAGTTGCTGGCCATCTTTTGGGGCTATCGATTTTCAGATGGAACGATGTATCCTGACTTTTTCCTGCGAGATATGATCAACGCGATCACCTTTCGGAATAGCGATAAAGGAGCCCCCCTTCCCAGCCCGTACTTCGGATTGGAGCGTTTACTGCCAAATTTCCTCGACGGTCATCTCAATAGGCTTGTCCAACACCAGTTCAGGTTGTCTACATCCCCAATCGACGCAGACTTCAGATGGAGGAGCTATACAATTGAAGGTTTGGTTCACATCTTCGTTCGAAGGAACTGGAAACAGAACATGAAAGCAATGTGGCCTGCCATTACCAGGATTCATCAACGCTCTTTTGAGTATGACAAAGCATGGCATTTTTATCGATGGGGTAATGAAAAGGGGAATGAGGTTATGACTGTGATTCCTCCAACTCAGAAGTGGGAGGAACTAAAAGCAACATCAAGCGAGTCAGAAGGAACAGGGCTACCCACTACATTGAAACAAGATCCTGTATTCGCACTCCTGTTCATGATTGTATATCCTCATCGGCTAAATGCCTCAAGTATTCGTTGGCTCGATACCGCGTTGAGAGAAGCAGTACACAGATAGAATCCATTTAGCCAATATTCATCCACTACGGCTATGAGATGGGTTAACCCTCAAATACCAGTATGGTGCATCAGGCGCTTACAATCGATTCTCGTGCGTTTTCGAGAATAACATTCCCGGTACGTTCCCGGTCTTTTCCTCAATATCTGAGCTTACCTGATGATCTGGAGTGCTAGTGGCGGATTAGTAGAAAAAAGGAAACCCCCTGATTATCAGAGGGGTATCGTGTACACCCGCCAGGAGTCGACCCGGTACCTTCTGATCCGTAGTCAAAATCGATTGAATTTTCCATAATAACGCGGTTACGAGTCGCAGGCATAGTGGGCCAGGGAGAAAAATCTAAGTGTCGCGAGAAGCGGATCTGATACAAAAACCTACTCATATCTGAACATTTACGGGAGACCACAACCTCGACGAGAAGTGCTTATTTGGTTGCCGGATAACCTCGACCAAATCGAACGGTTTCGAAAAGTGTGTCAAAATAGTGTCAAAGAATATGGCATTTGATGGCGTGATTTGTCGTATGATGGAGCGCGAAACAGCGATGTTCAGCCACTAGATAATCTCACTATAATACCAGTATTATCAGTTAGTTAAGAGGTGTACCCGGGGCCGGAATCGAACCGGCACGGTATTATCTACCGAGGGATTTTAAGTCCCTTGTGTCTACCAATTCCACCACCCGGGCCGTCAGTCAACCAATGAATGTGGTTTCGTCAACGAAATGTGGTTTGAATTGAATGCAGAATACTGAACAAGGAACTCAGAACACCGAAGTATCAAGTCTTGGTTCCTTCTTCATTCGAAATTCCTTGTTCGATATTCGGTGTTCAGTTTTCAAACAGAGGCCTGGGCCGGATTCGAACCGGCGAATGATGGTTTTGCAAACCACTCCCTTAGACCACTTGGGCACCAGGCCGTCATGAAGCGGGGCAATATAGGATTTGACCTGACACAAGTCAAAGGAGATAGGAGACAGGAGATAGAAGACAGAATAAGTTATTGTGATCTACCGGTAATTGAACGGTTCCCGCCCACTCATGTCTCCTAGCTTCTGTCTTCTTAAATAAAAAGAGGCCGCCCGCAGGCAGCCTCTTGATCTTCAATTGGCAGGTGGCTGCTTAATACATTCCACCCATACCGCCCATACCGGGAGCACCACCGGCAGGCATTGGC
>CAYVVT010000027.1:0-18011 GCA_964454335.1 uncultured Lentisphaeria bacterium | reverse complement strand
AGTTCCTCGACAATCCTGTTTCAGGCTACCGTCTCTGTGGCGTGATCGCCATGGAAGGTGAGCGTGAGGAGCCACCGGAGGAATTTATTCTACCGGTTCTAGGTAATGTAGATGATCTGCCGCAGGTCATCGAGACTGAGGATATCGAAGAGGTGATTCTGGCCCTGGACCATGACCATCATGATCTGACGATCGATGTGATATCACTGCTCCAGGATCAACGCGTCGGGATCAAAACCAACCCGGACATGTATGATGCCATTTCCGGCCTGGCACGGACCCAGCAGCTATATGGCCTACCACTCATCGACATCATGCCAGATTTCATGCCTCTCTGGGAGAAAGTGGCCAAACGCGTGCTGGATATCAGCGTAGCAATGGTCGGTCTTGCGCTGAGCTCGCCCCTGATGGTCATCATAGCTGCTGCGATCAAGGCAGATACATCTGGTCCGATCTTCTATTCACAGGAGCGCGTAGGCCGTCGCGGCGAGATATTCAAGGTCCACAAATTCAGAACCATGGTCCAGGATGCTGAACATACCAGCGGTCCCGTCTGGGCGGCCGAGGAGGATCCCCGGATCACAAGGGTCGGGCGTTTCCTGAGAAAGGCCCGTCTGGACGAGATCCCCCAGTTCTATAACGTCTTGAAGAATGATATGAGCCTCGTCGGTCCAAGACCCGAGCGCCCCTTCTTTGTCCAGAAGATCACCGAGCTGTATCCGCTGTATCCAAGGCGTCATCGAGTCAAACCGGGCATCACCGGCTGGGCCCAGGTAAAACACACTTATGACACCACCCTGGAAGCCTCCCGGTTGAAATTGAAGTATGATCTGTTTTATCTGGAGAACATTTCGCTGCGTCTGGATTTTAAGATTTTGATCTATACACTTTATGTAATGCTCAGTGGCAAAGGCAGCCGCTAAGATTGAAAATTGAGAATTGAGAATTGAGAATTGAGGATTGTGAAACCGGCCTCGATCATGAGCCAAGTAATTCTGATGCAAACAATGGCTGAATGTTCAATCCTCCATGTTAAATCTTAAGCACAAAAGGGCTTTTCATGCGCGTACCCCTTGTTGATCTCAAACCCCAGTACCTTGATTGTAAGACTGATATCGATGCAGCTATTTCAGCGGCATTGGATTCCCAGGCCTTCATCATGGGGGCTACCGTTTCCAGACTCGAAGAAGCCCTGCAGGATTATCTGGGGTGCAAGTATGCCTATGGATGTGCATCCGGTACGGACGCCCTGCAGATCGCCATGATGGCCATGGGCGTGGGACCGGGTGACGAGATCATCACAACGCCCTTCACTTTCGCCGCCACGGCGGAGACCATCGTCGTTCTGGGAGCCAAGCCGGTTTACGTGGATATCGAGAGGGATACCTTCAATATGGATGTGAGCAGGCTGGCGGATGCCATTACCCCGCGAACCAAGGCCATTATCCCAGTACATCTGTACGGACAGGTATCCGACATGACTGAACTGATGGCGATAGCTGCCAAGCATGACATTGTGGTCATCGAGGACGCTGCTCAAGCTCTGGGAGCGCGGTACAAGGATCAAATGGCCTGCAACATCGGTCATATGTCCTGCACAAGTTTCTTTCCTGCCAAGAACCTGGGCGCCTTTGGCGATGCCGGTGGACTGTTCACCAACGATCCAGAATACGCGGATCGTATGAACAAAATTCGCCTGCATGGCTCAACCAAGCGCTACTACCACGAGATCGTCGGTATGAATTCGCGCATCGACGCCCTGCAGGCTGCCATCATTCATGCCAAGCTGCCCAAGTTGGATGAATGGAATAAAATGCGACTTGGAGTAGCCGCACATTACGATGAGTTGCTCGCCGATGTACCGATCCAGACACCAGCAGTTCGGTCTGACCGATCACATATCTATCAGCAGTACACCATCGCTGCAGAACGCCGCGACGAACTGCAGATCCATCTTCGAGAGGCCGGCATTCCATCCGCCGTGCACTATCCGATCCCACTGTTCAGACAGCCCGCATTCCGTGATCCTGATTTTGAGGATCTCTGCCCGATAAGCTCAACGGCGGCTGAAGGGGTCCTGTCTTTACCCATGTTCCCTCATCTTACGACTGAACAGGTGGAAATGGTCGTCGAGGGGATCAGAAGCTTTTACGAATAGGAGTGTGGTGAATGTTCGACCTCCAGCGTATCCGGGAAAATCCTGAAGCAATCCGGGAAGCGGTTGCACACAAAGGTGTTGATATCGATCTGGGTGGAATCCTGGAACTGGATGACCAACGACGCAGGATCATTGCCGAAGTTGAGGAACTGAAGCATCGACGTAATGTGATCTCCAGGGAGGTCGCACAGCGGAAGAAGGCTGGTGAGTCGGCCGATGATCTCATCGCCCAGACCAGGGAAGCTGGCGAGCGGATCAAGGTCCTTGATGATGAACAGCGTAAGGTGGAGGCGGATCTCCGAGAGGAAATGCTGAATGTCCCCAATGTCCCGCACCCAACGGCGCCGGTAAGTCTTGACGAAGCTGATAACAGACACATTTCAACCTGGGGACAGGCCCTGGACCCAGGGTTCAAGTTGAAGACGCACCTTGAACTTGGCGAATCTCTCAAGCTGTTCGATTTCAGTCAGGGAACCAAGATAGCCGGACCCGGTTTCCCCTTGTATACAGGACGGGGAGCCAGACTTGAACGGGCCCTGCTGAATTTCATGCTGGATTTCCATGTGGAGAGACACGGATATACAGAGGTATTCCCACCTGTGCTGGCAAATCGTAAGACCATGACCACCACCGGACAGTTACCGAAATTCGAAGACGACATGTACCTCATCGAGCAGGATGACCTTTTCCTGATACCCACTGCCGAGGTACCGGTAACCAATATCCATCAGAATGATATCCTGCCGGAATCCGAACTGCCCATCAAATATACGGCTTATTCAAACTGTTTCAGACGCGAAGCCGGCTCATACGGCAAGGACACCCGGGGCTATCTGCGGGTGCATGAGTTCCATAAGGTGGAGATGGTGAAATTCGTCCACCCTGAAAACTCATACGAGGAGTTGGAAACCCTGCGTCGCGATGCTGAGGAGATCCTGGAAGCATTGGGACTGCATTACAGGGTGATGGAACTGGTCACGGGTGATCTTTCCTTCGCTGCGGCCAAGTGTTATGACCTGGAACTCTGGGCTCCCGGTGAACAGCGCTGGCTGGAAGTTTCGTCCTGCTCTAATTACGAAGATTTCCAGGCACGCAGGGGTGGTATCCGTTTCAAGGAGCAAGGTGGCAAAGCCCGGTTCGTGCATACACTCAACGGTTCCGGCGTGGCTACCCCCAGACTTTTGGTGGCTTTATTGGAAACCTGCCAGCAGGAGGATGGTTCAGTGCAGCTACCGGAAATTCTCAAACCCTACATGGGCTCCTCAGGTCTACATATCAGCAGCTGAATCTCATGGCCGATAAACTCCGTTACTACTACGCCCTGCTCTTCCTGGTCCCCTGGACCATCCTGGGAGTAGTGGCGGCCATTCTGGGCAAACTGATCACCCCCAACGGGTTCATCGCTGTCTGGGTGGGTCGGATCTGGAGCTGGGGTATCCTGAAAGTCACCGGCATGCGACTCAGCGTTGACGGTCTCGAGCATCTTGATCCCAAGGGGCAATACATATTCATCAGCAACCACTCTTCAGCCTTTGATATACCGGCCCTGTACTGGGGACTGCCCCAGGCCCTGGCCATGCTGGCAAAGATCGAATTGGCCTATATCCCTTTCTTTGGCTGGGCCATGTGGGCGGCCGGTCATTTCTTCGTGAACAGGAGGGATCACTCCAAGGCTGTCACCATCATGCAACAGGTCGGTGAGAAGATGAAAAGAAGAAGTAGCCGCTCGCTGGTGATCTTCGTTGAGGGTACCCGCAGCCTTGACGGTGAGCTGGCCCGCTTTAAGAAGGGCGCGTTCCTGCTTTCGCTGGAGACCGGGATTCCAGTAGTACCCGTGGTGGTCAATGGCGCGTATCTGGCAAAGAGCAAATATGAACGCAGCATCCAGGCAGTTCCAATCCAGCTCAAAGTATTACCTCCGATGCTCCCGCAGAATTACAGCCATGAAACCCGTCACCAATACCTGGATGATGCCTATGCTTTATTCCAGGAGAATTATATCCGTCCCTCGTCTGACTGATTCCGCCACTATTCGTGAACCTGATCTTATGTAACTGACGGTTGCGCGTACCCTCCAATGAGAAAACACAGGAGTGAATACAGCGCATTGGATCTTGTAGCGGGACCTTCGGAAGACCAACTCCGGCTGTGGTGGCTGTCTCAGGCTGGAGCCAGCGGGAGACTTGTCAGCGATGAAGGCAGTCAGATCACAGTATTGCATCCGGGCGTGACCAATACAGGAGCGGGACCTGATGTCCTTGATTCCCATCTTTTGATGGATGACAGAGAGACCTGCGGTCCAGTTGAATTCCATCTGCGGGCTCGGGACTGGTTTTCCCATGGGCATGGTGAAGATGCTGCCTACCGGGGTGTGATCCTGCATGTCGTTGTGGATCCCACGGGTGGTCCCGATCTGGAAACGCTGGTTGTGCCTGGAACGTGTCTGCCTCGACGCAGATGCCCTGCAAAGCGGATACCATCCCCAGGCGAGATGAGGGGGGCTGCGGCCGTTAGAATGGTGCGTAAACGCAGACAGCTTGGACAGCTGGATGAGGTAAATCCGGGATCCCATCACCTGACTACCCTGGGCATGGCCTTGGTCCTGGCCAACGGGCCTGAGAAGCTGCGGATCCTGCATGAAGCAGCTGGGATCCTGCGCTTCCATCGCTGGCCGCTCAGCACTGGATGGTCCGGGAGTACCCGAACCAGATATCTCGGGAGGAAACTCCCAGGATGGTACCGTACAATGGTACTGCAGGGTGGAATTGAAGAACCGGCGGACCCGTTCCGTGATGCCGGCGATCTTGGACATTATCTTGTACGGATCCAGCCCGTCCTGACCTCGGTACCACCCGTATATAAGAATGAATGGATCGATAATGTGCTCATTCCACGATTCTCCAGCGATGCGGCTATTGCCCTGGATCTGTGGCAAATCCGCCCGCCTGCCCGGCACTATGGATTTGAATGCCGTTTGGCAGCTTACTGGGCCTGCAAAAAGCCTGAAACAGTTCAGCAGCAACAGGCCTGGATTGCCTGGTGGAATGGGTTATGTCGTAATTGGCAGTGTGTGGACTGCAACTTGATACGCGATGTGAGACCTTTAGGGTGATTGATTAAATATTTAGATGATATGAAAGTGATAATTCAGTGATTCTGAGCTTGTTATCGGGACATCTCTAATCTATCTTCAGAAAATTATGGATAAAAAACAGCGAATATATCTCCTCTCTGGAGTCATTTTGATAAGCCTCAGTTTCCTGTTTGGAGCCGAGGACAGATACTTTCCATCCGCCGCATCGCACAACCTGGGACAGTTGATCTCGCCTGTCGCTGAATTGAAAGACGATGATTTTCTGGTTGAGTACTACGTCCAGGAGGCAAAGCGCTATTACGCCGACGCCAGATTGATGGCAGTCCTGGGGGACAGTCTGGGAGTACAGTTCGAGGTAGAGAGAATGGTAGCCGCTCTGGCAGCCATTGAGGAGCTTGATGTGCCGATACCTGAGGAGCTCAGCGAGCTTGTCCGGGGTCTTTCTGAATTAGCTGCCTCAGATTTCAGGAGCTACATCAGTCCAGAGTTGCAGAACCTCCTGGGCCAGCCTTCATTCAAGGAGCAGCTGTGGAAGATGAGTGAACTGCTGGATTCCCTGGACAGCGATACGAAGTTCATCGTCGTTGATGATCGGGACGGCCACCTGCCGTTAATCCTCAACAAACGTGTTGAGACCATGATCAATTTCCTGAAGGACAGGCGGCATGCGGAATTCCAATTATGGCTGGATCGATACTCTAGATATGCCACCACCATACAACCGATCCTGGCGAGTTATGGCTTGCCGGAGGAATTGATATTTCTGGCTCTCATCGAATCAGGACTGAATCCCAAAGCCTACTCATATGCCCATGCGGTTGGACCCTGGCAATTCATCTACTCCACTGGAAAACGTTATCAGCTGGATCGGGACTGGTGGATCGATGAACGCCGGGACATAGTCAAGTCCACACACGCCGCGGCACAGTACCTCCGGGACCTGTACAACGAATTCGATGACTGGTACCTCGCCATGGCGGCCTACAATTCCGGAGAGATGCATATCCGCAGGGCTATACGGCGAGAAGGCCACCGGGATTATTGGCGTATGATCTCATTACCGCGCCAGACCCGCAACTATGTGGCCACGGTGCTTTCTGCCGCCATTATTGCCGGCGATCCGGAAGCCTATCAATTCGAGATCAAGGAATTCACCAACTGGGAATATGATATCATCGAGGTCGATCGCAGCCTCGATCTGGATAAGATCGCCCGGGTATTGAAGGTCCAATACGGGACGCTGAAGGATCTGAATCCTGAGTTGAGGCAGGGGGTTACACCACCACAGGATACAGCCTATCAGCTCAGGGTACCTACCGGCAAGGGTGATATCTCCTCCACGCAGATCGCCGCCATTCCCACATCGGAAAAAAAGGAGTTCCAGCTCCATTATGTTCGTCGGGGAGAAACATTGTCGAGCATCGCCGCACGCTATCACGTAAGTGTCAGTCAACTGGTGCGTGCGAACCATATCAAGAATAAGAACCGTCTGGCTGTGGGTCAGAAACTTGTCATCCCCACCACAGCCTACTACACCAGCAGCGCTTCCAAGAAAAGCACTACCGCTGCCAGCATGCCGGCTGGAGATTACAACAAGATCATCTACACTGTGAAGAAGGGTGATACCCTGGGTCACATCGCCGAACGTTACCGCACCCGGGCAAGCCGCATTCGTTATTGGAACGGCTTGCGCTATGGGCAACATATTTATCCCGGGCAGAAACTGACGATCTACACACCAAAGACCAATGGATAATCCCTACCGCAGAAAAAACCGTATCTACGGGGTCATCATCGTCACATTCGTGCTTGTGTTGCTTGTGATGTTATGGCAGGCAGGCCGCCGTGACGATCTGCTGAGCACAGGTGAACAGATTGCAGTGCTGCCCCTGCAGGGTGAGATCATGGATTCCCATGAATGGGTCAAGCAATTGGAACGCTTCGTTGAATCCAGACGGATCGTCGGAGTGCTGGTCCCCGTCAATTCACCGGGGGGTGCCGTGGCTCCCAGCCAGGAGATCTATGACGCCCTGAAACGAGCCCGGGAAAAGTACGACAAACCCATCGTCGCCTCTCTAGGCAGCGTGGCAGCGTCCGGTGGCTATTATGCAGCCCTGGGTGCGGACAGTATCATTTCAAATCCCGGAACCCTCACAGGCAGTATTGGTGTCATCATGCAATTCCCGGTCTATTCGGAGCTCATGGAGAAGATCGGCGTCAGCATGAAGGTGATAAAATCAGAAGATTTCAAGGATGCCGGTTCACCCTACCGGGAGATGAACGAGGTTGAGAGACAATATTTTCAGGAGATCATTGACGACGTCTATGATCAATTCGTAACCATCGTGGAGGAGGAGCGTGGTCTGGATCGCCAGACGCTGCTGCCACTGGCCCAGGGCCAGGTCTTCAGCGGAAGACAAGCCTTCCGCTACGGTCTGGTAGATGGGATCGGTAGCTTCACGGATGCACGAGAACTGGTGTGTGACATGGCCGGGATCCGCTATAACACACCGTTGGTGTATCCTGAAAAGGAAAGACTAAGCATTTGGAATATTCTATGGGACGATGTTACGTCGGTCATCCCTGGCTCTGAGCGGGCCGCATGGACGACACTGGCGTATCGCTTACCGTATTAGGAGGGTGTTATGACCAAGGCTGATATTGTCGACATCATTTCACACGGCACCGGATTGACCAAGGTTGAGACTGAGGCGGTTATCGACGCCTTTCTCACCACGCTGGCCGAGTCGATGGTGGAAGGCAAACGCGTTGAGTTCCGTAAGTTTGGCAGCTTCGGTGTCAAGATGCGGGCCCCGAAACAGGCCCGGAACCCTGGTACCGGTGAGGCAGTGGACCTGCCGGCACGCTATGTGCCGGTGTTCAAGCCTTCCAAGCTTCTGCGCGAACGGGTGAACCAGGCTTTAATGAGCAAGCTCTAAGCTTTTTCCACAAGAATATTCTCTTTGTGAACCATGCACCGGGGTGTATATTCGCCGCGCGTTGAAAGAGGAGAAGCTAGATGCCATGTGGAAAAAAGCGGAAGCGTCGTAAGATCGCGACCCATAAGCGGAAGAAAAGACTCCGCTCACTGCGTCAGAAGAAAAAGATCCGCTAGGACCTTTATAAATTTCGGATTCATGGGTGATCGGCACACACCGGTCACCCTATTTTTTTGCTGATGGACTCCTCCTCAGAAACCTCCATCCTGACAGTCGGACAACTTACCGGTCGGATCCGCTCCCTGCTGGAACAGAACTTTGAATCGGTTTGGGTACAGGGCGAGATCTCAAACCTCACGCTGCATCG
The DNA here is from genome assembly GCA_964454335.1 of uncultured Lentisphaeria bacterium. Classification (GTDB taxonomy): domain Bacteria; phylum Fidelibacterota; class UBA8477; order UBA8477; family JABMPR01; genus CAYVVT01. The sequence continues at coordinate 9,453 of CAYVVT010000027.1, read as the reverse complement.
TTCGGGCCATTGGTATTTCAGTATCAAGGACCAGACGGCCCAACTGAATACCGTCATGTTCCGCCGGCAGAACGCGGCTGTAGCATTCGAGCCAACTCACGGCATGCAGGTGACCCTGCGCGGCGGGATCAGCGTCTACCCGCCACATGGCCGCTATCAGCTCATTGTCCAGGAAATGCTGCCTGCTGGCGTGGGGGACCTTCATCTCGCCTTCGAGGCATTGAAACGTAAACTTGAAGCCGAAGGCCTCTTCGATCCCCAACTCAAGAAATCCCTGCCGGCCTATCCAGGCAGGATCGGTATCGTCACTTCACCCACCGGGGCGGCCATCCGTGATATGCTTCAGGTAATGGCCCGCCGTTATCCCCTGGCCGACATCCTGCTTTTCCCTGCTCGTGTTCAGGGGGAAGGTGCTGCCCAGGAGATCGTCGCCGGCATCCAGTATTTCAACGAGAATCCCTGCGATGTACTCATCATTGGCCGGGGGGGAGGATCACTTGAGGACCTGTGGACCTTCAACGAAGAAAGTGTTGCCAGGGCAGTATTCGATTCCAGGATACCGGTGGTAAGCGCAGTAGGCCACGAGATCGACTTTACGATTGCCGATATGGTGGCTGATCTGCGAGCTCCAACACCCTCCGCCGCTGCAGAACTGGTGGTCCCAGATCGCAATGAACTGCTGCAAACGTTGACTGCTGCAGTTAACATGGTCAACACTACCCTCAGAAAGAAGCTGATCAGCGGCCGCTTGCGCCATGAAGCTGTACTCAATAGTTATGGCCTGAAACGAACCACCCTTATTATCCAGACCGGATCCCAACGACTGGACCATATCCGGGAAAGACTCACAACAGCCTGGCAGAACCGTCTTGACCACTTGCGTACCCGGATAGGAAACCAGGATGACCGATTACGGGCACTGAGTCCAGAAGCGACACTGTCCAGAGGCTACTCGGTGGTTACCGATCCCAATGGTACTGTCGTTCAAGATGCAGCCTCCCTGCACAAGGGAGAAATGGTAGATATCCGGCTTGAGCGGGGTAGATTCAGTAGTGAAGTGAGGAAGATCCATGACGATGACTAAATCAGACAAGTTCAAGGATACGAAGTTCGAAGAGTTGATGACCGATCTTGAGAACATCGTTCAGAAACTGGAAGATGAAACACTCTCATTGGACGATTCCATGGAGCTGCATGCAGACGCTCTGGTATTAGTGGAAATCTGCCGGCAGCGGCTGAATGAAGCAGATCAAAAGATCCAGCAACTGGTGAGTGACAACGACGGCAACCTGGAGGTTGCTGATCTTGATTCGTAGGTCAACGCTGATTTTGCTCGAAGAGGGGTAGACATGAAATTCGCCATCTGGGGTTTTCAGGCCAATGAGGAGACGCACCAGCATGTTGAGGAGATCATTCGTCACATCAAGGATGCGGGTCATGTCGCCCTGCTCCTGGATTCCTTTGCTGAGACCCTCGATCTGGGAGATACTGAAACGGAGCAGTTCAGTGCCGAAGAGCTGGATGATGATATCGATTTCATCCTGTCCATCGGTGGTGATGGAACCCTGCTTTCAGCGGCACAGGCGGTGATGAAGCGACCCTTGCCGCTTCTGGGGATCAATCTGGGTAAACTGGGATTCCTCACGGGTCTTGAACGGGACTGGCAGGAGGGATTGGATAAGCTTTTCAAAGGTCATTACCATGTCGAAGAGCGCATGGTGCTCAATTGTAAACTGCATCATATTGATGGTGATCAGGAAACCTACTGGGCTTTGAACGATGTCGTGGTGGAACGCGCGGATACCTTCAATCTGCTCACGACCCAGGTCTACGTGAACGATGTATACATGAATACATACAAATCTGATGGATTGATCGTTTCCACCCCCACGGGTTCCACGGCCTATGCTCTCTCATCGGGTGGTCCCATCGTTGATCCGGGCTTGGACGCCATGCTGATCACACCGATCTCAGCACATACACTTTCGGTACGTCCGGTTGTCCTGCCGGATGACCGGGAGGTGCACATCCAGCTGGTCAATCCGGAAAGCCAGGCCAGTCTGCACATCGATGGTAAGAGCTCACATCCTCTGACAGCAACGGATCGCATCAGCATCCGATCCAGTTCCTACCGCATCCAGCTGGTGGCCCTGCCCCAGTCGAGTTTCTATGAGAAACTCCGTAAGAAGCTGCATTGGGGCAGACGCTTCGCCTGATACGGTTTTCGCCAACAGCCCCGATCGAGATCTAATCAGATCAGTATGTTCAGTGGAATTCCGCGCGATGCACTCGGAAGATACAGTCATCCATGACAATGGGTATGCCTGCGGCATTGGCCTGCTTTTCCGCTTCGACGTTAACCACCCCGTCCTGCATCCAGATGAGTTGGATATCCCCGCGGGCGACAGCGTCCTGGACGATGGGAAGAACCTTGTCAGGCCTGCGGTAGACGTTGACAATATCCACGCTTTCAGGGATCGCGCTGAGGCGCGGGTAGCATTTTACACCGAAGAGCTCATCATGACCCGGATTCACCGGAATGACACGATATCCATTCTCAAGTAGATAGAGACTGATGTAGTTGCTGGGCCTGACGAGCTTTGGTGAGGCGCCTACCACGGCGATGGTACCCGCGTCCCGGAGGAATTGTACTCTTTCCCTGAAGCTGGCCTGCACCTATCCGACCTGTCGTTTGAAGAAATCCTTCATGACGTACCCAGCAATATTGGGATTCTCTTTGAGTCGACGGCTGGCGTAAGCATACCATTCCTTACCGAAGGGTACATAGATACGCACCTTGTGGCCATCCTGAAGCAGTTGGTTCAATTCCTTGCGTATGGGAACGCCCAGCAGGGCTTGGAATTCATAGCGCTCAGGTCCGATACCCAGTGCTGAGATACTTTCGAGACAACGATTCATCAGTGGGACATCATGTGTGGCGATGCCTACATAGGCCTGCTGTTTCAGCATCGTTTCAACCAGCTTATGGAAATGGTCACTGATCTCATCGCGCTGCTGGTAAGCTATCTGTGGTGATTCCCGGTAGATGCCTTTGCAGATGCGGAGATTACCGGTCCTGCCTGCTATTTCCTCTACATCTGCCATACTCCGCTTCAGGTAGGCCTGTATGACGGTGCCCACATTCGAGTAGCGGGTTTGCAGGGTTTTGTAAAAAGCCAGGGTCTGATCCGTGTAAGGGCTGTTCTCCATATCGATGCGGATGAACATCCCGTGATCGGCCGCACGGGAAACGATGGATTCAATGTTCCTGAAAGCCAGGTCCTCGGATACGGCCAGCCCCAGAGCAGTAGGTTTCAAACTGATGTTCCGCTCAACGTCAGCGTCCACCACAGCTTCGATGAGCTGCCGGTATCCATCTGCTGACCGGTTCGCCTGTTCTTCTGAGCTTACGGATTCACCCAGGATATCAAGGGTAGTAACAAACCCTTCGCTCTGCAGATCCTTGCAGGTTCCAAGAGCAGCATCGGTATCCTCCCCTGCGATATAAGCTTTTGAGAAAGAGCGTACGATGAACCGGGGGGTAATGGGCATGGCAGCCACGAGCAAATGATTGAGCAAGCTTCCTCCTTGATCTACTTCAGCCAGGAACCTTCATCAGGCCAGGGGCCGATGATAATACTCAAAGACTCTACCAGTATCGTGCCAGTTCGGGAATTTCTGGAGTACGACCGTGTTTGGCGAAAACCCTTGTGAAACGCCTTCGCGGACATGACCGGAAACATATCCGAATCCACGTTTATGCAGCCAGTTCAGATAAACCCGTTTGAGCATCTTGGCGTAGCCTGTCCTGTGATACTTCCGCATGAAAATGAACGCATAGGTATAGACGGTGAGATGCTGGCCCAGGGTAGGATCACTTTTTGCCCAGATCTCATCAGTGAAGTTCTCCAGAGGGACACCCACCAGAAATCCGATGATCTCGCCCCTCAGCTTGCCCACAAAAGGCAATGTCTGTGCATAGTTAAAATACCGTCTCACCGTTTTTTTGGTAAAGGCAGTCCCCTCACCATATTCGTCCACCAGGTCCTGGCTGATGCGGATGATCCGTTCTGCATCATCGGCAGAAAGAACCTCCACCAGTTCAACGCTGTAATGCAGGGTTCCTGCAATCACTCTGGTCTGGGATTGATCGGGGATTTCGCTGGGTGCCTGAAAGAATTCCAGTTGAGCCATAAGCACGCTAGTTTAAAGCAGGATGATGTAAGAAGGAAGCGGGAAGAATCCAGAATTCATGATCCAGCTTTGAGAATCCCGGGACCATCATGGATCGGATAACAGGAGTTCTTTTTGTGAGACAATGACTTTCGTCTCGGTCACGCAGTTATAACCACCACAGTTTCCTGTTGATCTGGGTGAGCGTGCAACTACATTCCCGCTCTGAATCGTATGAAGACACTGCATTTCCATCGACCCCTGCAACCCTCCAATCCAGCATCGAGTATCCTTTGATCCGCGAAACCATACTGGGTAGTGGCAGCGCCGGCAACGCCTGTGTTTTTGAGAATGGCGAGACCATGATCCTCGTTGATGCCGGTCTTAGCTGTGGACAGATCAACAAGCGGATGCAGAGCCGGGGGCTGGATCCCCAGGACCTTGATGCCTGCCTGGTAACCCATGAACATACCGATCACATCCTTGGACTGCGCGTTCTGGCAGCGAGATACCAGGTGCCCCTGTTTTTCCATCCGGCAACCCATAACGCTACCCGTCAGCAACTGGCTGGATCAGAGATGATCAATTATTTTGAACTGGGTGAGATCTTCGAGCTGGGTTCAATCGAGATACAGAGTGTACCGACACTACATGATGCTGCAGCACCCACAGGATTCCTGCTCCGTTCAAAAGGTGTAAGTGTAGGCTACCTGACAGACCTTGGCGCTGTTACAGAGGATAATTTCCTCATGATGCGTGAAGTAGATCATCTGGTCATGGAAGCAAATCACGATCGTGAGATGCTCTGGGAAGGTCCCTATCCACCACACCTCAAGCGCAGGGTGGACAGCCGCCATGGACACCTCTCGAATGATGACAGTGCGGAATTCATCCATCTGCTGAACAAGCTGGGCAGGTTGAGGTCCGTGACCCTGGCCCATCTCAGTGAACAGAATAATCGCCCTGCAGTGGCCAGATCAGCAGTGGAAAGCAAACAGGATCGCGAGATCCAGCTACGTATCGCCCAACAGGCGAATCCCCTTGAAACTTTAACAGTGGAGTCTGCTTCATGAAATCTACCTTCAGTATCACAATCATCCTCATCCTGGCCATTCTCATCAGTGGCTGTTCGAGAGAAGAGCACGCGGTGATCGAAACAAGCATGGGTACCATCGTCATCGATCTTTTTGAAGAGCAGGCTCCATTGCATTCAGCCAATTTCGCTGATTCGCTCATCGTCGAGCAGGCCCTTATCGGTACATATTTCCATCGGGTCATTCCTGGATTTGTCGTGCAGGGTGGCGATCCCAATACCCTGAATCCGAACCGCATGGATGATGGCATGGGCGGTGTGCGGGAGGACCGCATTCCTGAGGAGATCGGACTTCCGCACCTGCGTGGTGCCGTGGGTGCAGCCCGTGACAACAACGAGAAGAAAGCCAGCAGCAGCAGTCAATTCTATATCTGTCTGGACCGTCTGGCGCAGCTTGATGCAGGCTATACGGTATTCGGTCAGGTGGTGGCAGGCATGGACGTGGTCGATGCCGTCGCGAGACTGGAAACAGACGATCGCGACAATCCTCTCAAATCCGTATATATCGAGGCCATGTATATGGACAAGGCGCGAAAATACAAGTAAAACCCATGGCAGCACTTCGATTTGGTTTGGCATTGGGTGGCGGTGGAGCCAGGGGTTTCGCCCATATACCCATCCTGCAGGGTTTGGAAGACATTGGTCTTAAACCGGATTTCGTATGCGGTACCAGCATCGGCGCGCTGGTCGCGGCATTGTACGTTCAGTATGGAACCGCATTGCTGGTGGAAGCGAAGATGATGGAATTGATGGACAGTGAACCCTTTGAACGTCTCGGCTTGAACCTCATCAAGGTAGATGATCGTGGTGGTGCCTCCTTCTGGCAGCAGACGGCAGCAAGGATGCAGGACCGTATCGTGGTCAACCTGGCGCAATCGAAGCCCGGCCTGGTGAAAGCTGATCGCGTACGAGAGGTAATTGCCTACGTGCTGAAGCATGATGTCTGGGACTCCGGTAGTTGTGCACTGGGTATTGTTGCCTCGGACCTCGTCTCCGGTGAGGACCATCACTTCACCAGCGGTGATCTCATCGAGGCCGTACTGGCTTCGATGGCCATCCCGGGTTTTGTCCCTCCGATCCAGATCGGCGATCGGCTCCTTGTGGATGGCGGAGTGACACAGTTGATCCCGGTACGCCTTGCCAGACAAATGGGGGCTGACTATGTATTGGCAGTCGATGTCGGCCGGAGTATCCACCAGGATGTAAATCTGGATAATGCGCTTGCCATCATGTCCCAGAGTGAGGGTATTACAGCGGTGAAGTACCGTGAGTTTCTGGCCCAGGAAGCTGATCTTGTCATCACACCGGAATTCGGGGACAGCCACTGGTCGCAGTTCGGGAGATATGAGGATTTCATGCAGGCGGGTGAGAAAAGCTTCATTGCTGCGCGTGAGGCCATCCTCAACGGCTGGAAACTGAAGAAGCATCCTTTCCGGGAACGTATTGCCCGGCTGTTCAATTAGAACATCTAATAGCTATGATCGAGAAAGTGAGAAAATCGACAATGGGGAACAGACAATTCTGGAAATTGACCATCATACTGCTGAGCTTGCTGCTGGCGGTGCCGGTGTTTGCAAATACAGGGGATGAGGATGTCCTCAGCGTCACCCCGCTGCTGTCCCAGGATGGAGTAGTGCCCGGTGGCACTCTCGGAATAGCCCTGGCAGTGGATATGGCTGAACACTGGCATGTGTATGCACCGGTGGATGACGAAGCCAGCTTCACCATTCCCATCGAACCCTCCATTTCCGCCGAGGGCATCGATGCTGACAAGCTGAATTGGATCTACCCGGAAGCTGAACTCCTGTCGGTAGCAGGTGTGGATGAAAAGGCTGCAGTGTATGGAGGTTCCTTCCTCCTGCGCACAGAGGTAGCTGTTCCGTCAGATGCTGCAGAGAACCTGAAGCTAAAGGGCAGTGTTTATTACCAAGCCTGTGACGATCAGCGTTGTCTGATCCCCCAGGAACTCGAATTCAGCCTGAGTGTCCCGGTTGTGAACAACGCTACCGCGATCAATCTTACGAACGCAGGTGTCTTCACTCCGCAGGAATCCATGCAGACAGAAGTCACCGAAGTTGAGGAGGATGACGAGGTCGCAGCGCTGGTTGCCGAGCGCGGATTGATCATCACCTTCATCCTCATCTTCCTCGGTGGTCTGGCCCTGAACCTTACCCCCTGCGTGTATCCCCTGATCCCCATCACCATCAGCTACTTCGGTGGCATGGACGTGGGTAGGACGAAGACATTTTGGAACGCTCTGGCCTATGTCCTGGGGATTGCAGTGACATATTCAGTACTTGGCGTGGTAGCTGCGTTGGGTGGCGGACTATTCGGCGCCCTGCTTACACACCCTGCCGTGCTCATCGGGATAGCGATCATTCTGGTGGGACTGTCACTCAGTATGTTCGGTCTTTACGAGTTCCGTCTGCCCAGTGGCTTGATGACTGCTGCCGGGCAGGCCAAATCGGGTATTTTCGGATCCCTTTTCATGGGCCTGACACTGGGTATCATCGCTGCACCTTGTGTGGGTCCTTTTGTCATTGGACTGTTGACCTATGTCGCCACTCTACAGAATGTGCTCATGGGATTCCTCATGTTCTTTACCCTGGCCATGGGCCTGGGTCTGCCATACCTGTTCCTTGCCATGTTCTCATCAAGGATCACTTCACTGCCCAGGTCGGGTGCCTGGATGGTAGGTGTCAGGATCATTTTTGGACTGATCCTCGTTGCCATGGCGATATACTTCCTCATGCCGCTGCTGGGTGACTGGGGAAGTCTGGCCCTGTCAATCTTCCTGCTTGGTTCGGGTGTTTTTCTGATTGTGATCGACAAGAATGGCAATGATGCAAAGGGTTTCCTGGCCGTCAAGCAGATCCTTGCCATTGTCATGATCATTGCGGCAACCTGGCTTGCACTGCCTAATGAGAGTGCGGCAGCCGAAAAGATCGACTGGCTCACCCCAGAGGATGAGGCTGCGCTGGAATCCATGCTCGACTCCGGTAAGCCGGTGATGATCGATTTCTATGCGGACTGGTGTATTCCCTGCAAGGAAATGGATAAATTCACCTTCAGTGATCCCAGGGTGGTAGAGTATTCCCGCCAGATGACCATGATCAAGATCGACATGACCCAATTTGATGGTGAGTTTGAAAGCATACTCCAACAACGATTCAAGGTCAAAGGGGTGCCCACCTATCTGTTCATGACCAAGGACCGCCGAGAGTTGCCAAAATTGCGCCTGACCGGTTTTGAGAAAGCGGATCCTTTCCTGGATAGACTGAAAGCCGGGACGTCTCAATAACTTTGAGCATACGGGCAGACATCCCAGGATGATTGATCATGGCAGCTATTTCCCCTTGTTCACGCAAGTATACTGATCTATTTTTACTGAACTTTTACGATCCACCATGACAAGCAAACAAGTCATATCCTACGTTATTCTGATTATCCTTTTTGGGGCTTCGACACTAGTCGCCGGCGACGACGATGAGAAAGCATTGTACTGGATCATTTTTGATGACAAGGAGATCGCAGACCCAATCTCTTTCAACCCGGATGAACACCAGTTTGAACATCTGACTGAAAGGGCACTGGCCCGCAGGGCCCTGCGGGGTGATATCAACGGACCCAGTTATTTCGATCTCGATGTATCCCAGAACTATATTGATGCCACCCTGGTGGAAGAGATGCAACTGCGCACGGTCAGTCGCTGGTTCAATGGCATCTCGGTTCTGGCTCCCCCGGATATCATGGAAGATATGGAAGGGACCAATCATATCCGCAAGGTGAAGCGCATCCACAAGGTCTCAAAGAAATCCATCAAGAAGATTTCCCGCGCGGAAGAGACCGGGTACTATCTGAATGGTTATGGCAGCAGTTACCAGCAGCTGGAGCAGATCAACGCCATAGCTGCCCACGATTCGGGCTACAGCGGTAACGATGTCTGGTTGTTAATGCTGGATACGGGATACCTCACCGAGCATCAGGCCTTTCAGCCTGAACGGATCGTCGCGGAATGGGATTTCATACAGGGTGACAGTATCACCCATAACCAGGAAGGTGATCACCCACAACAGGATTATCATGGGACCGTCTGTGCCTCTGTCGCTGCTGGATACCATGAGAATGTGATCTATGGTGCTGCATACGGTGCCAGCCTCCTGTTAGTCAAGACCGAGATCTACGCC
>CAYVVT010000026.1:0-24181 GCA_964454335.1 uncultured Lentisphaeria bacterium | reverse complement strand
ATGTAAATTGGAATGCTACGAACAATCAAGGTCAGCCCGTATCAGCAGGAGTTTACTTATATAGCATTGAAGCAGGAGATTTTAGGCAAACCAAAAAGATGATATTATTAAAGTAGGAATTTCTCGATGCATTAATCCCCACATTCGTGGGGTTTTTTGCTTATAACCTTGGATAATGGAAAAAAGCCCTGAATTTCTTTATTCAGTAAAAGGTTCTAAATATGAAGAATCTGAAGGCGGTGAAACTGTGACCTTAAATATGGCAATGAACTACCTTGATATTCCAATTCTTGGTGTTTATTCCGTTCAAGATAACATCAATGTTTTTGCTGGTCCATATTTTGGGATGTTCCTTGGTGGAAAAATGAAAATGGAATATGCTCACATCATCAGATTCAATTGACATATCGAGGAAATGATTTGAATGAGTTGTGATATAGTATTGATGTTGATCGCACTGTCTGAACGCATCCAACAAAATACGTTGATACCCAGGATGCATACACATATCAGGTTCTTCTATGAAGAAGAAACAAGGATCACGTTCCATGAACATGTTGAAAGTGATAATGATCAGGTTCTGCAATCCATCTCCAAGTTGATATAGTGGTAACTGCTTTTCATTGCCAATTTTAACATGCACCGTATCGCTACCACTCTTAGGAATGAGGCCGACAGGTTCACCTTGGAAGAAGTGAGAAGAAAGAAACGATTCATACTGCTTTACATCTTCCCGTTCATCTGGTTCACCCAGAAGTTTTTCCATTATAATCGAATAAAGTGACAGTCCTGTAAATACAACATGCATATCATTAGTGAGCATGCTGCTGGAAGTATCTCCGTCTCTATTTGTGAAATAGTCGTTCATTGTCCGCAAGTGGTAGACATCATTGTTTTCAAATGGTCTCATGCCTCTAAGAATTGGGATATAGAATCGCTTTAAGCTGGTTGATTTAGTTGTTTGGGGTAATTGATCCAATTTAGAGTTCACATTGTTGCCGAATGCTTTCATTTCGCTCGTCAATCTAGTAGTATCAATTGAACGCCGACCTGAATGGTTAATACCACCGCTAGCAGTTTCAGCCTTTCTAATAACCTCATCTAACTCTTTTCGGTAGTCTATTGAGTCCGATAGAAATTTCTCTTTGGGAGGGAAGACACGATTCATGAAATCCTCTGGGATTCCGTGTATTTGTGATACACCCTCCTTAAACATCTGATTGAATTGATTGATTTCAGGTTGGAAATGCTCTCTTATCCTCTCAGCATTGTAGTCAAATAGTGTGTAATCGAAATTCATAGCCATAAAGAGATTTCTGATAAATAGGCTTTTCCCTGAGTTATTTTGACCGATAAAGAGATTGATGAGTGAGAGGGAGTCAACTATTCCAGATTGTGAAAATTCAAAACTAGTAAAAGGCTCTGACTGTGGTAGCCGGATTTCTTTGAATTGCATTATAGTTCTACTCCCGCATTACTATCTAATTCCGTTCAACTTTGATGAAGTGGATTCATTGAGAATTCTACGATCACGAAATATAAATAATTCCCCCAGATAGTCGGAGTTCACCCTTTGTCGAAACGCTTACTCAAGAATGCTCCCGTATTTATCCAGAAAAGCACGCACAACCTCTCTTGGTTCTCCCTCCCAGGTACAGATCATTTGATAAAGTCGAACTAATGGATGGCCCACCTCTGAACTCTCTATATTATTTATTTCAGACTCTAGAACCTTAATAGCCCTTAGCTTTTCCAACTCTACAATCGATAGAATAGTCCTGAGAGTATTGCTGATTTTCACCTCCAGTTTAGGAAAAGCAATGTAATAATTAGATACTTGCTATTCCACAACCCTTTGCTCCAATTGCTTCACGTATATATTTAAAGTTATACATCATATATATCCTCTATATGTACTGATAATCAGTAGTTTGGATTTTTTTCCCTTCTTGTGCTTGCCATATGAGGGTTGATCCCTAAATTTATACACGGCGAAGGAGGTTTTTGACAGAGATGTTGGACCTCCTTTTTTTCCCCAACCCAAAAGAAGGATGGACCAGAAACACCAAAGGAGTGTGAATTCTGCAATTGATCATATGCGAGATGAGAGCTAGACCACCCCCTATTTATCCCAATTAAAGGGGTTAGAAGAGATGGTTCGTGAGAGATGATAATTAACCCAAATAGAAATGGAGAATTTCAGTCTATGAATAAGGTGTAAAGTAAAATGAATAGATACTACGAGAGGGTAATTCCACTTAGCGACTTACTCAACGATACATCCGAGCCACCAACACCCATCATCAAAGATGGTTTCCTGTTGGACAATTCCATCATGTTGATAGCAGCCCCACATAAAGCGAAGAAATCATTCCTAGCGCTTAATTTTGCAATGGCAATAGCGACTGGTAATGGATTCGCAGGATTTGAGATAACAGAACCTAAATCGGTTCATGTGGTGACTGGGGAAGGTGGCTATTGGGGTAATCGGGACCGCGTTCGCAAAATGTGTGAGCAGATTGAAGGATACTGTGAAAATGCAAAAATCACCTTCATGAACACCAACAGATTCAACATTCTTGACGATGATGATTGGTGGGATTTGAAACGTGATCTCTTAGGATGCGAGGCTGATGTACTAGTCCTCGATCCTTTAATCAAGTTTCATCATGAAGATGAGAACTCTGCATCGGGCATGACCAGGGTTTTTACCAGGTTGCGGTTGCTTGCAGAGGAAGCTGAAGTATCTATCATCCTAGTCCATCACACAGGGAAGGAATGGGGAAAAGGTCCTCGAGGCTCAAGTGTGATTACCGGGGAATATGACTCGTGTATAATGATGACCAAGGGAAAGGATCATACTGATCTGAGATTCGATATGAGACACGTCGAAACTCCAGACCCGGTTAGTCTTGTTTTCAATCCCGATACATTCTGGTTTGAAAGAGACGAAACAACCGAAATCCCGGAAGTCTTGGAAATCATATATACATACGGTAAACCGATGTCAAAAGCTCAATTAGTGCATGAGCTTGAACACGAATATGAGATAGCCCAATCTACTGCTTATAGAAAGGTGAAAAAGGCGGTTATTGATGGCATAATCATCCAGACGTCAACTGGGTATACCATATCAGAATCAGCATATGAGGAGTGGGAATATGTAAAGAAATAGAAGTAACAACATACGAAACAGAAAGGAGAAGCCTGGGATCTATCCAGGCTTCTTCTTCACCATCACTAGTATTACGCCAGAAAAACAACTTACCTACGATCCGTTACGCAGCTAGAATTTATTGATGTGTCTGGTCTTGATCTTGGCGTAACTAATTGATTTTGGTGTAAAACATCTGAGCTATATTACATCAAAGCCCACGGGGGGCATCAATCAATGTTTTTGAACGGAGGAGTGTATGAGGTGCTGCTTAGCCATACTTCTGATCTTGGCATCAACGATGTATGCAGACAATTACTGTGATGATCCCGATCCGACATACGGTGAAGTATTAAACCAGTGGTCCAGAACTGGAGAAGGGAATAATGACGAGCTCGGATTTATCTATCCGGAATGGGTGTGTGCGGATAATCAGCTATTATGGCCTTCATATGCATTGCCCAATGAACCTATTGAGGGCATGTTTGAATATCTCAAGATCACCGTTAAGGTTAATGACGATGAAACTCATGACCTTATCCAGTTTGATGATTCTGATTGGACATTTAGTGGGTACTCAGAAAATGGACACAGGTGGATTTCATATCAGCACAGGCATGAAAGTGATGATTGTCCAACTGCTGGATTCATAATTACGGATGATGATTACAATACTGTGGTAGTCGGTTTCTACTATTATCTCTTTGAGGATGGGAAGTGGGTGTTAACTCACTTTTTTAAGAAAACGTTTTGGCACTACTACAGAACATTCGAAACGACTACTGATGAAGTGTATGCAATAATCCCTGTGGATGAATTTGGTGATTACATACCCAATGAAACTGGACATCCCGATCCTGTGGATATTGAGGTGGTAGGATGGGACCATATTCCGACAACAACTCCACCACCGGAATCTGAATCCTATGATTGGGATCAGATTACGTTTGACGAACTAACAGCGGTCACAAATCTTTCATATACTCAGATTCGGACTAAATATCGAATAACTTGGGGTCATGAATGGTATGGCACGGCCTCAGCATTGAAATTTCGAGTGAAGAAGTACAGTGGGCATCCGGAGCTAGGTTATGTAACAGTGGCTACAGTCTCGTTGCCTCACTATACCACCCTCTACACTGGTACATACAAGATCGTACCAGTAATGCACGGTGTAGAGGGCACAAGTTCAAGTCCGCTCGTAGTCACTAATGGTATCGGCAAGTCAACCAATAATGATGAATCCGATCAGCTTTATAGTCCTTCGTCCTATACAATTAATGCCTACCCCAATCCCTTCAATCCAAACGTGAGAATAGCGTTAGACTTACCTAGACTTTCAACAGTCAGTCTTTCAATCTATGACGCGTCAGCTAAACAAGTCGGCACTATATATACCGGGGAACTACAAACCGGCTCCCACGAATTCGAGTGGATTGCAACTGATAATGAAGGAAAGATGCTACCTGCTGGAATCTACCTACTGAGGCTGGACTGCAACGGATACTCTGAGACTATGAAGTTGATGTATTTGAGATAGGGGATTTAACTTAAGAAGGATTCTAGGAAGCCTGGGAAGAATCTCAGGCTTCTTCTCATTTGTAAGGCGCTGATAGTCAGCAGGTTACAGGCTTTTCCCATTTCCCACATACCCCTAAACGTAGTAGTGGGAAGACAAAAGGTCTTCCCTAACTACTTACTGACTGTTTACTGCTAATAGCCAATATTCTCACCACTAATTTTGTCTTATTTAGTGAGCTTTCGGTCTACAAACCCTGAGAAGTAAATGATTTCTGTAAGTGTACCCTTTTCTTTGACTTGAGGAGATTATAACTACTCATAATTTTGATGTCATTTATGGTCGCTCACATACACCCATGACCACATTGCAGATGTTTGGAATTTTTGAAGCTCTTGCGATTTGAGTGACCTCTAGATAACTTCGTGTGCCAAATGAGTGACAAATCTTCGTCACTGGTAGGTGTTTTTTACTAACTGGAGTGCTCACGAGAAATGCATGATTTGCTCAGGTTTCTCTGATAACGCTCACTAGCTTATTTTGCTGCAAGCCTTTGTGGGTAGGACATAAGTCCACGTTCGCATTAACACAAAACCCCACCGTGGTGGGGTTTTACTTCTGCGGGACCGACGGGACTCGAACCCGCGACCTCCGGCTTGACAGGCCGGCGTTCTAACCAAGAACTGAACTACGATCCCTATTTATCGGGGGACTTGTCTCTTTTCCGGAGCATGATGGATACAGGAATGATCACCAGGTAGCCAAAGAGAAGCACCAGGGGTGCCACGGTCAATGACCGAGTGCTGTTCAATTCGCCGGTTGCCATCAGGATGAAGCCCAGAATAATGACCACAAGTCCAATGAGAAACAGAAAATAATTCCGATTGTCAAAAGGCAGTTCAGATAACCAATGTTTGTTCTCTGTTTTGCCTTCACTGCTCATAGCGCGGCGAATATATGTGAGCCGTATAGGGCTTACAAGTAAAAATGGGGCTGGTATCTGTGAGTGTCCGATCTCCGACGAAATATTCTATTCCGGGATCATCGCTGCATAGACGTTTGCGGCAACAAGGGTGCACCCAGAGAGGAATACTCTGACACCGGAAGAGTCCCAGTCATGATATCCCGGATTCTCAATATGAATGTCATAGAGTCCTTCGCGACCGGATGAGCCGTGGAACAATACTTCAGAGGAGTCAACTACTGAATAGAACGTAAGGATTTCAACATAATCACCATCAGTAGCTACAACATGGGCTTCTTCTCCGGTAGCCATTTTTGTAACAGCATCTGAAATATGGATCTTGAGACCCCACACTCCCCAATAATTAGCTTCACAATCTTCTCTGGAGCCCGTGTGGATGTACTCACACCCTGTAATAAAAACTGTGATGCATAACAATGGTAGAAGGACCATACGAGCTAAATATTGCACCGAAAACCCCCTCCGAATAATCTACTTCATCAAGCAGCTCAACCTGCCCCCCTGGCCATCCTCTCATTCCAGGATTCCGAGGCCTTGGAAGATGCGACCTCCTCCATGGTCACACAATCGGGGACCGGGCAGACCAGGCTACAGAGATTACAGCCGATACATTCCTCTTCATCCACAAATGGGAGGAAGTCAGGACCGTCTCCCTCTGCCTTATGATTGATCGCAGGACCAACCTCAATACGCGGGTGCTCACCGTGATCCGATTCACCGTGGAAGGCGAAACACTCGCTCTTCCGGGTGTGGATGCATTGATGCCCGCCATCAAGACAGGCGATATAGCATAACTGACAACCGATACAGGTGTCGGCGTTGATCTTGGCCACGACATTGTAGTTCAGGTCCAGGTTGCCCCAGTCCGTCACATTCTCCGCAGCCTTCCCCACGAGTTCGGACACCGAGGTCATACCCTTGTCATCCAGGTAATTCGAAAGGCCATCCGTGAGGTCTTCGATGATACGATAACCGTAATGCATCACAGCCGTACAGATCTGCACCGTGCTGGAGCCCATTGCGATGAACTCAGCCGCGTCCCGCCAGGTGGAGATCCCGCCAATACCTGAAATGGGTATGTTTACACGGGGATCCCGGGCCAATGCCGAGACCATGTGCAGGGCGATGGGTTTGACGGCGGGACCGCAGTATCCACCGTTGGTACTTTTTCCCGCAACCGATGGCAGCGGGACCAGGGTATCCAGGTCCACACCGATGATCGACTTCACTGTATTGATGAGTGAAAGGCCGTCGGCACCACCCTGTACCGCCGCGATACCCGGATCAAGGATATCGCCGACATTTGGGGTCAATTTCACCAGCACCGGTGTGGTGGCGTCTTCCATTACCCAGGAAGTGATCTTTTCCAGAACTTTCGGCTCCTGACCGACAGAGCTGCCCATCCCTCTTTCACACATGCCGTGCGGACAACCAAAATTCAGTTCGAGACCATCTGCTCCGGCACCTTCCGCCCGTTTCACGATCTCGCGCCACTCTTCCCTACTCTCCACCATGATGGAGACGATGACGGCATGATCAGGAAAGCGCTTCTTGACTTCGGCGATCTCCTTGAAGTTCGACTCCAGCGGCCGGTCGGTGATCAGTTCAATATTGTTCAGCCCCGACATGCGGTTGCCGGCATAGTCTATGGCAGCCAGGCGTGATGAAACATTGACGATCGGTTGTCCGAGGGTCTTCCACACAGCACCGCCCCAGCCAGCATCGAAAGCCCGCATCACCTGTTCACCACAGTTCGCTGGTGGACCCGAGGCCAGCCAGAAGGGATTGGGACTGGTGATCCCGCACATCTCAGTATGAAGGTCAGCCATGATCAATCCTCCTGATACTTGTCAAGTTTTGCCCGCAGCCCCCAGCTGCGCAGCATGGCAAAAGCAGCGTCACGGCCATCTGCTACAGCATTTACAACCTCTTTGCCCCCGTTGATGCAATCACCGCCGGCATACAGGTTACTGATGGAGGTTAAACCGGTATCAGGATCAACGGCAACCCTGCCATTGGTATCCACTTCGATCCCTGGCACCAGCTCTCTGGCCTGCTTCTCCTGACCGATGGCGATGACCAACCAATCATAGCGATACTCCATGGAGCTGCCGGAGATGCTGTGTTCAGCCAGCAGAACGATCCCGTCATCATGTCGGATCTCAACTGGTTTTACATGCTCCAACAGACGTACCCCCTTGGACCTGGCGCCGGCCATCTCGTGTTCGTAGCCCGGCATCTCAGTCTCTGTTCGGCGATAAAGGATATCGACCTCCGGAACCCCCAGCATGGCCAGTTCCCGGGAGATATCGATGGCAGTATTCCCACCACCTATCACCGCCACTCTGCCTAGTTCGGGAGGTATGCTGAAGTCGGATCGCATTTTGATCCGACGGATCAGCTCCACGGCGCCAAAGATATTGGGACCATCCATGCCGGGAATATCCAGCATGCCGTCGCTGCCCAGACCAATACCCAGAAAGACCGCATCATATTGGGCCAGCAGCTCATCAACCGAAACATCGGTCCCCACGTCAACACGTGTGCGGACTTCCACACCGTGCCCCAGTATCCATTCTGCTTCCAGAATGGAATCCGTGGCCTGCAACTTGTAGGGCGCGATCCCCGTAGTGTTCAGTCCGCCGGGTACTTCGTCCCTTTCGTAGATTACCGTACGGACACCTTCCAGGGCCAGGTGGGCGGCACAGGCCAATGAAGCGGGACCGGCACCTATCAGTGCGACCTTCCTGTCGATGTCTTCTCCCGCAGTGAAGAGTTTGTGCCCGGATTCGGATTCCTTCTGCAGAGCCTTCTCTGTCGCATAACGCTGCAATCGGCCGATCTGGATAGGTTGTTCGTTGAGATCATTGAACACGCAGGCACCGGCGCAGAGTTCCTCGACGGGACAGACCCGGCCGGTTGAGAGACCGGCCATATTTGCGCCCAGGATAGTGATTGCTGCGCCCTGTACGTTCCCTGAACGGATCTTCCCGATGAAAGTCGGGATGTCAATGCCTGCGGGGCAGGCCTCGATGCAGGGGGCATCAAAACAGTACAGGCAGCGATTGGCCTCCACCAGTGCTTCCGTGTCCGTATAGAGGGGTTTGGCATCCTCGAAGCGGGTTTCCAGCCGGACTTCCGGTAGTTCAGCAACAGGCATCATCGTTCTCCCTATCAGTTTGCGAAGACTGCCAATGAATCATCCAGGATCTGCAAGGCTTCCTCAACTTCCTGCTGAGTGATATTCAGCACCGGAGATATTCTGAGTACATTAGCATACAGGCCACCACGACCGAGGAGCAGACCTCGCTGCTTGGTTTCCTCCATCAGCTGATCTGCGGCAGCCGCGTTCGGACTTCGATCCCCTGCCCCTTCGTCCTGGACCAGCTCGATGGCCTGCATGAGACCCATCCCACGCACATCACCGATCATCCGGGGATACTTTGTCTGCAGCTTGACCAGACCATCCTTCAGGACAATACCCAGCTTTTCTGCATTTCCTGACAGATTGTCGCGCTCAACGATGTTCACCGTGGCATTTGCAGCGGCGCAGCTCACCGGATTCCCACCGAAGGTCGAAATACTGTTCTTTTTCAATGAATCCGCTATCTCAGATGTGGTGACAACAGCACCCAGCGGCATACCATTGGCAATTCCCTTGGCCATGGTCATCATATCCGGAACAACGCCATATTGCTCTATCCCCCACATCTTCCCCGTACGGCCAAAACCGGTCTGGACCTCGTCAGAGATGATGATCCCACCATGATGACGTACGATCTCAGCCACGATCTTGAAGTATTCAATGGGCGGGGTGATGAAGCCGCCTACACCCTGAATGGGCTCGATCAGAACACCCGCAACCTCTCCGATGGTCGTCGTCTGGATGAGCTCCTCCACATCATATGCACATGCAACCCCACAATCCGGATAGCTCAGCTTGAGAGGACAGCGGTAACAGTAGGGTGACAGTGCATGTTTGATGGCTGCCACCTGCGTTCCCAGGGCTCGCCAGGTGGAATGGGCCGTGAGTGACTGCGCCAGCAGTGAGCGTCCCGAATAACCATGTCTGAGTGCAATGAGCTCCGGATTTCCGGTAAATATCTGGGCCATCATAACTGCTGTTTCGTCGGCCTCGGTTCCTGAAGCGGTGAAGAAGGATCGGTCAAGATCACCGGGGGCCAGGCGTGCAAGTCGTTCGGCCAGTTCCACGATTGGGACAGTGGGATAAAGCGTGGAGATATGGCTTAGATTCTGCACCTGAGCGATGATGGCCTCATTCACCTCTTCGTTCGCATGTCCCACCGATACGGTGAGGATCCCGCCAAAGAAATCAAGATATCTGCGTCCGTCGATATCCTCCACCCGAGCGCCTGATCCTTTGGAGATCGCGACAGGTTCCCGGTAATAGTTCTTAACCGCAGGGAACAGATAGTCCTGATGTTTTTTTATAACATCGTCACGCTGCATGTCTGATATCTCCTCTGCTTAGGGTCTGGTCAGGTCTTCATAGGCATCGGGACGCCTATCACGAAAGAATTGCCACACGGCTCGAACCTCTTCGATCATTTCAAGGTCCAGTTCAGCAACGATCAACTCATCCTTATCCTCGCTGCCCACCTCGATCAACTGACCACGTGGGTCCACAAAATAGGATGTGCCGTAAAACTCACCGATATTCCATGGCTGTTCCACACCTACCCGGTTGATACAGCCCATGAAATAGCCGTTGGCGGCTGCATGGGCCGGTTGTTCCAGCTTCCACAGGTACTGGGACAAACCCTTTACGGTGGCGGAAGGATTATAAACGATCTCTGCTCCGTTCAGGCCCAGGGCGCGGGCTCCTTCCGGGAAGTGTCGGTCGTAACAGATGTAGACGCCGACCCTCGCGTAGGCAGTCTCAAAAACGGGATAGCCCAGGTTTCCAGGCCGGAAGAAGAATTTCTCGTAGAATCCCGAGGTATGCGGGATATGGGTCTTGCGGTATTTTCCCAGATAGGAACCATCCGCATCGATGACCGCCGCCGTGTTGTAGAGCATTCCCGCCTGTTCTTTCTCGAAGATGGGCACGATAATGACCATCTTGTATTTCTGCGCGTATTCCTGCATCAGCTCCACTGTGGGGCCCGGGATGGGTTCGGCTGAATCGTACCAGCAGGGATCCTGGCCGGGACAGAAATAGGGTGTCGTGAAGATCTCCTGCAGACACAGGATCTGGACACCCTGCTTACCTGCATCCTCGATGAAGGGAATGTGCTTTGCAAGCATGGCTTCCTTGATCTCTTCAATGCTGCCATCACCCTCCGTCATGGGGATGCTCATCTGGATCAGACCCGATTTGACTGTTCGTGCCATATTCTTCTCCATTATCTAGCGCTTAAGCCGAAAAAAGATTCCGTTTTACGAACTGACCGTGACCCGGTTCACCCACATACTCGCCTTTTCTGACAATGATCCGGCCCCGGGACAGGACGGTCTCCGAGAAGCCGGTGACCTCAAAGCCCTCGAAGGCATTGTAGTCGCACTTCAAATGGTGCATGTAAGGATTATTCACGCTGATCGTCTCTTGCCGCTCCGGATCAAAAATGACGATGTCGGCGTCACTGCCAACTGCGATGGTCCCCTTCCTGGGGTACAACCCGAAGATCTTGGCGGCTGAAGTGGACGTGATATCGACGAATCTGTTCAGGGAGATCCGTCCTTCCGCCACACCTCCGCTGAAGACGAGGCTCATTCGGTTCTCTACACCAGGTGCTCCGTTGGGGATCTTTGTGAAAACCTCTTCACCCAGTGTCTTCTGATCGTGGAAGCGGAAGGAACAGTGGTCGGTAGCCACCGCCTGTAGATGTCCCAGCTGCAATCCGCGCCACAGCTCTTCCTGATTCCATTTCTCACGCAGTGGGGGCGACATCACATATTTTGCTCCTTCGAAGCCCTCCTGCTCCAGGTAACTGTGGTCCAGGAACAGGTACTGGGGACAGGTCTCAGCATGGATCGGCAGACCGTTTGCCCGGCCCTGTTTGACCTCCTCAAGGGCATCAGAGCAGGTCAGATGGACGATATAGATGGGGACATTTGCCAACTCCGATATGGCGATGGTACGATGGACGGCTTCCCCTTCCATCCGAGTCGGCCGGGTAAGGCCGTGCCACTTGGGCTCTGTCTTCCCGTCTTCAAGTGCTTCCTTGACGATCTCATCGATAACGATGCCGTTCTCGGCATGCATGCAGATCACTGCACCCAGCTCGCCGGCTTCACGCATGGTTCGATAGATCATCCCGTCGTTCATATAGAGGACACCTGGATATGCCATGAACAGCTTGAAGGAAGTAATTCCCTCGTCGATAAGGGTTCGCATCTCCTTCATCCGTTCACCCTCCATGTCGGTGAGGATCATGTGGAAGGCGTAGTCCACCGCAGTGTTGCCTGCGGCCTTCTTATGCCATGTTTCCAGGCCTTCCAGAGGAGAACGTCCCATGGTCTGGATGGCAAAATCGATCATTGTGGTCGTACCGCCATGAGCGGCCGCCTGCGTTCCTGAAGCAAAATTATCCACGGTCACTGTTCCACCGAAGGGCATATCAAAATGCGTGTGCGGATCAACACCGCCGGGGATCACCAGACGCCCACTGGCATCGATGACCTCATCAGCAGTCATGTTCAGGTCCTTGCCGATGGCAGTGACGGTTTCATCCTGGATGAAGATATCCGAATGGAAATCCTCGATGGCAGTGATGATGCGTCCATTCTTGATAAGTACTGACATGTATGCCTCCCTTGCTCGAGATCTGTGAGATCAGGTCATTTTTCCTATTGGTGGTCCCAGGCGACGAGACCGCGTTCCTCATCCGTCCCGGGAACGGTATTGTCCAGGATCAGTGCGATGGCGGCACCCACGGCCATTCCTGTACTGCCCAGGGTGTTGAGGATGTCCGCCAGCCAGTTCAACCCGGTTCCAAAGCTCAGTGGATTGCTGGCGAAATACTCCGGGACGCTCAGACCCATGAAGAATGCAAAACCCAGGATGAAGAGGTTGCGGGCAGAATTGAGATCTACAAATTGCAGATTGGACAGGCCCACCGATGCGATCATGCCGAACATGGCACAGTACATTCCACCGACGATGGGACTGGGTATGCTGGTGAACAGCGCTCCGAACTTCGATACCGTTCCCAGCACGATCATTATCAATGCACCAGCCTGTACAACCCTGCGTGCTCCGACCCTCGTGAGCCCGATAGCACCGATGTTCTCACTATAGGAGGTTGTCCCGTTCCCAGTGCCGAATAGCCCGGCTATGAAACAGCCGATCCCCTCGAAGGTGATACCCCGATTTATGACTTTGGAATCCGGCTTGGGTGCACCACTCAAGCGCGCACATGCAAAGTAATCCCCCACAGACTCCACCATGGAGGCGATGTATCCCGCCAGCATGCCCACCAGGGCTGCCAGTCCGAACTGGGGAATTCCCCATTGGAAGGGATAGGGGACGCGCAACCAGGGGGAGCTTTTTACAGTCTCGAAACTTGTGTGGGAAGGGTGGCCCTCAGGAAACGTACCGGTGAGGGTGAAGATCCCTGCTATGGCCCAGGCCGCGAGAATGGCCAATAGAATTGGATAGCTTTCGAACAACCTGTGTTTCCGGCCCAGGTACTGGCTGAACAGGATGATGAAAATGATGGTCAAACCACCGATGGGCCAGTGACTGCCTGCGGTAGGAGCACCAAACTTGAAGAGTGCCAGGCCGATCAGCGCAATGGTAGGTGCAATGGTAACTGGACCAACGTATCGCATCATTTTGCCAACCAGCCCGCTGGCGCCAATGAGGATCTCAACTAGTGAGCCGGCGATGATGGCACCCTGCACATGCTGCATGCGTACCTCCCACCCTGATGCTGAAAGACCAGCCATACTGCAGATGGCAATGGTGGGCGCCAGGAATGAGAATGTCCCTCCCTGAACGATGGGCAGGCGATTCCCCCAGGTGGTCTGGATGAAGGTGGTGATGCCGCTCACGAAAAACATCGTCGCGATGAGCCAACCCTTTTCAACTGGTTTAGTGATCCCGAGCGGGCCTGCCAGCAGCAGAGGGATGGCCAGGGTAGAGCCGAACATCGTCAGATAATGCTGTAATCCCAGGACAAGTGTTTGCACCGGCGGCGGACTGTCGTCGATACCGTAGATCATTTCCCGATGTTTGGTCTGTGTTTCAGCCATAGATGATCTCCTGATCCGAGATCCCCCAGGTTACGCTCAACTCATCCAGTTGGTCCGGGCCTCTGGATTCCATTTGGTGGTGACCTTCTGGAGCTTTGTCCAGAATTCGATGGAACTCTTGCCGGTGATATCGCCGACACCAAAGCGCGATTCATCCCAGCCACCAAAGGAAAAGGGTTCGCGGGGCACAGGCACACCGATGTTCACTCCGATCATCCCTGCGGATGCCTTTTCCGCGACGTAACGGGCCATTCCGCCAGATTGGGTGAATACTGCAGCAGCATTGCCGTAATTCGAACTGTTCTCGATATCAAGCGCTTCGTCAACGTTTTTCGTACGCAGAATGGTGAGCACGGGGCCGAAGATCTCCTCGGTGGCCACTTTCATGTCAGGACTGACATTGTCAATGACGGTTGGACCAACATAATACCCATTCTCACGACCTGCTACTCTGGCTGCACGGCCATCCACAAGGATCTTTGCGCCCTGTTCCTCGGCCTCAGTGATGTAGCCTTCGATTCGCTCCACGGCCTGCCGGGAAATGATACTTCCCAGATTTTCTCCCGGGATGATCTTGCGGGCCTCTTCACAAAGGCGCTCGACAATATGATCCACTCCCCCGACCCCCACCATTACAGAGGCAGCCATACAGCGTTGACCGGCACAACCGGTCATCGAGGCCGCCATGTCCGAGGCGGTCATTTCAAGATGGGCGTCAGGCAGCACAATGAGATGGTTCTTGGCACCACCCAGGGCCAGAACACGCTTCAACTGACTGGTACCTCGTTTGTATACGATCTTCGCCACCTTTGTGGAACCCACGAAAGAGATCCCGTCAATACCGGGATGATCACAGATGGCCTCAACGGCTACCTGGTCCCCGTGTACGACGTTGAATATGCCCTTGGGCAATCCGGCCTCGTCGAGCATTTCAGCGATCCGGTTTGCGCTCAGGGGGGTTTGTTCAGACGGTTTCAGGATCATGGCATTACCCAGTGCCACAGCGTTCGGCATGCTCCAGTGCGGGACCATGATGGGGAAATTGAAGGGTGTGATACTGGCGATGACACCCAGCGGATACCGTTCGGTACGGCATTCAACACCTGGGCTGACGATCTCAATCTCGCCTGCAGACAGTTGCGGCAGCGAACAGGCGAACTCAGTGAGCTCGATCGACTTCTCCACCTCAGCCAGAGCTTCGCCCTCGGTCTTTCCATTCTCCTCCACTATCAGAGCCACAAGCTCGTCGACATGATCCTCGAGGATCCGACGATAGCGGAAGAATACCTGGACCCGCTCCTTCAATGTCATCGAAGTCCAGACAGGCAGTGCTTCAGTGGCCGCTTTTACGGCCAGATCGATATCATCTGCAGTTGAGAGAGGTACCCTGGAGATCAGAGAGCCATCGATGGGACTGAAAACGTCCAACTCTCTTCCTTGAACGCTCTTTTTCTCACCATTGATATAATTGTCTAGTGTTGCATACTTCATTCTACAAATCCTGCATTTGCTGTTGGCTGTATTGTATCCGGATAACGAATTATCAGCGTATACGGTAAATTACGCGTCTAATAGTCACATTTTCAAGAAAACGAGTTAAGTTCGTGTAATTGTTTAATTCGCCACAGTTAGAACAATCAGGAACCTGACTGAGAGGATTGTTGGATGCCATTGGAATATCAAAGGTTGCTGGATGTTGCTATTGCAGAAGCAAAACTGGGACTGTCCGAGGGTGGAATCCCTATAGGCGCCGCATTGTTCGACAGCCATGGTCGATTACTGGGCAAAGGACATAATCGCCGCATTCAGGAACATGATCCTTCCGTACATGCTGAAACAGACGCCTTCCGGAAGGCCGGCCGTCACAGAAGCTACGGTGATAAGATCATGGTCACCACTCTGGCCCCCTGCTGGTACTGCAGCGGGTTGATCCGTCAATTCAGGATCGGGACGGTAGTGGTAGGTGAATCGAGGAATTTCACTGGCGGCATCGAATGGTTGCGAGAGAATGGCGTGCAGGTCATCGACCTGGATTCAGAAGATTGTGTTGAGCTGCTGGGGAATTTCATTGCTGCACAGCCTGCGTTGTGGAATGAGGATATCGGTGTAGAATAGCGGTTATAATCCAACCGCGCTTACTCTTCCTGCCGTGAGATGAAGATCAGATTCATGGCGATGCCCCCCATCCAGCCTGAACCACCCCCGATGAGGGTATTCTTAACCAGGGCTTTACGGGCTTCATCGCGATAGGCCGTTTTATAGGCTGCCAGGTATATGGATGAATGCTCTTCGGCCAGTACAGTTTGCATCCTGTTGTCGGGGATTACCGGTGTCTGGAAACCGGCCCAGATCGTCGGCAGCAGGGCGGCACCGATCCCGCCTGTACTACCAGTAAAATAGACACCCACCAGGGCAGTCACGACCCCTGTGCTGATCCCTCGGAGGCCCACATCCTCGCGTGCTTCGACAGTTCCCCTGCGATATGCCTTGGTAAATTCCGGATTGCCCTGGGCAAGAAGTACAACATTCAGAATCAGGATCAGGATCGTTCCAGTTACCGCTCTCAAATTCCTTCCTTTCCCGGGCTTGACAAGTGTTCAAACTAGACGACCTGAATGCAGATGCAATTCATAATCGTCGAAAGGTCAAGCTGGAGTTCTTCTGTGCAGGGGCCAACACTTTCCGGATAAGAACAAAGGGTAGACATGACGTCTACCCTTGAACTTACTCATTTTTTGGGAAGCGCTCAGCGTCGTACGGGCCCAGCCTGGAGGATCTCCGGTGGTACCCCTTCCATGAATTTCTTGAAATTCTCGATGAAGAGGCTGGCCAGCTGATCGTACTTCTCGTTGTAGGCATCCTTGCTGGGCCAGGTCTGTATGGGATCAAGTACCTTTGCCGGTACATCTTCGCAACTGGTAGGTACTTCGAAACCGAACACCTCGTCCGTGCGATATTCGACACCACTGAGTTTGCCTTCCAGGGCGGCGTTCAACAGCGCCCGGGTGTGATGGATACTCATGCGTTTCCCGATACCGAAGGGACCGCCGGTCCACCCGGTATTCACCAGCCAGCAATCGACATCATGCTTCTGGATCCGTTCCTTGAGCAGCTGGGCATAGTAATAAGGATGATGGACCATGAAGGGAGCTCCAAAACATGCCGAAAAGGTGATCTGGGGCTCAGCACCCACGCCCACCTCGGTTCCGGCCACCTTGGAGGTATAGCCTGAGATGAAGTGGTACATGGCCTGATCCGGACTCAGTTTTGCAATGGGCGGCAGAACGCCGTTGGCATCGCAGGTAAGCATGAAGATGTTGTCCGGGTGACCGCCCTTGGCCTCCTCAACAGCATTGTCAATGTACTCCAGCGGATAGGAGGCTCGGGTGTTCTCTGTAAAGGTGTCGTCATCCAGGTCCAGCCGTCGCGTCACCGGATCGAACACCACATTCTCCAGAATGGTCCCGAACTTCCGCGTACAGGCATGGATCTGCGGTTCGGCTTCAGGACTGAGCTGAATGACCTTGGCATAGCAGCCGCCTTCGAAATTGAAGATACCGTCGTCGCTCCAGCCGTGTTCGTCGTCACCGATGAGATGACGTTTCGGATCCGTAGATAGGGTTGTCTTCCCTGTACCGGACAGACCGAAAAAGATGGCCGTATCCCCTTCCTTGCCCATATTGGCTGAACAATGCATGGATAACACGCCGCGTTTGGGCAGCAGGTAGTTCATCACCGTAAAGAAACTCTTCTTGATCTCACCGCCATATTTGGTACCACCGACGATGGCCATCCGTTTCTCAAAATTCAAAGCGATAAAGGTCCCGCTATTGGTGCCGTCCAGCTCAGGTGAGGCGTGAAAATCCGGGGCACAGATCAGGGTGAAATCGGGAATATGCCGCTTCAATTCATCCCAGGTGCTGATGGGAATGAACATGTTGTGGGCGAAGAGACTGTGCCAGGCATATTCGGTGATCACGCGGATGGGCATTGCATAAGCCGGATCAGCCCCCACATGGCAATCCTGGACAAAGACATCCTTGCCCTGGAGATAGGCCTGCAGCCGTGTCAACAGGGAGGTGAACTTTGATTCAGGGTATGGCCGGTTGTATTCGCCCCACCAGATCTCACCTGCCGTGCTGTCCTCTTTCACAACCAGCTTGTCATTGGCGGCCCGGGCGGTATGCCGGCCGGTATTCACGATGATGGGACCCTTGTGGATCATGTGACCCTCAGAGCGGAAGATGATCTCTTCATACAATGAGGCTGTATGCAGATTCCAGTAGACCTTGTCCAGGTGCTTGAGACCGTGGTTGTCCAGCCGGAATTCACTGGCTGTCAGCTTGGCTTCTTTCGAGGCCGGGGTAGCAACGCCTAGATGTAGTTTCATGACCAATCCCTCACGAGTTTGCGTTCACCAATGTAGATCTCGTTGGGTGCGTTGGGATCCAGCGCCCACTTGATCCGTTCAACCCCCTCCTTGATATCCTTGATACCACCACAGTAGCTGAGGCGCAGGTGGCCATCCATGCCGAATTCGTTCCCGGGAACGGTCACCACCCTGACCTTCTCAAGCAGGAATTGACTCAATTCAGCAGAGTTCTTGTTATAGGCGCTGAAATCCGGAAAGCAGTAAAAGGTGCCCTGTGGCCTGGTGACATGCACGCCATCGATGGTACGCAGTTCTGTGATCATGATGTCGCGGTTGTTCTCCAGGGTAGTACGCAGACTTTCCACACCTGTCTGGATCCCGTTCAATGCACCTGCAGCGGCCACCTGGAGCAAGGCTGAGGCACAGGAGGTGGTCTGAGCCTGGATATTGGTCATGGCATCCACGATCTTGCGGTTTGCGATGGTCCAGCCAATACGGAATCCTGTCATGGCATAGGCCTTGGAGACGCCATTCACCACGATGAGTTTCGACTTCTCGTCCAGTTCCTTGGCGAATTCAAATGGTGATACGATGGGCAGACCGTCGAACTGCAGTTTGTGGTAAATATCATCAAAAATGAGATATAATTCCTTCTTCTCGCAGTATTCCACCAGCTCCTGGATCAGTTCCTTTGAGAATACGGCACCAGACGGGTTGTTCGGGCTATTCACGATGATGGCCTTGGTATAGGATCCCACGGCCTGGATGATGTCCTCCATCCGAGGTTCGAAACGGCCGTCTTCCGGTGTGACGATGACGGGGACACCGTAACAAAGCTTGATCAATTCAGGATAGCTCACCCAGTAGGGTGCCAGACAGATCACCTCATCCTGTGGATCGACGATGGTCTGCAGCAGCACTGAGATGGACTGCTTGGCTCCATTGGAAACGATGATGTTCTCCGGTGCCACCGAGCGGCGATAGTTCTCCTCGGTGTAGCGCACAATGGCTTTGCGCAAGGCGGGAATACCTTCCGTAGGAGTGTATTTCACCTCAGCGGAGTACAGTTTCGCTGACGCCGACAGAATAGCGTCGATGGGAGCTTTGGACTTTGGTTCACCGCCACCCAGATGAATGACGGCCTCACCCTTTTCCTTGAGGATTCGGGCGGTCTCATTCAGTGCCAGTGTCGGTGATGCGGGAATGGAACGGGCTAATTGACTGATGCTCATGATTTTTGATCTCCGGACCGTTATAGTCTATAAGGGTCGGCCCTGCTGACCCTTGTTTGTAAGGAACAGAAACATAAACCATGCCGTTCTTCATTATCAAGCAAAGAAAATCGTGAAAAGTGGGATTATTGGGATTTTGGTACTGGCAGGTTTCCCGGGATCGATCCCAGGATCCAGTGGTTTGGAAAGGGTGACACCAGGTTGAAGCCTGGAGTGAGAAAGTGCGGGTCGCGCTTATTTCGGAGTTGTCAATTCCACCTGAGCCCAGAGTTCCACGGGATCCATCATCTTGCTCATCCCGCCCCCAGGACTTCCGGGTCTGCCACCCATGCCACCTGGGGATCCACCCAGCGCACCTCCGGACCTGCCTCCACTCATACCACCGCCCGGGCGTTCGCCACCACCTGGCGATCGCGTTGGCGATACCTCCGGCAGGCTGGTGACGATACCGACCCCTATCGTGGGTGTCTCGTCACTTGTAAGTCCCAGTGCACTCCGATTGATCCTGAACTCACAGAACCATTCACCATCTGCGTATCTCCCCGCGGCCGTTCCCGGGGATCCATCGGTAACATTGAGAGCTTTCTTCACTGGAGCAAGGGGCATTCGACCGGTAAGTGCGGCCGCCAGCTCAGATTGTATCTGTTCTTGTCCTGCTGATCCCCTGCGCATGGTGCCAGGCGGATACTGGGACCGCCAACCCTGGAATTCCAGACCGTAATCCTCTGATCTCCCACCATTTGAGTCGATCCACAGGGTGAATCCAAACATCGAAACCATGCGGATCAAGCCCAGATCCCTGGTGGTCAAGGCGAAATAGACATTCTCAGCATCATTCTTGGCAGCGATGATCAGATCAGAATCCTTGGGTATCTGCCAGGATCCGATCCATTCCGTGGATACACCATCGATATTCACCTCTTTCTCTGGCCAGACACTGGTAAAGCTGATCCCGGAGGAACAGCTATTCAACAGAGCTACAAGTACTGACAGGGAAATTGCGAGCCGGGTCATAACGGTCATGATCTCAGGTCCTCATTCTTAGGATTCAGACGCTGAGAAGATAAGAAAGGTTAAGAAAGTGTGGGAATTTACTCGTCACTCAGGTTTTTCGGTTCCAGGTGCCGCTGGATCTGACCGTCGATCATGTATTCCACGTCTTCGGCAATGTTCGTGCAGTGATCTGCGGCGCGTTCCAGGTACCGGGAAACACCCAGGATATTCAGCCACTCATCGGTCTGGGTGGCATCCTCGGGGAGCAGTTCCTGGAGCATAGGGTACATGGCAGCGTGGATCTCATCCACCTGGTCATCCCGCAGACGGACCTCCTGGCAAAGATTACGATCCTGTAAAACCAGCGAATCCAGGCTCATTTTGAGCATCTTCTGGACCTTCTTGGCCATTTTTGGCAGCGATTTTGGAATATCCACCGGCGGTTTGTTCGACAGGTAAATGGCCCGATCAGCAATATTCACCGCCAGGTCTCCGATGCGTTCCAGATCATTGTTCAATTTCAGAAAAGCAACGATGTAGCGCAGATCAACGGCAACCGGCTGGTGCAGAGCCAGGATCTTGAGGCATTCCTCCTCGATTTCGACCTCCATCCGGTCTATCTCGTCATCCTTGTCGATCACCGCCTGGGCCATCTGGGGTTCGCGCTGGAACACAGCCAATGATGCATCCTGAAGATTCTCTTCCACGATAGCGCCCATGTGGAGGATCAGTTTCTTTAGGTGTTCAATTTCACGATGTAGATGTACAGACATTTGGATCTCCAGACTTAACCGAACCTACCGGTAATATAATCTTCCGTTCGTTGGTTATCGGGTGTCGTGAACAGGTGCGTCGTTTCACCGAATTCAATGAGTACACCTTCATAGAAGAATGCTGTGTAATCGGATACGCGACTGGCCTGCTGCATATTATGGGTCACGATGACAATGGTATATTGCTCCCGCAGTTCCGTGATCAGTTCCTCGATGCGGGCGGTGGACTTCGGGTCCAGGGCGGAAGCAGGTTCATCCATGAGAATGATCTGGGGCTCCACGGCCATGGCCCGGGCGATACACAGGCGCTGCTGCTGTCCCCCGGAGAGACCAATGGCACTGGAATCCAGACGATCCTTGACCTCGTCCCACAGCGCCGCACCCTTCAGACTCCGCTCGATAATGACGTCCAATTCCTGTTTATCCGTGATCCCGTGGATCCGAGGTCCATAGGCGATGTTGTCATAGATGGATTTTGGAAAGGGATTGGATTTCTGGAAGACCATACCCACGTCCTTGCGCAGCTGTACTACATCCATGCCTGTCTTGTAGATATCCACATCGTCGATGCGTACATCGCCTGTATGCCTGGTCCCCTCGATGATGTCGTTCATCCGGTTCAGCATTCTCAGGAAGGTGGACTTGCCACAACCAGAGGGCCCGATGAGTGCCGTGACCTGTTTTTCAGGGATGTTTATATTCACATCGAAGAGGGCCTGGTCCGGTCCGTAGAAGAAGTCCAGGTCCCTTACCACGATCTTCGCATTTGGCATTTCTACCATTTGATCTTTTTCCTGAATCGGTTGCGCAGCAAGATGGCTGACAGGTTGAACAGTAGCACCAGGATCAATAGGACCAAGGCAGTGCCATACTGCATGGGCAGGACCTTGTCGGCCTCGGGGTGCTGGGTTGCAAGGACGTACAGATGATAGGGCAGAGCCATGACCTGGTCGAAGATGGACCGGGGCAACCTGGGCAGGAAGAAGGCGGCCACGGTGAGCAGTATGGGTGCTGTCTCACCGGCCGCACGTCCGATGCCCAGTATGGAACCAGTGAACATCCCTGGCAGCGCATAGGGCAAAACATTCTTGTAGATAGTCTGCCATTTGGTGGCTCCCAGGGCCAGGCTGCCCTCCCTCAAAGCCATTGGGACAGCCTGCAGGGCTTCCTCGCTGGATACGATGATGGTAGGAAGGATCATGAATGCCAGGGTCAGACTCCCTGCAAGTATGGATGCCCCAAAACCCAGGAACAGTACGAACAATCCCAATCCGAAGAGTCCGAATACGATGGACGGTACACCCGCGAGAGTGATGATGGCCAGCCGGACGATGCGGGTGAATCTCCCCTGCCGGGCGTATTCAGAGAGGTAGATAGCGCTGGCCATACCCATGGGTAAAGCGAAGATGATGGCTCCCGAAACCAGGTAGATGGTCCCCATGATGGCTGGAAAAATACCACCCTCTGCGCCACTGCGACGTGGGAATCCGGTGAGGAACTCCCAGCTGAGGGTACCGGCGCCTTTGAAGATGATATCGAACAGGATGTAGCCCACCACCATAACCACGAAATAGGTGATGATGCGGACTGCACCGAATACAAGTTTCTCATTTCTATCCCGCGAACTCATCTCATCTGGTACTTTCTTAGAACACGCTGAGCTACCACATTGAGACCAAAGGTCACCAGCAACAGCAGGATCCCTACCCAGAACAGTGCCTGGTAGTGATGGCTGCCAAAAGCCACCTCGCCCATCTCCGCAGCGATCGTGGCTGTCATGGTCCGTACGGAACTCAGTGGATTCATCGTCATCTTGGCAGCATTCCCGGTAACCATCAACACGGCCATGGTCTCACCGATGACACGCCCCATTCCAAGCATGATGGCGGCAATGATCCCAGGTAAGGCAGCAGGCACGATTATACGGAAGATGGTCTGCATTTTACCTGCTCCCAGTGCCAGAGAAGCTTCCTTATAGGCCTTGGGCACGCTTTGGATGGCATCCTCGGAAATGGATATGACAGTAGGAATGGCCATCAGGGCCAACAGGATCGAACCTGTGAGGGCCGTCAGACCGGTACTCAGTCCAAAGATCCCCTTGACGATGGGGCTCAGGACTACCAGACCAAAGAATCCGATGACCACTGAAGGGATGCCCGCCAGGATCTCGATGAAGGGTTTCAGGATCTCCCACTCCCAGGTCTGGGAGATCTCGGCAATGTAGATGGCTCCCATGACACCGAAGGGGATCATGATGATCGTTGCCAGCATGGTTACCAGCAGAGAGCCGGTAAACAACGGTACGATGCCAAAGACCTCTTCCTTGAACGAGACCGGGATCCACCGGGTTTGGAATAAATTGCCGATGCCAGGTTCGCCTATAAACGGGAATGCCTCCCGACCCAGGAAAAGGAAGATGAGTACCACTATAAGGATGCTGATGGAAGCACCGCCCACCAGCATGGTTTTAATGGCAGATTCTCTCCAGTTAGCAGACACTCGGCTCCCTTACCTTCAGCAGTACATCATCGATTACCCGATGGGTACGTAGCCGGTCTCGCGTACGATCTTCTGCCCTGCTTCAGAAAGCACGAAGTCCACGAATTCCTTGACCACACCCTGTGCTTCACCATTAAGATAGAAATGCAGGGGACGGGCGACGGCATACTCACCGCTCTGCACCGTCTCCACGGACGGAAGCACTGGCGTTGCATCACCATCCTGGACAGCCAGGGTCTTGATCTTATCGCCAGCTTCAAAGGCATAACCCAGACCAACATACCCAATGGCCCAGGTATCCTGGGAAACCGACTGTACAATGGCGGATGTTGAGGGCATCAGCAAGGCGTCAGCCGTGTAATCCTTCTTATTCATGACACGCTTCTGGAAGAAGACGTAGGTACCTGAACTGGATTCACGCGACAGCACCACAATGG
>CAYVVT010000025.1:0-24591 GCA_964454335.1 uncultured Lentisphaeria bacterium | reverse complement strand
AGTCTCTCTTAGATTTTATGCAAATCTGTGCCAAAGGTTAAAAAAACGAACACTGTCCTGGATATCGAAAATCGAAGATTCGGTATTCTTCCCTTTCGGGATATTACTGGTGAAACCGAGATCGCCGATTGGCCAGAGTTGATCCAGATGCTCCTGGTTAATGAACTGATCGGAATGGAAAATCTCGGAATCATAGATCCATCAAGTTTTAATAACTTCCTCCAAACTCAGTTCGGCAGTAAAACACCCCAGCTGAACAAAGCGGGTTTCGCAACACTTCTGAGTGCAGATATCCCTTACGTCATTGATGGGACAATACTCAAATCTGGAGATTGCTTTGAGCTACAGTCCAGGATCGTTGATCTTCAGAATTCGGAGGTAAAACATATTGCCGAGGTTCAACTCGATTCCGGTCAGGAACTTGCTGAAGCCGTGGCTTCCATTGCATCACAGACCTTGGATTATCTTTATGTGTCGGATGCACCGGAGATGACGGATAAAGACCTGCGACCGTGGTTAAATAATCGTAGCCACAACATGCCAGCGTTAAAAGAATTCATGCAAGCAAGTGAGTACATCTTTCGACAGGTCCCAGGGGCTGAAAGACACCTGCGCAAAGCCATTGAACTCGACCCAAACTTCATCACAGCAAGGATTTGGCTCATCGCAATACTTGGTTTCTACCAGGAGTATGAAGAGGCAAATCATCATTATGAATATCTTCTCGAGCTTGAGTCACAGGCTAATCCCTTTGAGGTCGCCATGATCTCATGGGCGAGAAGCTTCATCGATGGCGATAAATCCGGTCAGGCTCAAAGCCTGGAGTTGGCTCTGAAGTATTGTCCTGCAAACAATGTTCTGCTTGTAAACCTGGCGGATCTCAAATTCCAGTGGGAAGATTATCTGGGGGCAATAGAAGCCATAACACCTGCTGTCAGAATGAATTGGAATTACCCATCCATGTATCCCATGTATGGCAGGTGCTTTATCAGGATTGGTGATGAGGTCGAGGCAAAAAAGGTCCTCGAGGAATCACTCTGGATCACAAATATACGGCCTGAAACATACAGCCTGTTGATGGCTCTTTACATATCCGAAGGGGATAGTGTGAAGGCTTCATATTACGAGGATTTATATATCCGTAGAATGAAGGAATTGGGCGCCGATTGGGGCAGGATCCATGAAGGTTTAGGCTACGATTTTGCTGAATTGGAGCTTTTCTCAAGATCAATCCCGCAGTTCCGACAAGCCATAACTGCTAATCCCAGGGAACCTTATTATCATGAGCAGTTGGGGCATTCCCTCCTCAATGACAATCAGATCGAACTTGCAAGGCAGGAATTCGAAGAAGTCGTTAGGTTGGATTCTGAATATGCCATGGCCTTTTTCATGCTTGCGAAAGTCAATGAGGTTCTAGGCGATACGAGTGGAGTAATAGTCAACTACCAGCGATTTCTGACACTCGATTCCCTAAGTAGTAAGGCACTCTTGGCGAAACAGGGATTACACAAATTCTCAAAGAGTAAGCAGGTCGAATAAAGTAAAACAGGAGGCGAGCGATGAGACCCTTAGACACGCTTAGCGATGTAATCACAAGGTGTATGTTCAATCCGTCATTTTTCTATTCCTTGATCAAAAGTAAGGACAAGGGATATGATGCAGTTTTCCAGGATGTCGTAGACGCTCTAGGAGAAGAGGGCTTTGAACTCTCTGAGGAAGCCATCCACCAGCTTGTAGATTGCATTATGAATTCCAAGGTAACAGATCCGGAGTCGGGAAATACAATCGATACATTAGAGGTCATGGGAGAAATCCACAAGGCACCTATCTGTCAGGTCTGGGGATGTCAGGATAGATAGCCTATCCCGATTCCGGATCCCTGATGGCATTGCCTGAATTACCCTAGGATGCAGGAGCGGGTATCTCAGGCCAATTCCCTTCACTAATCCAACATATCCACCTGCACAGATAGTCCATATCAATGGAAGTTCAGCTAATACACAAAAAATTGCAGCAGTTGACGAATGACTGGCCAGCAACACTTGTAGTTGGATTGGAAAAATATATTGAATCTGCAAAAAATCACTTAGTCAGGACCAACAACCTGGATGAAATCGATGACCTATTTCCTTATTGGTTCCACTTACCAGGTTATCTCTTGGATCTCTATTCTGCGGAACACCAGGCTGTAGAATCAGGATTTCTCGAGGACATCATCTGGGCACAGTATTGTCTCTTCTTTAAGGTCAGAATTGCCGATGATCTCTATGATGGTGACACCGAGGTAAAGAATCTTATTTACGTTTGCGATATGTTTCAATTGGAGGCGGAAAGATTATTCTCTCTGCATTTATCTCACAGTTCTGCATTCTGGAAATCGTATAGATCTGCTCTCAAGCGAACCATTGAGGCCATTGTTCAAGTTGAGGAGCAGCAAAAATCTCTTGAATCTGACAAAGTGGAAATGCTGTCTGCGGCTGGTGATGTTGCTGCGATTTTGAACATCGGGTCAGCTGCTGTTTGTGCCTATTGTAACCATCAAGATGATTTCAACCTTATCCAGGATTATGCGAATTATATCGCAATAGCCAGTCAGATCCTGGATGACATGGAAGATCTGACAGAGGATCTGACATGCGGTCGCTATAATTACGTCGCGCGATTTTTACTCGAATACCGGGATTCCACCATTGCCGAAGCTGATGATGCTATCCAGAAATGTAGATCAATTCTTGAGTCTACCGATGCACTCAACAATCTGTTCTGTGAGATTGATTTATACTTTGTCCAGGCCCAAAGAGCGGTCGAGACCCTGGATCTGGAGGAAGCCAGGGATCTGGCTGAGAGATATCGGGTTTCAGTTGAAAATACAAAACAAAGCTTCCACCTGAACCGAGTGCGGAGCATTTTTGGAGATCTTACAGGTACCTAACCATCAGCAGAATTCAATGATACTGCCATTCACCGCTTGACGCATTCCTGATTTGCACTAAGCTATTCCATTCACTAAAAATGGGATGCTGCCATGCTCGACACTCTCGACTCACTTCTCGCTGATCTTTCGACATTCATGTGGGGTCCTCCCCTGCTCATCCTGCTGTTGGGTGGTGGCCTTTTCTTCACCTTCTTCTGCCGATTCATCCCTTTCCGATACTTCGGTCATGCCATCCAGATCCTCCGCGGGAAGTACGACACCGGCGACGAACCCGGAGACATCCCTCACTATCAGGCATTGAGCTCAGCTCTGGCCAGCACTGTGGGCATGGGCAACATCAGCGGTGTTGCTGTGGCCATCCATATGGGCGGACCCGGAGCCATCTTCTGGATGTGGATGAGTGCCATCGTGGGTATGGCCACCAAGTTCTTCACCTGTACGCTGGCCATTATGTACCGTGGACAGGATGACGAGGGACGTGTCCAGGGCGGTCCCATGTATTTCATCGAGACTGCGTTGGGCCCCCGATTCAAGCCCGCTGCTATCCTTTTCAGCGTCGCCGGTCTCTTTGGTTGCCTGGTCATATTCCAGTCAAATCAGCTGACCCAGATCGTCCGCGACGAGATGTTCAACAATGAAGGCTGGTTCGCAGACGGCCGTCAGCTGGGAAACCTGCTGGTGGGAACCGTGATGGCCCTCGGTGTCGGCACCGTCATATTCAAGGGCATCAAGCGCATCGGATACGTGGCTTCCCGGCTGGTACCCATCATGGTCTTCATCTACCTTATCGGCGGGATAGCCATCGTTCTGCGACACCTCACTGAGATCCCTGAATTCCTGGGCCTCATCATCAGGGATGCCTTCACCGGTGATGCAGCCCTGGGAGGTGCAGTTGGCGCAGTTATCGTCACCGGCATACGCCGGGCCGCATTCTCGAATGAAGCCGGCATGGGCACCGAGGCCATGGCACACGGAGCCGCCAAGACCACCGAACCGGTACGGGAAGGTCTCGTGGCCATGCTGGGGCCCTTCATCGACACAATCGTGGTATGCACGATAACCGCACTGGCCATTCTCTTCTCAGGGGTCTGGCAAAGTGGTGAGTCCAACGGCGTTACCATGACCATCCAGGCCTTCAACGCCGAACTGGGCGAGGCCGGCAGGATCATTCTCATGGTCAGCGTCCTGATCTTCAGCGTTTCCACCATGATAGGTTACTCCTATTACGGCGCAAAATGCACGTCCTACCTCTTTGGTTCGAAATACAAGGTGTACTATCGGATCTTCTACACCATCTCCATCGTGTTCGCCGCCCTCATCAGCATCGACATGGCCATAAATTTCGTTGACAGTATGTACGCTATCATGGCCTTCCCCACCATGACGGCCACACTGATACTGGCACCCCGGGTCATGCGGGAGGCACGGGATTATTTCTCGAGATTGAAGCAGGACCAGAATAAATTTCCTCTACACAAGGAGGTCGGCTGAGATGAAGCCATTGACGAGGAGAGATTTCGTGAAACTGAGCGGTTTTGGCACCATGGGACTGGTTTTGGGTTGCTCCCGTACGCGATCATTTGACCTCATCATCCGTAACGGACTGGTTCTGGATGGCTCTGGCGGTCCCGGCATAGCTGCTGACATCGGCATCAGGGGAAAGCTCATCACAGCTGTCGATGATCTCGGGAAGGCACGAGCCAGGCAAGTCCTGGATGCAAGCGATCGAGTCGTCTGTCCAGGTTTCATCGACATACACACGCACACGGACACAGAACTGCTGGTGAATGGTAAAGGTGAAAGCAAGATCCGTCAGGGTGTCACCACGGAGGTCAGTGGGAATTGCGGATCCTCGCCCTTTCCACTGAATGAATCAGAAGCTGCAGAATTTCATGGTCGCCTGAAAGAAAAATACGGACTGGATACTGACTGGCATGATATCGCAGGGTTTCTCCAGGCTCTGGAGCAAACGGGCATTTCACTGAACTATGTTACGCTCACGGGACAGGGTGACCTGAGAGCCTTCGGCGTTGGCAGGAACGACGTACCCCCGACACCCGAGCAACTGAGGATCATGCAGGATCGACTGGCAGCCACCATGGAGGCCGGCAGCTTCGGCATGTCCACCGGTCTGGAATATTCACCGGGCTCCTATGCAGATACCGAAGAACTCATCGAACTTACGAAAGTGCTGAAGCAGTATGACGGCATCTATGCCACCCACATGCGTAATGAGGACGATACGGTCGAGGAAGCCATCGAAGAAGCCTTGCGGATCGGACGCGAGGCCGGTGTATTCACCCAGATCTCACATCTGAAGGCCTGCAACAGAAACAACTGGCACAAGGTGGATCACATGCTGGAGATGATCGCGGAAGCCCGGCAGGTCCAACCAGTCATGGCGGATCGCTATCCCTACGACGCCTGGGGAACCGGCTTGACCGCCTTCCTGCCCCTGTGGGCCAGACAGGGTGAGACGGATGAGATCCTGGGCCGATTGGAGGATCCTGATGAGTTCGAGAAGATCTCTGATTATTCTGAAGGACGGGCTGCCCGTATCGGGGGTTGGGACCGGGTTCTGATCAGCAGTTGTTCTCATGATCCTGACAAGCAATACGAAGGCAAGACGGTCCTTGCAGGAGCCGAGGAGCGCGGGTTGGCACCCATGGAATTTATCAGGGATCTGCTGCAGAATTCCCGCAACCGAGTAGGTGTTGTCGGCTTCGCCATGGACGAGGGAAATCTGCACAAGGTTCTGGCGGCAGACTTCGTCATGGTGGGCTCCGATGGCAGTGCGGTTGCGCCTTACGGAAAACTGGGCACCGGAAAACCACATCCACGCTATTATGGCACATTCCCCCGTGTACTGGGGAAATATGTACGGGAAGAATCAGTTATCGACCTGGCGACGGCGGTAAAGAAGATGACAACCATGCCGGCAGAAACCCTGGGGATCACTGACCGGGGTTCATTAACCCCCGGTAAAAAGGCCGACATCGTCGTGTTCGATCCCGGGACTGTCATCGATAAGGCTACATTTGCGGAACCGCACCAATATGCCCACGGAATCGAGCATGTCATTGTCAACGGTGTCCTCACCATCCATCATGGTGAACACAACGGGGCACTGTCAGGAGAGGTTCTACGGAAAGGGTCTTGATCTCGGATCAGTCTGTGGGTACCTGCAGGATCCGTTCCACGAGTTCCTCCACATCCTGGCTATCCACCCGGCGTTTTCCATCGCCCAGGAACAATAGCCCATGGAAAACCCCGCCAACAGCGCGCATCAGGACCCCTGCATGCATGTCAGGGAATTCGCCTGCAGCAATCCCATCCTCAAGGATACCTCGCAACACACCGTACAACCGATCCTGGTAACCTTTCCAGGCTTTTTCGCTGGTGGCTACCTTTGGGGCAGAAAACAGGAAGGCGAACAGGGCCCGATCGTCCATCACCACATTGGCAACCTCATGCAGGATGTTCATGAACTTTTGTCGCGGTGTCTCTTCGCGCTCAACGATCTCTTCGATACTGGCCCATAACCGTGTCCAGCCTGTTTCAAAGATATAGGTGAATACATCCTCTTTGGAGGGGAAGTAGTAATACAGAGTCGCCCTGCCGAAGCCAGCCTCGCTGGCGATATCTTCCATCTTGGCAACTTCGGGACCCTTTTCCTGAAACAGCTTCAGTGCAGCCTGCATGATGCTCTGTTTCCGCTCTTCCCGTTCCCGCGCTTTGCGTGGACTTACCATGGATTCTTTCGTTTTGACTTTTCGACAGACACGTCGAAAAGTAGAACGGCATGTTTAATCATCAAGCTAAAAGAGGATCAGGAGCCGATCAGGGTGTTGGCGCTCACGAATCTGTCGGTGAGAAGAGTATGCTCAATCGAAATCCGGGTTCGTCTAATATCTCCAATTGAGCTCCCAGCTGTTCACCCAGGAGCTGGATGAGCTGGAAACCGAGTTTTTCTGCCTGTACCCAGAGTTTCACGTTCTCGAGACCCGGACCATTGTCATGGTAGAGCAGTTTGATAGTATCATCCCCCTGAGGTATGGATTTTATGGAGATCTCAAGGTCACCTTTCAGCGCTCCAGCGTATTGGAGTGAATTACTGATGAGTTCGTTCAGGATGAGACCCAGGGGAATCGCCTTGTTCAGTGGTACTTCAAGCTCCCCTGTATCCAGGTCGAAATTGAGCTTTCCCATGAAATTCAGCCGCTGGAGGGTTGCTTGGAATATGGATCTGAAATACTCCTGGATGGTCAGCAGACCCCGGGTTCCTTCTCCTCTCAGCACATCGTAGGCAGAGGCCATGGAGTGGATACGGTTCTGCGTATCGATCAACGCACTTGATACCTCTTCATTCTCCTGTTGTGAGACATGCATGCTGAGAATGCTGAGGATGACCTGCATGGTGTTGCGTACACGGTGGTTGACCTCCCGTAACAGAAGTTCTTTCTCCGCCAGGTTCCGGCGTAATTCCTTGCTGATCTTCTGCCGGGATTCGATCTCCTCCTGCAACAGGATATTGGTCTCCTCCAGGTCACGGGTACGTTCCTGCACCAGATCCTCAAGCCGGGTACGATGGTCCTCCAGTTCATGCTGGAGCGACACGAGTTCTGTTATGTCATGCAGGACCAGCAACTGACCGATCCTCTGCTGGGCTTCATCTTCCAGCAGGATGATGCGTGAGTCGTAGCTAACCTTAGAGCCATCAGGCCGCGTTATCGAGAGTACTTCCTGTGTGTCCTCCACACCCTGCATCTGCTCCAGCAGGTCCGGGTATGGTTTCATCACCTCATCCATGCGCATGCCGATGGGTTGTTCGGTCAGGTATTCAATTCGCTTTGCTGCTTTTTCGTTCAAATGGATGATCCGACCGTCACTGTCCACCACGAAGATGAGCTGCTCAAGGTGACTCAATACGGTACGATTGGCTATGGGTACGATCTTGAACAGTCTGAACCGCTGGAGACCAAAGAGGATGATGAGATTACCGATCGAGAATGTGAAGGGGGAGACATCCCTGATGAGTGAATCTGAAAATAGGAATACGGTTCCCAAGCCCCCCAGCATGGGCAGGATCAATCCCAGCAGGATCAGTGCACTCTGGGACTTGAAGTACCCCTGCGCACTCCACCAAAACCTGAACAGCAGCACCATGGCTCCAAGGGTGAGTGCATAAACCACGAGCATAGATCCATACATGCCCATACCGAATTCATAGATCAGAAAGGGGAACTGATCCAGGTATTCCAGACGGCTATCAACGCGCATCGCTCCGTGCCACTTGTCTGTAATGGAATAGAGAACATTGCCCCAGGCGATCATCAGGATCAGGATGATCATCGGGCGGGATTTGCTCGGGATCCCCAGGTAACGGAGAACAAAAAATAAAAAGAAGATTGGGGCTGCATAGCTGGCCGCAAACTGGAAATCATCCCAGAATAGTTTCCATCTCAACTCGTCCGCGATCAATTCCGCAGCGGCGCCAAGCATCCACAATGTCTGTGCAAAAACATAATGGGCGAAGAATCGAACCCCTGCAACCTGTGAATTGCGCAGGGCCAGGACCCCTGTAAAACAGGAGACGGCTGCTGCCAGTAGAACGAATGTGACATAGAAGTAAAACAAATTATCAGCTTTCCCCCCTGAGGTTAATATCGGACGATCTCTGCATTAATTGCGCTTCTTTTTTCTGGTCTGGGGTTCATATTGCCATCGATGAGCACATTTCAGTACCAGCAATACGCACAGCATTTTGCACAACTGGCTCCGGGGATGGGAGAACTGGCCCAGGCTGAATTCCAGCAACTGGGTGCCACAAACTGCAAGCAGGCTTACCGGGGAATGCATTTCAGCGGAAATCACGAGGTCCTGTACCGGATCAACTACATGTCCCGCCTGGCCACCCGCATCCTGGCTCCGCTCATCACCTTCGATTGTCACAGTACAAAGTATCTTTACAAGACCGCCAGACAGATAAACTGGCATGATCTGCTGAATGTCCGCGGGAGCTTTGCTGTTTTTGCCCAGGTGAGCAACAGCCAGATCAGACATTCCCAGTATGCAGCTCTGAAACTGAAGGACGCAATCGTGGATCACTTCAGAGATCGCAGCGGTAAGCGTCCAAATGTCGATACTCGTGATCCTGATATCTGGTTCAACCTGCACATCGAGAACAACCGGGCAGTCATCAGTCTGGATACGTCCGGCGGATCCCTGCACAAGCGCGGTTACAGGAAATCCGGGCTGGATGCACCCATGCAGGAGACGCTGGCGGCAGCCATCGTGTTACTGACCAACTGGAATGGCGAGCAGCCTTTCATCGATAACATGTGCGGATCCGGCACGCTGCTGGCGGAAGCTCACATGCAATCGTGCGGCATCCCCCCGGCGTATCTCAGAGAGAGATTTGGATTTGAGCGACTCCCTGATTTCGATCCCGCACTCTGGCGGAAGGTCCGCAAAGAGTGCAATTCCGATATCCGAACCCATGAGCAATCAGCGATCTTCGGCAGTGATGTTCATCCTGGGGCCATCGCAGCCAGCCGCAATAATCTGAATGTGCTTCCGGGTGGACATCACATCGATCTGCAGGTGATGGATTACCAACAGAGGAAGATAGACGCGCCCAGCATCATCGTGTGCAATCCACCCTACGGGATCAGATTGGGCAAAGGCACCGATCTGGCCTCATTCTACAGGCAACTGGGCGATTATCTGAAACAGAGATGCAGCGGATCCAAGGCCTTCATTTATTTTGGAGACCGCAAGAACATGAAATTTATCGGTTTACGGCCCAGCTGGAAAAAAGCCCTGATGAATGGTGGACTTGACGGACGCCTGGCCCTTTACGAGCTGTACTGATGATAAGGAGATATTATGGATAGATCAGCATTCATGAATTGGATCGATCGCACCCTGCAAATGAACTGGTTCAACGCTCTCCTGATCATGCTGGGGGCTGTGATCCTTGCGGTCCTGCTGGATCTCATCCTGTCATCCATCCTGCGCAGGATGACACGCCGAACGGAATCCCCGGCTGACGACCACCTCCTGGGTCTTTTCCATCGACCAGTCTATTTCAGTGTCATCCTTGGTGGCCTTCAGCTGGCGCTGGCTTCCTTTGATCTGGCTGACAAATGGATGTTCATCAGCGGAGGCGTCATCAAGACCCTCATCATACTCATCTGGTCCAGGGTCATCTGGAGAGCGGTCAGCAGATTGTTCCATGATCCTGGTCTATCCAGGCTGGATGCAGGGATCAAACCCCTGCTTGAGAATGTGAGCAAATTCCTGGTCATAGCCCTGGGCAGCTATTTTCTGTTCCTGGCGTGGCAGGTGAATGTTTCTGCATGGCTGGCCTCCGCCGGTGTTATAGGTATCGCCGTGGGGCTCGCAGCCAAGGACAGCCTGGCCAATCTGATCTCCGGTGTTTTCATTACTGCAGATAAGCCCTACAAGGTTGGTGACTACATCGTACTGGATTCGGGCGAACGAGGTCGTGTAACTCAGATCGGGATCCGCAGCACCCGTATCCTCACCTGGGCAGATGTGGAGATCATCATTCCCAATGCCATCATCGCCAACAGCAAGATCACCAACCAGAGCGGCGGCTTAGATGAGAAGATGGCCACCAAGGTGGAGGTAGGCGTAGCATATGGCAGCGATGTCGATCGTGTCAGGGAATTGCTTTACGAGATCGCCCGTGGCAGTGAAGTCGTTTGTACCGAGCCCGGACCCATCGTCCGCTTTGGAGCGTTGGGTGATTCCGCTTTGCTCTTCAAGCTGATGTTCTGGGTCACAGAACCCGTCCGGGTGGCCGCTGCCGAGGATGATGTCATCACGAAGATCTACAAGACATTTGCAGCCGAAGGGATCGAGATTCCATTCCCACAGAGAACGGTACATCATGTAGGACAGGAATCTGATCCTCAGGAAAGCTGACGTTGAAGTAGTTACCCTGGGTCGACTCAACTGGAATTACGGAATTAAAAAGGGGCTGGAAATCCAGCCCCTTTGAGACACACTCGACCAACTCCGCAGAGATGGTTTCCCGTGGTGCTTTTTCAGCTCATAAGTTGTCAAATCTATTCAGTGATGGTTCCCGTTCGGGCGCAGGATGAATATAAAGTGCTCTTCCCCGCGAGGTCAACAGCAATCGACATCATTCGAAAATC
The DNA here is from genome assembly GCA_964454335.1 of uncultured Lentisphaeria bacterium. GTDB lineage: Bacteria > Fidelibacterota > UBA8477 > UBA8477 > JABMPR01 > CAYVVT01. The sequence continues at coordinate 13,470 of CAYVVT010000025.1, read as the reverse complement.
AGCGTAACCGTGCCGTTATTATCCCCGATTTTATAGGTATCCGTGAAGAAGGCATACAGGCCATTCCCGTCATTTACAGTGACTTCCACGAATCCGGCCAGAGGCATTCGATAGTAGTGTGCGTTGGCTGTAGCAAGGTATACATAGCTGTAATACTCATCCACTTTATAGCTGGCATTGTTGTTCTGGGCATGTACCAGATAGCTGCCGTTGGCCAGCTCGATATGTGCCGCCCGGGAGTCATTCAGCAGAATACAATTCGCTACAGCGTCTACCTCCAACTGTGCCGTGGATGTCTGGTCGATGGAGACCAGATTGAGGGTCACACCTCCACTGTTGTCATCGAGCGTACCTACATCAGTGAAAAAAGCATATACCCCGGCTTCCTGGGTGTTGGAGATGGTCGTCGACTGATCCAGGTCCACCACATTCATGTGGGTGGTCTTGCAGGAGACGAATATGCGTGAATACGGGCCATTCGGATTGAAAAAAGCGTTGGCACCCACAGGGGTCAAGGTATAGAAGTCAAGCGGTACATCCACATGCGCAGCATTGACGTTGTCCATCTTGTAGCAGTTTTCCCGTGCATCTACGTCAAGAGAAATGACCGGAGGTGGCGGTGGCGCCTCCACCACGGTGATCCGGACACTGTCCTCGGCGAATTCCTGATAGGGATCTCCCACCACGCATTTGATCCAGACTGACTGGGGATCATCAGGCGGGTCAAAGGTGACACTGTCGCCCTGGCCCAGAATTCTCCCGGCGCCAGGATCCCAGGCAAATCCCAGGAAATCCCCGTCTGCGTCTGTGGCTTCACATACCAGGGTACTCTGCTGAGCAGTATTGATGGTATCCGGCTCGGCTGAAAGTTCAAGAATAACGGGTGGGCGATTCTCAGATTCAAGGTATTCGCAGGCATTTAGCGCCAGCAAGGAGAGTGCACTGACGCATATGCGTGCTGCCATTCCAGGAGAGCCGTGATTTTCAGTCTTTGCCATGTCGGATCATAATCCCATCTCTGCCACGAAAAGTTACGAGTCCTGATCACTATGGCAAACGCGATAGGGATTGAAATCCATACTTTCTCATCACCCGCGGTGACACAAGGCGCTTCCCTGCCTGTTCGTTTGCGTGCTGGTAATGTTGAATAGGTCCGATTTGCGGAAGGGGACAGTGATCTTGAGCTTGATCAGCCGTCGAATCGCCACACCAGTGTGAGATACTGGAAGGTGTAGTCCGGCTGCTGATTCACAACTGGAGTGTACTCGAACTGCCAGTCCGCTTGGACATATGGCTTCCACAGAAAATCGTGCAGTACATTCAGATCGGTGTAAGCAAGAGTGACATTACGGATCTGTAACTCCACGGAATAATTCAATCGATTAACCGGTATTGAGGAGCGCTCAGAGGTATATGGATCTTCGATGAAGCGCAGGTCGGATGTTCGCAACAGCGCCGGACGGGTCTGAAAATGATGCTGGCTCCATAGACTCAGGGTGGCAATGAGCGCATCATTGAACAGATCGAGCTGCTGATCCAGACTCCAGCTGAAACGGTCCAGGTCCCAGACAAAGGTCTCCGGTCTCTCATTCAATAACGTATGATAATCGATAGCCAGATCCATTTGCCAGGGCAGGGATAAGGTGTTGGTCAGCCATAGCCCCCGGCTGACTTCTTCCTTCGATGATCCCCCTTCCTGCCAGAAGCGTGCACCGGCTTCCATAATCCCACTATGCACTTTAACGCCGGCGATATTCACGCCGCCCAATTCGAAATCAACAGGACCGTAAAGCATGATCCGCCGCTCCAGGAAAAGGCCCAGTGCATTACGCTGCCAGTTCAATCTGTAGCTAAACTCAAATTCGCCCGGCGACATCAACTGAAACCCGCCATGCATCGTGAAATTTTGATACACGAAGGGAGAAGAACTCATCTTCAATAGTGTAAAGGCCCTGGATGAGTCTGCCAGGGCCATTTGTATCCTGCCGAGATCCCAGTCCAGGGCAATGGCCCCAGTGCTGAGATTGCCCTTTACTCCACCCAGGATCGACCATTCCAAAGCTGGAATGTCGTCCCAGATCCAGCGCCCGCTACGTATGTCCACATAGAATGATTTGATCCCCAGGGGCGCCTGGAGTGGGATCAGGGTCAACCGTCCTTCATAAAGATGTCGTTCCAGCTGCTGGCTGATATCGAATGTGAGTGACGAGTCAGGATGGTAGGAATTGTATACATATAGTGGCAAGGTGAGTCTGGTCATGCCGACTTCGACCTCATTCTCCCAATTGTCGAGATCGTAATGGAGTTGCAGCCGGTGACGCTGGTGTCGATAGGGATTATTGCTGTCAAAGCGCGGATGCAGTCTGAGCTCGCTGTGGTATCCAAACCGTACTCTGTCGCTCAATGCGCGATGGAACCACAGGTTGAAATCCTTGAATCCGTAGATGCTCTGTTTGTAGTTCACCTCCACGCTGGAGACCGTGGAATCGGTGGGAAGATAGAGCCGTGGATGGAGACGCGCGTCCCATGAAGAAGATGGTTCGATTGTATACCACCAGCCCTGATGCAGGTTCAGCGGCTCTCCATTCGCCAGATTGAATGCCAGCAGATCCCTGTGATCGTGCATGACAATCCCGGGCAATCCGAAGGGCCGGTAGATCTGGAAGGTCCCCCAGCTCCCGCTGGCGATGCCGAAATCCGGAACATCATCTGGTTGGTGTACCGGGGTGAGCACTTGAGCCTGGATCACCACGACACAGATCAGCAGAATATATAACCGCATCCTCATTTTTCAGACACCCCGGGCTCGAAGCCGTGCAATTCGAGGTGGTAACGGGTGAACTTCATCAGGATTGGCATGAACAGCGCGAACAGTATTGTATTTGCTCCGATATGTACAAAGAAGAATACCATGCCAGCCAGCGCAGTCCCTATGAGTGTGCCATCCTCAATCCCTGCGGTAAGTGGCAGGCTGAGTGCCGTGAGAAAATCGTAAACCACCGTGATGAGTGCACCGGTAATCCCCAGACCAATGTGAGACGTGATCCGGCCCGGGAGCACTTGCCGGCGATGGAAAAGGCCACCGATCAGGCCGGCAAAGCCCATGGAGAGGATCTGCGACACGAAGAGGACCGGAAAAGCGAGACCTGAGCCGATGGGATTCATGGCTGAGAAGAGGGCTTCTGCTGTGACAGCGATGACAACGCCCCGCCAGGGACCAAAGATCACCCCGGCCAGAAAACATAGTGCGGTGACAAACTCGACATTGGGAATGAAGGCGAAGAACACTCCGGTGGTAACGATGAGACCGATCCAGAGCGCTGCCAGGGCCAGACGGCGATAATCACTTAGATTGAGTGTCATCTTCCCCGAGGTCTCCCTTGAGGAGCGCTGATCTGAAATAATTGAAGCGGTTGGTCCAGTTGCCGGGTTCGGGATCCTTTTCGATAATGCCTTTCAGCATATCCATACGGGCATCCATCTCATCCAGCAGGTGCAGCATCAGTGCTTCAGGGAACTTGGGCCGCTTGGGACTCTGCCACTCGTATTTTCCCTGATGGGAGAGGACCATATGCTCAATCTTGAGCTTGAGGTCTTCCGGAAAGCCCTTGATCTCCTTGATGGCTTCCCGCACCATTTCGTGTCCCAGGACGATGTGACCGATGAGCTGGCCCTCATCCGTGTAACCGGGATGGGAAACGGGGAACAGTTCCCGGATCTTACCGATATCGTGCAACAGCACCCCGGTGAGCAGGAGATCGGCGTCAAGGTTGTAGTGCCGGGCGATCTTTGGCACCAGGGCGGAGATTGAGTGGTGATGTTCCAGGAATCCACCATAAACGGCATGATGCAGTGTCATGGAGGCCGGATGAGTTTTTAGAATGTCCTCATGTTTGCGGTACAGGCTATCCACGAGTTTGCGCAGCGGTTCACTTTTCATTTTCTCGATGCGTTGCATGATATCCGACCACATACGTTCAATACTGCGAGTTGTGGAAGGCAACAGGTCTAGTGGGTCGAATCCAAAATTACCGTGTTTCTCCGGTGTGGCCTGGCCGATATCTTCCACTTCCAGCTGAAGCTTGTCCCTGAACGAACTGACCCGGCCCCTGGCCACCACTGCATCACCATGTTCAAAGCTCTTCTCGAAGGCGGGCACGTCCTCCCAGATCTTGGCTTCAATCGAACCGGTGCGGTCCTGGAGCACCAATTGCAGGAAAGGTCGATCCGTCCTGGTAGTCCTTCGATGTTTCTCCCGAACCAGGAAAAATCCCTGGATCTGGGTGTCTTTCTTGAAATCCTTGATACGTGAGACTTTCACAGGCATCTCCTAAAATAATTATGAATTACGAATTACGAATGAGGAATTGAGTGATGCAGCTCTGCTCGTGGAAATATGGACCTGTGGTTAGTCAGTCGTGGGACCAGTAAATTAATCAAATCTCCGGGAGTTCCAAACTACAGGAGAATTTTCGATGCAAATTCAGGAGAGTGTTGAACACTCGGTGAGTTGGTTCAGTCACTTTACTCGTGACTGGTAACAACCTGCAGCCCCAGGTCTTTGACCTCGCAATCCAGTTCACAACCTGCGCAGGCTGCCGGTTGATCGAGAGGTGGCGGGGTCATGATCTTTGACAGATACTTCAGGCTGTGGTACACCGCAAAGACCAGAATACCTCCCACGAGAATAATATCGATCAGCTCAGCCAATTCAACCATCCTCCCACCCTGTAGATCCCGAAGGCCAGAAGCCAGGCCAGTGAAAATGAATATGCGATGGAGAACAGGGTGTAGCCCCAGCCACCGGTTTCCCGCCGGATAGCTGCCACCGTTGCCAGGCATGGTGTGTATAGCAAAGTGAAGACCAGGAATCCCAGTGCCACCAGGGGTGTCATTCCGGAACTGCGCAGACTTGAGATCAAACCCTGGTTCGACTCGTCGGCTTCGTTCCCCACACCAAATAGAACACCGTAGGTGGAGACGACGATCTCCTTGGCCACAAACCCGGTGATGAGGGCTACACTTTCGCGCCAGGAGAAGCCCAGGGGCGCCACCAGCGGTTCGAAGACACGTCCAACCTGTCCAATAAGCTTCTTCGAGCTGGTCTCAGCGGCCTGTTGGTGATCCAACAGCCCGATCTCCTTGACTATACTCTGCTCGATCCCCCATTGAAGGGAATCGCGTTGCTGCACCAGGCTTGTGTAGGCCTTGCTTTCTTCAAAGGGCAGCATGGTGGAAACATAGGCTGCCCGGGCCAGATCCACTGATTCCTCGAATCGATCCTGTATCGTGGTTATTGCCATCCGGGATTCATCAGCAAGTTTCGATCGCTCTGAATCGTAGTCGTGATCAAGTTCCACCTGTCGTGGAAAATAGCCAAGTGCCCACACGATGATGGATCCAACCAGGATGACCGTCCCCATCTTGCGAATGAACAATGAGCCCCGCTCCCAGGTATGGATGAGTAGCGAACGGATGGTGGGGCGCTGATAGGGTGGCAGCTCCAGTACAAAGGGTTTGGAGAGTCCCGAAAGAATGGTCTTGCTGAACAACTTCCCGCTGGCGATGGCGGTGAGAACTCCCAGGACATACATGGAGAAGATGACCGTGGGAGCATTCTGGGGGAAGAAGGCGCCTGCTACCAAGACGTACACGGGTAATCGGGCAGAACAGCTCATAAAAGGATTCAGTAGAACGGTTACCAGTCGATCGCGACGGGATTCCAGGATACGTGTGCCCATGATGGCCGGGACATTGCAGCCAAAGCCCATGACCATGGGGATGAAGGCCTTCCCATGCAAGCCGATGTTATGCATTACACGATCCATGATAAAGGCCACCCTGGCCATGTAGCCGGAATCCTCCAGGAAGGCGATAACGAAGAAAAGGATGAAGATATTCGGAAGAAAAACAGCGATGGCCCCTACCCCGCCGATGGCCCCGTCCACAACCAGGCTGGCGAACATGCTCTCCGGCATGATACCGCTGAGCAGATTCATCAATCCGGCAACACCTGAATCGATCCAGTCCATGGGAAAGGAACCAAGATCGTAGGTCAATTTGAACATGAGCCACATCATGGCTGCGAAAATGGGAATACCCAGCCAGCGGTTGGTGACGATCTTGTCGATATTGCGGGAATAATCCGTATCGACCCGGTCACCCGTATTGACGCATTCACGGAATGCTCCCTGGATGAATCCGTAGCGGGCATGAGCGATGACCGCCTTGGAGGTATCACTGAAAAGTCTCTCGATACGCTGGATGGAGTCCTCTGCCTGTTCGAGAATAGGAGCAGAACCCTGTAAGTCGTTGATAAATCCCTCGGCATCGGCATCCTGTTCCAGCAGCTTGATGGCAAACCAGCGGGCACGCCCGGCATCGTCAAGATCCCTGTTTATCAGCTGGCTAAGGGTGATGATCTCAGCCTCGATATCCCGGGGATACTGGATCTGGATCCGGCGGGCTTTCTCTGATTCATCCTGGATGACACGGGCGATCTTCTGCTTCAGCAGATCGATCCCTTCCCCGGTTCGACCCACCAGGGGCACCACAGGCGCTCCCAACAGTGTTCCCAGGGTCTCCGTATCGATCTCCATCCCCTTCTCATCTGCCATATCCATCATGTTCAGGGCAATGACCATGGGTTGGCCCAGCTCGATGAGCTGTGTCGTGAGAAAGAGGTTCCGTTCCAGATTCGAGGCGTCGATGACATTGATGACAATGCCAGGTTCATCTTCGATGAGATAGTTGCGTGCGATCTTCTCCTCAACCGAGTACGCCGCCAGGGAGTATGTACCGGGCAGATCAATGGCCAGGAATTCGAGCCCGTCTGTCTTGAATCTGCCTTCCTTACGCTCAACGGTAACACCAGGCCAGTTACCCACATGCTGCCGTGCTCCGGTGAGTGCGTTAAAAATGGTCGTCTTGCCGCAGTTGGGATTCCCGGCGACACCCAGTGTGACCGCTTTGGCGATGGTGGTCAAGCGCGCTCCACCACGATCTTCTGGGCATCCTTGCGTCTCAGGGAGAGATGATAGCGTCGCACGATAAGTTCCATGGGATCCTGCAGAGGTGCGTATTTGTCAACCTCGACGATCTCCTCAAGTGTCAAACCCATCTCCATGAGTCTGACTCGGAAGGATTCGCTGCCACCGATCTCCAGGACACGACCCCTCTCTCCAGGGCCAAGATCACTGAGACGCAAACCCTCCAGGTTCTCATCCGATATGCGATGCCGGGGCCGTCTTCTAGGGCGGTTGAACATGTTCATGAGGATTTGGCCTGGCAGTCAGAGCAGACGCCGTAGATGTGCATGGTATGGTCGGTGGGAATGAAGTTCGCTTCGTTGCAGATTGAGACCTGCAGGGCTTCGATCTCCAGATTGTAAAATTCGATGACCTTTCCGCACTCGGTACAGATGAGATGGTCATGATGCTCATCCCGTCCCTGGCTGCGCTCGAACCGGGCCCGACCATCACCGAACTCGTGACGTTCAACCAGACCTTCTTCCACCAGAGTATCCAGACTGCGGTAAACCGTTGCCCTGCTTACATTCTTCTTGCGTTTCAGAAGCTGCAGATAGATCGCCTCTGCATCCATGTGCTCTGTGGTGCTGGATAGAAGTTTCAGCAGTTCAAGCCGCTGCCAGGTCACCTTGAGTTCGTGATCCCGGAGTACCTGTTTGATTTCCGTTTCGCGTACCATTTTCCTCAATGCCCCATGTTAATGCTATGCAAAAGTACCCATCCTTCCACTCCATCGCAAGTGCAAATGAGTCTCATGTAGATTTAAAATGAGCAGAAACCGCGCCTGGAATGGCGTATAGTCCTGTGGTTTTAATCCGGGGATAAGTGAGTTTTGATTATGTGACGAGGATTACTCGATGATCTTCAGGTTCGCAAACTTGGCAATGAGCTTCTTGTGGACATTCCCCTGGAAGACCACACTGAGCTTGGCATCCGGACCCTCGCCCTCGACGCTGGTGACCTTACCCGTACCAAAGAACGCGTGTTCCACGCTCATACCGGCTTTGAAAGTGGTATCCGGTGCCTTATGGCTCACAGCTGCAATGCTGCGTTTGCGCTGGCTGGGTCGAGTGACACCGCGATCGAACATCCTGGAGCGGGATGCAGCTCGGGGAGTCCTTACAAGCACCGGTTCCTCTACACGCTCAAGTAGGTCAGGCGGGATCTCGTCCAGAAAACGGGATGGGCGGCTGACCATCAGTTCCCCATAGCGCTGACGGACCCTGGCAGCAGACAGGTAGGCGCGTTGCATGGCCCTGGTGATCCCCACGTAGAACAACCTGCGTTCCTCTTCCAGTTCGCTGGCCTCTTCGATGGAGCGCTGCAATGGGAAAAGCCCATCTTCCATTCCGGTGAGGAAAACAATGGGGAATTCAAGACCCTTGGCGCTATGCAGCGTCATGAGGGTCACCTGCTCACCCTCCCGGTTGTAGTTGTCGATATCCGTTAGCAATACCACTTCTTCCATGTATCCTACAAGCGAGGCATCTTCATCCCGCTCACAATACTCATCGATGGCACTGAGCAATTCGTAGATATTCTCGATCCGTGCCAAACTTTCGTCCGTACCATCCTTGCGGTAATACTCAATGAATCCCAGGCGATCCACCAGTTGTCGCGCCCAGTCGTTCAGATCCAGCTGCTGCGACTCCTGGGCAAATTTCTGGATCATAGCAATGAACTCACTGACCCTTCTATCAGCACCGCGGCTCAATCCGATCTCATCGGCCCTGGTCCCGGCGGCAAAGTTTGATATTCCGTTCTGAACGGCATATTGAGCGATCTTCTGCTGACTTGTCATCCCGATCCCCCGGGTGGGGACGTTGATCACGCGCTGGAAACTGATATCGTCCGCCGGATTGATCACCAATCTGAAATAAGCCAGGATATCCTTGATCTCCCGACGTTCATAGAAACGCGTACCACCGATGATCTGATAGGGGATCCCGATCCGCCGCAGGACATCCTCCAGAGACCGCGATTGTGCATTGGTTCGGTACAGCAGAGCGAAATCCCTGTAACTGAGCTTTCCCTGACGGCTCAACTGCTGGATCTCCTCCACGATGAGACGTCCTTCATCCAGATCATCTCGTGCATCCAATACCTTCAGTGCATCCCCTTGATCCAGTTCGGTGAACAGCTCCTTCTCAGCACGATTGACATTGTTACCCACCACCGCGGAAGCCGCTGCAACGATGGTCTTGGTAGAGCGGTAGTTCTGCTCAAGTTTGAAGATCTTGGCATCCGGGAAGGCCTGCTTGAAATCAAGGATATTGGAGATATCCGCCCCACGCCATCCGTAAATGGACTGGTCGTCATCCCCCACCACACAGAGGTTACGGTGTTCCCGGCTCAGGGCTTCCACGAACAGGAACTGGGCGCGGTTGGTATCCTGGTATTCGTCAACCAGGATGTAGCGATACCGGCGCTGATATTTCTCAAGCACATTGGGGAATTGTCCAAACAGCTCCAAGGGCTTCAGCAGCAGATCGTCGAAATCCATGGCATTGTTGAGTTTCAACCTTTGCTGGTAGAGCGAATAGATCCTTACCGCCTTTTCATCGAAACTGCTCACGGCCAGATCCACCGCATCCCCGGGAAAGACCATCTGGGATTTGTACTGTTTGATGGTGTAGAACACGGCACTGGGTTTCACCAGGTCCGTGGCGATGTTCTGATCCTGCATGATCTGCTTAACCAGACGCTGACCGTCCTCATCGTCGTAGATACTGAATCCCGGTTCAAATCCGATATTGACGGCATCCCTGCGCAGGATTGAAGCACAGATCGAGTGGAAGGTACCCATGGAGACGAATCCACGGGATTCACCCACAAGCTTGATGATGCGGTCCCGCATCTCCCCTGCAGCCTTGTTCGTGAAGGTGACCGCCAGGATCTCATGGGGTTCCGCTTCTCCTGTGGCAATAAGATGCGCAACCCGGTGGGTCAGAACGCGGGTCTTGCCGCTACCAGCGCCGGCAAAGACGAGCACGGGCCCTTCCAGGGCTTCGACTGCAGCGCGTTGCTGTGGATTGAGACCGGCGAGAACGTCTAGCGCCATGCAGCCCTGCGGCGTTGATAGCGGTTGACCTTGTTGATGTGGTCACGCTGGGTGACGGAGAAATCGTGGGCTCCCGTTCCATCGTTCATACCCACGAAATAGAGAAAGTCGGTACTGTCCGGATACAGGGCCGCCTCTATGCTGGCCAGACCCGGGTTTGCAATGGGTCCCGGGGGTAAGCCCCTGAACCAGTAAGTGTTATAGCGATTCCGGATCACCTTGTGCTCCACCTTGAGATTGCCGTCCCACTGGCCCATCTGGATGAGCATGTAGATGAGGGTGGGATCGCAGTTCAAGTGCATTTCGGTCCTGATACGGTTGTGATATACTGAGGAGATGATCTTGCGTTCCCGAGGCAGGGCTGTCTCCTTCTCGATGAGAGAAGCCAGAGTAATGATCTCAGGGATGCTGAAACCCATCTCGGCAGCGCGTTGCTCCCATTCAGGGGTGATCTGCTCGGCAAAATGCTGCACCATGCGTTTGAGAATGGTCTTCTCGCTGCTGTTGACCAGGAAACGGTATGTATCCGGAAAGAGCGTGCCCTCAAGATGAATGAAATCATGGTCGGCGATAAGCAGGAGTTCCGGATCCTTGAGTAGTTCGATCATGAGCAGGGAATCGAGCTCCAGGGTAGTACTCAACTGGTGGATGATCTCATCGGTGCGGAGACCCTCGGGAAAGGTGACGGTCACCTCGCGGGCCTTTGCATTGGAGAGATACTCCAGAGCTTCACTATTTGAGATGGCCTGGGGGATGTCATAGTAACCGGGATAGATGGAGCGGGTACGGCGTAGCAGTCTGGCTGCCAGCTTGAAACGCAACTCGTCCTCGATGATCCGGTTCTGACGCAACGTGGTAGCGATCTGGCTCAGGCTCTCCCCTTCCGCTACAATAATCCTGACAATGCTGGCATTCCCACTGGGTGCGTGAGCATCAAAGATGAGATGCAATCCTGTAATCCCCCAGATCACCAGAAAGAATGCCAGCAGGCCAATGAGGCCTTTGAGGGTGGTTTGACTTATGCGCATTTATCATCCGCCATTGAGGGCTGAAATATAGAAAGGAAGGTAATTGAAAGAAGTTATTCTCATCAAGTCGGGCGCACGATCCTGGCCCCCTATTCTGATTAAAAAACAAAACCCCACCGTGGTGGGGTTTTACTTCTGCGGGACCGACGGGACTCGAACCCGCGACCTCCGGCTTATGAAGCCGGGGATATGCCATTTTGAAATGGTTGTTAATATTAAGAATGCAGCATCGAGAATATTCAAGTACTACAGAATATGCTACATAGTTTCTCTCCCTTACATCCGATGATGGAAGAATCCTTGGATAATCGCTCTGATCCTGGCCCACCATTGAAGAAGAATCCCTTTATACTATTCACATTTGCTAAAAAAATATTGTGGCTATATCTTTAAATTCATTTTGAAGAATTAATACGGGGAGTTAACGATGAACCGAACTTACACTTTTCGTAAGATGATCACTGTGCTCATTGGGTTTGCACTGGCAATCCCTGCATGTGCAAATAACATTTCAGTAGGCACTCCTACCCTAACGGGTCAGAACACCACAAGCGATTATACCCATGTTCAGTTTGACCTATCCTGGGATAACTCCTGGAGGGACAATACAACACTGAACAACTGGGACGCCGCCTGGGTATTTGTGAAATATGAGGTGACCGGTGGCGATTGGGCACATGCCACACTCCACACGAGCGGTCACAGTGTTACTAACGAGAACAGCGTATCATCTACCATCACTGCCGCTTCGGACGGAAAGGGTGTGTTCATATTCAGGTCCAGCGAGAGTACGGGGAGTAATGACTGGGATGGCGTAAAACTACGCTGGAATTATGGTACCGATGGATTGGCGGATAATGCCACCGTCACAGTGAAAGTATTCGCCATTGAAATGGTATACATACCTCAAGGCTCATTCTACGTCGGTGATACCGATGGTGATCAAACCAACTGTTTCCGAGCGGGTGACGGTACGGGACCCTATCAGATCACTTCGGAGGGTGCGATTACTGTCGGCACTTCGAGCGGCAATTTCTACTATGATGCAGATAATGGCGATTCTGGGGATCAGTCTGGTCCCATTCCAGCCGATTTCCCTAAGGGTTATGCAGCATTTTACAGCATGAAAAATGAGATCAGCCAGGGGCAGTATGTAGACTTTCTGAATACCCTTACCAGCACCCAGGATGGCAATCGTTCCATACAGGGTGCGTCAAATTACACAACTTACCGCGGCACAATCAGCGGATCCCAGGGCAGCCGTAGCGCCAGCGCCCCAAATCGGGCCTGCAATTTTCTTAGTTGGATGGATGGGGCGGCTTATGCTGATTGGGCTGGACTGCGACCAATGACTGAATTGGAATATGAGAAACTGTGCCGTGGTACACAGTCTGTTGTGGACGATGAATATGCGTGGGCAAACACGAGTATTGCAGGTTCCGCGTATTCTTTCAGTAACGACGGTCAGTACAATGCAACAGTAAGTGCTAACTATGCCAGTGACCCTAACGGAAACGTATCTTTTTCAGCAACCGATGGGAGTACAGATGGCCCATTACGCTGTGGGATCTTTGCAACGAGTAGCTCTACCAGAGCAGAGGCGGGTGCAGGCTATTATGGTGTGATGGAACTAAGTGGGAATCTGTACGAGCGCCTCGCTACAGTTGGTAATGCGACTGGGAGGGCATTTGACGGTACGCATGGAGATGGAGTTCTAAGTACGGATGGTCATGCCAACGTCGCTAACTGGCCAGGTATTAGCAGCGGCGAGGTCACCACTGGCACTGGTGCAGGTTTTCGTGGCGGTGCGTGGACAACCAATATAGTTCAGATGCCGATGGTTGACCGTACCTATGGCAGTTTATCCAGCACAGACAGGGGTTATGCGCACGGTGCCCGCGCTGGCCGGACAGCACCATAGGGATTGGATTAGTGACTATGAGATCCTTTACAAAGACCGAAATGGAGATTCCGATCATGATTTCCAGAATAAATGCTCTTACACTTTCAATGGTAATACTATTCCTTACCGTTCCAGGACTTGCGCAATACACAGGTGGTTCGTACGACGGGTATGCAATGGGTACCTCTGCAGCCGAATCAAGTCTTCCAGTAGAACTCACCTCTTTCACCGCCAGCCAGGTTAGGGCTGGAATAGAACTTGAATGGGTGACAGCCAGCGAAACTGAAAATCTGGGCTTTGTCCTGGAACGCCGTGAGACTGGGACAAGAGATTGGGAGGAGGTTGCCAACTTCCAGACTCACCAGGAATTGGAGGGATCGGGTAACTCCACCCATCGCACTGCATATAAGTTCCTGGATGCAACAGTCAAATACGGTAATACCTACGACT
>CAYVVT010000024.1:0-35099 GCA_964454335.1 uncultured Lentisphaeria bacterium | reverse complement strand
GCGACGGCTGCGTTCACGTAGGTGTACAAGAAGCGCGAGATCGGGAAGGCGGCCTACGAGATCGCCAGAAAATACGAAACCGACCAGCGGATTGTCGTTGGGGTCAATGGTTTCGTCAGGGAAGATGAGCAGCTCGAGATTCCCATCCTGCGCATCGATAAGCAAGTGGAGCTTGATCAGCGACAGAAACTGGCTGATCTCAGAGCCCGCCGTGACAATAAGCGTACTCAGCAAACCCTGGACGAACTTGAAAAGGCTTGCCGTGAGGAGCGCAACATCATGCCACCACTGCTTGAGGCGGTAAGAGCATACGCCACTCTCGGAGAGATGGTAAACGCAATGAAGAAGGTTTACGGGACCTATACAGAAACCCCAGTATTTTAGAGCGATAGCTTGATAGATATACACAACCACATCCTTCCCGCAGTCGATGACGGCGCCAGTGATATTGGTGTCAGTCTCGGAATGTTGCAGGAAGCTGAGCGTCAGGGTGTTGAGACCCTGGTGCTGACCCCGCACCTCTATGAACCTGACATCATCAAGGGTACAGGTGACTGGCGCAGCAAGATCGAGACGGCCCACAGGGAGGTCATGGATCTTGTTGAGGCTGAATCGCTGAACATCGAGATCGTTCTGGCTGCCGAGATCCGATTCCAGGGTCTGCTGGATGTCATCCTTGACGAACTGCCGGTGATCATCGGTGGAAAGTATATCCTGCTGGAATTCAGTTTTTCATCAGTACCATTACATGTGGAGCAGGCGGTGTACGGGATATTCCGTCGTGGGATCACACCCATTCTTGCTCACCCGGAGCGCATCAAACCCTGGCAGCGCGATCCTGCCCAGCTAGCAGAACTGATCAACATGGGTTGCCTCAGTCAGCTCGATATTGGCTCCTTTCTGGGAAGGTTGGGACCCAGCAGCGAAGCCCTTGCTCTGAAACTGCTGGAGGAAGGTGCGGTAAACCTGGTGGGATCCGATAGTCATAACCTGACATCCAGGCCTGTCTTTGCCAGGGAGGGTCATGATTGGTTGACTGAACATTATGGACCTGAGACAGCAGATCTTTATTTGAAAGGAAATCCCGCTCGGATCCTGAGAGGTGAAGCCGTTGAGACATTCTCGGTATATCTCGAACAGGAGGAGACAGGGATCATGGATAGAATCAAAAATCTCTTCAGATAGCAGGAGTTTTCCATATGGATAAGAAACTGAAATTCGGGATCGGCATCGGCGTCATCATCGTTGCGGTTCTGGTACTGGCCATCCAGGGTACCCAGACTGACGAGACCATGTCCTACTCAAAGACCATCGGCGAACTACGCCAACTGGGCTCTCAGGCTGGCAACATGGCACTCAAGGTAAATGGGGACCTCAAGAAGGGCAGCATTGTCCGTGATGGCACAGAGCTGGATTTCGTCATACTTGAAGGCGACCAGGAGTTACAGGTGCACTATATCGGACGCGATCCCATTCCGGATACCTTTAATAATGACATGGATGCAGAAGTCGTGGTGTCAGGCCGACTGGCTGATGACGGCATATTCATGGCAGAACGCATCCAGGCCAAGTGTGCCTCAAAATATGAAGCCGATTACAGTAGTGATACTGCCATCGCATCGTGATCAACATCCACTAAATACAAGTCAGGGATATAAATGGCAAACCTAGGAAATGCCCTCCTGCTCTTCATGTTTCCCCTGAGCCTCTTCGCGATGGCTTCGGGATTCCTTGCAGGTCGGACAAAACGTCACTCGCTCTTGCTCGCTGCTCAGCGAGGGACCTATGCTACCTTTGCAGTGGCCACATTGGCGGTGATTATTCTGGAAATCCTGCTGATCAGCAGTGATTTTTCCATCGAGTATGTGGCCAGTAACACCAACTTTGAGCTTCCGTTATTCTACAAGATCGTAGCCCTGTGGGCCGGACATTCGGGCTCGCTGCTGCTGTGGACCTGGATCGTAACACTGTTTTCTGCTCTGGTGGTCTATCAGAACCGCAAACGCAACTACGAACTGATGCCATACGTCATTTTCGTCATGATGGCCACGACGTCATTCTTTGCTTTTCTAAACGTATACATCAGCAATCCCTTCGCCACACTGTACCAGGAGATCAATGGCACGCTGAACGAATTCGCCGTTGCGGATGGTCGTGGATTGAATCCGCTCCTGCAGCATCCGGCCATGGTCATCCATCCGCCGGTCTTGTATCTGGGTTATGTCGGGACTGTAGTCCCCTTTGCCTTCGGCCTTGCTGCGCTCATCACCGGGAAACTCGGATCCGCCTGGATCAAGACAACCCGTCGCTGGGCTCTGCTGGCCTGGGGATTTCTGGCTGCCGGTATCCTGCTGGGTGGCAAATGGGCTTATGTTGAACTCGGCTGGGGTGGTTATTGGGCTTGGGATCCGGTGGAGAATGCCTCACTCATGCCCTGGCTCACCGGTACTGCCTATCTGCATTCCGTCATGATCCAGGAACGCAAGGGCATGTTGAAGATCTGGAACATCTCACTGGTCATCGCCACCTATATTCTCGCCGTGTTTGGAACATTCCTTACACGCAGCGGCATCGTCAGTTCAGTGCATGCTTTCGCAAATTCAGGTTTGGGTCCGGCCTTCGCGAGCTTCATCCTGGTTGGTATCATCGCCAGTGTCGCTTTGATCATCTATCGGCGCAAAGAACTCAAATCTGATGAGGAACTTGACTCCATCCTGAGCAGGGAGAGCGGCTTCCTTTTCAATAATCTGATGTTCCTGCTGGCCACCATAGCAGTCCTGTGGGGAACCATGTTCCCGGTGATTTCCGAGGCATTCACCGGAGAGCAGATCACCGTGGGCCCGCCCTGGTTCAACACCATCATGGTGCCTTTGGGATTGGCACTGTTGCTGCTGACGGGAGTGGGACCGCTCCTGGCCTGGCGGCATACTTCACCGGACAGCCTGAAACGCAGTTTCAGAATGCCGTTGATCGGAAGCATCGTCTTCTCGGCCATCCTCATGGCCTTCGGAATACGTGATGGCTGGGCCATCGGCTCTTTCGCCATCGGTTTCTTTGTGGCCTGGACCATTTTCGTCGAATTCCTTAAAGGTGCTCAGATCCGGATGAAAAACGCCGGCGAATCATTCCTGCTGGCCACCTATAAACTCACGATGAAGAACACACGCAGGTATGGCGGTTATCTGATCCATGCGGGTGTTGTGGTGATCTTCGCAGGTATCACCGGGACCGTTTTCAACACTGAGATCCGTGCGGAGGTCGGACAGGGTGAGCAGTTCGAACTGGGGCCCTATCGCTTCACTGTCGATCATGTCCATTCCGGTCAAACACCAAACTACACCTATGAACATGTGGATCTGAAGATCGAGAAGAATGGTGAACTGATCACGGTTGCCAAACCAGAAAGACGCTTCTACATAGCTTCGGATCAACCTTCCACCGAGGTGGAGATCCATTCCACCCTCCGGGAGGATCTCTACATGGTGCATTCGGGTGCCAGTGGGAACGGCGACAAGGTCATCCTGCAGGTTTATCGAAATCCTCTGGTTGCCTGGATCTGGATCGGATCATTAATTATGATTTTGGGAACCATACTGGCCATGGTCCCCAATCTACGTGAGAAGCGTGCTGCAACACCGGAGCGTGTCCATGAGCGCAGCGAGGTGACGGTATGACCATTCTTGGATTTATTCTGGGCGGCGTCCTGCTCGTCTGGGCAGTCTATCCACTTTTCAAGAAACTGGGATTCTGGGTAAGCCTGGATGACAGTATTGATACCCTGGAGGATCACAAACAGCGCCTGTATCGCAATATATCTGATCTGGAATTCGATTTT
Organism: uncultured Lentisphaeria bacterium; assembly: GCA_964454335.1. Lineage (GTDB taxonomy): Bacteria > Fidelibacterota > UBA8477 > UBA8477 > JABMPR01 > CAYVVT01. Next base: position 31,264 of record CAYVVT010000024.1, on the reverse strand, counting down.
GCCATGGGAAGGCTTGGAGAGGGTGATTTCTCCCGTATTCGAAATCGATTCGCCAAAGAGGCCGGACAGGTGATCGAGAGGCTTGAGAGCACACGGGATGACAGTATTACAGCCGCCATCGACAGGGATCTGGATAAACTCGGATCCGGTGCGAGTGTGAGTGAGGAGCCCCGGAGAGCATCAACGGTCAAATACTGTACGGAATGTGGCGCTGAGAACGAGAGCCAGGCCAAGTTCTGCATCTCCTGCGGGGAGGCGTTTGCATGAGAAGGCAATTCCTGCTCCTGATGCTGCTGATCCCGGTACTGCTCTCTGCCGCTGATCTCAAAGTCTACCTGCGCAATGGCTCCACGGGTCAGGCTGGTGATGCCGACCAGGTGATCCTCATGGATCTCAGTCAGGGTATGATGCCCATCGCAAACCTCCAGGACGTCAAGGGAGAAGCAATATTCACCGATCTCAACCTGCAGCCGCCGATCAATCTGCTCATTCAGGTCACAAAAGGTGGAGTCACATATTCCGGTCGCGTTACCGAACTGCCCGCTGGTATGGTGGGTGAGTGGAGTGCTTCAGTGACGGTCTATGATCAGAGTGACCAGGTTGAAGCCCTGCATGTAACTATCCCATTCTATTATGTGTCTGTATTGCCGGATGAGCTTTACATCCAGAAGCGCTTCGTATTCGAGAACCACACGGACCCGCCCAAGACGCTGAAGAGTGATGAGGGGATCATCCGTTTTCACCTCCCCGCAGATTCGATGCGGCTCGACTTCATCACGTTCAAGAGTGGTTCCATGCCACTGAGGGTGGCCCAGGTGCCCACGGAGAGAGGCTATACGATAACAAAAGCACTCAAACCCGGCACTTCCGAGCTGGATGTCGCCTATTACGTTCCCTATGATCCCAGTGAGACGAGTATTGAGGAGATCCTGCACTACCCAGCACAGCATTTCCATCTTTTCGTTTCACCAGCGAATATTGCCGTTACAGGTGAAGGCCTGGAGAATCAGGGTGTCGACCAAGCCAATAACATGGCCATCTATGCCTTTACCGATGTTGAGGTCGGTGAATCCCTGGTCATGACCTTGAGCGGCGAGGGGATCCATCCCCAGAGGAGTCAACAAAGCAATCAGGGACGCATCCTGGTTGAGAATCGTTTCGCCCGCGGATTTGAGATATCGTCCATGATCATCATGACCATTCTGCTGGCCGCCTCCCTGGGATATGCCTGGAATCGTGAAGATCCCGAAGAGGAACAGGAAAGCCGTAGACAGGCCCTGCGTGCCCAGCGCAAGGAACTGCTGCAATCCTACCACAGACTCCAATCCGACCAGAATGGGGTGAGTACGCTTGAGAAGGACCGGGTATTGAATCGCCTGGTGTCCATATATAAAGCCCTTGAACAGGACAGGTTGTGACAGAAACAGCGTCTCACGCTGCAATTCAGGTAAATAACCTTTCGAAGGATTTCGGGCGTATCATCGCCCTGCGTAGCATACACCTCAGTGTGGCTCCAGGTGAATTCCTCACCGTCTTTGGCCGCAATGGGGCTGGCAAGACCACCCTTCTGAATATGATCAGCGGGGTCACCCAGCCCAGCAGCGGTGAGGTGCTCATCTTTGGTACGGATCCTCGCGAGCTGCATAACCGCAAGCGTCTGGCCGTCATTTCGCACGAAGTGTTCCTTTATGATAATCTCACAGCTTTGGAGAACCTTGAATTCGCTGCCAGCATGTTCGCCGTCGACCATGCCTCCGAGCGGATCACAACCGTTCTCAAGGACGTTGGTCTCTATCACCGGCGTTATGATCTGAGTCAGACATTCTCCCGGGGGATGCTCCAGCGTCTGACCATTGCCCGAGCCCTGCTGCACGAGCCTGAGCTGCTGCTGCTGGATGAACCTTTCACCGGTCTTGACCAGCACGCCATCGCTCTGCTTACAACTATTCTCGCAAGACAGAAGGAGAAGGGAAAGACCATCCTGCTGACGACACATGACCTTTTTACAGGTGTTCAGCTTGCGGACAGATTCGTGATCCTTGAGAAACACAAGATCAGGGATGAGGGCAGCATGCAGGGAGTGGATGCAGACACGTTACGTTCACGTTACTTCGATCTGATAGACAGTATGGAAGCCGGACAGTGAAAAGCGTTCTCGCAATTGTACGCAAGGACCTGCAGATGGAGTTTCGTTCCAAAGAGAGCGTCGCGGCCATGTGGATCTTCTCACTGCTCATCTTCGTGATCTTCAACTTCACCTTCGAGATCTCCAGGCTGATGATGCTGGAGATCGCCCCCGGTCTCCTCTGGGTGGCATTCATCTTCTCGGGAATGCTGGGATTGAACCGGTCCTTTGCCGTGGAAAGGGAGAACGGGAACCTGCGCCATCTGGCATTGATGCCCGTGGACGGGGGAGTGGTCTATCTGGGGAAATTCCTCAGTGTCACTATTTTCATGCTCATATTCGAGCTCCTCATTTTCCCGATCTTCATCATCTTTTACGATTTGCAACTCACACTGACCATGGGCTGGTTGATCCCCATCATCCTGCTGGGCACCATCGGTTTTACCTCGCTGGGAACCATTCTATCCGCGGTGTCAGTACACACACGGAATCAGCAGGTCCTGCTCTCCCTGCTGCTGTGGCCATTGATCTCGCCGGTGATCATCTGGGTGGTCCAGCTCACCGGGATGGTTCTGGCGGGAGAACTGCAAAGTGTCTTCGGGGCGCTCATGCTTCGTGTCATCGTATTTGACATCATCTTCTTCACGCTGGCATACCTTCTATTTGATTATGTGCTGGAAGAGTAGATCAGCGCTCAATACAGGAGATCCTGAATGCAAAAGCTAATCGACAGAATACTCATGTTCACGCTGCTGATCATGTTCCCGGTGACGCTGTACATGGTCTTCCAATGGGTTCCTTCCATCAAGGCCTCCAACAGCGCTGAACAGATTGCCCAGCGGATCTTCTATTATCATGTTCCGAGCGCCTGGCTGGGATTCCTGGCCTTCTTCGTGGTGTTCGTCGCCAGCATCCTGTATCTCTGGAAGCGTGATCGTAAATTTGAACTGGTGGCAGTGAGTTCCGCAGAAATTGGTGTGCTGTTCATCTCATTGATGCTGATCAGCGGTCCCATCTGGGCCAAACCCGTCTGGGGGATCTGGTGGACCTGGGATGCACGCTTGACTTCGTCCATGGTGCTCTGGCTCATCTATGTCGCCTACCTGATGTTGCGACGCTATCTGCCGGATGGCACCCGACGGGCAAATCTCTCCGCGGTGGTGGGGATTATCGGATTTATCGACGTACCTATCGTCTACTATTCCATCCGTTGGTGGGAGACACAGCATCCCAAGGCAGTGATGGCCAGCAGCGAAGGTAGTCTGGCCGCTCCCATGTTCACAACCCTGCTCGTTTGTGTGATCACCTTTACCATTCTGTACATCTACCTCATGAGAAAGCGCTATGACCTGATGCTGATTGAGGATAGTGTCAATCGTAATTTCAAAGAACTGGAGATGCTTTAAGATGAACGCATATCTCTACCTTTTCCTGGCATACACCTTTATCTGGATCGGCATATTTGGCTATATCTGGTTCCTGGATAGGAAAACCAGAAGGTTAAAGCAGGAGGTCACACTTCTGGAGGAGCGTATAGATAGCCAGATAAACCGGGGAGAATCACAAGCCCATGTCTAAGAAGATCGTACATGTCGTTGGCACAGGTACCATTGGAGAGCCACTTATCGGTCTGCTGGCCGATTACCATGAGGACCTGGGAATCGATGAAGTCACTTTTCACAAACGCACACCACTGAGATCCGAACGGTCCAAGGTCCAGAGGCTGATCCGTCGTGGTGCCCGCCTGGTTACCGACAAGGAAGGTTTCGAGGGCTTCGCGGCACTGGGGATCGAACCGCAGTTCGAAACCGTGGAAGCCATCGACAGAGCAGCCGTGGTTATCGATTGCACGCCGAAGGGTGTCGGTCACAAGAACAAGGTGAAATACTACCACAATTTTGACCACAACACGCTGGGTTTCATCGCACAGGGCAGCGAAGCGGGATTTGGCAAGCCCTACGCACGAGGTATCAACGACGATGCTTTGATCGTTGGTGAGGATCATTTCCTGCAAGTGGTCTCCTGTAATACGCATAATCTCTCTGCACTGGTGAAGACCATCGCTTTGGCTGAAAATGATCCTGAGAACCTGGTGGATGGACGCTTCGTGATGGTCCGCAGGGCGAACGATCTCAGTCAGGCTGCCGACTTTATCCCGGCACCTGAGGTTGGCGGCCATAAGTCTGATCGCTATGGTACACATCATGCCCTGGATTCAGCCAATCTGTTCAAGACACTTGGTCTGGATCTGAATATCTTCTCCTCGGCGATGAAGTTGAACACACAGTATATGCATATTGTCCATTTCAACATCAAGCTCAGGGAAGAATTGACCATGGAAACGGTCCTGGATCGGTTCGAGAAGAATGACCTTATCGCCCTGACCGAAAAGAAACTTGCCAGCCAGGTGTTCTCCTTTGGCAGGGATCACGGACATTACGGCAGGATCCTGAATCAGACCGTCATCTCAGTACCCAGTCTGAAGATCCTCGGTGGTGGTCACGAACTTGTGGGTTTCTGCTTTACTCCACAGGATGGTAATTCATTACTGAGTTCCATCGCGGCCGCAGCCTGGTTCCTGTACCCGAATTCATATAATCAGAAGATACAGGTGCTGGAAGAATGGTTCTTCGACGAGATTTAATGTTCTGAAAACGCTTTATTCATGGGGAAGCTTGCTTCCCCTTTTTTATTTTCAGACATGACAGGTACTGACACGAATCTGAACCTGCCAGGATCTTTCCTGGAGGGTCTGCATAAGTCCAGATGGTATCAGCCAGGGGTATCGGTGCTGTGTGCCTGTTCAGGGGGCGTGGATTCCACGGTCCTGGCCCATCTGCTGGCCGGGGACGAATCCCTTCAACTGGGCATCCTGCACATCAACCATGGCATGCGGGGATCTGCAGCAGATGAGGATGCCGCATTTGTGGCAGCTCTGGCAGAAAGCCTCCACTGCAGATCTCATTTTGAGAACGCGCATATTCCCAGCGTAGCAGCCGCGGGGAAGCTGAGTCTGGAAGAAGCAGGGCATCGGGTCCGCAGACAGCTATATCACCAGATAAAGGAAAACGGAGGATACGATGTTGTCGTCACCGGACATACAGCTGACGATCAGGTCGAATTACTGCTGCTGAACCTTTATTCCGGGACGGGCATCAAAGGTCTGGCGGGTATGTCTACATCGACAGGCTGGCTCCAGCATCCACTGTTGGATTATCGCAAGGTCGACCTGAGTGCATACGCAAGGAGTAGGCAGATCAACCATGTTGAGGACGCCACGAACAAGGAACTTAATTTTCGACGGAACCAGGTTCGTCATCAGCTGATGCCCATACTGAATGAAAAAGACAGGGCCATGGACAAGCTCACCCTTGAGATTGTGCGATCTGCAAAATCCCTAAAGACTTTATTAGATGATTCAATCTATGTCCTTGATAATGAGCACCTTAAGCGTATCAGTAAAAGTAAGTTATCGTTTGTACTACCAGAGGGTACCCTCTATTTTTCTGCCGTTTTAAAAGAGTTCTTTGATAACGCTTTTATTGCCGTCAGTACTTCAGAACAGGGGTTGTCCCGACGACATTTCAATGACATCGAGAAATTGATCCACAGTGGGGAGCCCGGCAGCTCCCTGGATCTTCCTGCGAATGTCGTGGTGGCCAGGGACCGCAGACACCTGGTTTTCTATCAGCGGGGATCACTTGACTGGGAGCCTGCAGATCTGAGTATCCCGGTTTCGTACGAGACAAAGCTCTTCACTCTGACTGCGCAGATCGCCGCTTTGCCCCGAAATATCCAGGACCTTAAACGGCCTGAAGTCGCCTGGATCCCTGCGGAAACGGCTGGATTTAATGTGGCTAAATGTGTCAGTGGGGATCAAATGCATCCCATTGGTACTCCCAGGCTCAGTTCGGCAGCGGATCTCATGAGTGCTGCAGGGGTGGCACCCCATTTGCGTCCATATTTTCCCATCGTTAGCGTGAATGGGGCAGCAGTATGGATCCCGGGGGTATGTGCGGATCAGCAGATCGAGATCGATCCTGCTTGGGTGGCAATAAATAAGCGTTTGGTACGTCTACAAATTGAGTATAAGGAAGAGATTTTCGAATGAGGACAATGATCGCAGAGAATGTTGGCAAATACTCCGGCTATCAGTTGGAAGAGATCTATTCTGCCGAGCAGATCAATACCCGCATCAAGGAACTGGCAGCCGAGATCTCCCGCGATTATGCCGGGAAAGTGCCGATCCTCATCGGTGTTTTGAATGGATCCGTTTTCTTTCTCACCGACCTTGCCCGCGAACTCAGCATCGATAGTGAGATCGATTTCATCAAGGTATCCAGCTACCACAGTGGCACCACGTCCTCGGGCACAGTGAGACTCCTCAAGGATATCAGCTGCATCATCACGGACCGGGATGTGATCATCGTCGAGGACATCATTGATACCGGACTCACCGCAAAATTCCTCAAACACCGCTTCCTGGAGAACAATCCGGCTTCCCTTAGTTTTGTAAGTCTCCTGCTGAAGCCAGAAGCACTGCAGACCAATTTCAGTGCTGAATATGTTGGATTTGAGGTAGAAAACCGCTTTCTTGTCGGTTACGGACTGGATCTTGACCAGAAATTGCGAAACCTATCCTCGATCTGGGCATTTCCAGCAAACATGAATGATTAGATAAGGATTTTGAATGGCTATAGATAATCCCGACAAAGGTACCGAGGACGGTGGTCAGCGCAGACCGGCGAAGAGACCACAATCCCAGCGGAAATCCCAGTCATCAAGGAAACCTCAATCTTCAAATCGTCCCGGGGATAAGCGTCCTCAGCGCTCCGGTGGAAAGGGACGGCCCAGCGGACAGAAGCGTGGCGGATCCCGTCCTCCTTCAGACGATAAACCGCGCACCAAACGCTCCACCAATATCAAGATCACACCGCCACAGGACGCCAATGAGAACTGGCGCAGGGGACTGAAGACCTCCCTGTTGTGGATCGTCATCCTGGCGTCTGTCATCTTCCTCGCCCAGATGGTGAGCACAGATAATGAGCCAACAAAGAAATTGACCTTCACAGAGTATCGTGACCTGCTTCGGGACGGAAAGATCAAATCGGGGACCATCGTTGGGGACAATTTTTACGGAGAGCTGAAAGCACCTGAGATCGCATTGATCAACGACATCACCACGGAATACGATAAGTTCTGGGTCGTCATCCGGGTCATCGACAGCGAGACCCTGGCGGAATGGGATCAGCAGGGTCTGGAGATCGAATTCAAGGACGATACGCGGGACTGGGTGGACTACCTCTTCCAGATCTTGCCTTGGGTCCTCATCATTTTCTTCTGGTTCTTTTTCATGCGGCGTATGCAGGGAGGTGCAACGAAGGGGATATTCTCCTTCGGCAAGAGCAGGGCAAAGGTCATCGATAACGAAAAACCCGAGATCACCTTCAAGGATGTTGCCGGCTGCGAGGAAGCCAAGGAAGAACTCCGGGAGATCGTCCAGTTCCTGAAGACTCCCAAGAAATTCCAGCGCCTGGGCGGCAAGATCCCCAAGGGAGCGCTGCTTATCGGTCCTCCCGGGACAGGCAAGACCCTTTTGGGTCGTGCGGTAGCCGGTGAGGCTGGTGTACCGTTCTACAGTCTGAGTGGTGCCGATTTTGTGGAAATGTTCGTGGGAGTTGGAGCCAGCCGCGTCCGCGATCTGTTCGAACAGGGCAAGAAGAATTCACCCTGCATCATCTTCATCGACGAAATCGATGCTGTGGGACGTCAACGCGGCGCCGGTCTGGGTGGTGGTCATGATGAGCGTGAGCAGACCCTGAATGCTCTGCTGGTGGAAATGGATGGTTTCGAAACAACGGACAACGTGATCCTGCTTGCTGCCACCAACCGACCGGATGTGCTGGACCATGCACTATTACGCCCGGGACGTTTCGACCGGCGCATTGTGGTGGATACGCCTGATGTTCGGGGACGGGAGGAGATCCTCAAGGTCCATTCCAAGGAAATTCCGCTGGCCAAGAATGTGCGCCTGGAGGTTATCGCCAAGGGCACACCCGGAATGTCGGGAGCCGACCTGGCGAACCTCATCAATGAAGCGGCCCTGTTGGCTGCGCGCAAGAACCACAAGCGTGTCAATCACGAGGATATCGAGGCTGCCAAGGACAAGGTGATGATGGGTATCGAACGCCGCAGCATGGTGATCAGCGAGGATGAGAAACGTACCACTGCGATCCATGAAGCCGGGCATGCCCTGGTGGCACGGCTGACTCCCGGTGCCGATCCGGTCCACAAGGTTACCATCATCCCGCGTGGCCAGGCTCTTGGGCTGACAGCTCAATTGCCCATGGACGACCGCCACAATTACAGCAAAGATTACATCGAAGGCATGCTGGTGATCCTCATGGGTGGACGCGCAGCCGAAGAAGCGGAATTGAAACAGCAGACCACTGGTGCTGGAAACGACATCGAGCGGGCCACGTTGCTTGCACGCAAGATGGTCACCGAATGGGGCATGAGCGATAAGCTGGGTCCCATGAGCTTTGGCCAGAAGCGTGAAGAGATCTTCATTGGCCGCGAGATGGGCATGCACCGTGACTTCAGCGAAGAGATGGCCAGGAAGATCGACGAAGAGGTCAGATCCATCATCGAGAATGCGAAGCGAAAAGCCACTGAGATTGTGAAGTCCCACAAAAGGGAGTTGATGCAGATCTCAGATCTCCTGCTTGAGAAGGAGAGTATCGACGGCAGCCATCTGGACAAGATCCTGGGTATTCAAACGCAAAAGGGAACCAGACCAGCCAGACCATCTTCCCGCTCTCGCAGCGGCAGCAGAGGCGGCCGGAGCAGGGACACACGGAATTATTCCCGTCCCCGAAAACCACGCCCGAAATCCGCCGAATCTGACTCTGAGTGACCCAGCCACACTAATAGGCTGACCAATGACACATTTAAGGACGTTCTTAGGAGCGTCCTTTTATATTTGTCGCGATCATGGAATGGAAATTCACAGAGCGAAGTCTGGACCTCCGGGAACCCCGCCTCATGGGCATTCTCAATGTAACCCCGGATTCGTTCAGCGATGGTGGTCGTTACATCGAGACGGCATCTGCGGTCCAACGGGCCGGGAAGATGATTTCCCAGGGCGCCAGCATCATCGATGTTGGTGGTGAATCCTCTCGCCCGGGATCCCGGCGTATTGATGCACAGACTGAACTTGAGCGTGTCATTCCTGTCATTTCATCCCTTGCCGCAGAGCATGATGTGTTGATCTCCGTGGATACCTATAAAAGTGAAGTAGCACGGGAAGCGCTCTCAGCAGGTGCACACATCGTCAATGATATATCAGCCGGGCGTGGTGATGATGAGATGTTCAAGCTGATCGCAGAGGAGCGCTGTGGATATGTCATGATGCATATGCAGGGGACACCCGAGAATATGCAGGCTGCACCTCATTATGAGAATGTCACCAGGGAGATCATTGACTTCTTTCGAGATCGATTGGATCAGGCCTATACCTCAGGTGCGGATGCATCTCGAATCGCCATTGATCCTGGCATCGGCTTCGGCAAAACACTGTACCACAATCTGCAATTGATGGCAGATCTTGAGCAGTTCAGCCATCTTGAGGCTGCACTGCTATTCGGAGCATCACGCAAATCATTCATCGACATGATCCGTAAAGCGGATGTTCAACACCGCCTGGGTGGATCACTGGCGGCAGCGATGCTGGCCGTTCAGAAGGGCGCAAAGATCCTGAGGGTACATGATGTATATGAAACCCGGCAGGCACTTGACATCATTGCTGCCATAAACCGGCCGGCTGATTACATTTGAGCATGCAGAACCGGCGCGTCATATTCTTGACCATCCTGGGTGTCATCGCTGCTGCTGTACTCATCTATTTCTGGCGGGTTGAGATCTTGCGGATCTCCTTCCTGTCTCTACGCGTATCGGACCTGGTGGACATTTTTGCAGTGTCTCTGGTGCTCTATGGCCTTTACAAGATCTTTCGCGGCACCCGTGCTGCCCAGCTGCTTACGGGCATGCTCATTCTCATCCTGCTGTCCGTGATCGTCCGCTTCACCGAACTTCAGGGAATGAGCTGGTTGCTGTCGAACCTATCCACGGTCTGGGTGATCGCGCTGGTCATCCTCTTTCAGCCTGAATTACGCCGCATTCTCATCTACCTGGGTCAGAATCCGTTGATCCGTTCCATCTTCCGGGTGCGAGGACTGCAGATCATAGATGAGCTGGTAGAAGCCGTGATGACCTTCCAGGAACATGGCTGGGGTGCCCTCATCGTCATTGAGGGAGAGGTTGGTCTGAAGCATATCAAGGAGAAGGCTGCCTCCATCAATGCCCGGGTCTCTGCGGAACTGCTTGTATCAATATTCAATCCCTCTTCGCCGCTTCATGATGGAGCGGTGATCATTAATCACGAGATCATAGAATCGGCAAAATGTATTCTGCCTTTATCTGAGGAGCCCCAGGGAGCCAGGATGAAGCTGGGAACCAGGCATCTTGCTGCCCTGGGCCTTTCCGAGGAATCAGATGCCCACATCCTGGTGGTCTCCGAGGAGACCGGTACCCTGTCCTATGTGACCAATGGAGCCATGAAACGCGGTCTGGACGAGATCCAGCTGCGTGCCGTTCTGAACAAACTCATCTGACACATGCGTATCTGGTCAATTTGCCTGCTGGCAAGCGCAACCCTCGCTGCAACTGATCTCCACGATTCAGCCATAGAGGATCACATCCAGCACCGAGGGAGAGATGCGGTGAGCTGGATCTTCAATTCACCCGGACTTGCCGCATGCCAGATCGGTGAACAGGGCTTACTGATCAGCGCTTGGGAGCATACCACAGTCAAAAATGGGTTCGTCATCCCAGTGCGGTCGGCACTGGTCTGGGTGAATCCCCAACTGGCCGCTATCCAGGTGCGTGTAGACGCTGTCGAGGAATCCACCCATTCCACCGCTGTCAGTCCACAATACGAACGAATGAAGAATGGTGAGACGGGCAACCAGGGAATTCAGCAAGAAATTCATCTGGATGAATGGTACGCTGTAGACGTCATTTCCCATCGAGGCCCCTATCAGCTCTGGTCCGTGAGCATCTTCGGCGCGAGCTGGGATCCCGGCAGCCAAACCTGGTATATCCCGGAGCACTATCGGGTTGAGATACAAACTGGTCTCAGCGGACCATCTCTGACGGGAACAGGGATCCCAGATGCCTTTCGGAACCAATTGCTATTGAATGATCCTCCATATAGTCCAAGTCCTTCACCATTGACTGGTTCCGATCAGGGTTTGGGCACAGGATATTTGAAATTATTCGTCCTGGAAGACGGGATCTATCGGATACCTTTCGACAGCCTGGCACCCCATCTGGATCCCGATTGGCCAGCCATTGCCAGCCACGAGCTGCAGCTTTTCAACCAGGGCATGGAGATCCCCATTCATGTCAGCGATGGTGGAGACGGCAGTTTTGATGGCGAGGACCATTTTGTGTTCATCGGGTATCGGAATCAATCAGGAATTGAGGGCCGCTATTATAATCCCTACTCAGATGTGAATGTCTACTGGCTCTACTGGGGGAATGAGCTGGGACTCAGACTTATAGAGGAATCCGGCCTGCCCGGGACAGAGGATCTTCCAGGTCCCCAATCTTTCTGGGAAACCCGTCACCTGGAAATGGATGAGGTCTTTGATCGTCTGGGTCAGGTTGATAATAATCTTCCAACCATCACCCGGGATCATCATTTCTGGGACATTCTGAATTCCGGCGGTACAGCTGAGCTGGCATTCTATCTTCCGGATCCAAACAGGAACTCCAGTGAGAATATCAAGGTTCGGGTGGCTCTCCATGGCCTGACCTATTCAGAATCCGGCTCCAATCCGGCGCCCCACAGCGTATTCGCCTTTCTGAATGAGAATTCCATAGGCGAGGGTTCCTGGACGCAGCAGGAATCCTATGTGCTTGAATCACCATCTGCCCTGAACCTGTCCCATCAGATCCTGGCTTCAAACGGTAATAATCTCATGTCCTTCTTTTCCCCGGTTTCCGACGAACCCGGCAGATATGACAGGGTTGTGATCAACTGGTTGGAGATAGAATATGAACGCGAGCTGAAAGCTGATCAGGATCAACTGCGCTTCAGGAAATCCTATATTAATCCCAGCGGGCTCCTGGAGATGGAGATCGGTGAACTCAGCAGCGCGGACATCCTGCTTATCAAGGAAGGCATGTCGCTGATCCGGGACTTTGAGATCAGAGAGTGGTATGAGGAGAATACGGTACAGTACTCGGCCATTTTCCAGGACAATGTCAACAACAGCACGCCCGATTACTGGATCGCTTCCGGCAATGGTATTCTCGCTCCCCGGGCGATACAGGCAGATACCTTGCAGGACCTGCGGTCTCAGGATGCTGACATGATCATCATCACTCCTCCTGACATGATGGTGTACCTCGCACCTTACCTTGAATTTAAATCCAGTCAGGGCTGGCAGCCGGTAGCGGTCTCACTCACAGACATCTATGACGAGTTCAACTTCGGAGTTGTTTCTCCAGAGGCCATCAAGCGTTTCCTGGCCTATGCCAGACAATACTGGCCGGCACAACCGGAATATGCTCTGCTCATTGGAGATGCCACTTCGGATCCCCGGGAGACAAAGAACGACGTGCAGGCTCGTTATACACCCACTTATTTCATGCAGACCTACGGATGGGGGGCAGCAGAGTCCGATTACTGGTATGCCCTGCTGGAAGGTGATGATCTCATACCAGAGATGCACCTTGGCCGGATCCCCAGTTCCAACGCGGACCAGCTGGAGATGACCCTGGCGAAGCTCATTGCCTACGAGGATGATCCGCCACCCGATTTCTGGCAGAACGAGATCCTGGTCATCGCAGGGTTCGAGAACACCTTCAAATACCAGAGTGAAAACCTGCTGACATACTCGGTACCAGAAGAATATGTCCCATATCGACTGTTTATTGACCGTGATTCGGAAGGACAGGCGTACTGGGGAGATACCGACACCCTGTTGACATACCTGAACAATGGCAAACAGGTGATCAATTTTCTCGGGCATGGCGGTGGAGCCATCTGGGCCGACAGATCACTGTTCACCCGGGAGGATGTGGCACGACTGCATTCGGACAGTCCTCCGGCATTTGTCACCAGCATGACCTGCTTCACCGGATCCTTCGCTCAGGTCCGTGGCCTGGGGGAGGTGATGTTCACAGAATCTCCCACCGGGGCGATCGGTTGGCTGGGATCCAGCGGTGTTGGCTGGGTCATAAACGACTATCTTATGGTGCAGCCCTTACTTACTGAGGTACTCACGTCTGGCCAGACACTGGGTGAAGCAGTCGATGCAGGCAGGATGACCTACTACACGACTGCTTCCCGTTATGCCTACCTGAAACCATCCATGCTTTATCAATACAACCTGTTTGGTGATCCAACTCTGTCACTTGATCTCCCGGAATCCCTGGAGATCCTGGTCTGCGATACTGCGATCTATCATGCCGGTGATCAGGTAACGGTTTCCTCCACCGGTATGATGACTGGTGAACTGCAATATCAGGTCATCGCTCCAGATGGACAGCCCGTCTTTGCTAAACCTCAGGACCATTCGGTAAATGGTAATGAAAGCATTGTACTCGATTCCGAAGACTGGGAGAGTGGAGAATACCGCATGATCTACAGCCTGCTGCCAGACGATGGGGGTGATCTTGTTCACGGCTCTATCATCTTTACCATCGATCAGGACTGGTTTGAGCATGAACCACCAGAAAGTGGAGAGCTTGAACTGGGGTCAGATCTACAGATCCGTGTTTCCTTCCACTCACAGTCCATCATCGACAGCGTGGTCATGAGACTCTTTGCGGAAACCGAAATGCGCCTTCATCTGGAAAACACTTCCGCCTCGGTTTGGGATCTACCGGCTGGCACAAAGGTATTCGCAGGCAGTGATGATATTCCGTATTTCTTTCATATCTACTCTGATGCTTCGATCATCTTTGTAACTGAGACCTATTTGCTGGCGGTTCCACGCGCACGGAACGTCACACCCGTATCGATGGCCGCCTCAATTCTGGGAACGGAAGTCGGGATCGCGCTGGAATACCACCTGGAAGGTGCGGACACGGCCTGGGTGGCAGTAGTTGCCAGGGATACACTGCTGGATTCGCCCACAACGACAAGCTGGTTACTCCCCGGCCGGATTGGATCCAACAGCGTCTTCCTACCCCTGATACGGCCACCCGGCGATCGGTACCTGCAACTCGAGCTGATGATATTCAATGAGGATGAGACCACAGACAATACCCTGGATGAGCTTCTAAGTATTGAAGCGATACAGGTGTTACCATCAACCGGGATGACATTCACGGGCCAGTCTGCAGATACGCTCGCTTTGTGGGATGGCTGGCTCAGTGTGGACAGCGAAAGTGATTCCGGTTGGATAAGCCTGATCCGATCGACTGGTAACCCGGAGTTAAGTGATGGTATTACGTTCCTTGCTGATTCTGTGATTTATGAATTGAGATCTAATCTGCCAGTCGAGCAACTGACGCTCAGCGTGGATACCCAGGTGATGTTCCGCCCGGCACATCTTCCGGTCTGGCAGATCCTGGAAACCACCGGGGCCGGAGACCAGATCTCAAACGGTGAGCTGGCCCTGGGACAGATCACCGATGCAACAGGACCGGATATTCAACTCATGATCGCCGGTCAGAGATTCTTTGACGGTGGCTATGTGGATACTGATGCCGAAGTACATCTGGTCTGCGAGGATCCCAACGGCTTTCGCTGGAACCCGGAGGACGTCAGCATCTCGGTTGATGACCTGGAGATGGATGTCCATCTGGGTGATACAAGTGCAGCAGGACTTCTGTTAACTGCCTGGAGTCAACTGGACCTGGGTAACGGCCAGCACATGATGCGATTTTCTGCCAGGGATGCGTTGGGAAACTGGTCAACAGAGCAGGAAGTGCTGGTGGATGTCATCCAGGATCCGCGCATCATCGATTATGGCAATTTCCCCAATCCCTTTACCAGCGAGACACTTTTCATCTATGAACTTACCCAGCCTCTGGATGAGGTTACAATAGATATCTATACCCTTGCCGGCCACAAAATCCAGACCCTGGATGATTTCAATGCCCGGGTTGATATACCCCTGGGAGCCATCGGATACCATGAGGTCCCCTGGAATGGCCGGGATCGCTATGAGGATTTTGTAGCCAACGGTGTCTATTTCTACCGCATCATGGGGGAGAGTGAGAATGGGATTCTGGAAGGTCCGGTAGGCAAGATAATGAAGAGCCGCTAGATGAAACGTCTGGTCCTATCACTCGCCGTTCTCACAGGTCTCCTACGGGCTGGAGAATATGCAGATGCCTTTCTGCTCGCCAGCTTCTCACCCTACAGCCAGGCTCTGGGAAAGAGCAATGTGGCGTTGCCTTCTTACTCTGGATATACCCTGAATAATCCGGCCAGCAATGGCTTTGGGTACATGCCCCAGGCCAGGATGACCTACCATCGCTACGGCGATCTGCTCTCGCAGTACAGTGCTGCCGGTCAGCATCCACTGGGTGAGAACTGGTTGTTGAGCGCCCAGGTGATCCACGCCGGTGTCGGTGATATTTATGCCCGACCCTCTCTCAGTGGACTGGATCCATTGACCCGCCGAGACAGTGTGCGCTATACGGATCACGATACCTGGGGTACTCTCCAGCACCGTGAGGATGCCCTGTTGACCACCATTGGCCGAAAGTTGAAATTCAACATCGATCTCGGTTGGAAATTCTTTGAGATACCCTGTGAGTTACCGGTGGGATTGACTGTCAAGTATATCGATAAGGTATTGGAGGGCAATCGGGGGATAGGCAGTGGGATTGATCTGGGTACAGCGGTCCGGGCAGAGTTGAAGGAAGTAAATGATCTTCTCGCATATACAGAACTCTATTTTGGCTATGTTGTACGGGATATTCTCAACACACCGGTCTACTGGGAAACAAGACACCAGGATGCCATCAAACGATCCGTTGTCACGGGGATGGCACTGGTTCAGCCCATTCCATCCGCGGAGCTGGTGTTCACAGTTAGCACCAGTACGAATGCCGCACACCAGAACCTGCGTCAGTATGGACTGCAGATCGGATTCAAGGAGGTTTTGAATGCCAGGCTGGGGCATGATGGGAATGAGTACTCCTTAGGTCTTGGACTTGCATTCAAAAAGTTTATCATAGACTACTCTTTTAGCCAGCATGAGTTGGCGGGTGCACAGAAATTCGGGGTGGTGTACACCCTGTAGGCAAGAGGATACAAGCCAGAATGCGACATATACAGATCCTGATAACATTACTTCTGCTTTGCTCGACCATGTTGGTGGCTCAGGATAGCAGCAGTGATGATCCACGCTATATCATCGATCCGGAAACCGGCAAGCTCAGCATGAGCATCCGGGTCTGGGGTGAGGTCACCAGACCGGGTGTTACCCTGGTTCCCAGCGATGCTGATCTCATATCTCTGCTCAGCTATGTAGGCGGTCCCACTGATCGGGCGAAACTTGATAAGGTTCGCATCATCCGTTTTCGCGATATTGAGAATGAGGAACGCGTGGTATACGCGGATATTGAGAAATTCCTGGAAACCGGTGATGATTCCAATATCCCGGTGATCTACCCCAATGACACCATCGTGGTGAATGGCACTTTCTGGAAGGTATTCCGGGGAGCCCTCTCTTATGTCACCGTTGGGCTCCAGATAGCTCAGCTCTGGTATTACATCAGTACGGTTCAAGGTAATTAATCGAATACGGCACTCACAATGTTTGAACAGATACGCGACGAACTGCAACCCCTGAAAGAGCGTCTGGAAACGCTAAGGGGGCATCTTTGACCTTCAGCATCTCCGTGGGGAACTCGAGGAGCTGAAAACGGATTCTGTTCGAGACGATTTCTGGAACGACAACGAATCTGCCCAAAACACCCTGAAACAGATCAATTCCATTGAAGCGCAGATCGCTGAATGGGAAAATGTCCACGAGAAGGAAGAGAATGTGGACATCCTCCTGGAGCTAGCCAGCGAGGAAGCAGACGAATCAATGACCGGAGAGCTGAACAAGGCTCTTGGTGAATTCAGGAACATTCTGGATGACTACGAGCTGAAGCAATTGCTCAGTGATCGTGACGATGTCCGGGACGCTATCATCACCATCCACCCTGGTGCTGGTGGTACTGAATCCCAGGATTGGGCCGAAATGCTGTACCGCATGTACACCCGCTGGTTGGAACGACGTGATCTGAAATATACCGTGCTGGATCTGCAGCCGGGTGACGAAGCCGGGCTCAAGGATGCCACCATCGAAGTCAAGGGTGATTTCGCCTATGGTTATCTGAAGGCCGAGAACGGCATCCACCGTCTGGTGCGCATCAGCCCCTTCGATTCGAATTCCCGCAGGCATACCTCCTTCGCCTCGGTCTTCGTGTATCCGATCTTTGATACAGAGATCGAGATCACCATCGAAACCAATGATCTCCGTGTGGACACCTACCGCGCCAGCGGTGCCGGGGGACAGCACGTCAACAAGACCGATTCTGCCGTACGCATCACGCATCTGCCTACCAACATTGTCGTCCAGTGTCAGAATGAACGCAGCCAGCACAAAAACCGTGAGACTGCCATGAAGATGCTGAAAGCAAGATTATATCAGATGGAACGGGACAAGGAACGCGCCAAGATGGACAAACTGGCCAGTTCCAAGACCGAGATAGGCTGGGGAAACCAGATCAGGTCCTATGTGTTCCAGCCCTACACCATGGTGAAGGACCATCGGACCAAAGCGGAAACTGGAAATATCCAGGCCGTGATGGATGGCGACATCGATCAATTCATTAAATCATTTCTACTTTCCAATATGGGGAATGCGCCAGCATGAGTGAACGTACACTGAAAGAGATCATGTCCCAGCGCATGGACAAGATCAAAAAATTGCGTGAGGATGGGGTAGATCCCTATCCCTATTCCTTTGACCGCAGCCATACTGTTGAAAACGCTCTCGATCAGTTCGATGAGCTTGCCGAGCAGGAAACGATCAGTCTTGCCGGACGGCTCATGTCCCGGCGAGTCATGGGCAAGGCCAGTTTTGCCAACATCATGGACGGCAGTGGCAAGATCCAGCTCTATATCAGTCGCGAGGATGTAGGCGAGGAGCCCTACAGGATATTCAAACTCCTGGATCTGGGTGATTTCGTCGGTTTGACCGGAACCCTCATGACCACCAGGACAGGTGAGAGAACCTTGAAGGCCGAATCCATCACACTCCTGGCCAAGAACATCAGGCCCCTACCCAATGTGAAGGAAAAGGATGGCCAGACCTTTGACGGTTTCGAAGACAAGGAACAGCGCTACCGGAGACGGTACCTGGACCTCATCGTTAATCCCGAGGTGAAGGCAACCTTTGTCAAGCGGGCCGAGATCTACAAACACGTGCGCAGCTTCTTCGAGGATCAGGATTACCTGGAGGTTGAGACCCCCATCCTGCAACCTCTCTACGGCGGCGCATCGGCAAAGCCGTTCACTACATATCACAATGCCCTGGACCGTAAGCTCTATCTCCGGATCGCTGACGAGCTCTACCTGAAGCGTCTCATCATCGGTGGATTTGAGAAAGTGTTCGAGTTCTCCCGGAATTTCCGGAACGAGGGCATGGACCGTACCCACAATCCTGAATTCACGGCCATCGAGTGGTACGAAGCCTACGTCGACTACCATTATCTCATGGACCAGGTAGAATCTCTTTTTCACTTTCTTGCAGACCGTCTGGAACAGACGGAATTTGACTTCAACGGACATACCATCAACCTGCAGGAGTCCTTCAAGCGGGCGACCATGTCCGATCTGGTCCAGGAATACATCGGGATCGATCTGGCTACCGCGGATGAGGAACTGCTCAGGGCCGAATGCAGGAAGCGTCACATCGACGTCCCGGACACCAGCAACTACGGCCATCTTCTGGACGAGCTGTTTGACGAAGTTGTCCAGCCCCATCTGGTAGAACCGACCTTTGTCACGGAATATCCAAAAGCGATCTCACCTCTGGCCAAGCATTTACGCGGAGGTGACGGCACCTTTGTGGAACGTTTTGAACTGTTCATAGCCGGGAACGAATTTGCCAACGCCTTCAGCGAGCTGAACGATCCCCTCGAGCAGCGCGAACGACTCGAGGCTCAGGCGGCATTGCACGAGGCCGGAGATGAGGAAGCCCAGACCCTGGATGAGGATTTTCTGGAGGCGATGGAGTACGGTATGCCGCCAACTGGTGGTGTAGGTGTCGGTCTGGATCGCCTGGTCATGCTGCTCACGGGCAACCGCTCCATCCGGGACGTCCTGCTGTTTCCCGCCATGCGGCCTGCACGCAAGGAATAGTGAATACGAGCCGTGTCTCACGTCCGCTTTGTTGCCCAGCGCTATCTCTTTGGTAAACATCGCGTTCCCTATATCGTATTTATTTCGCGAATAGCCATCATCGGTATGGCCCTGGGCGTGGCAACCCTTTTGTTGGCCATGGCCATCCTGCGGGGATTCGAATCTGTGGTCACTGACAAGATCATCGGATTCGATACTCACATTCGCATCGAGAAACTATTCGAGTCTGGGATGGATCTTGATCAGCCCATTCTGGACACACTTTCTGCAATAGAAGGAGTCGAAGCACTCTATCCCATTGTCCAGGCGCAGATCATGCTGCAGTCGGACGGTCTCAGCGAAGGAGCCCTGCTGGAAGCAATGCCCCTGGATGCTTTGTACAGACTGGAATCCGTGTCCGGCCGCATCGAGAAACAGGAATTGACCTTGAACGAGGGGCTCATTCTGGGGAGGGCGTTGGCCGAGAGACTCCAGGTGGCCCCGGGTGACTATCTACTGGTCTATCATCTGGACGCTGGTCTTACCCAGGGGATCCTCCCCAGCATGTCACAGGTGCGGATCGCGGCCCTGTACGAATCCGGGATGGTGGATTACGATAAGCTGTATGTCTATTCCTCGCTCAGTACCGCAGCATCCTTTCTCCAGGAGTCAGGTGCTGAACAGGAGTACGGCATTTACATCGATGACATCGACAACACGACCAGCATCGTTGCCGCCATCGATGAGCGTCTGCCATACAGCCATCTCTCAGTCTCCTGGAGAGACCGGCACAACACGCTTTTCAACTGGATGAGGACCCAGGAATTGCCAATCCTCATCATCTTTGGACTGATCATGGTGGTTGCCGTGGTGAACATTGCAAGCACGCTGGTGCTCATCATCCTGGAGAAACGTCAGGAGATCGGGACCTTGCGAGCTCTGGGAACTTCGCGCCGCGGGATCACAGCTATCTTTGCCATGGAAGGTCTGCTCATGGGCGTCGTCGGCGTTCTGGCAGGACTCTGTTTCGCCTTCCTGCTGGGCTGGCTGCAGGCCAGTTACGGATTTATCCGTCTGCCCAGCGATGTTTATTTCATGGATACCGTGGCTATTCAGTTCTCACTCATCGACACACTGCTGATAGCTACACTCGTACTGGCTCTCTCAGTTTTCTCGGCATTGATACCAGCGTTGCAGGCCAGCAAGCTGGCACCAGCGGAGGCCTTGCGTTACGAATGAGACGCTTTGACTGGTATCTCGGCCTGCGTTACTTCTTCAGCAAGAAGGGTAACCGCTACATATCATGGGTCTCGGGTATTTCCATTGCCGGTATTGCGTTGGGTGTGGTGGCGCTGATCCTGACGCTTGCGATCCTGAACGGATTTGAGGGTGAGGTCACCAAGCGTATCATTCGATTCATCCCGCATCTTGTCATCTCGGGAGAATTGCGAGAGAGTGATCTTGCAGGCGAACAATACCCTGAAATAGTCGAACGGTACCAGCAACTGGAGCGCAAGGCCATCCTCTCAACGAAATTCGACCAGCAAGTGAGTCTCATCCAGGCCATCGGCAACGATCAATGGACCTTGCGCGGCAGTGCAGAGATCCATTCCATGTTGGGGGATGGGCGTCTGGTCATCTCCGGTGACCATGATCTGCCGGGTATCGTCATCGGTGCGGGTTTAGCAGACAAGCTCATGGTATCCATAGGGGATACGCTTATGGTGACCTCGCCACTGGATACCCGCAGAGGGCTCGCAAGGGTACCACAGCGGCTGTTTACCATCACTGGCATGTTCAGATCCAATATCTTCGATTATGACCGCACAAGGGCATTTATCCACCTACAGGAGGGCAGACGCTTATTCCGCCAGGCCGGTGAACTTCAATGGCACGTACGGCTGACGGATTACAGGGAAGCGGACACCTTCCGCTCGCAATTGGCCGAACAGGCACCTCATCTGAAGGTCCGCACCTGGTTTGAGCAACATGAAACGCTTTTCAATGCCATGCAGCTGGAAAAATGGGGGAGCTTCATTGGTCTGAACCTCATCATTCTGGTGGCTGTTTTCAACATCGTCAGCACCCTCATCATGCTTGTTCTAGAGAAGACAGGCGAGATCGGGATCCTGAGGGTTCTCGGAGTCACCCGGAAGGGTATCCGCTCCATATTCCAGATCCAGGGTTTCCTGGTGGCGATTCTTGGAGTGTTACTTGGGGTGTTTATTGGTACTATGCTGGTAATCAGTCAGATACAGTGGCGATGGATCCAGTTGCCGACTGAGATCTACGTGATACCAACTTTGCCGATGATCCTGTCCTGGTGGGAAATAGCCCTGGTGGCTTCCGTGGCATTTCTCATCGTTATCCTGGCGGTGAGATACCCGGCGGTAAAAGCCTCAAAGCTTGTCCCCGTGGATGCAATCAACTACAAGAAGTGATTTATGAACAGTGAAATGATCTTACAGGTGCGATCCGTCTCAAAGAGCTATCAGAGCGAGGTAGAAACCCTGAAAATCCTGGAGGAGATCTCCATGGAAATGCACCGGGGGGAGATCGTGGCCATCACCGGTCCATCCGGGATTGGCAAGACCACCTTGCTGAATATCATCGGTACCCTGGACAACGCCGACAGTGGCGAGGTCCTCATCGATGGACGGTCTCCGCAGGCCATGAGTGATTCCGAATTAAGCCAATTTCGGGCGGAGCACCTGGGTTTCGTATTCCAGTTCCATTACCTGTTGCCTGAATTCTCAGCCCTGGAGAATGTACAGATCCCTGGCCGTATCCTCGACCTTCCACCCTATGAACTGGAGTCCCGCGCCAGAGAATTATTGCAGGCCGTCGGGGTAGCCGAGCGTGAAACTCACAAGCCGTCAACCCTTTCAGGCGGTGAAAGACAGCGCGTGGCGGTGGCCAGGGCACTGATGAACAGGCCTTCACTGGTGCTGGCCGACGAGCCCACCGGGAACCTGGATCCGGAGAATGGGGAGAAACTGGTCAAGCTTATCCAGTCCCTGCGGGATACTTACCGCCAGTCCTTTCTGATAGCCACACACAGTCGGAGCCTGGCAGGAGCCTGCGACCGGCAGGTTGAGTTAAGGAATTCATAGCTGATCTGAATGATTGGTTGAGCTAGCCGGATCAGCGTTCTTCCACCAGCCTCCGCTTATCATGAACCAATAACACTCCCAATCGTACAAGTGATATGAAACGGGCCATGTTGCTGCTGTGACCTTGGTCTTTGTTTCGCATAGACGCTGCCTATATTATTGCGTCAGGTTAGTGCTGAAGTCCGTTTATGCGGATTTGGAATAGAAGGGAAAAAGCTTTGAAAGCGAATTTTCATAAAAGGTTACAGGCTGTCATCCAGCTCTCGAAAGAGGAAGCCATCCGGCTGGGACACGCCTATATCGGCTCTGAGCATCTTTTGCTGGGGATCATGCGCCAGGGGGACAACAAGGTCATTGAGATCCTGAAATCACTCAATATTGATCCAAATGAGGTCAAGATGACCATCGAGGATCACATTCGCACGTCTGGTGGGACCATGATCCTGGGAACCCTGCCATTCACAAAACGCGCTGAACGTATTCTGAAGAATACCTACCAGGAAGCCCGTGATCTCAATGCCGAGGTTGTGGATGTGGAACACCTGCTGCTGGCCATTCTCCGTGAACAGGAAGGTGTGGCTGCCGACATCATGGCACAATTCAGTCTGGATTATGAGATCGTTCGGGATGAACTCGAGTTCTCCCCGGACCAGGATCGTCCGGAAGCCGAAGTCCCCAAGGGGAAATCACAGTCCAAGACCCCGGCACTGGATCATTTTGGCCGCGACATCACATCCCTGGCCCGGGGCGGAAAACTCGATCCCGTGATCGGCCGCGATCGCGAGATCGAACGTGTGGCCCAGATCCTGTCCCGTCGTAAAAAGAATAATCCCGTCCTGATCGGTGAACCCGGAGTGGGGAAGACTGCCATTGCAGAAGGCCTGGCATTGCGCATCGTGAATCGTCATGTGCCCAGGGTGCTGTTCAGTAAGCGCGTGGTCTCCCTTGACCTGGCTGCGCTCATCGCCGGGACCAAATATCGTGGACAGTTCGAGGAACGCATGAAGGCGGTCACCACCGAACTGGAGAAGAACGATGATATCATTCTTTTCATAGATGAACTGCATACCATCGTCGGAGCCGGCAGCGCCAGCGGTTCACTGGACGCATCGAATATGTTCAAACCTGCACTGGCACGTGGGGACCTGCAGTGTATCGGTGCTACGACACTGGATGAGTTCCGCAAGTATGTTGAAAAGGACGGAGCACTGGAGCGTCGTTTCCAGAAGGTGATGGTGGATCCACCCTCAGGTGCAGAGACGCTCAGGATCCTGCACGGTCTGAAGGACAGGTACGAAGCCCACCACAACGTTGAATACACGGAAGAGGCCCTGGATACGGCCGTCAGATTCAGCATCCGCTATATCTCAGATAAATTTTTACCGGACAAAGCTATCGATGTTATGGATGAAGCTGGTGCCCGTGTACATCTGGCTAACGTGGACATTCCAGAGAACATCCTCAAGCTGGAGACTGATCTCGAGGACCTGAGAAACCACAAGGAAGAGGTTGTCCGCAACCAGGAGTTCGAAAAAGCCGCTTCGCTGCGCGACGATGAGCGCAAACTCATTCAGCAACTGAAGGATGCCAACGACGAATGGGCTACAGCCATGAAGACGAATCCGCCTACAGTGGAGCAGGACGATATCGCCGCGGTGGTGGCGTTGATGACCGGCATTCCCATGTCGAATGTGGCCGAGACCGAAGCTGAACGTCTGCTGAAACTGGAAGCTGAGATCCGTCGCCATCTGGTGGGTCAGGAGCATGCCATTTCAACATTGGCAAAAGCACTCCGCCGTGCCCGTAGTGGACTGAAGGATCCAAGGCGGCCCATCGGGTCATTCCTGTTCCTGGGTCCCACTGGTGTCGGCAAGACCGAGATGGCCAAGGTGCTGGCAAAGTACATCTACCAGGATGAAGCATCGCTCATCAAGATCGACATGTCCGAGTATTCAGAACGATTCAACGTCAGTCGCCTCATCGGTGCCCCTCCCGGATATGTCGGCTATGAGGAGGGCGGCGCGCTGACTGAAGCTGTCAGACGCAATCCCTACAGTGTGGTGCTGTTTGATGAGATCGAAAAAGCACACCCTGAGGTCTATAACATGCTCCTGCAGATCATGGATGAGGGTAACCTGACGGATAGTCTTGGACACACGGTCGATTTCAAGAATTGCATTCTGATCATGACCTCGAACCTGGGGATCAAGAATCTCACGGCACCCGCCATGGGCTTCAAGACCAAGGATGTTCGCGAACGGATCGAGGAGCAGAAGGCGGTCATCACAAAAGAGATGAAGCATACCTTCAAACCTGAGTTCCTCAACCGTCTTACCGAGGTGCTCGTATTTCGCTCGCTGACCCATGAGGAATTGCTGGATATCGTCGACCTGATCCTGGAAGACGTCGCCGCCTATGCCGGTGAGCAGAAGATCGAGATCAAGCTCACCAAAGCGGCCAAGGAACGCATCATTAATCAGAATGTGGATGAAGAATACGGTGCCAGACCGCTTCGTCGTGCCATTCAGGCCAATGTCGAGGATCCCATAGCTGAGATGATGCTCAAGGGTGAAGTGAAATCCGGCAGTATCGTCAGTGTAGGCGTCAAGGGTTCGGGATTGAAATTCACCACCAAGACAAAACCGGTGAAAAAACCTGAGAAGGAAAACGCTGTCTGATTATTCCGTCCTGGGATAGAATCCATATGCAGGGATCTCAGGAATACCGTCCACTGATCATCATTCCAGCTTTTAATGCCCGGCAAAGCCTGCCAGGTATTTTAGATCCTATATCCTCAGCAGGATATGAATGCCTCATAGTAAACGACGGCAGTTCGGATGGTCTGGTTCGATCTGATGTAGTTGCGGCGCATTATCTGGCCCACAAGGAGAACCTGGGGAAGGGGGCAGCGTTGCGCAGTGGTCTGAACTGGGCCTGGCAAAAAGGTTTTTCACACGCGATCACACTGGATGCAGACGGCCAGCACCCGCCCGAACGATTGGCAGATTTCATCCGCAAAGCCAGTGTTCATCCAGAAGTGGTGGTTTTGGGGAAGCGTCACTGGAATCTTGCGAACATGCCTTTTCACCGCATCCTGTCCAACTCGATGACCAGCATGATGCTGTCACTGAGATGCGGTAAGAGGATCATGGACAGTCAGGTGGGCTTCAGGGTCTATCCACTGAAGCATCCACGACTCTGGGATCTTGAAGTCGAAGGTTTTCAATTCGAATCTGCGGTACTTTTACGCGCAGCTCGCATGGGATATAGGTTTGCTCATGTTCCGATCCCGGTTATCTATGGTGATGAAGATAGCCAGATACAGCATTTCAAGGATACGCTTCGTTTTGTACGCCTCTTTCTAAGGAGTTTTCTGTGGTTGAATCCCTGATCCAGTTCTTTCAGAGTACCCTCAACGATCCCCGCTGGGTGACCTTCCTGCTGGCAATGACGCCTATTGGTGAATTGCGTGTTGCCCTGCCCTGGGGGATGACCTTCGGTGAAATGCCCTGGTATGAAGCCTATGCCTGGGCGGTAGCAGGTAATTTCGTCATCGCCATCCCGATCCTCCTCTTTCTCGAACCCATCTCGGATTTCCTGCGGCGCTGGACCATCTTCGATAGATTTTTCACCTGGTTGTTCGCTCGTACCCGGCGTAAGGGCAGGCTCATCGAAACATGGGAGTTCTTTGGGTTGGTGGTCTTTGTGGGGATTCCGTTACCTGTCACTGGTGCATGGACCGGATGCGTAGCGGCATTCCTTTTCGGCTTGCCGTATCGCAGATCATTTCTTGCGGTTTTCGTTGGCTTGCTCATGAGTGCCACCATCGTCACCACTCTCACAGCTACAGGGATGTTCTTCGTCAATTAGGCATGGTCTGTCATCACGAAGCCACGCGGAGCGGGGCTGTGGTGATCTAGTTAGAGAAGAGCGGCACCAGAAATACTGGATTGCCACGTCGCCATTCGCCACGCGAATGTCTCCTCGCCTGCCAGCCGTGGGCAGGCAGGCTGGCAATGACAGATGTGCTCTGTCTCCTGTCTTCTACCGACTGTCTTTTGGTTAAGTCGGGGTGAGAGGATTTGAACCTCCGACCTTCCCGCAAAGCGGGACGCGCTAACCAGTGTTGATCAATTCCTCTATGAAATGGCGTGACTTCTGGTTCTTGATCTTCCGCTCAAATGAAAGCCCTGCCGCTCTATCAGTGAATTCACGAGAGAATACAAGTTCCCACGGATCACCACCTCGCGTGGATTTGGTTTGTCCGGAGTTATGTTCGGTCAGTCGACGAGTCAAGTCATCGGTACAACCGACATAATAGCGATCACGTGTTGCTCTATAGATGATGTAAACAGTTGTCATAGTGGTTAAGTCGGGGTGAGAGGATTTGAACCTCCGACCTCTTCGTCCCGAACGAAGCGCGCTAACCGGGCTGCGCTACACCCCGAGTGCCCTAAAAAAGCGCACAAGTATATTATAACATACACCATAAGGCAAGCTGCCAATGAGATATCATATTGAATTGTTTTGTGAAGGCTCTGCTGTTGCGATCACACCATGCAGATAGTATTATTCCGGCACTTTTTTGACGCTGTATGCAGGTATAGGAGAATAGCAGATCATCATGGCAGACAGATACCCCTTCGCAGAGATCGAGCCGAAATGGCAGAAATACTGGTTGGAGAACAAGACCTTCAAGGCGCTGGATAATATTGAGGACAAAGAGAAATTCTATATCCTGGATATGTTCCCATATCCATCCGGTCAGGGACTGCATGTGGGTCACCCGGAAGGGTATACTGCCACGGATATCATTGCACGTTACAAACGCATGTGCGGTTTCAATGTCCTGCATCCCATGGGTTGGGATGCCTTTGGCCTGCCTGCGGAGCAGTATGCCATTGAAACCGGGACGCCACCAGCAGTAAAGACTGCCGAGAACATCGCCACCTTCAAGCGACAGATCCAGGCCCTGGGCTTCTCCTATGATTGGGACCGTGAGATCAACACCACGGACGAGAAGTACTACAAGTGGACGCAGTGGATCTTTCTCCAGCTCTATAGGAAGGGTCTGGCATACGAAGCCGAGGTCCCTGTTAACTGGTGTCCGGCCCTGGGAACTGTGCTGGCCAACGAAGAAGTCATCGATGGCAAGTCGGAACGCGGGGGACACCCGGTGATCCGTAAACCCATGCGTCAGTGGATGTTGAAGATTACTGAATACGCGGAACGGCTGCTGGATGATCTCGAGGACCTGGACTGGTCCGAATCCATCAAGGACATGCAGCGGAACTGGATCGGCAAGAGCGTAGGGGGAGACGTCCATTTCGAAATTCCGTCCATCGATGATCACCTCACCGTGTTCACAACGCGTCCGGATACGCTCTGGGGCGCAACATATATGGTCCTGGCTCCCGAACATCCCTGGGTTGATATCATCACCACCGATGAGCACAGATCTGCGGTAGAATCGTACCGTGAGGTGGCTTCTCGGAAGAGCGACCTGGACAGGACGGACCTGGCCAAGGACAAGACCGGTGAGTTTACCGGCTCCCACGCCATCAATCCTGTGAATGACCAGGAGATCCCCATCTGGGTAAGCGATATGGTTCTCATGAGTTACGGGACCGGAGCAATCATGGCTGTCCCGGCTCATGATGAACGTGATTATGATTTTGCCACCAAGTTCGAGCTACCCATAGTTGAGGTTGTTTCGGGTGGTGATATCTCACAGGAGGCCTTCACGGATATCGATGACGGTGTGATGGTGAATTCGCAGACACCCGATGGATCCTTCAGTATCAATGAGCTGAAACCCAGTATCGCGATCCAGAACACCATTGACTGGCTGGAGGAAACTGGAAAAGGGAAACGTGCAGTTAATTACAAGCTCCGTGACTGGTTATTCTCACGTCAACGCTACTGGGGTGAACCATTTCCAATTCTTCATGATAGCGGAAGTACTATACCACTGTCTGACAGTGACTTACCGCTGACACTTCCAGTACTTGATAAGATCAAACCGTCTGGAACGGGGGAGTCACCCCTGGCAAACGCGAAGGAATGGCTGCAGGTGGTCGATCCAGAGTCTGGGAAGGTTTTTCAGCGTGAAACGAATACGATGCCGCAGTGGGCTGGGTCCTGCTGGTATTACCTGCGTTTCATCGATCCGCATAATGAGGAATCGGGTTGGGCTCCTGATAAAGAAAAGTACTGGATGCCTGTGGACCTGTATATCGGTGGCGCAGAACACGCTGTTCTGCATTTATTGTATGCACGTTTCTGGCACAAGGTACTATTCGATCTTGGGTACGTATCGACGGCGGAACCGTTCCAGAAACTTGTGAATCAGGGCATGATCCTGGGCGAGGACGGGGAGAAAATGTCCAAATCCCGGGGGAATGTCATCAATCCGGACGATGTCATCCGGGTGTATGGAGCTGATACCATGCGGCTGTATGAGATGTTCATGGGACCGCTGGAACGCTCCAAACCTTGGAATACCAGTGGTATAGAGGGTGTTTACCGCTTTCTGAACCGTCTCTGGCGGCATTTTGTCACCGAGGATGGTCAACTACGGAATGTTGATGGATCAGAACCGGATCAGGCAACCCTGGCTGAAATGCATTTTACCATCAAAAAGGTCACCCGGGATCTGGATAATCTGTCATTCAACACGGCTATTTCCCAGCTGATGATCTTTCTCAACCATCTGAGAACGCTTGAAAGCACACCGCGAGAGGCCTTTGAAGCACTTGTTATCCTGTTGAATCCATTCGCACCGCACATTACTGAAGAACTAAGCACCATTTCGGGTATGGATGAATCACTGGCTTACAGACCATGGCTTGAATGGGACGAAGCACATCTTGCCAGGGACATGATCAAGCTGGTGATCCAGATAAACGGTAAACTACGGGCCGAGATGGAAGTTGAGGCCGAACTTGACCAGGATGCCATTGTGGAAAAAGCGCTGGCCATCGAGAAGATCCAGAGCTACACAGCGGGCAAGCAGATCATCAAGACGATTGTGGTTCCCAAGAAGCTTGTGAATATCGTCGTAAGATGATCATCTAATACATTTCCGAAGTCAAACAGCAGGGGGAGTAAACTGCCTGGAAAGACCTGTCTAGCATAGATTTGAAACACTCGACATAATATATATTAACCATAGTATGCTATGAATGAGGCTATTTAAGGGTACTCCGGTAGATGGCAGACAGCTTCGATCCATTCCCCGTATGATTCACTGACGCTCTCATAAGGGATCATAACGATCTCGGGTACATCATAGGTATGGATCTCCTGGAGATAATCCATAACCTGCTCACTGCGGCTGCGGATGGTCTTGATGAGCAGCAGATGTTCCTTGGCGACCTCGATCTTGTCACGCCAGCGATATGTACTATGTACACCGGAAAGTATCTGAACGCAGGCGACTAATCTTTTACCGACGAGTTCTTCCGCCATCTTCTGGGCGATGGCACGATCATCAATGGTTGTCTGTATCTGTACAAAACGTGAGCTCTGACTATCAGGCATAAATACTCCTGGATAAAATGGAACGCTAATGTATCACTTTAGTCAGGAGTATACCATTATTGCATGCCTCAAGACGCAAAATGCATGAATACACATCTCTTATTGCCATAGGCTGACCCATCATTTATATTCGCCGCGCTTTATGATATCGAGCCGGGTGGTGTAATGGTAACACAAAGGTCTCTGGATCCTTCGTTAGGGGTTCGAATCCTCTCCCGGCTGCACGCTTTTTGTGTATATTTGAGTATTGGGACTCGGGTTCTGGGAGCCAGTGGCTTTGGTTGCTTTCGGGATCTGAGTTTCCAATGTTCAGATGCATTCCTCTGTAGAATGCATCAATCGCTGATTGAAATGCGAATCGAGAAATGACTCTAAGCCTTTGACAAACCGAATCACGAGTCACCATCACGATTCACGATAAATGGCGCGTTCGTCTAGCGGTTGCGCGAAGTTGACGCTTCGCGTTGGCAGTTTTCGCAAAGCGAAAACTGCTTTGGAAAAGACATCAAGTAAGATTTTTGAAATAGCATGATTCTTGATTCGAAGCGTGATTCTTCTCGAGTCACGAGTCACGAATCTTGTACATGGCGCGTTCGTCTAGCGGTTAGGACGCCGGCCTCTCACGCCGGTAGCAGGGGTTCGATTCCCCTACGCGCTACAGGCTGCTGCCTTTGGCAGCAGCTTGGCAGTTTTCAAAACCTCGACGGTTTCGAAAACTGCTTTGAAACAGAGTATTCGGAGACTGTGGTCTCCCCAATCTCTGGATCGACATATGAATATGATTTTCAGGAGATTGTGGTTTACCACTCCCCTGTTTTGACAAGATTACAAAGAAGAATGGAGTGAAACGACATTCTTCCAAGCAATGCGAAGCATTGCCAGCACCCAGTAGCTGGCTGAAGCGTTCCGCTTCAGCTTGGCAGTTTCCGCTAGCGCGAAAACTGCTTTGAAAATGAGTAGCAGGGGCAGGTGGTTACCCACCTCCTTGTTTGACAAGATTACTTAGAAGAATGGAGTGAAACGACATTCTTCCAAGCAATGCGAAGCATTGCCAGCACC
>CAYVVT010000023.1:20662-38148 GCA_964454335.1 uncultured Lentisphaeria bacterium | reverse complement strand
CGCCCCCTACCATTTCAGCAAACCAGCCTGATCCGATCCATAGACCACCGGTCTGGTCCACCGCAATGGATTTGATTACGTTTGATGGCAGGCCTGAGTTTGCAGTGGTGTAGATCTCTCGTTCACCAGACAATTTATCGAATTTTACCAGCCCACCATGGGTACCGGCCCAGACATTCATACTTTCGGTGACAATGCAATTAATATTGAGCGGCGGGAAAAAACCCGTCCAGACATCTTCGGCGAACAGTCCATTCCCCATCCACAGGAGAATGAGGGCAGCTGTCACTATTCGTCCGATCGTTCTTTTCATTGTAAACCCCGCTTCAGTTAGTTTATCGAAGGATCAGCATCCGAATGGTGTTCGAGTGATCCCTGGCTTCCATCGAGCAGAAATAGATACCTGCTTGCACTTCATTCCCATCCATGTCAACACCTGACCAGTCAATTTCATGATAACCAGCTGTGTGGATCCCATGATACAGGGTAGACACCAGACGACCGGTGACGTCATAGATGGTCAACTTGATTTCTTCAGTCTTACTGGTTCTGTACCTGATCGTCGTATTGGGATTGAAGGGATTCGGAAAATTTTGATACAATACGAAGGATTCAGGAGTGACATTTCCGGAAACAGAAGTGAGGTCCTGGGTATCCCAGCTCGCCGTGATGGTGTATGCAGCTCCATTTAATATGCTGAGATCACCATAATAGAGTTGGCCGCTGCTGTTTACAGTGCTCGCACACTTGACACTGATGTACCAGGTCCCCGGTTCGGGATCGGCTACGACGAAATAATGATCAGACCCTCCACCGGTGAGGGCTGACTCAGCCGATCCGGCGAAAGCAAAGCTGTCAGGATCCGCGAAGAGGTGGAAATCATAGTCATCTTCAGCGTTCAAGGTGACAGTGAAACAACCCGCTTCCTCTGGTACCTCGTAACTATAGTGGTGATACTGCAGGTCACCGATCATCGTATATGCCGGATCTTCATCTTCAAAGCTCAGGTCCATGATCCGCGGTTCATCGCTGATCAACTCCCCCTTGAGTCTGGGTCCTGGAACACCGTCCAGCGCATACTGGATCATTGCGCTCATTAACTGCAAGGGCTCTCCATCTGCATCACCTTCCGGATGTGAGCCGATGACAACAAGTCTGCCGGTGGTATCATTAGTCTGATAGGCCCAGCAACTGACTTTATTATGCATTGTCCATCCGGGATAGTCATAGCGTAACAGTATTTCCGTACCTGCGGGCATACCGAAGTTCTCAATGGCATAGCACCCGCCCCAGTGGTATACATCATCTATGTAGTTATCCCCCCCGAACTCAGAGTAACTCAGCAGAGGCGAAAGTGGCGGGATGAAGTGACCTGTATAATATCCGTCACCAGCCAGACCGGTACCCTCCACCCAGCCGGGCCAGATATGATAATAGTACGAATTGCTGTCACCGGCTGATCCTTCTGAACTGATGAATGCTCCAGCACAGGTACCCGTGTAACTGCCTCCCCCGTAGTAGAATTCCCGTATCCTTTCGCGACCTTCCTCACCAAGTGATTGACCGTGACTTGATGACTGTCCTCCATTGGTATACAGTATGCGGAAGCGAGAAGCACCATCCGGATATAACAACCGACCATTGCTGTCATCTTCATCACCGATGAGCACCCCGTTCTGATAGGGTACTGATTCGGTGGCAAGATATTCCCAACTCAGACCCATGGTATCCGCTGCCGGCAGGGTGGTCCGGGAGGTCAGATGAACGCCACCATCCATGAACAGATCCTTGTAGAATCCCTCGACCTCGGCATATGCTCCTTGACCGAGGAACATCATCAGGCAGATCATGAGCATCATGGAAAGTCTGTATCTGCTGGATATAGTCATCGCTTTCTCCAGAATGGTTCTCATGGTCAGACCCTATTTCATATAGCTCATCATACGGGTCAGAACCCAATCCCCGGATTTCAACTGATACAGGTAGATTCCTGCTGGTACTTCCCGGCCTGAAGCATTCCGACCATCCCACAGGAACTGGTACGTGGCTGGTTCCAGGGTATCATTTACCAGCGTATTGATATGCTTACCTGACAGATCGAAGATCGTAAAGGTCGTGTGCGCCCTTTCTTTCAGCTGAAAACTCAGGACTGTCACCGGATTGAACGGATTCGGGTAATTCTGGAACAGCTCCATGCTACCGGGCAAGGTGGCACTCTGAACGAGCCCGGTGGTTGGATAGTATTCATATGCACCCAGTTCAGGTGCTGACCCATGGTAAGTCGCCTCTGATAGGCTGACAAGTGTGTCACCGGTTATCCAGTCCACGTAGAACGCCACGCCTGCATCTATGCACAGCGAGGTGGAATCAAGATGATAGTCACCGCTTTCGAGATCAATGAACTCGGGATCATCAGTCATCACCTGATCATATTCATAGACCTCATCGTCATCCACGTTGATACTGGTCATCCCCCCTTCGATATCAGAATATGCGATGAGGATATCACTGGCAGCAAAGCCCATCGTGTAGCTGGCAATGTTGTTTGGTGTGTTGTCCCACAGAATGCAATTTGACAGTTGGAGTAGAGAATTATCTGTGAGGAAGATCCCAGCCCCACCATAGGTTGCGCCTGCGCTATTGGAAACGATTGTCCCGCGGTTGATCCGTAGAGTGCTGTTCGCATGTAGCCAGATCCCGCCTGCACCAAAATGGCCGTCATTTTCCACCACCGTTAACAGTTCTGCGTTCAGTTCGCAGTTACTCATCATGATCCCGCCGGCCAGTTGCGATCCATAATTATCGATGACCTGAACATTGATGAAGGTGGCCTTGGCGTTGTTTGCGATGGAAACACCACCTCCAAAATAGGATCTATTCTCGCGGATGATCACATTTTCCAGGACCGGATCAGCCTCAAAGGATATACCGATGCCGCCACCAGCCGATTCTGCACCAAGCGCTCTATTGTCACGAATGATCAGATTCCTCAGCGTAGGGCTTGAGAAAAGTCGGCATACGACACCACCACCGTAGCGGGGTACCGTGGTCCCGGTCATTCCGGCACCGTTGGTCAGGGTGAAACCATCTAGCACTGCGGACCGTGTTTCCTGATTCACGAATTTCACTACAGTGGACTCATTATTGCCATCAATTATGGTGGCATCGGGACCATCAGATGACATCACAACGATGTCTTTTCCGGAAAAATTGATGTTCTCCACGTATGTTCCTGCCTGGACAAAGACGGTATCTCCAGCACTGGCCCAATCAATGGCAGCTTGTATGGTTGTGAAGTCCAGCGGGACGGTTCTGGTTTCCCCCCAAGCCCCGATTGCTATCAGAAGACAAAGGATAGAAGTCGTCGTCGATCTCATGTGAGCCCCCTCTGGATTATTGTTTTGCGACTGGGGGAAAGATGGGACTAGGTCAAGGCTTTGTCATCTTTACTATATCTTGACTGCCGGTTCCGGCAGCATGATCAGTATTGGGAAAGACTGGCGGTAAGATTTTCGTCGCTGGTAAGGCCCAGCTTCTTTCGTATCCGGTGTCGATACATATCTATGGATGTAGGTTGTACGTTCATTATCCGGGCGATATCCTTGGAGATCATATTCAGTCTAAGCAACGCACAGACTTTGAGTTCACTGGGACTGAGATCAGGGTATTCAGTTCGCAGCTGGTCATAGAAGCCCACATGCACACTGGTAAACCAGTGCTCGAACTCCTCCCAATCCTGATGAACGCTGGCCCGATCCCTCAGAAAGCGTATCAGTTTCCTGATCTTTCCGGCGGTTTCCTCGGGTTTCTCCGGTTTCAGTTCCTGGAGTTCAGACTGTAGAGAGTCCATGATCTGTTGCTTGTCGTTCAGATGCAGGCTTTTTGTCAGCAACTCACGACGCAGATGCTCGATCTGCATATCACTTTTCTCCTGCTCAACTTTTTGACGCTCTTCCATTTCTTTTTGAAGCTCATCCGTACGCAGGCGCACCAATTTCTCCAAGCGTTGTTTCTGTATCCTCAGTCGGAGCGTTCTCAGCCACATGATCATGAAAAACGTACCCAGGATAAAGAGTACTACAGTTACACGAAACCAGACTGCTTGCCAGAATGGGGGTTCGACATAGATGTGCAATCGCACACCATCCTCATTCCAGATGCGGTCACTATTCGATCCGATGACGGACAGGGTATACCATCCGGGATCTAGACTCGTATAGGTAACCGTGTTCAAATGCCCGGCATCGATCCAGTCAGGATCAAAATTCTCCAGGCGATATCTGTAACGATTCTGACCGGGGTTTGAATAATCAAGAGCTGCGTAACCAAACTTGATGACCTTATCATATCGGTCAAGGTAGAGGGTATCCATGAAGCTGATATCTTTGGGTAGAACAACTCTTCCATTCATTTCTTTCCCCGTGACCACCCGTTCATGGTTGATCCACAACTCAGTAAGAAAAACAGGTGGGCGATGTGGATTTGCTTTGATGGAATCCGGATGAAAGCGGTTGAATCCTCGTTGTCCCCCAAAGTAGATATAGCCCTCAGGATCCT
Organism: uncultured Lentisphaeria bacterium; assembly: GCA_964454335.1. Lineage (GTDB taxonomy): Bacteria > Fidelibacterota > UBA8477 > UBA8477 > JABMPR01 > CAYVVT01. Next base: position 33,591 of record CAYVVT010000023.1, on the reverse strand, counting down.
GTGTTGACGCATCCCAGGTAAATTCCAGGCCCTGAACACCGTCCACAGTTTGATAGCGACTGATAGTCTCATACTCATGGTCAAGTTTCAGGATCCCCAGATTTGCACTGATCCATATATTCCCATGAGCATCTTCCTGGATGGCCATGATCTCGATCTGGCCCGGATCGACTTCTAGGTCGATCTGTGTAAAATGCTGCCGGGAAGGATCCAATCTGCACAAACCGCCTCCGCGTGTCCCGATCCACAGACGCTGCTGAGTATCCTCATGCAGAGTGAGGACGATATTGCTTGAGATCGAATTCGGTTTGTCAGTGACGCGGTAGTGGGTAAATGTTCCCAGCTCTCGATCCAATCTGTCCACCCCTGCATCTGCGGTCCCGATCCATAAGTAACCCTGATGGTCCTCAAGGATCGTATAGAGCCTGTCACTCCCTATGGAACTTGGATTCCGGGGATCATGCCGATAGTGGGAAAAACTATCATCCCCTTCTTCAAATCGGTTGAGTCCTCCCCCATTGGTAGCTATCCATACAGTGCTGTCAGTACTTTCGAATATCGAGTATATATCATTGTGACTCAGCCCTTCAGGTCTACCTGGTAGATGTCTGTAGGGCTTGGGATGCTCTGAACCTGGATCGAGGCGATATAAGCCGGCTTCGAACTGGCCCATCCAGACACGCTGCCGGCTGTCTACCAGGATCTTGCTGCCATAGTTCATGCTCCAGACCTCTGGATCACTGTCATCGGTCTGGTATCGTTTGACCTCACGTGTTCTCAGGTCTATCCGATGGTGCCCTGATGGAGATGTCGCTGCCCAGAGACGGCCTTGAAGATCCACATCCAGGCCAAAGACGGCATCACCAGCCAACAGGCTGTTTTCTCCTGGTTCATATCGATAATGCTCAAATCTGAACCGCTGTGGATCACAAACATCCACACCCTGGGCGTTCGACCCAGTCCAGATCAATCCCTGCTTGTCGACGTAAACGGCCTGCAGCGCTACACCTGAGATACTGTGAGGGTTACTACGGTCTGTTTCATAAAACCTGTATGCAGTTGTAACTGGATCCAGAGAGGTCAATCCTGAGAGAGATGCGAGCCAAAGTGAGCCATCCCTGCCCTTATCTATCGCGTAAAGGGGATTGATATTGATCATTTTGGGGGTGCTTGCAGAGGTGCCCAGATAAGTACTGGTGTTCTTCCCCGGATCAAAACGAATGATCCCTCCTGGAAATGTTGCGATCCAGAGCATATCCGAATCTGGATCTGCCCACAAGCCGGTGATCCGATTCGTCGCCACATCGGTGGGTTCCAGGGCCGGATTGATTATTCTCTTGAATTGACCATTCTCATAACCATAGTAAGTGAGCCGGCAGGAATTGCTTCCAAACCATAGATCTCCTTCCCCATCCTCAGCAATGGCGGTGATCCAGTCGTCTGCAAGGCTGGCAACATCGTTTGCATCATGGTAGAAGGAATCAAAGTTATCCTCAGAAGCATCATAGCGATTCAGACCAGATCGTGTCCCAATCCACAGAGTCCCATGTGAATCCACGGCAAGCACTGTGATCTGATTACTCGAAATCGATGCCATGTCTGTAGAATCGTGTGAATAGGTATGGAAGGTCTCCGAAATCGGATCAAACCGACTTAATCCGCTGTCATAACAGCCCACCCAGAGAGATCCATCACTCGTTTCGGTCAGAGCGGTGATCCTGGGACTGGGTAGAGAATTTGGATCCATCGGCTTGTGATTGTACACGAGCATCTCACGTCCATCCCATCGATTCAGTCCACGTCGTGTACCGAACCACATGAATCCCCTGCTGTCCTGCAGGATGGCATAAACCGAGCTGTTGGACAGGCCCTCTTCCAGGCTGATGTTCCTGAAGCGATAGGGTTCAGACTGCTCAACATTGACTGAATGCAATGGCGCGACGAGCAAGCTTAGCAATATGATGGATACTACAATCGTAGGACAGCCCCCGAGGTTTTAACTCAATTGAGTAAAAAGGTACTTTTTTTCACATTTTATTCAATTGGAAGCTGAATCGAATGAGTATCTATAAGTGGCTGTTCACGACCTTGCGCCAGAGGTCAGGCAGCAACACGCCAGATAGAATGAATACGGCCCCCAGAATGATCTTTCCACCCAGGATCTCCTGTAGAAAGACCCAACCCAGGATACTGGCAAAGATCGGGATGAGAAAAGTGATGTAGCTGAGTTTGGTTACTTCCATGTGCTTCAGCAGCCAGAAATACGCCGTAAAAGCAACTGCTGAGCCCAGGAAGGCAAGGTACAGGGTCGCTCCGACGGTTGTAAAATCCAGCGGGAAGCTGCGCCAGGGCTCTATGATGAGAGAGATGGCAAATAGCAATGAGCCACCAATGAGCATACCGTAGATGTTCAACCGAACAGCATCGACCTCCTGGCCATGTTTTTTTATCAGAACGTTTGAGCAAGCGGCACCGGCGATAGAGAAGACTACCAGGATGAGACCTTCAAGGGCGCGCGGGCCCATATCCAGGGAACGAACGTCGAAGATCAGTATCGATCCGGTGATGGCCAGGATCAGGCTCAGGATACGGGGCAGGTTGAGCTTCTCATTGGGCAGCAGGAACTGCGCGAATACGGCTACCTGAACGGGGAAGGTGGCCCAGAACAGACTGGCGATATTGCTGTAGATGAAAGGCATGGCCCAGTAGGTCAGTCCATAGCCCACGAAATAATTCCCGAGACCCACAATGAGATAGATGTTCAGGTGTGAGCGCTCAGGTAGAACGGGATTCCTGGTGACCTTCTGGAAAAATGCCAGCGCCATGGCAGCAATGACAAAACGCAGTGTCGCCGCGAAGAAGGGAGTGTTCCCCACGCTGATCTTCATGAACATCCAGGTACTGCTCCAGATGATGACGAGCATGACGTAGACACCTGCGACCCTGTAGCCCTGATTCATTTTCACGGTGCACAAGGCTACGCTTTTCTAGGTTGAAAGCAAGGAAGATCGTGAGTCAAAGATCGTGAATCGAATAGCCCTGGGATCCGGCAGTGAACATCTTGACCCATGTCATCACGAGAAGTCCCGAGTCCTGCGAGGGACGACGTGGTGATCTCGTTTTCCTGGCTGGAGGCTTGTTCACTAGATCACCACGGGGTGTCCTGCGGACACCCCTCGTGATGACTAATGCTGTATGAAATCTCAGGGAGAGTTAGGAGTCTGTACTACTTCTTCGTTTCTTTGGTCTTTGCGTCCCAGGCAATCACCACCGGACTGGCCACAAAGATGGAAGAATAGGTTCCCACAACGAGTCCGATCATGAGCGCGAAGGCGAATGGCTTCAGAACCTCACCACCGAAGGTAAAGAGTATGATCACCACCACCAATGTGGTGAGTGAGGTGATCATGGTCCTGTTCAACACGCTGTTCAAACTCATATTGACTACCTTTGGAAATGATTCATGTCGTTTGAGCTTTACAAACTCACGGACACGGTCAAAGACCACGATGGTATCGTTGAGTGAATAACCCACGATGAACATGAAGGCTGCCAGAACGGTGAGTGAGAACTCGATCTGCAGCATGCTGAAGATACCCAGTGTGATAAGGACATCATGTGCCAGCGCCACCAGCGCACCAATTGAGTACATGAACTTGAAGCGGATGGAGATGTAGATCACGATACCGATCATGGCGATGATCACGGCCGAAATGGCGTCACCGCGAAGTTCCTTGCCAATTTTCGGTCCAACGCTCTCCAGCCGGCGGATCTCATAATTGGACTCGCCCTGAACCATGGCCAGACTTGAGCGGATATCTGCCATCTGCTCTTCATCCTGTGTGGGCGTCTTGGCCCTGATGATGAATTCCCTCTCACTGCCGAATTGCTGAATAACTGCGTCACCCAGACCCACATTTGAAAGAGCGGCTCTCAGCGTCTCCACCTGTTCACCCTCGGTGAACATGACCTCGATGAGGGTTCCACCCTCGAAATCGATGCTGTAGTCGGGACCACCCTGCAGGACCAGGCTGCCCAGACCGACCAGGATCACAATAGCCGAGATGACCAGCGCCATACGATGCTTGCCAACGAAATCTATGTTTGTTTCTTTGATCAACTGTAGCATATCGATGCTCCTAAATGCTCAACTTGGTCATGGTACGGCGTTCACTGAGCACCATGAAGATGGTTCGGGTGATAAAGATGGCAGTGATCATCGAAGTAAGGATCCCCCAGAATAGTGTGGTGGCAAAACCCTTGATGGTACCGGTACCAAATTGCCACAGGACCAGAGCGGCAAGAATAGTGGTCAGATTGGCATCCACAATGGTACGTAGAGCACGGTTGAATCCGTCATCGATGGATTTACGCACAGTTTTGCCATTGCGGATCTCCTCACGAATACGTTCAAAGATCAGAACGTTGGCATCCACCGCCATTCCCACCGTGAGGATCAGACCTGCGATCCCGGGGAGTGTGAGAGTTGCATTCAATGCCGAAAGGATCGCCAGGGTAAAAGCCAGGTTGAGGAACAGGGCGATATCCGCGATGATCCCGGCACCCCGGTAATAGACCAGCATGAAGGCGATCACCAGTAGAAAACCGATGAGCGCTGCCTGAGTACCCGCAGTAACCGAATCAGCACCGAGTGAAGCACCGACGGTCCGTTCTTCCTCCACCACCATGGGTGCAGGTAAGGCACCGGCACGCAGCACCACGGCCAGCTTTTTAGCTGCCTGGATGTCTTCCATACCCTCGATCTGGGTACGGCCATCGGAGATCTTGTCGCGAATGACACCGGCCATATGCACGGTCCCGTCCATGACCACGGCCACGCGGTTGCCCACGTTGGCGGCAGTGATCTTGGTCCATTCACGGGCGCCTTCGTCATTCATGCTCAGATGCACGACGAACTCGGCTCCCGAGAAACCGCCCAGAGCTTCCCTGGCATCCGTGACAACATCACCGGTGAGTTCAGCTTCCTTCTTCATCAGATACATGGCGCGGTAGAGTTTGCCATCGCCGTTGATATCGCGCGGATTGGTATGCCAGCCGATGCGACTGTCAATAGGAACCCGCTTCTCAATACTTGGTTTCGCCAGGTAGCGTTTCACCGTGCGGACATTCTCTTCAGGGACCCAGATCGTGTTCTGACCCACCTGGATCAGGCTAGAGAATGGCCGGTTCACATCACCGGAACCCTGGATACTCAGGGTGTCGCCTTCGTCGCCGGACAGAATATCAGCCAGACTGGCGAGCTCTTCAGTGGTATCGCTCAGTGCAGCTTCTGATGTGTCTGTTTCAGCATCGATTGATGTGGTATCCTCTCCCAATTCTGCCAACCAGCCTTTGTCAATGTTGCGGATAAGGTCCTGGACCAGCTGTGCATCCTCACGTACCAGGACGAATTCCAGCAGCGCGGTAGCCTGGATCAGTTCCCGGGCCTGAGCCTGGTCGGTGACTCCTGCCAGCTCTACGATGATCCGCCAGTTGCCCTGGCGCTGGATGGTGGGTTCGGAAACACCGAACTGATCAACACGGTTACGGATGATCTCTTCGGCCCGGTCCACGGCATCTTTTGCATCGGCTTCAAGTGCATCGAGCACATCTGAGTTCGGTCCACGCTCGTAAACCGGGAAATATCTGGCCAGACGCAGACCGGCTTCATCCACCTGACGGGCGAATACGTTGAAGAACTGTGTCTCGTTGGCCTGGGCTTCAGCCAGGCTGGCTTCGATAACGGCTTCAATATCAGCGTCGATCCCGTCAACACGGGTTTTCACGAGTTCCTCGAGATCCACTTCCAGAACGACGTGCATGCCACCCTGGAGATCGAGTCCCTGATGGATGATGTTCTTGCGGATCTCATCCAGCTCGCCGGTCTCAACCAGTTCGGCGCGCCGTTCGTCACTCATGCTATAATAGCTGATGGTGTCCTTTAACAGATAGGCGCCGACTGCAACCAGCAGGGCCACCATGAAGACACGCATACGCAGCGATCCAGACATGTGGGCTTATCCTTCCACTTTCAAATAATGACTGTAGATCATTATAATTCTTTCATTCTCCTCGTCTCTGTCCGCATACGATTCTGGTGTATGCAGACAGGCAGTCGCCCCGGCTCACTATCCCATTACCAAGCAGGGTGAATTCATTGGGGCGGGTAAAAAAGCGCGCCAATATAACGGCAGGGTGATCGGAGGTAAAGAACTAATGGAGCCCCTCGGGTAAACGCTGCTGCCTGCCATACAGGTATGCCGGGTGTAGGACACTGCCTGCAGCTGGCTGCAGTTCCGTTTTCATTGTCAATAACGTGTAGAACATAGCTCTACCAATAACTCAGACTGAAAATCTTTGTTGCTTTGTTCCTCCTGGTGCAAATTGGAAGCACGAGATTTGATCTCCTCCCTTTTAAAAAAGGATGATCATGGACATTCCAATTATCATTGTATTACTGCTTACCATCTCCGGCTGGCTCATTTCCCTCTACTTCAGATTGGTTCATCTGGAACGGATCCAGGCAGAAGTCCGCTGGATGCCTTCCTTCCTCCAGATGGGGAATTGCCGCTGTGATGAGATCGTTGAAACACGTTTCGGCAGAACCCTGGGGCGTTCAAATGCCTACTGGGGATTATGGTACTTCACCCTGTTCGGGTTGGCGACACTTGCACATCAATTTTACAAAGTACCGACCGTGGAGATACTTTTTCTCGTCTCACTCCTGGCTTTTGCCCACAGTGTGTACCTCGCATGGGGATTATCCGTTCTACGGGTGGCTTGCAAACCCTGTCTGGGAGTGCACATCATCAACCTGGCTATTCTGGGTGTATATCTGACCCGTGTCTGGCCGAAACTGTTTGTTTAGCTTTCCTGGCCGGTCTCACTTCCGCATGGATTTCAGGATCCGGCGACGGCGTTTGAAGGCCTTTTTCAGGATCTCCTCGTCACCCTGCTTGAAACCCCGATGGTTCCAGCGGATCAATCCCTTGGTGGATATGTAGAAAGCTGCAGGCAAAGAGTACACACCATAGTGTTCCTGGCTTACGCCGCTTGGATCAAGTGCAAGAGGCAGATCAATAACCAAGCTCTCTTTCCAGGGACCGAAGATCTCTGGACCCGCATTCGCTCCCATCAGGAGTACGTCAATATCTGTTCTGGGATACTTCTTTTTCAGTCTATCCAGGGCCAGTACCATTCTTTTGCATGCATTACATTTATGGGAGATGAATACCAGCAATATGGGATGATTCGGCATCATCCATTCCGTGGAACCGATCTGCGAGCCATCCAGCAGCTGGCCATAAAAAGCCGGAGCTGTGGCACCAACCTTTGCACCCTGCTTGGCGTAATAGATCACCGATCTGAGGAAGAAGCCCAGCAGTACCGAGATGATCACGATGACGATGATCCCCAGCGTCGTCATTCCTTCACGTCCTCCCTGTGCCATTCTTCCAGAATGAGCATACCTGCATCCACCGCCGGTTGAACAAGTGCTCCAACGGCCTCACTCATGCTTTCCCCCAGGATGACATTCTTTGGTGGTACACCTACCAGAGCAACTCTATCGGGCATTCGATCGTGGAGTTTCGCCAGGGAAAGCAATTCACTGAAGCCCATCTGATGGGCCGACATCTTCCGGTGGATGAAGGATGGCAGTTCCGCGTCCCGGTATACATGTACCTTGAACTCGTATTCCTGTGGAATAATGGCATCGAACACCAGCAGTGAATCCGCAGACTCCACATATTCCAGCAAAGCGACACCGAGCGTGCCCCCATCGATGATATTGACCTCGGGAGGAATACCTGGTCGTTCCTTCAGCGCCATGGCTGCTTCGACACCGAAGCCTTCATCCCCGAAAAGAATGTTTCCCAGACCGATGACCTGGATCTGCAAGATCAATGTCCCTATTCGTTTATCATGTGGAATTTGCTATGCATCTCAATGTACCCGGATTCAGGACGCCACACTGGGAACACCGCAGATTGTGCGTCCCCAGCATGGCTTTCATCAGAATCAACAGGTTCAGGCAGATCTGACGCTAGTCTACCAATTCAGGACATTCCTCCACTTCAGTTTTGTATCCCGTGATGATCGATGAGGTCACACTGGTGTGATCAACGATATCGTGGCGGGCTACCGCATACAGGTGCAGGACCAGGTAGACCGGGAAAATCCAGGCCACCAGGTGATGTACCGAATGCAGTTGGAAACTGCCACCGAAGACAGGCAGCACCCAACCAAAAAGTACATCAATGAACCCACCTGGATTGTTCTCGCCGTACATGGCCATGCCGGTGAGGATCATGAACATGGTCCCGCAGAAGATGAACAGGAAGTGTGTCAGAGCTGCAACGGGATTGTGTCCGCAGTAATTCGGCTCTTCCTTGCGAATGAAGAGGTAGCTCGCCAGTTGATCCTTGAAGGGCTGACCCCACCAGGCAGGCCGCCACGGGCGGAAACCTGCGAACTTGGCGTATGGGTCATGGCCGAACAATGCCCAGTACAACCGGAACAGGAAATTCGCTGTGAATATGAAGGCAGTGCTGAAATGAAAGTATCTGACCCATGCCATGCCCTTGTACCAGACAGCCTCGCCAGTCGGTGCACTGAGCACCGGCGATGCGATATACAGACCGGTTGCAAAGAGTATGGTCATGCACAGTGCGTTGATCCAGTGATAGACCCGCACAGGTAAGCGCCAGACATATTCTTCTTCTATTACGACACGCATGGTATCCTCCTTCTAGGAGACCTTGACGGTCGTTATTTCGTTGCCGTTCATATCCATGATGTGCGAAGCACAGGCCAGACAGGGATCAAAGGAGTGAATGGTCCGCAGAACTTCCAGCGGATGTTCAGGATTGGCCATGGGCGTACCCTTGAGGGCCGCTTCATAGGCTCCTGATCGTCCCTGTGCATCCCGTGGTGAGGCGTTCCAGGTGGAAGGTACCACGATCTGGTAATCCTTGATCTTCATGTCCTTGATATGGATCCAATGGCCAAGTGAACCACGCGGTGCTTCAGTAAAACCAAAGCCCTTGCAATCATTCGGCCAGCGTTCCGGTTCCCAGAGCTCATCACTGAACACCTGGTAATCGCCGGCTTTCACATTGCTCAGCAGTTGATCATAATAGTGACTCATGAATCCGGCGGTCTGCTTGCATTCGATACCACGTGCAGCAGTACGTCCCAGCGTTGAGAACAGCGCTTCAGGACCGACTTCAAGTGTACCCAGCACGGCATTCACTGTGTCTACGATCATTGGATCACCCTTAACGTAGGAGATAAGTACCCGAGCCAGTGGCCCTACTTCCACTGGATGATCGTTCCAGCGAGGGGTCTTGAGCCAGCTGTACTTCTTGTCCGTATCCAGATATTCGTACGGTAGAGGCGGTCCGCTGTATTTGGCGTTGGTCTCGCCTTCCCAGGGATGCTTCCCTGATTCTGTACCATCCGAATAGGTATACCAGCTGTGAGCGATCTCTTCCTTCACCTGCTGGCTGTCCTTGGGATCCACGTCGTGGATGGTGCTCAGGTCCTTATTGAGGATGGCACCGCGCGGCCAGAGGAAGGAGTCCGGATCATCGATACTGCCTTCAGGGAAGTCACCATATGACATGTAGCTGCCCAGACCACCACCATGCAGCCAGTCCTTGTAGAAACCCGCGATGGCGATGAGATCGGGGATATAGACTTGGTCGATGAAGGTATTCGTGTCATCGATGATCTTCTTGATCATGTTCAGCTGCTCGACGTTGATGGCAGTATCCTTGTTGGGATCGATGGCAGTGGCCATACCGCCAACCGTATAATTCGGATGCGGATTCTTCCCACCGAAGATGGTGTGGATCTTGATGATCTCCTTCTGGAAGTCCAGCGCTTCGAGGTAGTGCGCCACGGCAATGAGGTTGACCTCTGGTGGCAGCTTATACGCGCTGTGACCCCAGTAGGCATTAGAGAAGATACCCAACTGACCGCTTTCCACGAATCCAGTCAACCGCTTCTGCAGGTCGGTGAAGTAGCCCACGGAGGACTTCGGCCAGGCGGATATGCTCTGGGCGATCCTGGAGGTTTCTGCTGGATCAGCGCTCAGTGCACTCACCACATCCACCCAGTCCAGGGCATGCAGATGATAGAAATGCACCAGGTGATCCTGGGTCTGCTGAGTGGCATTCATCAGGTTCCGGATGATCCTGCCGTTCGGCGGGATCTTCGCGCCGATGGCGTCCTCAACACAACGAACGGAAGCCAGGGCGTGAACGGTTGTGCAAACACCACAGATCCGCTGGGTGAATGCCCAGGCGTCCCGTGGATCTCGTCCCTGCAGGATCAATTCGATACCACGCCACATGGTGCCGCTGCTGTAGGCCTCATCGATCATGTTCTGATCATTGAGTACGGCCTCGATCCGTAAATGACCTTCGATGCGCGGGATCGGGTCGACGACAATTCGCTTTGACATGATCAACCCTCCTCTCTCTCTTCGCTTTCATCTTCGGATCTGCTCTTCTTGATGGCCGTCCCAACTGCATGGGCCGCCATTCCGGCGGCTGCGCCACCCACTGCTACCATACCGATCTTGTCGGCGGTGCTGTCTGTGCCCAGAAAATCGATCCCGGCCAGGTGGGTGTAAAACGGTCCATTGTCCCAGAAACCAGGCTCGGAGCACCCGATGCAGGGGTGTCCGGAACCAATGGGAAAGCTGGTACCTTCATTCCATTGCATGCTTGAACAGGCATTGTAGGTCGTCGGGCCCTTGCAACCCATCTTGTACAGACACCAGCCGTCCCGGGAGGCCTCGCTGTCGAAGCTTTCCACGAACATGCCAGCATCGAAGAATGGTCGGCGGTAGCACTTGTCATGGATGCGCGTACCGTAGAAGGCCTTGGGCCTCCCCAGGCGATCCAGTTCCGGTAGCTCACCAAAGGTCAGGACATGCGTGATCACCCCGGTCATGACCTCTGCAATGGGAGGACAACCTGGAACGTTTATGACCGGCTTATTCTTAACCAGTTTATGTACGGGTGTGGCACCGGTGGGATTGGGTTTCGCATTCTGTACACAGCCAAAGGAAGCACAGGATCCCCAGGCGATGACCGCCATGGCATCAGCTGCTGTCTCTTTGAGCACGTTGGTGAATGAATCCCCAGCCACCATGCAGTACACGCCATCATCCTTCGTGGGGGCGTTACCCTCTACTGCCAGGATGTATTTGCCCTTGTGGTCCTTCATGATCTGCTTTCGAATTTCTTCCAGCTGGTGACCTGCAGCGGCGCTCAGCGTATCATCATAATCCAATGAGATCATGTTCAGGACGATATCTGCAACGATGGGATGGGATGAACGGATGAAGGACTCACTGCAGCAGGTACATTCCAAACCGTGAAGCCAGATCACGGGTACCCGGGGTTTCGATTCCATGGCCTGCACCACCTTCGGGGCAAGGGCAGGGGACAACCCCAGATAAACGGACATTAAACTGCAGAATTTGAGAAAATCTCTCCTTTTCACGCCTCGGGCTTCGAGGATCTCCGCGAATGTTCGTGCGTCAATCATACTTCCCTCCTCCGTTGATTTTCCAATTTCCTTCAAATCTTGCTAATCCACCTCAGAGCGCTGCAGACTGCAGTAACCCCGGTGCAGACAAATGGTGCACCCTTCATCATACAGACCCCCACACTGCAGGCAGATCAGATCGACACTGCGGTCCTCTTTCAGGCAACCTTTGATATACTTGTCTACCAAGTGGTTGAACTGATCCATCTCAACAGTGGAAAATTCGGACAGGATCTTGTACTGGCGGTCCTGCCAGCTTTCATCATGCTGATTAAGATATTCAACACCGGCTTTCAGGATGCTGACCTCGGCCTGACGCCGGTCACTGGTGGTCGCCTGGCGTTTCACCAGGTTTCTCTTTACCATTTTTTCCACATTTTTACTGACGGCCGCGTTGCTGACATCAATGATGTTTGCCAATTCCTTTACAGATTTGGAGCCACTGTTATGCAGGATGCGTAGAATGTTCAATTGGTTCCGGGTCAGGCTCATAGGGAGCAGTTTTTTGATATTCTCCTTTTCAAGAACATCGATAACCAGCCGGGAAAGCAGATGAACATTGTCAACCAGATGACGGATGTTAGTAGACATAGATTCCCTGTTCAATTATTTCAGGTACGAATACTTTTATATAGCAATGATTAACTGGGTTAATTATAATAGGAATGTATCACTACCGCAATAGGAAACTTGGTAAATGATTGCTATATCGCAATTAATGTGCTTGTCGCCAATTCAAATCAATCCTGAAACTGTTCAGTAGAGAAAGGTTGTTTTGATTGTATAGGATCCCGGTATGAAGTTCGGTCGTCGCGAGTTCATCAATTCCATGATGGGGCTGGGAGGCCTGGGAGCACTCGCTTCGATCATTTACCCGGTTTTTCAGTTCCTGGTCCCGCCCAGGATCAGTGAACCAAAGGTCACGACCCTGAAGGTTGGTAAGGTTTCCGATTTCCCCATAGAGACTTCCAAGATCCTCCGCTTTGGCCGCACGCCCATCATCCTGATCCGTTCTTCGCTGCATGAGTTCAAGGCTATGGCCGCAACATGCACGCATCTTGACTGCATTGTTCAGTACAACGCAGAACGGGAACAGATCATCTGCGCCTGCCATAATGGGATCTACGATCTCGGCGGTCGTAATCTGTCCGGTCCTCCCCCAAAACCATTAGACGAATACAAGGTATCCATCGTCGATGAAGAGATCGTTATTTCCGAAATGAAGGATCCGGCATGAGCGAGGCCAAGCAGTCAGGCATCGTCCAGTGGCTCGACGAACGATTCGATCTTTCACCGTTGTTCAACCTGATGGACCACAAGCAGGTTCCGGTCCACAAGCATACCATCTGGTACTACATGGGTGGTGT
>CAYVVT010000023.1:0-20562 GCA_964454335.1 uncultured Lentisphaeria bacterium | reverse complement strand
CCCTGGAATGAACTGGCCTTCTTTGCTACGAAGGTCGGGACCGACATCGTGGGAGCTGTACCCTTCATCGGCGAACAGTTGAAGATCATCATTCGTGGCGGGGAGGATGTCACCGGCGCCACCCTGTCCCGCTTCTTCGGGATCCATGTGGCCGTACTGCCTCTTCTAACAACTTTGCTGTTGGGTCTGCACCTGCTTTTCGTCCAGCGTCAGGGCATCAGTGAGCCCAAACACTTCGATAATGAACCTGAAGTGAAGAAACGGTACATGCCCTTCTTCCCGGATTTCATCCTCCGGGATGCCCTCCTATGGCTCGTCGTTAATATCGTGGTACTGTATTTAGCTGTATTCTATCCCTGGGACCTGGGTCTGAAGGCGGATCCACTGGCACCGGCACCCATGGGTATCAAACCGGAATGGTATTTCATGTTCATGTTCCAGACACTGAAAGTGATCCCGCCGCATGTCTGGTTCATGGAAGGTGAGACCTTCGGGATCCTGCTCTTTGGTGTGGCAGCACTTCTGTGGATGTTCGTACCCTTTGCGAAATGGGGGAAAAAGCACATCGCTGATACCAACCTGATAACAATCCTGGGGGTTTTCTGCATCGTATTCATTGTCATCATGACCATTATCGGATATCTGTGATCGAGGCTGCTATGCATTTCAAGGATTATCTCCCGAACAGCTCAATAATCGCATTTGCCGCGGTCTTTCTGGTAATTGTACCACTCTGCGCCGAGACCGGGGAGGTCAATTACTGCATTGAATGTCACATTGAGAACGAGATCATGCCTGAGGATTATATTGAAGCTGATGTACATGAACAGGCAGGACTCTCCTGCGCAGGTTGCCATGGGGGTGATCCCAGCAGTGATGACATGGATGAGGCCATGTCATCTGAAAGGGGTTACATGGGGATTCCGGATCCTGCATCCATCCCTGATAATTGTGGCAAGTGCCATAACGACATTGAGTTCATGCGTGTCTTCCAACCACGTATCCAGACCGATCAGGTAGCCCAGTACTGGACCAGCGGCCACGGAAAGAGCCTTTCTGGAGGAGAAGAACGAGCAGCACAGTGTGCCAGCTGCCATTCCGCACACAGAATCTTACCAGCCGATGATCCACGCTCAAGTGTCCATGCCCTGAACATTCCCGCAACCTGTGACGGCTGCCACGGCAAGTCTGATCTGATGGCATCCTTTAACATGTCCACTGATCAGCTTGATCAATATGCAAGCGGTGTACACGGACAGGCTCTGCTGGAACGCAGGGATGTTGGATCACCTGCATGCAACGATTGTCACGGCAACCATGGAGCGGCACCGCCGGGGGCCGCATCAGTGATCCACATCTGCGGCAGTTGTCATCTCAACAACATGGAATATTTCAACTCTTCACCTATGGCCCAGGATGAGGACGCCCTGGAGTATCACAGTTGTGAAACCTGTCATTCCAATCATGCAATCATGGAACCCACCGACGCTCTCCTGGATGTCTCGGCTGAATACACCAAGCTGAAGGCCGGGGGCTCTTTGTGTACAGAGTGTCACTCACCGGGTGACGAAGGTTATGAAACCGCCCTGACGCTCTATCATTCATTGCGTGGTGCCGACAGTGTGTACCAGGAAGCCAGTTTCAGGATGGAGGACATCCAGATCAAGGGGATGAACGACATTGATATGGGATACCTGCTTCAGGATTCGAAGCAGAATCTTATTCAACTGCGTACCCTTGTCCATGCATTTGATAGTGAAGCTTTCATTGAGAAGGCTGAAGCAGGCGTGGCCTTGAGCAACCAGGCTATCGACCTTGCCGACAATGAAGTGCGGGAGTTCTACACCCGGAGACGAGGATTCGGGATCTCAACTCTGGCCTTCGTCCTGTTGGCCATAGCACTCTATCTTCACATACGATATATTGATAAAAGCAGGGGGACCGGTCCAAACCGGAGCCAGGATGAACCATCATAATCAGAAGGGATCCAAGATGAAGACCATACTGTGCCTGCTTCTACTGGCAAGCCTGTCCATCTGTTTTGCTCAGGATGTCTCCCCGGAGTACGTTGGGAATAAGAAATGCAAGATGTGTCACAATAAGGTTGAAAAGGGTGAGCAATTCAATAAGTGGTTGCAAACCGGGCATGCTCAAGCGATTGAGACCTTGAAAAGTCCCGAGGCTCAGGTTATAGCCAAAGAGAGGGGTTTGACTACAACTGCAGATAAGGCACCTGAATGTGTCGTTTGTCATACGACGGGATTTGGTTCTGGCGGTTATGAGATCAAGGATGAAGCGTTTTGGTCACAGGTCACGGACAAGGGAAAACCTACCAAGGAAGTAAAACGTATGAGTGACCTGCAAAGTGTCGGTTGTGAATCCTGTCACGGAGCCGGGAGTATGTACAAGAGCAAGAAGGTTAAACTGGCCATCACCGCCGGTGAAGCTGCAGCGGCGGATTATGGTCTACTGACGGTGGATGAGAATACCTGTACCGCCTGTCACAATGAAGATTCCCCGACGTATAAGCCGTTTGACTTCAAAGAACGTCTTGCGAAAATTGCCCATCCTTATCCCGACAATTAAGTTTTGAGTGTAACCAGTTACACCACAGGCAAATCCATGTTGCATTCAATGAAACTGATCCTGCTGCTGGTCCTGCCATGCATGCTTATGTCGCAGCAGGTGGAGCTTCCCGAATCAATCTCGCTTGGTCTATTGAAGAACATCTTTCACCCGGTTTATTTTCCCCACCGCGATCATGCACATATGTCAGGAACAGGTATTGGTTGTGTAACCTGTCATCATTATGCCGAGGATGACATTTACGATCCCTGTGCTGATTGCCATACCAACAGGGCTGAAGAGCAGACTGCCGACATCCCGAGTCTAAATGCCGCCTTTCATCGCAAGTGTCTGGCCTGTCACAGGGAGTGGTCGCAGATCAATGTTTGCGGGAGTTGTCACATCAAACGCGAGGAACCCATCCCCCAGGAGGTTCTGGAAATGGCCCACGCAAAAAAAGCAGATCGCAGCCGATATCCTGCACTGGTGATATATGACACCGGGCTGGGGCCGGGTCCGCGTGTGCATTTTCGACATGATCAGCATGTGCAATTGTTCCGTTTTGACTGTTCAAATTGTCACATGAATGAATCCTGCACAACCTGCCATGGTGGTGGGGATGTGCCCGAGAGCATGTTGGGCGAAGCCTATGCGCATCACAATCCCTGTAGTTCATGCCACGATGTCGAGCAGGAGGATAATTGCAGCAAATGCCATCGAGAGCAAGCCTCAGCGGGGTTCAGCCATGACTTGACCGCTTTCCCGCTTAAATCCTTCCACGCCAGCCTTGAGTGCATAGCCTGTCACGATCCGCAAACCCATGTGCAGAAGCTGGATCGTACCTGTACCACTTGCCATCAGAACTTTGAACTGGGTGAGTTCGACCACATGGCAACGGGATTGGTACTGGAACTTGGGCATGAGGAATTTGATTGTTACGAATGTCACATCGACGATCGCTTTGACCAGCCACCCTCCTGTTATGAATGCCATGAGGACGAGCTGTCCTTCCCGGAGGATCTGCCGGGGTATCGAGCGGATTAATTCCGCCAGGTGACCTTTTGCGGTATGGGATGATGTCAGGTCAGTTCATGAAGGTCATCCTGAGCTTGTCCCCGCCTGCCTTGAAGCGAGCCTGGAAGAACGAACTGACGCCTGAGCAACCACCGCTAAGGTCATCCTGAGCTTGTACCCGCCTGCCTTGAAGCGGGCAGGGAAGGACGACCTGACGTATAAGTTTCAGCACTAACCGAGCCCACCAAGCCACGCACATTTGGAGCCTCCATGAAGACAGGTCACGTTTACATCCTGCAGTGTAATGACGGTTCATTCTACACAGGTGTAACTAATCATGTGATCAAACGCGTATGTGAGCATAACGCCGGTACGCATAAAGGTTATACCAAAAGCCGTCGCCCTGTGAAACTGATGTGGGACTCTGGAGAGCTACCCATAATTGAAGCAATCGCATTGGAAAAACAGATCAAAGGTTGGCGGAGAGAAAAGAAGTTAGCGTTGATCCAGGGGCGTTTCAGGGATCTGGAGAGCCTGGCAAAAGCTTATACCAATAAGAACGATCATCCTTCGACAAGCTCAGGATGACATGTTTGAAAATGCTCCCCAATAGAGATCAAAGATTATGACAAGCGTAACAGAGCTGTTCTTTCGGT
Organism: uncultured Lentisphaeria bacterium; assembly: GCA_964454335.1. Taxonomy (GTDB): domain Bacteria; phylum Fidelibacterota; class UBA8477; order UBA8477; family JABMPR01; genus CAYVVT01. The sequence continues at coordinate 16,327 of CAYVVT010000023.1, read as the reverse complement.
AATCTCAGATAGTCCAGATTATCGCCACTGCCCTCAAAAATAGCGGCATCGATACCCAGTGATCCATGGGTATAATGACAGGTATTGCACTGGATCTCATCGTTGACCGACAGCGGTAATCTGATCCCGAATTGTTTCTCTGTGGCCAGGTATTGATCATGCGTAGCACGTTTGCTGCCCACCAGACTGCGGCCTGAGTGGTTGCTCTGGTGCGTATGTAAAGCATGACATTTATTGCAGGTGGCACTCATCTCCATGTGCATTTCCTGGGCAATCGTGGGGTGGTCTTCTGGAGACGGCTGTTTGGCGTGACAATGCAGACAGACACTCTCGTCAGTACTACCATCGGCCAGCAGCTGCTGATGTGGATTGATCCGCTGGTAATTCTGGTCCTGATGGCAATTGTAGCAAAAATCAAGCTCCCGGCGATATGGACCACCTCTAAGGAAATTGCGGTTCGACCGATCGACCTTGGTCACCTCGAGGTGGCAGGTCATACAGTTCATGTCACCATTGGGTTCCAGGGGGAAGGTCTCCGGGATCTGCATCTTCTCTGAGCCCGGATCCAGATTGAACATGGGATGGATTAGTGCGTTGATGGCTTCCTTTGAGTGACATTCATCGCAGTTGGTGTTCTGTGCACTGCTACCGTCATGCGGATTGGGTTTGTCCGGATAGGTGGTTTGACCGGAAGCGGTGGCTTGCGAGAACACCAGCACCAGTGGCAGGATCATGGTGACCGTACCAATGATTTCCCAGCATTTTGTCAGCTTGCTTCTATTGATCAACATGTTCTCCTGTATCCCTGCGCACCTTTCAACCCTGCTTCGTTACAGGGTGCAGCCGGCGACGAATATAAAGTTGTTCCTGCCAGATACAAACGGACAGCAAAATGCGCGCCTCATCTGATCCGCAGATTTGGATACCAGTCCACCTCATCCCGTTCTCACTTTTAGTAGCAAGCTGGACTACACTTCTCAAAACTGGCAACCAGCGATCACAACAGTTACCGTTGCTGCTCGCAAAAGTCTCCTGAAGCAATGGATAGCTGTTTTAAGTAACTGAATAGGACCAGATCTGACCAATTCCACGGCATTATTTTTGCTAAATATCACTGTCTAAAGCAATGACAATTTCGAGCTAAAAACCCTCTGATGCTGCTGCTGATATTGTGCTCCCCACTCACGCTGATTGGTTTTAGATCGACGCTGAAATTTGATATTCACACTATTTGCTGGTGTGAATTTTTTATTTACTGACAGAGCCTCAAATTCCAAAAGGGGGAATCGAATGGCACAGCAGAAATCGCCCGTTCCTGTTGACGACCTGGAAGGCATCTACTCACCAGAGTTGGAGGCCAAAGGGGTATCCCGCCGCAGCTTCCTGAAATTCTGTACCGCGATCACGGCCGCCATGGGGCTGCCAGTGGGTATGGTGGCCAAGGTTGCTGAAACGGTGGCAAATCCCAAACGTCCACCCGTGATCTGGTTGCATTTCCAGGAATGTACCGGATGTACGGAGACCTTGCTCCGGGCTACGCATCCGACAGTGGAGAATCTCGTCCTCGATATGATCTCACTCGACTACTCAGAGACCCTGTGTGTCGCCGCCGGTCACCAGGTGGAGGAGGCTCTGCACGCCTCGGTCGAAGCCAATGACGGCAATTTCATCCTGGTTGTCGAAGGATCTATCCCCACGGCAATGGATGGGATCTATTGCAAGATCGGTGGACGCACCTGCCTGGAGATCATGGCCGACATTGGTCCCAGAGCTGCCGCCGTGGTAGCCATCGGCTCCTGCGCTTCCTGGGGCGGTGTTCAATCCTCAGGTACGAATCCAACCGGTGCCAAAGGCATTCATGAGGTGTTCAGTGATAAGCCTGTGATCAACCTTCCCGGTTGTCCGGCCAGTCCATATAACCTGCTGCAGACTGTACTATACTATCTGACACTCGGTAAGCTGCCTGAGCTTGATGATCAGAATCGCCCGAAATTCGCCTACGGCACGCTCATTCATGAGAATTGCGAACGGCGTCCGCATTTTGATGCCGGCCGTTACGCTCAGCAGTTCGGCGATGCCGGTCATCGTCAGGGCTGGTGTCTCTACAAGCTGGGCTGCAAGGGACCCGAGACCCATGCCAACTGTCCCTCCATCCTCTTCGGAGACGTGGGTTCCGGGGCCTGGCCCGTGGGTACCGGTCATCCTTGCTTCGGTTGTTCCGAGGAGGGTGTCGGCTTCACCAAGGCTATTCACGAACAATCCGATTTCTACACGGTCACACCGCCCGCGCTGTATCCCGATATCGATCCTTCCAAGGGTAAGGGATTGACAGTGGGTGCCGCGGCTGTTGTCGGAGCCGCCGCTGGAATTGCCATCGGTGCTACGGCAGCGACTGCGAAGAAGACCAAAGCAGCGGACGCGTCACAACCAGACGCATCTGAATCAGCCGGATCGTAGAAGAGGCCTCATTATGAATGCTGCAAAAGTCGGAAGAAGAGACTTCTTCAAGATCCTGTCTGCCGGCGCGGTGACGATGACCAACATCAGCACCGTACAGGCGCGGACGGCACGGGCCCTGCCCGAGGACGCCGTGGGGATCCTGTATGACGCCACTCTCTGCATTGGCTGCAAATCCTGCGAAGTTGCCTGCAAACGCAACAATGATATGCCGTTTGAGAATACGGACATGCAGGCGCAGCTGGGTGTGGATGGTGTCTGGGATTCTGCCACGGACCTCAGTGCCAAGACCCTGAACAAGATCAAGGTCTATCGTCAGGGCAAGGGGAATGTTCGCAACCAGGAAATCGATGGCTACTCCTTTGTGAAGCGTGCCTGCATGCACTGCGCCGAACCCGATTGTCTATCGGCCTGTCCAACCACCGCCTTCATCAAGGATGAGAGTACCGGGATCGTGTCCTGGGACAAGAAACGCTGCTGCGGCTGTCGCTACTGCCAGGTTGCCTGTCCCTACAACATACCCATGTTCGAATACGACAAGGCCATCCCCCTCGTATATAAATGTGAGATGTGCTCGCATGTGCTGGCCGAAGGAGGAATTCCGGGATGCTGCGAATTCTGCCCGGCCGGTGCCTCGGTCTACGGTAAGGTCAGCGACCTTCTGGAAGAAGCCAAACGTCGTGTAGCGCTGCAGGAGGGTGAAGAGTATGACTATCCTGTGGGTGCCCTTGATGGTTCCTATAGAAAGACCAGTAATGAGGATGGCAGTTTCGTGGATGCGGAAGCGGTGGACAATACCTTTATCCAACGCCGGCCGGCCGCGAAGTACCTCAATTACATCTATGGTGAGCACGAAAGCGGCGGTGCCCAGTATCTGATCCTGTCAGCTGTTCCCTTTGAGAAGCTGGGATTACCCAAGGTACCCTACTCGGCGGCCGCTCGCTCCGAAACCATCTCCCATACCCTATACAAAGGTCTCATTGCACCTGTCGCATTATTCGGTGGATTGGTCTTCGCCGCTCACCGCAGCTCGAAGTCAGAGGTCCAGATGGAAGATCCGGCTCCGCCTGCGGCTATGCCGGGATCATCCGTTAGCACGGATGAGGGGGTGAGTGATGAGTGAGACTTATGCACCCCTGGGCGGCAGGCTCTGGACCAAACCCTTCACCATCATGTTCCTCCTGGCTCTACTGGGCCTGGGGCTCATGGGCTGGCGTTTCCTGTTTGGTATCGGGTCGGTAACCCATCTCAATGATGGTTATCCCTGGGGATTGTGGATCGTCTATGACATCTTGGTAGCAACCGGACTGGCCTGTGGCGGCTATGCCATGGCCATCCTGGTGTATGCCTTCAACCGGGGCCAGTATCACCCGCTCATCCGGCCTGCATTGCTGGCCAGTGTGCTGGGGTACTCCCTGGCTGCGGCTGCAATCGTCATCGATACAGGAAGATACTGGAATCTCGTGAACATCTTCCTGCCGGGTACATCCAACATAGGAAGTTCCTGGATGGTGGAGGTGGCGATCTCCATTTCCTGCTATATCGTGATCCTCTGGCTGGAGTTGTCGCCTGTCATGCTGGAGAAGTGGAATAAGACCAAGCTGCGACGCATCATTCACCGCATCATGTTCGTTGTCATTGCTTTCGGTATGCTCTTCCCCACCTTGCACCAGAGTTCACTGGGTGGTTTGATGATCGTGGCCGGGCACAAGTTGTCTGCTTTGTGGCAGACGGACTGGCTGCCGGCCCTGTTCTTGCTGTCGGCCATAACCATGGGCTTCGGAGTGGTCGTCTTTGAGGCGATCTTCTCCGCCACGGTCCTGAAGCGCCCATATGAACAGGCCATGCTCACCAGGCTGGCCGGTGTCATTCCCTGGCTGCTTGGTGGTTATATCGTGTTACGCTGGGGCAGCCTGTTGATGAACGATGGACTCAGGGATCTGGCTTTCGACGCCAAGGGGATCATGTTCGTCATAGAGAACATCCTGTTCATCTATCCCTTTCTCCTGCTACTCTCCAGGACAAAACGGGAGAAGCTCACACAGCTGTTCTATGCTTCCATCTCCATCGTCCTGGCTGGGGCCGTCTACCGATTCGATGTCTTTCTTGTGGGCTACGATCCTGGTGGTGGCTACGTCTACTTCCCGGCAGCTACCGAGATCCTCATCACGGTTGGCGTGATCTCCATTGAATTGGTGGCTTACCTGTTCTTCGTTAAACGATTCCCGGTACTTCCGGTGCTAAAAGAGGCCTAAGGAGGAATTCCCATGGCGAAACGTATTGTAGTTGATCCTGTTACCCGGATAGAAGGTCACCTCCGTATCGATTGCGAGGTAAAGGATGGTGAGGTTTCCAACGCCTGGTCGTCCGGACAGATGTGGCGTGGGATTGAGACCATCCTGCAGGGCCGTGATCCCCGGGACGCCTGGGTGTTTACCCAGCGGATCTGCGGTGTCTGTACCACGGTGCACGCTCTGACTTCGGTCCGAGCCGTTGAGAATGCCCTGGCGATGGAGATCCCGCTGAATGCCCAGTATATCCGCAATATGATCATTGCAGCCCACGGCATTCACGATCACATCGTTCATTTCTATCATCTATCGGCGCTGGATTGGGTGGATGTGGTATCCGCCCTCTCCGCCGATCCTGCCAAAGCTTCCAAACTGGCCCAGAGCCTGTCTGACTGGCCGCATAATGGCGTCCAGGAGTTCAAGGCGGTCCAGGAAAAGTTGAAGGCATTCGTGGGCAGCGGTCAGCTGGGCATCTTCGCAAACGGCTACTGGGGCCACCCGGCCATGAAACTGCCGCCTGAGGTGAACCTGTTGGCAGCAGCTCATTATCTCCAGGCCTTTGAGATCCAGCGCGAGGCGAACAAGATCGTCACCATTCTGGGCAGTAAAACACCCCATATCCAGAATCTTGCTGTCGGTGGCGTGGCCAATCCCATCAATCCCGACAGTCAGGATGCCCTGAACATGGAGCGTCTGGCCGCCATCAAGTCCCTGATGGACAAGCTGGAGGCCTTCATCTATCAGGCATACTTCGTGGATGTCACCGCGGTGGGAGCTTTCTATGCAGACTGGACCGGATACGGCTCCGGTGTTACCAACTATCTATCAGTGCCAGACTTCCCCACCGATACAAAGGGCACACAGTTCGGTATGCCCGGCGGATACATTCCCGATGGTGATGTCGGACAGTTTACGCCAATCAATTCCTTCCAGGATGAGATGTTCCAGAAAGGCGTCAAGGAGAGTATCAAGCATTCCTGGTATGACGGCGACTGGGATAGGCACCCCTGGGATGAAGAAACGGTTCCCAACTACACGGACTGGGATGATAATGGCAAATACAGCTGGGTGAAATCGCCTACATTCAATGGCGAGCCTGCCCAGGTTGGTCCTCTGGCCAATGTCCTGGGCATGTACGCTGCCGGTCATGAGACGACGCAGAAGGTGGCCAATCTGGCCCTGGAGAAGGTCAGTGCCATTGCCAAGACCAAGGTGGGTATCGGTGCATTGCACTCAACCATCGGCCGACATGCTGCTCGCTGTATCCGCACGGCAGTGTTGTATGAGGAATTGAAGAAGAACTACGACCTCCTCATTCAGAACATCGCCAACGGGGACATGGACACCTTCAATCCGCCCACTTTTCCAAAGGGCGAACAGATGGGCTTTGGTTTCCACGAGGCTCCCCGTGGAACGCTTTCCCACTGGATAGTCATCAACAATGGTAAGATCAAGAACTACCAGTGTGTGGTACCATCCACTTGGAATGCGGGACCGCGGAACAGTGAGGACAAGCTGGGACCATATGAAGCGTCGCTGAAGGGTAATCCCATCGCGGATGCGGAGAAACCGCTGGAAGTGCTGCGGACGATCCATTCCTTCGACCCCTGTCTGGCCTGTGCCATTCACTTGCATGACAACGAAAGAAAGGACATTGTCAAGGTCAGTGTCCTCCCCTGACGTTGTTGTCCTGGGACTCGGCAACCTGTTGATGCAGGACGAGGGCGTGGGTATCCACGCCCTTCGTGCCCTGCAATCGACCTATAGATTCGAACCTGAGATCGAGTTTGTGGATGGCGGGACCAGTGGGCTGGACCTGCTGCCCTTCTTCCGGCCGGAAAGCCGTATGATCATGCTGGATGCCATGGATTTTGATACAGAGCCCGGAAGCATTGGTCGGGTGGAGAATGATGATATCCTGGCGCGTTTGAACACCAGGATGTCGGTTCATCATCTGGGTCTCAGCGACCTATTCGCCATGGCCAAGCTTACTGATTCTCAACCCAGGGAGATCATTCTTTTCGGTGTCCAGCCAGAATCCATGGAACTTGAGGTAGAGCTGACTGCGACGGTTCGGGAAGTAATTCCCAGACTGATTGCACATGTGCTGGAACAGTTACAGGATTGGGGGATAAACGCTGTTTCAAAGCATGAATAATAGATCAATGTGTGTCATTGCGAGGAACCCCGCCTCGGCGGGGTGACGTGGCAATCTGCGGAGAACACCAGAACATAAGCATTCATATTAATGGTAACATATGCATGAATGATCACGACCCGACCTCAGTTCACGACCTTGATGAGCTCTGCTCATCTCAAATAACTGATGCTAATTACCACCTGTTCCCCGACATTACCATTAATCACATGAACTTCATTCAATTCTCGGGGAAATAAGCATGGTGCAAAAGAAATACCTGCAATGGTTTCTCTGGCTGGTCTGCCTGCATTCCGTCGGGGTGGGGCTGGGGTTGATCCTCTTCCCATCCAGCTGGCTGGCATTTTTTGGCCTCACCGTGGATGCCTATCGTTTTTTTTCAACGCAGGGAGGTGTTTTTCACCTGGTCATGTCCGTTGCATATGGCATGACAGCCCGGGATCCAGATAAGCACCCTGGAATGCTGGTCTTCATCATCACCACAAAGCTCATCGCCTTCATATTCCTGAGTATCTACTTCCTGTTTATTGAGAATTTCGTCACCGTGGCACTCTCAGGCATAGCTGACGGCCTGATGGCAATTGTTCTCCTCTTCTTCTACCTGAAGCTCTATTCTCAGGGAGACCCAACTGAAGTAACCGAAACAGACCAAACCTCCCCCCTGGATGAGCCGTCTGTCTTTGATAAACCTGATCCGAATCCATAATTCTCAATCCTCAATCCTCAATTACTGATTAGAACATGCCCCTCGTTGAATTACCCAGAATGATCATCACCGGAGCTTCCGGTTTTGTCGGTCGACACCTGGTAAAAGCCGCTCGTGAGAACTTCAAGATCTACGCTTTTGCCCGGCGTACCCAGCAGGAAGCAGGTGTCGATCGTCATGCGAATGTGAAATGGATCCTGGTTGATATCGCCGACCGTGGGCGCCTGGGTGAGATCTTCGCGGATATACGCAATGAAGGCGGGACAGATTATGTGATCCACCTGGCAGCCTATTTCGATTTTGGTAATGAGCCCAATCCAGCCTATGATCGCACCAATGTACGGGGTACCAAGAACATTCTGTCAGAATGTCTCGATCTGCAGGTAAAGCGCTTCATCTTTGCCAGCTCCATCGTGGTTACAGAGTTCCCTCAGCACGGTGAGGTACTGGACGAGGGTAGTGCGGCTGATGCGGATTTCCCCTATGCCATCACCAAGGCCCGCGGCGAGCAGATGGTCAAGGATCATGCGCGGCATTTCCCCTGCACCGTTGTGCGCTTCGCGGCCATTTTCAGTGACTGGTGTGAATATGGTCCTCTGTACAAGTTCCTCGACACCTGGTACAATCAGGGTTATATGTCCAGAGTCCTTGGCGGCAAGGGCCAATCTGCCGTCCCATATATCCACATCAACAGTCTCATCGATTTACTCCTTATTGTAATAGAGAAAGCGGGAGATCTGCCGGAAATCGATACCTATATCGCCAGCCCCGATCGTGCCACCAATCACGAACAGTTGTTCAAGCTCAGCACACGGCTCTACTATGGTGAAGCCCGCAAACCATTTCACATGCCGAAGCTGATGGCTCGGGTCGGTGTCTTCGGCCGGGATATCCTGGGTCGTATCATCGGACGGCGTCCATTCGAGCGCCCCTGGATGATGAAATACATCGATAAGCGCATGGATGTTGATGCTTCCTATACCCGAAATGCTTTGAACTGGGATATCAAACCACGTTACAATCTCACGAGGCGATTGCTTTACATGGTGGAGCATCTGAAGACTTACCCCGTGGAATGGCACACCAGGAATGCCCAGGCCATGGTCAAGACTCCGGACAGGCCGGATCTGAAGATCGCTGATGCCCTGGCACATCGTCAGGATGACATTGTGACCCGTGTGCATGGATTCATCCTGCTGCCGGCCCATGCGGATCGTTTCCCACACTACCAGGAATTGGAATCGGACAAGCTCAAATGGTATCTGGGGATGGTTTACAGTCAGCTGGTCACTTCTGTACGTACGGGCGACCGGCTCTCTATGGCTAACTATGCTCGATTCATTGCCTCGATCCGGATCCGAGAAGGATTCAGTTTCGAAGAGGTGAGATCAGTCTTTGAGACCTACGCCGAGATCATATCAGGAGAATTGCTCTGGGACGAGGATCTGAAAGGTCTTGAGTCAAGGATCCATGATGATATCAATCTTACGATCCAGATGGCCATCGACGAGATCGAAGACGCCTTTGAGAACGCTGATGTGCCAACGGCATATGAGCGTTTTGAGGAAACCACCGGGATTCGATAATCAAACACTAACATCATCTGGGAGAAATCAGGCTCAAGCGACAAGATCAAGCTGGTGATCTGGAACCTGGATCATTCGCCGTTTTAGGAATTAGCTAATTCGCGGATTTGCGGATTTGCGGATTTGCGAAACGGAACGAGCAGCGCGAGAGAAGTAAGGCAAGCGACCGAGCCCACCTACGCCACAGTTTCGCTATGATCTTCGGTGGGCAACGGCCAATTATTAACCTGCTTGGGAATCATCTGGATTGACTGTCTCAGTGCAGCGAACGGCCGGTAGGATTGCTGTTGGAACGAGCCATTGAAAGCGGATTGATTGACTGTCCCGCATAGTCGAGCGGTTGTGAAGCTGCTGTTTGAGCCCAGGCGAAGTCAAAGATAAAGCCGGGCGAGTTTCAGCTTCACAGCGAGACAAGCGGTTGACAGTCACAAGCTGATTTCCGGCTCCAAAGGGCTTTTTGCTACTTTTTGGCCCTTCAAAAAGTAGGAGTATTCCGCATACTGATAACCACCGATGTGAATCTCCAAAGCACCTTTTTAATTCCTCCCATCATCGAGTCATTGAAAACGGATTGTATGACTGTCCCGTCGTAGCCTTTGCGAAGACGGATTGGATCCCTCTAAAAGTAGAGATATTAAATATTGAGAATACAACAGCGATGAAATCGCTAATTATCAGGCGAAAGTCAAAGTATCCAAAACGAAAACGGCCCACACACAGAAACCTGCAATGTGAGCCGTAAAATGATAGATGAATTGGCAGAGTCTAGTTCAGCACTCCCCCCATTTTCAACTGATAATGCACCGCATCAAAAATATCCTGGTCTGTGCACTCCATACAGGTCCCATTGGCTGGTATTATCCCGTACTTCCCGGTGTAGCCATCGATCACATGCATGACGAGAGTGTCAACGCCTTTCGCCAGGCTTTCCTCCCAGCGTCCCAGATCCACATGCCGGGCAGCACCGGCCAGACCCGCATCATGACAGGCGAAACAGTACTTCTTGTAGATCGCCTCGCCATTATCGAGGTTGTAAACCTTGGCCATAACGGCAGTTGCGGTTTGAGCCTCAGCAGTCACCTCTACTTCTACTGCTGGTTTTTCCTCCTTGGCGGCACCACAGGCCACCATCATGATCCCCACGATCACGACAAATATTACCATCCCGATCCGTATCATCGTCCCTCCAGAAAATTGATCACCTATAATGGTTGATAGAATTCAACCCGAAAATAACGATAAATCGCTGACTGACCAGCGGATTCGAACATATATGTTCATCTCGGCTAGCCTACTCGGGGGATTAATACAGATTGTTATTACTAGTGTTGATTATCTGTATTTAGTCGATGAGATTCATAGAACCACTCTTAAAAAGGCTAGTTCCATCAACAATTGTTGTAATCGGTTTCCTTTGAGACAATCCAGATCCACTGCAATTCCGGAACAATTCCACGTATATGTAAAATGAAAGCTCAGGACACTTTGTTGTTCTAATCCCGTTTTCCTTAACACTGGGATAGCTCGATCGAGCAGTCCCTGAAAAATCCTTTGTCCAATTAACAGAGAGGAGCACAGTATGTCATTACTGCTGCACTGTGGCTCAGATGAAGCCACACTAGGTGATCTGGAATCTGTCCGGATCCCAGCTGAGACCGCAAGTTACAAACCCCTGGGCCATGCTGATCTGGCCAGGATGCTGGCCACTCAAGCCGCGGATCTCTTGACTAGATTTCAGCTGCACAAATCCAGTTATGGGCTGACGCGTGATGGTCAGCGGATGTTTGGCGTGCACACCTTTCGGGACAGTGACACAGAGCTGGGCTTGTGCATCGGTTTTCGTAATAGCTACGACCGCAGCATGTCCATTGGTATCGCTGTGGGGGCCAGTGTATTCGTCTGTGACAATTTGGCCTTTACCGGTGATATCAGCGTGCTGCGTAAGCACACCCGCAATGTCATCGCTGATATCGAGATGCTGTCATTATCGGCTATTTATCTTTCACGCAAGGCTTACCAGCAGATCAGGGTGCAATCCCAGGCCATGCGCGAAGCCGAACTACAGGATGATGAGGCCTTTCGGCTTCTGGGTGCGCTTTACGGGCGTGGGATCCTCACCCCGAGGCAGATACCCGTGGTCAAGCGGGAATGGCGTTCACCTCAGCATGAGGATTTCAAACCCCGCACACTGTGGAGTTTTTACAACAGTGTGAGCGAAAGCCTCAAAACCAGTCCGCCACAGCAGATCATGGAACGCCACCTGCGTCTGCATCAGTTCATCGGCGATGAGATCCCTCAGCAGCTGGAGTTGGAGTTATGAGCCCCCAGAAGATCCGTCTGCTGGTAGAAGCAGCGCTGGTTTTGGTCGGGGAGATCCTGCGCTGGTTGGGCCATAAACGCGGTGCCAAAAGGAAGGAGCGTGAAAATGCGCAAAGCTGAAGTGCTGAACCGTATCGAGCTGCGGCAGTCCACGTTGAAGGATTATCTGCATTGTCCTCTGATGTTTCGGTTTCGGCATATCCAGAAGCTGGATCCGGTATTCAGGCATCCAGCTGCACTCCATGGCTCAACCCTGCACCGCTTGATCTGGCTTCTACACCGGGAAGACTGGGAGCTGGATGTCACCACACGCTATGTACACATCTTCGAGCATCTGGAATCCGGTGACCCGAGGGAAGCCCATATTCCAGTCAGATGGAAGCAGAATCGGGAAAAGGAGTTGGGCTCATATGTTCAGAATGCTGTAGAGCTACTCAATGGCTATCGCAACAGTTACCACAACCAGCTGGCCACAATCCTTTTCGCCGAAAGTCGTTTTCATGTGAAGCTGGCCGGTCACTGGTTTTCAGGTACCATTGATCAGGTCCGAAAGAATCCCGACGGTCGTATCGAGCTCATTGACTTCAAGAGTTCTGCACAACGGCCCAGTCATGTCAGCGTGCTGAACGATTGGCAACTGGGACTTTACACCTATGCCCTGCGTTACGGTGAGCTTGAATTGGATGACATCTGGGTGAAACCTAAGCTAATTGCGGATTACTCGAGTCTGTACATGCTGCGGGGTCACCAGCTGCGCAAACGCAATACGACCAATGGCAGACAAGGTGATGAGATGTATGCGCCGCTCATCCGTACTTCGCGTTTCAACAGCAGTGAAAAAGGCAGGATCCCAGCAGATCTCAAGCACTTCCGGCAGGAGACCACCCACTTGGTCCAGAGTCTATCCTGGGATTGGCCATTTCCCAACCCGAGCGCATGTTCATTCTGTGGATATATCGATAATTGCCTGGCGCGTCATGATGGTCTAAGCCAGGATCAGATCGGCCAGGCTCGAGAGCGGCTCGAGACGCTGGAACTGCTGTGAAAGGAGGTGAAGCAATGACAGCAATCAAGCAAAGCCAGCAGGAGATCCGTAAACGCTTGAAAGCAGCCGGCTGGGATTTTGATACCCAGCTGGCGGAACTTCCTGAAGGCATCCTGCCCCGCCTGCGGATCCATCACCAGGATAATGGGCAACATAGCTGGTATCTTGACTTGGGAGATTCCTACCTGCCTTCACCTGATCATCAGGTTGAATTAGGCCAAGGGCCCATTACGGGGGTCGTCTTTGCTGATCAACTCATACGGGCATTGTGGGTGTCTGACGAGGAGCATCCCAAGTGTTCCAGCATCGACAATCAACCACTACCCATCCAGTCCCCCTGTGATGATTGCCTGATCTGCAGCGAAGCCATCATCGGCGAAGGTGCCTGTAAACCCAAGCAACGACTTTGGCTGCTGGCTCAGGTTAATAAGTCTTCTCAAGCCATTATCCTCAACTTGCCCCCTACGAGCCTTAAACACTGGAGGGTGCATGTCCACAGGCTCAAACAGACCGGTTTACCGATAGTTGCGGTAAATACAGTCCTGAATCTTCGGGATGTCCAGCGTAACGGCTACCGCTATGCTGAGGTGCACGTCGGGATTGCTGGTATTGCCAGCAAGAGGATGCTGGTATTGGCCAAACAGGCCAGTCGCCAACTTGAAGCAACACAGTCGTTCATCAGTCCATCCGATTACTCAGATCAGGGGGATCGGTCGGTTTCTTGATGGGTATTTAAGAAGGAGAACACAAGCTCTCCTTCTTTTTAGCTACCATGAATAGCAAATAATCGCCTGCAAACAACAAATGGGTTTCGGTCAGCTTCTTCCCACCTTAAATTTACCTTTGAACCTACACGGTGCTCCGTAAGGGTAGGGAAGCACTAACCAAGGATTCCGCAAGGAATCGTCAGGGCCTGAAGACTGGGAGCAATCTTGGTCTGAAAGGAACGGCAAATGGTAAGTGACTTCCCATTTCTTTTCCCAAACCGTAAGCTGGTGGAATTCTTCCTGTGGCAACACGCCGATCCACCCGATAAAACCAAACACTTGGATTACCCTAAGGCCCTTCCCGGGGCCTGGGATCACGTTCGCAAACAGGCGGATCTTCTGCTCACCGGAGCAGCGGCAGAGCTTTTCAAGATATATCTAGAATCCAAACCGAGGATCACGCAGATCAAGCTGCGTTACACTGCCCTATCCCAACGCAGCCTCGAGATCTCCCGGACACCTGATGTACGTCGCGTGATTGATAGTCTTGTTATCAAAAATCGTCCAAGCAAAGAGATTGTCCCCTACGCTGCGACTCTCTCGTTCAACAAATACACCCGCTACGATATCAATCAGTACTGCTATTTCTGGTGGAATTTCAACAAGCGGGACGGTTGGTTACCCGAGTATCTGTTGCCCTTTGCCAATTTCATTCTCCAACACGATACGCTTAAACGGCATTATGGCGATCTGATGGAGGTAAGTCTGGGCAATCTCTCGCGATATGAGACCGTGCTGTCCCTGGGTCTCAATCCACATCCTGAGGATCTCCGACAACAGTCCTATCACGAATTATGTCAGTGCTACCTCCAGCTTGTAAAGGCGCGGCAAGCCAACGACCAACCCCGCTATTCCGAGTGGTTACGCAATGTCAAGATCCTCATTGCCTGTCTACGGGAGATGGGTTTTGACTTTGAGGAAGTTGATAGTTTTGACGAATTAAAAATTCCGGAGATAAAGCAATGAGTCCCGATGGGGACACTAACCAAAACCAGAAGGAGTGAAATCATGTATTTCAAGTTCCATTCACAGCCAGGAGGAAGTGTACCGACACTCAGCCCTGTTAAGCGCACCCAGATCATTCCGGTCCTGTTCAGGAATGATAGCGGTAAGCCATTCACCTTTGATGGTCGATCCTATTGGTTTGACCTGTATGACCAACCATCCCCCTACGAGGTGATCATGGCCGCGCGGCAGTCAGAAAAATCATCTCATAACGCAAAGATGATGCTTGTAGATGCCGTCACCAGACCGGAAGCCAGTATTCTATATGCGGCTCCCACACATGATCACATTACTGAGTTCCGGAGTCGAAAGATCGATCGTCCATTCCATTATAATCCATCTCTACGACGACAGTTCCTAGGCTCTAAGCAGACAAATAATGCTACAGAGAAAGTGTTGAGTAATGGGGCTTCCATGGTCTTTCGGGCCATTGCCAATAATCCTGATTCCGTCCGGGGCATCAGCGCTGATCGCATCTACTTTGATGAGACCCAACTCATTCCCTCGGATCATATCCAGGTGGCAGTAGAATGTGCCCAGAGCTTTGGTGGCAAGGCCAGTTTTTGCTTCACTGGAACACCCACCCATACCCGGGATGCATTGGTGAGAAGATTTCGAAAGACCAAGATGTATGAGTGGCTCATTAAATGTCTTCACTGCCCAAAATACAATCCGCCACTCGGCTGGGATCACATTGATCAAGCCAAGCCTTACTTGTTCTGCGTGTTCTGCGGGAAGGAATTAGAAGTCCCACGGGGTGAATGGGTGGCCACCAGACCCGATGCCAAATTGGACGGGTACCGCATCTGTCGTTTGATGACACCCACCTGCACCTGGCATACCAAAGCCAACAATGGTGTGCTGGACCACGAGAAGACCTTGCCAGCCCACCTGTTCGCCAATGAGGTCCTGGGATTACCCTTTGATCTTGGGTCCAAGCCGATCACCGAGGAGGAACTCTATGCCTGTTGTGAGGATAATCCCATGATGGATCCGCTGAATCTTTCAGACTACGAAAAACAGCGTTATCTGGTGGGAGCCATTGATTGGGCGTATAACGATGAGAAGCAAGGATCATCGTTTACTATATTAGCACTGGCCGGAATTAATCACCAGAAGCGTGTCCAGATCGTGTTTGTCCGGCGCTATTTTGGACCCGAGTTTCATGATCCCCAGGCAGTTCTGGAGGACATTACCAGGATCTGCAACACCTGTAATGTGGAGATTATTGCCACCGATCGGGGAGTCGGCCACAAAGAAAATTACCGCTTGCGTGAACTTCTCCCCAAGACCAGAGTCGTCGAGGTCCAGTATGTAGGAGCGGATATGCCCTTGACCCTTGACAAAGTGAATCGGTGCTTCAAAGTAGGTAAGACAAATATCCTCAATGAGACCTTTAATCGCCTGAAGGATCGGGGTTATATGTTCCCCCGTAAGGCTGACATTGAACCCTTCGCTGAAGATATCCTGAACGTCACTACTGAACTGGACAAGAACTTCCGGCGGGTAACCTATAAACGCCTTGGCTTTGAGCCTGATGATTTCCTGGATTTGTGTGCGTTTCTAGGAATCCTTATTGAACGAAAGTTCAATATCAAGATCAGGGAACCTGTGGATTCCTGATGGTTAGTTGATACTGGATAAACTGTTATAAGTGGTCATTTCTTCGGTGGCTTGGGAGACCGACCACTGATATCGCCTTGGCTGTAGGTATAAGCCTTGGGAAAGTATGGTCGCCATTCAGAATAGAGGTAGGTTCTTCACCTGAAGTCAAGGCCCATCCTCAAAACACCTAAAAATATCCCTATTCCCCGTTGCATTTAACCTACAAGAAACGTATAATCACCACGTTACCACGAAAATGATTGGCGGCCGCGGAGGGTAAAAGCCCTGCGGACTGCATTTTCGTACATTTTTTAGGTCACCGACCTGGACGAGAAATCGGAGGAAAACATGAAACGTTTTACCCTGTTACTTATGTTGCTGGCTGCGG
>CAYVVT010000022.1:0-41422 GCA_964454335.1 uncultured Lentisphaeria bacterium | reverse complement strand
GGCTGGATGGTGAGTTGCTGGGACACCATTACGGCTGGGACCAGCTCTTCTTTTTTGATGTCACTGAGTATCTTTCTAAAGGAGAAGAAGCTCTACTGGTGGTGCGTATCGAGGATCTGGGCGGTCCCGGTGGTATTCACAAGCCTGTACTGCTTAAGCCCTATCTGGAACCGAAAGATCTCCTGGCGAGTGAATTGAGCCTGCTCACCGCCCCTGAGGCACCGGAATGGGTTACGAACGCGGCCATTTATGAACTTTTCGTCCGGTCTCACAGCCGGCCGCGCAGCTTCAATGCCGTGAACCGGGATCTGGACCGCATCAAGGAACTGGGCATAGACATCATCTGGCTCATGCCGGTACATCCCGTAGGGGTGGAGAACCGCAAGGCCAATCCCGGCTCTCCCTATGCCGTCCGCGATTACTACCAGGTCAATCCGCGTCACGGCAGTGTGGAAGATTTCAAATCCCTGGTGGATTCTGTGCACGCCCGGGGAATGTACATCATCCTGGATATGGTGTTGAATCACAGTGCCTGGGACAATCCTCTCATGGACGAACATCCCGAATGGTACACGAAGAATGACAGTGGAGAGTTCACACAACCCTTCAGCACCGACTGGTGGGACACCGCCGATCTGAATTATGACTCACTGGCTCTGCGCCAGTGGATGATGGAGATGCTGGGTTGGTGGCTGTCGGAGATGGACGTAGATGGTTTCCGCTTCGACGTGGCTGAATTGGTGCCTTATGATTTCTGGAAGGATGCCAAGGAGTATTGCCAGTCCATCAAGCCGGATGTCTTTTTCCTGGCAGAAGGGGCCAGGCCCGAGCTTTACATGAATGGACATGACATGACCTATTCCTGGAATATCTGGGAACTGGTGATCCAGAACGCCCAGGGCCTTGCGCCTGTCAGTCTTCTCAAGCAGAGTTTTGAGATGGAACAGTACCAGTATCCGAAGAATGCTCTCAGGATGCGTTTCACTGAGAATCATGACAAGCCCCGGAGTCTGGGCTCCATTGACGATGAACAGCTGAATCTCACAGCCTGGGCCTTCATCGCACTGATGAAGGGCAATCCGCTTATCTATGCCGGTCAGGAGATCGGAGCCCGGGAAAGAGTGGATATTCATACTGATGATCGCATCGACTGGACTGGCGCAGACCGTGAGCTGCAATATGCCATGGGACAGATCCTGAAACTGAGAAAAGCACGTATCCAACCTGACTCGAATTTCGAGATCGTCATGGCTGACGATGCCAAGCAGGTCATTGGCTACAAGCATGGGTCCATCCTGGCATTCTTTAATTTTTCAGACGCGGATTTTGAATTCAAGGCCGAGGGGGTGAACGAGGTCCTGTTGGGGGGGATCACACGGGAAGGATCCGGCCGCTTTATATTACCTGCTAAAGAATTTGGAGTTTTTGAATGAGGTTATTGATCTTAACAATATCCCTCCTCGCAGCCCTGTCGCTAAATGCCCAGGACGCTGTCTGGTGGGAACCGGAGCAACCAGTCCAGGGGGGTGAGGTCACCATCTTCTACAACACAGTTCATGGAAGCCTGCCCGATGCTGCCAATCCCGTCAATCTGCATATCGGCGTGAATGGCTGGCAGGAGGTCCAGGATTTCGTAATGACCGCTGAAGGTGACAGCACCTGGAGCCATGTTTATCCAGTTGGCGACAACGTGACGATCATCGATTTTGTGTTCTTTGATAACAACGGCAACTGGGACAACAATGGGGGTGCGGGCATCGATTATCACATTTCCGTGGGTATACCTGACCTCTGGTCACCGCCCTTTCCCGGGCCCAATGATACCATTCGTATCAGTCAACAGTATACGTCCCAGGCCTGGTTGTGGTGGGGGGTGAACGACTGGTCGGCACCCATCGACGATTACTGGCCGGAAGGTACCCTGATAGGAGAAGAAGGCTTGTCCGTGGATTCTCCCATGAACGGTCCTGACAGCAATGGTGTGTACTGGATCGATATTGGTCCTTTCAATGACCTGAGCCAGGCGGTCCACACTGTGGATTTTGTCTTTCATTTCGATGATGGGGTCTGGGATAATAACGACCACCAGGATTATCATATTCCCATCGATTTCACACCCGGGCCGGATGATCCGTCCATCGAGATCCTGAATCCGGCAGCGGATGCCATCCTTGAGAATGATCAACTGGTCCAGGTACATGCTGAGAATTCAGTATACAACGAGATCCGACTGGACGGTGAAACCCAGTTCATCAGCACGGAAGCTGACTTCGAATTCACAATGAATACGGACGATCTTGAGTTCGGGATACACGAGCTCGTGGCCTATTCGCGGCATGAGAATGGGAGGGTGATGTTCGATTTTGTTTCGGTGTGGAAGATCCCTGAACTCCTGTACGAACCGTTCCCACCCTATTACAATATGGGTGTGCATGACCAGCTGGACGGCACGGTAAGCTTCTCACTCCTGGCACCAGGCAAGCGCTTCGTGGCTCTCGCGGGTGATTTCTATGACTGGGATGTGGAGGTGATGAACTACGATTCCACCCAGGGGATCTGGTGGCTCAACATCTCACTTGAGCCGGGAACATACCACTACAATTACAGAATAGACCATACTCTGGCCCCCTATGGTGACCCGTTGGCAACAGACGTGGATTGGACCGATGAATACGGTAATGAAACCTGGCAACCCTGGCTTCAGACCGCGGTGGTGGAGATCGGAGGGGAGGAATACCCCTGGACAGATGCGGATTTTCAGCGTCCTCCCATGAACGAGTTGATGATCTACGAACTCCTGCTACGGGATTTCACCGAGGAAGGCACCATCAACGCGGCGACAGAAAGGCTGGACTACCTCCATGACCTGGGGGTGAACGCCATCGAGTTCCTGCCACCAACTGAATTTCCCTATGAGAGTTCATGGGGATATAATCCCGCCTTTTTCATGGCCGTAGAATCATCTTATGGCACCCCCGAGGATATGAAAAATTTCGTCGACCAGGCCCACGCCAGAGGTATGGCTGTACTGATTGACCTGGTTTTCAATCACTGCGACGGTACAGCACCATATAATTGGTTGTACGGCAACGATTATGAGAATTCCCCCTACATCCACCCGGAATCCAATGCCTGGGGTTTCCCGGATTTCGATCATGCCAGGGTAGGGACCCGGCAACTGGTTTCCAAGACGGTACGTCATTGGATCAGCGAGTACCACATTGATGGTTACCGCTACGATCACACACCAGGTATCGGCTGGAGCGGCCTGAGTGATTTTGGTGTCAGTTATTTTTCCTACCAGGCCTGGCTGGAGGATAACGACGTATACCAGATCGCAGAGCATTTCGATAACGACATACAGAGCCTCATCAGCTGGACCAGGATCCGTTCACACTGGCACGATTCATTCCACGATCAGATGAAAGCCAATCTCCGGGAAGGTCCCTTTGAGGGATCTGCGTTTGGTGATATGAACAAGACTGAAGATGGGATCTATTTTGCAGAGGAAGGCTTCGCTGATCTCGAGGCCTGTGTGAACTATCTGGAGAGTCACGATGAGCAAAGGGTGATCTTCGAAGCTCAGACCAACGGTCTCAGCTATGAGGAGGCCCTGCAGAAAGCTAAGCTGGGACCGGCTGTGCTGTTTACCAGCGCCGGCATCCCCATGCTCTACATGGGTGCCGAGATCGGTATGGATACGGAACGGACGCTTGACCATAATCCGCTCCTCTGGCACTATCTGGATGATCCGGACAAGCAGGCGATCTTCCAGCTCTACCGCAAACTTGCCTGGCTCCGCAGTAACTACCCGGCGCTGTCCTCCAATAACTACAATACGGTTTACAAAAACAGCAGTCAGAAGCTCATCGTCTATCACCGTACCCTGGACGGATCCCCGGCCATCGTCGTGGTTGCGAACTTCAACTCGAATGCCTTGACCCACGATGTTGAATTCCCCTGGGCCGGGACCTGGTACGAGTTCATCGAAGATGATACGCTGAACATCGAATCAAACTGGTACGGCGACTATGTGATCCCGGGCAGCTCGGCCAGGATATTCGCCTCCGAGCGCCTCTGGCTGGGGCTGGAAGACGATATTGCCATTCCACATGAATTCAGGATCTATCCGGCATATCCGAATCCCTTTAATCCACGGACCCAGATCAATTACGATCTTCCCAGACGTTCCGCAGTGCACATCCAGGTCTTTGACCTGCAGGGCCGGGAAGTATTGGTCCAGAGCCATACCGACCTGGAACCCGGCAACTACCGCTTCATCTGGGACGCGGTGGATCAGGGTGGACGACCGGCCGCTGCCGGGGTCTACCTGGTCTCCATTCAGGCCGAGGAATACCACGGCGTGCAGAAACTTCTGTTGATGAAATAGGAAATGGCAATGCATCGACCTCTTTATCAGAAAACCCGTCGTTTGGCGGGTTTTCTATTTGCCCTGCTGGTCTGGACCTGCTCAAGTGATTCAGACCTGACCGTTGGTTTACCCGAGTTTCGTCCGGATCCCGGCAGTGATCGGGAGATCGCCTACACTGACAAAGGTGATGCCTTCTGGGTGACCCGGGCCGGCGGATACCACAACTCGCCCTGGCATGGACTCACGGCATCCAAGCGATCGTACTTCGAGGATCTCTTCATCTATGCAAATGGTGACCTGTTGCCCAGGGAGAAGGCTGAGGTCCGGGTGGATCCTTCCAGGCTCGTCAGGGAATATTCCGATCTGGGGATCCGGGAGATATGGACGCTGGTGGACCATGAGCGTTCGCTACTACTGCAGCTTGAGGCTGACGCAGCAACACACTGGACTGTTCAACCAGCGATCCAGGGTGGGGGACGGACAGAAGATTTCACAATTACCGAGTCAGAACACGAACTGAAGATCCAGATCCACTCCTTCATGGACCTGGATGCCAGCTATCCCTACATGCGGATCTGGTTCTCACAACCCATGCAATGGTTACCGGCTGAGACTCCCGGGAAAGCCCTGTACTCGGCATTTCTCACGCCCCGGGCGGATTATAATGCGTCCCACCGTCTGGTGGTGCGTGTATCTCTCAGCGCGGAGGATGAAGCGCTGGAGCTGCAACCCACCTGGCTGGAAGCGGCACGCAGCAGCAGACAGCAGCGTCTCAAGGACAGGCTGGAGAGCAGCTCATTTTCCAGCAATATCCCTGATCTGGACATGGCTGTTTCCTGGGCGCATGCCTCCCTTGATGCCCTGGTCATGGACCAGATGGGCAAGGGGATCTACGCCGGATTGCCATGGTTCGACGATTACTGGGGCCGCGATCTCTTCATCAGCTATCCCGGGGCCATCCTGCTGGCAGGCGACTGGGAATTGGCCAGGCAGATCCTGCAGGATTTTGCCACTTACCAGGATAAGGATCCCCAGAGCCCCACCTACGGCAGGGTACCAAATCGCGCCCAGCCAACAGACATCATCTATAATACCACTGACGGTACTCCCTGGTTCGTTCGCTCTGTGTGGGGATTCTACCGTTATTCTGGAGATGGCGATTTCCTGGCAGGCATCTGGCCCGCCGTCAAATTGGCTACACTGGGAGCCCTGGAGAACTGGACGGATGAATATGGATTCTTGATCCACGATGATGCTGATACCTGGATGGACGCCAAGGGACCCGCAGGGCCCTGGTCTCCCCGCGGGGACAGGGCCATCGATATCCAGTTCCTGTGGCGGGACCAGTTGAACATCACCATGCGTCTTGCCGAGCGTTTCGAGGATCAAATTCTCTATACAAGGTGTGCGGAAGCGCTGGAATTGCTCCAGAACAGCCTCGGTGAATATTTCAAACCGGGAACCAGGGTCATGGTAGATCATCTGAACGCAGATGGTAGCCAGGATACGCAGGAGCGTCCTAATGTCCTTTTGATCCCACCTGTGCTGGGACCAACCGTGAAGTGGGAGACTTTCGAATATCTTGCCCCACGACTAATTACGGCTCAGGGGGTGCTCTCGCTGGCCCAGGATGATCCCAACTTCCATCCCTACCATCAGCAACCCAGCCGCTATGTGAAGGATGCCGCTTATCACAACGGCATCATCTGGAACTGGAACGCTGGACCTGTGATGACCCATGCCATCGACTTCAGACAGTATGAACTTGCCGAAACATTATTTGAAGATCTTACACACGAACTGCTGCAGCGAGGAGCGCTGGGAACCCTGGCGGAGGTGAAAGATGCCTGGCCGCGGGGTGACAATGAACTCGTCGACCTGTCAGGTACTTTCTCCCAGGCCTGGAGTCTGGCAGAATATCTACGGGTATTCTATCAGGATATCCTGGGGATCCATCCCAATCTCACGGCTGAAACACCCATCGTGGATATCCATCCTCGCTTGCTGAAGGACCTGAAGAACGCATCATTCTCAGTTCCTATAGGAGAGGATACCTGGTTTGTGGAATATGAGGACTTGGAAACTGCATTCGAAATCACCTTGCGGCGGGCGCACGAAAGCGCCGTTCGCTTATCATTGAGTATGGATGGCGGTGAGCAGATCGACAGGCTGTGGTTTACATGGGCTGACCGCGAGATCGTGATCCGCTATGAGAAGTTCATGCATCAGTGGACCCTGCCGGGTCATATCGAGGATGCGGTGATGAACCAACTGTCACCAGAAATCGTGATGAACTCGATTTCTCCGGCAACTCTCGAATTGGACCGGGACATCCCGGCACTGAAGGGACCGGACCACAGGCTGCTGCACTCGGATGAGGTCCACGGTCCCGGTGGCGCTATCTTTTGGCTCATGGAGGATGAGGCCGGGGACGACGCTGGACTGAGTGGAGGATTCAGCTATCCCACGAATCCTCAATTTGCAGCCGGTATCGCAGATATCCGCAAGATGGAGATCCTGCAGAACGAGCAGAGCTACAGATTTACACTGACCTTTGAGGATCTGGTGGATCCTGGCTGGCACCCTGAATATGGCTATCAGCTCACCTATGCCGCCATCGGTATCGATATCCCTGAGCGCAAAGGTGATCGGGATATCGGCCGCAATGCCCATGCTCGCTGGCAGGGCCGGTTTGCAGCAGATTACACGATCCATGTCTCAGGGGCTATCCTGGTGCTGGATGGTTCAGGACCGGTAGCAGAGTTTCTACCGGAAGCCTCAAGTGACGCCATTGGCCATGTAGAGACAGCCAGCGTAGAGTTCTCACTGCCAAAAGAACTGTTTGATCGTGATCTGAAGAATGCCCGCTTCCAGGTGGCAGTGGGATTGCAGGACGATCATGGCGGGGCCGGTCTCGGTGATTTTCGTGATATCCGCACAGATCAGGCAGAATGGTGGGGTGGTGGCGGCAGTGCAGCTGGTTCCAATGTCTATGATTGGCTGGTGGAGTAAGCAAAGCCCACCTCCGAACCATGGCACATTGATACTTGCCACTATTCACCGTTTCAACACACAAAAGTTACTGATGAAAAACAATTTGGAACCTTCTGGTCGCAAGACGTATAATGACATATGCACCGGATGAAGCAGACAACAACCATGTTTTCACTGCTCTTCATGCTTACCAGCATGGCAGTTCCACTGTTCCCTGCAGGAGAAACCACCGAATGCTGTTGCATGGAAGCGTGTACCTGTACCGAGCTGCAGGGCATGTCCTGCAATATGGATCTCAGAGAAAGTGAAACACTACCGGTACTCCCCATACCGGCTGCACCATTGAACAAGGTTGAGGTTAATTCTCCTGCAACCACCCTCGAACAGGCCACTGTTGAATACCTGGTTCCAGCAGCTGGGAATTCCTACCAGCAGGATCCTGTCCAGGAAAATGCCGATCCCCCTTCGAGCTTTCCCAGACCTCTACTGATCTAGACTCTCCAGAACACCCATCCGAGTGAAACCCTCATTGAGGGTTATGCTGCTTACCATGTGTTTATGGAGAATGTATTGTGCATTATCGAAAAATATGGATCCCCATCCTGCTGATCATCCCCGGGCTGACAGGGATCCAGGCAAAAACTGAAGATCAGGATCCTCTACCCCCCTGGATATCCCATTTGGAGCGTGGTGAAGCCCTCTCATTACCTGAACAGGCCACATTCGAAGATTTCCAGAAGGTCCTGTTGACCAACAATCCCTCACTGCGCTCGAGCTATCATCAGTGGAAGATGACAGAAGAGACGATCATTTCCGCTGCGGCACTGCCCGATCCACAACTGAAAGCAGGTATATTTCTATCCCCGGTGATTACCGCACAGGGCCCCCAGGAATTTCGTGTGGGCGTCAGTCAACACCTGCCTTGGTTGGCAGAATTACGGACAGCATCAGCTGCACAGGCACACCTCGCTGCCAGTGCACGCGAAAACTTATACTCGCTGGCCAATGATCTGACCTTAGAGCTCAAGATCGAAATGGGAAGACTGTTCCTGCTTTCCAGGACCCGGGCCATACAGGAACAGAATCTGCTCCTGCTGCGCAATTGGGAAAATGTCCTCCTGGCTCGCTATCGCAGTGCTTCTGCCAGTCACCCCGACCTGGTGAAGACCCAGCTGGAATTGCTGAGGCAGGAAGATCAGCTGTTGCAGACCGGGATCAGGATCGAAAACAGCCAGGCTCGGCTTCGGGCTCTGCTCGATCTGGAGCTGGGTTCACAGGTGCCGATACCTGCTGATCTCCAGTTGTCTGAGATCGAAGCCGATCCGAGCGAAGACACCCATTATCGGATGAATCCGCGGCTGAAAGGACAGCAAGCGATCGTGCAATCCAGTCTTCAGAACGAGCGTAAGGCCAGAGCCCAGACACTGCCGGATCTCATGCTGGGTCTCGATTGGATCAGTATCGGTGAATCCGACATCGTCAATCCCACTTTGTACAGTGGACAGGATGCCTTCGCTGTAAACCTGGGCATCAGTTTACCCGTCTGGCGGAAGAAGAACCGGTCGATACATCGCGCTGCTCAATCAACCCTGGCTGCCTCAGAGGCGGCTCAGGTGGCCCTCGAGAATGAACTGGATGCTGCTTGGGAGAATGCCTGGCGGGATCGCAATGATGCTGTACGTCAGATCGATCTGGTGCGGGAGAGGATGCTTCCCAAGGCCAGGGAAAGCTATCAGGTGCTGGAGACTGCTTACACTGCTGGAAATGCTGATCTGCTTTCACTGCTGGATGCCCTGGAAAGCCTGCTCATGTACGAATTGCAGCTGGAACAGGCCCGGGTAGCGCTCTGGAACACCGAAGCCCGTCTGGACCACCTGAAGGGAGCTGAATTATGGAGACCCTGAATAGAATGACCACCTGGATTAGAACACAGAGCTGGAGGACATGGTTGCTCGTGATCGTAGTGTTTGCTCTGGGATACTTGCTTGCCGGGGGCCCAGGTGATGGCCAGGCGATGAAACATGATGGTTCAGCAGGGCAAGCTGAGACGAGTGGACATTGGACCTGCTCCATGCATCCCCAGGTCAATCTGCCGGAATCGGGTCAGTGCCCTATCTGTTTCATGGACCTGATCCCGAAAGAGACCGGTCTAGGGGATGCTGGGGACCTGGATCTGAAGATGTCGCCGTCTGCGGTGGCCCTGGCCGGGATCACGACATCAGCGATTAAACGTGGTCCTGCTGAATACGAGGTCCGGCTCTCAGGTAAGCTCAGTTACGCTGAAACGCGCATCAAACGCATCAGTGCCTGGGTACCGGGC
The DNA here is from genome assembly GCA_964454335.1 of uncultured Lentisphaeria bacterium. Classification (GTDB taxonomy): domain Bacteria; phylum Fidelibacterota; class UBA8477; order UBA8477; family JABMPR01; genus CAYVVT01. Next base: position 31,736 of record CAYVVT010000022.1, on the reverse strand, counting down.
CGTCTTGAAAGGCTCTTTGTGGATTATACGGGAACCAGGGTGCAAGCGGGTGAACATCTCTTCGAGATCTACAGCCCGGAACTTTTCGCAGCCCAGGAAGAATTGATCCAGGCCAGACGCCAGCTGAATTCAACCGGGAGCGGTCCGGACCTTACGCGGCGGACCTTTGAAGCCACACTGGCAGCCGCTCGTGAGAAGCTGAGACTCCTGGGCCTGAGCCAGGATCAGATCGAAATGATCGAGACTCGGGACAAAGCCTCAGCCAATCTCACCGTCTACAGCCCCATCTCCGGGATCGTCATCGAGAAATCAGCCTTTGAGGGCAACTATGTCAAGACTGGCAGTCAGGTCTATACCATCGTCGACCTGGCTGAACTGTGGCTCACCCTGGATGCCTATGAGAGTGATCTCGCCTGGCTGCATCCCGGCCAGAAGGTCCTGTTCGAAGCTGAAGCGGTACCCGGTGAGCGATATGAAGGCGTTGTCGCCTTCATCGATCCCATCCTGGATGAGCACACCCGTACCGTGAAGGTCAGGGCCAACATACCCAACACAAAAGGTGCCCTGAAGCCAGGGATGTTCGTTCGAGCGACAGTCACTTCACGCTTGAAAGCTGATGGAAAGGTGTTGAGCGATGCATTGGCGGGAAAATGGGTTGGTCCCATGCACCCAGCGATCGTGAAGAATGAACCCGGGAACTGTGATATCTGCGGTATGCCGCTGGTCACGGCAGAATCACTGGATCTTGTGAGGACTGGGGAGGACCAGACAGATCCCCTGCTGGTCCCCGTTTCAGCTGTCCTGAGAACCGGGGAGCGATCAATCGTCTATGTTCAATCACCGGCTGAAGAGGAATTAGAATTCCAATTGCGCGAAGTGATCCTGGGACCCCGGGCAGGGGACCACTACCTGGTTCTCTCCGGGTTGGATGAAGGTGAACGTGTGGTAACCCATGGGAGTTTCAAGATCGATTCTGCCATGCAGATCGCCGCCAAACCCAGCATGATGAACCCGGATGGAGGTCTTAGCTCCACTGGTCATGAGCACCATGATCACGGTGCCTCAATGCAGGAACGAGTGCAGGAAAGGGAACAGTCTCTGGATACGCCGACAGAGTTCCTCAAAACACTGGATCCTATCTATCTGCATTATTTCGAGCTCCAGGAGAACCTTGCCGAAGACGGTTTCCGCCAGGCACGAAAAGCAGCTAACCGACTCGCAAGCTCTGTAGAGAAAGCAGAAGTGCCGGTATCGATGGCATCCGCAGCTGCGAATCGTTGGACCGAACTGCAAAAGGCCCTCCAGACTGAATTGGAACATGTGGAACACTGGGTCGACCTCGAGGCTGCCCGTAAGGATTTCGAGAGGATCTCAGACCTTATACTCTTCCTGGAACGTCAGTTCGGACATACTGGAGATCTGACAGCTTATGAGGTCTTCTGTCCTATGGCCTTTGAAAACAAGGGAGCGTCCTGGCTGCAGACATCCAGGACAGTGAGCAATCCTTATTTTGGTGCTTCCATGCTTCGCTGTGGCGAAATACGCCAGGAATTCGCCTCGCTCGGGGAATAGGTATCGATCATGAGTCAACTGAAGAACCTCTCACCTCTTGAGCATCTGGTCCAGTTCACCCTGGACAACAAGCTGGTGGTGTTCCTTGCCCTCATCGGTCTCATTGTCTGGGGAATACTGGTAGCCCCCTTTGACTGGGAGATCCCGGGAATACCACGTGATCCCGTACCGGTGGACGCCATTCCTGACATCGGAGAGAACCAACAGATCGTTTTCACCGAATGGATGGGACGTTCACCCCAGGATGTCGAGGATCAGATCACCTATCCGCTCACGGTAGCGCTTCTGGGTATCCCGGAGGTGAAGACTGTGCGCTCCTACTCCATGTTCGGCTTCTCCACCATATATGTCATCTTCAAGGAGAAAGCCGAGTTCTACTGGTCCCGCTCACGGATCCTGGAAAAACTCGCTTCGCTTCCCCGGGGTACCCTGCCTGATGATGTCCAGCCGGCGTTAGGACCTGACGCCACGGCGCTGGGGCAGGTATTCTGGTATACCCTTGAAGGGCGCGACGCGGAAGGCAACGCTACTGGTGGCTGGGACCTGCAGGAACTGAGGTCTATACAGGACTGGTACGTTCGTTACGGTCTGATGTCCGCCGAAGGGGTGGCGGAAGTGGCTTCAGTCGGCGGTTATGTGAAAGAATACCAGATCGACGTTGATCCAGCAGCTCTCCGCCAGCATGGGGTCAAGCTGTCCCAGGTATTCAGCGCAGTGCGTTCCTCGAATGTTGACGTTGGTGCCCGCACCGTTGAGGTGAATCGCGTTGAATACGTGGTTCGAGGTCTGGGATTCATCGAAAGTCTGGCGGATATTGAGAATACTGTCATCAAGGTCAATCGGAACGTGCCCATCTACGTGAAGGATGTGGCCCACGTCAGCCTGGGTCCGGCCCTGCGACGGGGTGCCCTTGACAAAGAGGGGGCGGAGGTCGTAGGTGGTGTGGTCGTTACCCGTTACGGCGAGAATCCACTGGCCACTATCAAAAATGTCAAATCCAGGATCGACGAACTTGCAGCCGGGTTGCCGTCAAAGCTGCTTCCCGATGGCCGGGAGTCGAAGCTCACTATCGTTCCCTTCTATGACCGCACGGGATTGATCTATGAAACTCTGGGCACACTGAACCATGCCTTACGTGACGAGATCTTGATCACCATCATTGTGATCCTGGTCCTGTTGCTGCATCTGCAGTCCTCACTGCTCATCAGCAGCATGATGCCCCTGACCGTATTGCTTGTATTCATCGCCATGAAGATTTTCAATATCGATGCCAACATCGTGGCCTTATCGGGAATTGCCATCGCCATCGGGACCATCGTCGATATGGGTATCGTGGTTTCCGAGAACATCGTCCGGCACCTGGAAAGAGCTGATCCCAGTTCAGACAGCAAACTGGTTGTGCGCCGGGCAGTGTCGGAGGTCGGTGGCGCCGTTCTCACTGCCGTCTCCACCACTGTAGTGAGTTTTCTGCCCGTATTCACCATGCAGGCAGCCGAGGGCAAGCTTTTCAAACCCTTGGCATTCACCAAGACATTTGCCCTGATCTCCTCCATCCTCATCGCTCTGATCGTCCTGCCACCGCTGGCCCACAGCCTGTTTACCACCCGATTCAAGTTCGGCAGGTTCCGACAGGCATTCCTGGGAGTTATTGCCGCTGGTGGCTTGATCGTATTGTTCTTCGGTCCATGGTGGCTGGGTCTCCTGCTGGTGCTTCCTGGAGCTCACGAATTGCTGAGATCTTTCGCAGGCAATTTTGCTGAACGCTACGGAACGATCCCATTGAATATGATGATCACCCTCATTGCCGTGCTGCTGCTGAGTATGACCTGGTCACCACTGGGGTATGAACGCTCCACATTCATGAACGTTATCTTCGTGGTGCTGGTTACAACCATCGTACTGGGTGCCCTCTGGTCCTACACGCGCAGCTATTCCCGGATCCTGAGCTGGTCACTGGACCACAGGGCGCTTGCCCTTAGCATTCCCGGGATCCTGCTCGTTCTGGGTTTCACGGCCTGGCTGGGCTTTGCGAAATTAACAGCCTTCACTCCGGAATTCTTGCAGCGATCCCGCCCCTATCAATCTCTGGTCCATGTCTTCCCCGGATTCGGCAAGGAATTCATGCCGCCCCTTGATGAGGGATCCTATCTCTACATGCCAACCACCATGCCCCATGCCGGTATGGAGGAGTCACTGGAAGTACTGCGATTGATCGATATGGCTCTGTATACCGTCCCGGAGGTGGAGCATGTCGTGGGTAAGCTGGGACGTGCGGAGACTCCTCTTGATCCCGCCCCCATTTCCATGATCGAAACCGTGGTGAACTACAAGTCGGAGTACATCGTTGACCAGGACGGGAACCACCTGCGTTTCGCAGTGGACCGGGAGGGGCGTTTTGAACGGGATGCAAACGGTAAGCTCATTCCGCATCCACGGGGTAAGCCATATCGTCAGTGGCGGGAGCACATTCGCAGCGAAGCGGACATCTGGGACGAATTGGTGCAGGCCGCCAGGATCCCCGGGACCACCTCCGCACCAAAACTGCAGCCCATTGCTGCCAGGATCGTCATGCTGCAAAGCGGCATGCGGGCTCCCATGGGGATCAAAGTGAAGGGACCAGATCTGGAAACCATCGAAAAGTTCGGGTTCCGGTTGGAGCAACTGCTGAAGCAGGTGCCCGGTGTGAGCGCCCCCACCGTCTTTGCTGATCGGATCGTGGGTAAACCATACCTGGAGATCGACATCGATCGCCGGGCCACAGCGCGCTACGGTATTTCCATGGCCGAAGTACAGCATCTTATTGAAGTTGCTGTCGGCGGTCGCAGGATCACCACCACCTTCGAAGGCAGGGAACGCTATCCCGTTCGCATCCGCTATATGCGTGAACTCCGGGATAATATCGAATCCCTTGATGAGATCCTGGTGCCTGCACCGGATGGGACCCAGATCCCCCTGGGCCAACTGGCCCGGATCGAATATGTCCGAGGCCCCCAGGTCATCAAGAGCGAGGATACCTTCCTCATCGGTTATGTCCTGTTCGATAAGCAACCTGGTTGGGCTGAAGTGGATGTTGTTGAGCAGGCCCAGGTGTTCCTCGATACCAGCTTAGATGCAGGAGAATTGACGGTTCCTGCGGGTGTAAGCTTCACCTTCGCCGGTTCCTATGAGAACCAGATCAGGGCAGTGGAGAGATTGCGCATCATTCTGCCTCTTGCCCTGTTCATCATCTTCGTCATCCTCTACTTCCATTTCAGGCAGGTATCCACCGCCCTCATCGTTTTCTCAGGAGTCTTTGTGGCCTGGTCCGGAGGTTTTACCATGATCTGGTTCTACAGTCAGGATTGGTTCCTGAGTTTCAGCCTGCTGGGTGTTGACATGCGAGAGCTGTTCCAGGTTCACACCATCAACCTAAGTGTGGCCGTGTGGGTTGGTTTTCTGGCATTGTTCGGGATAGCTACCGATGACGGCGTCATCATCAGTACCTATCTGCAGCAGACCTTCCGGGAGAGGAAGCCTGCAGATATCGGATCCATCCGGGAAGCAACTGTACATGCAGGCCGGCGCAGGATACGGCCGGCAATGATGACAGTAAGCACTACGTTGCTGGCCCTTCTCCCGATACTTACCTCATCCGGCAGAGGTGCGGATGTCATGGTACCCATGGCCATACCAACCTTCGGGGGGATGGTCTTCGCCGTGCTGAGTACGCTGGTGGCACCCTTGCTGTTCAGCTGGCGGGCTGAAAGGCTTTTACAAGGAAAGAAGCTGACTGAACAACGATAAATGATATATTTTGTCTCTGAAAATCAGGAGTCCGAAAGGAATGACGATGCAACAACATGAATTCACCGTTGCGAATATGAATTGCGACGGATGTGTGGCCAATATCAGGCGGGCGCTAGAGGAAGCCTCCATCGCAGAGTTTGATATAGAATTAAGCAAAAAGCTTGTTTCAGTTACAGCAGATCTCGAGGCTGAAGCCGTGGCTGCCATCATCCAGGAAGCGGGTTATGAAGCCCGGCCCGCCAGTGAGAAGAAGCAAGGTTTTCCAGGGAAACTGTTTAGCACATAAGTAGAAAGGAAATAACATGTTACGTTATTTGATCATATCGCTTTTCGCAGGGCTGTTCATTCTCGGCTGCGCCAGGAAGGACGAGCATGCGGGTCATGACCACAGCAGTATGGAGACCAGCAAGAAAGAGAAGATGATGGCCACTACCGCAGAACAGGTCATCTACTATACCTGTCCCATGGATGAGCACAAACATATACATGCCCGGGAAGCCGGTAGCTGCTCGGAATGTGGTATGGAAATGGTCGCCGGCGTGGTGACCGATGAGGAACAGATGGAATACTGGGGTTGCCCCATGGAGGCCCACGCACATGTCAGGCTGGATGCGGCCGGGACCTGTGAGGGATGCGGGATGAATCTCAAACCCATGCGTTTGAAGAAGATATAGAATAATCCTGTTTTATTCTTAGGCAGGGGGTGTTAAAATTTCGGATACTTGGTAGGAATCAATTGGTTTGATCTATCGGCTGTCCCAGGGGACGATCGGATGGATCATCCCGGCAGAATTCAGACGAGGATAGCATGGAATCAATCATCGAAACCTTGACCAGCAATCCGCTGTACATGGCAGGCGCAGGTATCCTGGGAATTGTTATCCTGATATTCCTGCTGAAAAAAGTGTTCAAGCTGGTGATCATCCTTCTGGTGATCGGAGTCGGCTATATCGGATATGTCTACTTCACCGACGGAAATCCGAAGAAGACCCTTGAAAAGCAGTTCAAGGAAGGGAAGGCCAAGTTCGAAGAAGTGGATGATGCCACCAAGGATATCCGCAAAGACCTCATCGATAAGGCGATTGAGGATGCTGAGAAGCAGCTGAAGGAAAAGAAGAAGCGGAAGTGATCCGCCCCTTTAATCTCAGCCCCTATACCACATTCGTAATTCTTAATTCCTAATTGACTGAAACGCCCCGCTTTGCCTGGGCGTTTCTGATATCATTCAGGTCACCAACCGGGATCGCGGCGATGAGCTTTTTGGTGTAGTCGGTCTGGGGATCTGTATAGACCTTGTCCGCATCGTCCAGTTCCTCGATACGGCCATCATTCATCACCACCATGCGGTCGGACATGAATTTCACCACCGATAGATCGTGCGAGATGAAGATGTAAGTGAGGCCAAAATCGTCCCGTAGTTCATTCAGCAGGTTCAGGACCTGGGCCTGGATGGACACATCGAGTGCGGAGACGGATTCATCACATATGATGAATTCAGGACTAACAGCCAGTGCCCTGGCGATGCAGATACGCTGACGCTGACCACCGCTGAATTCATGGGGATAGCGATTGAAATGGTCTGGATCAAGATTCACCCTCTCGAGGATCTCACGGGTCTTCTTCCGGCGTTCGGTATCATTACCGTGGAGGCCATGGACCTGCATGGGTTCCATGATAGCAGATCCGATGGTGATACGGGGATTCAGGGAAGAATAGGGATCCTGAAAGATGATCTGGATCTTGCGCCGAATATCACGCAGGCCCTCACCGCTGAGTTCAGTGATCTCCTGACCTTTGAAACTGATACTGCCCGCCGTGGGCTCAATGAGCCTCAGGATCGTGCGCCCCAGTGTCGTTTTACCACAACCGGATTCGCCCACCAGTCCCAGGGTCTCACCGGGGTAGACGTCAAAACTGACATCATCCACCGCCCGTACATGATCCACCACCTTGGAGAACACGCCTTTCTTGATGGGGAAGTAGGTTTTCACATTGCTAATGCTCAGGATGGGATCCTGGCTGTATAGGTCCTCATGACGTTTCTTCGTTTCCTCCGGGGTGATGATAAGATCGCTGATAACCTCATCGACCGTCTTGTCAACCTCGGCCATGATGCCTGCCTCATCCTCATGCATGAAGTCTGAAATGGTGGGCAGCAGGCTCAGACGCTTGTCCAGAGGCGGACGACAGGCCAGCAGACCCTTGGTGTAAGGATGCTGAGGGTCAGAGAAGATGTCCCAGACCGTGCCCTGCTCGACGATCTTGCCTTTGTACATGACCACCACATGATCAGCGATCTCGGCGATGACACCCAGATCATGGGTAATGAATATGATGCCCATGTCATGAGTGTCGCGCAATTTCCGCATGAGATCCAGGATTGTGGCCTGAACCGTAACATCCAGCGCCGTGGTGGGTTCGTCAGCGATGAGAATGCGGGGATTGCATGACATGGCCATGGCGATCATGACCCGTTGTTTTTGTCCACCAGACAATTGATGGGGATATGCGTCCAGGATGCTTTCAGGTCTGGGCAGCTCCACCTCATTGAACAGTTCGATCGTCCGTTTCCGGGCTGCTGTCTTGGAGACTTTCTGATGCAGGGTAATGGCTTCCACCACCTGGTCACCGCAGGTGAAGACCGGATTCAATGACGTCATCGGTTCCTGAAAGATCATGGCGATCTCGCTGCCGCGGAATTGGCGGACCTCGTTTTCCGGTAGATCCGCAAGATCAACGAGACCCCTGGTCCGGGAATGGTACATGAGTCGACCACCGACGATCTGGCCCGGTGGATTAGGGATCAGACGCATTAGTGAAAGCGTGGTCACGGATTTTCCAGAACCCGATTCACCGACGACCCCCACCGTCATTCCCTTGTCCAGTGTGAAGCTTACATCGTCTACCGCCCGTGTGGTTCCTTCATCCGTTTGAAAGATGGTCTCCAGGTTCTCTATCTCGGTCAACCGGTTATCGCTCATGATGTCCTTCCATCGTCATCTGCTCCCGCTGAAAAAGAAAGCGGTGGTGTTCAAGAGCTTGAAATATAGATTGAAGCGTGAGTTGAGGCCATGTTTAAGGTTGCACCAGTTCGGTCCTGAACGGATCTGGCACCCGCAGGCTCTCAATCCTGAATTTCATTGGAGGAAATAAGAATGAATTCTGTAAATGTTCTGCGTTTCACGATAATCATTGCCATACTCATCACGCTGTCCGGCTGTGCAGGTCTGGTAAGCAAGGATTCGGACATCCCCGAACCCGATGAGGTGTCCTTCAATCCTGCATTTATGGACCTGAGCGTCAAACCCGGCGATGACTTCTATCGCTACGCCAATGGCGGCTGGCTGGACAGCAATCCCATACCTCCGGCCTTTGGTTCCTACAGCACCTTTACTGAATTGTGGATTAAGAACAACGAACTGGTCAAGTCCATTGTCACTGATCCAGTTCTGCAGGAAGCCGAGCCAGGTTCAGTCCAGCGGAAGATAGGTGATTTCTATGGATCCGGTATGGATACGCTGGTCATCGAAGAACTGGGTATGGGACCCATCAGGGCAGAGTTGGCGGCCATCGACAGGATCACCACCATGGACGATGTGCAGGAATATCTTTCACGGCTGCACCGCCAGAACATATTCGCGCTTTTCAATATCTATCCTGATTCCGATGACAAGGAAGCCAGCAAGATCATTGCCCAGCTGCAGCAGGGCGGTATCGGGATGACCAATCGCGATTATTATTTCAACGAAGATGACCGCTCCAGCGGGATCCGTCAGGCCTACGAGACCTACATCAAGACCATTTTCGGACTTATCGACCGGGATGATGCCGGTGCTGAAGTCGCATTCCAGGCGATCTGGAAGATTGAAGCAAGTCTGGCGGAGCATTCTCTCAACAATGTTGAATTACGTGATCTTGAGAAAAACTATAATCCCATGCATATCAAGGAGTTACGAGACCTTTCACCCGCTTTTGAATGGATGATCTACTTCCAGCGTATCGATGTCGGTGATCCCGGATTGATGAACGTCAGGCAGCCTGAATTCATCAGGAATATCAGTATCCTGCTCAGCGAGGTGCCGGTGGAGGACTGGAGAGAATACTTCCGCTGGGAGTATGTACGGGCCATGTCCGGGCTGCTTACCCGTGATTTCCAGGAGGCATCATTCGCCTTCTATGGCACAGCCATGCAGGGCAGTACCGAGATGCAGCCACGCTGGCGCCGCGTTCTGGCTACCATGGAAGGCAGCATCGGCGAGGCCATCGGACAGGAATATGTTGCCCGCCATTTTCCACCGGCTGCAAAGCAGCGGATGCTGGTCCTGGTTGAAGATCTGAGAACTGCCTACGCTGCCCGCATCGAAGCGCTGGATTGGATGAAGCCTGAGACCAAGGCGCAAGCCCTGGCCAAACTGAACACCATGAAGGTCAAGATCGGCTATCCGGATGAATGGACCGATTATAATGAACTGGAAATAGAAGCTGGCGCATATGCAGAGAATGTCGTGGCCGGGAGGAGCTTCGTGTTCCGGCAGGAGATGGATAAGATCGGTAAGCCCCTGGATCCCGGTGACTGGTTCATGACGCCACAGACCGTGAATGCCTACTACAGCCCCAATTATAATGAGATCGTATTTCCGGCTGGGATACTGCAACCGCCAATGTTCTACCTGGAAGGTGACGACGCCGTGAATTACGGCGGGATCGGTATGGTTATCGGTCATGAGTTCACCCACGGTTTCGATGATCAGGGTCGCTATTTCGATGCGCAGGGGAACAGGGAAGACTGGTGGTCGGAGGCCGATGCAGCCAATTTCAAGGTGTTGACGGACAGATTGGTAGAGCAGTACAATCATTACATGGTTGCAGATACTGTTCCTGTGAATGGTGAACTGACCCTGGGAGAGAACATTGCTGACGTGGGTGGAATGGCCATCGCCTACGATGCGCTGCAGATTGCTCTGGAGCGGAATGGACATCCGGGTGAGATAGACGGATTCACACCGGAACAACGTTTCTACCTGTCCTTCGCCAGGGTATGGGCCAGCAATGACCGTGATGAGGCCCTGATCCAACGGGTTATGGAGGATCCGCATTCACCGCGGAGATATCGTGTGATCGGTACGATTGCCAACAGCAATCCCTTTTTCACAGCGTTCGATCTGCAGGCAGATGAACCCATGTACGTAGCACCGGAAGATCGGATCATCATCTGGTGACCTTTTTTTTCGAATAGGTATGAACTCTCGGGGAGTTGAAGTCCAAGACTAATTGCAGTACATTCTGGCATGTCTGCAAAATCCTCTTATCTCGTATTGATCGTATCCATTCTGGTGTTGAATTCGTGTCTGGATATCGATCTGCACACACGGATCTATCCCGACGGTAGTTGTACCCGCTTCATTTCAGTTGAGGGTGATTCCAGCCATATTCTGGACACATTCTTCCCCATTCCCCTGGACAGCAGCTGGCAGCCCATTTTCAGCGAGCTGGATGACAAGCATCTCTATCAGGCTGAAAAGACCTTTCCCCATGTGGAAGCTCTCAACATGGAGTTTGCACCCGGCAATCCATATGAGGTGATGATCAGCATCCAAGGCGAGCTCCAGACCAGCTTCTACTGGTTCTACAGTGATCTGGAGTACCGTGAGATCCACCGGGTGAACAATCCTCTGCGTAGTATAGAACTCGATGAATATCTGAGTGCGGAGGAGGTCGACAAACTGTTTGAGAACATTGGCAGGGAAAGTATCGATCCTGCCGACTCCGCAGAGTTGGCCATTCTGGACGAACGCTTCAACAGCTGGATCTATGAGAACGAATTCCAGGCGTTCTATTCGCTTGTACAGCAGTCACTGAGCGCTACGAGCAATACGTTGTTGAGCCCGGAAGTGCTTGATGCTCAGCGAGATACACTTTATTTCCATGTTCTGGAAAGCGAAGCGGAACCAGGTAATGTAAAAGACTGGGCCGATCGTTTTGAGGTCATCCTGGGTGCAGGGACGATCACGCAACTGATGGAGATGAACAAGCTCGCCTTCAAAGTTTTGGATGAGAAACTCATGCTGCGGGATGAGGTTGTCTTCTCCGGATACCAGAACCGTTTAAGTCTGCCTGGGGAGATCAGGGAATCCAATGCCGACAGTCTCAGCGGTGTCACCGCATTCTGGAACGATTACTCGCTACACTTGCTCATCGGTGATGTTGAAATGACTGCGGCCACCCGCCACACCAACGGCTGGGCCTGGGGGATCACGGTACTTCTGTTGATAGGGATCGGGTGGTACTTCTTCAAGAACAGACGGGACTCAGGATCCTTCCCGGGAAACTCCCCTTAGCCACTGTTGAATTCACCCAGATGATCGTATGTATCCTTGATCGCATCAATGGCCAGTTGGATGGCCAATCCGATGTAATCATGGACCAGTAATTTCATCGTTTCCAGCTGTGGATCGTCATAGAGCCGATGGGTGATCAGCGTCCTTGAGGCATCAAGCGCCGCGCACAATTCACTGACATCAACTCCCTCGCTGTGACGGACCTTGGCCAGATCGTGGGCGAAACCGATCATCACCGAGCGGTCACCATGACGCACCGAGGTGAATAGATTCCCGTACAGGCGATCAACATAATAACGCAGGCGTTCAGCTTCGACGCTCTGGTAATAGGGGAATTGGGCCTTGTTCTCCGGCGCATGGATATGGTCGAAGATCGTATCCACCAATTCCTCCCGCAGAAGATGCATCTCCTGGGCCAGGGTCAGGGTTGGACGTTGGGTCCTGAAGCGGAGGACACGGGCCATGTTCTTCTGATGCCATTCTTCCGGGACCGCTTTCAGATTCTCGATGAGGTGCAGAATACGGTGTTCTATGGAAAGCCGGTTCTTGACCCTCAATCCCAGCACCTGTCGGGAATAGGTGGCATCGGTATGGAATTCCTTGTCGATATGTTTTGTCATCCAGGTGCGGACAAAAGGTCGATGCCCTCGCAAGCGACCCTGGAGGTCTCGAAAGAATACACCCAGAGCAGCCAGCCACTTGGGAAAATGAATAGGCTCCCGCTGTTCACCGAAATACAGACGTGTTGCCGCCTTGAAGAGTTCCAGGAGTGATGTGGGCTGATCCGGGCTGGCCAGCAATACGTCATATTGTTTCATCTCATCCGAACGCTGGATGACCGTACGAATGATATCTGTCACAGTGGAGATGTGGATGTAGGGGATGGCCATGCCCTGATGCCCGGCAAAAATGCGGGCATCCCAGTTGCTGGACAACCAGGTCTTCAGGAAATAGTACAGCGGCTCATATTCGCACCAGTCGCTGAACACTGCAGCCAGGCGGATGGTGGTACACTTGAAATACTGTGAGGACTCCTCTGTAAACGTTTCCCCCTTCTTCTTGGTCAGCGCATAGGGAAAGACGGCATTCAGAGGTGATTTCTCATAAACCAGGTCGCCGGGAGCCGGGAACTCGCTTGCGACGATGGAGCTTGTGAAGATGAAGCGCTTGATCTTGCATTCCCGGGATAGTTCCAGGATCCGCCGGGTTGCCACCACATTCGTCTGTTCGTAGATATCGTTATAGACCTGATCGCCGAAATCATAGTACGCGGCCAGATGGACGACATAATCGATGTTGTGGGTGGACATGATGGTCTCGAGAAAGGTGCTGGCCAGGGCCTCATCATCTGTGATGTCAACCAGGATCCAGTGCACGTTGGGATGATTGGCGACTCCAACCTCTTTCTGTGTCCTGCGAGCAAGAGCAAAGACGGTGTATTGTTCCCGCAGTGCTTCTACCAGATGACGACCGATAAATCCGGATGCGCCGGTGATGAGGACAGTTTCCTGTGTGTTCTCAGTCATGATCAATCCCAATCCGCGGACAGATCGGACCGCCGACCCTTGAAGGTGAAATAGGCGTAAGCGAGTGTTAGCAGGGCATGGATGAGAATGATTCCGCCATTCATGACATCCAATTCTGAACGCCATACGGCATTGACCGATACCATGACGGCAATAAGATTATAGATGAAGAATGCCAGAGCCATGGATCTCAGCAACGGTTTACTCTCAGACCAGATGAGAAACCACATGACCATCATGAGTGCGGCCAGCTGGACACCGCTGATACGCATCAGATGAATGGTATCGTGATTTGATTCCAGCCTGAGGAGGCCCAGGGTCTGGCAGGGAAAGAAGATGGCGAAGAACCCAAAGATCCCCGCTCCAATGGCATTCAGGATAAGCAGCAACTTGAATTTTAACATTCGAACCCCATTCCGAACCAATCACATCCTCTGCTGAGTGCGCTTGCTCAGGGCAGAGGAATTCCCCATGTCACTGGTGAGAGGCCAGGTGTAGGATGGACTTCAACGTGGAAGTCAGCGCTAGAGGAAATCCCTTGCCAGGGTCCATCCGGAGCGTTGAAAATCAAGAATTTAGGGATTACGCTGGGAAAAGTTCATCCATGGGGACAACAATGTCAAGAAGGAAGCTTGGAGAAGGATCCTTCGCTGATTCGTTGTGGAATGCGTCCTGCAGTGTGTGCAATAAAAAAGGGGCCATTCACATGACCCCCTAAAGCAATCAGATCTACAGACTAGAAGTTTACCACCGTCATGAGATAGGCCCATTGGCCGTTCACACCCTCAGCCGCTTTCAGAGCTCCCGGCATGAACATGGAGTAGCCACCGACAATACTGACCTTATCATTGTATTTGTGTTTCACCGCAACATCCAGCTCAGATCCGAAATCGGATTCCCCAGCGGCGGATTCTACTTGCGAGTTGAACATGTGGAATGCAACGGCAGGCGACCATCCCAGAATAGCCTTGCCGGCGGCTTTCACATGGATATCAACCAATCCAAGATTCGATGTGTGAACAGGCAGATTCAGGAAATAGTCCATGGAACCGTAGTATTTATGGTTGGTGGCATACAGCGTGCTGAAGCACTCGTACTTGTCTCCGGTGGAAGCATCATCCCCGGAGAGAATGTCGATACCACCGCTGAGCTTGAAAGATTCCAGAGCCAGGGTTGCGTTCAGCGCACCCATCCAGGCAGCATAATCAATCCCTACTGCCATTTCGCCACTCTGTGATGCGAACTCGGCTTCATAATAGATGCTGCCCAGCTTACCCTTGGCATACAGCCCGGCTGTCAATCGCTGACCATCCTTGATCGTGAAAAGCTGGGTACTCTGCCAATCAGGGACTTTCAATGTCAACCAGCCACCATTCACATCCGTGCCTGCATCATTCATGTGGAATAGGTCCAATTTCATGCTCTGGAGCTTATAGGTCATTACCAGACCGTCAAAACTGCGGCCGATATTGTGCCAGCCAACCGCGCCGATGAGACGCTGGGGACCATAGACAGCCTCAAATCGCCCTGCCTTCAGTGAAAGATCGGGTAGAAAGAAATCGTCCAACTGGAAGTATGCCTGATGCAGATCCAGGTTGTCTGCACTGCCATCAGTAAGAGTGCTCAATTCTTCACCAAAGGTTCGGGAATCCTGGATCTGCATGACCACAGTTGCTTGATCCGCAGGATGGAATTTGACATTCAACCTGCTGCGCAACAGGGAAGTACTTGCAAAATCGGTCTGGTCGGTAAAATCCTTATCCCCAGCTTCATAACGATATCGGATCTGGCCGTTGATGGTCCAATCTCCGGCCACCACAGGCAGGCTGAGTATCACTATGAGAATGATGAGAGTGGCGATCCTGAATTTTGTGTTCATTCGTTTGAAACCTTTCAATCTTCTAGCTCGGTTGTTGCATGAATAATAGAAATTTGGTTGCCTTACGTGCTTCCAGAGCGTGGGCGATCTGTGCCGGCATGGATACAAGGCTGCTCGCAGCGGCGATGGTCTCCTGGGATCCCACGCGAATGAACAATTCACCTTCAAGTACCAGAACGTATGCGTCCTTTGGAGCTGAATGTGAACTGATCTCCTGACCGTTATCCATAGCGAACAGGGTAATTGATCCTGATTCCGAACGTGTGAGTGTTTTACTCACAACAGCATCCGCTGCAACTTCGATATTCTCGATGAGATCAAACGCATTTCCGGCAAGCAGGGGCTTCTCAGGGTTCTGTTGTTTATTATTCATACAGGAATTCCTTCTGTAAATACTGTTGCATAACGACCTCGGGATTGGTGCTATCCGGAGCAGCCAGAAATGCATAGGGTGTGTCGCTGTCATATGCAAAGATGGAGTGACAGAGGGTGCAATCGTAGTTGAGCGCCTCACCCTGCTCGGTGACCATATCCTCGGTATGGCAGCGGAAACAGCCTGAATCACCAGCGTGACCCAATTGGGTTGGATATGCGCCCCAGTCAATACCCATGTGTGGATGTCTGTAGCGAGCATACTCAGTCTGCAGTCGCCTGATCCAGCTATCGATGTCCGTAAATCTGGCCGTAAGAATATCAGGATAGTTATCGCGATAAAACGAATTCAGATGATTGGCCACCTGATCGATGCCTCGGGATTTGATGTGTGAATTGGTGTTCAGGGCGGCAATGGCTTCCCGTCGGATGAACGGCAGGCCTGCCGACAATTCACCACGCTCCAGAATGCCATCAACGATCGTCTCGGGAAGCTGGTACACGTGGGTAGCCCGGTTATGACAATCCACACAATCCATGATCCGTTCTTCCTGGACGGGTTTATGACTTCCGCTCAATTTCCTGTTCTGGAAGCGTCGAACATCACCGTTGCCATCCTCCACCTCGATCCAGGCAACTTCTTGACGATTCGCATCCACACTGCCGTAGCGTACGGTGATATCATCCGAGATGTGCCAGTGCACACCCGGGCTGGCTTCATCCTGTCCTGTGTCGATCTTCATGGCCAGAGTCGTATAGCTTGGCTGGGGGATCTCATCGTCTGAGTACCTGACCAGCGTTTTGACCTTCCGGCCGTATTGTTTTGCCGGCCAATGGCATTTCTCACAGGTCTCACGGGCCGGTCTCAGTTGGTGCACCGGTGTGGGGATGGGCCGTTCATATAGATCGAAGCTGGCGGAGATTACCTGCCAGAGACCATTCAACTTCGAGGATAGCAGAGCGTCAGCGCCCTCGCCAACATGACAATCCACGCATTTGACGTTTGCATGTGAGGACACCTGGTAGGTCTGCCATTCCGGATCCATGACCTCATGACAGGCGGTGCCGCAGAATTCAGGTCCATCCATGAAATGCAGGGTTTGGGTGGATACGAATCCCAGGAAGATGACGTTTATCAGGGTGAGGATAAGGATGGTCTGGAATAGATTCGAGCCAAAGAACTTGCCCTCCACCTGACCGATCTCGAATTGCGCTTCCAGCAACTCAGCACCACTGAAGCCACTGAGCTTCTTCTGCCGACGCCAACCGATAGGGATGAGGACCAGACCCAGCAGGAACAGAAAGGGGACCACCAGGTAGGTTAGCAGACCCAGGTATGCGTTCGTGAGGATGCCCAGGATCCGTGCCAACTCCAGGACAATGAAGATCAGGAATGTGGCCGAGGTAAGCGCAACACCAAGTTTCCCATAGATGTTGGCTGTCACCCCCCTGAGAAAGTGTAGATATTTCTCTCTGAGGTTCATATGATGACCCCCGGTCTAATCTTCTTCAAAAAGGTCCTGGTAAACTTTCTGAAGCTCTCCAGAACGAATACTCTCCTTGAGAAGCGTCGTGGGTTGATTGATCCAGTTGTGCATGGGGTTCTCCGAGAGCAATTCCTCGATATAAGCATTGACCTCAGGATCATCGTAGTGTTCCGCTTCCGGGAGGAATTCGAAATAGAAATTTTTAGCTACATCATAGATCCCATGCCACCAGGCATAATCTGGACCCGCCATGGCGGCACCATGGCGTGCGCGACGACCTTCGTGGTGCCACAATTCCCAGTAGACCCATTCGATCTTGTTGCTGAAAGAGGCCTGTCGTTTCAATTGACCATTCTCCCTGAGCATTTTCATGATCTCAGTGGCTGGAATGGCGAATTTCTCATTGTACAACCGCACCACGGCATCATACTGATAATAAAAATTGTCCACGAACTGGTCCTCATGACACCCGGCACAGACATCCTGCATATTCTCCTTCTTGGTTTCCCAGTTCTTGGTGTGCTTCGAAACAGGTGGGCGCAGGGTCCAGGAAATGCGTTGGCCGACATCATGTGTCACCTTCTGTGATTCAGTGGCAGACATATGACAGGTCGCGCAGGTGGGGGCCACGTGATAATCAACGCCCACCACCCATGAATCTGCATCCAGATTCATCTTGTCGATGTTGGTGTAATAAGTGTTGCCATGCTTGGACTCTTCGTAGACCTCCTTCTGTGGATGATCCGGGCCTAGGTGGCATTTGGAACATGCTTCAGGCTGACGGGCCTGCGCCTTATCGAAGGTGTGCCTGGTGTGACAGGCAGTACAGCTGCCCTTGGATCCGTCAGGATTCAGGCGGCCGATACCGCTGTTAGGCCAGGATTTCTTGTCCAGTTTGTTGGGGGAATCAGGATCGATGAGAACCTTTGAGCCGTGACAAGTTTCACAACCCACAATGGCAATGGGGTGTCCACCGGCCACATGCGCCAGATAAGCGTCCTTGGAATCGAGGATCTCACCGGCAGTTGCATGGTATGATTCGGCGACTTCTTTTGCTTCCTTGGCATGACAGGCACCACAGTCCTTGGGGGTGACCAGGGTTGCCACGAGGGCGCCCTCATGATCGAACGCATCCTTATCCTGGCGATGGGCCTGATGGCAGTCCAGGCAGGTCACATTGTGCCTGGCGTGATTGGATTCGAGCCATTGCTTGTACAATCCGGATGTTTTTTCCTTGTGACATGTCATGCATTTCCCCGCTGTAGCATCGGCATTGCCATAGACGCTGCCAATCATCACCAGCATGCATAATAGGATCAAAGTAGATAATGAAGAACGCATGTTCCCTCCCCGCTAAATCAATTATAATTCTAGATCTATCACGTATTGGTTCTTGGCCTGAAATTGGCCAGTGTGGTTTTCTCCATAAGCTGACGGGTCTGCTCACGCAGCGGTCCCCATTCTTCGTGCACGGGACAGGGAGCATCACCCCCGCACTCAGGCAATCCCAGCACGCAACTTTCAAACACCGCATTGCCATCGATGATCTGGACGATGTCAAGCAGGGAAATGTCAGATGGATCCCGACTTAGTGAAAACCCACCCGTTTTCCCCCGGGTGCTTGTAACCACTCCGTATTTAACGAGGTTTTGCAGGATCTTGGCGATGAAGTCCTTGGGAATATCGATCTCCCGGGCCAGACGATCGGCGGAGATATTGCCGTCCCCAGCGTTTTCTGCGAGATACAACAGTGCCTGAAGGCCATATTCACATTTGCGGGAGAAGAGCACCGTCATGGGCCAACATTAAGGTTTTGAAAAAATGAAGTCAATTAAAATCGGACGTACTTGTCCGAATTAAACTTTTGATCTATATTCCGTCATGATCGTGAAGAATGACATTCCTTCAATCCAGAGTTGGAGGACTATTGTCCAGGTCCTCTTTGTGGTCCTGGTCCTGTGGATCGGTGTGGAATTCTATTTCTTCGTGGACTGGCTGGAGGCAGATGGAGCAGGGGAGCCGCCTGTCCGCCCACCAGGTTCTGAAGCCTTTCTCCCCATCGCCTCACTCATGAACCTCTCATACACTCTGCAGACCGGATCCATTCATCCAGTACACCCTGCAGGTCTTTTCATCTTCCTTGCCATCATGCTGGTATCCTGGATCTTCGGCAAATCCTTCTGCAGCTGGATCTGTCCCTTCGGTCTGCTCTCAGAATCACTGGTACAGATCCAGCAGTCCCTGTTCAAACGAGTCCTGGAGATCCCCCGGTGGCTGGATGCTCCACTTCGCAGTCTGAAATACCTGCTGCTGGGATTCTTCGTCCTGGCCATCATTCCCATGGGAGTGGCCGAACTGCTGGACTACCTGGACAGCCCCTATCATGCGGTTGCAGACGTGAAGATGTACCTGTTCTTTGCCCGGATAACGCCATTCGCCCTTTATGTCGTCCTGGGACTGGTCCTGCTGTCGGCAGTCATACCCTTCTTCTGGTGCCGTTATCTCTGTCCATATGGCGCCCTCCTGGGAATGACCGGTTTACTGAGCCTGAACCGGATCAGCCGCAAATCGGAGAGCTGCATCGACTGTGCAAAATGCGCTCAGGTGTGTCCGGCCCGGATCGCAGTTGACAAGGTCTCCAGGGTACATTCCGATGAATGCACCACCTGCATGCAGTGCGTGGATATCTGTCCCGTAAAGGATACACTGGTCCTGGAAAATGTTCCATCCCGTAAAGAATTACCGAACTGGACTGTGGCTGCCGGAGTGGTGGTCCTGTTCCTGTTGATAACAGGACTCGGAATGCTCAGCGGTAACTGGCAGGGGAGTGTCAGTCCAGAGATGTACCTGGATCTATACCCGGGGATCGATACCTATACCCATACAGGTAGATGATCGTTGAGAATTGAGGAATAAAAAGGGCGGATCGATGACCCGCCCCTTAATGACATCTGGAAAATACGTAGTTCCGTGATCAATTCAGGATCGAAGCCATTTCTGGTTTCTCCATTCCTTCCTTCTTCTTCTCCACAGAAGGCCCGGATGGAGGTGAGGCGCCCAGACCGCCCTGGGTTAGCGAAACCGTGTAATCACCCACGTCGAAGTTCAGCCAGCTCTCGATCATGAAATAGTAGGTTCCAGTGCTGGGACAGGTCCAGGTCAGCAAGGCATTCCAGTCTGTACCGCTGTCCGAGTCCCCATCGATCCAGGCATATGAGGAATTATAGAGATCCAGCTCCGGATCGATATCCGGGTCATCCGTAGTGGTCTCAATCACATAGGTTGCACCTGCAGCTGCCGTGAAGGTGAAGTAATCCTGATCATCACAGGGGCCGAAGTAATGAGCTTCGTTCATGGTGCCCACAGCGATTGTGGTTGCTTCGGCAAAGCTGTTGTCGGGCTCAAAATCGTCATTGGGCAGGAGGGTGATATCCGTCCAGGAAGCGGGTGGTACTGTGCCATCATAGATTTCCATGACGATCTCATTCCCATCCTCGTCAAGGAATGTGAGTATATCGTCTTCCAGTTCGTACTCAAGCTCCTCGCCGTCGTCGAAGACGATCACGTCCTCTTCGTAGCTTGTGATCCCATCTTCTTCTGAAGCATAGATGTTCTCGCATATGGTGGCGTCATTGTCATACGACACCATCTCATCTTCCTTCAACTCGAAGAACCAGGCTTCAAACAGTTCGAATTGCGTGAAATCCAGTGTGCCCAATCCTGCGATGGTGACTTCTGTGACGATATACATACCAGCGAGATCAGCAGCGTAATCCGGTTCAGAATCCACCTCACAGCCGCTGAACAGTATCAGCATGATTGGAATTAAAAAAAGTGGGATGAGTTGTTTCATCGTTCCTCCATTCAGGTATTGTTCTACGTTACGGCAGTGTCTGGCGTAGCGTAATAATGGGCACACCCAAGTCGGCATGACCGGCCTCGTGTTTTGGATTCTGTCCGGTTGACTAAGGCCCTAATTTCACCCGGCCCAGCCAGATCTCCGAATCTTTCTTGTCCCGGCTGAACAACACTACCTTGGACAGTTCATCGATAAAGGTGAAGGGATACACATCGTCCAGGTAATACTCACCCTTTTTGCCAAAGCCAAAGGTCTGGATGGCCGAGACCTCGGTTGAGGCGATATCGATGGTAGCCATGCGGGGAACCTTCAGCGCCCGGCCGTCCTCGACATTCTCAAGCTCACCCATGTAGCAGGTGAGGGTCTTCTTGTCCAGGTTCTCGAACATGGCGTGATCGATCCCATACTCCTTATTCTGGATGGAGGTGCCGAATACATAGTGAGCCTTGAACGCACCAGCAGGATCAAAGTGAAAGCCATAAAGGGCGGAATGATCGGCCGCCTGACCCGTAAAGATCAGATCACCGCTGGAGGTGACCGTGAACTGACCATCCAGAGCCATGTCTGAGCCGGCCCAGGGCTTGGATTTCTTCTGTCCCTTGGGCGTTCTCATCTTGCCCTTCACCGTGGCAAGATCCACCGTGCTCACCCAGCTTACAGCACCATCAGTGATCTTCACGGCCTGTACATTGTCGTACTTGGCAATGGGATTCCCGGTGTAGTACTTGTCCTTCTTCTTGGTTGATGCCAGGCCATAGAGCAGGACGGATCCATCATCGGTCAGTGTGGCGGAATTGACCTCCCACCAACCGCCCTTGCAGTCGAAGTTGATCTGTTCCTGGACAACGGCGTCATAACCCACCCGGACGTAGGTCCAGTTGCTGGGATTGGGATCCTTGTTCTTCAACCCGGGGTATGAGGCCGGGGAGAAGACCAGCACGATAGAACCGTCACCCAGCTGCTGCTTGAAGAGCGTGTTCTGCTCATAGCCGAGTGTGAAGGTCTCATAGTGTTTCTGAGATAGGTCCTCGGCGGAATACTTCATCGAGAGATAGATCGTTTTCGGGGCCTTCGTATCAAAATCCATCTGATCACTGCGGCCTACGATGAGGATGTCACCGGAAGCCGAGGCATAATCACGCTGACGGGCCCAGACACTGCCGTATACGAAGTTCTGCTTGCCCGTCGTTATCTCAACAGAGGGCTCATCAGTTGCGTAGGTAATGAGCTTAACCTGTTCACTGGAGTTCTGGGCCATCTTGATAACCCAGTCCGGGGCACCCTCTGGTACATCTACCAGGCCCTCAAACTTAGGCTTCTCGTTCTTCTGCTCATTGAATGTGTACTTCCAGTACCAGGTGGTATATCGATAGTTACCCTTTTCTTCCACGGATTTGGCCCACTCTCGGCTCAGCGTGCCCTGCCGCAGGACGATCTGGCCACCCCAGTTGGGATCAACGCGTACGACCATGGGATCACTCCAGCCTTCATCAGGGGCTGAATCGAGGATGACGGCGTCGGCATACTTCTCCTTTGCCTTGGTCACGTCCATGGTCTCGTTGTTGATCATCTTCAGGTCATAGTCGAACTGATAGACCTCGTAGATGTCCTCTTTCTTCTTCTCCCGCTTGAATACCAGTGTGTAGACCTGATTACCCTCATCATAGGCGAAATTGAACAACTCGCCTTTGCGGGCATCCTTTGAAAGCTCCTGGCTCGTCTCCTTCTCCAGTGTCTGAGCGCTCAGCGAAGGCACACAGAACAAGCAGACGACGAATACAAAAAGGCAGACTATGGAAAACCTTTTCATAGCAGCTACTCCTCCCAGTTTTCTGTCTTGTGGAAATAATCCCGAATAACGACTTCCCCCTGAAGTATGACCTGATTCCTGACAATCCAGCTCATTTCCCGCTGTAGGAATGCTCTGTCCAGAAATGTCAGTGAATGGCCCGAATATAGGGTTGACACTCATTCTACTCAATGTAAATGATGGTCACCAGCAGGTGTTGCGGTTCGTGGTATCCATTTGAGAAATTTTTCTTCAAAAATATGAAAAAAGATACAGACTGATCAGTCGGAATGTACTATACTTGGCACAATACGAAAAGGAGCAGTATTGATGAGCAGACGGGATACGAACGGATTTTTCACCATCAGGGAAGAGATTGTCAACAGTGTCACCCATGGGATTGGTGTAGGGCTGAGCATTGCCGCTCTGGTGGCCCTGGTCATGGCCGCAGTACGCGGGGGCACCGCCTGGCATGTCGTCAGCTTCACCATCTTCGGATCCATGCTGGTGCTGCTCTATCTCGCTTCCACCCTGTATCACGGTATCCAGGTTCCCAGGGTGAAGGCCATCCTGCGCAAGATCGATCAAGGGGCCGTTTTCCTGCTCATCGCCGGGAGTTATACCCCGTTTCTCCTCACGAACCTGCGGGGACCCTGGGGCTGGAGTCTTTTTGGAGTGATCTGGGCGCTGGCTCTGTACGGGATAGTCACACGTTTCCTGCGTGGCGGCACCGTTGAGAAAGGATCCCTGGCAGTATACGTCCTCATGGGCTGGATTGTCATCGTCGCACTGAAGCCCCTCATCAATAACGTTCCCGTTCCGAGCCTGATCTGGCTGGTAATCGGCGGCCTGGCCTATACCATCGGTGTGATCTTCTATTCCTGGGATAGACTGCCCTACGGGCATGCGGTATGGCATCTGTTCGTACTGGGGGGCAGTGTCTCACATTTCTTTGCGGTTCTGAACACGCTCTAGATCAGCAAGCTCAACACTTGCCTTGTGCATATCTCTGATCCCCGTGGTGCGGGAATGAGTTCTTTCTTGCCGTAGTCTGACCAGATAACTACTTCATGAGAAGGAGTTTGATCGTCGCTGCATCCCCCGAGCTAACCAGCCGGCAAAAATAGATCCCGGCATCCAGCGACTGTCCGTTCTGGTCGGTTCCCTCCCAGATCATCTCCTGATAGCCATCTGACTGCAGCAACGGGCCCTGCTTGTCCACCAATCTGCCGGTGATGTCATAATAGAATAGAGTAACCCTCGCTTCATCCTCGAGACTATAGCTGATCAAAGTTGAAGGATTGAAAGGATTCGGAAAGGCGCCATGCAGGACGATCTTCGATGGTAGAATCGCGTCTCCGGCATCGATGGAAACTGCTCCAAACCATGTGATCGCGCCATTGTAGTCCACATCTGCGATGCGGTATTCGTATTCCACATTCGCTTTTACGGATCTGTCGAGGTATTGATAATGTTGACGTTCCGGTGTAGATCCATGTCCTGCCAATTCACTATTTCTTTCGTAACTGGCGATCTCAGACCAATCGTCACCAGAAGCCGATTCAACGGCGATCTTGCGTTCAAGAATAAACCCCAGATTGTCGATCTCACTCTCGGTTGTCCATTCCAGGAGCACGCCGTCAGATTGGACGCTGGCCGTAAATGTGCTCAAATCCACCGGCAGGGATTTCTCGGCACCGTCCTGCCAGCTCAGGTATGGGTAACCGCTGTTGATGGTGCCACTGAGATCCATATCCCAGTAGTTGTTGTCCAGAGCATCATCATTGGGATTGGTTTCGAAATCCCAGGCCTCGTCGAGTCCCTCGGTATCGGTTTCAGTGAAGGTGGCCAGTGTCTTCATCACAGCGGTGGTCTTACCCGTCCCTGCAGCGCTGGTTGCATACGATGTCTGGTTGTCCCAGAATGAACTCAACACTCCTCCTGCGGAAGCGTGGTTGAAGGCAACCAGGCCGCCCCGTGTACCGGTGTTTCCCACCGATCCTGTAGCATAGGATCGCCGGATGTATCCACCCGAACCATTCAGACCGGCCAGACCACCAATGTAATTCGTACCACTAACCGAACCTGTGGCATAGCAGTCATTTACGCTGGCACTGGATATATCGCCCACCAGACCTCCAACCTCTTCATCCCCGGTTACGGTCCCACTTGCGTAACACCTGTTGATAACTGCTGAAGAAGCATTTCTGCCCACCAGCCCGCCGGTATCATCTGTCCCGGATACGGTCACCGTGGAGTAACAATCGGTGATGTAAGTATTGTTGTTTTCGCTGATACCCACCAGCCCACCGTGATAGGCCCAGCTGCCGGTCACTGATCCTGTGGAATAGCAGTTGGTGATCGTGGAGGCCAGGGCATGGTAGGCCACCAAGCCTCCCACTGCCCACTGGCCGGTAATGGAAACGCTTGTCATCCCCAGATTGCTGATGGTAGCACCGTTGGTGTAACCAAAAAATCCGATATAATCGCTGCCTGAACGGCTGATCTTGAGATTACTGATGGTGTATTCCTGACCGTTATAGCTACCGGTGAACCTGGTTGAATTATTCCCGATTGGAGGAAAGCCTTCGTTATTACCGCTGGAGGTGCCGTCATTGGTGTCATCATAAAGACCGCCGGAAGCGTCATCGTTGGAATCATCCCAGTACTGGGTAACAGATGCGTCGATATTGGCCGTCTGTTTGAAGGTGGCACCCCACGTAGAATCATTGGTAGTAATCCATCGTAGATGGTCCAGTGTCGACACCAGGTATGGATCCTCAGAAGTTCCTGAACCGCTTGGTTGAGTACCCTCGGCGATGACGGTACTGCCCAACACCAGAAGCAGCGTGATTGCCGTGCTCATTATGATATGCATGTGATTTCCCCCTACGTGTTTGGACCGGTTGAAACCTGTCAGCAGTGAGGATCAGTATTAAGGATCTAATTCGTGGTTCAGATTGAGACTATATTGAAGATAAAACAATCACACAGCAGGAGCAAATGCTCCAGGACAAGGCAGGAATTGTCGGAGAAGCCGGCACTTGTCGACCCGGATGTTTCCGGGATCAGGTCAGGTAGGCCTGGAAGTAGGCTTTCATCTTATCCAGTTTCTCATCGAGGGGCGAGGCAATGGTCTTGGCGAACAGGTTGAGCAGCACTACCGCCTCGATGGAGGCGTCCTGGTCGGGCAGTTTCCTCAATCGCGCCAGCATATTCTCATTTACCTGTCTGATACGCCGGTAGATCTCCGCGAGACCATCGAGGGACCAATCTGCTTCCAGACCCTTGCCCTTGCGGATATACTGTGCCAGGAAATACATGGAAATAGCCCGGTAAATAGTGTCATCGACTGAGGCAAAAGGTAGATGGAAATGGACCATGGGCCGCAACATGTCCAGCAACTCACAACCGCTGGTGACCATGTAGATCCCGAACAGGGCACTCAGGGCATTACGCAGAGCCGTTTGCTCCTTGTGGTAGGTACGGTCCTTGGTGACTATGGTCATCTCCAGGACACGAGAACCAGGCAGAACCCCGATGCCCTCGACCAGAGCGGAGATGTTGACAGCTACCGGACAGTGGGTCGCACCGGCGGCGGCCAGGGGGCAACCTTCGCAGGATTCGAAATCCAGGCGAGTCCACTCCGGCATGTATGGATTCGGGGGTTGTATGTATGCCAGGGTTTTCGGATCAAGCTGGATATCGATGTCGAACTCGTGATCCTTACCGAAGGTGAAGGTATATTTGTAATAGATATTTTCGTCTGATTGCATGCTTGCCCCGATGTTCTTTCCGGAAAGCCGGGCTCCAATCCTGCCTGGCCCTTCCACACTGAAAATAGTGGTAATCGTCGGTTAAAACAATCCTTTGACGTGGTCAGATACGACCGAGTCAGCCCGGACTTCAACTGCTCGGAACACACTAGCTTAATGGATCCAGGGAGACCGGTGACCTGGTGCGGAACTCAGGATCGGATCCTTGATTCCAGGGATTGAACTGGTCCCCCTTGTGATTCCTCGCTGTAGTGGATCCTGACAGCGTTAATGGTGTCCTGGATGGCGAGGAAAGCATCTACCACCTCAGGATCAAACTGCGTGCCCGCACATTTACTGATCTCCTCGATCGAATCACCAGACTCCCAGGCTTGTTTGTAGGATCGTTTGGAGCAGAGCGCATCGTAGACGTCCGCTACGGCACAGATCCGGGCGGCCAGGGGGATCTCATCGCCAGGCTTGCCTTGTCCCTGGAGGAGGCGGCCACCTTCCTGCCTGACATGACCGGGATAACCGGTACCGTCCCATTTCTCATGATGATTCACTGCAATCTCCCGGCACATCTCATCCAGATCCGAAGTTGAATTCAGGAAAAGGTCGCCACCATAGATGGTATGCAGTTTTATCTGATTAAATTCGTCATCGCTCAACCTGCCTGGCTTCTTCAGTATCAGGTCCGATATCCCCACCTTGCCGACATCATGCAGCATGGCTGCCAACCTAATGCGATCCTTGATCCGCTTCTTTTCCCGCCCGCTGATCCCGCGATCCTTTGCCCAGCGATCGTAGATCTCGGCTGAATATGCACCAACTCGCTGGACATGAGCACCGGTCTCGGATGGATCCCGTAACTCGGCCATCTTCATCATTCTCAGCACCAGTTCACGTGTCATGACACCACGCTCGATGGCTACGGAAGCACTGTTTGCAAAGAGGCTGAGGAAATGTTCGGATTCCTGAGTAAAAGAGATGATCTCACCTGTTTCATTGTGAGCGTTAATGATCTGGATGACACCCATGACCTGAGCCTGTGAGCTCTTGATGGGTACTGTAAGAATGGAGTGCGTACGATAGCCGCTGCGTTGATCAAAGTCGGCATTGAAGCTGCAGGGAAGTTCAGGGGGTAGATTATAGGCATCATCGATAAGCAAAGGTTCCCCGGTTGTGGCTACGTGGCCCACAATGGATCGATCATCGATGGCAACTGTCTGCTGGCTATAGATCTTACCGCCCTGCTCCGGTAGACTGTCATTCTGGACATATTCGAAACTCAGTTCACCATCTTTTACCAGGAATAAGGTGCCGGCATCCGCATCGGAGAGCAGCCGGCTCTCTTCAAGTATCATATCGAGGATGGCATCGATATCCTTCAGTTCGTTCAGCCGCTCTGAAACCTTGAGAATGTGTATGATCCTCGCGGAGACGCTGTTTTGTGGTTTCCCTTTGTTCATTTTTTATAGTCCCCCCCCTTCATGCATGCTTGCGAGTGAACCAAATATCATGATCTGTGTTGAAAAAAGCCAGGGCTGAGATCTTCGAGTCAAGGACCTGGCTGATGGTCATAAGAAGAGACCTCCAGGTGATGTGATAAACAAACATGATATTGATGGCAACATAAGCAAAGGCTTCGATACTTCTTCGATGGTTTATATTAACCTGTGTTCGAAGGTTGATTCAACGTAACGAGCGTGGTCTGTGAAAGGTGAGTGATGAGTATCGTAAATCCTGAGAATAAGCCCGGGAACGAAGCAGTGCATACAGGCTCTGGAACAGAAGCTGAGCCTGTGATAAGACACAGATCCAAGACTGTGATGCGGACTGCCGCTGTGTTCTTCATCATCTCTGCCGTTTTTGAAGGTTTCTCCATCACAGCTGAGGTCCCCTTGTTCGGTGCGCTCAGAGGTGGCTCCATTGCCGTGATCTACCATGTAGTATATGTTTGTCTGTTTATAGCAATGGGTCTTGTCCTGTGGACGGGATATGACAGGGGTTTCAGGTTCATGCTCGGCTCCACCATTTTCTACAGTCTTGATAAGCTGATCTACGCTTTTGATCACAGGGCTCTGCAGGAGGATTTCCAACGCTCGCTCCAGGCGTATGAAGGCATGATCGAACTCATGGCGGAGAGTCCCAGTGGTTGGATCCTGAGCATGCCAACACTGGTCTCGGTCCTTGCCTGGTGGGGTTTCCTGTTCTATCTATTTTTACGCAGGGATTATTTCAGTAGATTTGTCGAGAACACTGAGCCGGAATGACATTCTCGTATCCTCTGGTCATACCAGAGGAAAGTGTGAATTAAGGAAGCACCCTGGCTATTGATTCACCGCGTTGGTGACATCTTTGGGGATCAAGACAATAAAGGCGACAAAAAACAGTGCCGTCAAAACGGATGAAAACCAGATGACCCAGCTTGAGATCCCGGATGTCAATCCCAGCACGATGACGGTCAGGGTCGCCAGCCCATTATCCACGATACCGAATTTGACGATGGCCACGTTCCTCCGGGGATCTTGATACCCGAACCAGTACAGAATCCCTACAGCCACCACTATCGCTCCAAACAACCTCAGGAACAGGGGATCATCCGGCATTTGGAGATTAAAGAATGCCAAAAGCGAGGGTGGTCCAAGCAATGTGGGCAGGCCCCAGAAAAAGACGGTGAGGAGCGCCTTGATGAACAGCACTTTCCTTAGCAAGCCCAGTTTATCTCTATTCATCATGTAGTCTCCTTGAATGCAAATTCAGGATATTCAAAATCCAGTTTAAGTCCTGAAATGGTTACCACAATGCTGAGACTTAGTCGACAAGACCCGTTTCAGGTTGACAACTAAATCATGAAGCACCCAGATCGACTCTGCTTCTGATAAAATACAATGAAGATCCGCATTCGCCTACCGATGCTGAAGCTTCGGCGGGCTGCAGCGCGACTAGCTCGAACCTGCGACCATTTGATTATAAGGCGATGTGTTGTACAGCCCTTAAGATACTGTATATGCAATAATTAAGGCCGTTTTGTAACTCAATGCTTTCTGACCAACCCGGCTCAATGCCCCAAATATGGTATACGGAATACGGGAGATTTCATGGCGGATTGGTTAATGAAGATCCTTCAAGAGAAGTAGCTGCTCACTTGGTCTCAGTCTCCCAGGTAAGAATCCCAGGTGTCGTGATTACTTCTTAAATCAAAGAGGGGCCATTTGGCCCCTCTTATTAATCCTCAAGTCAGGGATCAGAAGAAACGTTTCACGATGGGAATCTTCGCGAAGATCGTTGTGGTGGAGGTCTTATCATCCTTGAACCGTGCCGGAGCGACGATCTCTCCACTCTCTTCGCCAAATGTTGGCCAATCGTCCATAGGAAAACCCCACTTGACCAGCACGCCATTTTTAAAGATGAAATCGTAGTCGGTCTCTCCGATCCAGTGATTGCTTTCCCAATTATCACCAGGTTTCTGCCTGGGCATGAACATGGGTGGAAAGATCCCGTTAATGTCGATTTGCTGTCGTGCCTTCATCTTCTTGACCCGGTAACGCCAGACCTCAAGTACATCACCGGAGGCAAGCACGATCCCAGCACGAACCATGGTTGGCTCTCCCATGGCCTCGAGGACCATGGCCTTCGTCATGTTCGGTCCAAGCAACAACACATCTTCAACATCAATAAAGGTATGTGTGATCGAACAACCTATCATGATCACGGCAAATGCCATAACTACTACCAGTTTGCGCATAAGACTAACCTCCCTCAAAGGTGTGAAACATATGAACTCTTGTATACTGAAGGTGAAACCGAGAATCACGGTTGAATGGATGTGAAAGTCAATTCCCCCTAGTGCTGAAAAATATAAAGAAGGGTTCATCTTATCGCAAATCATCCTGAGCAGGATCTGGCTGCGCTCTCCTTCGTCGAGCTGTCTCACGACAGGGCTCGAACCTTCATGAATACTCTCTCTTGAAAACACGAAGCCCTCGCAAGGAGGGCTGCCTGTCTTCGCACATCCCTTCGGGATTTGTCTTTGACGGGTAATGGATAACATCGATCGTTGGGTAATTAATTCTAAGAAGAACGGCGCAGCCATTCTTCAGTAAACAAAATCCCGCCAAAGCGGGATTTTGTGACCGCGGCAGGTCTCGAACCTGCGACCAATTGATTAAAAGTTGTCTGCCCATTTTACGTAAAGCATTATCAGTTAGCTAGTTACGGGAGTTTGAAACAGTCGGTATCCCGTCGATATCCCCAAAATTGCATATCATTAAGGTAAAGATGTTCTATTGATGCGGGTTTGTTATGGTATGGGGAGTCTGCACCCAGATTACCAAGGCTTGTCATTCTAGATTGATATGTCTATTTTAAAAAAACCAATCCAACCGCATTGCACTAACCTGGGGGCGTAATGTACCGATTTCTTCACTTGGCACTATTCTGTCTGATATTGATCCTTGGTAAACCCTTATTGGCTGCTTCAACCATTGCTGTGCTTGACCTTCAAGCACGAGGTCTCTCCAGCCAGGATGCACTGGTCATGACTGACAGGCTCCGATCTGAGTTGGTGAATGCTGGTAAGTATATCGTTGTGGATAGAGCAAACATGGTAGCGATCCTCGAGGAGCAGGAGTTCCAACTATCTGGGTGTACCACTAACGAGTGCGTTATTGAAATTGGAGAGTTGCTCGGCGTTCAGAAAATGCTTTCTGGATCAGTAAGCCAGGTTGGGCAGAGTTTTGCGGTACAATTGCAAATCACTGACGTTGAGTCATCCCAGATTGAACATTCCGTTGTATATGATTCCGAAGGGTCTTTCCAAATACTGTTAACGTCAGGGATAAAGGGAGCACTTCGAGAACTTTTAGGGCTCGGAGCAAAGCCGATCGTCTTTAGCGCCCTGCAGAGCGGTTTTTTACGGATGGAAGTTGATCCAGCTGATGCCCTTGTCAAGATAGATGGTATCAACTATACTGATTCACAGGTGAACAACATTGAGATGATTATTGGCGAACACATTGTTATGGTGTCTAAGCCGTACTTCTATCCAGTAACTCGATCAGTTGTATTAAACGCGAACAGTACTGTTCCTCTTCATATTGAATTGAAATCTGGTAAGGAACTCTATGATAGAATTTTAACTCATCGAAAATACTCAGCGTATGTCGCACTTGGACTTGCGGGAGGAGCCGTTTTCTCTGAAGGAATAAGTCAAATTGTGTACGGAAAATATGAGACTTCTGAAACAACCGCTGATGCTGATAAATATCGAAAAAGAACAGAAATTCTATACTCGGTTGCCCTCACCTCAATAACTGTAGCCTTCCAGCACATGTGGCACAGAATGGGCTGATTTTTTGAGAGAGACTT
>CAYVVT010000021.1:0-45207 GCA_964454335.1 uncultured Lentisphaeria bacterium | reverse complement strand
AGTCTCTCTCAAAAAATCAGCCCATTCTGTGCCACATGTGCTGGAAGGCTACAGGTACTCTTCGCTGAATGAAAATCGAAATCCCAGAGTGCCATCCACCATTTCTGTTGATACCCGACCCTGTATCGTCCAATCACCAGCGGCGGTACTGACAAACACGGTAGACCTGTCTTCAGCTATTGCACTGTGACAGAAAAATGACAGCAATACGAGCAATACTCCAGTTGTCAGGTAAGTAGATCTTGTCCGCATAACGTTTCCTCCCTGGTTTCAGGAACATTTACAGGGGCTTAGTTCCAACTCTTTTTGAAAATGTGGATAAATACCTGGTCACCCTGGCCCATAAAACCTATCCCCCATAGCCAAAGCCGTGATAATTTATATGGATTTTTCCTGACACACAGACTTAATCCGTAGGCAATTTCCGGTGAAACTGGCAATGACCCTACCAGCCGAAGAAAATCCCACAAATGGAGAGAGCCCCTGTTGTGGTAAACAGAGGCTCCATCGCTGATTGAGTTCTATTCAGGTTCGGAAAGGTTTTCGGGTCCTGTAGGCCCAGCCGGAGTAGAGGGTTCCGCAGGCGGTGGTGTCACCGGTGCTGCTGCCGGTTCAGGCTCAGCCTCTGCTTCAGGGGAACCATAGAGTGCACCGATCACCGTTCCACCGATCATGGCTTCGACGATGTGATAGATGGTGTCGACCAGAGTGCCTTTGAAGGTCAGCTCAAAAGAGCCCAGATAGATGAACTGAGGGGCCAGCCAGATCAGTACTCCAGCGATTAGACCGAAGCGCATACCCTCCTTCATACCGGGACCGCCCTGGTATCCAATGGGATAGACAAAAGCCATGGCAAGTCCATAGAAGAGATAGCCCAGGGTGATCCATAGGAAATCTACGTTCGGGCGGGCCACGTCAGCGAAAGCATCGCCATAGAATCCGCCCATAAGTGGCATATACCAGATGTAGGACAGGATGTACATGACCACAAAGGCCACGACGCCGCCCAATAACCATTTCTTCAGATCCATAGGGACCTCCTTATGGTTTTATGGTTAACCCCCTGACTCAAAAAGATTGGATTCGAGCTTTATGTTTAGAATCAGATTGAGAATTTGGATACGAAGTTAAGCGGAACGGCGTGTAATTCAATGGTTCTAATACACTTGGGCAACAATACCCTTACTCCAGCAGCACGATCTTGATCATATCTGACAAGCCCCCGGTCTCGAGGCGGCAGAAGTAGATCCCTGCGTCAAGCCGACCTCCGGAATCGTTCTCACCTGTCCACGTCATCTCATGACGGCCAGACCTCTGATAGCCTGCTGCAAGTATTTTGACCCTGGATCCGGTGATATCCTGGATGGCGATGGTGACCGGTGCAGACTCTGCAAGTTCATAGAGAATGGTCGTGGAAGGATTGAATGGATTCGGATATGCATTCACCAACTTGAAGGATCCCGGTCGATCAGGTGTTCCCTCTGTATTGACGGGGATGGGTGCAAGCGTGAACAGGGAATCAAAATACAGCAGGGTATATGGAAATCTCTGTCGCAGAGCATTGTTGTGGTCGCCTTCGAATTCAGAGAATGCGTGCGCGATCCCCAATCGATCCAGGCTGTCGCTGAAAGCTCGGTTCACATCGATCCACAACATGTCAGCAACGCCACATTGCAGATAGATACCCAGATCATCTTCAGGGGACAGCGTTCCAGCCACCGTGGTTGGATTTTCCTGGTCCCAGAGAGCCCAGATCTCGGGTATCCGGTCACCATTGGCATCGATGGGTAGATCCACCGGATCCGGGAAAAGACCGGGATGCGGCGAAAAGGCCGCGGCCATGCTGTACAGAACCTCAGTCCAGACACCTGCCTGGGGCAGGAAAGGACCGTGTCCCCCATTCTCATCCAGGATCCAGGGTGTGATGCCAGTGAGTGCGACATCCAGATCGATCACGCCTCCGAAGGTGGATACGCCACGAAACAGGGATGTATTGCGCAGGGCGATGCTCATGGCCCCGTAACCGCCCATGGAGTGACCCATGACAGCCCGATGATCTGCTGAGGCTATGGTATTGAAATTCTCATCTATAAATGTGACGATGTCTGACGTGACATAATCCTCGAAGTCGCCATTCACTGTGGAATTGGACCACCAGGTCATTTCACCATAGGCACCCGCATTACCATCCGGTAAGGCCGCGATCACCGGCTGGATCCGTCCCTCCGGTACAGTGCCGCCCCAGGGCCAGATCACCTGGTCCAGGGCGTCGAAGAGCATGGGATAGGAATACTGATCAACATAGCCTCCGTGCAGGAAGATGATCAGCGGATACCGAATCGAGCTGTTTCCTGCATCATAATCCTGGGGTAGATAGATGCGTACCGATCGGTCCTCATCCAGACTGTTGGCATGGAAAACTTCGTCGATGACCGTACCCGCAGCCATCAGCCTGATCACGATGCAGGTGTTGAGTAGTAGCGTAAGAAGAGGTTGTCTGAGCGGCATGGCTCCCCCGATAACTTTTATTCTGCCGACGAGAGTTTGGGCAAAATGAGCGGGCAAAACCATAGAAATCTGGTCAGCGGTTCAGAGGATCGCTGAGTGGAAGGATTATGTGGGGTTGTTCTGTACTATTTAAGAATCACCATTTTGATGGTACGGATCTGGGCACCAGCCCGCAGGCGGCACAGATAAACACCAGTTTCCAGTGACTGCCCGTTTTCGTCCAGGGCCCTCCATTCCAGAGTGTGCATTCCTGAGCGCTGCCGGGTATCGAGGATCTGCGCCACCTGGCGACCCGAGATGTCATGTACTGTGAGTTGCACGCGGACAGCTTCATCAAGTGTGTAAGAGATCGTGGTACTCGGATTGAAGGGGTTGGGATAGCACGGAGCGAAATAGAAGGCCTCAGGTCCAAAGTCATTTCCTTCATCCCCTATTCGGACCGGTTCCTGATAAAGTGCAGTAACGGTCTCAGCATCGATGGCGTAATCGTAGAGGCGAACATCATCGATGATACCTTTGAAATTATACCCTGGGTTACCCGGTAGCACCTGGGCAATGGTGAGATCATGACTGGTCTGTTGGATCTCACCGGAATGCGTGGTGTGCTGATCCAGAACACCGTTCAGGTAGATATCAAAATTGCTTCCATCATAGAGTGCTACCACGTGATAGTAGGTGTCGGCAACCAGCTCGGTGGCTGAATCCAGATCGCGGATGCCAGCATTCGTCTTCACCGTCCAGCGAACCCTACCGTTGGTGATGGAGATCTTCCAGCGGTTTTCCCAGTTACCGTGACTGATGGGATAGGCTTCGCGTCCGAAGAACTCCTCTACATTTATCCACAGGCTGACGCTGATGGCATCACCAAAATTGAGTGCTGTGTTATTGGCAACCTGAACTCTGTCATCACTGCCATCGAAATGCAGTGCCGCGTTGCTGTTCCCGGCACGGTCGTCTACATAACCTGCGCCGGAGAGGACTCCATGATTCCCATAGCCGCTATGGTCATTTACATTGCCACTGAAGGGCAGGTAGAGTATGGGATTTCCAAAACCGCTTCCAGTAGAATCCGTAACTGTGATGGTCGTGGCGGCACTGTCTGAAGCGGCGTATGGATCGGTTACGAGGCAAGAAATATTGAAAACGCCGGGCTCCTGAGGTGCTGTCCAGGTAACCACACTGCCTGTACCGCTCAGCGTCCCGCCATCAGGACTACTCCATGCATAGTCCAGATCATCATCATCATGTGCCGTGCAGGTGATGGTTGCAGAACCGCCTGGGACAACGAATACAGGTACGGCGACAAGGGACTCGATAACGGGATCGTAATTGATGTGTGCTACCACGTGAAATGTAAACTCAGCACTGGATTCGAGCCCGCCATTGTCCAGAACCGTACAGCTCATGCTGTACATTCCCGTATCTGCAGGCGTCGTGAACTGCAGGCTTGGACCGGTGGCGGCAAGCTGGTTCCCGTTCAGGTACCAACTGTAGCTCAGATCATTCCCATCTTCACGGTCTTCTGCCTCGCAGAAGAAATTCATTACCGATGATGCTTCCACCACTGGAGTGGGAGTTCCAAAAGCCTTAATGCGAGGAGGATGATCAGCACCCGACTCTGAATTGAAGTCCACAACGACCCCATCGATGAGCAATTTGTCGTAATCATAGGTCTGACTGCCCCCAACCGGTACGATGGCTACAAGCAGAGCGTTGTCTTCCATGATGTTGATCTGGGCTGTTCCTGAAACAGCATTGAGCAGGATCTGATTGGAGATCAGATCATAGATATCATGGCTGCCAGGCGGCAGGGGTAAATCCACGACCATTGGGATATCATATGAATTGTAATACAGATAGGTTGGGTAGGCGTCCTGATGATACCAGTCGGTAGCCAGGACGTCGATTTGCAGGATACCGGTGACATTTGTCGTATCTACAACTGCAGCCAAGTAACCGACATGCGAGGAGCTGTACAGACTGAGGTTTGTAGCTCCCCAACCCCCGCTGATGGCATCCCCGGTAGCATAGGGACTGATCCCCATCCAGTCTTCCCGCATGGATTCATGGGCGATGTATGAACCAGGATCGTACTCATAGGACCATGTCTCACTATCCTGATTCTCCGGTGGTAGATAATTCGGATAGAACAGGCGGCTGGCATTGGCCACATTCAGGATCCACTTTCCGATGGCCCTGGAGAACCGTTCATCATAGCGCACCAGCGGTGCCAGTGCGGCCACATGCTGGAAACCGTTCATGGAAAAGGCGTAGCCGTCATACAGAGCCTCGCCGATGAGACCGTCGCAATCATAGCCACCCCAGTTGCCCAGAGTTGCTCCCCAGTTTCGCAGGGGTGTGATGTCAAAGCACCAGGTGAGCAGCTTCTCCACATCGTAATTGGTCCCGAGTTCGGCATTCATGCGGGCAGCGATCACGGCTCCATATGGCATCTGTAATTCATATGATGGATTACTGGATCTCGTATCCAGGAATTCAATGGCCCACTCCGCCCCCATGCGTAGACTGTCATCTCCCAGTTCCCGGTAAGCGAGATAGAGCAACCAGCCGATCGCCCCTGCAGCTTCAGGTTCAACCACGCCGTCATCATTCGGCGTCATGGTGGACAAGGCCCAGGCTCGATGATTGAAATTACCATAGGTCCATGGATAGGCACTACCCCCCATCGCAACAACGGCCTCCTGCCAGCGGTGGGCTACACTTTCAAATTGCTCGGCAGCAACACCATAATCACTATAGAGGTCCCTCAGTTGATAAAAGAAGATGTTGGGCATGGTGTCATACCACCAGTCATTGCCACTGGAGGTTACGAAGCCGTTCAGATAGACGGCCTCATCTGGCCTATTGTTGAACCATTCCTGACTGCCCAACACATAATCAAACCCATACTGATCTGACTTATCGATCCCTATCAATGAAGCGCCCACCAGAGCGGGAATGCAATTGATGCCTTCTGCGTTGTTGGGATAGGGCGTGCCCACCACGGTATGGAGCCCAAAGGCATCATTCTCAGGATAATTGACGGTATTCGTGTGCAACCAGGTCAGGGGGAGGTATTCGCCACTGGCACTGAGGTCAAAGACCAGCGAATCATAACCAGCGGCAACCTGTTTCCAGTCCCGCATCTCATAGGGCTGCGGGTAATTTGGCATCTGTTCAATACGTTCAATATCGATCTGCTCGGCAAGCAGTGAGGCCGTGCAACAGCTTAAGACCAGTATCCTGTGAGCAATGGACATGTAAATAGTCTTTCTCATGACATTCAATTCAAGTTAGCAATTGATCAGCGCAGTTCGAAGCGTGATCGGGGAATGTGTGTGATCCGGCAACACAGATCGAGTTCGCCCGAGGCCACGATAAAATTCTGATGGCCGGCAACGATACCTGTGGTGAATACAATGTTCGGCAGATAGATGGCATCCGCATAATCACGAGTCAGACTCGGATCTGCTTCCAGGATTGCCGTATCGAAATCACATGCCAGGATCTTCTGGGGATCTGACGGATCCAGCAGCATCCAGACCGTACGGTATTTGCCGGCCACGCCATCCTCGGAGACTCCGTGGAATAGTACGAGCCAGCCCTCCGGAGTACGGATGGGCGGAGCACCGCCACCAACCTTGCGTGATAGCAGTGAATCTCTCTGTGGTCTTACCAGGACCCGGTTCAACGGCCGCCAATGCAGCATATCCGGAGAACTGGCCAGGTTGATACTGGGTCCGGGAATGACATCGTTGTCAGCCGCCTTGAAGTACAGTTCACCCTGGGGACGGGTTAGAGCATGGTACGATCCATTCAGTTTCTCGGGGAAGATGACCATGTCCTTGTTCTGGTGGTCAAGGATGACCCCCTCACAACTATAGTTCAAACCATCCCTGGATTGATAGAGCATCGTGCTGTGGCGCTCTGAGGCAACAGCACAGACAGTCATGTAGTAGATGTCTTCAATCTGGGTGATCCGGGCATCCTCAATCCCGTATTCCTGGGTCACCTTCCCGGGCAGGATCATCTTGTCATAATGGATCTCGATGACCTCCTGGCCCTCCTCATCCAACTCAACCGGCAGCAGCCAGGAGAGTGAAGTAAGGGCATAGATGTCTCCGTCGCGTTTGAAACGGTACTTACGTGGATCCGTGAAGTCAATA
The DNA here is from genome assembly GCA_964454335.1 of uncultured Lentisphaeria bacterium. Classification (GTDB taxonomy): domain Bacteria; phylum Fidelibacterota; class UBA8477; order UBA8477; family JABMPR01; genus CAYVVT01. Next base: position 38,533 of record CAYVVT010000021.1, on the reverse strand, counting down.
TCCGCTACTGGATAAGGATCCAGCACAAATGAGTCATTATCAGCTGCAAAGCGCAGGACACGCAGTGTATCGTCCGATACTGGAGCCCGCAGAGCTTCAGCGACACGGACCATTATGAGCAGGTGACCGTTCGGCAGTCTGCACAGCCCGGGATTGAAAGCTCCCAGAACATAGGTTTCCTCACCTGTGATCCTGGCGACAGGAAGTTCTTCGGGATCGATATCCCGGGGACCGAACAGGATCTGATCAAATGGGTAGTCCAGACTATTCCCTACCAGCCTCCTCTGGCCTGAATGGCCAGGAGACATTCAATTGTGGATTCCGCGCCTGAATTCTGATTTACCTGCTGGGGGGATATGATCCCGTCGAAACAGCGACCGGTCTCATGATCATACATGATGGTATGGGCAATATTTTCACCCTCGAACCAGCTAAAAACATGGTCAGCCAGGGCAGTGTAATAATCGCTGATCTCATGATCTGCCAGGGCTTTGATACCGCGATAGGTAGAGTTGATCCCGTAGGCGATCTGTGGGAAATCGGAAACCTGCCATTCCCCCCCTGGATCATATGTGATCTCTGCGAGGTGGTCGCGTCTCAGCAGGGCTGGCACGAAGTTGTCAGCCCACAGTTTGACACTGGTCAAATACGATTCTTCCCCGGTGATCTCATATGCGGTGACAAGTGCCAGGGCCTGGTTGTTACCCCAGCTGTGCCAGGTATTCTGCCAGCAGTAATACATCCCGATATAGGGCTTCTGATCACCGACGTACTGCCATCCGATCAAGGCATCGGCGAGATACCGGATCTCCTCCAGGTAATCGAAATCTGCCAGACCATGAACACCCGCCAGGGCCAGCAGCAGTTCAGCGGACTGGTCCGGGGCATTCTTCAGGTTCCAGGCTGGTCTCTCACTACCATCGTCCATGATGATATTTTGAGGATAGACCGAGAACAATGAATCCAGATGCGGCTGAGAACTCTTGAACCTGGCGCTGAGCTCTGCGGTAAGGTTACCATCGTCAGCATACTCAGTAAAAATGCGATAGCCGGCGCCCAGACCCCGCAGACCTCTCACTGCCCACCAACCGAAGGAGGCGACACTGGTCTGGTACTCCTTGTTGATGGATCCGTCGGCGAAAATGAAATTGTACCACAAACCGTCATCACGACTGAGATATAACAGGTAACGGACCATACCCGCTGCAATCGGCAGCAGATCCCGGCGTTCATTCTCCAGGATCTCATACTCAAGGACTTCGAGAAATCGTCCAACATCGTCAACGCAGGTCACACCTTCACCCTTGGCAATGACAGGATCGTAGCTGGGGGCATCGGCATAAATGGCGATCCACTTGAGCGTTTCTCCGCTGATGACTGTACTGTCAACCAGGTGTAATGCATGATCCAGGTTAATGGGTTCCCGAGATCCCTCCCTGGTGGAACAGGTGCAGATGATCAGCAGCAGACAGCAAATAATCGAGATCCTCATACCAGCCAGTCCTCCTTCTCGAAAACCACATCATTCTTGAGTATGTAGGCAGCACCGATCATACTGTCGGCACCGGCATAGATGATATCATAACGGTCACCACGATCGATGGTGGCACAACTGAAGATCACGTTAGCCACAGGTCCCTGACGCTCCCATTCCTCCTCTGATTCGATAAGAGGCCGGCTGTAGCGGGCCAGCACGCGCCGGGGATCCTCGCGGTCCAGCAGTACGGCGCCCAGACGGTATTGCCATTTCTCATCCACAGCGTGATAGATGAGAAGCCAGCCTTCTGTATGCGGCACAGGTGGACCAGCGATCCCCACCTTACGTGCTTCCCAGCTTCCCGGTATCGGACTCAGGATGCTGGTATGATCCGTGTAGGTCTTGAGATCCTCGGTATCCGCGATCCAGATATCGACTCCCCGGCGATGCAGAAGGAGGTATCTGTTCCCGAAGCGTTGGGGGAAAAAGGCGGCATTCTTGTTCTCTTCATCCAGCACAACTCCCTGGCGATCCCAGGTTTTGAGATCATCACTGAAGGCCATGCAGATCCGGTAGTCTCCTTCAAAGCGTCCGCCAAATCCTGTGTAGGTCATGATGAAGCGGCCATCAAGGAAAGTGATCCGGGGATCTTCGGGGCCGCGTAATTCCTGGGGCACATTGTTCCTCAAGATAGGCTCGGCCAGACGCTGCCAGTTAAGAATATCCTCACTCCAGGCGTAGCCCAGACAGTTGATGTAATCGCCGAAGCTTTGATGACCGCCGATGTCTGTAGCCCGGTAGATCATGTGGTATTTATCTTCATGGAAAACGGCTGCAGCGTTGAACACTGCCGCGCGCTCCCATTCGTGTCCTGGAATGGGTCTCAGAACGGGATCCCTTGAATATCTGGTCAATTTCACTTCACATATTTCCTAATTCTCAATTCTCAATTCTCAATTCTTCAATCCAGATGTAGCCATACTCTCGATGAAATATCTTTGAAAAAATGAGTACACGATGATGATGGGGGCAGCCAGCATGGTGGCGGCAGCCAATTGGACTCCGATCATGGCCTCTGCCTGACCACCGATTGCAAACAGTGTCACCAGCTGAGGCATGGTCATGAGCTTCTCCAGGCGGATGACCAGCAGCGGCCATAGCACATCATTCCATGAACCCATGAACGCCAGGATCCCCACAGTGATCAGAACTGGTCTGGATAGCGGCCACATGATCCGGAAAAGGATCTGGAACTCAGTGCAGCCATCGATACGTGCAGCATCGATGAGGTCCTGGGGGACATCCCTGAAGAACTGCCTGAACAGCAGGATCCCGAAAGAATTGATCATGCCCGGTACTATGAGGCTCAGATAGGTATCCACCCAGCCGAACTTCACCATGAGGATGTACATGGGGATCAGTGTGATCTGGAAGGGGATGACCATCGTGAAGAGGATCACGGCGAAGATCAGCTCACGACCCGGGAAGTTCAAGCGAGCCAGAGCATATCCCACCATGGAGCCCCAGAACAGAACGCAGGCTGTCACACAACCCGAAACGAAGAGGCTGTTCAGCAAGGCTCGGCCGATGGGGATCTTCTCAAAGACATTTCGGTAATTGTCCAGGCTCATATTCGCTGACCAGAGACCGATGTTGGTGATATCCATTTCGGGCTTGAAAGTGGCAAAAAGCATCCAGACGAAGGGATATGCGAAGATCATCCCTCCAACAGTGAGCGCCAGATAAGTGGGCAGATTCTTCAATCCACGCATCTAGTCCCGCTCCACGATTTTTTTCTGAATGAGTACTACCAACAATACAATGGCCGCAAAGAAGAATCCCAGGGTGGCCGAGTAACCCATATGTCCGAAATAGAAAGCCTGATTATAAATGTACAGCATAGCGGAGAGGGTACTGCTCATGGGACCTCCGCCGGTCATGACAAAGGGTTCGATGAACAGCGAGAAACCACCGATGGTGGAAAGGATCATCACCAGAACCATGGTGTTGTTCAAGGCTGGCAGGGTGATGCGGAAAAATTTCTGTAGCGGACCAGCACCATCGATCTCCGCGGCTTCGTACAGGAAGCGAGGTACATTCTGCAGACCAACCAGGAAAAGCACCACATAGAGCCCCACATTCTTCCATGTAGCCATGACTGCAATGGAGGGCATGGCATAGGCAGGGTGATTGATCCACGGTACCTTACCCAGACCGAGCTTTAAGAGCATCATGTTCAACAAACCGGTCTCATATCCGAACAATTGACGCCACATGATCGTAATGACGACGCCGGATACGATCACAGGCATAAAATAGAGGGATCGGAAAAAGCCCCTGAACCTGATCTGTTGATTCAGACCAACTGCCAGCAGTAATGCCACAGCGATCTGCAGGGGGATGTGGATCACCAGGAATATGAGCGTATTCAGGATGGATCGGAAGAACTGAACATCCTGGAACAGACGGAGAAAATTTCTTAATCCAACCCATTCCATTGGCGTGATGATGTTCCATTTATGAAAAATGAGCAGAAATGAAAACCCGATGGGAAAAGCAATAAAAATACAGAAATAGATGATATAAGGAGAGGACATGACATAGCCGGTGAAGCGCTCCCCCTTCATTCTGGCCAGCAGGCTTCTCATTTCGTTCGATTCCATTCAATGATGACCCTGGACCGTTCAGCCGCACGCTGGATCGACTCAGCGGGTGTGCGGGCATTAAACACCGCACAGGCCTCGAATTCCTGGGAGATCGCATCAAAGATCTCCTTGAGCTCGGCTGCACCATCCACACCGCGGGTGAAGGTTGCCTGCTCAGCAAATTTCCTCGCCAGCGGATGTTCCAAGAAGTACGGCTCGAAGAATGGATCAGAGGCCAAACCCTTTCGAATAGGGATCTGGCTGGTGAGTTCCAGAAGACGTCGATCTGCATCCTTAGAGATCAGGAATTTTGCGAATTCCCAGGTCTCCTCTGGATATTCAGTGGTCCCGAAAATGGAGATGTTCTTATGGTCACCGTAAGTATAGACCGGGCCATCATAATCATCCGGAACAGGTATTGGGAACAGGTCATACTCGAATCCATCTGGTTTGAATTTCTCAATATGACTCACCGTATAGGGCCCGGTGATGATCATAGCCAGGTTCTCGCCGACGAACTGATCACCGGTAAATTCTGTAACAGGAAAATAGCCGCGGTTGTAGATCTGGCGGAATAATTCAAACACCTTCACCGAAGCCTCATTCTCAAAAACCAGCTCCTCACCGCTGAACAGCGTCTGCCCCCCGGAGGCCGCAATGTAGAAGGTGTAGTAGTCGAAGAAGCGTTGCCACCAGATGGGCTTGATATTCCTATAACTCAGCCACTGATCGATCCTGCCATCGCCATCCCTGTCAATGGTGAGCTTCTCCCCTGCTTCCAGCAACTCCGAATAATTCCGAGGTGGATCATCGATCCCTGCATGTCTGAACTTGTTCTTGTTATAGATGATCATGATGGGATTGGTCTTCCAGGGTAGCTGGTAGTAGTGACCGTCACTGGCCGCGAAGGTCTTGAGAAGATCCCCAGGGACACGCTCCAGATTGTACTCAAGGAAATCAGGGAAAGCGTCCAGGCGTATCATGCCCCCAGCTTTCACGAACTCATCCATGGCCCCGGGCCACATGTTCGAGCAGATATCCGGTGTCGTTCCCCCGGCTATTGCGGCCAGCAGCACCTCCTCAGAAGACTGACTGGCGGGAATGGGCTGAAGCTCCACCTGTATCCCGTGCTTACCGGTATTCCAAGCAGCTACCAGCTCCCTGGCCAGGGCGATCTCATGCGCATTGGATGAACACCAGTAGGTGATGACAGGCTGATCCGCTTGAGTATTATTCGCCTGCTTCTCCGTATCTGAGCAGGAAATGCTGAAGCAGATGATCAACAGCGCATGGAGCATCGCGATCGGCTTAATCGTCCGTGATCCTTTCTGATTGACAAGGTGAAGGTGCATCACCATGACCCGGCGCCCTAGAAAGCCAGGCCCAGCGTAAAGCGGGAAATACTCCCGAGCCGTCCCATATCGGCATAGGCATAATCGACCCTGATGCTGGAGGAGGCAAACAGCTTGTAGTTCAAACCGGCTCCCAAGGTGAGACCTTCCTCGGATTCTTCCAGGAACATTGATTTGTACCCGGCGCGCAGGAAGAGCGTTCTGAAAAGCGTCAATTCGGTCCCCAGGTTTATGCTTTCAGCGGCATTGATGGGATGCAGGGCATCGGCTGCCACTGTAAGCTGCATGTTCTTGTTCGGATCCATGGTGTAGGATAGACCGAACTGCATGTTCAGTGGAAGCGGCCATTCATCGGTCATCAGCTTACCGATGATCTTGTCGTTGTTGCCCAGGTGGATGGGATCCGGATCGTGGTAGATCAGCAGATCACTGCCATCCAGTTTCAGGCCGGGGCCGAAATTGGAGATGCAGGCGCCAATCCGCAGGCCGTCCAGACCCGTATCGTAAAGTGTACCAATATCAAAGGCCAGACTGCTGGCTTTCTCATGCCATATGCGTTCGTTGCACAATTTGGCATTGGCTCCAATGGAAAAACGGTCAGTGAGGTTCCGGGCATAGGAAAGCCCGGCGGCAATGCTGGTAGCTGAATATTCTTCGCCGTTGCCCTCAGGATATTGCACTGTTCTTACAGGTTGATTGGGCACGGACATGGCATTGATGAATACTCCGACCGTTCCGCCAATACCTCCCAGGGGCACGGAAGCTGCGATGAAATTGAAGTTGATGTCAGTGATCCAGTCAACCTGCTCGAAAACACCCCCTGCGGATTGAACGCGGCTCAATCCTGCCGGATTCCAGTACATGGCTGTGGCATCATTTGCCACGGCTACGAAGGCACCACCCATTCCCATGCTGCGGGCACCGATCCCTACTTCGAGGAAGGCTGCTGATGTCGTTCCCACATTGGTCAGGCGATCTGCTCCCTGCAGAAAACCGGTGAGCAATCCCATACTGAGCACCATGATCACCATGGATCTGGATTGTCTTGTATTGATCATCTTATCGCTCCGACTCTTAGTTAAACTGGTTTGCAAAAAAATCAATCCGGCGACTGAGACCCGCATCACTAGTCCTGATCGTCAGCAGTTCGGCAGTATCCGTTTGAATGGTCGCCTGCTTCCGGAGATCGTTGATCACCTGGCTGATCGCTGCCGCTGTCATTTCAAAAGACGTATCGGGAGAATCAGGCAGCCTGTCGATGATACTCTGCTCCAACCTGGTTGCCAGCAGTCGCTCCCGCCAGTACTGAAAATCTTCCTCTACAGATTGGACTTCCGCCAGATCCTGGGCACGGCCTTCTGCGGAAAAAACGAGATCGCGAACGTAGATCCCTACTGCGTTCATCAGATCTCGCTTCAGTGCAGCCGGTGAGTCCGTACTCAGTTGCACAGGATTCATCCTGTAGATGAAACGGAAATCACCTACGGATAGAGCTCCACTATTGAAGCTGGCCAGCTCTGCGTCGTCCAATTGATCCAATCCATTCAGGGCGGGATCCAGTTCACCAGGATTATCTTCGGTCAGTTCCTCATCACCCGAACGCTGGGCCCACAACTGCTCCGTAAGTTGATTCAGGGTTCCGCCGCGCAGGACGAGCTTTTCTGAAGCCATGATCTGCTGTACGAATGAAAACGCCCTCTGATGTTCCTCACGTTTGCGGAGCGCACTGAGATAATGTTCCCTCCTGGCCACAAACTGGTCCTCCGTAGCCATGACGTTCTTCTCCACATTCACCAACCTGAAGACATGCTGCATCCCATCCCGGACGATGACTTCACTCACATCGTTGAGCTGCATGGCGTATAGCATGGATTCAAGTTTCACATCCACCTGGTTCCAGGTCATCAGATCCACAGGACCGAATTCCGTCGTGGTCCTGGTCTTCACCGCCGGGTTGATGTTTACATGTGTCCATTCCGGATCCCAGCTGTGTGGTGGCACGGAGACATCTGGATCAAGAACGGCATGCTGTACCCAGAGGGTTGTCTGTTCCCGTTTAAAAGCCTCTCGGCATTGATCCTCAGTGATAGTGACTGCTGAGCGGATCTGGCGCCGGTACAATTCTCTGCGGATAGCAGCATCTTGCAGAAAGTCCAGCTCTCTGGCCGTTCCAGCATCCTCATCCAGACCCAGTCGGTCCGCTTCCTGTGCCATGAGAATGCCATCGATCATGCGATCCAGCACACGTTGATGCACATCTTCTTTGGAGCCGGTGAGGGTCGACCGCGGACTGGTCTCGTAGGCGAACACGAAATCCTCAACACTGATCGAGCGACCGTTGATCCGGGCCAAAGCCTCAGGTTCCTTCTGCTCGCAGGCAAGGAGCAGGATCAGCACAAAGGATGAAGTGAGTACCGTTCTCATCAGTGATAGCTGCTCCTACTTGATGACACTGAAGCGACCGACATGGGTGCCCACCCCTGGTGCATCCACGTGGTATAGGTATATACCGTACGAGATCTCACTGCCCTCACTGGAAAGCAGGTCCCAGGCCTTCATCCCATTATCAGCGGTCGAATTGTGCTCGATGGTATCCACCAGGTGACCGTTCAGAGTATAGATCCGGATGGTACAAATCCGCGGCAGATTGAAGAAATGCAGCCTCCGTTCGCCCCTGCCGAACTTGAAATAGTTCTGTGGCTCCCACGTTGCAGTAACAACGTAAGGATCAGGTACCACATAGATATCGTCCAGTTCCTCGTTGGCCAGATCGTCACTGGAATCAGCGCCGCTGATGGTGAATCGGTATTTCTCCCCATCTCTGAAAGGCTTCATCGTCTTGAGGGTGAAGGTATCGCCCGGTCCTGGTGGATCGATGGTCGAGGCCGTAGTATCCAGGACCGGTACCCCATCCACCCAGACCGTATCCACAGTGTAGCGTGACTCGAAGCGGATCACCCAGGAGGTGTGCTTCCTGAAGATGAAGTCATCATCCGGTACAATGATCACCAGGTCATCACCATGATTGTAATCCTGGCTGCCGTCATGGTCCCAGAGGGCAAAACTTGCAGTGCTGGTATCAGTGGTATTGATAATGCTTACATTGACCATACGAGAGCTAAGGCCGAAGGCGTTCTCAGTCTCAACTGAATCCGAGTCGACAAAGGTGATCTCGTAATCCGCAGGCATGGGCAGATTAAGGCGATAGCCGGCCACATTTTCCCAGTCGGGATTCAGCCGGATACGGGCGATATAATCTGATTCACCTACACTCCAGCCACTGTTCGAGACGTCATAGACGATGCTGGTATCATTATAGAACGATATCAGACTGCCATTGAAGATGGGGCTCTCCTCCCCTTCTATGACTACTGTGGTACTATCCAGGACGAGAGTGTCCTGGACCACATCCCGAACCGTGTAGCTGGGAATGTCCTTCGTGTGGAACAGTGTTTCTTCATGGAATTCAAGTTCATAGGTCACGTCACCACTGGGAACGTTGTGCTTTTCCACAATGCTGATGTCGATACTCCCGGTGGCCGGTCCCTCGTGGAGGATATCCTCATCCAGCTGCGGTGGCGTATACCCCGCTGAATGCGGCCGTGGGATCGCAATCCCACAGTTGACATCCAGGAAGGTCACCCGTCCAAAAGCATCGGTCTTGATGATAGAGGCGCAGAGACTGGGTGCCAGGCCCTCTGCAGGGCCGTCACCATAGTTCACCAAACCGAAATCGTAGGCTACAACAGCATAGTAATAGGTCTGGCCGTTATGTACATCCGTATCGGTCCAGGTGTGTTTCAAACCCGTATTCTCACCCATATTGAATTTCACACCATAGATATCGATTGGATGGGGTCCTTCCCACTCATCATCGAGGTCGAACTGGGCCACCGGTTGGCGGAAGGTGAGATTACCATAGGAATCCGTGATGGTCTTGTTCTCCAGAAACTGGGCTTCTGTCGATTTGTAGATGAGATAGCCTTCGAAATCGTAATCCTGGATGAAAGGATCAAAGGATTGCTCGGCAATATCGTCCCAGACCAGGGTGACTTCCCCATCACCGGGGTAGACTGAGAGCGTTGGTTTCAGTGGTGGCTTCGAGAAGCGATAATCCGCGTTGTAGATCTGCTGAACAGTTCGCTTGTTCTTGAGCAGATCATCCCGATCCTCACCGAAGAGCAGGGCCATGGAGTAACGTTCGGTCTTGTTGACCTCCAGGGGAAAGGTCCCTGAGGAGAAGAACATTCCCAGGTTGTTTGGCTGGAGCAGTTCGTGGACCGGTACAAGGGCTCGCGAGAACACACTCCAGTTCTGCTCATCATTGGTCAGTTCGTATTCATGCACAGGGAAGATCTCGAAACCGGTGAGTCCGATCTGGTCGGATTCATCGGGATCAGTGGCGTTGTAATCCGGCTCACCATTGGTCGGTAGACCATCGCCTTCGCCTTCGTCCGGTTCAACATAGTGGATGTCGTAGGGTCCAACACCATCGGCGCCGACATCATCATTCAGCGGTTCGTCGTAGTCCCAAACCCCGTTGGAATTCATGTCGGTGTAGGGATCCCAGTCGCAATCCTCGTCCTCCGACCAGTGTGGTGTGGGATCTCTCAGGTAGGTTTCCACGAAATCGTCCCAGGCGGCACCGTCAAAGCCATACGGAGCGGTATCGATCCAGGTACCGGGATCATCGCTGAAGCGTTCTTCGTCCACAATACCATCCATATCATTATCGACGCCATCCGAACCGATACCCGGACTTTCAAGGAAGGCATAGCCTGCGTAGCCCACGGGATACCAGTTACCCGGTGTACCATAGCCGTCTGTGTCATAAGCGAAGGCAATATCCAGCTCGCTGTCATACTCCCCGATATCATCGGCACCGTCTTCGACACCTCCCACACCCCAATCGAGATACTGCGCGTAGAATGTCCTCTCGTAATCATGGGTGGATTCGTTGGTGATGTTATAGAGCCAGAAGATGCAATCTTCCGCCAGTACATGACTCCATTGGAATCCCCGGGCTTTTACCCATAGACCCAATCCTCCACGTGTAGAATCGCGGTCGTCACACCAATAATTATAGTTGACAACCTCGCGATTGTACTCCTTGTCAGCATCATCATCGAACACGAACACCGTCTCGAGATCAGCATTGAAGATCCCTTTTCCGAAATAGCCATTCCAGTATCCATCCCAGGAGTTTGGCTTGTCCGGCCAGGCATCCGGCCAGCTTACCGGTTCATTACTTACCGCAGGGATGTTGTTTTCCTGGGGATCAGTATTGAACCAGAAGGGTCTTGGTTCGAAGCCCCAGGGTATATCCTCAGGAGACTTATCTACGAATTCTCTGTACTGGGTCTCCATCGGATGCACCAGATCTCCATATCCATTCATTACTTCGGCAGAGACGATGAGGGCTACGCCATCACAATAATGACGACCGAAGCTGGGCCAGTTACAGGAGGGCTCATTGGGATAATCCGTCACCTCACCATAATTCTTGTACTTGGTCAGTACGAGATTTCCATCCATGGTGCCGATTCGGCGATACAGCAGGCTGCCTCGGAATTCCTGCGGTGTCTGGGCTGCAAGATCATTCGCCATCGGGAGAATGAGTACCAGCAGCAGGATGCACACGCTCAAGCGAGTGGTGAACTCTCTCATGACGCACCTCCAAAGACCAGGGAAACACCCACAAGGATCTTGCGGGGTTCGAAGTAGTAATCTGGTCTGGTAAAGAACTCTTCCTGGGTTCTGATACCTCGATATGTCTGGAAATTCATGTCGTAATTAAATTCGGCCGATCCACTGGAATCAAAAACATCCTTGGTATTCTTGCGATCCAAGAGGTTGGTGATCTTCAAGTATGGAGCGAACTTCATCCCTCCGATCTCCATATCCTTGGCTACATTCAGATCCAGGATCAGTGTCATGGGTTCACGCTCACCATTATAGATACGATTGGTATAGCGGGCTGATGAACGAGTATAGGGCAGACCACTGCCTAACTTGCCGATGAGACTGACACGATACCCCGCCTGAGAAGTGGTGGCACTGAGATTCAGAGAATGGGTTTGATCCCAGTCAAGGAATACCCGCTTCTTTTCGGACTCGATGGGCGGGTCCACCTTCTGTCGCTCCCATTCTTCGTTGGGATCTGAGCCGTTGCCCGTTGCAGCCTGATAGGTATAGTCAATCCCAAAACCGAAGCCACCTGGAGTGGGACGTTGTTCTAGAGCTACTGTGATACCCTTTACGTTTGCGTAATCCCTGTTGATGAATCGGAAATAGCGGCCGCCATAGATATCCTCACGGACTTCCATCCCGATGAGATCACGAATATCCTTGTTGTAGCCGGTGACATCGATGGTGAGGTTCTCGGTAAGCCCCTGTTTCAGCCCGAGCTCGTAGCTCACCGTCTTCTGCGGCTGCAATTCTGCGTTCCCCATCGCGTTGAAGCGTCCCCGGGGCGGCTGGTCACCCTCCAGCTGGATCAGGGATACTTCGAAATCCGGATTGATGTAGAGGTGCTCATAGGCCGGAACCTGGAAGAAATGGCCATAACTGAAATGGATCACACCCATATCGGTGATGGGGTAGGCAATGCCGATCCGGGGACTCAATTGAGCAGCAGGCTCGGCGTCCCGCAAGGGCGAATGTCGCGGATCATTGAAATTCAGCGGCATAGACCCGTCGGGATCGAAATGGTCATAGCGCAGACCGGCATTCACGATCATCTCCCCCAGCTCGAGTTTGTCCTGGAAATAGGCCGAGATCTCCGTGGGTTTGTGCCGGTAGCTGTTGTTATACCAGGACGAGTCCGGGGGTTGGTTGACCTGGTAATGCTCATCAAAGTAGAGCCAGAATTCATGCAGCCACAGGTCGCTTTGTTTGAAGCTGATACCGGCTCCGATCTTCTGGTTCTTGGTAACCTGGCTGGTGAAATCGATCTTCCCCACCAGGTCCTGATTCTCGCGGCGGTGCTGCCACATGCGGCTACCCCCGGTTGAAAATCCATTTGAGCCATTCCCCGTGCCTATCCAGATGGGAGGATAGCGCGGATCCTGCCAATCTTCATAGACGTATTGCCCATACTCGGTATAGCCGCTGGAGACGTTGAGTGTGACGAAGGTCTCAGCGCTGAAGAGATGGGTGAACTGCGCTGATGCACGATAATCTTCAGATACACGTTTATAATTACCTTCCGGATTGTACTTGAAGATATGATCGTAGTCCCGGTAGAACTTGGATTGGTAATAGCCGGTAATATTCAACTTACCCTTGTCATAAAGCTTGAATGTGAGTTTTCCCTGAACTGTCTGGCGTTCGGTAGGAGCCAGGGGCGTGATATCACCGCTGCCCGTCGATTCTATATAAGGATTATCAGCGTCATTAAAATTGGATGAATCTGTGGGCAGGAACATCTGTTCGCCGAATAGGTAACCCTGGCTCGAATAGCGTCGCAGCAGGATTGAGAAATTGGCTGGCAGAGAAGGTAGTGAAGGCAGCGGCCCACTGAGTGTGAACTGGACATTGTTGATCGCCAGGGGATCCACATCATCGATATGCGTGAAGACGTCGCTCTTGGTAGAGATATAATCCCCGAAGTATGTGGAGATCTTCCCGGTGAAATAGTCCTGGCCTTCCTTTGTTACAATATTGACGATGCCGGACATTGCCTGACCATATTCGGCGTTAAAGGTCCCGGAGATCACCTCCATGGCCTGGATCATGTCATTCTCCACATCCAGAGGGACATCTCCCGAATAGCTGTCATTGATGGGGATGCCATCGACGATATACATGACCTCACCGCTGCGACCACCACGAAAGTGGCCTTCAACTACTCCTGCCTGGAGATTGATCAGATCGTCGAGATCCTCAACCTGGAGCGCTGCGATCTCTTCCGAACTCACCCGGTAGGAAGTCGAGGTGACGTCCTTTCTAACAGTAGGTGCCTTGGCAACAACAGTGACCACAGCACCTTCCAGGATCTGTTCCTGGAGTTCGAAATTGACTTCGGTTGTGAGATCGACCATCACCTTCACTTCGGTGATGATGGTTGGAGAGTATGCAATATAACTTGCCCGGATGGAATACTCACCGGGGGGCAGCCCGATGATAGCGTAATATCCATCGATATCCGTAGCGGCACCCATACTGGTGCCATCCACGATGACATTCACACCAATGAGGGCTTCGCCTGTTGTGGCATCCACAACCCTGCCGGTCACCTTCCCGGTGACCCCGGCTGTCAGAACAGCTGGCATGATCAGGCAGAATAATAGATAAAGCTTGAACCGGCTTACAGACGTCATTGTCATGACCTCCTCATTTCGGTGTGAGTGATAGCGCTATGTTATGGCTGGGCTGTCTTCTGACAGCCCAGCCATATATGACCTGAGTGACGCCTTTGACTAGCGGATCAGGACCATTTTCTGGGTGATCTGAGTATTGTCACCCGTGAGCACGTAGAGATAAACACCGGCAGCAACGGGTTCACCCGCGGCATTGGTGGCATCCCACGCGATGCTGTGACGACCTGTTCCCTGATGTCCGGAATACAGTGTCGTGATCTTCTGACCCAGATAGTTATAGATATCCAGACTTATCCAGCCTGCTACCGCAAGATCATACTCGATGGTAGTGCTGGGATTGAATGGATTCGGGTAGTTCTGACTCAGGATATAGTCCGTCGGATTGATGGTTTCGACAAAATCATCATTGATGGAAACCGGTGCAGCCACCAGTTTTTTCACAGAGAAATCATCGAAATAGGTCAAACCCGTCGGATGTGAGGTATAACGTGAACGAACGGAGATGCCGGTTGCATCATCCGCTGCCTGTTCCGCTACCTCATAGAGGGTCCAGTCCGTATCGGCCGTCGTCTGATCGATATAGACGAACTTGTCGCCACCACTGAGGCTCCAGCCTTCATTGATGACGGCATCGGCATGCCAGAAGTAGGTGATACCGATCCGCTCGTCGATACGTTCCCGGAGGGTATAACTGGGTTCGTAGGACGGATCGTTGCTCACGTCAACAGTCTTGGCCCAGAACGCCACCTTGTACCATTCACCTGCTACAACAGGATACGGGATGGAATAGTAGACGATCTCGGACGAGGAACTGGTGGTATCTGGTTTGAACAGTTCCTGGGCATAGTCGCCCGTATGCGCATCATTATCTGTAACAGTCCCATAGGACCCGTTATCAGAGGCATACCAGTTCAGCCAGCCATCGATGGTCTCGGCATTGCCATTGAACAGCCCCATCGTCCAGTCCGGTGTGGTACCGCATCCGAGGTTATCAAAGTAGACCGTTCCAGTGGCATCCTTGCCCATGACCATCTTCACTATGACTTGAGCCGGTTCCTCGGTGAGGATTGTAACGGCATCGAGTGAACGCCAGTCAACAGTTGCGGTATCCTGATCGACCCAAACGTTCTCTGTGACTATCGCAGTGCCCGAGGCATCCAGAAACTCAAAGATCAGACCGATCTTCTCGTCATCATTGGCAGGTGAAGTATTGACACCGGCCAGTTTCACCATACCGCTGAGATTGAAGGTAGAGGCTGCGGCATTGTTCCAGTACAGATCCGAGTTGTTGTCTGAAACCCAGCCAACCATATCGGTGGTAGCCGCAGACTTGGTGATCATGAAGCTGTGGAAGCCAGCATAGGCGTCATCAGCTGCAGTCACATCAACATCAGTACCGAATGTACCATTCAGTGGTGACCAGAATGCCGGTGTCTGGTCTTCCATACCGGCGTTATCCAGGATCTCCGAACCCACTTCGATCATTCTCTCAACAGAGAAATCATCAAAATAGGTGAGACCGGTGGGATTGGACGTGTAGCGGGAGCGCACGGAGATACCGGTGGCATCATCAGGAGCCCGTTCTGCTACGGTGTAATAGGTCCAGTCCGTATCCGTGGTGGTCTGATCAACATAGACGAACTTGTCGCCGCCGCTGAGACTCCAACCTTCATCGATCACTGCATCTGAGTGAAAGAAGAAGGTGATTCCCAGACGATCATCAAGTCGATCCTTACGAATGAAGGTCGATTCGAATGAAGGATCCGAATTCACTCCAACGGTCTTAGCCCAGAAGCCGACCTTGTACCAGTCACCTGCAACCACAGGAACGGGTACGGAGTAGTAGACGATCTCTGAGGATGACGAAGTCGTATCCGGTTTCCAGAGTTCCTGGGCATAGTCACCGCTGTGTGCATCGTTGCTTGTAACGGTCCCGTAGGAGCCATTATCAGATGCATACCAGTTCAACCAGCCGTGAACGGTCTCTGCATTGCCATTGAACAGGCCCATAGTCCAATCCGGTGTGGTACCACAGCCCAGATTGTCAAAATAGGCGGTTCCGGTGGCGTCCTTACCCATGATCATCTTCACGACTACAGAACCGGGTTCTGCTGTAAGGATGGTGACACCACTCAGTTCAGCCCAGTCAGCATCAGCTGCGGACTGATCGGCCCAGAGAAATTCTGTGACCAGTTCACCACCTGACTCATCCAGGAATTCAAAGACCAGACCGATCTTCTCATCATCAGTTGTCGGAGCAGTGTTCACACCTGCCAGTTTGACCCAGCCGCTGATGTTGTAGGTGGATGCTGCTGCATTGTTCCAATACAGGTTGGCATTGTTGTCCGATACCCAGCCCACGACGTCAGTGGTAGCAGCTGCCTTCGTTATCATGAACGAATGGAAGCCACTGTAAGCCATGTCTGACGCGGTGACACCAACATCGGTTCCAAATACACCATTCAACGGTGTCCAGAATGCCGGCGTCTGATCTTCCATGCCGGGATTGATGAGCAGATTGTCTTCAGCGAAAACAAATCCCAGACAGATCAAGAGCATCATGGTTGCGATCTTACGCATAGCCATTTTTTCCTCCTTATTGTTAGCATTGCCATTTTTTCAATTCTCGATACCAACGGCATTCACATTGTTCTTCTCCCCATTGGAATACTCTCTGGTATCTATCTCACAAAAGCACTTCGGGGGCAATTCAACCCGAATGTTCTTTGTCTCTTCGTTAGGTTTTTTGGATCGGATCTTGAAAGTTCGTGGTTCCCAGGAGTGATTGAACAGGAATTCCCTGGTTCCTTGGCCACGCTGGAATCGCATGAATTCGCCGCCAGGAGTCACGCAGCTTGAACCGCTCGGCAGTTGTGCTTCTCGTATCGAGGCATACAACATAGTCATGATTGTGCGGACATTCTCGTCACTGCTCTGGGTCATGAGCATCTCGAAGGGGAACAGGGAGAAATAGATGACGCCGGAGCCGTGCTTCTTGCGGATCAGCAACGGCCGGCCGGAGTTGTCCTGCAAGAGGATCTCTGCACTAGAGCAACGGGCAGGGAGATAAGCCAGGGCACGCCGTTCTCTCCATTCGCCCAGATGGATGGAAATGGGTTCCTCGTCGAATGCACCCCAGGCACTGGGACTTGAGATGGTCATGATGTCATCAGGGTAGAAATCGGGCAGGCCAAAGCGCAGATCAGATTGGATTCCCAGGGTCTCATCCAGGTCGATCATCCAGTGATCAGCAGCAAAGCTGGCGTAAATCGTGCCTCCACGATGAACGTGATCTAGGCATTCTTTCCAGAATGGCGCACTGAGCCGTTTCATTGCAGGCAGCCACAAAGTGGCCGGTGCATGCAAGAAGGAGGCAGCATGCGTGAAGTGATTCTCATGGACCTGTGACAGATAATCCACGGCAGGTTCATGGATGCAGACTGGTGCAGCACCGGCACTGGCCAGTGCGCCATAAGTATGGAGGTAAAGCTTGTATCTTGTATCCGTATCCCCGTCCCAGTCGAATGGGAGCGGATGGTAGAATGTTGCAGGAACGGGTAACCAGCTGTCCTCTTTTGCTGGTTCCCACCCTTCATCCGTAAGATCTTTTGATAACCGTGCGAATTCCTGCATCTCCTGCAGGGCTGGACGAAAGCTGCCATCACTGCGGCGCAGGCCAAAACGCATTTCAAAAGGATTATGCAGGTAAGGCCGCAGATCGGGCTTGTCAAAATCTGTCCAGCACCAGTTCAGGACCGCAGAAGCCCCTGTTTGCATGGCGGAGAAAAGTACTTCCCGGTAGTACAGCGCCTGATTCTCCTCGGATCCCATGGCAATGGAATGACCGAACTCTTCCAGGAATACATTTTCCTTCCATGAGCCGGCCATGAGCAGGCGGAAACCGCAGGTATAAGCCTGGGGCCAATAATCGTCGTATCGGGGGTAGAAATGCACACCCAGGGTATCCTGCAGCGGTGCGAGTTCTCTCAACAGGTAGTGCTGGGATGGTTCCAGGTTGTTCCTGCCACCGGCCCCTGTGACCTCCGGCGACCAGACGCCGTCTCCCAGCACGATGGGGCGGGAATCAAGTTCACGGATGGTGGTGGTGATCATTCTAACCCAGGAGGTTATCCTGGCAGGTTCATCTCCCGGGAAATCATTGGGAATCTCATTGGTGAGACACCAGCCTGCGAGGTGTTTACAGTCCAGTGAAGCATCCACGATCTGGCGAACATAGCCTCTCTGCTGGGCGAGCACTTCCGGATCAGTGAAATATGTCTTTTCATCCCAGCCCTCTACACGGTAATTCTGTCCGGACATGTGACCGACGAACAGCGTGGGCAATCCATGGATATCGGCATCTGCCAGCAGGCTCAGGACATGTCGATATCTCTTCAGGCTGGTGGCATGGACCTCTCCACCCCGGACAAAATCAGGTGTAAACAGGAAGAAGCGTACCAGCTGGATCCCGGCTGTACTCATCTGCTGAAAGTCTGCGGCGATCTCCTTGGGATCCCATTGCGACCACATTTGAATGGCTGATCCAGCAGGCCAGTAGTTAACACCTATCTTCAGCGGTTCTCTGGACAGCAGATCCATGTCTCAGGTGGTCTCCCTGCAGATGCATTCTACACCGATGGTCCGGGTCTGGGGGATCCGGGTGGGATCGCTGATGATCTCCAGAAGCAGCTTATAGGCTTCCTTCCCGAGATCCATCTTGGGTACATGGATCGAAGAGAGCGGTGGCGAATGGAATCGGGCTGCATAAATATCATCAAAACCTACAACTGCGATCTCTGAAGGAACGCTGATCCGTCGCCGTTTTAATTCTTCGAGGACGCCGAAAGCCAATGTATCGTTGGCACAGAACACGGCATCCAGCTCTACATCCTTGTCCAACAATTCTCGAATACCGGCAATTCCGATCTCTCGAGTGATCTCTGTATTAATGGAAAAAACAAGTTCCGAACTGTCACCATTGACCGCAAAGCCATAATCCTGGCTCGCTGCCAGATAGGCCCGGTACCGCTCCTTTATGGAGGGATGGTCCGCTGATCCACCGACGTAACCGATATGCTTTTTACCACAGTTGACCAATTCCTGGACCGCAGTATAAGCTCCTTTGTAATTATCAATCAGGACCTTGTGGTGGTTTTTTCCGGGGACTTCATAGTCCAGCAATACAAAGGGTATCTTCCGTTTCTCCAGCAACTTGATCAGGTTATGTGGTACCCGGCCTGCCAGGACCACACCATCCACATCATCATATCTCAGGAAGCGCGGCAGGTCCGTACGCGTGTTGAAGTCCAGCTTAACCGTGGTAAGCAGGATATAGTAATCGCTGTCACGGGTGGCCAGCTCCATTCCCAGGAAGCACTGAGAATAGAACATCTCGATCTCTGAGAAATGGTCTTCCCAGATGATGAAGCCAATATTCCCGGTCTGCTGACGTGCGAGCTGACTTGCTGATCGCTTTGGAACGTAATTCAGTTCGGTGATCGTGTCCTGAACACGCTTACGGGTTTCGGTAGAAACACCGGGGCGTTTATTCAAAACCAGAGAGACCGTTGCCTGTGATACGCCGGCACTTTCCGCAATTTCTTTTATTGTCGGCTTCATATCTATTAAGCGATTTAAAGTTATTTAAAGCGCTTTAAAGATATTTATATTTGTTTAAAGATCAACTGCTTTGTTATTCAGCAACTATTGGTGAGAATGAGTGATGGAAGATCTGAAAACTGCGGCAATCAAAGTCTTGAGGTCCAACGACCTGGGAAATTGCACCAAACCAGCGCCCAGGCTGTATCCCCATCAGTGGAACTGGGATTCTGCCTTTATCGCCATTGGATTATCACATCTGGATGAGATCCGGGCTCAAGCAGAACTCAAGACATTGATCCAGGCGCAGTGGTCCAACGGCATGATCCCACACATCGTCTTCAATCCGACAGCCGATGATTACCGCCCGGGTCCCGACTACTGGGGCAGGGATCTTACTCTGGCACCTGGAGAGCTACGCACCAGCGGGATCACCCAGCCACCGATCCTGGCATTCGCCGCCCTCGAGGTGTTTAACCATTCCTGTGACGAGCAGAAAAGCATTCAGTTCCTCAGAGAAATCTATCCTGCACTTGTCCACTATTCCACCTTCCTGCTCCGAGAGCGGGATCCCGATGGACAGGGTCTGTCTTTCATCTGTCACCCATGGGAAAGTGGAATGGACAATGCCAGCAACTGGGACCAGGCCCTGCATCAGTTCGATCTGGATTTTAAACCACGTTTCATGCGTCGGGACAATCAACATATCCCTGATGTCCAGCGTCCTTCGGATAAGGAGTACATGCGTTATTCCTACCTGGTACAGCGCTATGCAATGGAGAGTTGGGATTGGAGCAGGATCCATGATCTACGATTGTTCGCAGTCCAGTCCGTTCTTTTCAACAGCTTGCATCTGAGATCCCTGGAGGCACTGATCTCCATCGCAGAGATCATCGATGAAGACCCCCATCCCATATCTGACATGTACAGGAGGCTTTCAGCATCCATCGAATCCAGACTCTGGAACAAAGAGACCGGCCGATACCAGGACTTCGACCTGGTCTCAGACTGCTACATAGGTTCGGATAACATCAGTAAGTATATCCCACTGTTCACCGGTTATCCCGATCACAACCGAGCTGTCACGATGATTAGCGATCTGCTATCCTCAGGATCATGGCCAGAAACGGGATGGGGCGTCTGCTCAGAATCGTTACAGAGCACTAATTATGATCCTGTGCTTTACTGGCGGGGGCCTGTATGGATCAATATGAACTGGATGATCATCAGAGGCCTGGAGATCTACGGGGCTGTCGATCTCGCTTCAAGATTGGCTGGTGAAACACTTGAGTTGGTAGAGCAGAACGGTTTTTATGAGTACTTCAATCCTGAAACCGGCGAAGGCCTGGGGAGCGATTCGTTCTCGTGGACGGCGGCGCTGGTGATCGACCTGATCGAGTCGGGTTATTAATATATGTCATCACGAAGCCCGGCGAAGCGGGCTGTGGTGATCCAGCCAGACAACCTCATGACCAAACCATCGAGATTGCCACGTCGTCATCTGCTACGCAAATGCCTCCTCGCAATGACATAATACCTCGTTGTCATTACGAGAAACCGGGTCACCCTGAGCCTGTCGAAGGTTGCCCCAAAGCTTTGCCGTTTAGTGCTCGTTCGCCCTTCGACAGGCTCAGGGTGACCTCGCAGAATATTCGACCAAAACCCTACGGTGGATCCTAATCAGTTTTACTCAATATAAAGGGATCAAGGATCCGACCGATGAACTCCCCGTTGCTATCATAGTTTTCAAACGCCATGAATGTCCATCCGAGCTCATTGGCTTCCAGGAATTTGCCACTATATCGCTGGCCATGTTCATCGGCGAAAAGCCAGGGCTGATCCCGGACGAGAAAAGGACCCAGAGGGGTCTCACCGACGTAACAGCCAGTACCTGTTGCCGGCTGGGCGCCGGTTCGCTGTAGATAAGCTTTGGAATGCGAGAAGCGATCCGTACTGAAAACGAGATAGTTATGATCCTGCACCTCAATGAGTTGGGGAACCTCCAATTGTCCAAAATCGCCAGGTGTTGTCAAGGGCGGTCCCACCCGCCATTCCAGCAGATCATCTGAGAAAGCATGGCCAATGACGCCCCGGCCATCGGCGGGCCCCACGTTTGCCCGTGCAGTGATCATGGCATGGTATCGTCCATCAAACTTGAACACCCATGGATCCCGCCAGGCCTGGTCGTGCCAGGCATCCAGATCCAGGAGCTCATACCAACGCCCATCAGCCTCAAGGATGGGATTACCGGAATGCTTCTTCCAGTGGATCAGATCCTCTGAAACGGCCAGTCCGATGCGTTGAACAAGTCCTTTCTCGGCCTTACTGACTCCCGTGTACAATAGGTACCAGCGATCTCCTTTTCGAATGACACTCCCTGTCCAGGTGGCCAGATCGTCCCACTCATCTTCTTTTCCCGGGCCCAGAGCGGTGGGCAGCGGTATCCAGTGCTGCAGGTCCCGGGATTGAGCGTGCCCGATGGTGGCGTTGTGATGCCGGAGACGCTCATTACCAAGAGAGCGTGGTGCCTGCAGATAAAAGAGATGGAAATCAGTTCCGTCCTGACAAAACCAGAAATCCCAGATCCATTTGTCTTTGAGTTCGAGCATTCAGCTCCAGGGTAAGATCATCACTTTACTGACTTGTTCAGCGCCCTGCCCCAGAAGCTCAATCCCATGTTCGAATTCTGTCAAGGGCAGGCGGTGGGAGATCAATTCAGCAACTTTCACACGATCTTCCGCCAGCATTTGCAGTGCGTGGGTGGAATTCCGCACCGAGGTGAAGGAACTATGCAGGCTCAGGCCTTTCTCGAACAGCTGGAAGGCGCTTATCTTGAGTGTGGCATCCATAGGTGGTACCCCGAAAAGCATGATAGAGCCCCCTTTACGCGCCAGATCCAGGCTTTGGTTCATCAAGGCGATGGAACCGGTGGCATCGATCACTAAACCGAAACTCTCAGGAACGAGTTTCGAACTATCCGAGACAATGACTGCGGTACTGACCTCATGCGCTCTGGTCCGTCTGGCAGATTGTCTTTCAAGAATGTGAAGATCGTTCACACCTCCATCCACCAGAACCTGAGCGAACATGAGGCCGATGGGTCCTGCACCCATGAGCAGGACGCGCTGGTCCAGTGCGAGGGCCAATTTCTCAAAACCATGCAGGATACAGGATAATGGTTCCATGAACGCGGCTTGTTCAAAGGGTAATTCTCCAATATCGAAGGCTGCTGCTTCAGGAACCACAACCAGCTCCGCCATACCACCTGGCCGGGTCACCCCGATGGCTTCCCAATTACGGCAATGATTGATCCTTCCCTGTTCACAGTAGTCACATTCCCCGCAGGAAAGATTGGGTTCAATGGCCACCCTGTCCCCGGGGGCGAATCTTGTCACGCCCGCTCCGACCTCCTGGACAATGCCTGAGAATTCGTGGCCGGGAATAACCGGGTATGAACCCATGTATTCCCCCTGGGCGATGTGGAGATCTGTCCCGCAGATCCCCGAGGCCATAACTTCTACTAGAATTTCTTTCGGATCAGGGACAGGTTCGGTACTGTCCTCCAATGTAATCCTGTTCTTTGCATGGATCGTGATGACTTTCATGGCGCAGTATCACCAGGCATAGGCTTCTGGTGCGACACCTCCGGGTCCAGGCCAGATCTCGTCAAGTTGCTGCAAGCTGTCACGATCCAGGTCGATCTCCAGGGATCTCAATCCACTCTCCAGTTGGGCCATTGTCCGGGGGCCGATGATAGGTGCGGTGACTCCGGGCATGTGCAGCAACCAGGATAACGCAACCTCAGCAGGAGCATGACCTAGATCTGCGCAGAGGGCCAAGTATTTGTCCAGCTGATCACCAATTTTTTTTGCGAGTTCCATGTTCCGTCCCTCCCGGCTGCGTACGGCATCCTTCTTATCGTGATTGCCGGTAAGCAGCCCACTGGCCAGTGGGCTCCAGGGGAGGATCCCGATGCCATATTCCAGACAGGCCGGGACAAGTTCCATTTCGATGTCACGGGTATGCAGGTTGTACAGGCTCTGCTCCGAGATCAAGCCCATGAAATTTCGCTTTGCCGCTTCATACTGGGCCTGGACCAGATGGATCGCAGCAAAGTTGCTGCTGCCCACATATAGCACCTTACCCTGCTGAACAAGCACTTCCATAGCCTGCCAGATCTCCTCCCAGGGGGTGGATCGATCAATGTGATGCATCTGGTAGAGATCAATATGATCCGTCTTCATACGCTTGAGACTCTCGTCACATGCATGGCGTATATGATAGGCAGACAACCGTCGGTCATTGACACCTGCACCCATCTTCCCGTATACCTTGGTGGCCAGGACGATGCGATCCCGCCGACCGCCCTGCTCCAGCCAGCGCCCGATGATCTGCTCAGTGATCCCTTCACCGGTTTTCCAGCCATAGACATTGGCGGTATCAAAAAAATTGATCCCGGCATCCAGTGCCGCATCCATGATCCTGAAACTGTCTTCCTCACTGGTATGGGGACCAAAATTCATGGTGCCCAGGCAGAGGCGGCTGACCTCAAGTCCTGACCGGCCAAGATGGGTATAGTTCATACAAATTCCTCTATGTGCATTGTGACTCGATGGAATATTATTTATTAAGCTACACGAAGGACTGAAGCTACTCAAGCACAGATATGATTCGCCTGGCTTCCAATCAGAATATCAGATCCCTGCATCAGCAGTAACCGTTCATTCCCCCACTATGCCGTTCGTATAACCCATTTACCTCTGATGCGAATGCAGTTCGCGGTCAGAATCCTGCTGGTAACTTCAGCTCCTGATACATCTGTCCACTGAAGGAGGGGAACATGAACATATTCAGGGACCTGCGATCCAAAGTCTTTCTCATTCTCGCACCAGCGATCATATACGGCCAGAACCTGCTGTCAGGACCGGAATGCATCATGCTGGATGAGCCCCGTGACCGCTACATCGTCTCCAGTTTCTACAACAATCGCCTGGTAGCCATCGATATGGATGGGAATCAGACCCTGTTTCGGGATAATGTGCCTCACTGCCTGAGTTTTGATATCCAGGGGGATACGCTGTTCGTGTCTACTGGAACCTCGGTGACCTTCATCGATCTTGCGTCTGGCAATGTGCTGGACAATATCCATATCTCAGGTATCCAGCAACTGGACGGATTGCTGTATCATGAAGGCCACCTCTATGTGTTGGAATACAACGGCATCATCTATCGGATACGGCTTAGTGATCATACTGTCTGGCCCTACGTTCAGGACGCCTTCCCCGGATCCCCGCAGGACATCATCCATGACGATGTGAATGACCGCCTGCTATTCTGCACCTACAATGGGAGTACGGTCCTCTGGGGTATCGATGCAGCGGATTCAACGATCTATCCCGTCATCGAGACCGGCATCGGTGGTTTTGACGGCCTGGCCCAGGATGCCGCCGGAAATCTCTATATGTCCAGTTGGAACAGCAACGCCGTGCACATGTACAATCCCATCTACACCCATCCTCCCCTTACGGTGTTCCAGGGCAGCTCAGGTGTAGCAAATCTTTCAGTCAATCGCCGGGATGGCATTCTGGCCATTCCCCTTTTTGACGAAGACTCCGTGATCCTCATGCCCCTCCCGTCAGAATATCTGGCTGCGAGTTTCTCAGCAGAACCGATCTCTGGAGCAGCACCCTTGGAGGTACAATTTTCAGATGATTCTTACGCGTTACCCACGGCCACCCACTGGGATTGGGATTTCCAGGCTGACGACATCATCGATCTCACTGATCCTGCTCCTGACTGGACCTATACCCAAGCCGGGATCTACAGTGTGAATTTCAACATCACAAACGCTGCGGGATCATCATCCCTGTTGCGTGAGCGATACATTCACGTATTTGAGGAGGGTTCCGCAGGACTGTTCTTCAATGGCTCGAATGCCCGGGTTGCCAGTGACAGTGCGAGCTTAGCCAATCTTCAGGATGATTTCTCAGTGGCTGCCTGGATCCATCCCCTGGGCTGGGGGGAGGATGCCGTCTACGGAGGCGGAATCATCAGCAAGGCCGCGTTCAATATCATGATCAGTGAGGACGCAGCCGGCAGTGATCAGCATTGCGTCTTCGTGAAGTTGAACCACTCGTCGGGTACACCCAGTTTTCATCAATCCGAGTTGAACAGTATCTGGCTGGACAACTGGCTGCATATCGGTGTGACCTATGATGCCTCGAACAGCAATCTCAACATCTATATCAATGGCGAGGTCTAGGACCTCACCACCATCATCCCGGCAAATGGCGCACTTGCTGATAATCAGTCAGAACCCTTCACCCTGGGAGCCATTGGCTTTATCCATCATTTTGACGGCATTCTCGATGATATTTCTGTCTGGGACCAGGCACTCTCAGAAACCGATATCCAGGAATGCATGTCTGGAGAATTGACTGGCGCTGAACC
Organism: uncultured Lentisphaeria bacterium; assembly: GCA_964454335.1. Taxonomy (GTDB): domain Bacteria; phylum Fidelibacterota; class UBA8477; order UBA8477; family JABMPR01; genus CAYVVT01. Next base: position 12,690 of record CAYVVT010000021.1, on the reverse strand, counting down.
TGGACTAGTGGCATACTGGAATATGAACGAGGGCTCAGGCACCGTATTGCCGGACCTGGGGCCACACGGCATCCATGCAAATATTGAGGAGTCCATCTGGACCCTGGGAACGCCCTTTGAACCCAGTTCCATAGAGGTAGATCAAAACCTGCATTACCCCCGGGACCTTCAATTAAGCTCCAATTACCCGAATCCCTTTAATGCTTCAACCCATTTCGAGCTTCGTGTGACTGATCCGGGATCCGTATCTGTCAGTATCTATACCCTGTCAGGTTCCCTCGTAACTGAATTGACTGGGGACCAATACGTTCGTGGGATATTCCCACTGAGCTGGAATGGGTTCAACTCGCAGGGAAAAGCGATGCCTGCGGGCGTGTACATTGTCACTGCTCGAAATGAGAGCAGTAGTGTGAATCAAAAGATCTGCCTGTTGAAATGAAACGGGTCGTCTGGCGGATCTGATCATCCACCAGCTCTATCTGTAGACGAAGAGTCCTTTTCGATGGCTTCCCAGAGGCCTTGGAGATACATCAGTCCCAGGGCACGGTCATATAGACCATATCCCGGTATTCCCTTTTCATCCCAGATCATCCGACCGTGGTCAGGTCGCAGTGGCCCGGAATAATCCTGTCGATGCAGCGTTTTCATGATGGCATGCATGTCCAGTTCTCCATGGGCTGAAGGATGCGGACTCTCATGGAATCGGGTGCGGCTTTCATGTTTTACGTTCCGCAAGTGGACAAAATTAATCCGGTCCTGCCGACCGAATTCATGGGCCGCCGTCACCACGTCAAAATCTGGATCAGCACCCAGGGATCCGGTACACAGGGTGATGCCGTTTGAAGGTGAGTCGACGATATCGATGAGGTGTTGAAGCCCTCCATGACCATTGATGATGCGAGGAAGGCCAAACACGGACCAGGGGGGATCATCAGGATGGATTGCCATTTTGACACCCGCCGATTCCGCAACAGGGATCACGCGCTCAAGGAAATAAGCCAGGTTTTCCCAGAGCTGCTCGGTTGTAATCTGGCGATACGCCTCCAATAGTTCCTGCAATTCCGCGGCTGAGTATCTGACCCAGGCCGGCATATCCGGTGTACCGCTGGATAGATCGAGCCCGGCCAGTTGATCCTCATCATACTCCAGAACCGTGGCACCATCCTTCTGTTCGTGTGCCAGATCCGTCCGCACCCAGTCGAATACAGGCATGAAATTGTAGCAGAGTACGGGTATCCCGAGTGTGCCCATGTTGCGCACGCTCAAGCAGTAATTCTCAATCAACGTATCCCGGTCGTTGCGACCGAGCTTGATATTCTCATGAACCGGTATACTCTCAATGACGCTGAGTCTCAGACCAGCGTCTTCGACGGTTTGCTTCAGGTCCCGAATTGTCTCAAGCGGCCAGACTGCACCCACAGGGATCTCAAACAACGATCCGACAATGTCCTTCACACCCGGGATCTGTCGAATGTGGTTCAGAGGAATGGGATCAGAAGGACCGAACCATCTAAAGGCTGGATACATAACCATCTGCCCTTATAGATCGGATCTTATACTTATCAACGCTGAATCCTTCCGGAAAGGTCACCATCGACCAGCTTCTGGACTTCCGCCTCCGAGACCAGATTGAAATCGCCGTGAATGGTCTGCTTGAGTGCAGAGGCAGCGGTAGCAAAGTCAATCATTGCCTGATTATCCCAACCTGAACAATGTCCATGGATCAATCCAGCACAGAATGCATCACCACTTCCCACGCGGTCAACTACCTGGATGTGATACCTCCGGGAGGTAAGGCAATTCTCTCCATCGTACAGCAACGCCGACCAGCCATTCTCAGAAGCGCTGATGCTTTCACGAAGCGTAATGGCTACCCGATCTGCTGAGCTGAAGTCCATCAATTGTTTAGCGACTGATCCATAGTCATCCGGATCGAGCTGGCCTTGTTGAACATCTGATCGTTCAAGCGAGATACCAAAGACGTCTGTAGCGTCTTCTTCATTGGCAATGATCAGGTCGACGAAGCCCACGACATTGCTCATGGTTTCCCTGGCAGCTTCTCTTGACCAGAGTTTCCCGCGGTAGTTCAGATCACAGCTCACTTTAAGCCCTGATGTTTTGGCCTGCCGGACGGCTTCGAGCGTCAATTCCGCACAACCTCTTGAGAGTGCCGGAGTAATACCTGTAATATGAAACCAGTCCTTGTCAGTGAAAATGTTCTCCCAGTCAAAATCGCCAGATTTGGCTTCTGAGATGGCTGATCCGGTCCGATCATAAATAACCCCGGAGGGACGGATGGAAGCCCCATTCTCAAGATAGTAGATTCCCAGCCGGATACCGCCTCGTAAGATATATTCAGCGTTCACGTTTAACTTGCGTACAGCGTTCAGGGCAGAGTCACCAATTAGATGTCGTGGCAGGCGGGTCACAAACCAGACCTCATGACCAAATTGTGCCAGGGAAACAGCGACATTAGCCTCGCCCCCTCCGAAATGGGCCTTCAGCTGGCCGGCCTGCACGAAGCGTTCCTGGTTCAGTGGGGCCAATCGCAGCATGATCTCCCCGAAAGTGACGATTTTTGAAGCCATTGATCGATCCCCTCTATGACCTGCGTGCCTGCTTGACAGCATGGACAAATTCTCGTGCCAGGCTTGTCAGGCCTTTCCAGTCCTCATCTGCGATCATCGTTTCGTTCAGAAGAGCCCCCCCAACGCCAATGCATTCAGCACCGGCTTTGATAAATTCTATAGCATTCTCAAGAGAAACTCCACCAGTTGGAACAAACTTAATCCGGGGAAGCGGTCCCTTGAGGTCCCGAAAATACTGTGGACCCAGTGCTGTGGCCGGGAATACCTTCACCAGATCAGCGCCGGCCTCCCAGGCTCTAAGTATCTCTGTGGGTGTGAAGGCCCCTATCACGGCCACTTTCTGGTGTTCATGGGCAACATCGATAATATCCAAGTTGCACACGGGGCTCACCAGATATTCAGCTCCTGCTGCAATTGCCTTTTTGGCCTGTCCAGGATCAATGACTGTACCAGCACCAACAAGGAAATCACCCTGGTGTTCACTTGCCAGGCCCTGAATGATATCCAGAGCGCCCGGAGTGGTGAATGTGATCTCCATGTTTGCCAGACCACCAGCCAGCAGGGCATCAGCAATAGGTTTGGCTTTACTAGAATCTTCCAATCGAATGACGGCCAGGATCCCAGCTTCCACAATCCTTGCGTAGACTGCTTCTCGTGACCTCATTTGTGCAACTCCTTCACCCATGTCAGCTGATTTGTGTAATTCCGATCGTATCGAGAACAATGTTAATGAATATAGACGTTGAACCAATATTCCATTGTTCGTTGACAGATCCAGGTGGTTTGATTGCATTCAGACAGTGAGGTAGAATGAGCCCGAATGCTTAGTCTGTGATAAGAATCGTAGATCTGCTACGGGGGCACGGACTATCCAATGGACAATCCAATGCCTCTGAGAGGAAATGAGGCCCCGTGGTTCCGTTCTATAATCCGATCGGCAGTGAGATACTCAATTGATGTGTCATCACCCGTGCTTCCCGCAACGTGAGATCGTCGCTGGGAGCGATAATGAAATCTCCACTGGTGTTGGCATCTTCAAATCCACCGAACCAGATCCAGCGGGTCTCAACGCCCGGCCTTCCTGTGCCCATCGTTGTCCGGCCGGTGTACCTGATGACGAATTCAGGATATTTCAGGACTACGCCCCAGCTGGTGGTCCATTCAGCCCAGTATTCCTCCTGAATCCGATCGGTCACCGTGATATAGTCTGTCTGATCCAGCCAGTAATGGATCGTACGCATCTGGATCCCCAGCTGGAAGGCCTTGTCCGTATTCTCCCAGCGCAGACCCGTGCGCATGATCCAGTTCGAGAATTCAAAATCATTCTCCACGGTCTTGTCCCCGGGACGGATGAGCTGATCCTGCATGTTGACGATATAGGTGTCCGCCTCGGCCCAGGTGTTACTCCAGATGGGCTCGTAGATGAAGTCGATGCCGAATGTGGTGAACTCGCCACTCTTCGATATCCCGCCGCCGATATTGAATCCTGTGGTATTCCCGGGATCCCTGGGAATGTTCATGATCTCGTAATTGGGGATCTTGGGATGGCTCTTGCGGTTCGCTGTGAAGACGGCGCCATAATGCCAGCCGGCCTCCTTCAAGGGTGCCCGGTAAGTGCTGTGCAGACCCAGGGTGATGGTATGATCCAGATTCCGCTCCACACGCTCACCAGGTCGCTCCCAGCCCCAATCCCAATAGGTAACCTCATGCAGCATGTCGATCTCGTTCCGCAGCAGCAGGATCTCCTTGCGGACGCCGTCCTGGCGCTCATGGGAGAGACTGAGACGCAGATCCAGGATATCCCCTTCCTGTTCGATCTTCTGGCTGTTGGAATACAGCAGGTCCACCCCATCCAGGGCCATGAGATCGGCCCAGTAAGCGCCCACGGCGATATTCCTGTTCAAGAAGGGCAACCGTCTTCCGATGAAACCGGCAAAATACCGGTTTTCGGAGATGTTTCCACTGAGTGTTCGTCCACCAGGTACGAACAGTGTAGAATTGTCATCAGAGGCCAGGGCCTGGATGGCCAGGGAGGCACCGCCGAACCATTTGTTTTCACTCCATTGCAGGGAGAAGGGCATTGATCGGGCATCCCCATCCCCATTGGCGATACGATAGTACACCGGTGCGCTGGAAAGGTGCATCCCGGTGATGGCTGAACCGCGGCTGGGCACGATCCAGGGATCCAGCAGAGTGTCGGCCAAACTTACGGACACACCGCCCATACCCACATTCTGACTGGGAAAGATGAGGAACTGGTCACCCGTTGCCACGGGAATGGTCTTCAGGGAGATGAGCTGCGCCTGGAGAGATGTGACTGATCCAAGGATCAGGATGATCTGCAATGCGTGTCTGATCGTGAGTGGTTTCATTCTGTATCCTCTGGTTTACTGCCAACAGCTCGTGTATAGAAGATCATCTTGTGGAGATCAGGGTACTGTGAATTCAATTCCAGCACTTCTCAGGGTATAGCTCATGGTATGTTCCATGTCTGCTATATTGACCAGGACCCGCCAGGTGCAATCTTCCTGCGGCAGGTGGGTCTCGAAACGGGTGCTGGATCCGGACTCAAGGACATGATACTCTGCACCGGTACCGCACCAGTTCCAGAACAGGTAAACCCAACCAGTGTCAGACAACACTTCAGTGCTGTAGTGCAGCGAGGTCTGTGAGTAGGCAAAATACTGGACGTCAACGGTACTGTCGTTCAGCAGGATGAAGCTGGCCACCTCATTGCTGTCCGAGAACTGGATACCTTCGTAGAATAGCTGTACCCGGCCGCTCTCGAAGACCTGGTTGCCAAAGACATTCTCTCCGTCTGAAGACTCACAGGCAATACAGCAAAGTGAGATAAGCAGTGTGAGCAGGAATGGTCCTCTGGTGATATCCATGATCAACCCATGCTATTCAAATGTTTGGACCTTGCGGATGAGTTCCAGAACCTCTACATCCCGGTCATCACTGCCCGCGAGTGAACCTGCCACCAGCTCTTCTACTTCGTTGAGATCGGTATTCACATAGGGGCTCTCCCTGAGGATCTCTGCAAATTCCGCTACACCCGCTGTGAACCGAAAACGGTCACTGGCCTGGGAGAAGGATCCCACCACGTCGCCTGTGGTGATGGCCACATCTAAAGGTATGTCCTCGTGACCGTTGGGGAGCTTGTAGCGCAGATGGATCACGCCGAGATTTCCCACTGGAGCAGCTTTAAGTTCAAGTTCGTAAAAAGCCGTCACCCTGTGTCCGGCACCGATCTCACCGGCATCGGTACTGTCATTCTCGAATTCCTCGTCATCGATATCCCGGTTCTCATAACCAATGAGCCGGTAGCGTTCAACGGCTGACAGATCGAATTCCACCTGGATCTTCACATCCTTGGCGATGACCTCCATGACAGCTGAGAGCTCCTCAGTGAACAGCCGTTCGGCCTCAGTCAGTGAATCGATGTAGTAGTAATTGCCATTGCCCTGGTTGGCCAGCTGCTCCATCATCAGGTCGTTGTAATTGCCCTGGCCGAAACCGATGGTTGACAGTGTTATGCCCAGATCGACGTATTCCTCGATCATTTCCAGGATAGCCTCATGGCTGGTTGCACCAACATTGGCATCGCCGTCCGAGCATACGACGATTCGATTCACCCCGTTCTCAAGCAAAGCGGAGGAATTGACGTTATAGGCGTTCTCAAGACCGGAGGCCATGGCGGTGGAACCACCGGCCTGCAGTTCTGAGATGATGTTCTTGATGGCCTGGGCATCGTTCTGCTGCAAATTAGTGGGCATGAGGACCGTGCCTACACTGCCTGCGTAGGTGCAGATGGAGATCCAGTCTCCCAGACGCATGTTATCCACCAGGATATACAGGCTCTCCTTCACCAGGTCCAGCCGGGTGGTCATGGAACCCGAAATGTCGATGAGAAAGGTGAGATTCCAGGGCTGATCCTCCTCGGATGGGCGCCTGCCCTGCAATCCGATGCGCATGAGATGCAGGCTGTCAGCCCTGAAAGGCGAGGGCGCTGCTTCGACGGTCACTGAGAAGGGTTCGCTGCCCGGATCGGGATAATCCTGCCGGAAGTAATTGATGTATTCCTCCACACGCACCGAAGCCGTGGGCGGCAGCATGCCCTCATTGATCTTTTTACGGCCGAATGTGTAGGATCCGGCGTCCACATCCACGCCAAAGGTTGAAAGATTATCTTCCTGCGTATAGACGAAGCCGTTGTAGGTCAATTCTCCGAATTGCTCTTCACCGGGATACCAGTCTCCACCGCCCTCATTTGAATAATCTGAGTAAGTACCCCCCACCCAGGCCAGCCGGGAATCCTTCTCATTGTAGCTTAATGGATTCGATTCGCAGCCACAGAAAAGGATCATTGCAGCCAGAGCCAGCAGCGATAGGCCTTGACGGATCACTTTGATGTTCATCGGGAAATTCATCACGTCCTCCTGGAGAAATCCGGTTCAAAACGGGTGCATTGTCAGAACCGGGTTTTGTTTCATATCCCTGAAAAAAGACAATGCACATGCCAGACTGGGGGCGGGCCACAGCATCGCATTGGACAGATGAGGCCAACAACGGCTTGCTTGATGGAAAAAAAGATGGAAAAATATCCAGGCAGGCAGGAAAGCGGCAGATCCCTTCGGGAAATGTTTCAGAAAACTGATACTATCCTCAAGTTCCTGAGGAGTAGATGGTGGTTGCGTGCGGCTAGAATTTGAACTTGAGACCGGATTCGAAAATGGACTTGGTGAAGTACAGACGATTGTAGATCGTCTCATTCTTCAGATGGCTGAACTGAACATAATAGATCAATCCGGGACGCATGATGCGCTCGATCTGCAGGTGGATCTGATTCTGGGTTCCCTCTTCGGGATCACGGTGGTAGCTCACACTGAAGATCTCAGGATGAGTGTAGTTTTTATCCATGCCCTGCAGGACGAGGTGCAGGAAGAACCGGTCTCCCAGGTACCCTGAGGCGTACACTTTACCCAGCCATATGTCCGAGACGGACACGACACTGTTGGAGTTCACCCTTTCATAGCTCATAGAGACACCCAGGATGAAGGAGCCGCTATACTTCAGATGGAAGCTACCACGCTTGAATTCATCCCGCTGATCCATGTCAGGTATCAGGACCAGATTGGTGTCCTCCAGTTTGCGTACTGGATGGTCCAGGTATTCCACGGCGCCGAGTTCCAGTGTCAATTCGGCAAAAAAACGCTGGGTGAGAAAGCTGTTCAGCCCCAGAGTGACCGCCATATCAGAATATTCGGTCAGGTCTCCATAGTCGATACGATTCCTGCTGGTGCGCAGGCCGATACTGGAGTTCAGCCATTGCTTCCCGGAAAGGTCCAGGTCCAGTTTCAGATCAGTCCATCCGGAACGTCGCAGGGTATAGATGTAGAATTTCTGGAAAGTCTCAACACTGCCGGTCATCAGCAGCTGCGGTGATGGTGAGAACTGGATCCCACCACTCGAGTCAAAGATGAGTTTGGAACCTCCAACGGGAACAGGCTCAAGATATCCCTGCCCCAGGATGGATCCATAGGAGCTCCAGTTCCTTTTTTGAGCAGAGAAACTGGTCCCGTACTTTCCCTTCAGACCGATGGTGGAGGCAGAGGGTGAGGTGAGTTCGGTGGGATTGGAGTCATGATAGGCTGAGATATACACCTGGCGTTGCTGTGCTGTGGCCAGACCAGGCAGAAGGCCAATCAGGATAAGTGGAAGCAGACTTCTGGAAACGGTCATCTATCAGACTTCATTGCGGCAAGACGTATCAAGGTCGGGGCTCCAGCTCATCGAGGATCCGCTGCAGCAGCTGTTCATATTCCGATCTTTTTAATTCGAGCCAGGACAGGTCCTGGATGCTCACACCGGGTACATTATCTGTGTATCGCAGGTCCCGCCTGGTGGTCACAGCAGCGACCTCAGATGCCTTTGTGGTCCGATCTTCTGCAGGATCACTTGTGTTTTCATAGAAACCTTCATTACCGATGGCATCCGTTCCGCCACCAATTGACCAGGCCGGGCTGTAGCTGCCGGATCGATCCTGCTCCTCACTGATATCATCCTGCTGGGCACGCATCTGCAGACCCAGATCCTCGTGGAATTCGGCCAGGCGCTGTTCCAACTCCTCTTCCCTGCTACGAACATCCAGCAGGGAGTCCAACAGGTCCAGCTTCTCCGAAAGAAGGACCTGCAGGTCGCCCAGGACAAGCTGTCTAAGCTCCGGATTACTGTACTCGCCTTCCACCAGCTCACGATAATCAGGGAGTTGGAGAACCTCCATGGACTGGTCCATAAGCCAGCGTCCCACCCTCAGGGTCGCTTCCTGTTCGTCCCGGGCCAGAGCCTCACCGCTGCCCGTCTGCAACAAGGCTGCTTCATAGGCCTGCTTCAGTACTTTCAGATCCGCTTTCTGGAGGTTCCGGAGTTCGAGAAGCCTCCTGTTGACGTTCTGGATGGAATCAGCCAGCATCAACTGCTGATCAGCGTAACGCGATAACAGTAGTTTGTTGATCCAGGCGTTATACCAGCTGCTGCTTTCTTGCAGCCGATTGATCTCTGCTTTTATCTCAAGCTGTTCGGATTCGAAAACATTTTGCAGTACCTGGAGTTCGCTCACCGCCGCGTTGGTCCGTGAATACCGCTGCCAGGCTGAATCAAGATCCCCACCGAGAGTAAAACTGCACAGCCCGATGAATATCAGGCTGAAGAGGAAGAAGCGGCGCATCATCCTGACTCCTCCTCCCCATCCGCCTCAGCATCCGGGTTGAGCAAACCATATTTCTCCATCTTGTAGTAGAGGGTGCTGGTCTTGATGCCCAGTTTGCGGGCCGCTTTCTGCTTGATCCCGCCAGCCCAGTTCAGCGCGTCCCTGATCATGTCCACTTCAACCTGTTCCAGGACCTCATTGAGTTGTCCGCCGTTGACTGCTTTGGTGCCGGGTGACTTCTCGAAATAAACCTCTTCGGCATCGATACTCTCGCCTTCACAGAAGATCAGCAGTCGTTCCAGGAAATTCTCTAGTTCACGGATGTTTCCCGGCCATGGATAGAGGCAGAGCTTCTCCATGGTGGCCTTGCCGATCCGGGGAACATCGCGGCCAAGACGCCGGGATTTCAGCTCAACGAAATGGGTCACCAGTTCTGGAATATCAGTGGATCGATCCCTCAGTGCGGGGATCTCCAGGGGTAGTACGTTCAGACGGAAGAATAGATCCTCACGGAACGTCTTCTTCTCCATGGCTTCCTGGAGATCGCGGTTGGTAGCAGCAACCACACGGACGTCTACAGTGATCTGACTGGTACCTCCAACTCGCTGAAAACTCTGATCCTGCAGGACCCGCAGCAACTTGACCTGCAATTGCGGCGAGATGTCGCCGATCTCGTCCAGGAGTATGGTGCCGCCATCGGCCTGCTCGAAGATCCCCTGGTGTTGGCGCACTGCGCCAGTAAAGGCTCCCTTCTCATGACCGAAAAGTTCACTTTCCAGCAATGTGTCAGTAAGGGCGCTGCAATTGATCGCCAGAAATTGCTTGTCACGACGGGAACTCTCCAGGTGAATGGCCCGGGCGATGAGTTCCTTGCCCGTCCCGCTTTCCCCGGTGATCAGCACCGGACTGTCCACGCCAGACATCTGTTTGATCTGGTGGGTAAGGATCTTCATCTGCTCGGATGAGCCCACCAGGCCGTGAAATCCTTCCTCGCGGTCAATGGCGACAGTCTTGCGGGGTGGTTGCTCCTCCAGGACATGTGCCACCTTTGATTTCAGCTCATCAATCGAGAAGGGTTTGGCAATGAAATCACGAGCACCCAGTTTGAGAGAGTTAACAGCCAGATCGATGGTACCAAAGGCTGAGATGAGGATGATCGGAACATCAGGCTGTTCTTCCTGGAACTCGCGCAGGAGGTGCATCCCCGATTTTCCCGGTAGTTTCAGATCAGAGATCACCAGATCCGGCGCATTCTTAAAAAAGAGTTCTGATCCCCGTTCACCATCTGCAGCAGTACGCACACGGTAGCCTGCTTTCTGGAGGACGGTGGCAATACCGTCCCGCATGGTGTTGTCGTCTTCTATGACCAGGATCGTGGACTTCATTTATACTTCATCAATCTGTTTGGGCAGCCTCAGCCGAAAGGTCGTGCCTGTTTCATCGCTATTATGCACAAGGATTGTGCCACCCAGCTCGGTGACAATGTTCTGAACGATGGTGAGCCCCAGGCCAAAACCGCGCTCACTCGTGGAGAAATATGGTTCAAAAATGCGTTTCTGGTCTGCCTCCGGTACCCCTGCTCCGGTATCACAGAAATCCATCTGGATGTTATCCTGCTCTGAATCAATCTTGATGGTTACAGAACCACTCTCGCCAGACGCCTGGAGACCATTCTGCACGAGGTTGAAGAAGACTCGGTGGAGTTTTGAGCGGTCGGACTGCAACTCGGCATCCCCTTCAAGATCGAGGTGTTGGTCAAGACTGTCCAACTCAGGTTTGACTAACAATCTGACGTCCTTGACAATGTCGCTGATCATGACTGTCTCTATGATGCTCTTCAGGGGACGGGCATAGTCCAGGTATTCTTCCACGATCTGCTTCAAATGCTGCAATTCAGCACGGATCTTGGCCAGATACTGCTGATGTTCTGTGAATCGGTCATCGGATGGATCCCCGGCGAGCTCCTCCTGGAGCAACTCACTATAGATCTCCATGCCACCCAGGGGATTCTTGATCTCATGGGCGATGCCGGAAAGCAACTGCCGGGCCGCCTCTTCCTGTTGACGGATCTCCAGGTGCATTTCCACCAGGGAGCGATTCAGGTCACCGAACTCATCCAGACGTTCCAGTTGAACAGGTTCTGAATTGATGCTGGCCTGGATGGAACGGGTGTAGTCAGACAGGGCTTTCACCGGCTTGATCAGGGATCGCGAGAATACCAGTGTCAGGGAAACAGCGATGAAGATCGCTCCCAGCATGATCCACAACAGGCTGCCGGTCATCTGCTCAATAACACTCATGTAGCCCGCGCCGGCCCAGATCACTAGAATGGCGTCGGTGCCCTTCGCATTCTCCAAAGATATGGCTGCTGCTTTAAAATAACGTCCACCATTCAACTGGTAGATCTCGGAAACCACCGGTTCGTCATCCTGTTTCAGAGCCAAAAAACCGGGGAGAGCCTCTGAGATCTGGGCGAGTTCAAGGGCTTCGGTGCTGTATTCGGCGAGAATCTCTCCGGTGAGATCATAGAGGGTCAGACCCTCGACGCCAGGCACTGCGAATTCCTCAAGATGTTGCTCAAAGCGTTGGCGAATGTTTGCCAGCTCGGGCTCCAGCGTCAGGGTTCTGAGCAATTCGGGGTCTACGTTCCTGCTGATAATGCGAACAATGCGCTCAAGCTGGGCACCGAGCTCCTCTTCAAGGGCATTGCGGGAATACCAGTAGAGGGGGACCGTGATAAGACCCATGGAGATGATGAGGACTCCCAGTACGAGTGTGATGACCTTTGGGCTCAGTTTCATGGATACCTTTGATCGTTCGCTGGCTGGATAAATTTAGCCTCCCGCAAAGAAGCTTCCGCAGTTTTTATGCCAGGTCAGGAAGATCCAATTGGCCTGAATGTGTTGCCGATCAATCGTGTAACTGCAGAATGGTCCCGTCAACGCTTTCAGGCAAGGTCAATCCTGATATGAAGGCCAATGTTGGTGCAATGTCGATGATCCTCGCCTGCTCAGTACTCTCACCTGCCTCAATTCCTTTACCCATGAAGATAATGGGGACTTCCTGGTCATAGGTGTAGGCTGTGCCATGTGCCGATCTCGCCGACCAGAGTTGGGCATTCTCCGTGAATTCCACAATGATACCCCAATGTACCGGGTGGTATTCGCTGATGTTGCCGTAGAGGACCTCGCGGGTCCAGAGCGGAAAGGTGGTATCACGCCCGGGTATGTAGGAATTGCGGTAGGATTGCAGAACGTGGTCCGCAGGTCCACTCCCACTCAGTTCATCCGGGGTCATTGCCTTGGCGATGAAGTGGTATTGTTGCAGCAAGCCGGCTGTAGCCTTCCAGCACATGTGGCACAGAATGGGCTGATTTTTTGAGAGAGACTT
>CAYVVT010000020.1:0-57058 GCA_964454335.1 uncultured Lentisphaeria bacterium | reverse complement strand
GTCTGGTCCACAATGAGTTCAGGCGGAGAGCCCGTCTGTCCGTTCGTGCTGTTGCCGGAGCGGTCCTCGATGGTAGCTGTGATATGCCAGGTAGCATCGGAGATACCACCAGCTTCGAATTCAGCCGCACTGAATGTGATGGTTGCAGAACCGGTAACACGCTCCAGGTTGGTAATCGTATGAGCTGAACCAACGTCAATGGTGGCGTTGGGATCACTGAGATAGCGTTTCACCTGTATCGTACCATTGTCCAGACTGGCATCGCCGGTGGCAAGGGGGACCACCACGTCCAGACTCGTATTGTGGCTGTTCCAGGAGCCTGTCACCACAGGTGCACCAACCGGTGTGGCAGAGGTTACCGTGAAATCTGCCGGAACCGTCCCGTCCACCACGATGTCACGGGTGTCATCGATGTTCGAACTGATACTTCCGATCCCAAGAGTAGCTGTGTTCCCTGCCGCATCAACTACTGTTGCCCCTCCATCAAGCAGTACATTCACTACATCTAGATCGTCGCTGGAGTCTCCAGACCCGATGGTATAGATCCCAGTGATGGCACTATTCCCACTGGTCGTACCTGCACGGTGCCAATCCGATCCCGAATCAAACTGCACTACCAGCGAATCGCCTGTCAAACTGATCTCCTCACTGAAGGTGAGGGTCACATTGACCTCCTCGCCCAATCCATAATATCCGGATGAGGTGGTGGAACTGATGGTGCTGATATAGGGTTTGATCCCGTCCACAAAGATGTCACTCTGATCATCCAGATTGAAACCGCTGGGCAGGGTAAGCCGTGAACCCGTGACAGCCACATCGTTCCCGGCTGCATCCCGCAGTTGACCGAGTTCCAATCGCACGGAATCAACCGTGAGTTTTGCTCCGCTGGTGGTCTCTCCTTCGAGGACGATGTAGGTCTTTACACCGGAGGGTGAATTCAGAGTATCGAACTGGATGGTTCCGCCACTGGAGAAATAGGCTTTCAGCCGCGGGCTGCCCCCAGACAATGCGATATCCTCATTGAAGGTCAGGGTTACGTGTGTAGAATCTCCGATCTTCAAGGTATCGACACCCTGATCCTCGGTCAGATTGGTGAGGTAGGGTGCTTCCTGGTCGACTGTCAATGAATGGCCGTTGGAGCTGCCCTGCAGACTGTTCCCGGCAACATCCATGATGGTGGCAGTGATATTCCAGGTCTGACCATTGCTCACGCCACCTGTTTCGAAATCAGTTGCTGAAATGTCATCCAGTACGATCTCGCCGGCAACCCTGTCAGCTGCCAGGATGGTATCAGGATCCCCAACGTCCAGATTTACATTCGGATCGGTGAGATATCTCTGGATCTGGACAGTGCCGCCTACCAGCGTGGCATCATCTGCGATGGCTACCGTGATGTCCATGCCAGTATTGCTGGCATTCCAGTACGTGGCCACCACGGGTGCGCCCTCAACGGTGAGGTCGGTGACATTGAAAGAGGCCGGTGCAGTCAGATCCACCGTTATGGCGGACCCAACATCAACGGTGGAGACTTCGGAATTCCCACTGGTGAGATAGATGATGTGGACCGTGAATTCATCTGAATCGTCCAGACCACCGCTCTCGATCTCTGTGTCTGTACAGGGCGTTTCCACGAGGCTGTTCGGTGATACGAACTGGGCACTGGACTTGATATCGACCAGATCGCCACCGTTGATCTTCTTTTTGATCCAGGCTTTGGCAATGGTGGGATCGTTGGGTACGGTATATGAAACTGTTCCACCGGTATTGGTATCATTCCAGTAACCGCTCACCACGGTACCACCCGTGGTCTCAAAAGTGTCCTGAGCTGATATGGCGCTTAGTCCCAGGATCATGAAACAGAGGAGAAAGAAGGCACTCCTGCTTAACCTCGGTTCTCTCATGCGAACTGTCGTCCGATTGGAATTTTTCATGATCAACTCAGCTGTTAAAATTGTAATCCTGTGGACATTCTCAGATCCATCCACCAGACGGCTCCCAGGGCATCTACATCCGGCGGTTGCACGTCCGTTAAGATGACTGCACGGGTTCCGATTTTCAGGAACAGGGAATTACCCGGCCAGAAGATGTACTCAAACTGCAGTAAGCCGCCCAGAGCTTCTTCCCAGAATCCCAGACCAGCATGAAGTCCGGATCGATTGAACTGGGCGTTGGCGCGGATATTATAGGCCAGCCCTTCGAAAAGACCACCTTCGGGGAATGTGTTGCCAAAACTGAAGGTACTGATCTCAATATCGAAATAGAGGGGCATTGACTCCACGATGACCTCGTATGGCAAACGCAGGTTAATACCGTAATCGACCTCAGAATACCACGATTTGAGGTTGCCCGAAGTAGCAAACGGGGAAACCACATTCAAGGCGAGGTTCGCACCATGCAAAAGGCCGTCTGCTGAGGCCATCCCGCGTTCGGCCTCCTGCCTATCCTTGTGTTTTTTCCTTCTCTTCTCCTCCACGACGTCAGTTGTCGGAGTCGTTGCTTCCGGCTCTTCTTCGGAACCATATAATTCCTTCACCAGGGCATCGTAGTCAATGTTCGAATCCGCTGCCCCTCCACTGAAGGGCTCCACCGGTGCTCCGGCACTGTCCGGCTCGGCTTCACCCGATTCCTGGCCTGTTGCGATCATGGTCGCACTCAGCAAGATGATGAGCATCAGCATCGATCGAGAAAGTATATTTTGACCCGTCTTTTGCATGTCTACCAGAATTTGATACCCAGTGTAAATCGAGGTTCGATCCACCAGCCGGTACCAATAGGATCAATATCCGATACCCAGTTCCAGCGATAGCCGGCGCTGAAAAAGATGGATTCGAATTTGTAGGAAAACCCTGCTCCGGCCATCATGCCAAAACTTGGATAGAACAGTCCAGCGCCAAATTCAGTCTCGATCCCTTTCAGTTTGAGACGGGCCATCGGGACCACTGAAACCCCTGTGAACGTTCCCCCGGCAGGAAAGGTATTCTCAAAATTGAAGGAGGCGATCTCCAGGGAGAACAGGATGTGGGTCGTCCCTCGTTCGATGTGCCAGGGGAAATCCACGGTGAGTGAAAAATCCATGAAGGAATACCACGTATCAAGCGTATCCGCGACGTATTGAGGAGAGAAAAAGGACAAGGTGAACCCAGTATCCTCCAGGATCGTCCCTTCTACGGCCTTGCTGAAATTCAGGGGGTGATCTGATTCCTCGAATAGATCTTCACCCTCTGCAGATCGTTTGATGAGGTCCTCATAATCTTCCCCTTCAGTGATGAAGCCCCAATCATCGGCAGCGGCTGTATCTTCTAACGCCTCCTCGGTACCACTCTCCACACCCTCTTCGCCGAAATCCAGGCCTTCCATCCAGTCCTCGAGTTCCTCACCGCCGGATTCAGCTTCAGTTCCCAGCAGGTCATCCTCACCCCCCAGATCAAGATCGAAGTCCTCACCCAGATCGAATTCCTCGCCAAAGAGGAGGGTGTCATCCCCGAAGAGATCGTCATCCTGGGCCATCAGGTCGTTCGGATTTATCAACCATAATATCAGTAATAATAGGAGAATAGCCGGAGTGAACCGGCTAAGGGAGGTGTGATATCTGGGTGTCTTCATCTGGGCTTCAAGCTCGCTTAAAACACGCTTCTATCGTATTCAATCTGAAAAGTTATGAATCCATTGATTCAACACAAGGTTTTACATCACATCACCAGCCGGGCAAAATCCCTGACTCACAGGGACAAAAGTGGATTGTGTTCAACTAACAGATTTGGTGAACAGAATTATAGCTGGTACAACTTACCTAGCAGTATATCCGACAAGAATCATGGGTAAAAAGAAACCCCGCCATCAGGCGGGGCGTAGGTTAGCGGATCCTCCTGCGTGGCTCCGCCAACTTCGGAGGACTGGGAGGGAGCGTCTTCATGACCAATCCTGCAGGATTCGCTTCTTCAATATAGTCTTTCCGGATCCGGTCTTGAGATATCGCTCCAAATTCCGAGCCTTCCTCCTGGTTGACACAGCAACGTAAGCGGTCAGCTCAAATGGCCGGTATGGCTTCGTTGACAAGGACTTACCTTCGTTATGCTGTTGCAGTCTTCTACTGAGATTATTTGTAGAACCGATGTACAGGTAATTATGCGAGCGGTTTTCAATGCAGTAAACATACCACATGCCTGTTACCTCATTCTGATCTTGCTTTAAAGGTAGATGAAAGGTCTGATGACTACTTCGTGTAGCCTGCTAACCGAAGACCCCGCCATCAGGCGGGGCGCAGGTTAGCGGATCCTCCTGCGTGGCTCCGCCAACTTCGGAGGACTGGGAGGGAGCGTCTTCATGACCAATCCTGCAGGATTCGCTTCTTCAATATAGTCTTTCCGGATCCGGTCTTGAGATATCGCTCCAAATTCCGAGCCTTCCTCCTGGTTGACACAGCAACGTAAGCGGTCAGCTCAAATGGCCGGTATGGCTTCGTTGACAAGGACTTACCTTCGTTATGCTGTTGCAGTCTTCTACTGAGATTATTTGTAGAACCGATGTACAGGTAATTATGCGAGCGGTTTTCAATGCAGTAAACATACCACATGCCTGTTACCTCATTCTGATCTTGCTTTAAAGGTAGATGAAAGGTCTGATGACTACTTCGTGTAGCCTGCTAACCGAAGACCCCGCCATCAGGCGGGGCGCAGGTTAGCGGAGAGGGAGAGATTCGAACTCTCGGTGCGGGGGTACCGCACACATCCTTTCCAAGGATGCACCTTAAACCACTCGGACACCTCTCCAGGTGTGCGCCCTGTACAAAACAGAGAGTCAGTAACGTCAATTACCGCTTTACGCGGCGGCCAATATATTCCCCGGGAAGGGCTTTACCAATGCGATTTTCAAGCACCCCGGAGACGACGGCTGATCACCGGTCCCTGGGCCATGACATTGATGAATTCCTGTGAGAGGACCGCCCATGGCATCAGGGGATTCATCAGCAGTTTTGCGCGCAGCAAAGGTTTGATATCATGGAGGTAAACACCCAATCTAGGCAGGATGTAGCCTGGCCAGGATGGTAGCGGTTGTAAGGGAAAGGAGATGGAAACCGTGCGATAGCCCACTGCATAGATCTCATCCAGGAGAATGTCATTCCACTGATTGAAGGGTGGGCAGAAACTGCTCACTTCCCTGCCCAGACGATCCTCAAGGGCTGCCTTGCTATCCCGCAATTCTCGCTGCCGTTCTTCGCGGTGCATCGCCAGCAGGTTCCTGTGGCTGCAGCCATGACTGCCTATCTCCCAGCCCAGACGATCGAGTTCCGTCAGTCTGGTCCAATCCAGATGATCCACCTGCGAGGCCGATTTGAAGTAATCCCAGGAATTTTTCTTCCCGATATAATCGGTTATCACGTAGACGGTGGCCGGTGCCTCCAGATCACTCAGGACCGGAAGAGCATGCTCCCAGACGGAATCATAGGCGTCGTCGAAGGTCACGAAGACCGGATTATCCGCTGTCTCATGATCGCGAACACAGGCAAATGAAAAGCCCAGACGCTGGATCTCACGCATCTGGGCTTCGAATTGTCGGGGCGTTGTGGTGGTGAGACCCACCTCTAATTTCGGAGATACCTTGTGGTAGACAAGACCCCGGTTATAGATGGGCCAGACCGGCATCAGTTCAGGACATCTTCAGCCGGTGTATACTCCAGATCAAACGCCTCTGCAACAGCTTTACAGGTAATCTTGCCATCCTTGGTGTTCAAACCGGCAAGGAAACCAGGATCGGATCTCAGAGCAGCATCCGCACCCATATTCGCCAGTTTGATGGCATAGGGCAGGGTTGCATTCGTCAGGGCGATGGTTGAAGTATAGGGTACGGCACCGGGCATGTTGGCCACACAATAGTGGATCACGCCGTCCACCTCATAAATAGGATCTTCGTGTGTGGTGGGCTTACAGGTTTCGACGCAACCGCCCTGATCAACAGCCACATCCACGATAACAGAACCCTTCTTCATGAACTTCAACATTTCACGAGTCACCAGTTTGGGGGCTTTGGCTCCGGGTAGCAGAACACCGCCAACCAGCAGGTCAACCTCAGGTAACAGGTCGCGAATGGTGCTGGGAGTGCTGTAAAGGGTGTTCACATTCTTGGGCATGATATCATCCAGCTCACGGAGCCGGTCGATGTTGATGTCCAGGATATAGACTTTTGCACCCAGACCAGCGGCCATCTTGGTGGCCTGTGTACCGACGATCCCACCACCTAGCACCATGACGGTGGCCGGCATGACCCCGGGAACACCGCCAAGCAGAATCCCGCGACCGCCCATTTTCTTCTCGAGATACTTGGCGCCTTCCTGAGTGGCCATACGGCCGGCAACTTCGCTCATGGGTTCAAGTAAAGGCAGACTGCCGTCTTTGCCCTCGACTGTTTCGTAGGCGATGGCATAGGCGCCGGTTTTGGCAAAATCAACGGTAAGAGCACGTTCAGCGGCAAAATGGAAGTAGGTGAATACGATCTGGCCGGGACGGGTTCTGGCAATCTCCACCGGCTGTGGTTCCTTGACCTTGACGATCATCTCGGCTTTAGCCCAGATGGTATCAACATCAGCTTCGATCTGAGCGCCGGCTTTTATATACTGGTCATCCACGAAACCACTGTTAACACCGCCATCTTTCTCAACAATAACTTCATGCCCGGCGGAAACCAGGGCTTCGACTCCGGCCGGAGTCATTGCAATACGATTCTCATTGGTCTTGATCTCTTTGGGAACACCGACAATCATACTTCCCTCCTATGATAATTCTTGCCCGTTCCGGGGTTGTAGAATGGTAGTCAAAAACAACTCTTCTTTGAACAATTCCCGTGCCAATGCCTGAATATTCTCTGCATGAATGGCTTCAATTTTGGCCAAAAACACGTCAAGATCAATGTTTTTACCATAGTAGATCTGCTGGCGTCCTAGACGCAGCATACGGCGTTCCATGGACTCATCCGCCATGACCACGCCTGACTTGTACTGGGCCTTTACACGCTCCAGTTCTGACACGTCCACCGGATGCTCCACCAGACGCTGCAGTTCCCTGCGTGTCAGGTCAATAGCCAGTTCACGCTTCTCAGGATCGGTTGCCAGGTAAACACCAAAGGAACCTGTATCACGGTACAGGCTTGAGAATGAGAATACGGCATAGGCCACTCCGTGTTTCTCACGGATATTCTGGAACAACCGGCTGCTCATCCCGCTGCTCAGGATGGCATTCAGTACGGCCAGATCCCAGCGTCGCTCCTCGAAGACGGAAAAGGTCCTGATCCCGGTAACCAAATGACACTGCTGAATATCCCTGTAATGGACGTCCTCACCAGGATCCTGTGGTGCAGGGAGATCAAGCGCGGTTTCACCTAATCCGGTATCGATATTTCTGTAGCGGTGTTCAAGCAATTCCACCAGATCATCATGTTGCACATAGCCGGCAGCCACGATGACAGTATTCTCCGGTCCGTAATGCTTGTGCAGGTAATCGTTGAGCAGCTCCGGAGTGAAGGATTTGATGGTCTCGCGGTTCCCTATGATGGGCGTACCCAGAGCAGAATCCGGATACATTGAACGATCAAAGGCCTCGAAAACCACTTCTTCCGGCACATCCTCGGCATCCCGCAATTCGTCAAGCACCACCCCCTTTTCCCTCTCGATCTCATCCCGGGGAAATACGGGATTCAGCAAAAGGTCCGTCAGTAGATCTACTGCGGTTTCAAGATAATCGGCTAGGAAACGGGCATGGTAGGCCGTGTATTCCTTGGTGGTGAATGCATTGACATGACCACCGACACTTTCCAGGGCCGATGCGATCTCAAATGTATTCCGGGTCTGAGTACCCTTGAAGACGGTGTGTTCCAGAAAATGTGAGATCCCTGCCAGTGGTAGCGGCTCATAGCGGCTACCGGCTTTGACCCACACCCCTAATGCAACCGAACGGACTGATTCCACCGTTTCGGTAACGATGGTCAGCCCGTTCGATAAGCGCGACTCTCGTCGCAAACCAGTCATTTAGTGGTCTGACTTAACGGCGGTTCCGATCACGATCGCGTCCACCACGGCCACGGTCACGACCGCCACCACGGTTCCCACCACGATCACGACCACCGCGGCCACGATCATCCCGGCGAGGCGGGCGTGGCGGAGGTTCGACATAGCCTTCCGGTTTTTCCAGAAGGGCCTTGCGGCTCAGGTTGTAGCGTCCGCTGGAATCCACTTCCGTGAGCTTGCACATGACCTTGTCGCCGATGTTCAGTACGTCTTCGACCTTGCCAACATGTCCCCACTCCAGGTCACTGATATGGATCAGGCCCTGTTTCCCGGGGAGAAATTCGACAAAGGCACCAAAGTTCATGATGCGGACCACCTCGGCCTCGAACTCTTCGCCGGCAACAGGGATCCGAACGATGGCTTCCACACGCTTGTGCGCTGCCTCGGCGCCTTCCTGCTCGGTTGCAAAGATGAAGACGGTACCGTCCTGCTCGATCTCGATGGTGGCACCGGTATCGGCCTGGATCTCCTTGATGATCTTGCCCTGAGGTCCGATGACGTCACCGATCTGATCCGTCTGGATCTTCATGGTGATGAAACGCGGTGCGTAAGGACTCAGCTCATCCCGGGCTGCAGGCAGTGCGGCTTCCATCACATCGATGATATGATTTCGGCCTTCCTTGGCCTGGTGCAACGCCTGGGTCATGATCTCGGCACTGATACCTTCGATCTTGAGATCCATCTGAATGGCCGTGATACCGTCACGGCTGCCAGCCACCTTGAAATCCATGTCGCCGTAATGGTCTTCATCACCGATGATATCGGAGAGAACGGCAATACGTTCGCCATCACCGATCAGACCCATGGCGATGCCGGCAACGGTCTTGGGGATCTTCACACCAGCATCCATGAGAGCCAGTGATCCACCGCAGACCGTAGCCATGGAGGAGGAACCGTTCGATTCCAGCACCTCTGAGACCAGGCGGATGGTATATGGAAAGTCTTCCTTGGTGGGCAGGTATGGACGCAGGGACCTTTCGGCCAGGTTTCCATGGCCGATCTCGCGCCGGCTGGTAAAACCGATGCGGCCGGTCTCACCCACACAATAGGGTGGAAAGTTGTAGTGCAGCATGAAGGTCTTGGTGGTGTCCTGCTCAACGTCGTCGATGATCTGCTCATCGGTCTTGGTTCCCAGGGTTGCAACAACCAGGGCCTGGGTCTCACCACGGGTGAAGAGGGCTGAGCCGTGCACCCGGGGCAGAACGCCTACCTCTGCAGTGATCTGGCGGACATCCTTGAGTCCACGACCGTCCACACGGGTGTTCTCGGCCATGATACGCTCACGGATGTTCTTCTTCAGCCTGGAGGATAGGCTTTCCACGACCACATTCAGGTCATCAGGGTATTCCTCTTCGAACTGGGCCACCAATTCGTCCTGGTAGGCCTTGCGGGCTTCGCTGCGCTCCTGCTTAAGGACGATATGGTTCAATTCAGAAAGCTTTGCTTCATCGATGACGGCATCGACCTTGGTCTTGATGGCCTCGACCTCTTCGTTCACGACGAGCTCACGCTTAACTGGTGCAATCTCATCAATGATGGTCTGCTGAAAAGCCACCAGTTCGGAAATATGTTCCTGGGCGAAAGCCAGCGCCTTCACCAGGGTCTCTTCACTGATCTCCTTGGCTTCACCCTCAACCATGACCACATCAGTGGCGGTACCGGTGACGATGATGTCCATGAGCAGCTCTTCCTTTTGTGAGAAAAGCGGGTTCAGGACGAGATCATCTCCTATCAGGCCGACGTGTACGGCGGCCACCGGACCATTCCAGGGAATCTCCGATATTGAAAGGGCTACTGAACCACCGATGGTGCCCAGCACATCTGCATGATTCTCGCCATCACTGGAGACCACGGTGATGATCACCTGGGTCTCGGCATTGAACCCATCGGGGAACAATGGTCGGATGGGCCGATCCGTCAGTCTTGCGCTGAGGATCTCTTTCTCACTGGGTCGGGCTTCGCGCTTGAAGAATCCACCGGGGATCTTACCACCGGCATAGCTCTTCTCACGGTATTCCACCTGCAGCGGGAAATAATCACGACCGTGATCTTCATCCTTGGCCGCTGTTGCTGCTACCAGCACTGATGTTTCACCGTACTGGACCAGCACGGAACCGCCTGCCTGCTTGGCCATGCGACCCGTTTCGATACTGAGCGTGCGGCCGCCCAGCTGCATTTCTTTTTTGATCAAAATATCTCCAATCTCTTACTTACGGATACCAAGTTTCTCAATAAGCGCTTTGTATCCTTCGTAGTCCTTGCGCTGGAGATACTTGAGTAGACGGCGTCGCTTGCCAACCATTTTCAACAGGCCGCGACGGCTGTGATGATCTTTCTTATAGAGCTTCAGATGCCCTGTAAGTGACCGGATCTCCTTGGTGAGGATAGCGATCTGCACCTTGGTGGATCCGGCATCGGTTTCATTTTTACCAAACTCCTTTATCAGAGCTTGTTTTTCTTCTTTCGTGATAGACATTCGTCCTCCTTAGATCTCGCGAAAATTTTCAATAATCGCTAAACAAGTCTTTTTATCATCATCCAACTGCTGGATGAGATCTTCTACATTTTCAAATTTCTTTTCGTCCCGCAACTTCTGCAGGAACTCCACTATGACGGTCTCGTCATAGAAATCACCGCGGCTGGCTTCCCAATCGAAAAGATGAACTTCGATGGTCTCCGCTTCCCCGTCATCGAAGGTGGGCCGGATGCCGATATTGCCCATGCCGAAACTGATAAAGCCATTTACCGAAACACGGACCAGATAAACACCTCTGTTGGGTACCAGCTTGTTGGCCATGGCGGGATCGACATTGGCAGTGGGATAGTTCAGGGCTTTCCCCCGGCCGTCACCCTGCACCACCGTGCCGAACACCGTGTAGGGATGTCCCAGCATGGCATTGGCCAGGTCCAGCCGATCCGACTGAATATGATCCCGGATAAGCGTACTGCTCACGGGCATGGTCTCATTCCTGATAGGCCCGATCTGTGAAACGGTGAAGCCGTGATCCTCGCCACGGGCTGCCAGCCATTCTGCATTCCCCTTGCGTTGGTGGCCAAAACGATGGTCATAGCCAACAACAACATGCTTGACCCTGAGTTTACGGAGCAGGATCTCCTGTAGGAACTCCTCGGCGCTCTGATGAGCGAAGCCGCGGTTGAAGTCCAGGACCAGCAGGTAATCGACATCGGCATAACGCTGTATGAAGAATGCCTTCTCTTCGACTCCGGCCAATAGGCGGATGGGCCGATCCTCGTCCGGTCTCAGGATCTGCTGGGGGTGCGGAAAGAAGGTCAGGACCACGGAGGGTATACTCAGATTCCTGGATTGTCTCACCGTCTCCTCAAGCAATGCCTGATGCCCCCGGTGGATGCCATCAAAGCTTCCAATGGTGGCAACCGAGTGCACAAGCTGGGGCAGATCGTCTAGGCTGCGGATGATTTCCATTTTTCAATGAACTCGTCTATAGTCCACGCATCATCGATGCGGTATTCGCCAACTGCAGTACGGCACAATTCCTTCAAATGGGCTGCGGTGGCCAGGTGTTTCCCGATGTCCTCGGCCAGCACCCGTATATATGTTCCCTTGCCGCACAGCACTCGCATTGTAAAGCCATGCTCATCAAACGAGATCAGTTCGATCTCCTCTATGGTTACCGTGCTGGGCTCCCGCTCAATGGTCTTGCCCTTGCGGGCCAGTTCGTAAAGTTTCTTGCCCTTGACCTTCTTGGCCGAATACATGGGCGGGATCTGCTGGATCTCACCGGTAAATTCCTGCATGGTGGCTGTCAGCAATTCCTCGCTCAGGGGTGGGATCTCTGCAGTCGCAGTGACCGTACCCGTACGATCACCGGTATCCGTGGCATTTCCCAGTTTCACTTCGGCGATGTATTCCTTCTGCAGGTTTGTGAACTCTGATGCACGTTTGGTGTTCGATCCAGTGAGGACCACCAGAACACCGGTTGCAAAGGGATCCAGCGTACCCGCATGCCCCACCTTCTTGATACGGGTCTGATACCGGATCTTGTTCACTACGTCAAAGCTGGTCCAATCCTCGGGTTTATTGATATTGAAGATGAACGCGTCGCTCATTCGATATCCTTGAGCAGGGAATTCATCTTGGCGGCATAGGCCATGGTATCATCCAGGAAGAATCGCAGCTCGGGAACATACTTCAGCGGCACCTCCTGACCGATATGGTAGCGAATGCGTCCCATATGGTCCTGGAGCTTGCCGAAACTCGCCTTGATGGCTTTCTCATTGCCAAAGATCGAGAAATAGACGGTTGCCAGCTTCAGGTCGGGTGACATTTTCACCTTGGCCACCGTTATGAATCCCGGCGTTGTATTCGCCAGATTCTTGATGAGGTAATCCGCGGCTGCAGCACGGACCGCTTCAGCCACCTTATCCTGGCGGGAGCCACTCATGCTCTCCCCCTGTTTCCCAAAAATCTATCTTTATCCAGCAGTGGTCTCAAGCTTCCGCTTGACCTCTTCAACTGTATAGAACACGATCTGGTCACCAACCTTGAATTTGGTGAAGTCCTTGAGGCCTATACCGCATTCAGTACCCTCAATGACCTCTTTCACATCATCCTTGAACCGTTTGAGCGAATCAACTTCGCCTTCGAACACGAGTTCGTCCTCTCGCATCACCCGGGCAAAGGCTTCACGCTTCACGATCCCCGAAGTCACCTTGGAGCCGGCAATGAGACCCAGTTTCGGGATCTTAAAGAGATCCAGGACCTCAGCTGTGCCGATCTCGGTCTCAACGCGATCCGGCTCCAGCATCCCTTCCAGGGCCTGGTGGATATCCTCGACCGCGTCATAGATGACGCTGTAATGCCGGACCTCGACACTCTCAGCCTTGGCGATCATACGGGCTTTACTGTCACTCGTTACGTTGAATCCGATCACCACGGCGTCAGAAGCCGAAGCGAGCAGAATATCGGATTCCTTGATCATCCCGATACCCTTGTGCTTAATGCTTACGGCAACCTCGTTGTTGGAAAGCTTCATGAATGAGTCTGCCAGGGCCTCCACGGAACCATCGACGTCACCCTTGATCACCAGGGCGACCTCCTTGACCTTCCCTTCTGCGATCTGACGAGAGATCTCATCCAGGGTCTGGTGCCGCATCATCTGGAAGTCCTGTTCGCGACGGATCTGCTGCCGTTCGGTGGATACCTCGCGTGCTTCCCGTTCACTGGCCATCACAACAAGGTTATCACCGGCACGGGGCACATCGCTGAAACCCAGCACCTGCACGGGAGTCGCCGGTCCAGCTGATTCCTGTCGAACACCTCGTTCGTTCATCAGTGCACGCACACGACCGCTGTAATCTCCACAGACGAAGGGATCCCCAACGCTCAGGGTACCTCTGGATATGAGGACGGTAGCCACAGCTCCGAGACCTTTGTCCAGTTTCGATTCCACCACGGTGCCGCGGCCCCGGGCTTCCGGATTCGCCTTGAGGTCCAGGATCTCAGTTTCCAGCAGGATGGTATCCATCAGTTCTGGTACATTGTTCCCAAATTTGGCAGAGATCTCTACATCAGGGATCTTGCCACCCCAGCTCTCCACCAGCATGTCATGCTCAGAGAGTTCACGGCGGACACGTTCCGCATCTGCAGCAGGTAGATCAGTTTTGTTGATGGCGATGATGATAGGCACACCGGCAGCCTTGGCGTGATCGATGGCCTCAACGGTCTGAGGCATAACTGCGTCATCGGCGGCCACGATGATCACCACCACATCGGTGACCTGGGCACCGCGGGCGCGCATGGCCGTAAAGGCTTCGTGACCGGGCGTATCCAGGAAAGTGATCTTCTTGCCGCTTTCCAATTCCACGGCATAAGCACCGATATGCTGAGTGATGCCACCGGCTTCACCGGCGATGACGTTGGCCTCACGTATGTAATCCAGCAGGGAGGTCTTGCCGTGATCGACATGACCCATAATGGTCACCACGGGAGGTCTGGGCATGAGATTATCCTCGTCCTCCTCCTCCTGGGCCACTTCTTCTTTGACCATCTCTGCGACATCATCTTCGAATGACACTTTAACCTCAAACTCCTGGGCGAGAAGCTCGATGGTATCCTTGTCGATGCGCTGGTTGATGGTCACCATCATACCCATATCCATGCACTTGCCGATGACGTCTGCGACGTCCAGCTCCATCAGATCTGCAAAATCGTGCACCGAGATGTATTCGGAGACACGTACAATTCTTTCTTTTTCCGCTTCCTCCTCGCGACGATCACGACGGCGGCGTTTGCGTTTCTTGCCCTCATCCAGGGATGTCATCACCTTCTTGATGGAAGCATCTACTTCCTTGGCGTCAAACTGGCGGCGTTTCTTGCCGCGTTTCCCCCGGGCTTTGTCGGGTGTGTCCTTGAGAACGTGTTTGATCTTCCGTTCAATCTTCTTGGCGATGATCTTGTCGGCTGGAGCATCGGTCTTGGCCGCTTCTGTTGCTCCGGGTTTGAGGATCTTTGGCTTTTCAGCCTTTTTCTTTGCCCGCTCTGCTTCAGTAAGTTTTTTCTGTTCGGCTTCTTCCTTTGCGCGCTTGGCAGCTTCCTCGGCTTCGATCTTGGCCTGGCGCTCTTCTTCGGCCTTGCGGACCTTGTCCTCCACGGCCTGGCGCTTGGCTTCCTCTATCTCGGCCCGGCGCTGTTCTTCGCTCTCCTTGCGCTGACGCTCTTCCTCTTCACGCTTGGCTTTCTCTTCCTCCTGGTGTCGAATGCGTTCCTCTTCTTCAAGACGACGCTGTTCTTCCAGGGCCTTGCGTTCGGATTCCTTCTGTTCCTGTTCGAGGTTATAAAGGTCTTCGGCAAATTGCTTCAGGATAAGGGTGTAGGTTTCCTCATCAACGGGGCTCATGTGGTTGGTGACGTCCTGGCCCTGTTCCTGCAGGAAGCTCACGATCTCCTGATGGGAGATATTGATCTGTTTGGCGATCTGGTATATTCTTTTCGGCTTGCTCAATCAGTCCTCTTTCTAGTCCAACTACCTGCGCTATGCATCTCTACAGTTCAGAATATCCCGGACTAAGCCTCGGCTTCCGCCGTCTTTTCCTCTTTCTCGTCCTCTTCCTCGTCGTCGACAACCTCGACGACCTCTTCCACAACCTCTACCTCGACCTTCTCCATCAGGGCGGTCATGAATGTATCCAGGGTCTTTTCACCCATACCCTTGATCTCCAGCAGGGCTTCCCGGCTGGTATTGATCACCTCGTTCACCGTCTCGATACCATTGTCCACCAGGAGTGTGACAGGACGAACCGGCAGATCCTCGATATCACTGAGGAAGACCTCTTCTTCCACCGGTCCCTCAACCTCGGAGCGGGACTTGGCGTCGATCTCAAATTCTGTGACCTTGGAGGCCAAACGTACATTCTGACCATTCTTGCCGATGGCAATACTGATCTCGTCATCCTCGAACAACGCCAGGGCGCGTCGTTTCTCGTAGTCCACCTCAACGCGGTAGGGCTTGGCCGGTGAGAGCGCACGGGTTATGAGCAGTTGTGGTTCGGATGTAAAGTTGATGATATCGATCTTCTCGCCGTTCAATTCTCGAACGATGACCTGGATACGGCTGCCCTTCATCCCGACACAGGCACCCACGGCGTCGATACGCTTGTCGTGGGACTCCACGATGATCTTCGTACGATCGCCGGGTTCCCTGGCAAGCTGACGGATGTCGATGATGCCGTCCTCGATCTCGGGGACTTCATTCTTAAATAATTTCAGCAGGAAGGCCGGGTCGCCGCGGGAGATGATGATCTCCGGACCACGCTTGTCTGCGGACACGTCCTTGATGATCGCCCGGACACTATCACCACGGCGATAGCGTTCACTGTAGATCTGTTCGTCCCGGGGCATCTTCAATTCGGCCTTGTCAATATTCACAAACAGAGAATCCCGGCGTATCTGGTGGATCTCGCCTATGACGATCTCCCCTACGCGGCTGGCATAGTCGCGATAGATCTGGTCCCGTTCGAATTCCTGTATCTTCTGCGCCATCACCTGACGGGCATAGGTAATCAGACGCCGGCCGAATGTGGCCGGATCAACAACATCAATGAACGGATCGCCGATCTCGAGATCAGGTGCGACCTCCTGGGCCTTCTCAAGTTCAACCTCGAAATCTGGATCCTCTACCTGCTCGACGACTTCCTTTTCCTGGTAGATCTCGATCTCACCCTTGTCCATGTTAACGATGACGTCAAAATTGTCGACATTACCGTATTTCTTCTGAATGAGTGCTTCGAAGATCTCCTTGATAATATCCGCAAGTTCCTTCCGGTCGATGTCCTTTTCCTTGGCAACCTGAATAAAGGAATCGATGATATCTTTACTAATCAATGAAGGCTTCCTCCCTTTACCACTGCAGCTTCACTTTGCCTTCGACGACGGCGTCGAAGGGTATCTGGACGGTTTCCCCATCCACATCCAGCTCCAGCAGGTCATCCGACACACTGTTGATCAAACCCTCAATGGGGTTGTTCTTAAGATCAAGCTGGTGCTTAATTCTCATACTATGTCCGGTATAGCGCCTGAAATGTCTGGGCTCAGTTACGGCATAGCCTGTTCCAGGCGATGTTACCTCTACAGCCAGGGTGTCCAGATCCAGTCCGGGCAACTCCAGGTCTGTGTTGATACTGCGATTGATGGCAGCCAGTTCATCGATACTGATACCGCTATCGCTTTCGCAGCGTACAATGAGCAGCCAGCCGCCCCGACGTACATTCAGATGAACGTCCACCAGGAATACAGATGGTAGATCGGCCATACAGGCTTCTACTGCTGCTCTAACCTCTGTCTCCGACCACTTCACTCAGGTCTTTACCTTCTTTCTGCGGCCTTGCATGCAAGGCCGATAAATAAAGAAAGTGGGTCTGTCAACCCACTTTCAGGCCGAAATATATCCGAGGGCAGTACTGTTAGCAAGTTCAATATTTGCAGTTATTTCCCCTTTAACAGCCCCTTGAGATAATCGGCTGATTCCTTGCTCTTACCCGGCAATTTTGAATCTATAAGCTCATCCACCATCTGTTCAGCGCGGTCGTGATCACCTGCGTGGTAGTAGCTGTATGCGGACTGCAGCTTGTAGGTGGAGGAGGCCCGGGGCATGGCCATGGTGGCAGCCTGGTCATAAAGTGAGGCGGCGCGGGAGTAGTCACCATCGATCTCTGCCAGGGCGGCCAGCTTCAGGGCACTACCGATCTTCAACTGGGTCTGATCCGTCCCTGCCAGCAATTCCTCAAAGATCTCGGCTGCACCCAGATAGTCTGCGGAGTCCATCCTTGTTTCTGCAAGATAGTATTTTGAAAGTGCAGCGGATTCACTGTTCCCGTAATCAGCCAGGACGTTTTCCAGTTCGGCGATGACATCCGCATTCACCCCCATCGTATAAGCGGTGGTGACCCGGGTGCTGGCCAGCATGGCCTCCCGTTTCTGGCTTTCTCGATTGTTGTTCCAACCCCAGACAAGGACGATGATCACCACCAGGGCACCTGCATAGGTGTAGATCTTCTGCTTGTTGGCCTCGAAAAAGTCTCTGCTCTTCTCAAGACTATCCAGCAAGGGATCCCTGCGGATCGCTCTCTTGGTCAATTTTTTTTTCGGTTTCAGCATTTCGTTCTCTATTCTCCGTTCTTCCTCATACTTCCTTCATCCACAGTGCTGTATCATCCAGGTCCTGCCTGTGGAGCATAGTACCCCTGAGGTGATTCGAACACCTGACCTACGGTTTAGGAAACCGTCGCTCTATCCTACTGAGCTACAGGGGCATCTGTAGGTGACAGTCCTGCTAATCAGCGTGGGTTTGACCCATTTTCCAAAATAGAGCGTCCGTCGCTCTATCCTACTGAGCTACAGGGGCTGTGTTTCGGCTTTGCCGAAACCTAAGAAGAATGTCACTACGTTCCATTCTTCCAAGAAACAATGTCCATTGCGACCTGTAGAAAACAACGGATCGTCTGAATCCTGATTCCAAAGCAGTTCTGAAAGCGCAGCTTGAAGAACTGCCATGCTGAAGGCCCCGCCTTCAGCCAAGCTACAGGGGCTCAAATGCCTCAAAAAGCACGCAAATATAAACGGCAAGCCTGCGGGGGCAAAGGGATAGTCCGCAATGCTGAAAATGAGTGTTCACACAGATCTGGGGAGATAGATGGAGAATGCCGGCAAAGTGTCGTGAAATTCAGAATGTCAGTGAGGACTTAACGTTGCCATCCTGATGGTATTCCAGCCAGCGTCCCACTTTCTCACCCGCCTGCATCCGACCCTTCACGGCAAGCTTCCCGTTGGGGTGATACTTGTAGTACTGACCATTGATCGTATAACCGTCCTCACTCTGAAACTGGGTCTCCAGACGCCCGCGGGCATCATACTCGTAGGTCCAGCCAGCCTTCTGGATCTGACGGCACGTGATCTTGTCCCCCTGGTAATAAACTGATTCCTTGCGGGAGACCATACCTTCATATTCCCATTCCTCGCTGAGCACCAGCCCACCCTGATCATTGAACAACTTGCACCATAGCTGTCGACCGGTGGAATCGAACAATGCCTGGGATTCCCTGACTCCGTCGCGGTAGAAGGTTTCGTGCTCACCCTGGTACATTCCAAGGCTAAATCGACCACGTTCCCGGACCTGACCATTATCCCAGTAGGCCACCCGTTTGCCGTCAAGGGTGTCTCTGATAAAGGTCTCTTCCAGAAGGATCAGCCCGTTCTCATCGTATTTGACATGTGGTCCATCAAGCCGTCCATGGCGGTAGTTGCTGCGTTCAATGATTTCTCCATTGCGGAATGAATATATCCGCTCTTCGCCCTCAAGACCCTCTTCGGCATAGAAGCGATCCAGCTTGAGGTTTCCCTCCGGAAAGAACTCCTGGTACGGACCAAAATAGCGACCATCGAGGATCACCGCACGGATCCGGGGATTACCATTACCGTACTGACCCTGGACGTTGCCCCAGTAGGGCGTTTCACGGGTCAGCAAACAGAGTTTGCCGTTCTTCTCCCTTATTTTGCTGGGTTTCACAGCTTCCTTGAGGCGGCCCTCAAGCGTGTAGAAGGTGAATTCGTTCGGTAGATTTCCTGCAGTGCAGATATACTCAAACATCTTCTCCCCGGTTTCATAGTATCCGAACACAGGTCCGGTATATGGCTCCATGCTGTGTCGCACCATGAGGATGTTGTCTTGCAGGATCAGATCGGTTTCGATCACCTGAGAATCACAAGAGACCAGGAAAGTGGCTACAGGAATGAGTGTAAGCAGATTCTTGATATGACCCCCCAGCATTGGAATTAGAAGTCCAAATATTGAGATAAATCTACTCTGATGATCGAAATGATCCACCAAATCCTGGGGTCGAGTGGGAGTTCAGGATCCAGGATCCAGGAGCATGGTTACAGAAACTGGAATCCGGAATCCAGGTACATTGGTTGGGATTATCATTAGAGTTTTTTTTAGAATGAGTTGATTTTGCAGCCGGGTATGAATCTCAATTGAAAGGAGTGGGCCAAGTCATTTGTGATCGGTGATCCAAGAGAAACAATCTATGAACCAAAGACCTAGGTATTTCCATTTTTCAATTTGCAATTTTCCCCGGCTCTTGGCGCGATTCAACCTTCCCCAAGCATTAATGTGGTCCAATCCTTATCCACAAAAAAAAATAGGGCCACCCCCCGGCAGCCCTTAGAATTTCCTGGTTGGGAATGGATCAGTCCCGGATCTCCACCCCGCCAAAGGCCGCGGTGATCACCAGGGTTACCGGTGTACCCTTGTCATCACCCCCTCCAGTTTTGTCCTCGATGCCACCAAAGATGGGAGTTCCCTTTACTGTCACCTTCCAATCTGACGGTACAAAGATCTCGGCTCCCCCGAAGAGGGAGGTCACGTGGATCTCGCAACCCTCCGTTGCTTTGGCTTTACGCAGATCCAGCTCCACGCCACCGAAGAGGGCCAGCACGTCCGCACCTTTGAATTCCTCGCTGGTCACCACCCGGTTCATGCCGCCAAAGATGGCGCTGACCTTGATGAAATCCTCACCGACCTCACCTCTCTTGATGAGTGAGTCACCAGATTTTCTACTGAAGATATACCAACCGGCCAGCACGATGATGAGGGGCCAGAATCTGAAGATGACGCCCCAGTTGATGAAGTTGAGCGTGGCCGATAGTAGGACCAGTCCGACAATAAGCACGATGAGACCGTTCTGCCCACCTTCATTGCGCATCTTCCAGACGCCCAGGAGTACGATGACCAACGGCCACCACTGACCGAGAAAATGACCAAAATGGAGAATACCCAGGCTCTGCACCAGGAATAGTGCACCGATCACCATGACGGCGATACCAACCCAGGACTGCTGTGAAAAGGATTGATTCTTGTCAGACATATTTAGGTTCCTTCCTCTTTATGGTCAAAGATCATCTTTTTTGGGCTTTAAACCAACGGGGAAAACGATGGGGATGCTGAAGGTGAGACCTTGGTCGCCCTCCATGTTCTCATCCCCGTGGATATCGAGATTATGCTTGGAGATCAAATACCCGATACCCATCCCTACCACAGCTCCAGCAACAACGTCGCTGAAGTAATGCACATCAGCCCTGATACGTAGATAGGCGATCCACAGAGCCGGCGCATTGGTCAGCACCAGCAGCGGTCCCTCCGGTAGATCATGATGCCGAGCAAGCAGGGTGGCTGAGGAAGTGGCTACAGCGCAGGTCATGCTGGTATGGGCGCTGATGAAGGAACGGTTCTCCCCCAGGCTGGCTGTCGACCCGGTTTTGTAATAGGCATAGGGCCGCTGCCTGGCGCTTACAAGTTTGATGAGATCCGTCACAGTGAGGGTAAGGGCCATGGTCTGCAGCTGTGTAATTGCAGCCAGTTTCCAGTCCTGCCCGTAATCCAGTGGCACCAGAGCCGTTCCCAGCCCCAGCATGGAATAGGCAACCAGATCGCTCTGGTATCGAGCGCGATCCTGACTGCCCCTGAAAGCCTGGACCTTCGCACGCATGTTTGCATCCAGTTTCCCGGGTGCTGTCCATCGTGGATGTTCCGGCCCCAGATGGTCCATGACCACGCGATCAAAGCCCGCTGCCAGACCAAAGACCCCCGTGCTCAAGAGCAGCTCTTCATCGAGGTCCTGGGCTGCTAACTGAACACTGCTCAGCAGCAGGGAGAAACTAAGGGCTGCCACCTGCCTGATCCTTTTGCTTGGGTGAATGGCTGACATACGAACCTAAAGTATGCAGCTTCATTGTGAATTGGAATGGCTTTGAGCACTGCAGATGGTTGAATATCTACGACGCATCTGTCAGCAGCCTGACAGTTGCCACCCAACAGGTCCCTAACTTGGAGCATGATGAAAAAGTACCCTTCTATCCTGATCTTAATGATGACCCTGTTCATTACCATCGCCGTTCACCCGCGGAATCTCGCGATCCGTCACTCGGGATCCCTGGAGAATTACGAACTGCTGGATGTGTACATCCATGGTCATTACGCTTTCATTCCAGCGGGGCTGGGTGGTCTCAACATCGTGGATATCAGCAATCCTGGTTTTCCACATGTAGTCTCGGACTATCATGCCACCGGATGCGATTGGGGCCGGCTCTATGCCTGGACGGTGAATGGGAACTATGCCTACGGCACTGGCCGTGAATGCGGCATGCGTATCATCGATATCAGCAATATCAACCATCCAGAATTCATGGGCTCCTACAGCGATCCCAACCTTGACAACGAACGCTATGAGCACCCGAGTAGTTATGGGAACCTCATTTTCGCTGCTCGTCATCAGGCTGGAGTAGAAGTTCTCAGTGTAGCCGAGAGCTGGTTGCCGACACAGATCGCCATCATCCCCACTCACAACGCGTGGGCCACGCTTGCACACGAGGATTACCTCTATGTCGCCGATGGCAGCGCGGGGATCAGGATCTACGACATCACATTGCCCCATGAGCCTCATTTCATCGCCCAGCTGCCCAGCAGTGGGAGTGCAAAACATCTGGATATTGTGGGAGACCGTCTCTTTGTGGCGGTTGGCGCAGGTGGAGTAGATATGATCGATATCAGCGATCCCACGCATGCAGTATTCATGTCAAATTACAATACCAGCGGATATGCTTCACGGGTTGCCGCCAATGATTCACTCGTCGCTGTTTCGGATTGGGATGATGTAGAGGTCCTTGGTTACCAGAATGGGAATATGACCCTTAAGGGTTATAAAAATACGGGTGGCAGGGTCATGGCGCTGAACATGGTAGGCAATACCATATTATCGGCTGAATGGGAGCGGTTGACGGTGTTGGAGTATGAGCACATCTCTGCGGCGGATCTCGATATTTCCATCAGCAAACTTGAATTTCCCAGGGTTCCTGAAGGTGAGTCGGAGCTGAGAACATTGAGAGTGGAAAACAATGGTGGCGAAGTCCTGGATCTGGCGCCGTCCATCGATAACTCGGATTTTCAGGTCACCCTGGATGAGGACGTCATCGCTCCAGGCGGTGAAACCTTCGTCGAGATCCTGTATACACCCGGGGACGGCAACTGGCGTGCATTCCTCAATTTGAACTCTAACGATCCCGATGAACCTGCACCTGTGGTGCTGGTGACCGGTAACTATCCGCATGGACCCATGGTTGGAGATGCTGCTCCCGGGTTCAGCCTGCCCAGGGTAAATGGTTCAGGTTATCTGACCCTTGCAGACCTGGAGGGATCGCCAACTGTCATCGCATTCTTCACAGCCTGGTGACCGGTCTGCGCTCCGGAGTTTTCGGACATAGAAGTATCGATCTGGCAGGAATACATGGATGATGGTTTGATGGTTATCGGCATCTCCAATGAACCGATGGAGGTTATTGAGAATTTTATCGAGGATCAGGGCATAACCTTCCCGGTCCTGCACGATGTCAGCGGGGTATACCAGCAATACAACATTCCGGGTGGTGAATCGCCCTACCCCCGTGATTATGTCATCGACGCGGATGGCATCTTCCAACTGGTAAGAACTGAGTATGAACCGGGCGTTATCATTTCTGTGGTTGAGGACCTGCTGGATATCACCACGGAAATCAAGGAAACCCATCCCCTCGTCTCCACAATGCGCCCGGTTCTTATCAGCAATTATCCAAATCCATTCAACCCGGAGTCCAATATCACCCTCAGCCTGAACGACAGCTACGAGGTATCTGTCTCGGTCTACGACATCAATGGCCGACATGTGGATACCCTGTTCGCTGCAGGGATTCTGCAAGCAGGCGAACACCGCTTTCGCTGGCAACCGGACAATCTGCCTTCAGGCGTGTATCTCCTGAAGGTCTCTGCGGGAAAACATCTGGAAACCCGGCGGATCCTCCTGAGCCGCTAGAACTTCAGCACCAAGTCCACACAGGAATGCACCCGTCCGGGTGCGATCCTTCTGCGACATCAGTTTAGGAAAATGAATTTCGGAAAAGGGATTATTCGCAGCTGTGGATACCCTGTGTCTCAGAATCCTGGTATTCCATTACGCGATTGATCTTCTCAGGAAACGGCATCAGGATCGGCAGTGCATCATCCACCTCCTGCAAGCGCTTCCAGAATCGTGTGGGATCAAAGCCACCCATGAACCACAACTTGCCGTTCACCCACACTGCAGGAGTGATGGTAGCCTGCCGCCGATCGGGCAGTACCGGCTTCTTGTTCAGGTCGAATATCTGAAGATCCATCTGTTTCAGCCGGCCGTGCAGCATGGTCAGGACCTGTCTCACACGCTCGCCGGCGCGACAGCCGCTGCGTGTGATAAGTTCTACCTGGATATTCATGGATTGATCTCTTATCTGCGTCACAGCCAATCATGACACATTCTCGACAGAGAAACTGTCAGTCCTCAGACAAACCTTGATCTAGTACTTGAAAACGGGAAGAGCTCAGGGATCGAGCAGCGACAGCTCCCCTTTCACC
The DNA here is from genome assembly GCA_964454335.1 of uncultured Lentisphaeria bacterium. GTDB lineage: Bacteria > Fidelibacterota > UBA8477 > UBA8477 > JABMPR01 > CAYVVT01. The sequence continues at coordinate 33,049 of CAYVVT010000020.1, read as the reverse complement.
TGTAGGAAGCGTCGGGTGAACTTGATCCTGTCCTCTTCGGCCAGCTCGTTCAGGACCATATTGACGGTCTGCCTTGCTGTTGCCGTGAGATCGGCGATCTCCTGATGCGTCAGGAAGGGTCGCACCATCCAACCATCCAGCATCTTCTTGCCAAAGGTCTCGGCATAGCGTTTCAGGAAAGCGAGGATCCGTTCCTTGGCGTTCTTGAAGACAAGGTCCTCGACGTGTGCCTGTATCTTTCTCAGACGGAATCCGATGAGTTTGTTGATGCTGAGATTCAGCTGCGGGCTCTTGCCCATGAGCTCCTGGAAATCATGCCGATCGATGGCACACACCACAGCGTCCTCAACCACCTCGGCGATATTGTCATGGGTATCCTGCCCCAGCAAAGCACTCTCACCGAAGATCTCACCTGGCCCCAGGAGGTGCAGGGTGGTGGTGCGGCCATCTTCCGAGAGACGGTAGATCTTGATCTTGCCTTCCTTGAGCAGGTAGATGGTGTTGCTGGCTTCCTCCGGAAAGTAGATGATCTCCTTTTTCTTATTATGGATCATGCTGGTGGTCTCATCCAGCATGGTCATCATCTCCTTACTCATGCCCATGAACATATTGAAGTTCTGTAGGTACCAGAGTTTGGTTTTCTCGGCCATTGCGATCCTCCCCGTGGGAATATGTCACCCTTGAGATTCATCTAATACTTGCGGGTGGAAAATAAAGATGTTCCTTGAAAAAACTCAACAAAATGCGTGGGTGCAACTTACTGTAGACTGATAATTGTATTCAGGTTGAACCACTATGAACGCGATGAGCCCTGGAGAGATCTGATCAGGGAAGGAATAATGGTAGCAAAGTCACGAACTCTTCGAAAGTCTGAAATACACGAAGACCGGGGGCAAACCCGGTCTTAATGGTGAGGGTTGGGATGAAAGCTAATGCTTGCGATGAAAGCGATGTCCCCTTTCGAGGTGCTTGACCATCTCCTCGCGTTGCTCTGCATCCAACAGGTCGTGGAACTCGGTGAAACGGGTAACAGCTTCAATCCGAAAGTTCTGGAAGCGCTGCTCCTGTTCCGCGATAAGTGCGTTCAATGATTCACGGTCGATGGATTCGCTGAGGAGCTGATCCTTGAGATCGTCATGCAGCATTCCTGCCTCTGCTTCCATACCGGACTTGAAAATGAACACCTCATCCAGGAGTGCGGACAATGCATCCTGCTGGTCGCTCCTGAGGTCCAGGACCTTTGTGGCTCGTTTCAGTGCCCATTCCTTCTTATTCGCATCATCGGACATGTGATGCCGGGTGCAGGCTCCCATGGTGAGGGATCCTATGATCACGGCGGCCACCAGGCTGCCGATGATTATTCTTCTGCGGGTCATTAATCGTTCTCCTTTTCAGTTGACTCAAGTGAGCCATCATCATTTTCCTGTTTTGTCTCTTCAGGGTAATCTTCCGAAGGGTAGCACATGCGGTTCTCGCTATGTCTGCGCCAGTGTTCCCAGCGTTTCCCGTGGTGTCTCGGGGATTTATGACCGCCTGAACCAAGTCCTCCGAACAGGATCTTGCTCAGCAATAAAATGCCCAGGGCCTGCCAGAAGTTGATGGCTGGTCCGTTCACCAGGCCCGGGATCAGCCAGTTCCAGAGGGTCATGACCAGGATCCCCATTACAACCAGGATTACAGGGATGAAGAATACGAACATCCATGGTTTCTTGTGTTTTCCGGGATACATGATGCTATCCTTTCTGCTCAACGTCGTTAATGATGGGTGCCAGCCTGAGGCGCAGTCTCTGGACTGCATAACGCTTTCTGGCCAGCAAGGTATTGATTGACAGACCACTTTCTTCCGCCATTTCCCGGAAGGATCTGCCTTCTATTTCATGTTTGATAAAGACTTCCCGCTGTTCACCAGGCAATGCCTCCAGGGCCAGCTCGATCTCAGACAGGATCCATTGGGAAAGCCACTCCTTTTCAGGATTGTGGGACAGATCCGGCAGGATCTCCTCGAGTGTCAGGGGTGAACCATCCTCCCGGTTCGCGCGGGACAGTCTCGATTCAGGGATGGGTTTCTTCTTTCGCCTGTAATCAATGATCCTGTTCCGCGCAACCCGGTAAAGCCAGGCACTGATCCGTTCAAGTGACTGGATCTGGTCGATACTGTTGGTGAGCTGGTGGAACACATCCTGAAAGATGTCCTCCACGTCTTCATAGATGGGAACTAGCGTTCCAATGAAGGACTTGAGTCTGCTTCCATAGCGTTCATAACTGTCCTCTATGATCCGTTGACGTTCCATATGCGTGAGGCTGTTCTTGCCTTTAATTGCTTCGGGTCTGCTCTGTATAATAACTGTCTCCATTGACTGCTCCTACCCCTGCAGACGTCATTGGGACACAATTATTGTAAACTTCTGAAGAAATGTTCTCTGGATCCCTTGAGGACGTGTCCCAGTAGAGTAGATCAGGATCACTGATCCCACAGTGCGTTCAGAGAGTGAGTGGGCTTGTGGTCAGAGATGATCTGCTCCATCGTGCACCACAGGAAATCTGCTTGCCAAAGGCAAATTATTGTCATCGCCGGGGCGTGCACCCGCCTTCGGGAGCAAAAAAAGTGACTTTGGGAGCGATTTTTAGACGAACTCTGTAAAATTCAATAAATTCATTGAAGAACGATGCATCTTTGACCACAAAGTCATTGATTTTTATCCGGATCAGTTCAAGTCGCTGATCCTTAAAGCAGGGATTTGGTGACATCCTCGAAGGTGCGATCATGAACATGAATTGTCAGTTCAAGTAAAGTTCATCCAATTTATTACTTCAAGTGGATGATGACCACCCATTCGGTATAAACCGGTACTACACTTTCATTCGCACCCCAATATCAGCCGGGACCGATGGCGGATCGCTTGCAGTAATAATTAAAGCTGATCAGGATTGGGTGGTGATTTATTGGGTGTACAGTTGTGCATGGGCATTTGCACGAGAATGCACTGCAGGGATGAAGGCATATCCGCGTTCAGGATATTTCACCGACTGGTGTTGGATAGGCATTATGGATGCTGTTCTGGAAACATGGTGATCAAATGACCACGTTCAGGTCATTGGCACTACCGGCGGAACCTTCTTGGCTCTCCTGTCTCTACCGGAATGGAGATCCTTCTACTCCAGAAGCTTCAGTAGCAGGTCACGTACCTGATCTTCATCACCAGCTTTATAACCGCTATGGTGGTAGGCGACCTTTCCGGCTCCGTCAATAATGCAGCTTGTGGGCAAGCTGCTGGCCATGTATTTCTCTGCGGTGACACCATATTTATCCAGCAGGATCGGAAAGCTCATTCCCAGGTCTTCCTTCATTGTTGAGAGAAGGCTGTAATCCGCATCCTCCCCCGCTTTACCGGGTTTCCTGGTGGGTTCACCCACGTGCACATAGAAGACCCTGACATCAGCGAATGCACTGTCTTTCAGCATGGCTTCGTAGGCCGGGATCTCAGCCCGACAGGGAACACACCAGGTGGCATAAAAGGAGAGCAGGATGGGATTGCCTTGAGCTATGACTTTGCTCATGAAGAAGCTCTCACCTTCTACCGTTCGCAGAAAGAACGAAGGCGCCTCGGATCCTAGCGGCAGACTTTCATTTTCTTCGGCGAGGATTATGGGGATACTTAGCAGCAGTGCAAGCGATACGATGACTGATGTTCTCATAGTGTCTATTCCTCTATTATTGCCATGACCTCGGGATCATCTTTCAGATTCTCCGTCACTTTCAGGAACTCGTGGCGATAGCGCTTCACTTTCTTGTCTCGGACCTCCAGGGATAGATGACCAACAAACTGACCATCTTTGCCACACTGTACGATGAGGGCACCATCGTGGTAGATGGGCTGGGCTAGAAGGTGCTGACTGTGTCCACCTATGATGACGTCGATAAAGGGCAACTCACCGCTAATCTTCTTATCGGCGTCCAAGCCAAGGTTTGACAGAAGGACCTGGATATCGGCCCCCTGGAAAGCATCGTTCTCAGCATACAACGATTGTACGGCAAGTGAAGGACTGACACCTCCAACATCCTCTGTATCAGAATAGTAACGGATATACTCCAAGTGTAATACACCCGCAATTCCTATGCTCAATCCCTGATACTCGATCACACGTACAGCGTCTATTGATCCAGGAATACCCACATCCAGATTTGTACTGATCAAGGGTAGATCTGCCTTCAGGACATGTTCAGCAAGGAATTCTTTCCCGTTGGAGAATTCCTGATCACCCAGATTCACTGCGTCGTAGCCCATGAGCTCCATGGAACGGATCACCTGCAGGTCTTTGTCTGGATCACCCCTGAAGCTGAGAAAGTCCCCGGTATCTACCAGGATATAAGGTTGGTTCCGATCCCGCCAGGTTTTCAACAGGGTCATCCGTTTCTCCAGGCCACCCCAGGGTTCAGTGGGACAATGACAGTTCAATAGCACACCATTATTATTCTGGGTATACAGTATGTGAAGGTTGTATGGATCAGGTTGCGCCAGGATGAAACTGATAGTTAACAATAAAAGTATTAATGCTTTAGCTGATCTGATCACAGTTTCTCTTCCCTGCCTGACACCCGCGGTGGTCTACTGGTCGGATGAACCATCCTCAACCTGCGTGAAGATGGCCAACAGTTCAGCGGACAGCTCAGCCTCAAACTTCTCCACCAGATCATCGAGCGCATCCTGGCTGGCTGCTTCATACCCGGCGAAACCAGCCCCACTCACATCCTTGATGGCGTGGGTGGAGAATTCCTCTCCACTGTCTGCATCCACTACCTTCACCTCCAGGTCAGCAAAGCATTTGTACACCGTACTGCCATAGACCTCAGCGGGTGGTCCGGCCTTGCGCGTATTCACATTCACATTCACGATGAAGTCCGGCGACTCCTCTATTGCAACAAACTCTGCTTTCAGTTCATCTTGAAGCATTTTCTTAAGTGGATTACTTATATAGCTATGATCCAAGGGATTACCCAATGCATGTTCGCTTGTATTTAACTGTATCCGGGGACCCTTGATGGTGAAGGGCAGAGTGATCTCGGGAACCTGCATGCCAAGTACCCTTGGTGCCACAGATCGTTCATCTGCGATGAGGGAAACGACATCCAGTTTGAATGAGATCAGGGCACCTTCCTCCATATTCTCCAGTTGGGAGGAGAACATACGTGCCACACCATTCTCATCTGCTTGAAGTTTGAATCTCTCTCCATCGGCAGAGACAAGCATGGGGAAATGGGCCACAGGGATCACGGACCCCCCTGATTCCTGGGTGACCCTGACCTCGAGTGGTTGTCGAAGTCCGCGAGGAATGATCCATTCCACTTCCGTCTGGTTTGGTGTGATGCGCAGATCGGCAAACCACTTGCTGATACGGGCGTCAGTGTTGGGCAGGATCTCCCTGACGCCGGATTCATTGTATTTCAGGATGAGGTCCTGTACGCCTCCCAATTGATTGACGACATTGAGTAAATAGCCCAAGACCTTGTCGGGGTGCTCCAACTCCTCATCAGCCAGTTTGAGGAAGGCTTCACTCTCCTGCACCCGCAAGCTGTACAGCCTGCGCTGCTGTTCCTCGAACTGTGCTTTCGAAAGCCTCATGTAGATGGCAAAGCGCTCCCGGTTCTCCCAGATCTCGATGGTCTCGACACCGGATAGCACCTCGTTTGTCCGTATACTTGAAATGAAGTCCACCTGTTCGGATATACCAAGATCCGATTCATGCTGTTCCACCTTGATGCTTGACTGGATCTCCACCTTCAACTGACTGGCGATCTCGGTCAGGGCCAGATTCCTGGCCAGCTGGCGGTATTCTTCTTCGTTCAGGTCACCTTTATCCACTATGCCAATACCCAGATAATGGGCCGCATCACGGGGCACTTCCGTCACCCACAGGGGTGGCGGTCCCGCGCAGGAAAACAGCAGGAGGTTTGTGATAATACAAACTAGTGTAATGCACATACTACGCTTAGCTGATGCCATGTTATGGTCCTTTCAAGACGCTGTATATACGGATCCTCAACCGTCGGATTAAACGAACCAAACGACAGCTAACGATCACTCATTGATCGATCAACGTGCTCTATTTCAACAGCAGCAGCTTGTAGCTTTTCTGATAGGAAGGCGTTACAAGCCGATAGAAATATACACCTGAACCCAGTTGTCTACCTGCATCATCCCGACCCTGCCATACGATTTCGTAATATCCAGCACTTTGCTCCGTGTCAAGGAGAGTCCTGACAAGACGGCCCCTGACGTCGTATACCTCTAAGCTCAGGGGACTCTGCTCCGGCAGGTCATACTCGATGGTGGTCTGCGGATTGAAGGGATTCGGATAGTTGTGATGCAGGGCGTATTCGTAAGGGATCGGGACAATGGTACTCTGAACGAATCCACGTCCAAGTTCCCCACCTTCAATATCCAGCATCCGGTAGCTGTACTCGATGGGAATATCGTCTCGGCCCTCCGTTTCAAGTGAAATACGCAGCGCAGTTACCTCATGCTCATCTAGGAATCCAATATTGAAAAGTGTCCGGCCCTCATCGACCTCATGTCTGAGGATCATCGCAATCTCATTCTCGATCGTAAGCTGTCCCAGTTCCAATTCACTGGCACTATATGTCAGTTCATATTCCAGGACACGTGTCCCCGGAGAAACTTCGAAGACCAGGGCATGTTCATCCTGATAGACCTCCGTACGGGCCCCTTTCATGGCATAGCTTGGCCGAGCAAGCACTGGAAGCTCAGTACGTGACCAGTTCCACATCCGTGTGAAGGCCATGATATCCTCCAGATTGAAGATACCGTCTGAGCTTCGAATAAAATTGGGGGCTATCCCCACCACCGGTCCCAATTCCCGGCTCATGGTGCCTGCACTCCAGGCAGCAACGAATACTGCCAGGTCTGCCGCGTCGATGACGCTGTTGCTGTCATAATCGGCCAGAGTGTATGTGTTGAAGTCCAATGTAAATTCAGGCTTCACCACATCATTCCAGTCGAGAACACCGGCAAAGGTCACACTGATAACATCATGTGACGGCAGAGAATCAAGCAAACTGATGACAATAGACGTATCTGAAATGCTTGAGACCAGGTTAAGGGGTACCTCGAAGTCGATGAGTGTCGATGTTGCCATGATCTCACCCATGTCTGCGATGGGTTGTGAGAATTTCACCCGCAGTTCGTCGGTGCCTGGATACAGGATATAACTTGTATCCGGCATTATTGCGGTGACCACCGCCACCTGCGGTATGCCGCTCACCTCTGAGGATTGGAGACTCTCATTTCCAGTGGAATCCGTGGCGGTAACACTTAGATAATATCGTGTACCGTTGGAGAAGCCGCTGGTGAATGCCTCCGATTCTACCGTATTGCTGGTGAGAATTACATCCTCCGGGATACTTGTCTCACCCGCATACACTGAATAATACTCGATATCAGCCTCTGGTGGAGCAGCCCATTCCAGAAAGATGCGGTCCTGGCTGAACCAGCCAACGAGCTCATCCGGTGCACTGGGAGCACTGGCATCAGCCAGAAATCCGTCACTTACAACAATATTGCCAATGTTGGCGACAGCGTCAAGAGCACGAACCTGAAATTCATAGCTGTGACTGTCCACCAGTGTGATCCCGAATGATGTGATACTGGTATCTGTTGCATTGGAGGTCCATGGGATACTGGGTTCAGAACCCGTGACGTCCCAGAGCTGCCACTCATAATGGTCCAGACCGGAATGCCCATCCACGAAGAGCTCCCAACTCCCCCGCACCGTATCAAGAGCCGACTGGAAGTCATGATCCACAAGCAGACCATCAATGGCCGTTGTCCCCTGTGGGCCAACATGATCAGCAACGATTCCATCTGAACTGCTCGCCAGCGAGGCGTGTCCCATATGATCCGTAGCACGGAGGTCAAAGAAGTACTGTCCTCCATGCTCCAGGCTCAGTGCTCCATGTGTTACAGAGTTATCTGTTCCTGCAGATGTCCACCCTACGACATCACCCAGCAGGGCTTGGGTTCCGATCTGATACTCATAGTACCAGAGTCCGCTGAGACTATCATCGAAATCACCCCAATTCGCACTGAGTTCATCCAGGGAAGCAGTGAATGCCAGGTCATCACTGTGTCCATCATTGACAATGGCCGTAGCAGGAGGTGTAATATCCACGATGACACCATCTGAAGAGGCTACTGAGGACGTGTTCCCAGCTAAGTCATAGGCCTGAACATTGGCATAGTAGATCTGTGCATGGATCAGGGACAGTCCCTGGTGGGTGTGCTCTGTGGCTGAACCTACATTGATCCAGTCCACAACGTCCGTCCCACCTGCTGTCGTACCAAAAGAGACCTGGTAATAGTCGATCTCCCGGGTATCACTCCCCGTCCAGCTGATCATCAGGCTGTCTGCCTGACCCTGATAGCTCACATCATGCAGCCCAAGACTGTCTACAGGGTTTCCCACCGTTGGGTTGAAGGTGTCGATGGTAATACCGTCTCCCAGCCCCAGTGTGGAGGTATGTCCAACTGCGTCTGTCGCCCTAACGGAAACATAATAGGTGGCCCCATGCGTCATGGATAATCCTGAATGGATTGCAGAGGTATCCAAACCTACATTGGTCCAGCCGACGTAGTTGTTACTCCCAACCGACAGTCCGATAGCATACTCATAATATTCTATACCACTGGTGACATCCGAAAAACCGGTCCACGAGAAACTCAAGGTAGTGTCTGAATGCCACCAATCAGAATCAGCGGTATCCCCTTCTGCCACCGTCCCGGAAACCGGAGCCGTGTAATCGAAGGTAATTCCATCCGAGATAATGACATCTGAAACATGACCCACCAGATCGATTGCTCGAACGGACTGGTAATAGATCTGTCCGTCCGTGATACCGGTCATATCTGAGATGGTCACAAAGGTATCCACACCCGTGGTTGTCCAATCCAGTACATCCGTGGCACCAGGAGAGGTTCCCACAGCATGCTGGTATTCCACCACACCACTCAGAGCGTCTGTGAAACGATCCCAACTGGCAGAATACTGAGTCGTGCTGGCAGTAAAGGTGACATCTTCAGTAAGACCATCGATGATAGCCATACCGACTGGTGGTGAGAGATCGATGGTAATCCCATCACTCCAGAAGATCCCATTGGTGTTCCCGGCACTATCCGTCACCCGCATGAGGGCGAAATAGGTGGTGGATTCAACCAGTGACAATCCCTGAATGGTCCAATCGCTCACATCAGCGTCATGAATTTCAAAAGGATGGATATTCGGATCGTCATGCGACGTGCCGATCCCCAGCTCATAGAACTCCACACCGCTGAGGCCATCCGACCCAATCCACTGGGCCGCAAGCGCCTCGGTATCCACCTGGTAATCCAGGTCCTCCGCTTCATTTCCGTCCAGAACACTACTGATCTCCGGCATGGTGAGATCGATGATGAAGCCATCTGAGAGCGTGGTATCCGAGACTTGACCGTGGATGTCGGTACCCATGAGGGATACCCTGTAGGTATCGGCTTCCGCCATGGTGGCGAAGAACAATCCCGTAGTATCGGTTCCGGCCGGCGTCCACCCCAGGATATCATCGGGGATCTGCTGTCCCAGGGCTACCGTGTAATTCACCTGACCATCATCAAAGAATGGTGACCAATTTGCGTAAAAGCGGTCGCTCTGGTTCCACCAGGTGATATCATCCCCAGTCCCATCACGGGGAGTAGTGGCCCAGGGCCGCTGACTGGGTTGCGCATGTTCCAGGGCCCCCATATCCGGTGTAGAGCCCACGGGTTGTGGTCTAGGTTCATGCATCAGGTCCTGGTCAGATGCTGTTGCTGGATCGGCAGAACCAATACAGGGTGAGAACTCACCCAGCATGAAGTCTCCAAATCCCTGATCCATGAATATGGGGTTGCCATAGTAATTGCCTGCTCCCCAAGTAAGCTCATTATCAGGATCTATGACACTCTCGTCCCCGCCATCAACAGCGGAATGATCGATATTCACCGAGCAAGGATCGCCTGAGGTAAGGATCTGGATCTCATCACCACCGGGGTTGCTGAGAATGGAGTTGTGGATATCCACATGGCTATCATCTGAAAGGGTGATCCCCATGCCATTATTGGCGCAGGTCAGGTGATTCAGGTCGACAGTACTATGATTGATATTGAAACTCTGGATCCCATTGCCATGCACCAGGATATTTTCCATACTCACATCAGCCAAGCTCAGGTATACACCGTACTTATTACTGCCCCCCACTGTGATATTCCATAGCTCATAAGTCCCATCTTCAAGAGAAAGGGCCCCTCCATGGGGTTCCGACTGGTTGGATTGATTATCGCCTACCTGGAGATCGAAGAGCTCAACTGTATCGCCCATGGTGTTGTTCATCCTGATGGCATAACCGCCGGTGGCAGCATTGTTGTTGAACAGCCCACAATTGTGGATCTCTGCAGAAGACTGGTAGAGGTAGATCCCGCCACCCCAGCTATCGGATGTATTTTGCCTGATGCGGAGATGATCCAGCCTTGGACTACTGCCAGTACAGGTGATCCCACCCCCGACGCCGTCCGTGGTGGATACACCGCTCCCATTCTCGATGGTAAAGCCGGTAAGACGTGCACCGGCGGTCTCGCCATTGACGAATTTCACAACGGACCCTGTCCCTCCACCATTGATGATGGTCTGATGGATGAAGCTGGTATCATCCGTCATGAAGAATTCAGAAGCGACGGTAATATCCAGACCGAGGAAATCGATATTCTCCTGGTAGGAGCCGGGATACACTAACACCGTGTCCCCGTCCAGACTCATATTGATCCCTTCCTGGATGGTGAGGAAATCCCCGAATCCCATATGATCTACGCTCCACATGACCGGGTTTGGAATGGCCGACAGTTCGGAGGAGAATTCACTCTCATTTCCAATGGCATCCACAGCCGTGACCCGGTAGAAATAGATCTGTCCGTTCGCGAGATCGGTATCCACAAAGAAGGTGTCTGGCGGAAATCCGTCTACTGTACTGTCAACCAGTGTTTCAGCAGGTGAAGATGTGTCCCGATAGATCCGATATCTCACGATATCCGGCTCAGGTAGTGGTTGCCAACTCAGGCGGATACTTGAATTCCCTATCTCTGCGTGAAGATTGCTGGGCATGGCCGGCGGCACCGATACGAAGAAGGTGTCCTCCGGAGCGAAGGGAGAACCTGCAAAAACATGATCGATGGCCTGAACAGACCAGGCATACAGTCCGTCTGGGATATTCCGCACGGTCCATTCCAGATTCTGTTCCACGTTCCCCCGATCAACCACCCTGCGGTAACCCGTGTTCAGGTCCGCCATAGCGGGCATGAGGTAGCTCAGGCTGTCTATGTTCCTGATATAGAGATTATAACTTAATCCCATTTGTGGTGTCCGGTCATCTTCGGCGGCACTCCAGCTGAAGGAGCCTTCATTGCCAGCGAGAACCATATTCAGGAATTCAGGAGTATCCGGAACAGCATTGTTACTGTCCGAGTTATTCAGGTAGATCTTAGCCTCGACACCACCAGTGACCAAGATGTCCAGGTCGCCATCACCATCTACATCACCCCATTCAGCGTCACCATTATAGGGTGATACAATCCCTGCACTGATATCCGTGTAGCGATTGTCTCCGTTATTAAGATGTAGAGCGGAGACTGACATACCATCAGGCCCGTCACCGATAAGGAGAATATCCAGGTTGCCATCATTGTCGAGATCACCCCAGGCAACATCAGAACGTGCGCCGTTGCCGGCCCCAGGCAGATTCGAGCCCATATAGTTAAAATTGCCATTGCCCTGGTTCCGCATGACCTCAGTCATAGGATCGCCCACATCGTTATCTCCACAAACCACCAGGTCCGGATAACCGTCATTATCATAGTCACCCCAACGGGCACGACCATATTGGAGATTCGGTAGTCCAGCAGAAACCGTGTTGAACCAGTCCCCGTTTTCGTTTCGGTAGATCATGCTGCGAGGACCAGCGCCATCATTCCCTGTAGCCAGGATGTCCAGGTCACCGTCGATGTCGAAGTCACCCCATTCAGCAGAACCCTGTCCAAATTGGTTAGGTATTCCGACCTCTCGGTAATTCAGGTTCCCCATGCCATCATTCTCATAAACCTGGAGACGATAATCACCCTGGGTTTGTCCACCACAGAGGAGCAGGTCCAGGTCACCGTCCAGATCGAAGTCACCCAGGTCGGAATCACCATGGGTGAGACCGTCAGGCAGGACGTTATGCTGGACGATCTCAGAAAAGATCTGACCATCTACGTTGAAATAAACGTATGAGCCAGGAGCACCCACCAAAACCAGGTCAAGGTCACCGTCACCATCCATATCGCCCCACTCCAGGGCAGCGCCATCTGACATTCCGGCAATTCCTGCATTGATGTTGGTGAAGGTGCTGTCTCCGTTATTCCGGTAGATATTGGTCTCAGTTGGATTTGTATCACCAGCGATGGCGACATCCAAGTCACCGTCGTTATCGATGTCACCCCAGGCCATGAGGCTGTTGCTCACCGAAGCAAATCCGGCACTGATCTCGGTAAAGAGATCGAAACGCGTCAACCGCTCATGCTCATAACAACCCATGTCAGGAAAATCACCTCCTGATGATGGCCGCGCATTACCGTCCAGATCATCCGCAGTCGTCACAGCCGTATCGGCCACCCCAATACAGGGCGAGAACTCCTTCAGAGTAAAATCACCATTCCCGGCATCGTTGAAGATGGGCGGGGCATTGATGACACCTGTACCCGTGAAATCCTCTGGCACGGCACTGTAGTACCAGGTGGGATTGGAGGAATAGGTGGAGATATTGTCGCCTTCATCGCTGTTATCCCAGATTATGGAATTCTGCACCGTGATAGCGGGATTCCCCTGGGAGCGCAGACCATCCCCATCCTGGTCAGCCCAGTTTTCGGCGATGGTCACATGACTCAAGGTTGCTGTGGAGTTCATGGCCATGACACCGCCACCATTGCGATTCGCATGGTTGTTGACGATGAGCATGTTCTCCAGGACAGCGGCGGAACTGTTCAAGTAGATGCCACCTCCATCAGGATTCGCACCATTCGTGTTATTATCACGGACAATGATATGATGCAGATAGGCGGCTGCACCATCGATGTAGATCCCGCCCCCCTGGTCTGCAGAGCAGCTCTCGATGACCAGGTGATGTAGAGTAACAGGGGCCAGACAGCGCACACCGCCACCACCCTGACCGGACCCATTGTACAGGGTCAAACCTGCCAGTTCGGCCGCAGCGGTCTCCCCATTCTCAAAGGTCACCACCGGTCCGGAATTGGTTCCGTCAATCTCAGTAGTTCTGATATAGGAGGTATCCCCGGTGGTGAGGTATAGTGAGCCTATGACCAGATCTTTGCCATTGTAGTTGAAACGCTGGTTGTAATATCCCGGATAGATGATGATGGTATCCCCGACAATGGCATCGTCGATGGCCCACTGGATCTCGTGCTGGTTGTAATCACCCGTACCGTCATGCTTGACGGTCCAGAGCTGTGGTGTCGGTGTTCCGGAGATCTCAGCGCTGAAGGTGCTCTCCTGCCCGAGTATATCGACTGCCGAGATCAGGTAATAGTATGTTGTATCATTTCCGACCCCCTCATCCACGAAGAAGGTATCGGGTACACTGAATAGTGTATCAGCAGGTTGGATTGGGGAGAATCCCTGAGTTTCGCTGCGATATACATAATAATTCATGACAGATGGTGTAGCACTGCGATCCCAGTTCGCAGAGATGGAGCCGTTGCCCACCTGGAGTGCCAGATTGGTTGGCGCCTCAGGAGGCAGTGGAGCTGAGCGACTACTCTCGTAGGCACCCATGTCGGGATTGGATCCACCCGGTGATGGACGAGCATTCCCCAGAAGATCATGATCAGGTGAATTGGTCGTTGTCCCTGTTCCTATACAGGGTGAGTAGTCCGACAGAGTATAATCATCGTTCTGATCATCGGTGAAGAGCGGTTCGACATCAAGATTCCCATCACCCCAGGTCAAGGTTCCATTATTGGTCTGGGTATTCCCCTCACCGCCGGGGAGGCATGTATAACTCACGGTTGTTTCCATGCCGAAGCCCCCGCCGTAGTCGATCTCACTGCCGTGATCATTCGAGATGATACAGTTTATGACGGTTACATCTGCGTTGTTTGACTGCTCGATGCCACCGGTGGGCGCGTTATTCATATGGTTATTATCCACTACAGTGACATGCCGCATATCCAGTGTGCCACCACCATTCCCCCGGATACCTACCGAAGCATTGTTATCGATGAGACTATTCTCGAGGAGTATATCTGTCGTATTCCCAAAGTAGATCCCGGCGTTGTCATTGTCGCTGATCCTGGTGCGACGTATCTGCACCTCGGCATTCTCAACACGGATTGCATACTCGGTGGTGTTTGAGAACAACTCACAATCCTCTATGACGATGGGTGATCCATCATCACCAGAGATGCAGAGAGTGAAACTCTGGGAAGAGGCTTCGTTGTCGCTGAAGCTACAATGGGTGATGCTGGGACTCCCGGAGCTGATATTGATCCCGGCTCCACCCGTCTGGGCCGTATTGCTCACAAGGTAGAGATGATCCAGCCGTGGTGAGGAATTACCTATCCTGATCCCGCCTCCAGAACTGTGGATATCTCCAAAGGGCGACCATCCATTTTTCAGTGTGAACCCTGTCAGACGGGCAGCGGATGTCTCGAAATTCTCAAACATCACGCAGCGACCCACGTCCCCACCGCCGTCGATGATGGTCTGGCTCTGATAACTCGTATCAGCTGTGACAAGGTAGAGCGATCCAAGCACCAGGTCCTTCCCGCTGAAATCGACATTCTCGGTATAGGTCCCGGGATGTACCAGGACGGTATCCAGATCATCAGCTGCATCGACTGCCGCCTGGATGGTGGTGAAGTCCTCGCTGCCATCGTGATCTACGGTCCAGTTCTGGCGACTGGGTATTCCGGAGATCTCGGCAGAAAGTGTGCTCTCGTTCTCAAGGACATCGGCCGCGGAGACCCGGTAATAATAAGTGGTCCCATTCGAGACATCATTGTCCATGAACTCGGTTGTATCGATGCTGGCCAGTGTATCTGCGGGTTGCGTGGGCGTGAAACCCTGCGTTGTACTGCGATAAATGAAGTACATCACAACAGAAGGGCTTGTACTGGCTTCCCAGTTCAGGATCAGTTCGTTGTTCTTGGGGTGGATCGCCAGATTGGTTGGCGCCTCAGGCGCAAGCGGGGCTGATCGAGAACTCTCATAGGCTCCCAAATCGGGAGTGCTCCCACCCGGATCAGGTCGGGCGGCTCCCGTTAGATCGTCAGATGGAGCCCCTGTGGCAGTTGCGGTGCCGATACAGGGCGAATAGTCCCCCAGACTGTAGTCGTCGTTGACCATATCCACAAAGAGCGGATCAGCATTGAAATTGCCCGCATTCCAATTAAGGATATTGTTGTTTTGCTGAATCCCCGCCTGACCCTGGTGGATATTCGTGTACTCGATGTTCAAGGTGTTGCCGGTAGTAGCGCCGTCCAGGAAGAATTCGTGGGATACATCATCGTTGTAGAAAATGCTGTTCTTGACGCTGACAGTGGCATTCTGGAAGACGAACACGGCTTCAGCCACATCCTGTTCATAACCGTGTCCAACAACGGTGCAATTGACAAGAGTAAGTTCGCTAGTGGAATTCCCCACATAAAAGGCGTGTTGTTTATTATTGGCGAAAAGACAATTGGTCACTGTCGCAGTGGCACCCTGCTCCATATTCAAACCGCGTCCTTCATTATCCACGATCTGACAGCGTGTCAGAGTCAGCGTACCTGAATGCACATGGATATTGCGTCCACCGGCATTGGTCTGGTTCTCTTGAATAATGCAATCTTCGATGGTGACATCGGAATTGGATCCGGTGAGTTCCACCGCAGAACTGCTGTTGCCAAAATTATGTGAAAAAACGCAATCAGAGATGATGCTGCTGCTTTCATCCAGCCCGATCCCGGCACCTCGGTCCTGGGCGTCATTACTCAAGAAATAGAGATGGTCCAAGCTTGGGCTGCTATTGCGAACACATACACCACCACCGATGAGATCCGGTGTGGAGCCGCTCCATCCATTTCTAAGTGTGAAGCCCGTAAGACGGGCAGCAGAGGTTTCATTGCTGTTGAAGACGACAACCGATTGACTCGACTGACCGTCGATGATGGTCTGACTTAAATAGCTGGTATCGGCAGTGGTGAGATACCGCGATGCGACAATGATGTCCTTCCCATTGAAGCTCATATTCTCATAGTAGGTCCCAGGATGCACCAGGACTGTGTCGCCATCAGCAGCATCATCTATGGCGGCCTGGATGTTGGTGTGATCACCGGATCCATCCGTCTTCACTGTCCAGCGTAAAGGATTTGGAGTGCCTGAGGTTTGAGTGGTCAGATCACCCTCAATATCACCTACCGCTGCGGATACCCGGTAATAATAAGTCGTCCCATTGATCACTCCAGTGTCCACTAAAAAGGTATCTGTCACCGTGGCGAGAGTATCATCCGGTTGTGTGGGAGTGAATCCTGATGATGTACTGCGATAGATGTAATATGCACTGGCACTTTCAGTTGTGCTTGGGTCCCAGTTCAGTACGAGTTTAGTGTTGCCTTCCTGCACAGACAGGTTCGTGGGTGCCTCAGGTGGCAGCGGTGCCGATCTGCTGTTCTCAAAGGCTCCCATATCCGGATCACTGCCACCCGGATCCGGTCTGGTATTGTTCTCAAGATCGTGATCAGGTGCATTCGTTGTAGTCCCTGCCCCAATGCATGGAGACGAGTCCCCCAGATGATAATCCTCGTTAGCTTCATCTATGAATACTGGATCTACATCAATGTTGCCGGCGTTCCAATCCAGGACACCCTCAGTGGATTGATACCCGAAACCCGACTGACCACCATCAATGAGAGAGTAGTTCACTGAGGTCGTGCAGGCATCCCCGCCGCCATGGTAGATCTCTGCATCCACAGGATTTCGGAAAATGCAATTTGTGAGGGTCGCACTGGCTCCACTATTGAGGTTGATTCCAGCCTGGGTGTAGCCAAGATTGATATTATTGTCTACCACCGTACTGTTTATTACCGAAAGCTCTCCCTTACCTGATCCGCTTGTTACATAGAGCGCGTATGCTTCATTGTTATCGACGAGACAGTTCTCAAGCTGACCGGATCCATCTTGGATACTGAATCCGCTTGCAGTATTTGCGGTGAGCCTGCTACGGGAAATCTCGATGTCAGCAAAAGCAGCCCTTATCCCATTCGATCCATTAGATTCAACAAGACAATCATTGATTTCGACTGGAACGTTACCATCTCCGCCACTGAAGTAGGCTGCGCTGGAACCGCCATCATTACCGCTGATGATACAATCTTCGATGACTGGGCTTCCCCCCTGGGTATAGATGCCTGAACCACCCGATTCGCAATTATTTGATATGATATAAAGGTGATCCAGTCGTGGTGAGGAGTTAACCAGCCGAAGGCCGGCACCAGATTCGCTTGTATTTGTCGAGGAGGTGTAACCGTTCCGGATCGTCAAACCGGAGATACGGGAATACCAGTTCTCCCCGTTCTCAAGGGTGATCACGCTCCCGGAGGCAGCGCCGTCCAGGATGGTCTGGCTGGTATAGGCCGTATCGCCTGTAGTCAGGAACAGGGATCCCAGGATGTAATCCTTCCCGTTGAAATTGATGCGTTCATTATAGGTGCCTGAGTGTATGAGAATGGTATCACCCTGTTCAGCATAATCAATGGCGGCCTGGATGCTTGTGAAGTCCCCTGAACCATCCGTTTTGACGTTATGGACGATGGGTGTATTGTTTTTGATCAGGCGGATGGAAAAACCATTGTTATGATCAGACGTACCCCTGTAGATCCGATCCTCATCATTAGACAGGTTCCGGTGCCAGGCAGACTGAGAGCGTCGGTTCGTCCAGTACCTTGTCTCAGTATATTGGGAAACAAAGCTTCCACTTTCCAACCTCGCACCTGTCGGCAAAGCTGTGAAATTCCACATATCGGAAGCTCCGGTATTGGGTGAAGCCCAATGCTCCAGCCCAGTCTCCTTGAGTTGTCCCCCCTGATCTGACCCTCGCCACGTCCCTTCGTAATCTGCATGGGTCTGGGTCATCCCCATATGGATCTCCAGGTCCTTCCAATCCTCGTCCGTGGGGACACGCCAGCCTTCCGGAGCTAGTTCCCTTCTGTCATTCGCTGCGTGCCAGTTATAGAGGCTACCGTATGTATCAGCATTCGCATCATTATTATTGAAATTACAGTACGCACCCTCATCCGTGTTTTCCCAGGAGCTGTTGTCCATGATCTTTGAAATGGGATCACCATTCCGATAGTGTGTCACTTTAAGGTTCTCAGCCATCCAGACCTGGTCGCCGATGGTCACAGTGTTGTACTCATTTCCATCGTGATCGGTCAATGCTTTCCAGCCGTTCAGGTGGTATAGCGAGTCTATCTCCGTCTCGCTCAGAGCACGATCATAGATGCGAACGTCATCGAGATCACCATTGAAGTTCTCGAGCAGGTAACCAAATCCGATATAGAGAGAATCCTGGTTTCCTGTATAGAGATCGCCAACAGGTGATGTATCTGTCCCGTCAAGCTCAGCGTTCAGGTAAAGCTTCTGATCTGCACCATCATAGGTGAGGACGGTAAAATACCAGGTATTCAGATCCAGAACGGTGGTAGCGGTCAGGTTATGGGTGTTGCTCCCATTGGTACTGACAAAGGACTTGAGTTTGTTTGAACTCGCATCAAGGGCTAGATACCATCCATAGACATTGGGATCGCCATTCTTGGATACCAGCGTTGGGGTACCCGAGCCATAGGATGACCACTTCATCCAGGCAGCTACCGTGATCTTCCCGGGATTCAGTGTAGAATTGTGGGCAATAGCAATCTTGTCATTGCTTCCATCGAATTGGTAGGCTGAATTTGCACTCCCAAAACGATCTGCTACAAGGACAGCACCTGTCACGGTACCATTGAGACCGTTCCCACTCTCATCATTGGCATTACCGCTGAATGAGTAATAGGCGATGGGATCATCGGCCGCAAACAGACCGATAGCTGTCAACAGGAGTATGATCATTCTACTGTACATGGATCACCCCCTCCTCGAAACGGAGTATTTCGAGCTCCATGTTCTCCGGATCCACCAAGCGGCACAGCGTTTCGTCATAGGATAGCACTGCATCACCGGCTCCCACCGGCCTCAGGGTGAGGGTGGTGATACTCTCAGAACCTGAGACTGAGAACACCATCGTATCCGGCAAATAGCTCGAGAATACGTGTATGACCCCGGCCGTGTCACTGTTGTACATGAACATACTGGATGAGGTCCCACTGAATGCCGTTCCGGCAGCTATGCCCCTTACTTCTATGAGATCAGCGTTATATGTCATCACGATATGCAGGCCGCTGAGATCGTGGATCCCCAGGATAACGGCATCGATATCCAGGTCATTGCCGAACTGTCCATCCGCTTCTCCAGGAGAGAATACGAGCGCTGGTGTCACGGTCCGGGCCGTGTCATCCGGATTGTCAGGATCTGGTAGGGTATCCCTGATGTTATCCACGATGGGCGGAGGTGGTTCCTCGCAGGAGAAACACAGTACCAGCAGGAATATCAAGGGTAGACTAAGGTAACGATATTGCATAGCGCACCTCCACCGTTCCGGGACGAGCCGATAGACTCAATCCATGTGGATCAGATTTACGGGGATTATCGTAGGATGTCGTTTCTTCCATCTTCTTGCTGCTGACACGGGCGTGGATAAGGTTGAACAACCATATTCCACCGCTGGCTGCTGCAAAGGCCATCCTCATTGTGTTAAAAGATTGAGCATCATCATTCGCAGTGAACATCAGGTCGCGATAGTGGTACATCAGGGAATCGTTGTCCGTTGTTGTGGAGTACATTTCGTTGTAGTGATCCTGGTCAGAGACAGCCGTGTTATAAGATGAGTTGGCCCAGGCCAAGCCCGATAATGTGGCTACCTCCGCGGTGAGATAAACGAATCCCCAACCCTTGTTATCGGTCTTGAAATGCGCCAGCCCAGGAACCAGGAGCTTGCCAAGGGTACCCTTGCGCTCCCTGGGTACCTCCGGAGATGCGAAATTACCACCTCGCTGTGTTAACAGTTCATATGGGGGTTGCTGGCTCATGATCTCATAGGCCGCCAGCTCCATCTCGATGATAAGTCCATCGATATCGCCTTGATAGGTCTGTGCAGCGGCCTTGGCCATTTCACTGGTTCCCACGTTGTACAACTTTATATCGATGGTATAGGTCTCACCGATCTTCCCGATGGACCCACTGATCATGTACTCTACGTTCAGGATCTGTCCGATCTCAACTGCACAGGCTGCATCTGAACATTCCGATCCCTCGAAGTCCATCTCTTCCAGAATGGCGTCCATCTCGGCAGCCTCGATAAGCTGCATGACCTCGATCGTGGTAATGGTGGAGGCAAAACGATCCGTTAGGGTTTGTGCTTCAATATTACTGACACCGCGGCCTGCAAAATCAATGATGGCCACTGTGGCAAGCCGCTTCTTCGCTGCCAGGCCGCTCTGTCTGGCCAGCAGATCAGCTGGTATCTCCTGTCCCATGATCTCCCAGGCCTTCACTTCGATCTCTGTGATGAGTCCTTCGATACCACCTTGATACTCCCCGGATACGGCTTTGGATGTAGCGCCCGTCTCTACGCTGAACATCTTGATATCAAGGGTGTACGAATTACCCAGACGACCGATGGCCCCGCTGATGAGGAACTGGACGTTCAGGAGCTTCCCGATTTCCACAGCGCAAGCTGCATCGGTACAGCCGCTTTGCTGCAGCTTCTGCTCCTTAAGTATGTTTTCCATCTGGTTGCGCTCAACCAGTTTCATGGTCCCGATCTGAGCTACTGTGGAAGCGAATCGTTCGGTTAGTGTTTCCGCCTCCATGTTGCTGATACCTCTGCCCTGGAAGTTCAGCACAGCTACCGCCAGCTGATCCTCATCCTGAGCGTTTAGGGTGGTCCCTAGCAGCAGGACAGCCAATACGCCACGCTTTACCAGTCGGTACATATTCCCCTCGCCTAGATGTGATGGTTTGATCGGTTCAGATACAAAGTCAATCCCCCGATTTTTCAGTTCTCGGGGCTTCACTGCCCCGGGGATCATTGCATGAAGGTCAACAAATGGGGTATTTGTTGAACGCTGTGGCAGTCGCGTGAACCTGGAACGAGATTTTCTTCGCAGTTAGCCACGGGATGTTCCCAGCCTGCTCCTATCTCTACTATAGACCGGTTTCAAGATATGGTATGGCAGGGAAACCTTCCCTCGCAATGATATCTGCGAAGGTCAGCTGCATCAATTCACGTTTGCCTTAAATCTACTCACCAGAATCTTCAAATCCTTGGTCTTCTTCCAGGTCCTGGATTGGAGCATTTTCGTCACCCTGGAGATGCGTTTCTGGTTTTCCGCCTGGCTGTAATGTTCATTGGTGGCAAAACGCTTTGATCGGTCGAAATTCTTCAGGAATTCAAGCAATTCATGCGGATTATAGCCTGCCCGGGCAGCGTAGACCACGCCGACCTCATCGGCTTCCTCCTCATAATTGCTCAGACGGCCATTGAAGACGAGTTCATATGCATCCAGGGCCCAATCCTCCATATGCTGGGTAAGCTCAAGGGTTTCCTTTGAATACTCCATCTTCCCACGCATCTGCTGAAAGGTCTGATCGGCGATCAGCATCTCCTTGCGCTCCTCCATCTCCTGCATTCCGTGGCGGTAGTTCACATGAGCGATCTCATGACCCAGGAAACAGGCCAGCTGGGCTTCATTGTCCATGATCTCCAGTGCACCGCGTGTGATGAAGATGATACCGCCGGGACAGGCATAGCCATTCACCTTGTCCGAATCCAGGATGAAGAACTTGTAGCCGATATCACTCATATGACTAGCGGCGGCCACAAGGTTGCCGACATAATTCACATACATCACGAGATCCTTGTCCTGCACCAGCCCGATGCTGGCCAGTTTGGCAGCAATGGCAATACCACTGCCTTCCTCTGAGAATGAGAATGGGATCTCTTTCGGCAACTTGGGCAGGTCATAACGGCGATGCAGTTTTTCCGGTCTGACACCTGCATAGGTCTCGCTGCGAAAAGTTTCATAACCCCCGGGTGACACCCTGAAATTCAACATCTCAGAGATAAAACCAGGATCGCTCTCCATACGACGTCCAAACCTCTCGGCGAAGCCCTTCACCGCAGCTGATACGCCTGCATGGGAGATCTCTGCTGTAGGCTGCTGACCGGCTAAGGCTGCGAAAACATCTGTACTGGTTGATTGTCCGGTCGCTGTGGCTGTGACACCGATAAAGGCTTTACTGGACAGGTAACCCTCATGGTTCTGGAACTGCACCTTGGGCCAGGACTCATCATCCAACAGGATGGTGACCTTGTGTCCTTCTTTCAATTCAGCGATGGCCGGGTAATAGGATCCCGGTCCTTCACGCAGGGTAGCCCTTTTGCGTTTGATCGTCTTTGTATCAGCCATGACGAAAGCCGTCAGGATACACAGAATGACTACTCTTTTGAACATGTTCACTCTCCCTTGAATTTCGTACCCATTGAATTCTACAATATCAAACGCAATATCATCTGATTGTTAATCTTATGTATTCTATTTCCGTCGCAACTCGATGATGGGCCGCCAGTCCTCCCCATAGCTCTCCTGTCGCCAGATCGGAAGATTCTGTTCCAGGTAGACACGAGATGGCGTGGTTGGACGCCCGATATAGTCGGTCTCCAGTTCTGCGCATTGATGCAGGCTGGTTTCCGCTGCTTCCCATTCCCGGTGCTGGACCAGATCCATGACCTCGTTCCAGCCTTCCACGAGGGATAATTCCTGCGTACTGAGGCGTTCCTGCCAGCCGAGTACCTCGTAGGTGTGGATCGCCGTTTGCTTGCCCAGCAACCGCGTCCAGCCCAGGTCCCGCAGCACGATACCGGATGGCAGGTCTTGTGCAGTGGCCGCACTGATGTGGTTCAGGATGCCGAATTGCTTGGCCGCCTGTTCCAGACGCGAAGCAACATTGACGGTATCACCGATCATGGTATAGTTCATGCGGCCAGTGCTACCCATGTTTCCCACCACCATGGGGCCGGAATTGATCCCGATGCGCATCTGCAGTCTGCTGGCGGCCTCCGGCCAGCGGTCGCCTTCTCCTGTCCATTTCTCACGCAATTCCGCCAGACGTTCCTGCATGGCAATCGCCACTTCTACCGCTCGAGAGCCGTGATCGTCCAGAGGATATGGCGCTCCGAAGAATGCCAGGATAGCGTCACCTTCGTATTTATCCAATGTGCCCCTGTTAGTCATGAGTATATCGGTAAGATCTGTGAACAGTTCATTCAGGAACTCGATGAGGTGCTGGGCTTCCATGGACTCAGAAAGGGTCGTGAACCCTTGCAGATCAGAGAAAAAGGCGCTTCCCTCAATATCTTCCCCGCCCAATTCTGGGATCTCATGCGTTTCGATCATCAACTCCATGAGCTCTGGGGATACATAGGCGCCGAAGACTTGATGCAGGAAAACGCGTTCGCGCATCTCGTTCGAGAACACGAAAAGATAAGCGAGTACCAGACCCAGCCCCGGGGTCACAACAGGCAGGAAAATGCGGTTATCTCCCCGCCATAGCAGCCCTACCAGGATGAACAGGAACAGGGTCAGGGCCAACAGGACCAGATATGCTTTCCAGGCAGCAAAACGGTCAAAACTGTAGAGCACGGCGGAGGCCAGGAGCAGGGTCAACAGCAGGGTATAGATGGGGTGCACATGGATTATATGGTTGTTCTGCACCCAGTTACTGAGGACTGTAGCCCAGATCTCCATACCGGGGTGCATGCCCTCGTGCATGATAGGCGTAGGCCGCAGATCCCGGAGCCCGGACGCATCCGTCCCGATGATGACGATCTTGTCCTTGAAGACCCATGGCGGGATCACAGGGTTCTGACCATACTGGATTGCACTGGCTGATTGGATAACCGCTGCGTACGGCAGATAACGGAATACCCCGTCTGCGCAACAGGCTCCGTACCAGTTGATGAGATAGTCGCCGCGCTCATCCACCGGGATAATGTAATCACCAACCTCGATATGACGGCCTGAGCTGCGAATGGTGCTGATGCCCTGCATCTCCAGCAATGCACCCAGGGCCAGGCAGGGCACATAGCCGCCACCCACCTGCCGTAGTGGACTGATGCGTCGCACGATGCCATCCATATCGGGTTCGATATTTGTCAGACCGATGGAAGCGGCGGCGTTGAAAAGTGTGTCGATGGGTAGTCGGCCATCGTTCGGATCCAGGGCCTCCTTCCAGCCTGCGGCGTTGTATTCCAGACTCACCGATCCTTGCAGATAGGAGAATTCCAGACTGTCGGGATTCAGTTCCGCCCCCAGGACAGCCAAACCTGATCCGGCCATGGCCTGGGCAAAAGCGCCATCTGTTTCCTCAGAATATGACTCGGCGCGATCGAGGTCGGGCGAGTCGAATAGAATATCGAATACGATGCTGCGGGCGCCGGCATCGGTGAGAAATTTTGTCAGATGGCCGTGAAAGCTGCGGGGCCAGTGCCAGTATATCCCGTTTTTCTCAAAGAAATCCAGGCTGCCGTTATCGATAGCAACGATGATCAGACTGGTATCGGGATAGCTGGAACCCTGGACATTGGCGAATCGATAGTCCAGGGTGCGGTACTCGAGGTCCTCCAGAGCATTGATGCCTGACAGATAAAAACTGATAACAGCCAGGATCAAGGCCACCAGGACCTTGTACCACAGGGTTGAATAGTGTTTAAATAGTGCCTGTATAAAGGCTTGCATGCCCCCGACCATCCTTGAGCCGTTTGAGTTGAAAATTACCCTGAAAACACTTTAATACAAACCTCCAGATCATACATCAGTTCTCCATATCGATAATGCACTGCCGTTCAATCACTATACGTCTTCAACATCATGGTTCAGACCTATGTGCTGGCGGATCGTGTTCTTCGAAGAACCGAATGAACCCTTTGAAGGGATCACCTTTAGTACTTTCACGCTGAACCACATCCATGACCACACCGTCCTTGCTGCTATCGCAATTAACAGCCGTGAAAGTGGCAGCACCGATACAGATGCCAAGTGTCCGCATAAGGTTTCCCCTGAGATCTCAGGTTTGGCTCATGGTCTGATACGGGTATGTTGAAACTTACCGATCCAGTCTGAATAGCTCAAGGATGATTCAGGGGCTGGGATGCGGCTGAGATGTGGTGCTGGATTCAGATCATTGCATTAGATCAGGCAGCCAGAGTACCAGCCAGGGCAGATAGGTGATCATAAGGACCATGGCCAGCAGCAGGAAGAAGAAAGGCAGTGTATCGCGGTACACCTTCATCAGGGGCCGTTCGAAGCGGAAGGCTGAGAGGAAGAGGTTGATGCCCACCGGTGGGGTCAGATAGCCCAGTTCGAGGTTTGCCAGGAAGATGATGCCGAGATGCAGTGGATGGATCCCGAAGACCTGTCCCATGGGCAGGATCAGCGGCACCACTACCATGATAGCGGAGAAGATGTCCATGAGTGCGCCCACCACCAGGAGGAACAGGTTCAGGACCAGGAGGAAGGTGATCCTGCTGTCAATGTTGGCCTTTACCCATTCAGCTGCCTTGGTGGGGATCTGGGCATCAACCATGTAGTTGGTGAGTCCCATGGCCACGCTGAGAATGATGAGGATACCCCCTACCAGACTGGCAGAGCGGATAAACGTCGGGATCAGGTCCTTTCGGATGCGCACCTCCCGGTGCACCAGCAGTTCCATGACTATCACGTATATGACGACGATGGCTGCTGTCTCTACCAGGGTGGTGATCCCGCTGAAAATACCGGTAATAGCCAGAATGGGTATCAGCACCTCCCACTTGGCCTCCCACAGGGCGCCAAAGGCTTCCCGGCGGCTGAAAGGCTGAACCTTGATGTGCATGCGGCGGCTGCGGAACCAGGCGAACAGGGAGACACCGGACAGCAGCACGATACCAGGAAAGATGCCGGCCAGAAAGAGCTTATTGATGGGTGTATGGCTGATGACCCCATAGAAGATCACCGGCAGTGCCGGTGGGAACAGCAGACCCAGGCTGCCGGACGCCGTCAGGAGTCCAATGGAGAAGCGCTTGGGAAAACCGGAGGCCATCAGCACCGGCAGCAGCAGTCCTCCCAGGGCCAGGATGGTCACACCGGATGCGCCGGTAAACGTGGTGAAAAAGGTGCACACACAGGCTGTCGCGATGGCGGCACCAGCCGGCAACCAGCCAAGCCATGTTCTGAACAGGTCCACGAGACGCTTGCTGGCACCTCCTGCCGCCAGAATGGTGCCTGCCAGTGTGAAAAGCGGGATCGTGGGCAGGATCGGCGAGGCTACAATGCGGTAGGATTCCACCGGTATAGCCCCGATGGGTACTTCTGATGCGGTAAACAGGATCAGCGTGATCCCTCCGATGACCGCAAAGATGGGAGTTCCCAGGGCAGCCAGTACCAGGAACAGGATCAGGATGATCCAGAATGTCGAATTAATGAATGCCGCCGGCAGAAAGATGAAGCATACCAGCATGGCCAGTGCGATGGCTGCGCTGATGAGTCTGTCCCGGAACTGAATATTCCCGCCGAATATCAGGCGCAGGACTACTCCAGTGTAGCCGATGGGGATCACCAGAAGTACGATCCACATGGGTATCCACTGCCCCACCTTGGCGGGATTCCAGTATTCAGCCTGAACGAACTGGATCCCGGCCCAGATAAGGCCGATGGTTACCGCAATGGTGGTACCGGTCGTGATGGCGGCAATGGTAGGCCTGTCTTTCTCTGGAATGAGTTCAAGACCGGCCTGGAGGTTGAGATGACCGCCTTCCCGGGTGGTGATCACTGCCCCGAAGAGTCCCACGATGAGTGTGAAGTGCCGGGTGTATTCCATGGAGCCGGAAAGCCCAACGAATCCAATTTTCCGGGAGAGGATCTCCAGGACCGGCAGGATCGTCATCAGGACCAGGCTGATGAGGACGGCAGTATTCTCAATTCTGGCTGGAAGTGGTTTCAGAAAGGCTTTAATGCTCATTCTGGGTCGGCCGACCCTTTCTGCTGGCGATAGTTCGCCAGTATACCCTCTACTCGTTGGTACAATTCCTCCGGGACCTCCGTCTTGAGGATCTCCGGATACATATAGGTCTTGGCCAGGCGATACCACTCGGCGCGGGCATCTTCCGGAGCGTTCAGGATGGTGAGGCCATGTTCCTGCATCACCTCCATCGCCTCAACCTCCAGCCCTGAAATGGTTTCGATCAATTCATTTCCGCGTCTCGTTGAATACGTCAGAAGTTGCTCACGGTATTCCTCGGGGATCTGCTGCCAGCGCTTCTTGCTGACGATGATGGCACCGGGCAAGGGACCGGCTTTCATATCGGTAACATAGGGAGCCATGGGAAACCATTGATAACTCAGGGCGATGATCGGCGTGGTGGTAAAGGTCGTTACCAGTCCCGTCTGCAGCGACATGAAGATATCCGGTGCTGACACTTCGACGGCCTTGAATCCCGCCTCGGTCCAGGATTTCTTGCCGGAACCGCCTGCCCAGATGAATACGATCTCGTTGTACTTGTTCAGATCCTGGGGATAGACCACCGGATTGCTGGTAAAGAGATAGGCCCAACCTGCATCGCCCCAGGACAACAGGATAAATCCCCGTTTTTCCAGTAGTTCGGTGAAATAGGGTGTCAATTCATTGCGGACATGCCTTAACTCATCATCATTGTGCAGCAGCATGGGCATCCTGAGCACATCGAACTCAGGGATAATGTACATGAGTCCCTCTGCCGACAATGCAGCGGCATGTAACTGCCCGATGCGCATTTTACGGACCATATCCGCTTCGTCACCAAGAATGCCTCCAGCGTAGATCAGAAGCTGGACTTCCCCTTCGGAGATCTCGATCCAGGTAGAGGACATCTCCTGTAGGGTCTCATGCCAGGGCGAATCTTTTGGTGCCAGGGTACCGGTTTTGATGACCTGGGCGATGAGCAGCGAATGTTGGCAGCAACCTGCGAGCACAAGCCCCAGCAGCAGGCGTGTATATCTCAGTTTAACTACCTTCATCCTCTGATCGCACCCGGATCTAGGGTGAACTCCCGGCCTTCTTCTGTTCCCTATATTCCTTCAGAATACCCTGAACCCGCTGGTAGATGTCTTCGGGTACGATAGATCCCAGGATCTCCGGGTACATATGCTCCGTGGCGAGCTGATACCATTCTGTACGGACTTCCTGTGGAATATGGTTCACTGTCAGTCCGTTATCCTGCATGATCACCATGGCTTCAGATTCAAGTTCGGCAATCTTGCCGATGAGCTGTTCTCCTCGACCGAAGGACGTTGCCAGCAGATCTTCACGGTATTCCTCCGGGATCTGCTTCCAGCGCTTCTTGCTCATGATGATGGCTCCGGGTAGTGGTCCAACCTGCATATCAGAAACATTCGGGGACATGGGAAACCATTGATAACTCAAGGCAACGATGGGAGTGGAGGTGAATGTGGTGATGAGGCCGGTTTGCAGGGACATGAATATATCTGGAGCGGCGATCTCCACTGCTTTGAATCCAGCGTCTGTCCAGCCCTTCTTGCCCCAGCTGCCTGCCCAGGTGAATATGCGTTCGTTGTATTTATTGAGGTCCTGGGGATAGATTACCGGGTTCCTGGTGAAAAGATACGCCCAACCCGCGTCACCCCAGGCCAACAGTACGAATCCGCGTTTTTCGAGAAGATCGGTGAAATAGGGTGTAAGCACTCCTCTGACATATTGCAGCTCTTCATCACTCTGCAACAGCATGGGCATACGAAACACATCGAATTCAGGTATGATGTAAAAGAGACCTTCTGCAGAAAGCGCCGCGGCATGCAACTGCCCAATGCGCAGTTTGCGTACCATATCCGCCTCATCCCCCAGGATCCCCCCTGCATAGATCCGCAGATTCACTTCTCCATCGCTGATCTCATTCCAGGCCGAAGACATCTCCTGCAGGGTTTCATGCCAGGGAGATGCTTCTGGTGCCAGAGTACCTGTCTTGATGACCTGTGCTGGCAATTGAACCACTGTACAACAGAACACAAGGGCTAGAAATAACTTTAAATGACTCAAGCTAATAACCTGTCTTATTGAGTGGTTGATGATCAATCCAACATGGTTTCATCAAGCAGGAAATAGTGCTCGATATTCTTCAGTAGCCAGGCTGCTCTCTGCTGCGCCAGGGTGTTCTCCAGTCTATACTGGGGATATTTATCTACATCGAGGTCCAGAGCCATCTGCAGCAGCCTGCGGAACTCATCCACATCCTGTTCGGCGACGGTGACCGCGGTAGCCAGGGAGACATGGGTTCCGGCTTTCATCCCTTTGTTCAGTTTCAACGCTTGCTCATAATGGTCCAGCGCTTTCTGCTTCCCGCCACCCATGGATTCGGGTCGACTGCCCTCGAAAGTGATGAAGAACTCATGCAGGGAACCATCACCGTAATCGGGATCGAGCTGAAAAGCCCGCCGCATCACCTTTTCCGCAAGGACCATTTCAGACAGGAGAGGGATATCAGACATGCTGATGGAAATCGCTCCCATCCAGGACATTCCCAGCCAGTACATGAAAGGCAGGTCCTCTGCGGTGAGGTTTGCTAGTACACTGTCCGCAGCTGTTCTGAGTTCCTGTTCAAAACCAGGGTATCGGACCTCGAGACCACGAAAGGCATATCCGCGACTGCGCAGATACAGTTTCTTGGCCTGCCCCTTCAGCACGCGGGCTCGCTTAAAATCCGCTGCCTGGATCGTATCAGCCTCAAAATGGAGAAAGGCATATGCGTACTGGGTGTAGCCACTGGCCAGGGCCAGCAGTATGCCCTCATGTTCCGGCGCTTCATTCAGCAGGGCTTCGTTGAGTTTGAGCCCGAATGGTGCGGCCCCTTTTACCAGTTCAGGGATCTCCTCACTGGCAAATACACCGCCGGTTGATCCGGATAGTGCATCTGCTACTTGATTGATGGCCACCTGTCTCATCGAGCACGCAGAGAGTCCCAGGATGCACAGCAGGCAACACAGACTTCTATATATCATCTGATAACTCCCCCCGCTCCCATGAAGGGAGGGTTCTATTGAAAATATCAGGCGTTCAGCTCAGGCTTCCGGAAATGGATGATCTTGTAGACCATGTCTCCGTCCGCGAAGAGATTGTAACGCTTTGATCCTATGGTACCGGAAAATTCCTCGGCATTCTTCACCATGTACTTGGGGGTCCTCATGGCAATCAGGGCTTTTCGACGTTCATCGTCGAGATTGAGCGCATGTATGACATTGGCTGTAATATCACGTTCGCTCATCTTCTGGAACCCGGCGTTGAGGAAGATCTGTATCGTTGGGTCAAAATCCTCTGCGTAACGCATGTCGGCCAGGCAGAAGGTCCCTCCAGGACGGATCACGCGGTAGGCATCATTTACAAATCTATGCATATCCGGGTAACAGCGCGAAGATTCGACATTGACCAGGATATCGAATTCCGCGTCCTTGAAGGGGAGATCCATGGCATCCGCAACAGCGAACTCAAGCTGCGAATGTCCATTCTGCTCGTTGTTGTAACGGGTAGTATCCGGTGAAAGGTCAGTAGCGACATATCGTTTGGGTGAGAACATCTTCACCAGATGTTTGGCACCACCGCCACGACCACAACCCACTTCCAGGACCTCCTGGTCATGCAGACCGATCTCCACTACTGTCTGATAATAGAGATTCTCGCCGTAACGCTCATCCCCTGTGTCAGGGCCCTCTCCATTTTGACTCGGAGTTTCATCCAGTTCCGCATAGCCATAGTTCAGCATGGCTACATCTTCGGCAGGAACGATCTTCATCAGGTACCGATGCCACCAACGCCAGAGTGGTTTCCGAATAATCGTAGGTAGCTCAGCAAAGCTTTCGACCGGGTTGCGCATAAACAAGAATCCTTTACGTCTAAATTTCGTATTCAAGTCATCCCCACATTCAGGTCTCGAATCGTTGATGATAATTCACAATAGCTCTCGAATCAATCACTAAATCAGAAGCAATTCTGCGGTTTGTTTCCACCTTCTTACTGCTGCTGGATGAGAGCGTGTGCCGTCGGAATCGCTACACCCGATCCGTTATCCCATCGGTGCTGGACATGATACTCAGAGCCCTGGATCATGGAATATGAAGAACGCTCCACGTTTTTGAAGCAGCAGCATGGGGGTTGAAATGAAAAACCCCTCTGACGAGGGGCTTGATCCAAATATTCAATTGATGTTATTCAGCCAACTCCTCCTTGGCCTGAGCCTGGGCCAGAAGCTGCTGATATTTCTGCTGGGTAAGGCGCAAAGCCTTTTCCACCTTCAGAC
This sequence comes from uncultured Lentisphaeria bacterium, assembly GCA_964454335.1. Lineage (GTDB taxonomy): Bacteria > Fidelibacterota > UBA8477 > UBA8477 > JABMPR01 > CAYVVT01. The sequence goes on along the minus strand of CAYVVT010000020.1, from coordinate 1,470 downwards.
GTTCCCAGTATTCCGTGATCATCTCAGCGCTCTTTCGGATTGCCTTGCGGTCATAGGCTGTCCATTCCCGGAAGACCTTTGTATCACTTATTCCGATAAAGGCTTTCAAATCCCCTTTACGGTCATTGATCGGCACCGCCAGTAGCGCTCTGCCATCCGGGGGTAACAGGCTTTCTCCATCGAGATTTGCTTCGGGGGGTAATTCCGAGATCTCCTCCACCTCGATCTCATCATTGTTCTTCATCCTGGTCATCCACCAGGGGAATTGAGTCACTTCCAGGTTCTGAAGCTCATCCTTGCGGGGTTGCGTACCCATGGCGCAATATTCGAAGGTGTTGTCAAGATGGCTGTCATCGCGCAGCTCGAATATGAATCCACGGTTGGCCTCCATGGCCATGACAAATACCTTCAACACTTCACGAAGGTCAGCATGACGTTCACCGGCCAGGATCTGAAAAGCACGTGCTTCGGCTGCTTCGATCTTCAGACGATATTTGATCCGGGCTTCGATCTCCCGCCGGCGTTTCACCTCTGCCTGGAGTTCCTGGGTTCGTTTGATGAGTTCCTGATCCCGGCTCCAGCTTTTGGTGAAGTTCCTGGTCAACTGGATGACCTCATCCACCGAAAAGGGTTTCCGGAACAGGATCGAATCGTGCTTCAACACCTCGTCGATGCGGTCGATCATGGCGTCCTGGCCACCGGTGACGATGACGACATAGATCCGCTTGTCCAGCTCACGAAGTTTCCGGGCTGTCTCCACACCGTCCATATCCGGCATATTGATATCAATGAAAGCCAGGGAATAGGGATCATCATTTTCCAATGATTCAGCTACGGCATCAAGTCCCTTCTGACCCCGGTTGACGGGTGTTACTTCGTACTGATTACTGAGAATGTCGCGGAACAGGTGCAGGATATGGTCCTCGTCATCGATGACCAGGATCCGTTTGTTCTGGGGGATCTCGCTAATGATGGTATCCATAGCAGGTCGTGCCTTATCGCTTAGGTCTCATGTTCGGACAGTGAGTGAATGCAACAAAATAGCTGTCATTCCTGAACAATCCAAATTGAGTCTTGGTGCCATAAGTACCCTATCATGCCTGCTTCAGACCTCGATCATGCATGAGGATAGTGTATGGGATCGAGAACAGCAAACTACCAAGGATGGACAGTATGACGAAGCGCAACCAGTGATAATTCTGCAATTCCAGATGCCTGAAAAAGAAGGCCAGAATACCCAGCAGAGCGAAAGCTTCCAGGATGAAAGCGGCAGCCATGGGATGGTGATTCGTGATCAGCAGCGTACCCGGATCCGTAATAGCGTAATAGAGAAATATGCCGTTCACGCCAAAAAGTCCGCCGGCAGCCAGGGCCATGAGAATGATCCTGGACCATGTATTCAGTATCATATGTTTCCTCTGTAGTTGATGGGTTGGATATCAAATGGAGCGGTTTCAGGGATCCTGGATT
>CAYVVT010000019.1:0-57722 GCA_964454335.1 uncultured Lentisphaeria bacterium | reverse complement strand
TCGTGGCCAACAAGGCTGTGCTGAAGAGGGACATGGATCTCACCGATGACGCGCACCCTGAATTCTACAATATCTGGTATACAGGTTTTGGCAGCTACGCCAGCTATGACTGGCCAAAGGTCCTCACCAACTGGGACGAGTCTTACGTGGACTAAAGAATTGGTATTGAACGCGCCGTATTGGTATTGAGCACGGCTGAAGCGCATCAAAAATCCCCGGACTACCCGGGGCTTTTTGTTTTCAGGGGGAATACGACTATTTAAGATAGAGCAGCCTGGTGACCTCAGCTTGTGTTACAGTGTTAAGCCTCGCGAGATAGACTCCTGCTTCCATTCCGTGGGCTGACCATCCAGCGGTATACCGTCCCGGTAGCTGATAGGCTGAGATCAGGTTTGTTATGAACTGTCCCCGGATATCATAAATATCAAGAGTAACATGGCCTGATTTTTCAAGCTCATACCGGATGTGCGTCATTGGGTTGAATGGATTCGGGAAGTTCTCCAGGAGTCGGAAGCTTGGATCATTCTCATCGACATCAGCTGATACCGGTCCACCCGGGACAGGACTACCTGCGTCGATCCAACAGGTGTACCAGATGCTGGCGAGATCAACGGCGGCCATCTGCAGGGCATCTACTGTGATGCTTTCAAGGATCCACCACATGGTGGTGTAGTAGTCATTTCCATAAGAGGGATCACCACCGCTGGCAAAATCGTCCGCCTCGATGATCTCCGCCACGTAGGGGTAGATCACCTCAATATAACTGAACACCGAATCAAGCAGGCTATCCCAATAGGAGATCTCATCAGGACCAAGCGTGATATCATCCAGATAGGTGTTCACCAGTGTGGTTTCATAACGCGAGTGGATCCCATAGTTACCCGTCAATTGTCCATTATAGTTGAGGGTGAGATGCAGGGCCTGATGCGAATCGGCGACATAATGACCCAGTTCGGCGGCGATCTGCCAGACCTCAGCCCATTGACCGGCAGTCATCAGTACTGTGAGGCTGTCTGCCCAATCATCGATGACCCAGGGAACGGTACCATTGTCAATGACCGTCTCGTAGCCATAGGCCGCCACCATGTCCTCCCAGATGACTGGAAGGGTGCCAGTGAAGAACTCCGGGTAATAGTCAACGTCGATATAATGATAGTATCCTGGATTGGGATCCGTGTCGGGATCGACGGAATGTTGTACAACATAATCCTGATGCGCATCGAAGAAGGACATGGATGCGGGCAGATAGTCAAACGCGTGCTCATTGATAAAGCGATGACCCTGCCAACCCCAACCCAGTAGTGTTCGCGGGATGGCAATGGCGATCAGGACCACCACCATCACCCCAGCTCTATGGGAATGCAATCTCATTTGATCTTATTCTATCATAAGGGTTTTGATAGTCCTGGACTCAACCGGGGAGGACAATGTGATCATGTAGATACCGGCAGGCAGTTCTGCACCTGAATCTGACAGGCCGTCCCAGATCAATTCCTGGATCCCTGATCCTGACCCCGGTTTGAGACTGCGTACCAATGACCCTGTAATGTCATGGATGAGCAGTGAAACGCCCGGATCCCCGCCTGTGTTGAAACGCAGAAGAGTGCCTGCGTTAAAGGGGTTTGGAAAATTTTGCTCCAGGTTGAAAGCCGTCGGCCAGAACCCTTCTTCGTCAACTCCCACAACAATCTGAACATTCTTCAGGATCCACTCGTAAGGATCCAATCCTATGGTTGTCACTTCTGCAGTTGAGGGCAGGTCGACAAAGAAGCTTTCCCGATCCTCGTCTATCTGGAGTACTGTCCAAAACAGTGTGTCGGCAGTAGAGACCACCAGATCTACCGGCATATCGAAGACGATGCCCTGCTGTATGACCTCCACCTCCAGCGTGTCATCGTGCTGGAACCACCTTGCCAGGTAATTGGGATAACCGCTGCCGTAGATCCACTGCTCAAAGAATGGTTCCAGTTCCATTCCCGATACGTCCTCGCAGATATCTCTGAATTGCTCCGTGGTGGCTGTTGCATAGGCAAATTCAGGCGTCGCACCATAAGCACGGAGAATATCGAAGAAGGTCGAATCACCTACGACATGCCGCAGCATGTGCAGGACCCATGAGGCCTTGTTATATGAGAGGTTGAAATGGAAAATATTGTCGTTATCGGGGTCTTCCACATATATGGTGCCCGCACCGTAGTACTCATGGTCGCCCATCTTCTGATGATAACCTGACGGGCCTCTACTATGCTCCCACCAGAGCGCTTCGGCATAGCGCGCGAAACCTTCATTCAACCAGATGTGATGATAGGTCTCCAGTGTGATCATATCGCCCCACCACATATGGGCAAGCTCATGTGCCACTCTGCGCTCAGTGGGATCACCCATGCTGGTGAGGGTCTGATGCTCCATCCCATATCCGGCTCCCCATTCTGCATGACCGTACTTCTCATCAGGAAAGGGGTAGGGTCCGAACAGCTCCTCGAACAGTGCCAGCATTTCCGGCAGCATCCGATAATTTTCAACCAGGTAGTCAGGTTCGGAATTCAGTGTATCCAGAAAAGTATAGAATTCGATGGGCAGTGTGTCCCCATCGGCACTTACATATTCATCATACCATACGAAGTATGGATATATGGCCAGTGAGACCAGATAGGTGGCGATGGGATAACCCTCGTGCCAGTGCCAGGTGGATCGGCCATCGCCGATCTCTACCACTGAGCGTAGTATGCCGTTGGAGGCAACCACCAACTCGTCAGGAACCGTAATACGGATATCCATGGAATCCGGCTTGTCCATGGGATAATCCTTACTGGGCCACCAGTCCCGGGCGTCATAGGGTTGTGAATTCGACCAGATCAGATCCTCTCCATACTCGTGGTCCCAGTTGAAACTGCAATTAGAGCAGCCGGGCTCAGGACCTGTAACAGAACTGATACGAATCTCAAGAGTATCTCCCATGGTCATTCCGGTTGTCAGGGGAACCACCAACAGATCATTCTCGTGTGTGAATTCGCTTGATGTCTCATTCAACCATAGCTCGCTGATCGAGCGAATACCCGGCAGGCTGCTGTAATCCAATTGTACCTCGGTCATGGAGGAGTCAGTGATCACCAGGCGGGTGAGATAGGTACCCCGGGTGAGGTTGGAATCAGGGATCAACTCGATATCCAGGGCATAATACAGGGCATCATATTTCATCTGCTCGCTGGTCATCCAACGCAATTCGGTATCTCGATGGAGTCGCCAATGCTCAGCCTTTCCGCAGGTCAACTCATCTGGTATGGCGTAGGTAGAGGTACACAGCAAGAGGAAGAGGAGGGGCCATCGTTTTGTGCGCATCATGTTCCTGATCGTTAGGGGTTAGTAAAAAAAGAACATTAACCATTGATGCCTTGGTTTCCAATGTTTGCTTGATCACAATTAGAATTCAGTACTATCCATCAGTCCCTATCATAGGTGTAATGAATAAAATCAAGGGTTTGTAAGCATTAAACGACAATCAATTCGAGGGAGCATCAGGTTGCAGCATTCTCAGTGAAGGTATATATTTATTATTATCAAGGGTATAAGAGTCAATCATGGTAATTGGCTCGGAATTTGAACTTATAACCCCAGGTGGCTTATCTCGTTGCGATTGAATTTGAGTACGGGTCGCTTTGAAAATGGAAAAGAGATATGAGTAAGGATCGCAAATTGAGAGTTCTACTGATCGACGATGATGACATTTTCCGGGGATATGTTGACACACTGCTGGAGGATGAAGGTTTTGAGGTCCTCGAGGCCAGAAATGGTACCGAGGGCATAGAGATATTCAACGATACTGAGATCGATCTGGTGATCACTGATATTATCATGCCCGGGAAAGAAGGTCTTGAGACCATTCGTGAGATCCGCCAGAGTGCTGAAAAGACCCCGATCGTGGCCGTATCCGGGTACACGGGCACACCGGCAGATGATTATCTGAATCACGCCAAGGTCTTTGGGGCTACCAGGACCTTCCGTAAACCGTTTCACCCAGCGGATTTTCTGGAAGTGATCAGGAAATTGGCTTCAGCCCTGAACTAGATCAGGGCTCCACCACAACACCCCGCCAGAAACCTATATACCCCCGTATCGGTTTAGCTGCATCCGTGGTTTCGGGATAATACCATGCGGCATTTGAATTGACATCTCCCTCCACCGCGATGTCATAGTAGCTGGCAGTTCCTTTCCAGTGACAGATGGAGTGGTGATCACTTTCCCTGAAAAATTCCTGACGAATACTTTCTGGCGGAAAGTAATGATTGCCTTCGATAAATATGGTGTCCTCACTTTCAGCGAGGATGGTATCCTTCCACATCGCTTTCATGCTTACTTCCTTTATATCAATCCGGTGGATCCGGAACGGGTTATATGGGTTCGAAGAGATTCAGGCTGAAACGAACACCTTCATCGAACCACTGATCGCTCAATTCAAATCCGGAATTCACGGCCAGAGACGTGATCTCTTCTGGTGAATACTTATAGGAATACTCAGTCAGGACCGCTTCGTCCTTAGTGAAGGGGATACTTATGCCAAGGTCCTCCACAAAAACCTCCTGCTGCACCCTGCTTTGGAGATACATCTCAATACGTCCTTCCTCTTCATCATAGAGTGCTTCATGCCTGAACAGATCAAGGTCGAAGTCACCTCCAAGTTCATCATTGATCCGCGTGAGTACATTGAGGTTGAAGGCGGCGGTGATATTCTGGTCGTCGTTGTAGGCCGGTACCAGGATGCTGGACGGTTTCCGCAGGTCGATCCCTATGAGCATGCAATCATCGTCCGTGAGCAACAGGCGGATGTGCCGTAGGAATTCAGTGGCTTCCCCTCGCGTAAAATTACCAATACTCGAGCCCAGCCACATGACCATTTTGGGCTGAGTATGGTCCAGCTCCAGCCGTTCCAGACCAGATTCATAGCGGTCGGCCACAGCCGTGACCTGCAATTCGTTGAAGACCGCCAACAATTGCTGTGCACTGGTCTCCAGAATTTCCGCCGAGACATCGATAGGACAATAATGGGCTTTTCCATGCTCGTGGATAAAGGCCTCCAGCAACAAACGGGTCTTGCGTGAACTGCCGCTGCCCAATTCAACGAGCTCAGCCCGCTGGTCCAGCCGTGATACGATGGTGCGCGCATGATTGAGCAGGATATCCGTTTCCGCCCGGGTGAGATAATATTCCTTGAGATCACAGATCTTCTCAAAAAGTTGTGATCCAAGTTCGTCGTAAAAATAGACGGAGGGCAGTTTCTTGGGTACTGTCTGAAGACCTGAGCGGACATCCTCGGCAAATTGCAGTCGCCTATCCCCCAATTCAGATCTTAGCAAATTGAATCTCGACCTTGTCTCGACAGCATTCATCTGATGAGTCTCCGTCAATTCCTTGCCGACAGACCCGGTTTAATTCTGAGACCCTTCGAGACCGTGACCCTTTCGACAAGATCGAATATCCCCTGCACCGCCAGGGCCAGTAAGGCAGCGGGCACCGCTCCCTGCAGGATCAGACCTACATCGTCAAGCCGGATCCCTGTGAGGATCGGCTGGCCGTAACCCCCAGCGCCAATAAGCGCTCCCAGTGTGGCTGTACCAACATTGATCACTGCTGAAGTCTTTATACCGCCAGTATGGAACGTAATGCCAGCGGCAGTTCAACCAATCTCAGGCGAGCCCCTGCCGGTAGCCCCAACGCAATGGCTGATTCATGTATCTCCGCCGGGATATCATGCAAGCCAGCATAGGTATTGCGCACAATTGGCAAAAGACTATAAAGGAACAGTGCTACCACGGCTGGGGGTCCTCCAATCCCCAGCAGGGGGATCATGAACACCAGCAAAGCCAGAGAGGGTATGGTCTGGATGATCCCCACCACCCCAAGAATGATCTGCCCAGGACCGGGGTGCCGGACAGCAAGCATGCCCAGGGGAATAGCAATGATGATAGCAGCAAGTAGTGAAATGGAGACCAGTGTCAGGTGCTCACGTGTATGAACAAGAAATCGATCCCAGCCGCTTTTGTCCACTGTTCCTATTTCCGTACCCAACTGCGCAGCTACGAATTCAGCAGCTACACTGTTCTCCGAGCGACCTTCAAGCTTGACCCCGGCATTCATCCTGATCATCTGATCTTCACTTATGTCTCCAGCAAATCTGTTCAGGATCGATTCAAGATCCGGGTATTGATCCAGAAGGGATTCCCGGAACAGGAACACAGCATGGTACTCAGGGAAATAGTGCAGGTCGTCTTCCAGAATATGGATGTCATAGTAGCTGATCTCCGCGTCGGTAGAATAGAGATCGATAACGTCAATTGAGCCCGCTTCCAATCCCCGGTAGGCCAGGTCGTGGTCTAATCCACGTACGGATCGTTGGGGCAGTCTGTAGTGCTTCTGCAGGTTTGGCCAGCCGTCTCCACGATCCATGAACTCATTGGTGAATCCAAATCTCAGTTCAGGATGTTCACGCAGATCACTGATACATTCGTACTCCCCTGTCCGGGCTTGCTCTGACCTCATCCCCAGGGCATAGGTGTTATTGAAACCCAGGGGATCCGTCATACGGATCCCCATCTGCTCGATGGTGTCCCGAAGACCGGTCATATCCATCGGATCCTCTTGTCGCAGGATCTCATAGATCAAGGTCCCGCTATAATCCGGATACGCATCGATCTCTCCCTTCAGCAGTGCGTTCCAGAGAATGCGTGTTCCTCCAAGTTGCTGATGATGTTCGGTCTGGTAACCTTCCTCTTCCAGCAGATGTGATATCACTTCGCCCAGAATGACTGATTCTGTGAATTTCTTGGAACCTATCTGTACAGCGTGCCGGTCTTCTGCCAAGAGGGGCAGTGCGATATTTAGAATGACGGCAGTGAGTATGACGATTCTCAAGACAGGGAGTCCTCCAGATGCTGCCAGGGACTACGCTGGGCATTGATGAACTGGTGCACGAATTCATTCTCGGGATGTCGGGTCAAAGCCTGAAGAGAGCCCTTCTGGACAATCTCACCTTCACGCATGAGCACGATCTGATCACCCAGAAATGCGGCCTCACCCATGTCATGGGTTACCATGACCACCGTCTTGCCTAATTCCTGGAAGATGTTCCGCATATCGGACTGTAATTCAGCCCGGATCAAGGGATCCAGCGCACCCAGAGGTTCATCCATGAGCAGGATCTCAGGGTCGAGCATGAGAGCCCGCATCAGGCTGACCCTCTGTCGCTGTCCTCCTGAGAGCTGGATAGGATAGCGGTGCAGTGCTCCCCGTGGAAATTGCGTCAACTCCAACAGTGACCCAACTCGTTGCTGAATGCGTTCAGGGTTCCAGTCGAGGTAGCGGGCCATGATAGTAATATTATGTTCAGCATCCAGATGTGGAAAAAGCCCACCATCCTGGATCATGTATCCAAGTTTCGAGCGGAGACTGCCAATGGTTTGAGAATTCACCTCTTCGCCCAGGATCATCACCGTGCCACTATCCGGTGGTGCCAGACCTACCATCAGACGCAGACACGTGGATTTCCCACAACCGCTGGGACCAATGAGGACTGTAGTCTGCTGAGGTTGGATCTCCAGATCAACAGATTTGAGAGCAGCAATACCTGAATAGCTTTTATAAATGGATTGGAGAGTGATCATGATTCCCGGATCCGTCTCAACTCACGTCGTGGACATCAACAGGGCTTTGGAATGCTGGTATGCGTTCTGCAGAAAGCCAGCGACAACTTCGTTTTCTCGTCCTTTGAAATCTTCGAAGGACAGTACTGCACCAGTCCACTGCTCTGTGTGCCAGTGACCGACATCCAGGTCAGGCAGGCTGACCTTCTCCAGATCCGGATAAGGCCAGGGGCTTACGTAGAAATAGGGTTGAGCATAACTTCCATCTCCGGGTGAGAAACCCAGGCCGATGGATCTTGATTCAGCACTACCATCCTCTGCTGGAAGCGAAACAAGTGTTGCGAGGTCAAAATGATGCGGCCAACAGACAGGATCACTGGCATTGATCTCATTCTGCATCAGTTCCGAAAGACTGTGATGTGCCAGGTCGTAAAGGTCAGCATATGCATTCAATGCATCCTCGTCGGGATTGGGGAACCTGGTCACAGTCCGGTCAGGATACTCCGGTAGTTCATAATGTCTTTTCAACGTGAAATGGGATGCATCCAGGCCGTGTTTTACCAGTTCAGCTGCCAACCATCCCCCGGCTTCTTCCAGTGTGATACCGACAAGTGGTCTCGAGTTGATCAGTTCGTCTGATTTGAGGATCATTAGTTCAAGCGCCGGAATACATATGCCGACCTGCAACGATTTCCGTGGACCGAAGCTATGCCCCAGAAAGCCCCTGAAGCGGTTTGACCAGCTCATGTTCGTATGGCTGTCATCAGGTGCGGTATCAATATAGGAAATACCCGTCGAGGCGATGAGTTGCACGGCTTGGTGCAGATCGCCCAGACTCTCATTCAATTGTTCATTGTGAATGGCCATTTCAGTCCATCCCTTCCTCATTTTCAAGTGCAGGAGGATAGTCTGATGAGTGCTCAGGGTCTGTCATGCATCTGACAGTCTCAGATCTCAGCTACAGATGATGACTATTCTTCCAGATCCCGGGCGAGACGTAATCCACTGAACTGCCAGCGGCAATGTGGATGGAAAAAATTTCGATAGCTTTTCCTGATATGTCCCGCAGGTGTGGCACATGATCCCCCTCGGAGAACATTCTGATTGATCATGAATTTACCGTTGTACTCTCCCACAGCTCCTGCTGGTGCTCTGAAACCGGGATAGGGACTGTATGAGCTGGCAGTCCACTCCCAGACAGAACCCATCATCTGATGCAGACCACGGTCTCCATTTGAACAGGGTGTCGGATGAAAAAGCTGATCCTCCGAGAATTGACCGCGGAGGCCGACCATTTCTGACGCCAGTTCCCATTCCTGCTCTGAGGGCAACCTGGAATCAGCCCAGGTGGCATAGGCATCTGCCTCGTAATAGCTGATGTGTGTTACGGGTTCGAGTAGGTTGAGCGCCTGCAGCCCCCGGGTGGAGAATTCCCGCCATTCATCCTGCACCCGTCGCCAGTATAGTGGAGCTTCCCATTCATGTTCACATACCTGGGCCCAGCCGTCGGAAAGCCATAGTTCCGGTCGCTGGTATCCGCCATCCTCGATAAAGTTAAGGTACTCGGCATTGGTGGTTGGCCTGGAGGCCATTTCGAATGAGCGCACCAGGACCTGATGCGGCGGACCTTCGTTGTCAAAATGGAATCCCGTTCCGGGATAGCCGATGGTGGCGAGTTGTTCGCCGAATTCAACCCACTGCAGTGCACAGTCCTCAGGCTCAGGTGCAACCGCTGCATTCACTGCCAGCACTGGATTCAGCGGATTCTGGGAGAAGACGTGCTTGATGTCAGTGATCATCAGCTCCTGATGCTGCTGTTCATGATTGATTCCCAGGACGATAAGGGCTGCCAGTCGATCCCTGACGTCTTCTTCCATTTCGCTGATAAAGGTCTTCATCGCTGCGTCAACATGATGTCGATAGGCAATGACCTCTTTCACCGTAGGGCGTGACAGCAGGCCGCGTTTCGGTCGCGGGAACTGGTCACCAATGGCATTGTAATATGAATTGAAGAGGTAACTGAACAGCTCATTAGGTGTTTGATAATCAGGCTGCTCTGGCTTGAGAATGAATGTCTCAAAGAACCAGCTGGTGTGTGCCAGATGCCAGCGTGTGGGACTGACATCAGGCATGGATTGAATGATGTAATCCTCTATTTCAAGAGGTTCGCATAGATCCTCGGTGAACTTGCGAGCTTCAGTGTACCCCGCAAGGAGCAGCTCGGTGCTGATCTGTGGAAGCGCGTGATCGTTGAGGTTCAAAACCGGATCTCTCCTTTTTCCTGTTTCTCAGGCGGAGGTCAGAGAATGAACTCCTGGCAGCAGGGCCATCATGTATTCAGAAAAGCGTTGATCTTGGTGGTGATCAGGTCAATGGCCACGACATTCTTGCCCCCCTCGGGTATGATGATATCAGCATCGTATTTCCCTGGTTCAACGAATTGCTCATGCATCTGTCTGACGGTCGAGCGATACTGCTCAATTACGGAATCAAGCGACCGGCCTCTTTCCTTCACATCCCGTCGCAGGCGACGTATGAACCGGATATCAGCTGGCGTATCGACGAACAATTTCAGGTCCATCTGCTTGCGCAGCTCATCAAAATAAAGTGCCAGAATGCCTTCAATGATGATCACGTGGTGCGGTTCCACCTGCATGGTTTCCTCCATGCGTGTATGGGTGGCAAAATTGTATAACGGCATCTCAATGGATTCCCCGCCGGACAGTTTTTTCACCTGCTCATTCAGTAATTCGCTCTCGATGGAGTTGGGGTGATCGAAATTCACCTGCTTACGTTCTTCCAGTGAGAGATGGCCCAGATCACGATAATAGAAATCCAGCTCCAACAACACGACTTCACCAGGGCCGTACTCCTTGATGATGTTCTTGGCGATGGTAGTCTTACCGGAACCGGTACCGCCCGCTATGCCTATGATTACGGAATTCATATTACCTGCTGGATCAAATCTACTTACTCCAGGGCGATATCCAAACGGCCGTTAAATCCGTCACGTTCACCGATCAGTGAACCCTGTCCGTCAAAACGCATGATCCTCCAGGTTCCCAGCTGCATCACCAGGAATCCCTGAGGATCAAGCCCGGGTATGACCTGTATATGATTAAGATAATTATATTCCTCTCCCAGGATCTGGTGCACCTCCAGGCTGCCCCGTTCGATACGCCCTGTCTCCCAGACAAGATCTGAATGCCGATATCCCACATAGTAACAATCACCTGTGTAGCTGTTCAGGCTGAGATCAGCGATGGAATAACCCGTCAGCAAGGTATCTGCCTGAGCATTCGGAGTTAGCCGGATAACGCCATCATGACTGGGCAACCAAACTCCCCCGGTGATAGGGTCTGCGTAGATATTTTCTGCCAGTGGCAGGCTGCCGACATAACGCAAGACAGGTTGATTGTCACTGAGATCCACCTGGACGACAGTATCAAGGAAGGCATCCATGACCCACACGTCCCGACGCAGGACATCAAATGCAAGATTACCCTGAAAGGAGATATTGATATCAAGATCGATTGATGTGATGGCACCATCTACCAGACGCAGTTGCAGGATCTGGTTCATCCCCAGGGTCAGCACATACAGTGTACTGGTGGACAGGTCCAGACTGATATCCACTGGTTGATCAGGCAGTTCGAATGTTCGAACGATCTGCATCTGCCTGTTCACCTCATGGATGGCGGAACTCCAGTAGTCGGCGACATAGAAAGCCTGGTTACCAAGACCGGCCTCAATGGCTATCGGGGTAGGAATATCAAGATGTCCCAGAAAATGAGAACCGTCGTAACTCATGCGTTTGATGCTGAAGTCATAGTAATCCGTGATCCAGAAGTTGAAAGCGCCAGGGGTTACCTGCAGCGTATCTGAAAGCATGCCTTGCTCAGATTCCGTGTGAGCCTGGACGGCATAGCGATAATTGACATCATAGTCGATCTCAACATCGCTGTATGAATTCACATCTGGATCAATGATGCGGAAATCCTCAAATGCTGCGCCATTCTCCGAACGGTACAGTAAATAATGGCTCAGATCGTCCACATCCATGGCCTTCCAACTCAAGAAGATGGTATCGCGGTTCGAGTGGGCTGAGAAATGAGTAGGTGCGCCGCCGGTATTCGGATTCTGCGGATCAAAGGGATTCAAACGCTCACGATCGGAACACCCCATCATGAACAACAGGAGTAAGACCAGGAGAACGGTCAATGCATGATGTGAGCTCATTCGGTCTGAACCTCCTCCTTGGTGCTTCGCCAGGGAGTATCGAAACTCATCACGGTGAGAATGAAGCCCAGTTCCACACCCACATAGGACCATCCGGTAAGTCGATCATATCGCTCGCTCTCCTGGAAAAGACGATCCATTTCCTCGAAATCACCTGAACGGAGGTAGGCAGTGTAATTGACTTCCGCTTCTTGGTGGAAGGTGTAGGCCAGGCCACCAAACACCAGCAGCATTCCCATACCCAGCAGGCGTTGACGATTCCACTCAAGCTGTGGATCCACAGCCCGCAAAGCCAGCATGGTATCCGCCGGGAAGAGCAGGGTGCTGTCTGGAAAAAGTCCGTCCCCATCCGGCAACGGATCCTGGGCGGTCGCGATCATTGGCAGTAAGAGAATGAAAATTATCAATCGCTTCATTGCGGGATCCTGAAGAATCGCATGTTCCGCCTGTCATCCACCACCAGCAATCCGTCGGCGAGATAACTCAGTTTGTCTATAACACCGTGGAGCGGCAGCCGCCATAGCTCTTTGCCGCTGTCAAGATCGAGCCCGATGATGAAACCTCTTGAATTGGGAACCAGGACAACGTCGTCCCGAATGGTCAGGGGTTGATTCACCAGACCTTCCATCCGGTAATCCCAGAGTTCTTCCGCCTCAGGTAATTGAATGCATCTGACCGCTCCATGAGCCTGGGCCGTGATCAGGAGTGAATCCCTGATCAACGGAGGTGTGAAGAATTCTGCAACCATATCCATTTTCAGCGTCATCGACCTGGTCCGTGAATCGAACAATCGCAGGTGTCCGGCTGCATCTACCACCAGCAGACCTGTGTCGGTGGTTTGGACGGCAGGGCGGGGAGTCGTTCCGATATCCAGATTGAAAAGGGGTTGGAGGGAAGTGGAATAAATCTGCAGCATCCCGTTTTCAGTAATGAGAAAGACCTCGTTTCCGAGAACATGCAGACCACTGGCCACGCTTTCCCGCAGAGTGATCTGCCTGGTCTGTTCTCCACTTTCCGGATCAAGCGAAAGGATCGTCCGTTTCCCCTGGACCACATGGAGTCCATCCTTGGTCAGGATCATCTTTCCCTGGAGTTCATCGAGCTTTTGTACCCAGAGGATCTCATCCGCCTGCAGATCCATGGCGAAGGTCTTCCGGTCTGTCAACGAGGAGAAGTACAGGATCCCATTTTCACGATCCAGGAGAACCGGATCAGTAGGTTCACGAACAGGCTGCCAGATCCGGCTGCTGCGCTCACCATTGCCCAGGTCCAGGCTGTAGAACTCGCCATGATCGCTGATGACGAGCATCTGTGCAGCACCCAGATACAGCATATGCCTGACTGGTGATCTCAATTTCTGCTGCCAGACGGAATCGGGTGGCGACCGCCAATTCGCAGCTTCAACGCTGAGATGGGTCACCTGGAAATGCTCATGCAAACCCGGTGCACAGGCCATGATACTGAGCACTGTGGCGATACCCCACAGCAGCGGGCTGATCCTCAGACGCGGCATCTAATAGTCCCATCCAAAGAAAAACTGGAAGAACCAATCGTTGTCCACCGTATTGAAGTCGGTCGTTCGTCCCATATCGAGTCGCAGGACCAGGGCACCCATGAGGACACCCCGCAGTCCCACACCCATACTGCCGATAAATCCCGGGTAGTCATTGTCCCATGCGTTCCCGGCATCGACGAACAGGGCTCCACGGATCGGTGCCAGACCTACGTTGGCGCTTTTGAAGCCGATGGACACGTTCTGGGCAAACGGGAAGCGCAGTTCCTGGTTCAGGAGGATGTACTTCTGTCCGTAGATCTGGCCAAAACCGTAACCCCTTAGACCCCAGCTTCCACCTATGTAGAAGCGATGAATATCGATACCCTCGTTCACCCAGGCCGTCGTACGCTGAGCAAAGGTCAGGTTGGGCAGGATCCGATAATAGGATCGCAAATCTGCCATGGCGGTGTAGTTATGGATCCGGGCTCTCTGAAAATCGAAAGTAGGTCCCACGGTGAGTCTGATGCGAAATCCATCGATGGGACCGGTGTAGGTCCACAGGGAATTGTCGTGCACGTAGGAGACATAATTAGAGATGAGATAGGAACGCACGGGATCATCACCATAGAATTTCTTGTAGGATTGCCAGAATGAGGTACTGAACTCAATCCGCCGGAAGACATCGATGGGGTAATTCAAGGCCATCCGGGTACCCAGTGCCTGTTCCTCGTAGAATCCTTGGTAGGGATCAAAATAGTCATTGGCAAAACGGAAGATACCCAGAGCGCGGTTACTTCGTTTGGCCAGATCCACAAGGGTCACGGCTACGTTGAAGCGGCTCAAAAATTCGCTCTGGGTCTGCGCGGTATTCGCCAGGAGAAAATGATAATAGCGATCCCCCATGACGTCGCTGATCCCCAGTTGAGCACCGCCCAGATATCCGAAGATGGGATCATAGGCCACAGAGGTCTGAGCAAAATCCAGGCTGTACTTGAGCTTGTAAGGTCTCGATTCATTACTGTATTCAAGAGGTTGGGCCGGTATAGTCCAGGCCGGGCCTGGGGATTGGAGTCCCGCCAGATTCACATATTGGAATACGCTGTCCGTCTGAACCGGCAGATGATGCAGCTGGAAGCTGTACTTCTGGAACACACTCACCAGCAGACTGTCGTCCGAGGTTACCTGCAGGTTTTCCAGCCCCGTGTGATAATCGGTGAGCTGCCGCCTGCCCAGAGCTGAGATGTCACCACCTTCGCCAAAGCTCATTTTCAGCTGCCACGCATTGGCTGTACCGGATGCATCCGAGAGATAATACAGCATGTCTGGTGAACGCCAGTGCCAGATGGGCTCCGTGTTGACGTACGTATCGCGTGTGAGAAGCCTGACCTGGTGATCCTTCGTATCCAGAATGCAGATGTCCCGGGCATCGCTGATGGACTCCTGACCCCTGTCTGAACTGAACACGATGTAGCGTCCAAAAGGTCCGAAATGAGGATCATCATCACTGAAGATGTCATCGGTGAGCTGTTCGATCTCATCACTAAGGGTATTCCAGCGGTACAGATCCACCTGACCTCCCGGATCGTGGCCACTAAAAACGACCTCAGCCCCGTCCGGGGACCATTTGGGGGAGGAAATGCTTACGATATCAGGATGCTGCATGGTCAGAACGTCTGTCTGTTCTGCAATATCGTATAGACGGATGACATCCCTGGGCCCCAGCTTGGACACGTAGGCCAGCTGTCCCTGATCGTTCACATGGATCCCGGAGCGCAGGAAGTGCAGTGATTCACGTTTGGCCTCACGTTCGCCACGGATCAGTGGTTCAGCCTTCCCTCCGACAAGCTGTTTGTGATAGATATCCAAATACCCGTTCCGGGTGCTGATATACGCCACCCTCCTGTTGCCCTGGGAATCTGTGTATACCGCAGGACTGGCGTTTGCACCTTCCTCTGTGATCTGGAAAACATTCACCGGGAAAATGTCCTGATCCTGCAGCGGTGTGGCATATTCCTTCTTCAAGGCCAGGCGCCAATCTGAAACGATGTCATCGAAGTCCCGGCCAGATACCGCCGTGACGGCTTCTTCAAAACTTTCATACTGCCAGTAGTCTTCCATCAGGGCACGCAGGCGATCGGCGGTATACTCCTGCTCGTAGAACCTGAGAAACGCCTGTCCTTCCTTGTAAAGCAAGAATCCTGAACTGTAGAGTTCGAAGCTGTTCAGGGGGAAGAGGTAATCGTGTAATACGGCGTCACGGATGATGAGTTCAGCCTGGCTGTCCCAGCCGTCAGACCAGAGTTCGGCGAGTCCCTCGGTGAACCAGAGTGGGAAACCGGGAGCGTCCAGCGGTCTGAGGTCCCGGGATACAGCCCAGATCTTGTTATGCATGAAGACATGTACCAACTCATGCTGGATCACGTGGCGAAAATCATCGATACTTCCGAGATAGGGGATCACCACTCGCTGTTTGAGGAACTCGAAAAACCCACCCACTCCCTCCGGAATATGAGAGGGTAGTACGTTCGTCTGTTGAAAATGGATATGATTGCTATATATGATCAACGGGATGCTCTCACCGATGGTATGATTGAATCTGACCTCCATTTTGTCGAAGGCTTCTTCGGCAAAATGTGCCGCCGCCCTGGCCACCTGCTCCTCCTGGGGATAGTAGAAGATATTGAAATGTTCGGTGGACAGCACTCGCCAGTCGAATTGTTCATACTGGATCTTGTTGCGGCCAAAATAGAATTGAGCCTGAAGAACGCTCACCAGCAGGAGCAGGCTCAGCAGCGTCGCTGCAGTGAAACGGGGTTGGTATCTGTTTATGCGCTTACCCATTTACCATTCAATGATACTGTGGATCACAAGTTCAGACAAAAAAGTTAATCGAGACACAATCCCTTCCAAGTCAGGAGGACGACAGCTTGAAATAACAGTTAGGAACCGGCACAGGCCTGGACTAGAATATGAGTAGTTCTATCATGAATGACCGCGTATACAGGAATCAGGGAGGAATATAGCCCTTGATCATAAAACAGATCTACGAGCCGAAACTGGCGCAATTCTCATATCTGGTAGCCAGTGATGATACAGATGAAGCCATCGTCATCGATCCCATGCGGGATGTGGACTCCTATCGCCAGTTCGCTGAACAGTTGGGCAAGCACATCGTCGCAGTGGCCGAAACCCACATTCACGCCGATTTCGTCTCAGGAGTTCGAGAATTCGCTTCTCAACCCGGAATAAGGATCTATGCCTTTCAGAGTGATCATCCCGATTGGCGCTACCAGTGGATCGAAAATGGGGACTACGATCACCAATGGATGCATGATGGAGATACGATCACGCTTGGTGAGGTGACCATCAAGGTCCTGCACACACCCGGTCACAGTCCCGAACATGTATCCTATGTAGCATCTGACCGGAGTGACAGCGATAGTACACCGCCTGCCATTCTTTCCGGAGATTTTGTTTTTGTGGGTGATGTCGGGCGCCCCGATCTCATGGGCACCACCGGTGGTAGTGAGGAGGATTTCAGATCTGCGGCCAGGACCATTTACAGGTCACTGGATCGGTTCAGGGAATTGCCGGGTCATTTCAAAGTCTACCCCGGTCATGGAGCCGGATCGGCCTGTGGCAAATCCATGAGTCCATTTCCCTCTTCCACCGTGGAGAAGGAGTTGAGTCAGAACATCGCCATCCGCGCGGCAGTCGATGAAGCACATTTTGTCGATCATATCCTGGATGCACAACCGGAACCTCCCGCCTATTTCGGACGCATGCGCCAATGGAATCGACAGGGACCGCCGGTGTTGGATGGATTACCGGAGCCAGCGCACATATCCTTGCATGATATTGAAGCCCTGCTGAAAAAGGAAGAGAACGTCTTCCTGGACACCCGGAGCTGGTATGATTTCAAGGCCGGACATCTCCCGGGTTCGATCTTCGCTCCCCTGGATGCCCAGTTCAACACATTGGCTGGTGCCTACATCGATCCAGAGCGCAATATTTATCTCATTGTGAGACCCGAACGCTTAGAGGAGGCGGTGCGGGATCTCATTCGGGTGGGCCTGGACAATATCGCGGGTGTGCTGACACCAGAGGATCTGTTGCACTTTGCCCGGGAGAATGGTCATATACAGGCGGTGAGCGACGTGAATGTGGAGGAACTGGCCGAACTCATCGATGTCCAGGCCATCCACCCCGTAGATGTCCGACGGATCTCTGAGCTGCAGGAAATCGGGTACCTACCCGATGCCAGTCATAGTGCTCACTTGCGACTCTCCCTGAACCTGGATGAATTACCAACGGATAAACCCCTGGCCGTCTACTGCCGCTCAGGTGTACGTTCCACTTATGCCACGGCCTTCCTGCAGGCTCAGGGCTTCCGTGTACGCAATGTGAATGGTGGTATTCAGGCCTGGATGGCAGCGCGATTCCCCGTAGTGCCATTCTCAAACGAGCAACCCCAGTCTCTGCAGCTTACAGAATAGTCATCAGAAGATCATTCCGATAAAAAGAAAGCCCCCGGAAATTCCGAGGGCTTTACTCTGACATCTTACTTTTTACTGATTACTTCAAGTAGACCATCTTGATCACTTCAGAATCTGGACCTGCATTTACCCGTGCAAGGTAAACACCGGTACTGACAGACTGACCGAACTGGTTCAACCCCTGCCATTCCAGTTCATAGTAGCCAGCATCCTGCCAGGTATCGGCCAATGTGGTGATCAGACGACCGCGGATGTCGAAGATCTGCACCTGAACCTCAGTGGCTGAGGGAAGCTCATACTGTATGCGGGTGACTGGATTGAAGGGATTCGGATAGTTCTGGTGAACCCGGAATTCTTCGGGTAGAACATGCTCCCCGGTAATTCCGGTATAATCCTGTGTCCAGAGCTCTACGTCATCGATGAACACGCCATTCATATGAACGCTTTCATTTGATTCGAATCTAAAACGGAACCACAGATCCTCAGCATCGGCGATGAAATCGCCAAGCTGGATCTCCCACTGCACCCACTGCAGTCCGGAACCGCTGTGCTCATTGAACGATACCCAGTTCAGACCATCTGTGCTGGCCTCGAAATAACAGACATCCACGTAATCTTCCGTGAGGAATATGGTCCAGTAGGTCACTACGAGATCTTCCAGTTCACTGACGTCGATGGGATCTGCCCAGCTCATTGTCGAATTCATGTCCGGACCATAGGGGATGGTACCGGCGTTGACATGGGCTGAGAATATATCAGTGTGACCCACCACACCGCTTGTCAGTCCCCAGCCATCCATGGTCCATATTCCGGTATCGTCGCTAAAGGTATCTACCAGATTCAGAACCTCTGTGGCTTCGGTGTAGACATTATTGAAGTCGTTATAGTCTTCCTCAAGACCATGGAGCTGGATCTCAACATCCAGAAGCCCGCTGTCCATCGGTGTGAAACCGGCAAAGGTCACGGCCAAAGTCTCATACTGTGCAATGCCGTCTACCGTCACAGTATCTGTATACAGCGGCGTCTCATCCTCATCCATGATATTACAGACAACCAGGAACTCATTCTCATCATTGAGTCCACGATTGCTGAGATCAGCAGTGATGAAGCGTTCTTTCAGCAGGGTGAGTACACCGTCACTGATGCTATAGCCATCAATACCGACATCGTGGGCCGGTGCCGTGAGGGTGAGAGAGATGGGGATGTCTCCGATAATGTGTTCCTCTTCAAGCAGGAGAACGGCAGTGCTATTGTAAGCGCCTGGTGCAAGACTGCGCGTGTTCACATCCATCTGCAGATCGTAGGTACTGTTGCCTGTTACGGTTCCTTCTCCATTGGGGAATTCAACCCACTCTGATGGAACCAGATTCGTGGGGTAGCCTTCGAGTACAAGACCGCCACCAGCGAATCCATTATTCTCAAATAGCGACCCATTATCATCCGCTACGACGATGTTGTCCACCCACAATCCACCACCAGTTACAGCGGGATCAGAAGCGAAGGCGAAACGAACGACGACTTCCTCAGAAGCGTAAGCGCTCAGATCGAATTCTGCGGCGAGGTAGTCGGCGTTCTGACCAGTCCAGCCGGGAACCGAGCCAAGACCCCAAACGATACCGAAGGAGTACAGTGCATCGGCAGTATAGGCTGGTGTGACTGGCAGCATGATCTCAAAATTGTCTCCACCGTCAGTAGACACCCAGACGTTGGCACCATCCCAGCCGTCAAAGGGTGGTTCCCCATTCGCCTCTTCGATGTCCCAGTCCACCATGAATGTCAACATGGGGTTGGAGGAACCACTGAGGTCCAGCGGCGGCAGATCCATAAATTGAAGTGTTCCATTTGGATAACCGTTGATAGATGGATCTCCGCACCACCATGAAAGACCATCATATGCATTGTAGGTATCGAGATGGAACAGGATCGATTCCGGATTTAGATTGAATGCTCCCGCAGTGAAGGAAACCTCCCCCGAGGCAGTGTTGGTGATGGTCACCAGTTCCGAATGAACATCCCCGTAGTTTAGATACAGATCCAGGAAATCCAGGGAAAGCTGTGTGGTATTCACGATCACGGGGTAGCGAATAGTGTCGCTGGGTGCGAACCCTCCCCGATCCGATTCAATGACCAGCCACAATTCTGCAACTTCTGTATTCGCATCGGCATCCACAGAGAAGGTGAATGGTCCCTCAACGGTGAAGAAATTATCTGGAAGGATCGTATCCTGGAAAGTCGAGTTGGTAAAGACTATGTCTGGATCAGAAGATGAAAGGGTGAAGGTCGCCGCTGAATCTCCCAGAACATGGGTCCAGTTGCGGAGTACCAGACTAAGCTCTACCTCATCCCCAGGTTCGAGAAAACCCTCCAGCAGGCTGGCATCGGATGAAATGAGTTCTGCGCTCTCTATCTCGAAATATTCTGGATAAACATCTGATTCGATAAGTGATCGGTGGGCATTCACACGCCCGGTGCCCATAAGGCCCGCTACATGTGGATTGATCTCGTCGATGTCATCGGTTGTCCAGAGGACCTGCTTCACCAGATCGTCGTGGGACCAGTCTGGATGCATGGATTTCAACAGGGCGAACACACCAGCTACCATGGGAGAAGCCATGGAAGTTCCCCCGATGGCGTTGTATCCTCCCCCCGGCCAGGTGCTCAGGATGTTGTCACCCGGGGCAGCGAGGTCATGACTGATCCCATGCGTTGTTGAGGCAACTGCAAAATCATTTTGTCCGACTGATGTGACGCTGATGGCGCCAGGATAGGAAGAGGGTGTCCTCTCTTCATTTCTACCTGTGTTCCCCGCGGAAGTAACAAAGATGGCACCAAGAGCGGTAATGTATTCAATGACTGCCGCATTCGACTGTGAGTACCCACTACTTCCCCAACTGGCGTTGATCACGTCTGCACCGTTCTCAGCCAGATACACAAGACCGGAGTAAGCCTGGCTGATGCCCCCACTGCTCACACTGGAATGTGAGGTCCCCAGGATCTTCACATTCCAGCTTACGGAGGCTACACCAATTTCATTGTCGGTGACTGCAGCTGCAATTCCGGCAACATGCGTTCCGTGATATCTATTTGCCGAGTCATCAGGATCATTGTCATATTCATCCGGCCCATCTGAGGCAAAATCCCAACCGATGAAATCGTCTACATATCCATTGTTGTCATCATCGACTCCATTGACATCATCGGGATCAAACACCCAATTACCGTCAATGAGTTCGAGGACTACCCCATCACCATCGGCATCCTCGCCCAGGCGGTGATACATATTGGGCTGAAGGTCGGGATGCTGCCAATCAACACCTGAATCACAAATCCCGACGACGACGACAGAATCGCCGTCCTCACCCTTATGAACGTTCCAGGCGTTGGATGCCCTGACAAGCTGGAGGGCATACTGGTTGGCGTATTCTGGATCATTTGGGGTCTCGTCGGGGTGGTTGGCGGGTACCCGTTCCGCATATTGCACGTTGGGATCCGAGTTCAAGAATTGTATTGCACCCTCAATGCTCGTACCAACAGGCAGGTTCAGGGTATAGATCTTGGTCAGATCCGGGTAATTCTTATCAACCGGAATGGGTTTCTGGCGAAAGCTGCGCTGAAGCTCCTCAACTCCCAATTGAAATAACTTGTCATCAACTGAAGGAATGCCCGTTTCCGTGATGATCATCTCATCAGGGTTCGAACGGACAGCCTGTTTGAATTTCACATAGATCTGGTTCTCAAGCCAGAGGGGGCGACCTTCTGAATCATATTCCATCTCATCAGCCACACCAACGGCATAAACGGCTGATGTGAAGCCGAAGGCCAGGATCAGGACAAAGGTTAACAGGAAAGATACGCGGAGCTTCATCGTGCTCTCCTCATGTATGTTTCTGGTTTTGAAGTTCATGCCGATAACAGGCCGATAATAATGAATAATCGTGATGATGGAAGTCAATATTCTGTTACAGGGATCTTGATCACATTCACTTTGAACAGGTGCTATCGGAGCAGATCAATTCAGTTCGAATACTGTCATCGATATGAAGAACAGCACAGTAGCCACGCAAACCAGCGCCGCAATGCCATGGACCAGGTCCTTTTGTGAGAAGCGGGCTGCGATAATGGCAACGGCCATCACCAGAACAGTGGGTGTCGCCAGACTGAGAATTGGACTTCCTTCGATAAGGATCTCATGCAGCAGATCGATGATCGCGATGAGGAACAGGATGGAGAAGAATGGCTTCCTCAAGCGGTAATAATGATCACGCGCTACTTCTTTCAATGGAAAAATCAAGCCACACAGGATAAACAGCAGGATTGGTGCTGCCAGAGAGAGCAGCAACTGGATGAAATTCCATTCGAAATTCTCATGCAGGTCCCAGCGGGACCACCAGATGACGATGAGGTGCAGGAACAGGAACAGGGCCCAGGCGGCCTGGGGCAGGAATAACCTTTCCTGGAACTCTGAACGCAAAACGCGAACAACGCCGTATAGCAATTCTGCGATCCCCAAACTGATGAGAATGGATGTGAGTACCATAATGTATTCGAAGAGGCTCATGGATTCATTCCAACTGTGGATTGGAGTCAGCTGCTGACTTTTGTATCGGCTTTCAGAATGGCCTTGAAACGCGGTTCATCCCTGAGGAAATCATACACTGGATCATACCTGAGGAAGGCAACGGACAGATAGCTGGGAGTGGACAGCAACTGTTCCATGAGATCCAGGGTTTCATCGGGCATCTCAGCCCGGGCATAGCTTTCCATGAGGTTCTGAAGCGCTTGTACTCCATTCATGGCGTCCTTTTCAATAGGTACGAGATCCACGGCCATCCTCACTGCATCAAGACCTTCCTCAACACGGCCGAGACCGATCAAGGCCTGCCCCTTGTTGTAATAGGTACTGATCTCATCCGGGGAATCGGATAGATTCTCATTCGCCGCCGTCAGCAAGGAATCATAGTAGAGCCTAGCCGTTTCATGTTGACCGAGATACTCTTTTGTCAGGGCATGGTACAGGTAGGTGGGATAGAAACTGGATGGTCGATCATGGCTGAGAAGCGAATCAGCCTTCTCGAAGTCCCGGAGAAAGACAGCCAGGTACCATTGGTGCTCCATCAGATCAGCAGCCGGAAACTCTCCCGCTACCCTCTCCAGGTCTGCTGCCACACTTTCCAGGTCACCCGTCAAATCAAGATTGATGAAGGCCAGTTCTCCGCGCCAGAATCCCGCATCAGGTTCCAGGGCGACAATGCTCTCCAGATAGGCTGCGGCTTCAGCCCATTCACGGAGATAGATGCTGGTCATGGAGGCATTGTAGAGCAGGTTGGTTGAGCGCGGATTCAGCTGGCTGGCCTGGCTGAACAGCGTCCTGCTTTCCTGCCACAATCCCTGGCGACGCTTCACGGCTGCACAGTAGAGCATGACCTCATCATCGTTGGGTGTCCGGGAAAGCGCTTTATTAAAGGCCTCCAGCGCATCATCATAGGCGTACTCGACGTAATAGGCGTACAAGCCCCTGGCCTTGTCCGTCTGGGGGTGGTCGGGAGCAAGACCCTTCAGCCTGTCCAACGCTCTGCGGGCGGCTGTGCGGTGCTCTTCAGCGATACCAAAACCGAAGTTCAACATCAGGCTGCGGATCTCAACCAGATTGGCATAGGCCAGGATGAAGTTGGGATCCATGGCCACTGCCTTTTCATACAGTTCCAGGGCGTCATCCAGGAGATATTCCTCAGTGAGGATACCGGTGTATTCATCAAAGTATTGTCGACCCCTCAGATAATATCCATAGGCCTCCAGGTTCCCTGTTGGCCTTTCATCGATATAATTGATCTCATCGCTGGTCAGAGTGACCTTCAAAGCAGAAGCGATCTGTTTGGCGACCTCGCTCTGTACCGTAAAGATATCGGCCATTTCACGGTCATAGCTGTCTGCCCAGAGATGCTCATCAGTGTTGGCGTTGATGAGCTGGGCTACGATGCGTACCTGGTCGCCGGCACGACGCACACTGCCCTCAAGGATGTTTACCACCCCAAGTTCAGCGGCGATTTCCGGAATGGGCTTGGTCGTGCGCTTGTACTGCATCACCGAGGTACGCGAAATAACCTTCAAACCGGCGATCTTGGACAGCTGGGTGAGGATATCGTCATGCACGCCATCGGCAAAGATCTCATCCTCGCGATCATCCCCGAATGGTGTGAAAGGCAGCACGGCGATGGAGTTGGCATCCAGGCCGCTGTCCCCTCCCAGTCCGCTTAAAAACTCCGTACCCGTGATACGCGGATAGATCACCAGACCCGAAATGATCACCAGCAGCAATACGATCACGAGATTGCTGGTGAGAGGTTTGTGCTCGCTGTTTTGCTTTTCGCCTTCGGCTGGAGAACGTCGGATCCCCTCCGGTGTGACCTGGTAGATCCAGGCCAGGGCAATGGCCACCGGAAATCCAGCCAGGATCGCCAGCAGGAAGATCCTCATGGTCCAGTCCGGCAGTCCTACCATGGGAACGATGATATCACCTGCTTCCAGACCTGCGAATGCAACGCCTGCGTATACCGCTGCAACACGGAACACCCTGCGGTTGCGCAGTTCCTCGATAAATCGATTTAAAGCGTTCTGCCCCTTGTTCATATCATCCCTAATGTAAATTTTTACAAGGCGCCAACATGTGCCAATAACAAGCAATTGTCAACTGAATTCTCCAACCCGGATCAGGGCTGATCCACTCATTCGGGCCTATTTCAAGTCACTGATTAGAGAAGTTCTGGATTCAGCGGGGATGTTTTCGGCGTGTATGTAATCCTTGTAATCGATCTTCAGTTGTGCACCCAGAGATTCATCACAGAAAGCAGCCTTCTGCTCCGCACTCATGGGAAAACGGATGTAGTGGACCGATGAGATCTTGTCAGCCTCTTCCCTGCCGGCTTCGAATTCAGCATCGATCCGTTGATCTCCCACCTTTAGAAAAAGACTCTTCTCACTGGTGAGGCCCAGGAACTTGTGCAGCATTTCCCTGATCTTCTCATCCTGGGTGATCTCGATGAAAAGGGTTGCACTGAGTTCCGATATATCCGGCAGCAGTGTATTGTAGATATCCAATTCCTCCTGGATCTGTCCGTCCTTTACCATGCGCTCTGCTCTCATCATCTCGTGGACCTGAAAGAGCATGGTTTTGCGATTCTCGAAGGTCACCACGATATCTGGACCAAGCTGGAAACGCCGGGGACGTTTGTAAGCAATGATTTCCCGGCGGATCTCATCCCGCTGCTTCTCATATTCATAGATGTTGAGTAGATCGTCCAGTACCAGCGGTTTCATAATATTATCAGTTCCATTTGTTATTCAGGATTTGCTGCCAGACCGTATGCTCGATGCAGGGTCTCAATTGGATGTTCAGACTTGATGCGGTTGCCACTGGCCTGATAGATCTGCAGCCCTGCGAGGGTGCAGTCGGAGCAGGTGAAGTCCGCATCCTGCTTATCCAGATCATCCACACATTTCTTAGCCACCTTCAGTGATTCCTCGAAGAATTCCTTCTTCATCCCCCATCCACCGTCCATTCCGCTGCAACGATTGATGAGGCGGATCCTGGTGTTGGGTACGAGCCTTAGCAGATCACGGCTTTTGAAGCCCATGCTCTGAGCTTTCAGGTGGCAGCTCACGTGATAATTCACTGAACCGATCTCATGGATGAATTCGGTCTTCAGCTTCTCCTGCTTGTGCAGGTACATGAGGTATTCAGAGATATCGAAGGTGTTCTCGCTGAGTTTCTGGACCAGAGGCGCCAGCTCAGGATCCTTACCAAAGATATAGGGATATTCCTTCTTGATGGTAAGGCTGCAGGTGGGAGGACCCGTGACGACGATCTTATAACCATCCTCAACCCATTTAACCAGTTCCCGAATGTTGGGTTCAGCCTGTTTTCGGAAACCCTTGAAATCCCCGGGTGACAGGTATGGGGCTCCACAACATTGCTGTTCGGGATAGACCACTTCAACATTGTTGTGTTCCAGGATCTCGATGGCTGCCTGGCCTACATGCGGATCATTATTCCCCACGAAACAGGTGCCAAAGATCGCTACCTTTTCCGTGGCGGTATCAGGAGCTGGAACATCCTTGCGATGCTTTTTAAACCAGCGTTCCAGGGTCTCGAAATGAAAATCCGGCAACGTTCGGTCACGATGGATACCCACGCCAAGTTCCATCATGGTCCGGGCAAATTTGTTGTGATTGACAAAGTTCGTAAGGGGTGCGGTGAGAGTGCCGATCTTTCCTGAAAAATCCGTATTCGACAGGAATTTATCGTTCATCTTGATCCCGCGTTCTTCAGTACGAATGGCCTGGGCCCGGGTCATCAATTTGGGGAAATCCAGCATGAATTCATGTTCCTTGTCCGGAGTGTATGGACAGACAGGATCACAGAGTTTACACTGGTAACAGAGATCCACCACCTCCCAGCGCTGGGTATCGCTGAGTTCATGCACCTCACCCCGGAATTCCACCTCCACACTGGCTTCCACCCCGTGTTCACCTTCGGGCAGATCCAGATATTCGCGCTCGGAATCCTCCTCAGCCACCCGGCCCTCGACCACAGCTTTCCTGCGTTTCTCATCACCGATGGCGTCAACTGCATCGAACAGTGAAGGGAATGATGGACAGAGCTTGAAGCACAGCCTGCATCCAATACAGACATCAAACACCCGTTCCAGTTCGGTATTGAATGATTCTTTATCCCAATATCCGGGATCGGTGATGTCATAGATTGCGTTGGTGGTATCGGAGTGATTGATCATGGCGTGAACCCCCAGGGTGTTGATGGAGAACTGGCTGTCCCATGATCGTCAGATCACAGGACAGCTCAGATAAAGGATCGCTTAACCCAGGTTATCCAGGGTGTCCTGGAATTTCCCGGCATGAGATTTTTCGGCGCGTGCCAGGGTTTCGAACCATTCTGCAATCTCTTCAAAACCTTCTTCGCGTGCGGTCTTGGCAAAACCCGGGTACATCTCAGTATACTCGTAGGTCTCACCTGCAACGGCAGCAGCAAGGTTCAGGCTGGTCTCACCGATGGCCATGTCAGTAGCAGGATCACCGGCTTCTTCCATGAATTCCAGATGACCGAAGGCGTGCCCGGTCTCACCATCAGCGGTGTTCTTGAAAACACCGGCGGCTTCCGGATAACCTTCGATATCGGCCTGACGGGCGAAATACAGATAACGCCGGTTAGCCTGGCTCTCGCCTGCAAATGCAGCTTTCAGATTCTCATGTGTCTTTGTTCCCTTTAGACTCATTATGACTCCTTTCATCGCCCCCCGCTTGGTTGGGCTCGTTTATTCAACTTGTAAACAGTTCTGGCAGGTTCCCTCGATATCGATCCGAATGGTGTCGCACTGCACATTCGGTAAGGATTCGGTGACTCCTGAAAGATCCAGTTCGGCCACATACACATCCTCAACCAACCCGCAGCTGGAGCAGTGAAAGTGGTGATGTGGATCCTGATTTCCGTCATAGCGCAGGATGTTCCCATCCTGGTAGACCGTAATAAGTTCCTGATCAGTGAGTTGTTTCAGATTCCGATAGACCGTACCCAGACTGATATTGGGGATATCCCTTTTAACCTCCGCATACAGGTCCTCTGCGGTGGGATGCTGTCTGGAAGCTAGAACAGCTTTACGAATGGCCTCTCTCTGTCGACTGTATCTCTGCATAATCCAATGATTGTGAGCAGAATATAATTGGTCTGATCACGATTCAAAGAAATTATCAGTAATGATTCCTATTATTGATGGCCTTGAGCTGCATCCGGGTCTTAGTCTTAAGGCAGTCAATATGGATTAGCAGAGGAGGAATGGATCAGAGGTAACCCTGGATATCCAGATTGGTCAGTCCCGATTCCAGGGCATATTGAATGACCTCCTCGTATTCCCTGCGCTTTAAGGGACGAGCAATTTCTGGAAACTCATAGGCTTTATACATGGGCCGATATTGTGACATCAGGTTCACATAGGTGTCACTGGGAAGGTGCTCAACTACCCAGTCAATAAATGCGAAACTACCACTCACCTGGTTGGGCATGACCAGATGTCTGATCATCAGTCCCCTTGTAGCGAGACCTTCGTCGTTGATGCAGGCGGTTCCTGTCTGCTGCTGCATGGCCAGGATGGCACTCAGCGCCACCTCCGCATAGCTCGCTGCACCAGGTGAATAGACAGAGGCCATTTCAGGGTCGCTGTACTTGAGATCCGCCAGATAGATGTCCACGATCCCATCCAGGGAGTACAGCACCTCGAGCCGCTCCCAGCTGCTGCAATTGTATATCAGAGGCAGGATCAAACCCCTCGCAGCGGCCTCATGAATGCCCAGCAGGATGTGGGGCAGATAGTGGCTGGGACTGACAAAATTGATGTTATGACAACCCATGGATTGAAGGGCCAGCATCATTTGCGCCAGATCCCGGATATCAACAACCGATCCTACGCCCCCCTGACTTATTTCAGCGTTGATACAGAATACGCAGCGCAGGCTGCAGTTCGATAGAAAGATGGTTCCAGAACCCCGGGACCCGGACAGGGGACGTTCCTCCCCGTGATGAGGATGGTATGAGGAGACCTCCAGAGATGAATCCGCACCACAATCACCACGCTCACCCGCCAGGCGATCCGCTCCGCATTCTCGTGGACAGAGCTGGCAATGATCCATTCTGTTCCAGAGTTCTTCACCCCGTGCGCGGATCTCTCCCCTCTCCTGGATCATCAGGTATGGTGGTCTGTACTCTTCCTCAGTTTGAGCCTTCATCAGTTTCACGCCTGGTTGGGTACCAGATCCCAGCGTTGTACATCAGTGCTACGTACTGCTTGGATCCGGATCCAGAAATCGCTTCATCATCTCCAGGAGAATGTCCTGTTTCACCGGTTTACTCAGATATTCATTGCAGCCCGATGCCAGAACATTGTCACGGTCACTGGTAAACGCATGAGCAGTCACCGCAATGATCGGCAGGTTCTTCCACTTCTCTGAATCGCGAAGCTCACGAGCTAGGGTGAGACCATCTTCACCACCTGCCAAAGACAGGTCCAGTAGAATGATGTCAACCTGGTTCCGATCCAGTTCCCGCCTGGCTTCATCTACGGATGCGGCGCAGCAGGTGTCATAATCGGCTTCCACATAGAATTGTATAAGCCGTTGAGAATTGTTGTCATCCTCCACAATCAGCACCATGGACCGGCCCGTGATGCTTCTGGCTTCCACGGATTCTTCCGGTTGGGGTTCTGAATCGGAATCATATGATAAACCATCGCCTGACACTTTGTCGAAACTAAGCGTGAATGTAGTCCCTTTCCCGGGTGTGCTCTGCACTTCCACTTCCACCTTGTTCATATCCAGACATCGCTTGCAGATGGCCAGCCCCAGACCAACGCCTTGATACTTCTTGGTATATCCTTCGCTTTCCTGAGAAAAGATCTCATAGATGTTGTCAAGATATTCTGCCGTCATGCCGATACCGGTATCTGCTATGCTCAGATAGCACTTTGCATCCTGCTGCTTTACGCTGATCTCAACGCGACCTACTTCAGTATACTTGACGGCATTATCGATGAGGTTGCCCAGGGCTGTCACCAAACTCTGTTCATCGATCCTTACCAATACTTCTTCCTGTAGTGGGTTAAATCTGAGCTCAATATCCTTATCCGCTGCATTCTTCTCATAAAGCGGTATGAGAGCATTGACAAGGATATTTAAATCGTAAATGGATGGCTGAAGTTCCACTGTCCCGGCTTCGATCTGAGAGATGTCCAGGATCTCGTGGACCGTGTGCATCAGTCGGTTGCTGCTCTGGCGGATGATCTTGAAGTATTCCTCCTCAACCTCGCCAAGCTTCTCCGCCAAGGTCTGTTGCATAAGATCCGTGAATCCGAGGATGGAATTGAGAGGTGTACGAATTTCATGGGACATATTCGCCAGAAAGAGTGTTTTCACCTTTTCTGCTCGGACAGCGTCCTCAAAAAGTCTGGCGTTCTCGATGCTGACAGCACTGATATCCGCAAGATTTTCAACAAATCTCAGGTCCTCCTCCACAAACTCTTCCTCACCCAGTTTGCTCAGGATCATGGTGCCGATAACCTCGTTCTGAATAAGCAGAGGAACTCCCAGCAGAGATTCCGGCTCCTCAGGTGTACCCGGGACCTGGACGCCGCCGCCCTGAAGATCGATCCGATTCGCGATCTTCGATTTACCCGATTCAGCGATCTTACCGGAAAATCCCTCACCAACCTTCAGACGTACCCGCATCATCTCCTCGGCATATTCACCTATGGAGATCAAGGGTTCCAGGATCTGCTTCTGCTTGTTGACGAGGAAAATGGTGGCATGGTCCGTTTCAAACATATCCCTGGCGATGTTGGCGCAATGACCAACCACTGAGTCCAGATTCAGGTCTCTTGCCAGTGTATGACTAGCTTCGTTGATGGCCCTGATCTTCGTTGCGGTTTCCTGAAGTTGTTGCTCAGCCCGTTTTCTGCTGGTGATATCGAGGACATATCCCAGGTAATTAATGACTTCCCCATCTGCGTCTCGTATGACCGTGGTGTAATCCGTTACCCACAGGATATCACCGTCCTTCTTCATCAGGCGGTAGGCCTCGTGCATGAAATTATCTATACCCTTTTCTGTGAATTCTTTCACCTCATCTGACACATGAGCCCAGTCATCGCTGTGAATGATATCTTTGTATAGAATCTCTCCCGAGAGCAGCTCATCCACCTCATAACCCAATACCGAGGTGACATTCCTGGAAACATAGACGATCGGTTCATCTGCTTTAGGTCGCCATTTGAAAACCACAACCGGCCCACCCACGAACATGTTCCGTTCCTGTTCGATGAGAGCATGTGAACGGATTATTTCCTCCTCTGCAAGTTTGCGTGCTGTGATGTCGTAAACCACACCATCGATATCAAGAAATTCACCGTCCGAATCAAAGTGAGATATCTTATGATCTTCAACCCATCTTGTCTGGCCGTTCTTATGCTTTATCCTGTACTGCTGAACGATTTCCATCGATCGTTCGCTCATACTCCTGCCCTCAGCAAGGATCTCGTCCTGATCCTCTTCCAGGATCAATGAAAGCCAATGGCGTTCCATTTTGTTTATCTCTTCTGCGTCATATCCACAGATGGCCTGGGAACCGGATATGATCTCTGCAGACCAGTCAGGGAATGCGCGATATACCATTCCTGGAATGTTCGCAACCAGGGATCTACGTTCGGCTTCTGAATCCATCAGTGCCCGAGTACGTTCCTGGACGCGGATCTCCAATAATTCCTTCTCCTTGCGTAGCTCATCCTCGGCTTCTTTCAGTCTCAACATTGAATCCACCTGGACAACCAGCTCGCTGCTGTTAAAGGGCTTGCCGAGATAGGCATCCACACCAACTTCAAATCCTTTGATCCGTACTTCCGAGGTGAGCGGCATGCCGGAAAAAAAGATCACGGGTATATGCTGCAGGGTAGGATCGGCTTTTAAGCGGCGACACACCTCGTATCCGTCCAATTCTGGCATGGCTATATCCAGCAGGATGGTATCGGGTACAGCTGACTTGGCCAGCTCGATACCTTCCTTCCCCGATCCAGCCGTGAGGACCTTGTAATCAGGCTTGAGGGATTCCATCATCGCATGTACCAGGTCCAGGAACTCTTGCTCATCGTCGATGGCCAGGATGGTGGGCATGATCAACCCTCCTTCAGTTCAGTGATTCACCATATCAAATGCTGTCAGCAATAGCGGGACACTCAGGATTGGGAAATGACGCTTTGAATAAATTAAAGATAAATACGGGAAGGAGGGCTTCCAATGTGGACTTGCAACACCTCTACTATATACAAAGTCTGAGTAGATCCTGGATCCGCATATTCAATTGTCGTGAATACTCAGAAGTGTTTCGCTGGTCAAACCTGGGACCAAAAACAGCCAGGGTCTAAAGCGTTTCCATCCAGATGGGCAGGTTCACCACGTGCCTGCTGCAGAATTCGGATTCTGAGTAATCATCCAGGAATCGACAGGCAGGATGATCCATGAAACTGACATGCAGCGGGACCGGCCAGTTGAAGTTCCCGGCTTCGATGCCATTCTCCACACACCATTTCTTCAGCCGGTCATCCTCATGATCCAGGATACTGAGGCGATTCCAGTGGATATCCATACCCCGGAAATCAGGCTTCGTGAGTTGCAGATCCTTCAGGACGGGTTCCCAGTAATCCGGAAGGGGTAGACGGGGCTTGCTGAACTGATATTCCAACAGAGCTACCTTGCCGGGGTGTAATACTGCGATACGTGGGAAAGTCCGGGCACTCGATCCCAGGATGGCACCAATCATGGAGATGACGGCTTTGTTCATCCGACGATCCATCCGTTCGAAGATCTTTCCTACTCGTTGGGCCGAGAAACCAAGGCTCAGGAAACGATGCAGCAGCGCGTAGGGAATGGATGCTCTATAGCGATCCGCTGAGGTCAACTTGAAGAGCACCCCAAGCGCCCGGATGTCCGTCTCAGCTTTCTTTTCCGATTCGATCTCCAACTCCCCATATGCTTTCAGAAGCTCTTCGCGCATATCCTCTGGGACCGATTCGTTCAGCACAAGGGCGCCACCCTCATAGGTGGTAAAGGGTTTATCAAAGGCATAACTTTCCAGTTTGAACTGTGCCCTTGTACCAATTCCCTGTCCCTGGTAGCTGCTGAATTCCGTCTGGGCCGCATCATCGATGAGGACAACGTGATGCTGACGACAGAGATCGGCGATGTTGGGATATTCCGGGTGCATGAGGCCCTGGTAATGCGTCAGCAGCAGCACATCGATGAGATCGATGTGCTTGAAAAGGTCGATGTAGTTGATGGAGAAATGCTCACGCTGGACATCGAAGACCAATGCCCGGTTGCCAGTTTCTATGATAGCCTCCAGCACCTGGCCACAGTTGAACGATTGTACACCAACAGTTAGTGGTTTTTCGGACCGTTGCTTCAGGACGCCTAGTACAAAGGCGAGTGCGGAACGGCCATAATTAAAATACAATCTGTTGGATAAAGAACGATCTGCACTGTCTCGGGTGAATTCCAGTTCAAGGTCTGCTGCTTCCAGATAGCGCGGTCTGGCGCGAATGATCATACATCTTCCTCAAAATCGTTGGAGAAGTCTACCCAGTCGAATCGGTCGATCTCGGCCTGCAGGATCTCTGTCTCAGCCTCATTGAGAGAGATCCTATTGCCGTCTACGTAATCGGGCCTCAGTCCGCCTTCACGCAGGCTATTCAATCCGAACGTTCTCGCGATGTGTTCTACCTCCCGATAGAACTCGCTGTTCGTTTTTTCGTAATCGAACCACAGATACCTGTCAGCGCTGATGAGTGCAGGAACGTCTTCGTGAATATGCTTGTTCACGTAAAAGGTCTGCTGAACCACCTGTATCACGGGTTCTTCCTGTTGAATGGTCTTATAATTCTTCGGCAGCATGGACCACCACACCGCGCGATCACCATAGGCTCCCTCTCTGGCATTCAGCAGGGACTGTGAAACATAGAGTGGATCCCGGCGGCATACGATCCACCTGGCTTCAGGAAAGACCCTGGTTAAAAGTTTCAGACGAAGTGCAGCATTATTGTTGTTGATGATCAGCGGTCTATCATTCTCGTTGATAATGGCCGTGAACAGATCCCGGATCTCTGTGACCATCTCGTCGGTGATCTCGTCCTCATCGATGTAGTGATGGTCTCGGGGCAGCCAGTGATACCAGATCTGGCCGCATTCACTGGGCGCGTGCAGGCCATAGTCCATGGTGTTCCCACGAACAGCTCTGAAGTTATCGTGGGGCCTCTCGCCAAACAGAAGCCGGCTGAGCCAGAGTCCGAAGGGCAGACTGCGATGAAGCGCGCAGGCCAGATTATCCACATACTGTACATCATAGATGTTCGTCAATACCTGGTATAGGATCGTGGATCCGGTGCGGGGTGCCCCGATGATGAACAGGGGTTGATGCTTCAGGGGTTTTCCGGACCAGCGG
This sequence comes from uncultured Lentisphaeria bacterium, assembly GCA_964454335.1. Lineage (GTDB taxonomy): Bacteria > Fidelibacterota > UBA8477 > UBA8477 > JABMPR01 > CAYVVT01. The sequence goes on along the minus strand of CAYVVT010000019.1, from coordinate 23,813 downwards.
GCCAGGAGACGTCTTTCCCACAGGCGTATCAGGGGCAGAGCCAGCCTGAACAGGATCCTGAGGGACTGGATCTTCAACGTCATCGACATGGGTTGCTATTCCGGTAATACAGGCAATTCATGGATCCATAACTTTCCTTCGTGATTGTGGAAGGTAGCGATGGTGGCAAGTATCTCCAGCGTTTTTTAAATCCTGTGCGATCGTGGTATCCACCAGGCCCTGACGGATTCAGGAAGCAAGGATCCGGGCCATGACATCCGGATCCACGTTACCGCCACTGAGGATGATGCCGATCCGCCCTGCGGGTTTCACCGCACCGCTCATCAGGGCAGCCAATCCAAGTACGCCCGACGGTTCCACCACGATCTTCAGCCTGTTGAACAGGTACCGTACTGCATCAATGATACTCTCTTCACTCACCGTGCACATACCCGCTGCATACTCCAGGACCAGCGGAAAGGTGACCTTGCCCAGAGATGTGGTGCGGGTGCCATCGGCAATGGTCGGTGGATTGTCTACCGTCTGTAAGGTTCCCGATTGGAATGATCGAGTGGCGTCGTCGGCTATTTCGGGTTCAATCCCGATGACACGGCAGTCTGGTGACTGACCACGAGCTGCTATGGCCGACCCGCTCAGGAGGCCTCCTCCTCCACAGGGAACCAGAATTCTGTCCAGGTTACCGACCTCCTGAAGAAGTTCCAGGGCTGCCGTGCCCTGGCCGGCAACGATGTTTGCGTGATCGAAGGGCGGGATCATGACCTGCCCTTCCCGGGCCTGGATCTTCCTGGCCTCGGCTTCCCGGGTGGTCTTCTGTGGATCGATCTCCACCACATTGGCACCATAACCCTTTGTGGCTGCCAGCTTACTCTGGCTGGCGTCTTTGGGCATGACGATGGTGGTCTTCAGGTTCAGCAATTTTCCCACCAGGGCCACGGCCTGGGCATGGTTCCCGGAAGAGTAGGTGATCACACCCCGGGCTTTTTCCTCATCTGAGAGTTGTGAAATGGCGTTGTAGGCACCGCGGAACTTGAAAGCGCCGATGCGCTGGAAATTCTCGCATTTGAAGAAGATCTCGGCATTCAGTTCGGAGTTGAGCATGCGCGACTGCATGACGGGCGTGACATTGGCAACACCATTCAGGCGTTGCTGTGCATCGAGGATCTGGTCGAACATCAAGTGCATCCCCCAGCTGTGGGTTTAGAAATTAGGCACCATCGACTGACGGTATTTATTGAAGAAGTCCAGGATCGTATCCATGATCTCATCCGAACTGTCCGCCAACCTGAACAGGTCCAGGTCATCCGCGCTGATGGTACTGTGCGGCAACAGGCTGTCACCAAGCCAATCCACAAGGCCCTGCCAGTAGTCCCGGCCTACCAGGATAATAGGGAATCTCGGGGTTTTACCCGTCTGTGCCAGGGTGAGTGCTTCGAACAGTTCGTCCAGTGTGCCCAGCCCGCCGGGAAGTGCGACAAAAGCCTGGGAATACTTCAGGAACATCAACTTGCGGACGAAGAAATAGCGGAATGATATGTCCTTGTCCTTGTCGAGATAGGGATTGTTACTCGCTTCAAAAGGCAATTCCACACCGATACCGGCCGAAGTACCATTCGCCTCCACGGCACCCTTGTTGGCCGCCTCCATCAACCCAGGCCCGCCACCGGTGATCACGCTGAGCCCCTCCGCTGCCAGACGTTTTCCCAATTCATAGGCGACCTGGTAGTAGGGGCTGTCCTTCTGCATCCGTGCAGAACCGAATAGGGTCACCGAGGGGCCTAGCTCATTCAGCAGATCAAAACCCTCCACGAATTCAGCCATGATGCGGAATACCTGCCAGGAATTCTTGGATTTGACCTCGCTCCAGGTCTTTTTCTCGAATTTACGTAATACACGATCATCAGCGGTCATACCGGGTGCTCCTCGTAGTGCTTGATGTGGTCCAGAATGATTCAGACATGGCCAAAAATAGCCAGCCAGTCAGAATTGTGATACAGGAATAATCAGGATCCGCCTGGTCAGTTTCCCAGATAACTCTACCCAGGGCAATCTGCTGGTCGTTCACTGGTTCCAGCGTGGACAATCCTGACGGTGCCCCCGTGGAAGTCGAGATACAAGACATCACTCGCGATTTATGTTGTCATGTATGGGATTCTAATTTTCCACACATGCGGGTATCTGGCGATGAGGTTTTGGGAATAGCTAAGGGATAGACCTTTTTTCAACCATGCTGTGTGTCGACTTCAGAATTTCCGGTTGTACTTCTGATAGAAAACCCGTTTGTGATCCTTGATCCGATCTGTCATGGTCTCAGCAGCATCCCGAGTATGACGATATGCCTCTCTACCGCTGTGCAGGAAGGACAAACCCAGGACGTACATTCCACCCCAGGCATACCACTTCTTTTCCTCCTGCTGCAGGACATACCCGTATCCCGTACATGCTGCACCTCCTGCAGCCCACATGGCCGCAGTCCGCAAGCCCTTTGACCGTAATTCCTTCAGGTCGTCCTCTTCAGCCTCGATGAGCAGGTGGAAATCGCTTTCATGGACTTCCGCTTGTTCCAGAATGGGATCCATGACAGCATAAGCGAAGGTCGTCACCCCGATATTCAGAGGATTTGTCTCTTCATCATCGGCCTCATCAAACTGACCTTCCGTATAAACCGTTTTGGATTCTGTGGTCTCCACATTGATCAGTTTTCCATCCAGGGTAAATCGCCAGTCTGTTATCCCAAATGATCTGTCAATGAATTCCACTGTGAGCTTGCCCTCCAGGATATAGTCGGCCACATGCATGCTGCCAATCTCGAGGGTCTGCTCCGCCAGCCCTGAAGTACTTAGCTTGAGCTCACGGGTCACATCTTCAAGGTCGTCACGCTCCAGGACCTTGACATTCCTGAAGATCTTCAGGCGTTCACGGATGGCAGCTGTGATAGTTCTGGGATAGGAGGTGAATTCTCCTACACCCTCGTACTCGATATCAACCAGCAACTTGATATCTTCGATGGCATCATCGCCCAGACCTGTACTAAATAACAATACCGTCAGCAGCCATCTCAATAATTGACCCATGTTCCCCTCCTCAATCACCTGTCATTCAATCCATTGGAATTGCTGAGAATTTAATGAATCCGAGAGTGGATGCAAATCAGTGAAGGCTGCACTCACGAATGATCAAGTTCCAAGTGAGTGTGAATCGTGACAAATTCATAGTACTCACTGGGCGCCGGGTTGACTATTTTTCCAGATCACCATGAAGGTCACCTTCCTATCCCGGATCCTTTTCCTGCTTCTCCTATTTGCGGTTGATGCAAAACAAGGACATGCGGAGATCATTTACGAAACCGGCGACCTGTTGGAGTTCATCGGAGGCAGTGCACCGCAATTGGCCTACGACAATTTTGTCAGTCACGTTTCCGAGGGGATCGTCGCGCCGGGCTACAACGACTATGGTCCCGACTGGCTGGATGTCCAGACGAATGGCTTCGGTGATTACCGCATCATCGATGACGAATCCTACGCATTGATCCATTGGCGCAGGATCTTCGAACATATCATGCGGCGGGAGATCCAGGCAGCCGACCAACTACTGAGTGATTCAGTGGCCACCTTCCATTACGATCTTGTTGAATTCTCCGATACAGGCACGGGAAGAACTTTCTATATGCTTCGTGAGCGGTTGGATATGTCCTATGTGGACTATAACCAGGCTGCGGTGTTCAATGATGATGTTCATGGCAGTTTCGCCAATGGCTGGGGTCTGTACATCTTCAATCCTGCCGCCACGAGACCACAGGTCATCATAGAATTGCCGCATCCCTGTGACGACTTCATTTCGCCTTATATCGGAACAGAGCTTTTCCTGCAGACCAATGCCGGAGCCCTGCTGCTGGCCGGTGCCGGACGTGAAGTGAAATGGACCGGATCCGGGAACTATACCAACAACAAATCACTCTCGGATCCGTCCAGGAATGACAATTCAGTGTTCCAGGTCTTTCATGAAGTGCTGAGCGACTCTCTGATGCAGCTGGGTCCCCATTCACCCCTTGTACTGCATACTCACAGCTTTGACGACAATCAGGCCCATGAGGATTTCCAGGCCATCGTACTCTCAGCCGGCTGGGATGCTTCCTACGCCAATAAACCTATCCGTGATATTACTGACGATCACCTGGATTTCGTGAATTTTACTGAAGAGGTGCCCATTCCTTCGAACACCTTTGGTATCCATGACGATGTGATGATCATTGATTATTATCGTGTGCACTACTCGGGTACGTTCAACTACCATGGTGAAGAAAACATCTACCAGATCCCACATACGTACACATTGTTAGGACCCTATACGGGTGTCCAGATGAATTACCTGCGCCAGTTCTTCCACCACAGCAGTGTGTATGAACCCTGGGTGCAGGTGGAGATGATGGAGAAGCCCCAACTCTTCCAGGACATGGACATGCCGCTGACGGAGCTCTACGCCGGGGATTATCCCACCTCATACCAGAACTTCATCACCCTGATGCAGTACTTCCAGCCCTTCATCGATGCTGTTCAGGCCTATCTGGTGAACTGGGAATCAGTACCTGATGAAACACCGCCACCGGAAATCACCGATCTGCACGCGACTTTCAACGGTCAGCATTACATATCGCTGGAATGGGATCATGTGGAGGATACCAATCATCGCAGCTACCGGATCTATTATGATGTCGGTGATATCGATGCCTTCTCACCTTATTGGGATGTGGCGGACGATGCACAGCTGCAGGACATGCTGGAAAGTGAAACGATCATCTTGGGCCTTGATCCAGAAGCCGAATACGTTTTTCAGATACAGGCGATCGACTATTTCGATAATATCGGTCCACTCAGCGAAGTGTCTACAGAGGAACTCCAGGGTCATGCAGCCCCTACCATCATCGAGAATTTCGATGATGGCGAGGTGGACCTGGACTCCTGGGAAAACCAGGATCAGAATCCCGGAGGCTGGACGATAGCCACGGACCGGACATTCATGTATTCGCCCTATTCTCTCAAACTGTACGGCAATACCTGGAAGTCCCAAAGCATCGAGCCGGTGAGTCTGGTGGAGAACTCTGTATGGCGGGTGGCCTGCTATATTCATACTTCCGGGGAGATCCAGGGTATCGGATTCGCTGATTCCCTTAATCATCTTTTCTATTCATTCAACGGATCAGAGCAGTTGGACATCGAGGAATGGGTCACCGCATACCAGGGTTATTTTCCTACCCATCAATGGACTGTGTACCCCCTGCCCGTGGCCGATGATTGGTTTGCCCGTTTTGATTATTACCCAGACATCACAGAGATCATCTACATCAATGATCACGACGAGGATCCCAGTTCCACCATATACTTCGATGAGTTGCTGGACATCAGCTCCATCATCGAATACAGCCCGGAGGTCGAGATCGAGTATACCTGGGGCAGCATCTACCGGAATCCTGAAGGTCAGCGCAGCGTAGACCTGGAGTTTACCAGTGTCGTCACTGATGCCGACAGCGACACCTATCAGTATTTCTGGTATTTCGGAGATGGCACCAGCAGTAGTGAAGCCCATCCCATGCACACCTACCTGGTGGAGGATGATCACGCCTACACGGTGCTCCTGCAGGTAGTGGATGAGAGTGATCACTGGGGCCAGGCCACAATACAGGTCAACATCGATCCCGGTGAGAGCAGCTTTCCACTCAAACTGAATTTTGTTGGTGATATCATGCTGGCCCGGCGCTACGAAGATGATGGCGGGATTATCGATAATGAGGGTGTGGAGGCCATCTTCACACCCACAATTCCCATTCTCGGGGAAGCTGCAGATGTGACTATCGCCAACCTGGAATGCCCTCTCACTACCGGTGGGGAGGCGCATCCTACCAAATCCGTGGTCTTTCGGGGCCACCCGGATAATGTGGCTGGGCTGACCCACGCCGGTATCGATATCGTATCCCTGGCCAATAATCACACACTGGACTACGACCTCTACGGTCTTCAGCAAACCCAGGTTACCCTTGATCAGAGCGGTATCAGGCATTCCGGATCAGGAGCCGATTCCTACGAGGCCTACCTGCCCCTGTTTCATAACGTCAAGGGAGTGAATATCGCCTTCCTGGCCAATTGCGACCGCACCGGTCAGTACAACAATGCTCAGCCCTATCTCAATGCCGGGTACAACAAGCCCGGATTTGCCTACATGACACCCTATTATCTGCAGGAACAGATCGAGGCCGTGACTGCCACTGCCGACCTCATCGTCATGGAAATGCACGCCGGCAGTGAATACTCCTCCTCTCCAGGAGCCGGGTATGATTCCGGGAATTTTGGAGCAGGCATCGACCCTGAAGACTGGATTGCACCAAGGGAAGATGTCAGATCCATGGACCTTGAGGACATTTCCGATGAGGATGAGAACTACTCACCGGATCTTGATGTACCGCACATGTGGGACCGCGAGATAAGGCATTTTGCCATTGATGCAGGGGCGGACCTGGTGGTGGTGCATCATCCGCATATCATCCAGGGATTCGAGGTCTACAACGGCAAGCTCATCGCTCATTCCCTGGGTAATTTCGTATTCGATCTGAATTATCATGAGACCTTCCCCTCGGTGATCCTGAATGCCGAGGTGGACGAGACTGGGTTCTATCGCTACAGCGTCACGCCGGTCTATATCGATGATTATATCCCTGTCGAGGCGCAGGGGGCTCTGGGTCTGCACATCCTTGACTACCTGGCACAAAGATCCCGGGAGCTGGACACCTACCTGAACGTCAACAGGGAAAGTGGTCGGGCCTGGGTCCATCTGGATACGCTGAGCATGCCCGTAAACGAGATCCAGTGTCGCAAGCTGACACATCTCGACCAGGACGGTCTATATTGGATCTCTGACCCTGTTCCAGTGCACGAACTGGCCAGTATTGCTTCCATCATGAACAATCCCGGACCGGGCGCCTGGCATTACCGCCTGGGGCGTGAACTGATCTGGTATGGCAACATGGAACCTGAGGGCAGCACCGAGTGGAATCTGAACAGTGGTGATGAGTGGCTGGATTACACCGAAGCCAGATCCGGAGATTGGTCCATCACCCACCGCCGAGGCTCCAGCGCAGGTGATAACATTGTCACCAACCTGGAAAACCGGATCAGGATCGATCCAGAAAAGGATCACAGCCTGCAGGGGTTCATCAAAACCCAGAACGGGGATGATGTCACCATCGAGATCCGGTACTATACAACCCGTACCACGTCGAGTTCAATCACCACCCACGCGGTGAATGCAGGTGTGGATGGCGATACCGGGTGGACATTCTATCACAATGAGACCAATGTGCCATCGAATGCGGGATATTTTGATATCCGCCTGAACAGTGATGTTCCCGCCTTCGGTGAAGCTCGCTCCTGGTTCGACCAGGTGAGCGTGGTTGAGTGGACCGATTGGGATGACCTTTCAAGCGCCACGGACATCATCAGTCCCAATGATTTCTACTATCTCCAGGTGCGCAGTAACACAATGGTGTCCGAAGTGCCTGTGGAATACTCTGTAAAGCTCTACGACACCCCTGGATCAGTATCCGTAGACTTCTCGGTTTCAGAAACCCTGGGACTCGTTCCGCTGGATGTCACCTGCAGCGATGGATCAAGCGGGCAGGTAGGCTGGTGGGAGTGGGACTTTGGTGATGGGAACATCAGCGTGGAACAGGATCCAGTACACACATACACGGAAGCAGGCATCTATGATGTCACCCTGACAGTGCTGGATGAGAACGGGGATCCCATCAGTGAGACCAAGACCGACCATGTCCGCGTTTTTACGGAATATGTTGTAGGAGACATCAATTTCGATGGTTCAGTGAGTGTTACCGACATCGTATTGCTGGTAAATATCATCCTGGGGCACGTGGAGCCTGAACCGATCCAGAGTGAAGCCGGGGATATGAACGGAGATGGGAACCTGGGTGTCCAGGACCTGGTAGCCCTGGTAAATCACATCCTCTACGGATGAGACCGTTACTCGACCTGCAAATACCCGAGATCACCCGGATATAAAATTAGCGAGCGCCAGCAGGTTGCTGACGAAGGGAATACTGCTCAACTCTGAGCTGGCCCAGGGATTCAGAAGTCCAACGGCAGATATGATCACTGAGATCCCGGCAAGAACCAGAAAAACTCTTTGCCGTCCCGGTTGATTCTCCTGAAAGAAACCATACAAGAAAAAGTAGAGCAGGGGCAGGAGGGGTACGAACCAGCGGATACTGTAGCTCCAACCGCCGTAATTGGACGTGAAAACAAAATAGAACATCATGAGCACCAGGCTGCATAGCGAGACCACAACCGTTTCAGCTTTGTATGCGGTGGTTGATCTCCACTCCCGATAGAGCATCACGAACGCTATAAACAGGAGCGGATTGTAAATGATGAATCCGCGCAGGCCTACCAGCGAATTGAGCCCATAACTCAGGGTCTCAAGCGGTGAATTGATCCGAGATCCAGTGTCGACCCAGACCGAGCCAGGGAAATTGAAATGCTCCTGGTGCCACTGAACCGGCAGGATGCTCCCGGATATACTGTAATTGATCAGCATGTAGGGGATCACCGTAACCGTCAGGGGAAGCAGGAACAGACCAATGGCTTGCAGGGATCGGCGCTGGATCAATAGGACCAGAAGAAAGCCGAGATAGAAGATACCGGTGGGCAGATCCATGCAGGCAGCCAGCAATAGGAAAAAGCCTGATACGGGCAGAGCAGACCTTGTTTGCTCAAATCTGGATCTGAGCCAGTAATAAAGGGCTATGGACAGGGAGGCAGCCGCCAGGATATGGTTGTTGAAGGTGGATGACCAGGTCAGATAGAGGGAACCCAGTCCCAGTGCCAAGACCAGGATAAGTCGGTGACGATCATTAATGTGGGTGAATTGCAGGCTGCCATTAAAGGCCAGCAAGCCGAAGATCCAGAAAACCTTAACTGTAAGAAGGATGACCAGGTAATAGGCTGCATTCCAACCATAGTCGAGTTCAAGATCCAGCGCGTGCACCGGTAGATAGACTATTGCGGCAAACATTGAAGGGAACGGAGGTTTATCAGAATAATATCGCCCTTCGATGAACACCTTGTCGCCTGTGTCAGCGAACACTGAATTATCAATACTGAATGAATGATCCTCCACCAGGGCCTGGGTGAGGGCCATGCGACTGGCTTCATTCCAGCCGCGGACCTGCGGCATCACGGTGATGAAGCAAAGTACGATGAGTGCGATGAGTACTCTGGATTGCACGCTGAATCTTCGCATGTGCCCGGGAAGGATGCCAGGGATTTATTGAGGCGTCAGGTGATCAGTATGAGCGCCTGCGCCACAGGACGACGGGGATGGTTTTCGCCAGGATCTTGATATCCAGCTACATGGATCAGTTTTGGACATAATGAAGTTCTGCTTAGAATCGAACTGAGTATTCTAAGCAAGCAACTCCTCCATTCTGCTAAGTAGATCCGCCCTGTCAAAGGGCTTGGCAATGTAATCATCACATCCTGCTGCAAGACAGTTCTCACGATCTGATGCGTAGGCATGGGCGGTTAGCGCAAGGATGGGAACTTCCGTATAGCGGGGATCACTCCTTGTGAAGCCTACAAGATCAAGGCCATTCTCATCTCCTGTTAGAGAGAGGTCAAGAAGTATCAGGTTGATCTTGTTTCGCTTAAGCTGGTCTTTTGCGAGCCGGACAGATTCGGCAAAGAAGACGGTATATTTTTCTTTCAGCGTTGTTTTCATCAGAAGTTGGGAAAGCACATCATCCTCTACCACCAGGATCTGCTTGATCGACTCTCGCTCAGCTATCATCAGAAAGGCTCCTTACTGCGGATCCAGGGTTCTGACGTTCCCTATGGTTGCGGGATTGAACCGCAATGTGAAGGAGGTACCTTCATCTTTGCGACTCTCCAGGTCTATGTCAACAAAGTTCAGATCCAGATATCTCTTGGTCAGCGCTAGACCCAGACCCACACCCTGAAATCGTTTCGTATAGCCCTCACTTTCCTGTGAGAAGGGTTCGAACATCCGCTTCCGATACTCAGGCGAGATACCTCTCCCGGTATCTCTTATCATGACGAAGATATAGTCATCCTGGTTCCAGGCCCTGATCTCTACTTCACCTCTTTCCGTATACTTGATGGCGTTGTCCACCAAGTTTGACAGGGCATTGACGATGGCATATTCATCAGCATTGACGTGGTCATAATCCATCGAAAGGTTCAGCTGAAAGTTCAATTCCTTCTTCTCAGCTTTAGATTCATGTTCCCTGTAAACCTGATCGATCAATTCGCCCAACTTCAGTTCACTGAACTCCTGATTGTATTCCCCTGATTCAATTTGAGAGATGTCCAGGATCTTGTGTACCGTCTGCATCAGCCTTCGGCTGCTCTTCTTAATGTATCTGAAATAATCCTGTTCATCCGGTTTCAGCCGGTCCTGCAGATCGTATTCCATCTGTTGGGTAAAACCCATGATAGAGTTCAGCGGTGTGCGTATCTCATGCGACATGTTGGCCATGAAATTGGATTTCAGCTTGTTCTCCCGTTCATGTTTATCTCGTAGCTGCTCTGTTTCCTTTTCAACCGAGGATACGACCAGATTGTGGTATCCTCTGCTGGTATAGACCAGTACGAAATAAAACGCAGAGAAAAATATGATGTTCAAGATGATGTTTGTACCACTCACGCGGCTGGATACTAAGGACTCCTGGATCGTCCCCAGTTCTATTGAATGTGCAATGATAGCCTGCACATACAATCCGATATAACAAAACAGGCATAGAATGCCGCTGAAAATGGTAAGTCTGGTGGAGAATCTCAATGAGGTCATACCCAGGATCAGAAAATAGATCAGAAAGGCATTGGATTTAAATGTGTTGAATCCGCCGAACGCGTATTGCACACCGGTCAGGATCAGTATGTCCAGTATGGTTATGATGTATTTTATCCACCGTTGATACCCAATGAACTTGATGTACAGAAGGGCAATTGCCCCGGAGAGGAAGACGATCGCAATTCCGATGAGCTCAGCTTGAAAGGATCTGGAAAGTGCCTCTCCCCGTACTGAATACATTACAATGAACAGGACGAATGCGATGGTCATCCTGAGGTAATTCACCTGGATCTCACTCTGCTCCTGCTTTGAATAGAAAAGCTCCTGGGTACTGATGGTGGTTGTACTGATCCCTAGAATGTCCATCTTGAGTCCTCACCGATTACTGAACGCATAGTGCATTTTAATATTAAGCTTGATATGAATTCGGAGGATAGATGCTCTGGCTGAGAATCTTCCTCAATCATGGTGGGCGTGTTAACTGATAGCTGGCAAGTGTCCGATGTGATCAACAATGAGACGGCCCCCGATTTCATCTCGATCGATCTAAATATATAGAAAATCAAGCTTTAAGGGGAGAAAAACAAACTACACGATAATTGGATATTACACCGACAGCCACAAAAAGTTATTCTCCTCTAAGCAGAAACATATAAGTTGGACAGTTATCCAAAATATCTAGGAACGGCATCACAGGTCGGTCTTGCATGATCGCCTATACCCAACCACGGAGTCAGCTATGATCATCGACATTATCCTCCCGCTATCCCTGGTCTTCATCATGTTCAGCCTGGGTCTTGGGCTCACGCTGAACGATTTCAAGAATGTGGCCCGGCGGCCAAAGGCGTTTACCGTCGGCATCCTGAACCAGATGGTATTACTGCCGCTGGTTGCCTTCGGTCTTATTGCCCTTTTCGGGATCTCAGCGGAAATGGCAGTGGGATTGATGATACTGGCCTGCTGCCCTGGAGGTGTCACCTCAAACATCATCACCAAGCTGGCGAAAGGTGATACGGCGTTGTCCATTTCATATACCGCTGTGGTGAGTATTGCAACCGTCATCACCCTCCCGCTGATCACGGGATTCTCCGTCCATCATTTCATGGGCGCAGATGCACCGCCCATCAATGTGCTGAAACTGGGGATCACCATGTTCCTCATCACCGCCATCCCGGTCATCATCGGCCTGGTGATCCACCACAAAGCCGAGAACTTCACGCGATCATTCGAACCCAAGGCCAGCAAGATCTCGGCTATTCTTTTTGTGCTCATTGTCATTGGTGCGCTGGCCAGTGAGTGGGAAGCCTTTATCAATAACGTGACCGTCCTGGGTCCCAGCATCGTAACTCTGATCGTCGTGATGTTGTTGCTGGGCTACGGCAGTGCGCATCTTTTCAGAATGAGTGAGCCTCAGGCCGTCTCGGTCTCCATTGCTACCGGAATACAGAATGCCACAGTAGGCATCGCCGTTGGCAATCTCATTATACCGGGCGGAGAGGGCTTGTCCGTATTGAGCCTGCCTTCTGGTGTGTACGGGATCCTGATGTACATCGTGTGTCTGCCCATCGTCTTCGGCTATGTGAAATGGATCCATGCCCGCTTCAGCGCAGGGTAGGTATTTGCTTCTGAACTAAACCTCAGAAGGTACTCCTATCAGAAGGGCGGCTCTGGTGGTTCGAAGTCTGCGGCAGCGGATCTTTCAAATTGTACGGCCTTCTTCTCTTTGAGATATAGAGCCTGTTTCAGCCCTCTGTCCCGCAGGGCTCCCAGGGATACATTTCCCGGAGTGCCCTTATAGATCCGCTTCCCAAAACGGTGTACAACATCCCAATCGATCTCGACCCCCAGTCCGGGTCCATCAGGGATCTGTATGCGGCCATCGTCACCGAGAGGGAAACCACCTTTGATAAAACGCGACCAGGCCTCGGGTTTCCAATGCCCTTCCAGGGGATATTCCAGTAAGCCGCGTTCTTCCTGCGGGATGACCCCGATGAGCTGGAGAGCCACTGCAAAGCCTAATCCCGTGGTCCAGGTATGCGGACAGAACTTGAGCTTCTGTGCATCGTCTTCCCGCTGATTGCGTTTGCGGATCTCACGGATCAGCCAGGACACCACGGTGATGCCGCCGGCATAGGATCCACCGGCCATCACCGCATCGGGCTGATAGATGTCCAGACTACCCAGGTCCAGCATGGTTTTGAAATCACGCCAGCTTGAATTCAATTCACCACCCGCGATGGGGGTATGCGTATTCCTGCGGAGTTCGGCCAGACCTTCGAAATTCCCGCGGTTCAGGGGCTCCTCCAGCCATTTCACATCGTACTGTTCCAGACCGCAGGCGAATTCGGTAGCGAAAGACAGGTCCCATTTGGGTGTCTCGTCGATGAGGTCCACCGGCCAGCCCTGGTTGGCATCCACCATCAGGTCAAGCTCATCTCCTGCAGCGCTGCGTGCGGCTCCCACGTATTCCAGCATGGGTTGTATATCCGTACCTTTGGTCCTCAACTTCAGGCCCCGGAATCCCTGTTCGAGTGCGTGGTCAGCAAGTTCTCTACTTTTCACCGGATCATGGTCATGGGTTGCACCCGAGGACATGTATGGATAGACGCAGCCACCACTGCCACCCAGTACCTTCCACAGAGGCTTTTCGCGGGATTTGCCGATGATGTCCCAGATGGCGGTATCGATCCAGCTGTTACGCATGCCGATATAGGAGAATTCCTGGATGCGTTGGTTCATGAGGCGCAGATCCAGAGGATTAAGCCCCATGAGATAATTACCCATGATGGATCCCAGCCCCTTGCGTTCCAGACCCATGGCAGGCATGGCTGAATAGCCTTCGATACCTTCATCAGTACCCAGTTTGAGAAGGTAGCAGCGCATCTCAGACTGTCGGAATCCCGGGATCCAGCTTGGATTGAAATAATTGGGTTGGGCAAAGAATCCTGGTTTGCGGTCTTCCAGCGGAATCTTGATGTAGTACAATTCTATACGGTCGATCTTCATGAAATCCTCCTCTGGCCGAAAAGCAATCTTTTTGCTTGGAAGTGAATCAGGAGTTTACAGAAATATCTGCGCCAGATGATCCGATGTTTCTTGCTGCCGGCAGCGGCACAATCACTTCACCATCATCACCTTTTGCATCATCAGATGGTTTCTGAATTGATACTGGACAAGGTAAATACCGGTGTCCAGGTCAATCCCCATATTTGTTTGACCATTCCATGGAATGGAATAGTTCCCACGTCTACCCACAGGGATACTCTGTGTCCAGACCAGACGCCCGGTCAAGTCAAAGATCCTGATAGTTACGATCATGGGTTCGGGTACATAGAAGCGTAGGGTCGTTTCCTGATTGAAAGGATTTGGATAGTTCGGGTAAACCTCAGCGAGGGCTGGTAACGTTAGATTCTGATCGAAAATTCCAAGATTGTCCCCTGGATCATCTGGTGGATCTTCGCCAGGTTCGATGAATCCGAAATGTGTGTAGGGTGTCTGTATACCGTACTGCATTGACAGGTCGATGATCTCGTCCACCCAATCCTCATTTTCCCCATGAAGTCGGATCATACGCAAGAGATGGTCAATTTTCTGCTTTGCCCAAAACCTGGGTATGAATGTATTCGCAGTGTCATCCTCTACGAATTCTACATCAAATTGATAGAGTGTGTCAGCATCAAGCCAACTACCTGACAATCCTATTGTTGTAAGACCACCAGTCTCAAATTGTCCTGCAAGGAGTAACTGAGAACCGGCAAATAGATGTAAAGTTCCCTCTGGATAGACTTCATTTGTAACAATGGAACCGAAGTCCAGCGATATATTCGTAAGAACAGGATTGCTCACCCTTCTGAAGAAATTAATTATCACTTCGTTTACTGGCGGGCCATCTGGTTGTGACCACAGGAAATAGCCCCCGTTGAGGTATGCGATCCATTCCAGCAATTGCAGATTGATATGATCTTCGTCTCCAACCCCAAAAGTGAAGATCGTGGCCTGATTGACGTTTGCTTCGGTGACGTCTGTCCAGATCTCATAAGGATCTGTGATCCCCGCAAAGGGTAGTCCATCAGTCAGGAACACGATCATATTCAGATACTCTTCAGATATCGTATGGTTTAGACCGGACATCAGGGCATCATATATGTTGGTAGAACCTCCCGCCTCCAACTCATTGATATATACGACCGCTTGCGAGATATTGTCCTCAGTGGCCGGAACTGGTGTCAAGAACAGTGAATCAATTTCGTGATTGTAAACGATGAGATTGAAGTAATCATTCTCGTTCAAGTGGGTTACACAGTATTCAGCAGCAATTCTAACACGTGGTAGCTTCCAATCTGGTCTCATACTCTCCGACTTATCTATGATAAAAACGAAATTCTTGGGGATAACCGCCGCACTTTCGTAGTCATTATCAGGTTCCGTGAACAGCAGGAAGAAATTCGTATCCGATGTGTCGGTGTAAGACATCGTCCATAATCCAAGTTCATCCTGGGACAGTTCCATAACGACGTTAAAGTCAATGTCAGGGATATACTGATCAGCATCAACGGATACTTCAGCATGATTGGAAGATTGAACTGTCAGGACCGCTTCCGGTATATTGACCCCAATGGAATCCATATCCCTCTGCGTGAATACGGACATCTGCAAAGAGAGATCATACTGCAACTGTGTATCGAATGGTGTGGGTGCTAGAGGATACGAATATTCAACCAGCCCAAAATTATAGGGCAATAATTCCATGTATTGTAATTGTACGACGATGCTCGATTGTGGCGGGATTGTGTCGGTGATCGCTACCATGAATGGATTCGATCCTAAATACGCGATCAGATCATTCAATTGACCCGGATTCGAAGGACCGGTCACTGTGTCCTGCTCGCCAGGCTGGATCACGGCTTCAATCCAGGTTGAGTCGACCAGGTAAGCAAAGCCTGTTGCATTTCCATCATATGGAAGCGGAAAGAAATAGGTTCCAGTTGAGGGATAGTCATAGTCATTCTGGAACGTTTGATGGATCGTGGTGCTGCCCGCCTGATCATTGATATCTATGACCAGATCAGAACTGACCAGACGCAGGAAGGTCCCTGTGTGATCAGTAGTATCGTCGATGGCATTTCCATAGAACAAACCGTCACCTAGAACGAAGGTGACCAACAGGAAAAAGCTCAATAAATATTTCATGATATCCCCCATATTCAAACGAATCTACAGGGAAGTTAGCTACTAAACGCGTCGACACCAAATAACACAATGCTCTCAAAGAGGATAAGCCCTCACAATCACTTGAGATTGATCTCGAAATCCCTACTTTCCGCTTACCCATGGAACTCATCTCGTGACTAGTATCGTCCTGACATATTTCATGGTCCTGTTGGGTATCGGCGTCTGGAAGGCCTTCCGTGTAAAGACCCAGGCAGACTTTGCTGTAGCTGGCCGGAGCCTTTCGCCCTGGATCCTGGTGGGGACCATGCTGGCCACCTGGATCGGTACCGGGAGTATCCTGGGCAATGCAGGTAAGGCTTATGAGGTCGGTTTTGCTGCGCTCATCCTACCTCTGGGCGGCGTCCTGGGGATTGCCATTCTCACCCGGATCGCGGGAAAGATCCGCGGGATGGAGACCTACACTGTTCCCGAGATCATCTTCCAGCGCTTTGGCCCTGGTGCGCGGAACCTCACCGTGCTGGCTCTGGTCCTGGCTTACCTTGTTATCGTTTCCTATCAGTACAATGCTGGCGGAGCGGTAATCCAGACCATTTTCTCCGATGCTTCAGGACAGGCCCGGATCTCCCTGGGCACTGCCACCGCCATCGCGGCCGTGTTCATCGTCCTCTATACGGTCCTGGCCGGACTACTCAGCGTCGTTTACACCGATGTCGGCAATGGTGTGATCATGACGGCGGTACTCCTTGTGGCTTTTCCCATCCTCTGGATCAAGGCAGGCGGCTGGAGTGGTATGGAATCAGCTTTCATCCTGCAGGGTAATCCAGGAAAAAGTGCATTCATGGGCCAGCTCACTCCCCTGCAGCTTGTAAATTACATGCTGCCGCCATTTCTGCTCGTCCTGGGGGATGCCAACATGTATCAGCGCTTCAGTGCCGCACGTAGCAGCGAGGGCGCCACACGGGCCACGACGGTACTGATCCTCGCGGTGGTGATCATTGAATGTCTCATCATCGCCACAGCGGCGGTCTCTGCATCGCTGGTCCCGGACGCGGCCAACGGTCGACACATCCTCATCCATGTCGCCGCGACCCACCTGCCAACGATTCTAGGCGGACTCTTCTTCGCCACCATCATTGGCATCATCATTTCAACCGCAGACTCATATTTGCTTGTCCCGGCCACCACTCTCATGCGCGATATCTATCTCACCTATATCGATCCTGCGGCGAATGAGAAACGGATCGTTCTCTATTCCCGCCTATTGGTGGTGGCTCTGGGGCTGCTGGCCTGGATCATCAGCCGCGGCTTTGCCAATTCTCCCGGCTTCTTCGAACGTGCGCTATATGCCTATACCATCTACGGTGCCGCCATCACTCCCAGTCTGCTGGCAGCCCTGTTTTGGCCGGGTGCCACAGCGCGTGGTGCCCTATATTCCATCGGCGCCGGTGTAGCCACCACCATCCTCTGGCAGGAAACACCCCTGTTCGAATGGTTACTTGGAATAGAGCTGGTCGCCAGCCTGGATGCCGTACTACCAGCGATCACCTTGAGTCTGCTATTCCTGGTAGCGGGCAGTCTCTGGGATCGGCGAAGGAACAAATAATTGAACTGAGGTAACCAATCATGGACATGCAACTCAATCGTATCCTCCTGATAGCAATAAGCCTGATCCTGATGGCCTGTCTACCTATCAGCCAACAATTATCACCGGAGCCCCCTCCATCCCTTGACCAGGATGTGATGATCAGGTCAGCAACAGAGGAATTACAGACGATCCTCGGTGCAGAACATTCTCAGCGCATCGAGACAGGCGTCAGGCAAACTGCTGCCATGTGGCGCCCCGAGGACGGGAGCGAGTCTGATTTCATTGATTTCTGTAAGGAAAACTTCATCAGTGATCCTGTTGAACTGGATGCAGCCTTTGCCCGTCTTGAGGTTTTCTTCGAGACCCTCTACGGTGTCCTCACGGAATTCGGTAGAACGAATACCTGGCACCTGGACGTGGTTACAGGACCGATCTATAACATCGATCATGTCATGGCGCGCTTCGATCTTGGCAGGCACGTCAATGATGACCTGTGGAAGGACAAGCTGGCCTTCTACATCATTCTGAACTGGAAACAGTATGGATTGAATGAGCTTGAATCCCAGGGATCATCCTGGAGCCGACGTGAGTGGGCTGAAGCCCGGCTTGCCCGGGGTTTCGATGTCCGCATCCCAGCGGAGGTGACCAAGTCCTGGCGGGAAACCCTGCTGGAAACCGGTGACTATATCGACAATTACAATATCATCATGAGCAATCTCCGCGACGAGAATGGAGTACAGCTGTTCCCGGACAATCTGCGGCTCATCTCCCACTGGGGTTTGCGGGATGAACTCCGCGGTCAGTATGACAGGGAGGACGGTTACAGTCGTCAGGTCATGATCTACAGGGTCATGACCCGCATCATCGATCAGAGTATTCCTGCAGCCGTTATTGACAACCCAGAGGTCCTGTGGAACCCGTATGACAACACGATGGACGGAAACGTCAGTCCCGCGGAACCTGATTCCCGTTATGAGCACCTGAGCAGGTTATACCAGACAACATCGGCCATGGACCAATTCTACCCCGGGAAGCCCGATGCCGTGGCCCGGCGCTATGAACGTAGCCGGGAGATCTCCGAGGAACGTGTTCAGACCATGTTCCGGAATGTCCTGGGAAGTGAGGAGTTCAAAGCTACCGGCGAAATTATCCGTCAGCGGTTGGGGCGGGATCTGCAGCCCTGGGACATCTGGTATACAGGCTTCAGGAGTCGCAGTGAACAGAATGAGTCCGAGCTGGACAGGATCACCACAGAAAAATATCCTTCGGCTGAGGCCTTTCATGCAGGGATGCCGGGGCTTCTCATGGCACTGGGATTTGACGAGGAGACGGCGGCCTTCCTGCAGAGCAAGATCGAGGTGGATGCTTCACGGGGGGTCGGCCATGCCGCCGGAGCAGAGCGTCGATCCGATAACGCCCACCTGCGAACCCGTGTGGAGAATGACGGGATGCGCTACAAGGGCTACAACATTGCAGTACATGAACTGGGGCACAACGTTGAGCAGGTGTTCAGCCTGAACCGAATGGATTACTACATGCTCAGGGGTGTCCCCGCCACGGCGTTTACTGAAGCCATGGCCTTTCTGTTCCAGAGCAAGAACCTGGAGATCCTGGACCTGACCAGAGAACCTGATGCCGGGGATGAGAACTTCAGAATACTGGGTGAGCTGTGGAGCCTGGGCGAGATCGCCGCCGTTGGACTGGTGGACACGGAAGTCTGGCACTGGATGTATGAACATCCCGAGGCGACGCCGGCAGAACTGAAAGCAGCAACGATCCAGATCGCTCAGGAGATCTGGAACACCTATTATGCCCCTATCATGGGAATTGAGGATTCACCCATTCTGGCGATCTATTCACACATGATCTCCTATCCGCTCTATCTCCCGAGCTACGGGATCGGTCATATCATCAACTTCCAGCTGGAGAGTTGGATGCAGGACAAGAACCTGGCCGAGGAGATGGAACGCATGTGCAGGATCGGTTCCGTGACTCCTGACGAGTGGATGCGTCAGGCTGTGGGTCAGCCGCTTTCGGAAGAGCCCCTGCTGAAAGCTGCCGAAGAGGCCCTGGCACAGTTGGGAACGCCGTGATAGAGGCTAGTCTTTGATCTGATCCCCAGTTCCTGAAGGAGGAAGATGAAACCTTCCCCGCTGACCCGCCGTATTGGACTATGGACCGCTATTCTGCTGATCATAGCAAATATGATCGGTACCGGGATATTCACCACTTCCGGGATCATGGCAGCCTACCTGGCCGATCCGCTGCTGCTGATGGGCTGCTGGCTGCTGGGCGGCATTATCGCCATGGCCGGAGCCTTGAGCTATGCGGAGCTGGCAACCCGCATGCCGGCTGTGGGCGGTGAATATGTCTACCTGAAACGCCTGTATCACCCGCTCTTCGGATTTCTCACAGGCTGGACCAGTTTCATCGTCGGCTTCTCCGCTCCCATCGCTGCGGCCGCTTACAGTTTTTCCGTCTATTTCTTCCAGGGAGCGATCGGTGAAAATGGTGGTATGTTGGGCGCGAGCCAGAATGAAGCGCCTGTGCTCAAGAGCCTGGCTATCGGTCTCATCATCCTTTTTACAGGCCTGCATTATCTCGGTGTCCAACAGGGTTCCCGGATCCAGAACAGTTTAACTGTCCTGAAGATCATCATTATCATCGGTCTGGCGATGGCGGGATTGTTCCTTGGTGATCCTGCCGGTTGGGCCTCGGGACAAGACCAACCCCCAGCTGCGGGGACCCAGAGCGCCCTGCTTGCATTTGGTACGGTGATGATGCTGGTGATGTTCTCTTATGCCGGCTGGAACGCCAGCACCTATATCGCGGGTGAGATGAAGGAGCCCCGTCGGTCGCTACCCTTGTCGCTCGTGGTCGGCACAGGATGTGTCACCCTTATCTATCTGGCCTTCAACCTGTTCATTTTCAAGGCTGTACCGCTGTCCGAGCTTCAGGGGCAGGTGGGAGTCGTTCAGATTGCGGTCAGGTCGATGTTCGGCGCAGGCATGGATCGGGTGTTGAGCCTGCTCATTGCCCTGGGCCTGCTATCCACGGTGAGCGCCTTTATCATGATCGGTCCACGGGTCTACTTTGCCATGGCCGGAGACGGATTATTCTTCAGGTGGGCCTCCGAAGTGAATCCCCGCACCGGCGTTCCAGGGAAATCCATACTCATCCAGGGCATTATCGCCAGCCTGCTGGTGGGTATCGGTTCATTTGAACAGCTGCTCATCTACATGGGCTTCGCCCTAAGTGTTTTTCCGGTGATGGCGGTGGCCGGGGTGTTCATCGCCCGCCGGAGGCATGTCGGTGATGACAGCGCTGTGAGAGTGCCTGGTTATCCCATTACACCGGTTTTCTTCCTGCTCTCCAGTCTGTTCCTCATGACCATCGCATTCCTGAACCGGCCGCTGGAATCATCGGCAGCGCTCATCACTGTCGCTATGGGTATACCAGCCTACTGGTTTGTTGTCCGCTACCGATCATCAGACCAGGATCCCAGCGAAGCTTCCTGAGTCGATATCCAACTGCTTTCTCATCCTGGATCAACAGAACTCAAACATGGGGAAATGATAGAGAAGCCCTGATGTCGAGGCTTCTTTCTAATATGGGACGCGGAATCAATGAATGCATATTCGCCGCGGAGATCCAAGTGTTTCCTCGTCAGGTTCTCTGCCAACCCGTGAATGTGGTTTACTCCTTAATATTACCCAATCCATCATCTTATGGCGGGCTATGGTAAAGAATTTACTGGGAGGGGTTCTTTTCCTCCGTAAGAGAGTTTGATAAAGGGATGAACGTCTCCTGTTTATCAGATGTTGCCCGCAGCGCTTGCTAGCGGAACATCCTGCGGGCCGCGAAGCTGAATAACTTCTCCTTGAGAGCCGAATAAGGAGGCCACCAGGTCCGTTTGAATGCCCCCCGGGCCGGGTGATGGCTGATCCACTTGTACTCCAGGACCTCATGCAGGGAGTGTTCCGAGAATAGTTGTCCCCAGCCCGTATTGCCCAGTCCATGCCAGGGTAGACAGGGCAGCCCGAAGCTTGAGTCATTTATCCAGATCATGCTGGCCTGTATCCCCCGGGCCAGGGCAAGCATTCTCTTACCGCTCCGGCCCCAGAGTGATACGCCCAGGGAAGGATATAGTGTATTGATCTCTGAAAGTTTGCCCTGAAGATCCCTTGCTGAATACATGGCGATGACCGGGCCGTGGAGTTCCCGGCCAAACACTGAAAGGTTGGTTTCCGGGACAGAGAGTACAGTGAATTCCAGAGTCTCCTGCGCAGCGGCATTGGAGGTGTGGCCACCACCCAACAGGACCTTGCAGCCCTCCCCTTTCGCATCCTCGATGACCCCCATCAACTGCTCTGACTGGGATCTGGGCAAAAAGGCCGGGTGTTTTTCAGCGTGAACGAACTCATCCTGCAATACCCTGACCTCAGCAAGCAGAAGGTCCTCGAATTCTGAGGCGACGGTCTCATCGACAAGGATACGATCCGTACCGATACAGGATTGCCCATTCGAATAGAAGCCGCTCCAGGCAAGGCCGGCAGCAGCCAGTTTCAGGTCAGCATCCGCAGTCACAACGGCGGTGCTACCACCCCCGAGTTCCATGACGCAGGGTTTCGACAATTCACCACACTTCTTCAGGACACTCAGACCGTTTTCCTGTCGTCCGAAGAAGAACACCTTCCTGATCTCCTGCCGCTCCACCAGCCACTCACCGGTGGCAGGTCCGCCGGGAACAACTTGCGCGAAGCGTGGCGCCAGACCCGACTCCAGCAGCATCTTTTCAATGAGTGGGCCGACCTCGGTCGAATTCTCTGCTGGTTTGATGACAACGGTATTTCCGGCCAGGAGCATATAGATCATGCTCATCATTCCCAGTGTGAAAGGGAAATTGGCCGGTGTGATCACCAGCATCACTCCCAGGGGCTGCCTGATCAGATGGTTCTGCTTGATCATGAATCCGGGTCGCATATATCTGAACCGTCTGGTTCTCAACCATCTGGGGAACTTCTTCTCACAATATCGTGCCATTTCGAGGACCGGCAGGATCTCCTGGGCCAGTGACTCCGTCAGTGGACGATGGCATTCATTTGAAAGAGCTCTTGCCAGGTCATCAGAATGTTTTGAAATGATCCTGCGCAGCTTCCTGATACACCGAACACGTTCAGCAGGGGCCAAGCTGCTCCATTCATGAAAACCATCCTCGAGCTTCTGGAGATCCGCCGCATATTCCGTATGGTCATTGAATTCCATCGTACACCATTATCAGCTGGTTCTATGGATCGTCCTGCGTTGGCAGGATATCATTTCTGATGAGGTCCGAGAATTCCTCCCTTTTCCGACTCAATCGTGCCTGACTACCATCGATAGTCACAATTGCCGGTCTTGGACCGTTGAAATTATTTGCATAGGAGATGAAATATGCCCCGGTGTCCAGGATGGCGATCTGATCACCGATCCTCAACTCAGGCATCCTGACGGATGGAGAGACCTTGTCCAGGGACGAGGGCAGGTTCCCAAATACCGAGTAGCGATACAACTCTTTCCCCCGTCGCACCAGAGGCAACAAACGGTGATATTCAGTCAGCAGCATCGGCGAGAGACTCATGGCACCGCCGTCGCAGATCAGACATTTCCGACCTGAGGATCTCTCAATGATATCGTGTACAGTGATGATGGTCATCTGGGCAGATCCGGACAGTCTCCTCCCGGGCTCGACAATGATGGTCTCGATATGAACGCCCTGCCTGTTCAAACGTGCCAGGAGATCGCTCAAGCCGCCAGCGAGTCGCGGCAGGAAGTCCGGTTTGCTGGTTCTACCGGCACTTCGATCACCAGGCATGAAAAGCGAGCTGAACAGCTGTAAAGGCTTGAGGAGGGGGGCGCTGGACGAACCAAAGCCGCCACCAATATTGAATGTTGTACAACGAAAGTCCCTGGTGTGGACATAGAGGGCTGCCCTCTCCAGCAATGACAGTGCTTTTGTATAAGGTTTGATCGAATCGATCCCGGATCCAAGGTGGACATGAAAACCGGTGAAGTTGAGCTCCTTCTCCCGGAGGCCTTGCAATGCATGGCCCAGGTCAGGCGAATCGATCTGGAAGCCATGCGGACTTTCCTGTTCGTTTTTTTAACCTTTGGCACAGATTTGCATAAAATCTAAGAGAGACTT
>CAYVVT010000018.1:0-62005 GCA_964454335.1 uncultured Lentisphaeria bacterium | reverse complement strand
GTTTCGGTGCACGTGACAGCTATGACTGGCCAAAGCAGATCGGTCGCTGGAAAGTCAGTCACAGCTAAACCAAATCTCAGACAACCTCACCATTCAAACCCTCTTCTGAAGAGGGTTTCTTATTTCTGGCGCGAGCTAACGTCTGGACGAACACCAGGTCTTGCAGGATATCATTAATACCAGCCAGGATGTCCAATCCGCGACACTATTCAAGTAATCGCTGTGATGATCGATCCATTCCACACTATCTTGCGGCCTCTTTAACAACTCAAGCGGGGAAAATCACGGAGGAATAATGCGCATCTCGATGGTGGCAATTCTCACCATAAGCATACTCACCATCAACCATGGAATGGCGCAGATGCAGAACAGACTCGAAGCTGATCCCGACATGCCGCGGAAACCGGGCTTTGATATCCACAGGGCCATATTCTGGTCTGGACCCAACTTCATGCCGCTGCGCAATCCAGAATGGCTTTCCCTGGATGCATTCCTGCGTGTGGGTGTGATCGATAAGGATACCCCCGTGGTCCACTTCTCTGCCGGAGGAAAGACAC
Source organism: uncultured Lentisphaeria bacterium (assembly GCA_964454335.1). Classification (GTDB taxonomy): domain Bacteria; phylum Fidelibacterota; class UBA8477; order UBA8477; family JABMPR01; genus CAYVVT01. The sequence continues at coordinate 61,448 of CAYVVT010000018.1, read as the reverse complement.
TGGTGCTGGTCTCCGCGCAGATGGCCTACCATCACATTGCCCAGGGCGATATGAACGGTGAAGCCTGGATGGTCACCTTCTGAGTGGTCTGCAACTCAGGGGTCCGGGTGACTCCCAGCATCAAGGGCAAGACACACTGGTTTGCAGAACACGGTCTATATGACGGTCTGTTCCTCATGCGTGACGAAGAAAGCGGTACCTACTGGGATCATCTAACCGGCGAGGCAGTTTACGGGCCGCTCGTTGGTACCAACCTTGAGATCACCAGCCTGAACTACTCACTGGCAGGCCAGGTAGCAGAGAATGAACCGGATGCCCTGGTCAGTCTTTCAGAGAAGGCCTTGCGGAGCAATGATGACATGGAACTCGACAATCTGCTGCAGGGAGAGAACAGACGTCTCTCGGGGATGTTCAGCTCAACCGTTCGTGAGGAGGACGACCGTCTGCCGACCATGGACCTGGGTATCGGTGTCTGGCGGAATGAGCACGCCAGATATTTCTCCTATGATCAGATCGTGGCACAGGGAAACGCTATCATAGACGGATTCGAGGATCGAAACCTTCTGGTCTTCCTCGATCCAGCCGTGCAAGTGCTCTCCGCGATTTATGTGGATGCCGATTCATACTCCTGGGACGCTGAGATCCTGCGCCTGGACAATGGTCAGTATATCTCAGGCAGTATCCTGTATGATCTGGAAGGCGAACCGCTAAAGGTCAGCCGCCCGCTACAGGTCTTCACTCGCTGGTACGGTTTTGCTCTCACCTTTCCCGGGACCGAGATCTATGGAGAGAACCGGGATTAATTGAACGGGGTTATTCAGCTACAACCAGTTCTTCTGGATCTGCAGCATCATCCGGAACTTCGAATGCTCTTCTCCAATGGGTGGATCTGAGACCCAGAGTGGAAAGTAGAGCCCGATGTCCAGAACGAACCGGGATTCTATGCCTATTCCCAAAGCTGTGATGGGCCCAAAATCAGACATGGCTTCAAAACGATCACTCACGGTCCCACCGTAGGCTTCAGCATAGATCACATCACCGTAGAACATGGGTCGAATGGGAAATCGTTCCCCCGCTCCCAGACCGAGAGAAATCCCCCAGAGTCCTGCGGTTCTCATATAAGCTTTGTCAAGAACTGTGGACGCCCTGAAGGGTAGCATGTATCCTCGATGATCCCAGGGAAGGGGCAGGGAACCGGTCCGGTAAGCACTCGAGAGTGCATACTGGATGTCCTCAACCAGGAACAATCCACCACGAAGTCCGCCTTCCAGCGGTCCGATCAGTGGCAGGTCGAACTGGAACCATCCCTTGAATTCCCGAAGGCGATGCGAACTGTGCTCACGCTTTCTGGTTCCAGCGGCCATCTGCATCCTCAGCAGCATACGCTGGTGCTCGGTATGGCTGAAGAACAGCATCTCTTCTTTGAGAAGCAGCTTTGATTGCGGATTGCCTGGAGCATTGCTGCGCCAGTGCAGCAGCCCGGAACTCAGTTGCAGATAGCGGGCATCCCCACCACGCCAGTACCACCGGGTTTCACCCGGGTAATGAATGAGGGTGATCTCATTGAGGTCATATGGATCCGACTGGATCATGTGCAGGCGCAAATAGCTGCGGTGTGAATCGAAGAGTGGCTCCGTCAACTGGAAACGATACTGAAAAATATTCAGCTCAACGTCCTTTGTGAGATCAAGCTTGAAGGCATGCCGGAAGGTCGATGCCGTCAACGGCATGCCCTGGAGACCCGCTCCGCCAGCGATACGGATCCCGAGGTATTCATCACCATCCCGGTCAACATGATAGTGAGGCCGGATGAAGATCCGGTAGCTCTGCCAGCTGGGCAGACCTCCCAAAGGCTGGACCTGGATTCTTCGCGGCCAATGATTGTCAGCCGCGAAACGATCCATACTCTGGTTCCCTGGATCCAGGCTGAAGCCTGAAATGGGTTCAGTTGTAGAAAGTGTGATCTCTGATGCACCCTTGGGATCCCAGGTACCTCTGGCCAGAACTGAATCCGTTTTTGAGCGTGCCTCATAGGAGAGCGGGAATGCCCAGCCACCGTTGGAATGCAATTCTATGCTCGTTAGCCAGTCATCTCCCTTCCCTGTTTCCGATCTCACCTTATCAACAGCATAGTCAGGCCGCAATGGAGTATGCAGAGCGGTTTTGAATGAAGCGGCCAGATCCTGGCCCGCCTCATCCTCAAGGACATCCAGCCAGGCCTGTTGATCCACGGTCTTTCCGCGATAGCGGTGGGTATAGGCCAGCATGATCTCCTGCATCTTCTCTTCCCCAACGGCCTCCTGCAGCGCAAAGAGCAGGTCACTGCTCTTGTAATAAATGGTGATGGCCGCTGCGGTTACCGGAATCATTTCGTCAATGTCGCCCCAGTCGATGGGATCGGTCATGTGCACGGGTCCGACCACGGCATCGCCAAGCAGATTGGACAGTAGGTGATATGCTTCTTCAGGACCCTGTGAACGGATATCATTCCAGAGATCGAAGCTTACCCGTCCGGGGGACGTACGGATGCCTTCCTCAGGATGGCGGACCTTGTACCAGAGACGTGAACCGAACTCCGAGAAGCCCTCATTCAACCAGGGCTCGGTATTCTCATTGGCGATGAGGGACCCAGCGAACCAGTGGTGTCCCAACTCGTGGGACAGGGTGCTCTTGCTGCGCATTCTGCCCTGGTAGACGATATAGTTGGTGGTGGCCAGCGCCGCTGCCAATTCTCCAAGAGAATAGGACATGCTGCAGAGCAGACGCTTGCTGGGACAGGGGCCGAACCAGGATTCCAGGTAGGGCACCATGCTTTCCATCATGAGCAGCAGACTATCAACATGGTCGCCTTCGCCTGGTGTGTGCAGCATATCCACATCGATGCCATGGATGCTACGGCGGCTGCGTTCGAACCTGTTCGATAGTACAGCGCTTATGGAATGACTTGCCGGACTGGAACAGGATTCGGAGATCCAACCGTTTTCGAGAGTATCTACCTGACCAGGAAATCCTGAAAAACCTGCGACGAAACTATCCGGGTACCTGAAGGTCATCCTGTAGTCGGCGGTATTTGTATGGGGATCGGCAGCACCGCTGTGCAAGTCGGTATGCCAGCCGTCCGGATAATAGAATTCAAGTACCGGATAAAAGAAGATGAGATTGTAGATAGTGGTATCTCCACGAACACCCATAGTGGGTGCGAAGGGATTCCCAACTGAGGCGAGATCGGTCTCGAATTCGATCCCCAGTGAGATCGTATCCCCTGGCAGCAGGTCATGATCCAGTTTCAATGCCATGGTGGGTCCATCTGTATCGCCTGCCAGGGTGACCGGCCCGGTCACATTGAGAATACGGGTCTGGGGCGTGCCAGGTATTTCGGGATCAAAATGGGCGTTCGAGTTATTGTGGAAATGGAGTATGGCAAGATTGGCTTCTGAGGTATTGACGATGCTGACATGGTTGACACCGCTCACCATCGTCGTTTCTGAAGAACCTCCGGAAGAAAGTTGAACATCCAGGTGATAGCTGATCTCCAGTTCTTCCTCACCCGAGAGCTGTGCGCCCGTAAAGATCAGAAGCAGGTAGAATAGCGTCAATTTCCGTTGCAGCATGACCTACACCTTCCCCTCATGTGTAAATAAGAATACTATTTCAATATTTATGCCAGAATTCAGAGTATTGTTTTTATTGCACATATGGCGCTTCTCCCAGGCGAGTCCTGTTCAGTTCCGGACATCATGTCCGTTCCGGACGTCTTGATCGGTGCACATTGAACAGGCCATTCATCGAACAGAAGGTCCATTCACAGAATGTCGCCGTACCTGGAGGTGATTTCGTCGTAGATTCGCTTATAAGGAGTCAATCATGAACTGTTTAGAGGTACAGTATTCGGCGCAGGGGGATCCACGCCTGCTTTCAGAACCTGAGCCCTACACGGTGACGATGTTCGGTTGGGCGGTGCCCATCGTTTTTCCGGCCGAAGACCAGACAGAGACCGGCCACCCGGTGTATATGACAGACCTGATAACTCTGATCGAACATTTCAAACAGGTAAGTGCTGGATCACCCCGTGAAGGTGGATATCTCTTTCTGTACGGTGACGGCTCAAAACGCTTTGTCAGCCTCAAGGAGCTAAGTCGGGCATCTGAGGCAGAGTGGCAGTTGAGAAAGCTTTATAGGGGATCAGACCTGAATTCGGGATCCCACTTTCCCCTATAAACTGAAGGCGTAGCCAAGCTTCATGAATACGGAACGATCATTCTGGATCAGATCGTATTCCTGACTGCCGTAATGATTCCCGCTGTATCCCAGGAAAAATACCGTCTGTGGATTGACCTTGTACGAGAATAGCAGCTGCATGAACGCATATTGAGATTCCGGATCCCGATCATCGCTGTACATCTCGGTGTTGTATTGGTAATCCACGTATTGATAGATCAGTCGCAGAAATGACCGCAGGCTGAACTGGTACTCGGCACTACCCTGGGTGATGTTGGCTGTGTAAACGCGCTCTTCCTCCACCTCGAGTCGCTCGAAAGTATGATCGACATAGAGCTGCAGACGCTGCCCTACATCATAGACGATCCATGGATTCCAGTGGGATCGCTTCCCAAGTCGAGTATTTGCATAATCGATGTGGTCACCAAGTCGTGTCAGGAAGGACAGCTCCATGTCGGGAATCGGTCGGAACCAGGCATGCAGGTAGGGATGAATTATTTTGAATGTCGAATCGTTGAAGGCTTCCTCGCGGTAGTACAGGTAGATATTAACACCGGACCGTTTGATCCCGCGATAATTGAACGATACTGAACCACCTCGCTGCAACAGGTTGTTATCATGGTCAACATAGTAGTTGAAATTGGTTCCCACATCTAAGCGCGTCCACCATTGTCCCGGTTCTCCCAGCCAGTTGTGGTGATAGCCGCCTTCGAGATTCTGAAAACCCACACGATTGATGAATCCCAGTTCTGCGCGCAGACCGTCACTCACGTAGTCATAATCCAGCCACCAGTAGTCATTTCGTGTATCACGATCATATTCGAAGGCGATGTAACTGCCCTGGAAGCGGCTGCTGTCCTGACCATTCTCCCGGGCCAGTTCAAGGGGGTATTCGGTGACAGAATGCAGGATCTGTAACTGGAACTCATCCGAATCGCCCAGGCGGTAATGGTTATCAAGTCCCACCAGGGTATTCGCATAGTCTTCCCCGCGGCGGTCCGTAAGCAGGGTACCCAGGGTGTAACTGCTGCCGAAATCATGTTTATAGCGCATCACCGAAGCGGTTGACGGCTGGTCCAGGGTTGCCGTCCAGGATCCCTGGGTAGAGGGGAAAAGGATATTGGAGGTTGCATCCTGGACGATGTATCCACCCATGGTATGGGGACCTGCTTTGCCTGTCAATTTGAGACCCCATTCCGGTTCCCGAAGCGCTCGGGTATAGATGGCATTCTTCAAGGTGCGAAAGAAATCCATACCCTCTGTAAAGAATGGCCTTTTCTCCCGGTAGTACAGGGCCCAGGGTTGATTGATGTCAAGTTGGTATGCATCAGCCTCCACCTGGCTGAAATCCGGGTTTACAGTAGCGTTGAGGGTGAAATTCTGTGTGATGCCCCATTGACCGGAAAATCCAATATCCGGCCGTTTGTACTCCGGGTCGAATTCACCACCAGGGAAAGGATCCCGGGTGTCGGTCCGACCGGCGGTCAGGGTCGGTGTACCACCCAGGTTCCGAGTGGGTTTGATCCCCTCGAAGCCACTGACCTTCTTCATCTGGCAGCGCCAGCACATGTTGTCCGGATCCTGGGGAACCGCCCCGATGAAACGCAGGACTTCCCTGGGATAGACCCGCCAGAAATCCAATCCCCAGATCTGATCGCCCTCCGTACGCTGGAAGCGGATCTGGTTGAAGGGAATGGCAATCTCAACAACATAACCCCAGTCGGTGACGCGCCCATCCGATTCCCAGATCCCGTCCCAACTCCAGTCAAATCCCTGCCCCTGGGCCGCCACGGCGTCCATCTGTATACCCAGAGGATTGGTCCCGAAGGTGTAATTGCGGCGCTCATCGTTATAGGTGTCGATGTGTATGTTGACATGATCGTCGTGCCAGAAGTCCTCCCGGTCCTTAAAATGTGCCTGGATCGCCGCAGGATCATCGTCATAGCATTTGAAGGCGGTATACAGATTCTCCTCATCGTACATGATGAACGCCTCTGTACGTACCGGCGGGGGGATGTTCTCCCCGGGATCGAAGTCGTAGTTCAGTTCCATGACCAAAGCCTGCTGCCAGGCTTCCTCATCCAGATTGGCATCAATGGCAATCGGCCCGGAGATCTGGGGAACGTCCAGGGGTGTCTGTGTCGATTCCTGCAGGAATTCGAATCCCAGAACCGAAGGAGTAATAATGGTCTGGATTATCAATAATGCCCACAGGCTACAGGGCTTGGCATATCCACGCTGAATGGCTTGAGCTCGCATGCAGTATCCCCCTCGCTGTCCCGTCCCGGCAGTTCGTTCAGTTCCGGTCATGGTTTTTGTGTTTCCGATAACTTACTCAGATTGACAAGCTGTGCTGCCCTGTTTCGATCAAAGGTTGTGGTTGGCGTTAAGCGGCATTTCGCTAGTAGATGTCTACAGTACAAAGGATGATCTGGCGTCTTCTGCATTATCATTTACACGAATATACTCTGTAGTTTGGCTTTATGTTTACGGTCAGTGTCCCATCCTGCTGCTGTGATCAAGGTCTCATTCGGAAAATCGATTGTTCCAGCGCACCACCTTTCTCCTCAGGGAGCATTAGACTCTCCCCAGTGACATGAAGGAGAGAACCACAATGCGCCACGAGAAGCTGATCTTCATTCTGATCATCCTCATCCTGTTATCTGTCAAGGTTCTGAAGGCCCAGGAAGAAGGCCTCACCACTATCCCCTTTGCATTTTCACTCATCGATCCTCCAGGAGAGAATGGTCCCTGGGCGGATAAGGATGTGATGTTCCACGTGACCCTGCTCTCCGGTCAGGTGGGCGCGGTTTCAGGATTGCAGATAGGCGGTATCACCAATCATGTCCTTCACGATTTCACCGGTTTCGACGGCAGCGAAGTTTACTCCCAGGTGGATGGCAACTTCTCCGGGATGCAGGTCTCAGGGATCCTCACGGTGACGAAGGGTAACTTTGTTGGGATGCAGACCACCGGCATCTACGGTTATGTAGGGGGGGATTATTTCGGGATCCAGAATGCCGGGATCGTGAACAAGGTGAACGGTCAGTTCTCAGGGCTCCAGGCTGCTGGCCTCATCAACGAATCGAAGAATATAAACGGAGTCCAGATCAGTGGTATCACCAACGGTTCAAGAAAGGTCAGAGGTCTGCAAGTTGCGGGCATCATGAATGAATCTGCCGATGTCGTTGGTGCCCAGGTGGCAGGGATCATGAACGACGCCGATGATGTGAAGGGCGCTCAGATCGGAGCCTTCTACAACAAGGCCGGGATCGTGAAAGGTGCCCAGATCGGTGTGGTGAACAAATCCCTGAAGCTGGACGGGATCGCCATCGGCCTGGTGAACATCTCGACTGCAGGTCATGTCTACATGGTAGGCTGGGCTGGCAGTGATATGGAATACAACGGCGGCTTCAAGTTCGCTCCCAACGACTGGTGGATCACTGAGCTGACCCTGGGCTACAATCCCTCCATTGACAGTCTGGAATACGAATATTCGCTGGGTAGTTATGTCGGCATTCACATGGATGCCTTCGGTCCGCTCTGGTTCGAACTGGATGTCGGCCAACACAATGAAATAACAGGTCATTTGCTCGATTTCGAGGACTATGACGAGAAATACAGAATGCGACTCGAATTACGTGCAAAATTGGGTATGGACTTTGGCAAGCGTGTAGGCTTGTTTGCCGGTGTGACCCAGCACAGGATGCTGGAACCGGATGAGGAATTCTACTTCTGGGAATTCGGACACTCGGCTACAAGCCTCATTGCCGGAGTGCAACTCACGGTCTCTGAACTCATCGAAGGCATACACTAGACTTTCCTGAGCACTATGCTCCTTCCTTGCTCCGGTTATATTTGGATCGGGGTGATTTGCTTATCCATATAGGTGGAATACAGATATGAATATGCTGCGGATATTTGTTGCTATTCTGAGCCTGAGTTCAGTCCTTGGCCAGACCCGCATCGCAGTTGTGGAATTCGAATCCGCAGGTGTATCCCAGGATGAAAGCCGTGCGCTGGTACATCGCCTGGTTAACGAGCTTACCCGGACCGGACATTTCACCGTGCTGGAAAAGGCCCATCTGGATCAGATCATCGAAGAGCAGATGCTCCAGGAGAGCGGGCTGACGTCCGAGGAATCCTTGGCCGAGATCGGAGCCCTGGCCAATGTGGAACAGATCGTCGGCGGCAGTGTCAGCAAGCTTGGCTCCCTCTACTCCATCTCCGCTCGACTCATCGATGTGGAAACCCGACAGATCCTGCGAACGGCCCTTTTCGACCATGAAGGTTCTGTGGAGGAACTGATCCTCTATGGTATGGCCGACATCGCCAGTCAGTTGAGTGGTAAGACGGAGACACAGTCCACGGTGGTATCCGTGCGAACCAAATCAAGCACGGAGCCGGCACCTCCCTCTGCTTCGCTGGCCGGTAAAAAAGAAGGATTCCCCCGAGACCTGCTGGTGGACATAGCGGTTGATCTGCGCAAAGGTTCCAATCCCCAGTCAGAGATCATCCTGGAGATACCCAGGGGCGACACCATTACCGTTCTGAAACCAGTGGAGGCCGGGGTGTGGCTGGCCAACTATCGCGGACATACCGGATATATCGTCACCAAAACCAGAGAACGAGACGCCCCGCAGAAAGCTCTTTCCCACAAACCCAATCCCAAGGAGTTCCGACAGCGTTCCCTGGAATATCTCAAGGAACACCATCCGGAGGCTGCCCAAAAGGTCAAGTCCCGATTGGCTCAACTGCGGAAGCAGTATCCCCTGACGATTACTCTCCGAAAGGGAGTGATTATCTATGCAAAGCCGCAGACAGATGTCATTGCTGCTCTGTCACTGAGGGGCGACCAGCTGAAGCTGATCAAGCATGCTGGCGACGGTTACATCCGGGTGAGTTATCAGGGCAAGATCGGTTATGTCTGGGTGCTGGACCTGCAGTTGAAGTAAAAGATCCTGGACCCAGACCATCCGCTTTCAGATCCCCGCCTACAGAAGTCGATCATAGCGATATCATCCAATGTCGGTTTCCTGAGTCGTAGGGATCAGCGCTGTGGCAAGTCTTCTGGGGAGCCCAGCAGACCGATGGTTCGGGTGATGAACTGCGTGGCTACCAGTGAGATCAGAGCCATGACCGAACCGGCAATAAAGGGTATCCGATAATCCACGATCCAGGCCAGTCCGCCCAGGGCTGGTATCACCACAGCGGCAATATGATTGATGGTAAATCCCACAGCCATGGTGGGCGCCATATCCTTTGGTTCACCGATCTTCTGAAAGAAGGTGCGTATGGCCACTGCGAAGTTGAAAAAGATATGGTCCAGGATATAGAGACCGGCGACGATCAGCTTGGATTCCACAAAGGCATAGGCCAGGAAGATGAAGACCAGACTAAAATATTCCAGTGACAGGACTTTCTGCTCCCCGAAACGCACAATGGCCCTGCCGATGAGTGGATTCACGAAGTAATTGATCACGTTGTTCACCACGAACAGGATGGTGATCTCCTGGACGCTGAACTCAAATTTCTTCACCAGCAGAAAAACTGCGAACGCGATGAAGATCTGACGACGGGCACCGGCCATGAACGTGAGGAAGTAGTACAATGAGTACTTCCAGCGAAAGATCATTTTCTTGTGCTGCGGAACCACGTCCGAACGGGTAGGATTCTGCCTCAGACCCCAGATCCCAGCCATAACGATGATCCCACCGATGAAGGCATACATCAGCTTGTAGCTCATGAAATAGCTCAGTCCGAAGACCACCAGACCCACGGCAATATTCGAAGCGGCACCGTAGGCCCGCAGGCGGCCAAAGATCAGGGGTGAGGTATGGGTATCAAAATACTGGAGCGTCAACGAACTGTTCGTGGTTTCGTAATAGTGAAATCCGAAACTCATCACCAGGGTGGTCATGAGCAGACCGGCGTAGCTGGGAAACATCCCGGTAAGTGTGACCCCCACTCCCAGGGTCAGGATTGACAATGCTGAGACACGGTGTTCGCGGATCACCATGAACAGGAAGATGGCCAGCAGCGCAAGGAATCCCGGGATCTCACGCACGGACTGCAGCATGCCGATGTGGTTTCCTTCCAGGTGCACCACTTCCACCGCAAAGTTATTGAACAGGGTCCGCCAGCCCTGCAGGCCCACCGACGAGGCGATGGTGAGCACGGCCAGAAAGCGGAACATGGGATCCTTGTGGAATTGCCTGGACATGAGCGTGGAGTATGCGTCCTGAGAACGGGAAATGGAAATGGTTAATCGCGTGCCACACCGACGCCTTCAGGGCAAAGGTAGGTGGTTCATGATTTGTAGGTCACCTGGTGCGTGAATGCTGTCTCCCCCTCACCGTAGCTCGATTCTGAAGGGCTGGGCTACTGAATATTCGAGAGAAAAACGTGACTCGTCATTCACTCCTCTCGATCGCATCTGCATGGATAACCATAATTCTGCTTCTCAATTCACGAATCACGAGTCACGATATCGGTAGTTTAACGTCGTACCGGGGACCCTGATCTACATCCAGCAGCACAATGTGCTATTCTGGGAAGCATGAAACGACGCATGTTTTCTCCTTTCCAACTTCAGGGATCCCCGGCTCATCGTCATGAGCTCGGCGAACCGGATTGCAACTGACGGCGTGCCGTTTAGATCTTCTGGTCATAGGCAGAATGACTGACAAAGAATGAACCCCGGTTCATCCGTCCGGAATCGACGGGATCACTTTCCTCGTCATGCCTGCGGCGGAATACCCGGCTTTTAAAGCCGGTTAGCTGCCAGCGCCTGGATTGGGATCCATCCACGCGGCTGAACTCCAGACAATCCTGACCTTTGCTTGTATCGATGCATATTGATGTGGACATTGGTGCTCCTTCCGATTTCCTGATATTTACGCATTGGTATATATCTATGCGTAAGCTCAAATTTTTTTATGCCTTCTTCTGCACTTCGACAAACTGTTCCCTGAATCCATTGCAGCAATTCACGATACATATGGAATCCAGCCGGTAGAACACTTCCTTCCCTCGCTTTGTCCCTGAGACGATCTTGGCGTTCTTCAGGATGTTCAGATGATGTGAGACCGAAGGCTGCTGCATATCAAAATGTTCACATATCTGAGTAACATTCAACTCCTTGTCTTTCAGGAGTTCCATGATCTTTACCCGGTTCGGGTCTGAGATCGCTTTGAAGAATTTGTTCAGGTTGTAGCTCATCATCATTTCTCATTTACGTATAGAAATATATCTATTCGTTCTCCTTATGCAAGTCCTTATTTTTTTCTCTGGATTCAATCGGATTGTGGGTATATGGACAGAGTGTCCGCATTTGAACAGTATGATCGATTATTTATGGATGTATATTCAATAATAACAACATTCTAGAGTTGGCACAGATATTGTGTTAGAGTATGATTGTAAAACGATGATGAACAAAGCTCAAGGATAAGAATGATGCGTAAATACCAGATATTCAACCTGATAATGACCGTCTTCATCCTGATCAGTTCGGCCTTCTCCATGACTGGTGCCACATACCGTTACACCATTGATCTAGTGAATCCTGAGAATAATCGCATCCACATTCGTTTGAGTTGCGATGGCTTCAGTGAAGAGAACATCACCTACCACTTCCCCAAGACCGTTCCGGGCACCTACAAGGAAGCTGATTATGGCCGCCTGGTGAAGAGTTTCGAAGCATTTGACAGCGCGGGGAACGCATTAGCTGTGAAAAAAGAGGGTAAGAACAGTTTCATCATCAGTGGGGCAGCTGACCTGAACGAGATCGATTATTGGCTGGCGCCCAGCTGGGATCAGAAGCGCAGCCTGAAGATCTGGCCCATGGCAGGTACCGGTTTCTCAAAGGATAACTATTTTGCTCTGAGCAGTGGCGCGTTCGGATATTTCGAAGGTGAGAAATTGAATCCCGTCGAGCTCACATTCAAGAGCCCCGATCACCTCTACCCCATGACCGTACTGGATAAAGAGATCCAGGGAGATGGGATCGTGAGGATCACCGCCAGGGATTATCATCATCTTGTGGATTGCCCCATCATGTTCGCCGCACCCGATACCACCAGTTTCAATATCCGCGGAACCTACGTGGAAGTCGGTGTCAAACGTCAGGTTGAAGGTGAAGCCTGGGCCGAATACCTCCATACTTCGCTGGAACCGGCCATGGCAGCCATAGGTGGCTTCCTGGACTCGCTGCCTGTAGAACGCTACAGCTACATTCTATTCTTCAGGGATGATATCCGTCTGGGTGAGATCCTGGAAGAGCGTTTCCTGGTGCCCAAGGCCATCGGCTACATCTTAAAGAACGGGTTGCCGGCTGGGGGCGCGCTTGAACACAATACTTCTTCGTTCTATTATCTCCCGGACCTGGGCCCTAGATTTCAAACTGAAATTCACGAGATGGTCGGCGATATCGCCATCCACGAGTTCATGCATATCATCACCCCCTTAAATCTCCACAGCGAACATATCAGCGATTTCAACTACGCCGATCCCATCATGTCAAAGCACCTTTGGCTCTATGAGGGCGTCACGGAATATTTCGCAGGTATGATCCAGGTCCACGGTGACATGATGACGCCGAAACGCTACATCACCCGCACCCTGCGAGCGAAGATCCGTCGGGGTGAGGAATTCGCGAACGACAAGATGTCATTCACCGAGATGAGCGAAAATGTATTTGAGAAGAAATACAAGAAGGAATACCTCCAGGTCTACCAGCGGGGAGCCGCCATGGGTGCTCTGTTGGACATCGAGATCATCCGTCTGTCAGAAGGTGAGATGACACTCATCGACGTGCTCATGGAACTCATCAATCGCTATGGACCTGAGGTTCCCTTTCCTGAGGACTCCTTCATCGATGAGCTCTGTGAGATAGTGCATCCCGATCTGCGGGATTTCTTCGCGAGATACGTGGAAGGTCAGGAGGATCTCCCCTATGCCGAGATTCTGGAACACGTTGGTGTTGAATATGCAGACAGTGTGACAGAACCTGCTCCGCGACATCCCATCGATGACAACAGGATCAAACCTGAATCCATGTCCATAGGAAAACTGAGGACCATCAAAAAGGTGGGTAAAAAGGACTGGATCGGGTTCCAAACCGGGGATCAGTATGACCGCGGTATCTACTATGATCATTACATGGATGATATGGGCCACTATTTCCCCGAAGGCAGCGTAGTCGACATCGAGATCGTCCGGGATGGCAAACCCATGACTTTGCCGGATACGGTGAAGTACACCGAGAGGGAGCAGACCCATCGTCTCAGGATGATGCCTGATCCCACACCTGATCAAGTATACTACTTTAACGTCTGGATGGGTTTTCAGGAACCTGGCAGTGATTTCGTGTTTCCAGGTTTGCCCGGCGATTCCACCTCACTGGAAGAGGGTGAGACGGAGTTGCCGTGAGCAGTATGCGACAGCAGTCATCCTGAGCCTGTCGAAGGATCGGGCGGTAACTCACTACGATTGAAGTCAAGTCGCCCTTCGACAAGCTCAGGGTGACTTGAGTGGTTCACTTAATGTCAATTACTCCGGTCTGTCGTAGAGTTAAATCCTCCAGCGCCTTCTGCGGGATCAAATTCTCAATTGGCTGAGTCTCCTCCGCACACGGCGTCGTCGTTCGCCCTGCTCGAGACGCTCCGCTTCCTCCCTTTCCCAATTCTTAATTCTTAATTCTTAATTCTTAATTCTCAATATCCTTCCCCCAGATCCGATATGTACGGTAGTGTGTGCCTCCGACACTTTCGGCATCCCGGCGCATGGTGGCGTTCCAGGCACCGATGGTAGAACCTTCTCCATAGGTATGGCCAAGCTTCAACGCACGCTGAAAGGCGGTCAGATATAAGCCGTGTGATACGCCCTTCTTGCGCCATTCAGGCACCGTGAACATGACAAAGCTCCGGGCACCCTTGATCTGCCGTCGATACCAGAGCACCTTCAATAGACCAATGGGCCCCAGCCGGCCGTTGAGATGCTGGAAGACCTCGTTGTAGTCCGGCATGGTCAGATTGAAACCGATGGGATTCCGCTCGAGGTCGCGGGCGATGAGGACCAGGCCTGGATCGGCAAAGCGTTTCAGGCGGTATGCCATCTCCAGGACATAGTCCTGTGATGGCGGAATAAGCTCGAAATAATCAGGGACAGAGCGTTCAATGACGATGCGTATATCCCGGGCTTCCCCTTCGATATCGCGTTTGTTCAACGGATCGATGGTAAAACCATAGCGTTTCTTGGCATATTCCAGGACTTCGAGCTTGCGATCGTGGTCCAGGGCACTCATGTCATAATGATAGGCCACAAGATCGGTATGTTCACCAAAGCCGTGACGCTCCATGTGCCCGACATAGTATTCCGGATTGTAGACATTCATCAGTACCGGCCGGGCATCAAAACCACCCCAGATGAGCATCCCGCGGACATCGTCGCCCTTGGTGGGTGAGACCGGGCCTACCAGTTTGTTCAGACCTCTCCCCCGGGCCCATTCTGTGAGTGCATTGATGAGATCGTCAAAGACAGCCGCATCGTTCACAAATTCAAGGAAAGCTATGGAGGCATGTTTGAGATCCTTGCCCGCGTTCAGGGTCAGGTCCTCCACAATGGCAGCCCTGGCTTTGATCTCCCCGTCTTCTTCTACCATGAAAAAGTCGTGGGGATGGCCTCTGCACAGTTCCGTATTACCTTTGAGGATCCAATCCCGCTGCTCCCTGCGCAGGGGTGGAACCCAGTGGGGATTACCTTGATACAGATGGTAGGGAAATTCCAGGAATCGTTTCAGGTCACGCTTCGAGCTGGCCTTGAGAATGTGTCGCGTCATGTCGTTTCCGTTTCTTTGCGAGAATGTGTGTCATGCGTGAATGGAACTCAAAATCTATGGGATAGACAAGTATCGCCAGGATACTGATCAGATACATGGAGGCAGCTACGGGTCCGATAATGATGCGGATCATCCTCGCTGCTGTTTCTGTCTGGACAGCATCGGGAACATAACCCGCGGCTTCCAGCAGGATGCCCACCAGGAACAGGGCGATGGAAGTCGACAGCTGGCGCAGCAATGATGCGAATCCGCTGTAGAGCCCTTCCCTGCGCTGTCCGCTCTTCAGTTCATCGAATTCAATGACGTCCGGAATTATGGCCCAGGGCAGGATATGGATCGCCGAGACCCCGACACCGGCGAAGAAACAGAGGAAATAGGCCAGCATGTGGGCATCAGCCGGAATAAGGAACAGGGCCAGCAGGGTCAGCACCATCAGGCCTGCACCGGCGATGAAGGCCGGTTTCTTCCCAAATCGATTTGACATTTTCAGCCACAGGGGCAGGAATATCGCAGCGGTGACGAACACCAGTCCCAGGAATACATCCGTACGTGCCTCTAGGTTCAGCCAGTACTTGATGTAGTAGATAAGCATGGCGGCCAATACGTCCAGAGCCATCCAGGAGAACAGGAACATCACCAGGGCCGACCAGAATGGTTTGTTCCGGGCTACGATCCTGAGACCAGCAAAGAAACCTTGCTGTTCTGGAAGAGTGACCGGGGCATCCTCACGGATAAAGATGAATAGGGCCAGCGGGGACAGCACGATGATGCCCGCCACCACCCAGCCCATGACCGAGAAGCCTTTTGCCTGATCTGAAAAAGCATGGACGATCTCTATTGGCACGACTGAAAAGAGGATCCCGGCTCCGATACTGAAAGCCATCCGATAGGTCGTCAGTAACGTGCGTTGGTGATAATCCTGGGTGAGTTGCGCAGTGAGTGAATTGTATGGGATCTGGATCAGGCTGAAGACGGTGGTGAAGGCCAGGTAGGCAAGGATGATATACAGGGCGGGTTTGTCAGCCATGGCATCCGGAATGGTCCAAAGTAGACCAAAGAGGATACCGAATGGCAGCGCTGCAGCAATAAAAAAGGGTCTTCTACGCCCCAGACGGCTTTTCAGACGATCACTGCGGATCCCGATATAGGGATCAATGATGGCATCCCAGATCTTGCAGATCAGCAGGAGTGTCCCGGCCCGTCCAGGACTGATGCCAGCCACATCGGTGAGGTAGAACAGGAACAGCAGTGGGATGACCGTGGCTGCAGCAGCATTGCCCAGGTCGCCGAAGCCATAGGTGAGTTTCGTTCGAAAACTGAGGGCCCGTTCAGACAGCAAGGATGACGCCTTTGCTCATGTTGGATCGAGTACCGGAAATCACAAGTGCCCGGAATAATAAGATACCGCTGTGAGTTTTCCAATGGACAGGGTCTATCGGAAAGAGTTTGGCAAAAGGCCCCCGAATGGAGGCCTTCTTTGATAGGAAAGGACCGATCTACGCCTGGATAAAACCAGGTCTAGAATGGACAGGTCCTTGGGGATCAGAATTTGAACAGGGCCACGAAATGGAAGCGGTTCACCACGCCATCATCCACATCATCACCGACATAGGCTGTCGTGAGATGCTCCCATTCACAGGTATAACTGAGCTGCTTGTTCACCTTGTAGGCCACATTGGCGAAAACCCAGGTATTACTCTCACGACCGGTGGGAGCCAGATCCTCGGTATCTGCTTTGTCCACCCCGCCGCCTATGCTTGTGGAAAGTGTCTTATTGATGCTGTACTTGACCTGACCCCAGCCACCTGTTGCTGGTAGACTGGTCACCGAGTTCGCATCCTTGGTGTAACCCTGGAAAACACCTCCGAAGAAGGAATTCAGGTTTTCACCGGTGAAAAACCGACCATAAACAGCCACGGGACCTGTCTTGAAGAATGCATCCGCATTCACTGACCAGCTGTTAACGTCATGTCGGGTACCGGCATCATCTGCGATGGATTCCTGTCCATAATGCCCGGAGACCGAAACGCCGAACGGTCCGGTCTTGAACCAGACCCGGCCCATGAACCAGGGGAGGCCGGTGATCTCACCATCCCCTACCGGATCGAAGTCACCTCCAGCGTATTCATCATACTTCACATTCCCGGCCATGGGACGATTGATACTTACTGCAATTTTGACGGGATCCTTACCCATGCTCCACTTGATCTGTGGATAGCGCATCCAGAGGTGTCCCTTACCGGCGCCCACCACAAAGCTGGTGGTTGCGGGAAAAGGACCGGAGATCAGGGCCCAGTCCTGACCGACACGCAGTGCCCACAAGTCCGGATTGGACCATTCCACCCAGGCATGCCGCAGGCGCAGGTTGGGTTGGCGGGCTGCTGTGGATGAATTGGGGAATCCACCTGCAAAATCAGCTTCTATGAGCCCTCTGACAGTCCGACCCTGAGGGTCAACACCGCCGTCGATCTTCACGCCGATACGGGAATGCCGCCCGGTCATGGTAAAACCTTTGGTCTCGTCGGCTTCACCGCCGCCCCCGGAGGGTACATACAGCAGCCAATCACCTACCTTGACCTGGGTATCGTCGTACATGGCCTCGCCACGGACAAAGCCATAGAAGTGAAATGGACCATCGGCAAACGCTGTCGTACACAGCGCCATCAGACTGACCACAATCAAAATCTTTTTCATCATCGTTCCTTTATACATCTCTTTCTTCCCGAACATTGTTCTCTCCCATTCTCGGATGATTGCGCAAATACTTTGCCAGAAAGGGGATTCCTAATTGAGGATTGAGGATTCTGGATTGAGAACCGGTACTCAGAAAGAAGAGGGGCGGAGAAAGGCGAACGACGATGCCATCAGCGGAGGAGGCTAAACCAATATCGGCTTAAATCCAGCGACAGGCAGGCAGCAGATGAATTCTTTGAGATTTACCAGGTGAAGGGAAATTTATCTACTCTTGATCGCGAAATTTACCTGCCACAGCCGGTATTTGGATATAGAAGGTGCTGCCCTTGCCTTCCTCGCCCTCAGCCCGGATCCGGCCACCGTGCAGCTTGATGAATTCCCGGGACAGACTCAGACCGAGCCCGGTCCCCTTCACCTCTGCAGTCCCCGGCTGTTCCTTCACCTTGTTCTTCTGATCATTTTTCCCCCACAAATTATCGGATCAGGTTTACCGATGCTTGAATGATATGGTCCTCGTTCCCTCGTATAGTTAAGAACGGATCATGTCTTGAGGATAAAAGAGGCGATGAGACCGCCCTCTTCGCGGTTCTGCAGGGAGATGGATCCTTGCAGTTTCTCTGCCGCCCACTGAGCTATGGACAGCCCCAAACCGCTCCCGCCCGCCTGCCGAGACCGGCTGGTATCCAGACGATAAAAACGGTCGAAGATCAGCTGCAATTTCTCCTCCGGTATTCCGGGTCCAGAATCAATGACCGCAATTTCTACGTCCTTCTGCTGCTCATCTGATTTGCAGGTGATCCTGATGGTGGCATCCGAGGGTGAATGCCTTACGGCGTTCCTCAGCAGGTTATTATAAACCAGATACAGGAGATAAATGTCTGTATTGACTTTGATCGACTCAACTTCGTCCAGGTCAAATCGCAGTTTTTTTGTGGTGTAGACCTGTTGCAGCCGCGAGGTCTCATCCGTCAGGAAGTCATTCAACCAGACCTCGTTGTGTCTCGATTCGTAGGGCAGGTCCGTCTGGCTGAGGATCAGGAGATTCTCAATGAGCTGCTGCATCCGGACGATCTCTTCATGCAGTGTGCCGGTGGAGTACGCTTCCTGCTTGACCTGGTGGTCCTCCAAGCGCAGCAGCTCCGAGCGCATGACCGCCAGCGGCGTTTTCAGCTCATGTGAAGCATCGGCGGTGAAGCGTTCCAATGCCTCCATGGAACTTTTTGCCCGTAAGAGCAGATCATTGTAGGTCTTTGTCAGGAATACGAACTCATCATCGCCCTCAGGAAGGGGCAGCGCTTCAAGATCATTGGCCGCCGCGCGAAGATTCACGCGCTCGGCCAGACGGATCACCGGCCTCAGGGACCAGCGTACGAAGATATAGCTGGAGATCGTCAACAACACGATGGCTGCAAGCGTGGCCAGGGCAACTGTATACCAGAGTCCATCCCTGAAGTCATCCAGGTAATGGTAGGAGAGGCTTACGATGATCCATCCGATATGCGAGTCCCTGAATCTCAGGGGTGTGACCAATCGCCGGATCTTTCCGTTTGGACCCATCAGGGTCTCATAAGTCTCCCGATGCGGCAGTTGTCCACCCTGGTAAAGGCTGTGGCCCTGAAGATTTCCAGAAAGCATGATGGTCTGGTAGTGCATGTCCAGCATCTGCACATGAAAGGGGATTTCCTCCTCCAAGGGTTTGGTGTGCTCAAAATCAGGGTTCAGGTCGTGAAAAGTGATCCGCCCCTGGTGAAAGCTCATGGTTGCTTTGTAATTGTCCGCCTGCTGGTGCAGGAACTGGTCCAGGTTGGAAATGAGGATCCTGTTGAGCATGAATCCCATGAAGATGGCCAGGACGATCATGATTACTGCCAGGATCGCAGCTTGAGATAGGAACAACCTGGAGCGAAGATCGATTTTCATTCATCACCCGTGATGTAATAACCCTCACCCCGTTTCGTACGGATGAGCTTACCTTCACCAATATCGGCCAGTTTGGCGCGCAGCATACGAATGTATACCTCCACCACATTGGTATTGGGATCAAAACTGTAGCCCCAGACTTCCTGGAGGAAGGTTTTACGGTCCACCGGTTCATCCTGGTGCTGGAACAGCAGGGTCAGGATATCCGCTTCCTTCTCGGAAAGTTCAATGGTGGCCTCATTGAATTGCACACTGCGCTCAGAGACAGAAAAGGTATAACCACCAGCGCGGTAGATGTTCACAGGCGCTTGCTGACTACGCCGGATCAGCGCACGCACCCGTACGAGGATCTCTTCGGGATGAAAGGGTTTGGTCACATAATCGTCTGCACCTGTGGAAAGACCCTGAATACGATGCTGCAGCCCTGATTGGGCGGTGAGCATAAGGATGGGGGTTTGGTCATGGCGTTCCCGTAATGCCCTGCAGATATCGATCCCCTCGATACCAGGTAGCAGCCAGTCCAGGATGATGGCATCAAAGGTCTCGGAATCCAGACGCTGGAGAGCTTCTGATCCATCCTCTATGACCTCGGTGGTGAGACCGTTGTCCTGCAGAAACCCTGACAGACTATCTGCCAGTGCCTTCTCATCCTCGACGATAAGTACTTTCACTTCATTAAAGTACACTGAGCCAATCCTTCATTCAAGAGTCCCGCCAAATGAAAAGGGGAGCGCCATCGCTCCCCTTCTCCCTTGTGATAAGCAGAGGTACGAGAATTTAGTGGATCGTTGCAGCCTTTGCTGCCAGCTCTGTAAGCGTCTGGGCAGATCTGGTAACCATCGTACCAGGAGCGGATTCGTAGCCACCTTCGCCGTCGGCGTCAACGTGACATCCGTAACAGGCGAACTTGAGGCTCTGATGTGCCCGGCCGTCATTGTCCGTTCGCACAAAGGTGCCTTCATCATTCAACAGCGTCCAGGTCGTATCCGGGTTGATGGAGAAGATGTGCGAGGCAACATCCCCCACCCATGCGCCCCGGGCAACTGCAGATTTTGCAGCAAAGGGCATGTGACAGACCGTACAGGACTCCACCGGATGATCTACCGTAACTGTGCCGTGGCAGTCGGTACAGGCCGTTTCAATGCCGTCGCCTTCCCATATCACACGTTTGTGGGGGTCGTGACAGTCGGAGCACTTCATGCCGCTTTCAAAGTGAGCGGTTGTAATGAACTCATCATACTGCTCATGATGCTTGATCCGACCGCCGGAGGTCTGGATGGAGCGATCGACATAGCGCGTGTGGCAGTCACCGCAGAGCTCGTTCTCGTCCTGAGCTCCAGTAAGACGCGAGGCAGTAACCAGGTCGATATACTGGGCATCTTCGGTATCCGCATGCTGGCTGCCCATGCCGTGGCACTGTTCGCACTCAATACCGCCGAATTCGAAATATCCCATGGGATCCGCGTCGGTGATCCCCAGATGAACGTTCATCCAGGAACTGTCCGGGTTCTGGGTGTCGACTGCGCCGGTCGTATGACATTTAAAACAACCATAGTTATACATCTTCACATCGTTGGGATGGTAGTCTCCCCAGCCCCACTGGTTGCCGCCATAGAAATTGTACTGATTCTGTCCGGTCCCGGCTGAAATTGCACTCTCAGCAGTGCCGATGATATGACCATCAGTACCCACGAAGCGCGATTTCCAGCCAAATCCACCGATGACACCGGCCACATCACCCCAACTGCTTGCTCCCGTCGGCAGGGCCATGTTGTTCTCTACGAACGAGGGATAGGTGGGGGCGGCGTCGTCCACGAGGTTGAATTTGTAGGGATGACCACTATCAACGAAATCTGCATAGATGCTTTCATGGCAGTCACCGCAGGTCTCGGAGCCCACATAGGCCAGATCTGGAAGTTCATCCTCATCATCCGTGCTCTCACAATTCCAGAACAGGAAGAGGGACAAACCCAGTAAAAGTATCAGTGTGCGTTTCATCCAAATCTCCTTCAATCGATTGATTCCCTTTAATTGTGGTCAAAATGTAGCTGATCCGAGTGATTGTTAAGAGCAAATATGTCTAATATTAAAGAATTTTAATGTTCCACTTGGTACGGTGACCCGGGTTGCCCGCTGTCCGCAAGTGTCTGTCTACTGGTGGTCAGCAATAATGCAGGTGCAAGCCTGCACAGGATGCAGCCCCTGAGATCATCTCGAAGCGCACTACACCATTTACACCTGAGTGAACTTGCTGCGGCGTCGTTAAAAAAGGAAGCCCCATGCCAGGACATGGGGCTTTGAGACTGGACGATACCGGCTCCGAGGGGAACCAACTCATCTTCACCAGTTATCGCCAGTTGAAAATATCCTCACTGAATTTCATGTGCAGTGAGACGTATAGATTGTTGTACTGGTATTCCAGGAAGGCAAAATCCGGATCGCTGAAATTCTTGAAGATGTATCCTAGACCTACCTGGGTATTCTTCATGATTAGATAGTCGATCTCGGCCGCCAGCCCGAAGACGCTCTCCTTCAGGGGACTGAGATACATGAAACGCAGATCGAGAATGGTGCTCCATTCCAGGTTCAAGGCGTATTCACCCCGAATACTCATGAAGTAGGTTCGGGTACGGTCACTGAACAGGCTGCCTTCTTCATCCAGGACCATTCTGGCAGCAATGCGGCCACCCAGACCGATCCGGGACTGCATCTGCCAATATGCGTGGGATGAGGCAATCAGACGATCCTGACGCTGCCTCGGTGTAATGTGTGAGTTCCGATCGCTTACATACGCCAGCTTGCCCAGAACATTGATCACATCATGCTGCTCAGGTCTGTAAGCCAACCCGATCTGTGCATTATCCCTGGTGACTGAACCGGCGTTCTCAGCTTTGTAACGATTCTCGTAATGGTCGATCTTGGTCAACACACCAAACCCGTCCAGGACCTTCATGTCACCACCAAAGGTAATGACACGCTGCAGACTGGTCTGGTCATCCCGGATCTCATATTTACCGATGGCCTTCAATGGCAGATCCGGGAGAAATTCAACGGACAGGGCGGCGGACTGATGCGTCGGGGTCGGGATCTCGAACGAGTCGATGGTAGCGGCATTCTCCACCGCCAGGTTCACAATGAGCCAATCACGCAGTTCCCACTTGTTGTTCAGAGCGATGGTTGCGCGATTGCGCTGATCACCGGTAATTCCGCCAATCTCGTATTTTCCTTCGAGCTGTGTGCCTTCACGGATCCTGGAGTCAAAGCCAAGCACACTCTGCCGTTTGACCTCACGACCCTGGATGAGCCTGTATTTCCAGTAGACATTCAGTTTCTCGGTGACAGGATAGGTCAGACCCACGCTAGTGTTGGTGGGTTTGGCGCGATTTCCGGCATCCAGGTTCTGCTGGTGCTCGAACACACCGGATATCTTGTCCAGCAGCAGGATGTTGTACTGGACCTTGAGCAGATGTGACAGATCGCGATGAGAACTGTCGGCGGAGACCATGATCCGCTCACGCCAGGCATTCTCATACCCCACCTTGAGCGACGAGCGTTCATTCAACATGCGGTCTGCATTCAGGTTGAAGACCTGGCTGTGGATCTCATCATCCGTTCCTTCAGTCCGGTCCTGGCGGTAGAACTCACTGGTGAAGCGTCCATATTTGAGATGCTTGTAGTTGCCGCTGACGCCGTACTTGACGGATCCGTTCTCAAGGGCACTACCTACCTGGGAGGGATTGTAGAATTTGTCGTCAACCTGGCGTAGATAAGCCTTTAAGCCCATCTCCGGCGTGGGCGTAGCAGCGATCTCGGTACGATAGGCAAAACCCTGATCCACCTCATCGGCGATCACGGGATTGGAGGAACTGGCAAATTCTGCCTGGAAATTGACCCAGTCCTGGATGGGTATCCTGGCATCCAGACCATAGAGGAAGTAATTGGTAGGTGCCCGTTCCTCAGTGATGAGTGTACCGCCTATGGTCAGTCCATTGCTGAAAGCGCTGCTCAGACGCAGTCCACCGATGAGTGCACTGACGCCACCGGACTGGTATTCGTAGGAGATTACGATGAAAACCGGATTTCCCAGATCGTCTATACCGGGAACCGCCTGCTTGAACATGAGCGTACCGTCCAGGTAATTGATATCGTAGTCGATGAACCGGGTGAGGTCCTTCGTCTCGAGCACCGTCTCGGAATGGTATCGGTCACGGGTAATGATCCGGATCTTCTCGGAGAAGCGTGTGACATTGCCACTCTGGAGGAAATAGAACCCTGAAATACCTTCACCCCGGATCTCTTCCTGACGCATGACGCGGTCACTGGAAGTGGCAAATCCCATGGCCTGAAGATTCTTGTAGCGCCACTTGCTCAAGAGACCATTGAAGGTGCGATTGTAGGCTGTGAACTCGTTATCGGTGAGATTTGTATTGTAGTCACCAATGAGCGCAAAATTCTCGTTTTGCTGTAATTTCACATAAAGCTTCGAACGTGTCTGGGCATCATAGACGACGGTGCTGGCATCACCGAACAGTGGATACTGTTCATAGGGATCCACATCCACGAAGAGCTGGTCCATATAGCCCCGGTCCGTGTCCAGACTTGCCGTAAGCTGCATGCCGGGTTTCAGTGAGCCTGTGGTATAGAATGCGGCCCGGCCCCCAGCAACGGCATTATCACCCAGATCAATGTTGTTATTGTTGAGGATACCGAATTCCGGCAGGTCCGTATCCTGCTGCTCAGCGGGCATTGTCGCTGCCGCAACATCCAATCCGCCCACCAGGATGAAGGGGATCATAGGCAGATCATAATGCAGTGGGATCTGCCGGTTCAGGCCTTCAACGGTGACATCCAGGTATGCGTCGGCGGCCACTTCTTCAGGTGCCTGGATCTCTGCAGTGAAAAAACCATCATCCAGCACCACCTGGACACCCGGTGTCTGGGGATCGATGTCCTCATTGAGCAGTGCGCCGTGACTGATGTTCAGAGTCACCTTCTTGATATAGCTTATGCGATAACCCCACTCGTCCTGGACTTCCATGCGATACTCGTCACTGGCAAAACCATCTGCGGGCAGGATGAAGTCATCGTCCAGGGGAATGACCTGTTCAGGTGGTCCGATAACATGGATGCTGCGTTCGGCTGAATATGTCCGCTCTCCGGCGCCCAGGGCAGTAACCTTGATCTGAACGGGTCCACTTGGCACTTCGACGTTCAGGAAGTCCAGCAGACCGTCAATCCGGATGGTATCCTTTGCCGCCACAAGGTCATCGATATACAATGTTGCCTCGACACCTGCCTTTCCGGCCACGGTGACGGACACACGATGGAGGCTGGTGACCTGATTGGGGGGAGGTTGCAGCATGACCACCTGGGCCATGACCCCACCACTCATGGTCAACAGGAGCGCTATCAACAGCCGTCTGGTATATCGCTTGATCATCTTATTTTATGTACACTTTCAATTCTTTCTGGATCACGTCCGATATGGATTCACCTTGTCGGAAGAACTGGACTTCCAGCAATATCTGCTGTTCTCCCTCCACACCCTCGGGTACGACCACCACGCTATGCTGCTTGAAGTTGATCGAGCCAGGTTGGAGGTTGTGATGGAAGCGTTGGGTCGAAGCCTGACCTTCTTCGTAATACAGGTCTTCCAGCAGGGTCTGTGAGATCACGATGAGATCCGCCTGTGGGAAGGCCGGGAACTTCAGGTTGGTGATGAGATGATTGGCCTGTCCACCGGGTAGCCTCAGTGGTATATCATCGGCGACCTCGAAAGGCAGATGCGGTCTGACCTCTTTGTGGACCAAGTCCTCTTTCTTGAGCTCAAGCTCCATGAGAGCAACTTCGCCGACCTCGGCATTCACCAGGATCTCGACACGGCGGTTGGCCTGGCGTCCCAGGCGCTCTTCATTGTCCCCCACCGGGTAATGTGGTCCCAGACCACGGGTAAAGATCTTGTCCGGGTTGACGGGATAGTTATCAACCAGGAACTGTTTCACGGAATTGGCACGCCACTCAGACAGCATCATATTGTATTCGAGACTGCCCATATTGTCGGTAAATCCCTCAATAACGATCTGGATATCCGGCTGCCAGGTCATGAAGTCACCCAGCTTACGGAGCGCCGGTAGTGCCGATTCTCGCAGTTCCGCCGATCCTGAACTGAATTGGGTTCCCTCCAGGATCAGGTTGAATGACAGCGATGCCACGACAGTGGTAATCTCAGTTTTAAGACTATCCGTATAGACGGACTCACCATCTTCGTCGATATATTCCAGGAATGACGTCACTGTACCGGTATTCTGCACATCCTCGAAATGCTTCGGCCACATGGCGATATCAAGGTGCTTGGAGGTCTTTTTCTGCCAGTTACCCAGCATCCACTCGTCTCTCCCCTTCCGGCTGGCACTGGGTTCCAGTTCTTCTTCATTCAAGCGCGAAGAACCGAATTTCACAGCAAATCCAGGCGGCAGGAGCTGATGGAAACGAACCTCTGATGCTTCGATCTCACCCGTGTAATCCATGTTGTAGCGGAATTGCAGCTGGTTGTAGTCGTCATCCTCGGTGTTGGCGTTATAGAAGGTCATTTCAACCCTGCGGTTCAGAGCGCGACCCTCTGCTGTTTCGTTGTCTGCCACCGGTTCAGTGTCACCTTTGCCCACGGCCAGGAGCCGCGAGGGAGCAATGCCGGCTTCATCAATGAGATAGGTCCGGATGGCATTGGCCCGGCTTTCCGACAATTCCTGATTGTCTTTAAAACCGGAGGATCTGGTTGGGATATTGTCCGTGTGACCGACAATATCGAGATTGATCTGTGTCTGCCATTCCAGGAGATCGGCAACCCTGCGCAACTCTGGATAGATCTCGAAGTTGAGCGTTGCAGATCCCGGATCAAATCCCAGGCGGATGATGCTTGTCCAGGGTTTGTACGCCAGGAGGCGGAATTCCTTGGTGATCATCTCCGTGTCCATACGCAGTTCGGATTCCTTGCTGAAGGCGGCATAGATATCCTGTTTCTGCAAGGGGATATTGATGTGCAAACTGTCCCCGGAACGCATTGTGAATTCCCAGCGACCGGTGCCTGTGTAAAGCGAGTCAGCCACGCTGTCCGCTATAGCGGCGTAAGCAGGCAGACTGCTGGCATCCACTCTGAGGAACTGTGGTCCCAGAGGCAGATCAATGAATTCGAACGAGCCCTCCGCTGTTACCCTGGTTACGACAGAATCACTGAGAATGATCATTGCGTCACCCTGTACGGATTCATCGGAATCAAGGACGGAGTTACCATTCTGGTCGTAGAACAGTTGTCCTGAAACAACTGCGGGCAGGATCTCTGTATCAAGCGCAATCGATACCTTGGCGATGCCGCCGGCGGCAACACGAACGATACGGCTGCGTGTATCACCCAGATAATCGGGTGAATCGTTGATAACGACAGTTTGAGCGGGTAGGGTTCGCTCGTTGATCCTGAGGACGTGCATGGCTGCGGACACGCTCTGCAATGAGAATTTACCATACTCATCTGTGCGGATGCGTGCACCGGTCTCCATGATGAGTTCCACACCTTCGACGGTGCGTTCGTTCTGGTCATGGAAGCCATTGTGGTTCTCATCGAAGTAGACCTTTCCAATGATGAGACCACGATCACTGAAGATACCCGGTTTCAACAGGACTTCGGCTTCCGCCACGTCTGAATGTACCGGATATTCGTTCAGTAGTGTAAAGGCCCTGGCCCATACCTCGTTGACATTCGTCCCTTCGCGACTGTTGAGCCCCGCGATGGCACGATATTTCAGCTCCAGGGTTTCACCAGCGTATAGCGTATCGGGAAATGTCCATGTGAGGACGATCCGTTTTCCGGGACCTTCCTGCAGCAAAGGTTCGATGTCCAGCTTTTCACCATTCAACACGCTGGTACCCCGACGGTACTTGAAGCCGAATGGCAGCACATCCTCAAAACTGAAGTTGTGGACCGGATCATCTTCGCTGTTGTTGATGACCTTCACTGTATAGGTCAGGACATCGCCCAACTCGATCACACGGCGGCCGGCATCCTTTTCGATGCCAAGGAATGGCCTGATGATCTTTGTCAGGGCGTTGCTGCGACCGTCATTATCCGTACGGGATGAATCCGTACCGTTGCTAATGATGGCAATGTTCTCCATCCAGCCATTGTTGGCGTTCCTGGTGATGACGGCCTGGAAGCTCATTTCCAGGGAATCCGTATGCATCAACTGGTTCCGGGTGAACCGGAATTCTGTGGAGTCACTGCCAAACGCGTCGTAGACGAGTCCAGTGGGTAATGTCAGCGTGCTGGGTATCATCTGGACACCTGTGGGCATGAAGTCCACCAGGAACATGGAATCGAGGAGATCGACACCATTGGTCCCAAACCAGATGTTATAGTTCAGCGTATCCCCGACGGAGGCCTCGATCTTATCCACGGTCTTGTAGATATAGAATGGCGATTGCCTCAGTTCCACATTGGCACTGACGACATATACGCCAGGCATACTCAGATTCACATTCAACGAACCGGTACCATAGGACTGGATCCCGTTATACACGGCTATCAGTTCGTATTCACCCGGTTGCAGGTTTGTGAAGAAGTACTTACCCAGACTGTCCGTAAAGGTTGTATCGCTGAAGAATTCAGCACCTTCACCGGTCTTACCCAGACCGGTGGTATCGGTTTCACCTACGATGATCACCATGACACTGTCTTCGGTGATAGCCTCACCCGTGACACCATCGTGCAGCCAACCCGAAACAGAGTTCAGATTGGTCACCACGCTACCGGAATCGGGAGCTGCTATTTCCATTGTTTGAGTATTGGTGTAGGGATCACCATTCTCATCATACAGGGTGTAGGTGATCTCGTAGAGATCATCCTGTAAAATTGGAATCAGGTAGCACCCAACTGCATCAGTGGAATCCATTCCTGCAAAAGCACCCGTCGTAAGGCTGTGAAGCTCTACACGGACATCTTCAACAGGTTCTCCCTGCAGATTATAGATACATCCTTCGAATGCACCGATGATGAAGACCACAGCAGTGGTGTCTTCAGCATACTCGGTTGGCGAGAACAGAGCCCGCGCCCAGGGAATCGATGTAACCGGTTCATTGACAACCGTATCCGAAACCAGGGTGCTGAAAGCGAATCCATTCTCAGTTGGAACATTGATCAGAGTATCCGGGATGTGACCTAACTCAGTGAAGAACTGCACATTCACACCATCCGGAGCTGGATTACCCAGGAAGGTCAGGACCTCTGCCGTGAGCGTACTGGTTGATATTCCATTCCCCAGAATGAGGGTTGGATCAGCGCTCAGATTGATGCTCATGGGCAGGATATTGGCCGTCGTCGCTTCAGCCATCTCCGGATCAAGTTCGTTGGACTCGATCCAGGCGGCATTGCGAATGATCTCGCCATAACCAAGGTTATCCGGTGTCATCGCAACGATCTCGAAAGATCCACTGCCGTTTACATCCAGATCACCCAGGTCCCAGGTGAAGGTATAGTTCAGTTCATTGAAGGTATAATCGCCCGTTGCGGATAGGAACTCGATCCGGTTGTCCAGGGTGTCACGGATGACAACGCCTGTAGCCCGGTCGGTACCAAGATTCGCATAGGACAATTGATAGTGGATGGTATCTCCTGGGAATACCTCTATTTCGGCGGTCTTGATTAGGCTCAATTCAGGTCCGGACTGGACACTGTTCGCCGCGGCCGCAGCTGCAGCAGCAGCCAGACCATCACCACTCAGAATTGCGGCAATGTTCTCGATCTCAGTCCCGTTAGGGATGACATCGACAGCATTCACTTCAACGGTATACACATGTTCCTGTATATCCCGCAGGGGTGCCTGCCGGATCTCTTTGTCGAAGAATTTCCGGATATTCTGAGGACCATCCCCGGAACCTTCAGGTTCCAGGTCTCCGATATACCAGCGTACCACGTGTTCCACAGAATCGTATTCCGCGCCCTCGGAGGCGGACCGGAAGTCCACCCATTGGGACAATGAATCGATGAGGACCACGTCTGTAGCCAGGGTATCCCCCACATTTGCGAAGGAGATAAGGTAGTTGAACACATCGCCAGGACTGACAAAGGCTGTGTCGATCTCAAGCGAAAGGGTGATCTCGGGTGCCCGGACCAGAGTTGTGGTCACGGCACTACCGGTAGTCCCTTCAGCACAGGTCAGACCAGCCTGATTCTCGATCTCCGTTCCGCGGGCACAATCATCCCTGACAAGGGTGGTGAAGCTCACGGAACCTGTATCCCCTGGCGCCAGGTCTGTAATCGACCAGACAATGGCGTGCTGGGATCCCAGATAGAATCCGCCTTCTGAAGCTTCTAAGAAGCTCTGGAAGATGGAAAGACTATCGATGAGAAAGACTTCAGTCGCTGTCTCGGTTCCACTATTACTATAGTTAATAGTATATGAGATCGTGTCTCCAGGTATCGTCAGGG
The DNA here is from genome assembly GCA_964454335.1 of uncultured Lentisphaeria bacterium. GTDB lineage: Bacteria > Fidelibacterota > UBA8477 > UBA8477 > JABMPR01 > CAYVVT01. The sequence goes on along the minus strand of CAYVVT010000018.1, from coordinate 31,299 downwards.
CCTCACCTGTCAGCTCCACCAGCAGATCGGGGGCTGAAAGAATCTGTGTGCTGACATCATCGCTTGTGGCGCTGCCTTCCACTGAGACAGCGTGGGCGGTATTTGTCAGGACTGTGCCGTTGACAATTGGGAAACGAACTCTGGTTTGGACTGTTACTGTGTCACTCGCCGCTGAGGCAAGGGTGTCGATATTCCAGCTGACCACATGAGCTATTTCATCATAGCTGTAGCCTTCACTCGCGTCCGCGAAGTCCAGCATGTCAGGCAGGCTGTCTACCACGACGATCTGGGTGGCCCGTGTTGCGCCCTGGTTCCCAATGACCAGGTCATAACTCAGGAGCTCACCCGCGTTCACCAGGGCAGGTGCCTGTTTCTCCAGCCAGAGTTCCGGGAACGCAGCGATAGCAACGGTGTGCGTGTCGCTGTTTGCACCGGCATTGGCTGTAGTGACATAAGCGGTATTCGTGACTTCAGGTGTGGCTTCAGCCAATGAACCGACAGAAGCATCAAGGCTCAGGGAGACGAATGATCCGGGTTGCACGGATCCGAGGAACCATGTAACCACATTGTCTTCCACTGTCGCGTCATGTGAAGCAGATACGAACTGCAGCGGATGCGGCAGTGTATCGGTGATAGTGACGGCATGGACATGATCGAGTGATTCATTGAACAGTCCTATGGAGAATGTCACGGTATCCCCAAAAGCATACTCACCCGGTTGGGCGGTCTTGGTAATGGGTATTACCCATGGATTCAGGAGTGTCGCAGCAGTGCTGATCTCCTCTGAACCCTCGGCATCCGTGACGGATGCTACATTCAGGACCGTGGTATTTGGCGGTGCATTCGCATGCACTGCGGCTGTCACGGTATGGACAAGTGAATCACCCGGCATCATATCGCCGAGCTGCCATGTCACAATTCCATCGGTCTCAGTGCCTCCTTCCGAGGCTGAAACGAATATCAGGTACTCGGGTAGAGCGTCACGCAGGATGGTGGCTGTTGATGTTGTACTGCCGGTGTTCCGCAGGGACAGGGTGTACAGCAGCGTATCGCCGGGTTCGGCGATACTGTCACTTACCGTCTTGATGAGCTGCAGATCAACATCTGCACCTACGACAATGACGGCGGGGTCCGTCTGTATACCGGGATCTCCGGGAACCTGGAGCCAGGCTGTGTTCGCCAGTTCCAGTTCGGCGGGTGTTCCATCATTCAGGATCACATCCAGTGTGATGTCCAGGTCCGCACCTGCATCAAGTGCAGGGAGGTCCCAGCTGACGATCGTTCCGCTGACATCGGCTGTCAGCGAGGAGGCCAGGAACGCGAATTGTTCAGGAATAGTATCGACTACAGTGTAGTCCGGGGAAGGAATATTCCCCGTGTTCGAGATAAGCAGATGATAGGTAAGTGTATCCCCGGGCAAGACTATGGTAGCCTCGGCCGATTTGGCAAAATGCAGGAGGTAGCCCTCGCTTACCACCGTGGTCACAGTGTCCGAGGAGGCGGTCAGAGTTGTATCCGACGCGTCCTCATAGGACAGCTGTGCCACGTTGGTAATGGGCGTACCAACGGGCACCTGGCCAAAAACCACCGCTCCCATGAGGGAGATAAGGAGGAATAACCGCCTCATCTACGCCTCATGGGATTGGTGTAGAGGGTTTAACCTACCAATCACAAATAACCTTCAGATATATCGATTAACGACTAGTCAATCGTCACCTGGAAGGTCAGGGTGTGGGATCCACCACTGGCAAGTGCTGCGAACTCGAAGATGACAGAAGTACCGGTATAGGTACCTTCATCAGCATCATCGCTGTCCGTCTTGCTTACCGAATCCACCGTCATACTACCACCGACATATGTGGTATTCGTGGGGATCTGATCGGCTATCACTACCGTAGTGGCTTCACCGTCACCGGTGTTGGACACGACGACCGTATAGGTCAGCGTCGTCCCCGGAGGCTGGTTGCCTGTGGGCGATACACTCTTCACCAGGGAGAGTGCCGGCGCCGTACAGGTCACGGACAGGGCAATGGCATCCGTTGCCGAACCGTCACCCTGGGAGGTCACGGTGAGTGTGGAGTTATCCACTGCATCATCCGCGGTTCCAGCAGGTATGGTTGCTACGGCAATGACATCATAGTCTGCACCGGAGGCCAGGTCCAGGATCTCGGTGATCACCAGATCCACGCCTGCATCGATGACACCGTCACCATCCACATCCTGGTAGAAGGTCCAGGTCAGATAGGTCCCGGCTCCACTCAGCGTGAAATCATCCTCGCCGTTTCCGTCGTTGGTAACGGTGAAACTGTGCAGGATCTCATCACCGGGATCGCCAGTGTAACTCACAGGATCGTTGGGGGTTGCAGTGACACCGTAGGTCTGAACCACTGTGATGGTGACACCAGTACCGCTCTCGGTAGGAGTCGGATAGGGCTGGCCTTCCTCGTTCTCGTAGGGCACTTCGGGATCGATGGTGATCTCGGTACCTGCCGGCAGCGGTGAATCGACCACGACCTGGAAATACACACAAACCTCGCCTGAGGCTGCGATGTCGTCCAAGTTAACGGTCACCGTACTGGCAGCTGTTACGTTGTAATCGGCCTCATCAGTCGGTGAATCGTCGGCATCGGTCTGTACCGTTGCGGTTGCATAGCTACCACCGCCAGCGCCGAGGCGGATGCTGCCCGCCACATAGCTGGTGTTGGTGGGAATGGCTGCACTGAAAACAGGATTGTAGGCGCTCTCAGCACCGGTGTTCTCAATACAGATCTGGTAGGTGATGGTCTCACCCGGTTCCGGTGATTCATTGTCACCGGTCACCGTAACGTCGAGGGTAGCTGAGGTAATGGTACTTGTGTAGGTACCGACCTCGTCCACTCCGCCGTCAAAGGTGGAAGTAGAGGTCAACTCAACTTCAACGATATCACCAGGGACCGATCCGCTGCCGCCATCATCCTCGATGACCTTGATGATGATATCATAGGTACCATCTGCGGCCAGGGAGCCCGTGGAGGCTGTGGTGGTCTCACCGCCATCCAGGACCTGATCACCATCGGCATCATGATAGACTTCGATGGTATAGGTACCGGATGGTGAGTTCGAGATAAGTGCAGCCAGGCTGAAAGTATCCGAACCGTTACCGGTGTTGGTCAGCGTGACAGCATAGGTGGTAAAGCTGTTGGCTGTGAGGTTCTGGGCTGCAGTCAGGGGCGTCAGAGTGACACCGGCCACCTGGCTGACCACAGTTGTTACGACATTCGACAGCTCGGGATTTCCGCTGCCGGCTACTTCATTACCGTTGGCATCGTTGTAGGTACCAGATGCCTGGTTGGTAATGGAGGTACCCGCAGGGGTACCAGCTGCGTACACCATTGTGGATCCCAATACAAGGATCAGCACAACAGCAAAGAAGCGTGCAGGTTTCATAGAGTTAAACCCTCCTTTTCGCGTTGCTTCTCGGTTATCTGTTTTCTTTCTCTTGAGTTCACATGCATCCTTCGATGCAAATCTTGTCTTTGGCATGAGCACGCTCATCGGTTCACCTCCACTCTGAATTCCATGGTTGTGGCTTCGCCGGGCTGGAGCGATCGCTGGATCCCCCACTTGAGATGTGTCACCATGTCCGGAGTGGCTTCTTTGGTGATCTCCTCCCCTCGGGCGTTCGTGCTTGAGTACATCACAGGCCAGGCGTGGTAGGTGCTTCCGCCATCGATGGAATAACTGATGCGGGTGTCAACACCTTCTGCCGAACCGGCGATGTAGGTCACACCGCCGGGGATGGGGTCGATGATCTCCGGATCAGTCATGAGACCATCGCCCACATTGCTGGCAGTCAGGACATAACGGATGGTATCGCCTGGATGGTACAGGATATCCGCCTGGCCCGACCGCTCCTCGGCGGTAAGGTTGTGTTTCTCGTCTTCGATCACGATGCTGAGACGGGGTGTTCCCTGGGCAATCGCTGTTGCGGCGATCCCCATCAGCAGGATCATGATCATCAGTGTTCTGTGGTTCATTTGAACCTCCCTTTGGTTCCCGTGCGGGCTCATCAATCGACCCGCACTTTGAAAGACACTGTGCCAGAACCGCCTGGAGCCAGGTTTCCGCCCAGCTGATACTGGACGTCGGTTACAGGTGCGGTCTGGGAAGTGTCGAAGTTGGAGCCACCATCGTGGCTGTATAGAATTGTCATTCCAGTGCCCTCAGCGGAATCAAGCACATAGGTGGTTTCGCCGGGGATATCCTCGGTGATGATCACCGCAGTGGCGTTGTCCTCACCAATATTCATGTAGGTGATGGTATAGGTGAGGGTGTCACCAGGCATGGCGTTGGATTTATCAACCGTCTCTGTCAGTGTCAGCTGAGGTGCAATGACCATCACAGGTGCCGTGGGACCGGTTGTGACCGGATCAATAGGAGATCCGCCAACATCCTCGCCGGCTACCGTGGCACTGTTGTAATGGAGCCCATTGCTGATGGGACTGACGGCGACGAAGACCAGGTCCTTGGTCTCACCGGCCAGGATCGTCTCAGACATCGTCCAGGTGAGTGTCCCGCCCTGGACGCCTGGATTGTTGGTGGTCAATCCGGAAGTTGAATTGGTTCCGTAGGCCCATCCTGCGGAGAGTTCATCCTCGATGCTGGTGATCACACCCCACTCACCACCTGCATTGGTAACCGAGATGGTGTAGGTGACGCTGGTGCCACTCTGGATCGTGTCTGCGGATGCCACTTTGGAGATGGTGAAGAAGGGGCCGGACGGTGCGTTGATCACTTCCACCTGGGCCGTGGGTCCACTTGTTGCCAATGTGAAATCCGGGCCATCTGCAGTCGCAGTGTTCGTATAGGAGCCGGGACCGGCCATGTTTCCTGCCGAGAAGGTCAGGGTAATCACATCGCCGGGCTGACCACTGGCCGCCACCGACCAGCTGCCGGTCCAGGTGAGTGTCTGGCTGGCAATGGAGGGATCTGCCGTGGTGGCACCGGAGGTTGTTCCACTGTTATAGCTGAATCCGGACGGCAGATCATCAACGATGCTGGTGACTGTACCGGCTGTCTCACCGGTATTCGTGATTGTGATGGTGTAGCTGAGATCCGTTCCGGTGACCACGGTATCACTACCTGCCGTCTTGGTGACCACCATGGCTGGACTGGTATTTACGTGGCCCTTGATATCGAAATTGAAGGGATCCTCGTCCAGATCATTATTGGCAATGCTTATGCTGGCATTTCGATCACCTTCTGCTGCAGGTGTGAAAGTGATCTCAAAGCTCGTATTGTTGCCGGGTACGATGATTCCGGCAGGAACGGCTGTCACACTGAATTCCGCGGCCTGAGCACCGCTGATGCTTATGAACGGCGAAGGATCTGTGAGCTGCAGATCCTTGTTCCCAACATTGTATATCTGGAATGTCTGGACAACAGGCACCCCTATTTCGGACGTGCCGAAATCAGTATTATCCCCAGGATCCGGTGTGGTATCGCCGTCGGTGATGGAGAGTCCGCCACCGCGGACATCTATTTCACCGACCTGGCCCTGCCCTTGTATGCTGTAAGTGTAGGGATTCTCATCATCGTCATCATTGTCGATGGAGACGATGGCCTGCCTGATCCCCGGTGCGGTGGGATCGAAGGTCACCTGGAAGGTTGTAAATGCACCTACGGCCAGCGATGTGCTGCCTGGCTGCTGGTTCACCGTAAAGTCGGCGGGATGGGTCCCCGTGATCTCGACGATGGGAGATCCGGTGAGATGCAGATCAGCGGTCCCGATGTTGGTGATAGTGAAGGTGTGCGTCTCGGAGCCGCTGTCTACATCGTATGCACCGAATTCTGTATCATCGTCTGATGAGGGACTTACATCGCCGCTGGCAATGATTTCGCCCTTGCCTTCAACCTCCATTTCTGGATTGACAGTACCGGTACCCTGGATGCTGAAGTCGTAGGGATTTTCATCGTAATCATCGTTGTCGATAGAGATTGTCGCTGTGCGCAGACCCAGGTCGCCGGGATTGAAACTGATCTTGAATACGATGCTGCCGCCACCCGGCGGGACTTCGATGATCCCCGGCTGCTGAGTAACGGTGAAATCGCCGACATGGGCACCACTGACCACCACCACCGGAGTGCCGGTAAGGTGCAGCGTGTCGACACCCGTATTCAGGATGGAGAATGAATGCTCTTTGTTTCCACTGACAAAGTCTACTTCACCGAAATCTGTGTTATCTAGGGGATAAGGAGTGGCATCGCCATCTGGAATGATGTTGCCCAGACCGTAGACATCCATTTCGATGGCGGCAGTACCATAGCCGCTGACATCGAAGGTATAGGGATCTTCGTCGCTGTCGTCATTTGGAATGCTGATGGTAGCGGTTCTGTCGCCAACTGCCGTAGGATTGAAGGTCACCTCGAAGGTGGTGGATCCACCACTGGCACTGAGTGAGGTGGACGCTGGCTGCTGTGTAATGTAGAAATCACCCGCATTAGCGCCAGTGACCTGAACGACCGGAATATCGTCCAGGGTCAGATCACCGGTCCCGGTATTCACGATGGTATAGGTGAAAGCCTGCTGTCCCGAAGAGATACTCAGGCTGTCGTACAGGGTGTGATCTGCTGTACCAGGAGTGTCATCCCCGTTAAGGATGATCTGGCCGTTCCCCTCCACATGGATCTCCGGAGAAACGGTGCCGGTACCAGCGATGTCGAAATTGTATGGATCCTCGTCCAGGTCGTCATTGGCGATGAACAGGCTCGCCTCCTTGACGCCTACCGTTGAGGGGTCAAATTCGACGCTGAAGCTGGTGCTGTCCCCCGCTGCGATGGTTGCAGCCGGGATCGCAGACAGGCTGAAATCTGCTGCATCAGTACCGCTGACCACCACATAGGGTGACGCATCGGTGAGCTGCAGAACAGCATCACCATTATTCTTGATCCAGAAAGTGCGGGTCACACTACCGGAGATCGCATCAGCAGATCCGAAATCGGTAAGGTTTGCCGGGACCGGTGTGTCAGCGCCATCGGGGATCTCAACCAGATTGCCCGTGACGGCTATTTCCGGTGAAAGGCCAAAGCCTGTGATGGCAAAATCGTAGGGATCCTCATCCCCATCATTGTTGCTGATACTTACTGTGGCGTTGCGGACACCGGGAAAGCTGGGAGTGAACCGGATGGTAAAGGTCGTGCTGTTGCCATTGGAGATGGTGGTAGCTGGGGCCTGGCCCAGGACAAAATCCGCTGCATGATCACCGGAGATAACCACCGCAGGGGTTCCGGTGAGGGTCAGGTCTGCGAGATCAGAGTTGGAGATCGTATAGGTGACGATTATGGGACCGTTGGCGGCTTCGATACTGCCGAAATCAGTGGAATCAGATGTGCCTGGTGTCAGATCACCATCGTTGATGGTCTGGCCATTACCACTGACAGCGATCTCCGGGTAGGTCTGCTGGTAGATACCGGCATCGATATTGTCGATAAAGGCACCGGCAGTGACGGTAAAGATACTCGATAGCCCACTACCGGTATTTGCATCGCTGTCAACATCATCATCACTTCCCACGTTGCGCGGGCTGAACACGTAGCCACCCGGTAGATTTGTGAAGATGACCCTGTAATCGCCTGCAGGAGCACCGCCGAAACGATAGTTACCGTCAGCATCGGTGAGGGATGTAGAAATGGTTTGAGCGCTACCGACGTCATATAGCTCAACTGAAACACCCAGCACACCAGGTTCGCCCGCATCCTGGATCCCATCCTGGTCAAGGTCATTCCAGACGAAATCACCGACACCTGATGTAACCAAACCAGCATCCCGGGAATCATCAAGTACACCGACGATAACATCAAAGGTGTTCGTTTCCCCTGTGACCACATCAGCATCGCTATCTTCGGAATCGTTGCTTCCCTGATCCTGGGGCGCAAATGTGTAGCCGCTGGGCAGATCCGTGAACTTCAGATAGTATTCGGAAGGTGACAAATTGCGGAACAGATACTGTCCATCGGTATCCGTAACATCACTGTCGATGTAGATCCCGCCCAATTCATAGAGTTCGACAGTGATACCACTAACACCTTCCTCGTTATTATCCTGGATACCATCGCCGTTGTAATCGAGCCAGACCTGGTTCCCCACACTGCCAGAATTGGGTAATGGGGCTTCAGCCAGTGGACAGGAAGCGCCATCATTGCGAGTTATGTCATCCGTACCCTGACCGATGTACGTCGAAGCTCCGGTATTGACATCGATCTTGTAAAGACGACCACTCCGGTTGTTACCGACATACAGGTAACCGTCGTCAGCAGTCCAGGCAGCACCATAGCCATTACCATTTACGCCTGCTGTCCAATCATCCACCAGGCGGCCTGTGAGGGCACTTGTTGTGACTGTGTAGGTGGATGGATCGTATTTGTAAAGAAGGTCTCGATGCGTTCCAAAGAAGCCACCTTCACTGGAGAAAAAGGCCATGTCCCAGGGTCTGAACCTGGCATTGAGTGCATTGGTCTGAATTGTCCCGGCACTGACATCGTAAACGGTTGCGGTCCAGGAATCCGCACTTGTCTCCAGGACATGCAGATTTCCACTGAGATCGAAATCGCCCGTCGGTGTATTGTGGGGTACCGATACACCTGTGGAAGTGATAGTGCCGGTGGCATCGATCCGAATGAACATGTCGGTTTCACCACCGATAACCGTACCCTTCTCAACACCATAGAGCAATCCGTCCTCAATGTTGTATCCAACGGCATTGATCTCGTAACCCGCCGAAACGATGTGGGTGTAGGTGTAAGGATTGGTGGTGGCATCCAGGTAGGTGATCTCACCCGTCAAGCCATAGATATGAAAGAATGCAGGGACACAGGCCAGAGGAGCTCCCGGTCCGATCCCATTCCCCTGGATGGCGAAAAGGTAGGGATCCTCATCGGCATCATTGTGGGTGATGCTCACAGAAGCAGTACGCAGGCCGATGACGGAGGGATCAAATTCGATGATGAATGATGAGCTCCCACCAGCTGCCACCGTGGCATCGGGCTGAAGTGTGACGGTGAAATCCGCGGCATGAGCACCGAGGAGCGATACATGGGGTGAGCCGGTCAGTGTCAGTGTGCCGCTCCCAAGATTGTCGATGACATAGGTCTTGCTGGTAGTCCCTGACTGGGCATCGATGTCACCGAAGTAGGTGTTATCGATGATATTCGGTGAGTTGTCACCATTGGCGATGGTGATACCGGCTCCGGTGACCTCGATCATTGGCTGAACGGTGCCAGTACCCTGGATGTCGAATTCAAAGGGATCATCATCCGCATCGTTTGTCTGAATATTCAGGGTAGCAGTCCGGATCCCATCGGCAGAGGGATCGAACAGGACAGTGAAGGTGACGGATCCACCCGGTGCGATGGGTGAGCTGGGCTGTGCTATAATGGCGAAATCGCTTGCATGGGTACCCTGGATGAACACTCTGGGGGCTCCAGGCAGAACAAGATCCATGGCACCAGTATTCCTGATGACGTAGGTCTGGGTGGCACTGAAGCCATTGACCTCGAGGCTGCCGAAGTCGGTGCCGTCCAGAGCGCTGGGGGTGGTATCACCGTTGGAGATGCTGATGGCGTTGCCCTGGACATCGATCTGAGCAGATTGAGACGCCAGGAATTCCACCGCGGCTGTAGCTGAGGTAAAGACATCATCAAAGTCGCTGCCCTGTACTCCGGCGAGGTTCGAATAGGTATTCCCGTCGCCGGCACCGGGATCAAGACTCACATTGAATACCTGGGTGACGATGTTGTTGGGACCATTGGCATCATCGATGATCCAGGATCCGCTCCAACTGAGTACGCTGCCATTGATACTGGGATCGTTGGAACTGAGACCGGAGGAGGATCCGGACACATAACTGAGTCCGGCAGGCAGGGTATCCAGGATCGTGGTGATCGTTCCTTCGGTCACGGCCGTATTCTCCATCGTGATGGTGTAGGAGAAGCTCTGACCTTCCTCGATGGAACTGACTGAGGCCGATTTGCTAATGGTCAGCTCAGCCGGAGCAACCGGTGGTGGTTGAGCGGTGAAGGAATCGTAAACGTGATAAACACCTGCATCGGTGGGATCTTCCACATGAATGCTTGCTTCACCACCCGCATAGGAGCCAGAAAGCGTCCAGGTAAATGCTGAATTGATATCGCCGTTTCCGTCGGTGGTAATGGTGCCAGACCAAACCTGGGTCTGACCGGCATCCAGGATGAAAACGTTGCGCACGCCTCCATTGAAGTAAGGTGAAGAGGAGCTGGGCCAGCCATACCCGTTGACCAGCACAGTCTCCCCTGACGCATACGATCCGGAAATGGAATACGGGTCAGGATCGAGGGTGTCGTACAGAAAACCAAAACTGGAACCCCCGGCAACAATGGCGTTAGCAAATGCACCGGAGATCGTCGTGGATCCGCCAGTGGCATCCTTGATGCTGATGGATTCGGAAGTGGCTGTTGAGAAGTAGAACTTGATCGGGGTTCCAAAATCTATGTTGTTCTGAAATCCCCCAGCAGTGAGTGCTGTGTAGGGCACCTGCATATCGAGATAGATGAAATCGGCATAACCTGTCTGGGGACTATCTACCACACGGACGTAGCCGGCGGTGAGCGGATTATCGATCCGCAGATTCTCTATGTTCGGATCGTTTGTTCCGGCATTGTCATAATAGACGAACAGTGCCTCAGAAATCCCGCCGATGACAATGTTCCAGTCAGCGAGATTGTCCATGTCAACATCAAGAGGGGCCTGCCAGGCAAATGGCCGTAAATTGCCCTTATTGTCCAGGACGGTCTCCCGCACACCCAGTCGGATGAATAGGCTTGTCTCGGTGGCATGGAAGTAGGAGTCGTAGCCCGCATCATCGCCAACAACATCCAGGTGGCCCTGACTTTGATCCTGGGGATCTGTTGAAGCCACCCAATCACCGGCAACCAATCCAATCCAATCATTGGTTAGCGGCCATGCCTCCTGAGCGACTGCACTCATCGGCATGATGGCAATCATCAGACTCGCAAGCACAGGTCCCGGGCTCCTTGATTTCAGACCTCTCCAAAGGTTGGTCGTGAGTTTCAAGCCCGGTATCCTGGTGGCAATTGCTAGTGTCTCGGTGATGAGTGACGCCCCGAGCAGAACTAATCTGCTTATACTCTTAATACGCGCGGTCATTATTTTTATTTTCTTATACATTACAATCAATAGAAGAGTACCAATACCGTGCCAATTTTGAGATAATTTATATCATCTATCGTAACCTGTTGTTTTTATTGTTTTTATAATACTTGCGGATTAGGTAATATTTGATCGATAAATCAGACATTGTCGTCATTATACGACATTATTTTTAAGACAGCAGCAGTTTTTTATGACACTACTTCAATGGCAATATGAACGTATATATATCGATATTGATTGATATTACATATATTCACTGATATATGAATTCCACATCAAAACGATGAGATATTCAATGAAATGTGCCGGTATAGGCGCTTCTGTTTTAACATTTAGACCGTCGAGAACATGAATAGCCGAGCTCGAGAAACATGCGTTTGCACACGATAATCAAACTGTGAAGAGGATCATGACATGATGACTTTTTTAATCGAACATCCACTTGATATTCTGGCTGGCCTGGTGATCCTGCTAATCATATTTGTCATCATCGCAGTGAATATTACCGGCGGCGGTGGCAAACATCTTGGTAAGAAGAAAGGCAAGGGTAGCAAGGGGATATCCACAGAGATCGATCACTCAGTCATCTTAGATGAATTCAAGGTCAAGGCTCCACACGAGCAAATGCTATGAGAAATAGATATATTAGAAATCTGGTACAGAATCCCGGTCCAGGGCAACATCCGTGACTTCTCCCTGAATGAATTCCTTCTTGAGAATATCAAGGTCGTTTGATCCCGGACACCACTTCGCCATCTAAGTTCAACCTGCACCCATAAATAATCCCTGCAATAAGCGAAAATATCATATCATTATGATATGGGTTTATATCAATCCTGCTTGAATTTCACTCTGGCCCAGTCACCATATAACATAGTGTAACTACCTATATATATTGCAGTTATGATATATCATTATTATATGGCACGGCCATTGAACTAACCCACATTGTCATGCAAGGAAACAAAACCAGAAAGGACCTCAAAATGACAACAGAAAACACAAAACTCAGCAGCGTAGTCATGGGGATGCTGGCCACCGCCAATACAATCGCCCTGGCCCTGGGGATCTACTTTACAATCGCAACCACGATGCCTGTCTGACAATCAGACAAGAACGAGAGGATTGGAATCATGAATACCCATCAACACCACATCGAACTCAGCGGACCGCAGAGCCTGGTCACAGCATTGGGTCTAAGCATCACCCTGGTCGGTTTCGTTACCCTGACAGTAGCAAGCCTGGCCATGCTTATCGGATGATCTACCAGCCGGACACGAATGCTGTTCGTCAAGAACAGCCTGGCCTTGAAACGCCCATGAAAACCTCAGCTCCTGAGGGACCTAATCCGGTACGACCCTCACCTGCCAAAAGGTCGGAAACCCACCAAGCCATCAAGATCCTGAATCTGCCGCTATAACCGGCAGGATCCCTGCACCAACAACCACGCATACCCTTATCGAGCCTGAAGTATTCAGGACGATTCCCCTCCTGGACCATCATAACAATGCTTTTGATCCATCCGCTTTCAAGTGATATGTTTAAGTGACAGGCATCTGAGAATCGGGGGATTCCTTGCTGCAAAGACTCCACGATCCTTTCAAACATCTCGGACTCTACGTTCTCCTTTTGGTGATGACACCCTTCATCATGCTCCAGAATTACCTGCAGACCGCCGTAGGGATGGCTTCGCGGGCGTCATTCGACATCTTCGCGCTGGAAATACCCTTTGTACTCGCAGCCTTCCTCGCCTTCCTGGGTGCAGTCCTGATCCTGGCCCGCAGAAGCCTGAACAGGTATATCGGGTTTTCATTGGCCCTGGTGCTTCTGCACATTGCCATCGGACAGCAGATCGCTGACTATTATTTCAGACATCACTTCTACGATCTGCAGCACAACTGGCATTACTTCGCCTATAGCATCTTTGCCTATCTCATGTACCGCGCCCTGGTGCGCTACGAGCTACAACCCGCTCGGATCATCCTGTTCACCTTTCTTGGTGCCCTGGTCATATCAAGCTTTGACGAAGCTATCCAGGTCCTGATCTCCAGCCGTGTTTTTGACATTGGCGATATCGCCAAAGACACCTGGGGCAGTTTGGCGGGCATGATCTTCATCTTTTGTGGGCTGGAGAAAGGGTGCGTCTTTGAGAAACCCTTCAGGATCCGGCATACCCGTTTCAAAGCCTATCTGGAATCGTCCCTGGCAGCACTCACCGGGGCCTGGATATTCGCCTTCATCCTGCTGAACGTGAGTTCCCTCCTCACCGAGAGTAAATACCTGCTGACGGCTATTCTCATCACTCTGTGTCTGGCGGCTACCACATTCCTGATAATCCATCTCACTCAATGGAAACGTCTACGCTGGATCATTATCACCGGCCTGACGATCGTCATCCTGGCCCAGGTCGTCGCCATCGTTCAATATCGTGATAAACCCATTGTGATGAACCGCTATGGCCTGTTGGTGTACCGGGGACTGCCACTCCCCTTTTTCGATATATTGATCCATCCTAATGGCCGTCCGCGTCTGGTGGACAAGAAACACATGTTCAATAAGCGGGACCAGGATACCATCCATGGCCTGGCATCGGATATTCTGCTCATCGGCAGCGGTCATGAGGGACAGGGAGGCCGTGGCTTTCGGGAGACCACCGAGATGCAGTTTGTCTTTAATAAATACACCGGACGCGGGATGCAGGTGATCATCCTGCCCACGCCGCAGGCCTGCAAGCTTTATAATCGACTGCAGCAGGAGGGAAGATCCGTGCTGTTCATAATCCATAACACCTGTTGACCTGAGGTCAAGCGTGTGATGCAGAGCGAACCCACCCTGGAAGACCGGATCATCACCCTGATCATCGTCGGGTTCTGGACGCTGCTCATCGTCTTCGGCCTGGTTTCCATGACGCAACCGGATTGGCTGAAGGCGATATCCGATCCAGGTAAGCACTCTGAAGCGATGGATATGAAGCACCTGGCCGATGACTATCTGAAACAGGGAAATTATCCCCAGGCCATCAAGGTCTATAAAATGGTCCTGGAGATCGAACCGGACCTCCAGGCTGCCGCCGGGAATCTGGCCATCGCCTATGCCAGGCAGGGTCAGCATCATGAAGCCTTGCGGGTCTTCCGCTACAACCTGCAGCAGGAGCCGGACAATCCTGCCACCATCTACCGCAACATGGCTGAAGTGTATGAGAAAATGAATGATCCTGCGAATGCCCTGGCCCTTTACACCCTGTGTGCTCAAACTGATCCGCTGCCTGCCTATCCCCTGGCGAAACAGGGTTCATATCTACTGCGGGCAGGACGCTTCCAGGAAGCACTGGATGCCTTTCAGCAATCTCTTGATGCCAGTGCAGACCTGCAGCAGTTCTATCAGGGAAGTCTTCTGGAAGAGCGTGTTGGCTTTAAAGAGGGATCACCTGAACGAGAAGTCCTGGAAACCTATCTGGCCAGTGGTATCGATAGTCAGGATCTGATGGTTTTTGATACCACGGTTTTCAGATGGAAATTGAAGCACGACCGCGAGTTGGCCAAAACCTACCATTTCATGGGAATTGCGCATACACAGCTCCGGGATCTGCACCCGGCTCTCAGCCATTTCGAACAGGCTCTCAAGATCTGGCCTGGTTTCAGGGATGCCCGTAAGAACCTTGAGGCCGTCAGAACGGCCATAGAGGCTGAGCAACAGGCGGAATTCGAGAAAATTTCACTGCCCCCTGGCTGATGATCCAACCAGGGCTTGGAGAACTTTAATCTTTCTCTTATGCGCTTATTTCCCATATTCCTGATGCATTCGTATTGCGGGACCACTTAGACACGGAGTACTCTGATGGATTGGAGAAGTTACCAGAACCGACACTTCCATGATCAAGATACAGGTTTTTTTCTGGATCTGGCCGGCCTTGACATAAGCGCTGCCGATTCAGCTGATTTCGAGAAACGATTCAAGGACATCCACGCGGCCATGACCGCCCTTGAGGCCGGTGAGATCGCCAATCCAGATGAAGGACGGATGGTTGGTCACTACTGGTTGCGTGCGACTGATCTGGCCCCATCAGATGAGATCAGAGCAGAGATCGAGTCCACCCTGGAGGACATTGTAAGTTTCAGTGCGGACATCCATGCGGGTGTATTACGGGCAGCGGACAACCAGACCTTCACAGATCTGCTGGTGATCGGCATAGGCGGTTCCGCCTTGGGACCTCAGTTCGTATCAGATGCTCTGGCTCCCCATGATCCTGCCCTGAAGGCACATTTCCTGGACAATACGGATCCTGCAGGTATCGACCGGGTCCTGGACAGGCTTGATCACCGTTTCCATCGAACCCTGGTGGTGGTGATCTCAAAATCTGGTGGTACACCGGAAACCCGGAACGGGATGGTGGAGACCATGGAACGGTTCAAGGGCCATGACATCGACTTTGCCCGGCAGGCAGTGGCCATCACCGGAGATAACAGCAAGCTGTATGAACGTGCCAGGGCTGAGAATTGGTTGAAGATCTTCCCCATGTGGGATTGGGTCGGTGGCCGGACCTCAGAGACTTCTGTAGTGGGTATGCTCCCTGCCGCCCTGCAGGGTATCGATTTCCGGGCCATACTTGCCGGTGCCTGCAGCATGGACGCAGTCACACGCCAAAGGGAGCCCTGGCATAATCCTGCAGCTCTCCTGTGTCTGGCCTGGTATGTGGCCACCGAGGGTCGCGGATCCAGGGACATGGTGATCCTGCCATATAAGGACAGCCTCTTGCTGTTCAGCCGCTATCTGCAGCAACTGATCATGGAATCCCTGGGCAAGGAATTCGACCTGGATGGCAAAAGGGTTGAACAGGGTATCAGCGTCTATGGCAACAAGGGCTCCACGGATCAGCACGCATATGTCCAGCAGCTGCGTGACGGCATCAACAATTTCTTCGTGACATTCATCGAGGTCCTCAAGGATCGTGAAGGGAGCTCCATCCCCGTTGACGGTGTGAATACAAGCGGTGACTACCTGTTCGGTTTCCTGCAGGGCACCCGTGAGGCACTGGCAGAGCGCGGACGCGCATCCATCACCCTGAGCATACCCGAGGTCACCCCTTTCGCCATCGGGGCGCTTATCGCCCTTTACGAGCGCACAGTGGGTTTCTATGCCGCACTGGTGAACATCAATGCTTACCACCAGCCGGGTGTGGAAGCCGGCAAGCAGGCCGCGGTTGAAACTCTGGCCATTCTGAACCGGGTACGTGCCGTCCTGAAAGGTGCCGAAGCGCCTGTGAACCTGGTTGATCTCAAACAACTGATGGGCATTGAGGTCGAGACCGAACTGATCTACCGCATCATTCGTAGACTGCATGCCAATGGACAGGTTGTGCTGGCTTCAGGATCCTGGTCTGAACCTGATACACTCAAGTTCAAGTCGACTACCAATACGTAAATATTCCGGACACTCAATTACTCCTCTACTCCCTCACTCCTTTACTCCCATACCCCGTTCTCCACCAAATCTGAATTCGCGCATGCGCCCCACAACAACGCCCACCCTACGCTTAACCCCTAACCCCTAACCCCTAACCCCTAACCCCTAACCCCTAACTCCTAACTCCTAACTCCTAACCCCTAACAAAAAAGGGCCCCATCAGAGGCCCTTCCTGTACAAAAGAGGACTCATTGCAAGTCCACGTCCGCAGGCGCTACTCCATCAGCAGCATTTTGATGGTATGACTGAAGTCACCGGCCTGCATCTGGCAGAAATATAAACCCGTCCCAAGCTGGTGGCCGGCCTGGTCCCCACCATCCCAGACAACATCGTAGAGCCCTGCTGGCTGGCTTCCATGTACCAGGGTCCTCACTTCCCTCCCGTTGATGTCAAAGATGAGAAGCTTCACCTCAGCGGCTTCCGGCAATTCATAGCGCAGGGTGGTGCTGGGATTGAATGGATTGGGGAAATTCTGGTGCAGAAGATACTGCTCAGGAAGCTGGAGGGCCTGCTTGTTGGAGACAATCTCGGGAATCCTGAACAGCACATGGTCCACGAAGAAACCCAGTTCCTCATTCTGGGCATCAGAGCTGAAGCGGAACCTGAACCACAAGCGCTCATGATCCCCACCACAATACTCCGTCAGGTCAACGGTATGTGAACGCCACATGATATCAGTACCCGTATGCTGATTGAGCTGAATCCAGTTCTCCTGGTCGAAGCTGATCTCGAAGTAACCGAAATCAGCATACTGCTCAAGATCCAGCATGGTGTAATACTTGATGGCAAAACTCTCCATGAGACCCACTTCCACACCGGGTAGAAAGGTCAGGGAAGTATTGGCGTTGGGTGGATAAGGCGTGACCCCGGCATAGCAATGCATGGACTGACCATCCTGGTAGCCGGACATGTCGGTGAAGCCCCAATCACCATAATCCCAGAAATCGTTGGTGTAAATGTAGAATCGGTCCAGAATGGTCTCAACTTCCAGTTCTTCGGAAAGGGAATTATTGAATAGAACCGCATCATCCTGGATGTCCAGGATCTGGATATCCAGGTCCAGGTCACCCTCAACCGCTACAAAATAGGGCTCGAATGCATACTCCTGGAATGCCAGGCTGGGCAGGGATTCAATGGAAAGCGTATCTGACCAGATCATCTCAGTATCCAGCTGCAGACTGGCGGCCAGGGTGAAATTCTCAATATCGTTTCCACCATAATTATCCACCACGATCCGTAGCTCTTCATGTTCAGCCACCCGGTAATCGTTGTTGGAGAGGGAGAAATGGCGCAATCCCAGCTCAGTCGGTGGCGAATCGACATAGAGTTCCGCATCGATCGTCCCAATGGGCAGACCGGATGCAGTCGTAACAGATAGCTGATTCACGTACCCGCCCAGTGTCAGGTCCGCAGTCTCAGCATTGACGGGAATGGTGACCGAAGAATTGGCTGGGACCGTTCCGCCTGTCAGTTCCGGGTACAACCAGGTACTCTCGTACTCGAACCAGCTGGAAGAGGTATTCTTCAGCTTGAAATCTGCAACCCCATCATTTTCATAGAGGACCTCTTCCCCATCTGCAATGAGGATATCGTCCATGAAGAAACCGATGCCGTCCTGAGCAGGATCAGATGCAAGCACGACCCGCAGCAGGACACGTTCATGCAAATAGTCACTGAGGTCGATCTGCACAGGCACCCAGCCACCGCTGTTGCCGGCCCAACCAGGGATGGAATCCCCTTCGAAGTACATCTCGAAAGCATAGATACTTTCACATGTATAGGCTGGGAAATCGGGCTTCATAGGCTCATAATGCAAGCCACCATCAATTGAAATCCAGATATTGGCTCCGTCCCATCCATCCCAGGGTGGACTTACGGAGGGATTCTCGATGTCCCATTGCGCCATCATGCTGAACACAGGATTTACAGCCTCACTCAGGTCAAGCACTGGCAGTTCGAGGATTTGGCCATGCCAACGGGAATAAGCGTGGATGTAGTCGTCACCGCAATACCATGATACTCCGTCGAAGGCCATGAAGGTATTCAGGTGCCACTGTCCTTCCTGCGGGAACATATCATGGGTTGTTATCTCGAAATCGATGTCCGCAATCCCAGAGTTCACCAAGGTGATATTACCCATGCCTGTGGTCCCCCAGTCAGTCTCGATCTGCAAGATAGGTTCTTCAATGAAAGCGGGATTGACTACGACAGTAAAGGACAATTCTGATCCAAGAGCAATCTCCGCAGTTTCGGGAGCAATGCCGAGCGTCAGGACAACTTCGTGAGCCGGTGATTCAGGACTGATCACCAGGTTGAAAGCATCGGAAAGTGTCACAAAGCCATCTGCCGGAATGCTGCCTGTTACCGAAGCAGGACTGATCTCAACATGGGCACTGTTTGAAGTCATTGTAAAGCTCACACTGGAATCCCCTGTGAAGACCGCAAAGTTCCTCAATGTCAGGTGGACATCTACACTGTCACCAGGAATCAGTTCGTGGGTGTTCAGATCTACGGGGTGAGATTCGATCTCATGAATGATGAGCCGGAGATCATCGCTGAGTACCGGTGATTCTTCTGTCAGTTGGCGATAGGCATTGATCCGCCCGGTACCAATGAGATGATCGTAATAGGGGTCGTGAATGTTATAGATATCGTCGGTGGTGGCCAGGAACTGATAGATCAATTCCTCGTTGGTCCAGTCAGGCTGATATGACTTCAGCAAAGCCAGGCTTCCTGCAGCCAGGGGTCCAGCCATGGATGTTCCTGACAGCATGCCATAAGCGCCATCGGGTAATGTACTCAGAACACCAATGCCATAGGCTCCACCGACCGAGCTGATATCTACGCCCGCACCGAAGTTCGAATAGCTGGCGATGTAGTCGTCACTGCCGACAGAGGCAACACTCACAACACCCGGATAGTCACTGGGATAGTGGCGAAAATTACCACCGCCATTCCCAGCAGAAGCAATAATAATGGATCCGAGCCCTTGAGCATACTGAAGCACTTCACTGGCTGCCTGAGTGAACATCCCTCCACCCCAACTGTTATTGATGATGTCGGCGCCATTCTCTGCCAGATAGATGATTCCCTGATATCCGCTGTAAATGTGATTACCACCCCCGGTGTAGCCATGGCTGGTGGTCATGAGTTCCACGTTCCAGGAGACGGCTGCAACGCCCTCAGCATTGTTCGTTACGGCTGATGTCAGGCCGGCGACATGGGTCCCATGGATTCCAGGATCATCCGGGTCGTTGTTCTGGGCCCCGGTCCCATCGGCATACACGTTCCAGCCGATGAAATCATCGACATAGCCGTTCAGATCATCATCGACACCATTCTCATCACCGGGATCAAAGACCCATTCACCGTCCACCAGCTCCAGGACATGGCCGTCACCATCGGCATCCTCACCCAGGTTCTGGTGGATATTCTCCAACAGGTCTGGGTGACGCCAGTCGATACCACTGTCCACGATTCCCACCACGATGGGCTCGCTGCCATCCTCCCCTTTGTGAATATCCCAGGCGTCCTCGGCCTGGATCTGTGGAAGATGGTACATCTCGGTATAAAGGCTGTCATTGGGAATGGCGTCAAAATAATTCACGCACACAGGCTCAGCATACTCCACGTGAAAGTCTGATCCCAAGGAAGTGATGAGATCCTGCATATCGGTAGCGGGAGAGATCTCCAGGAGATAGATCCGGGAAAGATCCGGCAATCCCGGTTGGGATCTATCTGTGTTCAGCTTGAAGCGCGGACGGATGCTTTCCACGCCGTGGATCATGAAGAGATTATCCAAGGAGCGCATTCCGGTGAGTTGCAGTGATTCGCCAAAGTCCAGGCCCGGGACCGCTTTGGTTAATTTCACACAGATATAGCTCTCATCATAAAGAGCCCGTCCCAGCTCGTCTGAGTTCGGTCCCAGGTCGGCAAAGACCGGGCTGAGGGACAGGATAGCGAATAAAATGATGCTGTTGCCAGGCTTGGTGGATCTCATGACTTCACTCCAGGTTCATCTTGGAAAAGAAAGGGGGCCTGAACGGCCCCCGATTCACTTATTTGATCAATGTCAGTTTTCGAACATCCCGATGACCCTCACCCTGGATCACAAGCATATATACGCCGGCGCCATGGGTACTGAGATCAAGAGATAGATCGTAATATCCGGCTTCAACGTTCTCACTCATCACCTCTGCCACGCGTGCACCGGTGAGATTGAACAGGGTCATGTTGACCTGCATCTCTTCAGGTATCTCGTAGCTGATGGTAGTGCTGGGATTGAAGGGATTCGGATAGGCGTTGCTGATACGGAATTCTGTGGGAATACCCATGCTCTCACTGGAAGTGGTCACCAGGATGGTGAGCCAACTGGAGCTACCGTAGAGATTCTCAGCCCGCAGCCTGTACCTGTAGTTCAGGCCATCCTGAATAACGATGCTCTCATCGATCCACTCTGTGACATCCGGATCAGTCATCGCCATGGTGACCCATTCACCAGGACCATCAGCTGTGATTTCGCGCCGCTGAATATGAAAGTTTGACTCATTGTCAGAGTTGTCCAACCACGCGAGATAAACATATGAAAGGGTATCAGTTGATACGATCTCGGAGTAGAGCTCACTGGGTTCGGCCGGAGGTGTGAATTCGATGTCCACAAGGATGCTTTCCCAGGCGGAGTTCCCTACCGGGTTCTCAGAACGGATACGGTATTTATAATCTGTTTCTTCAGAAAGAATAATAGATTCATCCAGCCATTGCGTTACCGCAGAATCAGTCAAAGCGATGGTCATCCATTCCGAAGAACCCTCAGGTGTGATGTCTTTCCGCTGTAGGTGAAAGTTGTATTCATTCGTAGAGTTGTCAGTCCAGTTGAGTTCGACCACGGCAACGCCATCCAGATCAATAACCGCATAACTCAGATCTGAGGGTGCTTCAGGATAGAGGAATTCGAGCCTGAAAGGTTGAAGAATACCAGTAGGGTCGATGGCAGTACCAACAATGAAACGACCGTCAGGTGTAATTCCATTAGCTTGTGCGAGGTACCAGGATTCCAATTGAGTCACACCGAGTTCCAGGAGACTGTCCCTGAGAAAGAAAATGCCCGTCTCCGGAGTGTACATGATCGCTTCACGTGTCCACACCCAGGTCTGGGGCTGGGCAAATCCTACCACAACCGTATCTGGTGTGATACCCATTGCCGAAACACCAGCGGTCATTGGGTCATGCCCGGGGGCATAGCCATATCCCTGCATGCCGTCGTTTTCGTTCCAGATGAACAGCTCACCCCAGGTCCAGCCGCCAACGAGTTCGCCGTCAGAACTGACACAGTAAGCTTCACCGGCCATATACGGTGGATCCGCAAGGCTGCCGAGGAATACGAGTTCGTACTCTCCCAGGCTTTCGTTCCAGATCCAGGCGTGGGCGGCACGGTCAGTATACTGCCCGTCCACATCCGTGGAGGCCCACCCCACAATGATGCTGCCATCATTGCTCATGTCATTGGGACGGCTGCTGAGATCCAGACCATTGTCAGGCAGTAATGTCCCCAGAGGATTATCAGGAGTCCAGACGAACGCTGTTGTGCGATAGTTATCATGCCAGTACATCCCGGCAATAATGAATGTATCGGCTGCAATGGCCCATGAGCCTGTGTAATGGTATGGATCGAACGGTTCTGTGCCGTTTATATATCCCATCCACTGCCATTCTCCATCCTCGTAGTAGGATGCTGCTTCGATATCAATGATCGTTGAGTCGGTGTCATGCGGGAATGTGGTTTCGCCGGCGAGCCGCCCGTAATTATCCATATCACGGACATAATACCCTCCAACAAATACTTCACCTTCTTCTTCCGTCCACAGGAAACCGGAACCGAAATAATATCCACCACCCAGCATGGTTCCATCGTCACTTACCCAATAAGCACCCCCGCCCCATTGATCCGACAGGGTGATGGTCTCAAAATCAACCAATGGCGCCTGCGCAAATAAACCTGCTGCCAACAGCAGCATTCCCGTGCACAAAAACTTCTTTACCGATCCTTTCATGACAAACCTCGCTCATTCATGATACTCTCTTTTCAAACAGGCAGCACTGAATTCTAATTCTGCCGCCAAAAGATATGCAGGAATCTTCGGTTGGCAAGCTTTTACTCCCCCATGGGGGGCTACATCTATGCATATTTTATACTTTTGTTATAATTCTTTGTAGAGTTGTACCCCCATCAATGGGATATATACTCTTATTCCTGAAAGAGCAGAGCAGGTAGTGATCATCCTCGATCAACAGGGCATACCCAGCAATATACTATCATGCATAACATAATGTTTAATATGGATATAGAGATGATATATACCGATATCTTCGATAAAGCGTTCACCCTGGATCGCTGCAATAATTGCTAATTGAGGGGTGAATGGGAAGGGAAATAAAAATAATTCTTGTTGTCCCCCCATGGGGGTCTTATAATTTCATCGTTGAAAATTAAACGGCTTTCAAGAAGCAATCAGGCAACAAAGGAGGTTGATGCTTATGAAACGCACGCAACTAGGGATCCTGTCAGTGCTGCTGATCCTGGTCGGTTTCGTCAATGCACAGTATGTTGACTGGGCTGATATTACCGAGATCGTTCAGCCCGAGGGGATCTATGGTCCCTGGTTTATTGATGCCAGCGGCTATCGGATGACCGCGAATGGTCAATCCTCATCCCCAAACCAAGCCTATCGGTGGGAAACTGGTGACTTTCTCGAATGGCAGGAATGGATGAGCCCGGGTACGTTTGGTGGATCACCCTGGGATGGCTCACTTACGAAGGTTAACGGGATCGCTTCGAATGGAAGTATCATCGGTCAACTCGAGTGGCCTCAGTATATCTATGATGCTGATGGCGATACCATCCCTGACACTCTCTTTAACGCAAAGATCGCTGCAATCGCAGATGCGAACCAGTGGGGTACCTGGGTACCTCTGGGTGTTCTCGATGATACGCTTGCCTGGGGCGGCACCAATTTTGGCGAAGCACAGGTCGTCAGTGCAGACGGCAACATCATTGCCGGCACCATGGCAACTCTGAATGGCGGTAGCCAGCCTTTCGTATACCGTCTGGACAGCATGAGCCTCGATACACTCGATCGACTCCAGTATGGTAGCAATTCCAATATCAAGGGCATGAATGCAGACGGATCAGTCATTATCGGTACCAGCAACCTCGGTTGGTCAGCCAAACCCTATATCTGGACCTTGAATGGGGACGGTGGCTATGACACCACTCGTGTGGATTCACCCTTCGCCAGCATCGAGACGATCAGTAACCATAATGGACACATGATCGCTGGTGGTGAATGGGGTCCTGCCGGTATCCCTGTTTACCTGGTTACGAATATCGACGGTGTGGACACTACGATCACCCTTCCCAATCTTCCGGGTTTAATAGGCGGCGTGGGTATCTACTCTGTGGCTGACGACGGTACCTGCTTTGGCACCTTTCAGGAGGCTGGTGGTCCCTGGGGCGGTCCCACTCATCCTTACATGTACCATCATGAAGGTGGCGCTGTACACCTCGGTGAAGCTCTGGAAGCTCTTGGCGTCCCCGGCGCACTACCGCAGGGATTCCCCATGAACTGGAGCCGTGTCATGGCAACAGATTCAACCGGGAAAAAACTCTTTGTCACATTCACTAATGATTTCTGGGAATGGGCCGGTTATTGGGTGGAATTACCCTCCGTGGTACCTCCGGTGCATTTTGAAGTTGCCTATACCGATGACAATCATGTTACACCAGCCGGCATCGACCTGAGCTGGGAAAATGTGTTCCCCTACGCCTATACCTACAAGGTAGAATACAGCTATATGTCTTACGGCGCAGCCTGGGGTGACTGGATCGAACTGGCCACCGATCTTGATGCTGAAGAATATCATCAGGATATTGCTGATGGCGGCTATTACAAGTGGCGCGTTCGCTCTCTCTATGGTGCTGATGAATCAGTTACCATTGAGACCGATGTCTACGAAGTCCGTCGTTTCGCTGATGCACCCACAGTCACCGCTGTCGCAGATGTCCCTGAAGATCAGGGCGGTAAGGTCATCGTCGAGTTCATCGCCAGTGGTTTTGACATCCTAGGTGGAATGACCAACGAACTTTATACGGTTCAGACTCTTATCGGCGAAACCTGGGTGGCTGTTGCAACCACAGCAGCTTACGGATCTGATGATTACGCCGTTCAGGTGAACACCATTAACGATTCAGTGGACGAAGGCGCCACCAACTCCCAGGAATACCGCGTTGTGGCAGCCCTGGGTGCCGATGTCTTCATCTCTGAACCCATGAGCGGCTACTCCGTCGATAACATCGCTCCACCGGCACCGGCTGGCGTGGTCTACGATGTTGTTGATGCCAGTATCCAGCTTGATTGGGCACCGCTGAACATCAACGATCTGGGTATCTATCGTGTCTATCGCGCTACCAGCGCTGACATGAGCGATGCCGTCATGATCGGCGAATCAGCCCTGAACAGCTATTCTGATGAGACTGTGGACTTCAACCAGGATGGTACCTATTACTATGCCATCGCCGGTGTGGATATCCATGAGAACGAGGGTGATGCCAGTGAAGCCGTACAGGTAGGCGTCGTCGGTACCGATGCAGCAGGACAGCTCCCCACCGAGTTCGCCTTGATGCAGAACTACCCGAATCCTTTCAATCCCTCAACCCAGATCCAGTTCGCACTGCCAGAAGCCGCAGCCGTGACCCTCATCGTTTACGATCTTACAGGTCGTGAAGTTGTGCGTCTCACGGACGGCCAGACCAGTGCCGGTTATCACACCATGACCTGGAACGGGTTGAATGCATACGGCGATGTCGTGCCTGCTGGCATGTATATCTACCGTCTGCAGGCAGGTGAGTTCTCCGCCACCAAGCGGATGATCTATCTGCAATAGACTGACATACGGATCGGATACCTGGATGCTTATCGATACCCCCCCGTACTTCCTCCAGGTGCACGATTGTATACACAAGGAGGGGACCTCGTGTCCCCTCCTTTTCAATCATTTCAATTGGTTTAGCGGAATCTTGAACGATAATATCTCCAGTGAGCTGTTTGAGGGCTTGCATCAGGCAAAGCTGGAGAGAGTATGGCCAGACTGGAATTCAATTTGAAAGAACTCACCGAACTCGGGATCTCTGAGCGCGAGGCCAAACTCTACCTCACCATGCTGGAATATGGCGAGGTGAACGCCAGCGACCTGCATCGCCTTACCGGCGTTCATCGCTCCAAGGTTTACTCCATTTTGAGCCGTATGGTGGTCCACGGTCTCTGTAATGAACGCATCGAGGGCCGGAATCGGTTTTTTACTGCACTGAGCCCAAAAACGGTGAAGGATTCTCTGCTGCGCCAGTGGGAATCCGATCGAGCCGAAAAGGAAGACAAGGCTGACGAGATCTTCGACAAGCTGGAAGAGGCCTTTCACGCCACCGACGAGACCCCGCCACTGAATCGCGTGGAGTTGATCCGGAATGCCAATAACATTCATAACAAGTATATGCAGCTCATCGAGGAGTGTCAGGAAGAGATCCTGGCCTATGTAAAGCCGCCTATCGCAGCAACCACCAAGAAGGTCCAGCAGATGCAGGTAGATGCACAAGAGCGGGCATTGGAGCGTGGTGTCTACAATAGAACGATCTTCAGTCTAAAGGATTTGGGAGACATAAAGATCGAATGGGTGCAGCTGGATGAACGGGACCAGATGCGGGTGGTAGAGAAGCTGCCGATCAAAATGTTCATTTTCGATACAAAGAAGGCACTGCTTGGC
The DNA here is from genome assembly GCA_964454335.1 of uncultured Lentisphaeria bacterium. Lineage (GTDB taxonomy): Bacteria > Fidelibacterota > UBA8477 > UBA8477 > JABMPR01 > CAYVVT01. The sequence continues at coordinate 4,838 of CAYVVT010000018.1, read as the reverse complement.
ATCCCTTCCTCAGCGGATACCAACACCAAGAACTTTTTCATCCTATTCGTGGATGATCCCGGTTTCTGCCAGGTATTGAAAGAATCCTTCGAGAAGGTCTGGGAACGCGCCCTCCCCGTGGAGGCCCTCCAGGGCAACAGCATACAGTGGGGCAAGGAGCAGGAGCAGAACCAGCTTGAAACGATCATGAACGGGAACAAGAAATAGCCCCGTTCTCAGCGCCAATGTTGTTGAAGTCCAGGTGATACCTGGACTTTTTTATTTGAAGGATAACCGGTATTTTCCGGGGACAATGATCCCGCATCCTGTACAAGGAACCTGAGAAGTGACCATGAGGAATATTCTCACCATACTGGCATTGCCGCTTCTCATCAGTTGTGGGTTGTTTGAATCCAATGCCGACCAGCGTACCCTGGAACAGAACAGGGATAAATGGGCCGCCGCGGATGGCGACAGTTACCTCTACCAGTATCGCCGACTCTGTTTTTGCCCCGTAGAATATGCAGAATGGGCTGCAGTACGCGTTCTCGATGAAGCGATCCTGTGGGTTGTGCTGGTGAACAGCGGAGAAGAACCAGAAGAACTGGGAATTGGGGATTATCATACGATCGAAGGTCTGTTCGAAGTCGCCGAGGATGTAATCGAGAATGCTGATGACTACGACATCAGTTATGATGAGATCTACGGATATCCCACCCGTATCGAAGCAGACTATAACAAGAAGACGGTTGACGACGAGGTAACCTATGAGGCGCGATATATGGAGGTATACCAGGACAAATGATGAGAGGACAGAAGATTGACGAGGGTAATTTCTCCAATGATTTTCCACAACACGTCAATATCTCGTCAATCCCATGCCTGCCTTCGACTGCCTGTGCTGAAGCTTCGGAATGCCCGGTGCGACCTGCTCCTTCACAACCCTACTCCTTTACTCCCTTCCTCCCCAATCTCAACGTGTAACTCCTAACGCCCAACTCCATGACTTCCTGGCTCATCATCAGCTCCCGGCAGAATTTTGAGATTACTGCAAGTTTCGGTTGGACGGTCCAGGGCTTCAAACGACGGCATCGCAAGAAGGTCGTTGAGATGATGCCCGGAGACCGCATGTTCTACTACATCACCGGCGAGCAGAAACTCGCAGCGGAGGTGAAGATCACGAGCGGGATCCGGGAAGAGCGGCAACCGCTCTGGGTGAACCTGGGCAAGGATCCCGACGAGGTTTACCCCTGGCGTATCAGCATCGAAGCCGGCAGGATCCTTCCCACAGTCGAATGGATCCCGCTGGAACCACTGATCCCTGATTTACGGTACTTCAGGAAATGGCCGGAGAAGCACTGGCGTCTGGGGCTGCAGGGTCAGTTGCATCGCCTGTTCGACCAGGACGGAGACTACCTGCAGCAATTCTTCTGATCTGCGAGGTATTTGTCACACACCCCACCAAAGCCATGCACATTCACTGCGGTTCAATATTTGCACACTCGATCCTCCGGTGCTAAGCGCTGTGATCAATCAGTTGAAGTGCTACATTTATGCTCAACCGATCGATTGGGAGACCCATCATGACTCTTGATATAAAAGCCAGGAAACACGCCTTACGCTTACTGCATCACAATGTGGCTGTGGTCACATCCGGACTCGACGATGAGATCATCGGAGCCACGGTAACCTGGCTGATGCAAAGCAGTTTCGAGCCACCGCTCGTCACCCTGGCCATCAAGGCCGACAGCAGGCTGTACACTGTCATCAAGCGAACAGGGACGCTGACCGTCAACCTGGTCGAGGCTGGTGACACAGAACTGGCATCCACCTTTTTCAAACCACGCATTTTCGAAACGGATCGCATGGCGCATTATCCGGCAAAGGTCAATTCAGTTGGTGGAGCCATGCTTGACGCCAGTCCGGTGTGTCTGTCCTGTGAGGTTCAACAGATCGTCACCGAAGGTGATCATCATCTCGTGGTAACGGAGGTCGTGGATGTGGAAGTGAGATCTGAAGACAAGAAGGCGATGTGCCTTTCCGATACTGACTGGCATTATGGAGGATAGACTATGCTGACAGGCTGGGAGAAGGTCATATTCATATTCGTGCTGCTGGGCTCTCTGGGAGCCACCAGGATCACGTTCGGGAACATGTTCAGGGTAATTGCCCGGGGACCACAGCCCATCCGGTGGTCGAGATTCTGGCCAAATATCTGGACCGGGATTACGTCACTTTTTGGGAAACCATTATTTAAAAGCCGTTTGCTGGTAACAATCATTCACAGCATCGTTTCCTGGGGATTCATTCTTTATATCCTGGTGAACCTGTTTGACGTCATCTATGGCCTTAAAGCTGGATTCGGATTCTTCCCCGAACACTGGATCGGATCGCTTTACCGCATCTTCGTGGATCTGTTCAGCGTGCTCGTCCTTCTCGGTATCATATTCTTCGTCGTTCGCAGATTCATGACCAGGGACCCAGCACTGAAAATTGACGACCGCGTACTCATACCAGAGACCACCAAACGGGGCGTACAGCGGGACTCCCTGGTGGTGGCAGCATTTATTTTCCTGCACGTAGGCTTCCGTTTCCTGGGAGCTTCCTTCGAACTTGCCCAGCATCACTCTGATCCATTTCAGCCGGCAGCGAGCCTGCTGGCGGGGATGTGGGTCGACTGCAGTCCCGGGGGATTGATGTTCTGGGAACACGCCTGCTGGTGGGTGGCCATCGGACTGATCCTGGCCTTCATTCCCTACTTCCCCTTCACCAAACACGCCCACCTCTTCATGGGACCCCTGAACCACATGGTGAGCCCTGAGAAAGCTGCCCCGGCAGCCCTTGAGACCATCGATTTCGAGGATGAGAGCCTGGAGCAGTATGGTGTGGCACTCCTGGAGCATCTGCCCCAGAAGGAGATCCTGGATGCCTTTGCCTGCATCATGTGCAACCGCTGCCAGGACAGCTGTCCGGCCTATATCACCGAAAAACCGCTTTCCCCGTCCGCGCTGGAGATCAACAAGCGCTACTACATCAACGCGAACATGCAGGACCTCGCAGAGGGCAAGGAGACCACCGAGCGGCTCTCCGAGTGGATGCTTTCACCGGATGCCATCTGGGCCTGTACCAGCTGCAGCTATTGTGTGGAAGTCTGTCCGGTGGGCAACGAACCCATGGTCGACATCCTGCGTATCCGCCAGGATTTGGTTATGATGGAAAGTGACTTCCCCCAGGAAGCGGTGAACACTTTCAAGAATATGGAGAACAACGGCAATCCCTGGGGCCAGAGCGCTCAGGATCGCGAGAAATGGACCGAAGGTCTCAGTGTTCCCTGGATGCGTGATAAACGCAGTGCCGAATACCTTTACTGGGTTGGTTGTGCCGGAGCCTATGATGCGCGTGGGCAGAAGGTCTCCCAGGCCATGGTGAACCTGCTGAACAAGGCCGGTGTGGATTATGCCATCCTGGGCAATGAGGAAACCTGTACCGGCGACTCCGCCCGACGGCTGGGGAACGAATATCTGTTCAGTATGATGGCGGAGCAGAACATCGAGACATTCAGGAATTACGGTGTTAAGAAGATCATTACCCAGTGTCCACACTGCTTCAATACCATTCTGAACGACTATCCTGAACTCGGGGGTCGATTCGAGGTCATCCACCATACTCAGTTGCTGGAGGAATTGGTAAAGGATGGCAAATTGAATCCATCCCGGCCCATCGATTCGAAGGTGACCGTGCATGATTCATGTTATCTCGGCCGCCATAATGATATCTACAGTTCACCACGTGAAATCCTGGCATCCATACCCGGCGTCAAACTGGCTGAAATGCCACGAACTGGTGCTGAAGGATTGTGTTGTGGTGCCGGTGGTGGCCGCATGTGGCTGGAGGAGACCATTGGTACAAAGATCAACGTGGAACGCATTGAAGATGTCAAAGCGGTTCAGCCCGACGAGGTCGCCACGGCCTGTCCTTTCTGTGCAACCATGATCAACGACGGTCTGGCAGATCAGGATATGGATGCTTCCACCGACTCGAAGGATGTAGCAGAGTATCTCCTGGCGGCACTGTCTGATTGATCCTCTTCCCCATCTACATCAAAAGGGGTGAGACACGCTCTCACCCCTTTTTTGTCTCTCAGATCGTTCCCGGACCCGAAATCAGTTCTTTTCCACTTGATCTTGAGGATATACTCTAGCACATGCTCGCGGATCTCCCCAACTGGAACGACTGGCGATGGCAACTCCGGGAATCGGTTCGAGACCCCTCTGACCTCAGAACCTGGTTGCAAGAACTGGGATTTGATCCCGATGTCAGTCCGGTCTCATCCATCGACCTAGAGCAGCTCAGCACTGGCTACCAGCTGGGTATTACTCCTTATTATCTCAGCCAGGTGCAGGAACTGAGTTATGCAGATCCAATTCTGAAACAGATCCTGCCCGCAAAGGAAGAACTGCACATCTCTCCGGATGAATTGGATGATCCCATTGGAGATGAGCAGCCTGCCCAGGGCTCAAGACCCTGTCAGACCATCATACATCGGCATCCGGACCGGGTTCTATTCATGGTTACCTCTATTTGTGCTGTTTACTGCAGGTACTGCTTCCGGAAACGACTGGTGGGCAAGGCTGAGTATGTTCCAGATAGACAGGCATTGGCAGAAGGGATCGAATACATCAGGAAGCAACCCGGGATCCGGGAGGTCATTCTCACCGGGGGTGATCCACTGGTGCTTGCAGATTCCAGACTTGCAGAACTGTTGCAGCAGTTGGATACCTTTGAGCATGTCCGCTCCCTCCGGATCCACACACGCTTGCCGGTTGTGAATCCTTTCCGTCTCACACCGGAGTTGGCTG
>CAYVVT010000017.1:0-66696 GCA_964454335.1 uncultured Lentisphaeria bacterium | reverse complement strand
AAGTCTCTCTTAGATTTTATGCAAATCTGTGCCAAAGGTTAAAAAAACGAACAAGGTATCATCAAGGTCCGATACGGCCAGGGTTGCCGTGATGGTAGTGTCACCATAGCTATCGGGGTAACTGATCGTCGTGCCCTCGATACCGGACAGCACGGGGGCATTGTTGGTGACTGAAATATTGATATCACGCGTCTGGGTGTTGCTGAAACCGTTGCCATCATGCACCTGGTACTGGATGGTACGAACAGACATATCCGGCGATGCACTGGTATTTTCGTAGGTCACCGTATGCAGGCTGGTCTCATATTCCGATCGCTTGGCAGTACCACTCAGCCGGAGTGCTCCGGCACCCGGATTCCAGACAGCGCTGATACCGTAGGCGCTGGTGAAGGCCAGCGTGTCCTCGCCTGCCTGGTAATTGGAGCTGATCGTGACCAGAGCACTGTCCAGATAGATATCGTTATAGTCCTGGACGGTCATGGCCAGCGTCACGGCCTCGGCTCCACTCTGGCTCTGATAGGTGAGTGCCGAGCCCTCGATCCCGGCCAGGACGGGCAATTCGTTGGCCACGATCACACTGTGGAAACTGGAAGGGTCGTTCATGTTGTTGTAACTCGAAGCGATCCAGTCGGCATCCCGGGCCACATTCGCGATCCGGACTTCATCGATGAGACCATCCCATGAACTGGAGGGTCCGTCCTTGCCGCCTTTGCCGATGACCAGTTTCGTGTTATCGGTAAGGGTGCCATTCTTCTTGTTCGAGTAGCTGGGAGTTTCCAGTGCGCCATCCAGGTAAAAATCAGATTTGCTTCCCGGTACCCGGGTCAGAACGATGTATTGCCAGTTAGTAGATTGAGAATTATTGCTGCTTTCCAGGATCTGATCCAGACTCGATCCGACGGCAACGTTCGTTCGGAAGACATTCGTTCCGCCACCAGATCCACCAGCGGCGTCATGCCGGATCATGAGCCGGTCGTCATTCCCGTTGGGATCATCCCCATATATCAACCCGCGATCCGAGCCTACCGCATCGGCCTTGGCCCACAGGGAGACGGTCAGATCCGAGAAACCGTTCAGATAGGTGCCGCCGGTGGGATCCGTTAGATCATCGCCCGTACCGGCAAATGACCGGGCGGCACCGATCTGCCCGCTGGAACCGGTGGCGGTGCCGTTATTGGTAAGAGTGTGGGCATTTGCTGTGGCATCCTGAAAATCATCCAGATGCCAGACGCTGAGAAAGGCACTGCTCCAGGTGGCGGTACTCGACTGGTCGGTGAATATATCCGGATTGCCGAAATAGAGATAGATATCCGTATCAGCACTCGGCGACAGACTGGAGATCCGTACCCAGCAGATCAGCTCCCCCGTAGACGCCGTATAACTTTGCAGTTCATGATCAAGCAGCGAGGATCCATCATCAAGTGTGAATGTGATATCATAGCCACTGGGATTTTCCATCCCACCACCATTGACTTCCGTGCGCAGATCATCATGAATCAGGGAGATAAGGACTGGGAAATCCGTATGTGCGGTACTACCGCTTATCTGACTGGCATTCAGCCTGATCAATTTTCGATAGGCATATCCGGTCGGCTGAGCCACCAGGCCGGCTGTGAAGGATAGCAGCAGAACCGCTATCCCTGCGGTTCTTGAAAAAGGCGATCTATGACGTTTCATACCGATCATGACTCAACACCATTAGCACAACTAAGTATTGTAGGGAGAAGTTACAAGAAATCTATGCGTAAAATCACAGTTCGTGAATCGCGGATCGCAGATCGCGATTCGTGATACGGGAGAGGGAGTTACAAGGGTGAGCTGAGTGGGTTGCTTCGAGCTGTGTGCAACACAGCCCTCGCATTGACCGAGGACTGTCGAAGCCTGCGTGCCTTGCCCATCAACCTTTAGTTTTCCAGTAAGTGCACAACATGTCCATTTGAATGTCATTGCGAGGCCTCAGAACATGTCGATGGCATGTTCTGAGAACGAAGCAATCCGCTCAGAATTCCATTTATTCAAACTTGTGCCTCAGTTTGAGATTAAATCTTGCCCTGCCTGTGACATCCTTTCATCTTTGCAGTTCTTGATGAACACACTCACTCTACCCTGTGCAAATTGTCTAAGGATTCCCCTCGATGAACAAAACTGACTTCGTATTCTGGGAAGAGCCCCTGGCCGGCTATTCATGGACCAACATCGTCCGCGTACTCTGGCAGAACCGATTCCGCATGCACATCAAGTACCTGCCTCGACTGCTCTACACCATCATCATGAGTACCCTGTTCCTGCCCCTGCGCATCAAGGAATACCTTCTGCTGCATCGCAGGATCAAAGCCACTGTGATCGAAAAGGATCCCGTATTCATCGTGGGTCACTATCGGACCGGCACGACCTACTTGCTCACACTCCTTTCAAAGGATAAGACCAAGGGCTATGTCTCGAACGTGGAAGCATATCTGCCGCATGTGTTCCTGGGATCGCCGAAGATCACAGATTGGATCATCGGCCTGTCACTACCGGAACAACGGCCCATGGATAACGTGGAAATGGGGATTGCCGAACCGACTGAAGAAGAATACGCCACAGGTGCCATGGACAAATACGGCTATTACAATGGCTTCATCTTCCCACGGAACTTTCGCCAGTATTCGAAATACTGTTCCTTCCGGGAGTGCAAACCCGGCGAGATCGACCGCTGGTGGCGAGGATTCCACTACTTCCTGCAGAAAATGACCATCAAGTACCAGGGCAAACGCATGTTCCTGAAGAATCCAACCAGCACCTACCGCATCCCCTACCTGCTTAAGAAATATCCCAATGCCAAGTGGATCCACATCTACCGCAATCCATATGAGGTCTTCCTGTCAACGGTGAAGTTCTTCAGGGAGGTCTTCGCTATCTACACCCTGCAGACCTGGGACGACGAAGATATGCAGCAAAACATCCTCAGGGATTACCGTGAGATGTACGAGCTCTGGGAACAGGACAAGCACCTCATTCCTTCAGAGAATCTGGTGGAGATCCGATACGAGGAATTCATCCAACAGCCCATGGAGATCATGGAACGGATCTATGGTCAACTCAATCTCAATGGAATAGATCAGACTCGACCGGCATTCCAGGCTCATGTGGACGCGCAGCGTGAATATGTGGCCAACAAGCACAATGTGGATGACGAGGTCATTCGCAAGGTGAACGACTACATGGTCGAATACATACGGAATTTCAATTACGAGATGCTTACACCGCAAACTGCCCCTGAGGAAACTTAGACAGTAAAAATGAGAAACGGCTGTCGAGGCAGCCGTTCTGTATATATGGAGAGCGAAGGTTAAGGCTAATAGCAACCCTCCACCGTCTCCTCGATGAGCAGATCTACCACCGCCTCCAGGCTGTCAGTTTCCTTGAAGCGTATGAGTTGACGGTCGGCACTGCTGCCCTGTTTCAGCATGGTGTGGACATATTCGATCTCTTCATCGATACCCAGCTCCCCCACCACGTCCGGTATGAGCTCGTTGAGGACCTCTTCCCAGAGGAAGCGCACCGGGATCTCCTCTTCCTTGCCGAAATCGATGAGCTTGCAGTCCAGGCCATCACGCATGGCCCGCCACTTGTTCTCAGCGATGAGACCACGACGATAGATCCGCCAACTCTGGTTGTTCTGACGCAGCTGGATGAACTTGGCTACCAGGGCCTGGATCAATGCGGCAATGGCAATGACCTCATCGATTTTGGTTATACCGTCACAAATCCTGAATTCCAGCGTGGGATAATTCGGATGAGGCCTGATGTCCCACCAGATCTTGGTGGCTTCATCGATACAGCCTGTGTGGATCATGGTCTTGACATACTGTTTATACTCCTGGTAAGAATTGAAATACTCAGGCAGACCTGTCCTGGGGAGGTCCTCGAAAACAACGCTGCGATAGGATTTCAAACCTGTCTCCCGCCCCATCCAGAATGGCGAGGAGGTGGAGAGGGCCAGGAGATGCGGCACCACGTAGGTCATTTGACGCATGATATCGATGCGTAATTCACGATCCGGGATCCCGATATGGAAATGAGTGCCAAAGATCAGTAAGCGTTGGGCCAGTATCTTGAAATCAGCAGTGACGCTCTTGTAGCGGTCCTTGTCGGTGATGACCTGATCCTTCCAGTGGGAGAACGGATGTGTTCCGGCTGCAGCGATCTTGCGTCCGTTCTTCTCCGCCGTGTCGATGACGATGCTCCGTAAACGGGTGATCTCCTGCCGGGCTTCCCGGAGATTACGACAGACATGACTCACGGATTCCACCTGGGACTGCAGGTTCTCAGGCTGTACCTGGTCTCTGAATAATGTGGCGCCCTTCTCCAGGATCTCAGAGATGTAAGAGGTGAGTTCCCGGCTTTCCGGATCGATGATCTGGTACTCTTCCTCGATACCGATGGTGAGGTCTTTGATATCCATGGGCTCCACCTTCCCTGACTGAAAGTTTTCCAATAGCTAAGTTATATTGATGAGAAGAGAGATCACAATAGGAGAATGATCCTGATCACAATCTGGTAGCAGGTACTCATTGTGCGTCCATCCAGGGTCATTGCGAGGAAACCAACGTAGTGGTCGACGAAGCAAGCTCTAGCATTAAGCTAGCGAGTTAGCGTTGTGGATTGCTTCGTTGTTGGGAACAGTCAAAGCCTGTTCCCAACTCCTCGCAATGAATGCACCTTGATCCAACCACCAGGTTTGATAGCGGCATACCTATTGTATATTGCTTAGCACCTGTAACACGGAGTCAATGACGCATGGAAACAAATCTCACAGCTCTTCTGGCCACAGCAGCTTCAATCGGTTTCATCCATACAGTGCTGGGACCGGATCACTACCTCCCCTTCATCGTGATGTCAAGATCCAAACGCTGGTCCATCACCCGTACCACGCTCATCACCGTTGCGTGCGGTGTCGGCCATGTCCTTGGTTCCATCGTCCTGGGTCTCCTCGGGATCTCGCTTGGTTTGGCGCTTTCCCGTCTGGAAATGTTTGAATCGATCCGTGGGGATATTGCCGCCTGGCTGCTCATGATATTCGGACTGTTGTACATGCTCTGGGGGCTCCGTCATGCGTTCAAGAATCGGCCCCATACCCATAACCATCTGCATGTAGGTGGGACCGAGCATGAACATTTCCATCACCATGACGATGACCATGGCCACATCCATCAGGTCAAAGGACGCAAACTGTTCTCCCCCTGGGCGCTCTTCATCATTTTTGTTTTTGGCCCCTGTGAATCCCTGGTCCCGCTACTCATGTACCCCGCCGCTTCCGGTAGCACCGCCGGTCTCCTGCTGGTGACCCTGGTCTTTGCCCTGGCTACCATCGGCACCATGCTGGTGATCGTACTCATGTCCAGGTTCGGACTCAGTCTGGTTCCCACGAGGAAACTGGAGCGGTTCACACACGCCATTGCAGGTTTCACCATCCTGCTTTGCGGGGTATCCATTCAGTTCCTTGGATTGTGATCATTTTATCCCGATCTCTTGCGGGGACGTCATCTGATCGCGCAACAGGCAGGTCACCCTTCCCTGCCCGCTTCATGGCAGGCGGGGACAAGCTCAGGATGACTACCCAATGGAATTATTCATACTGGGATAAACTGGAGGACAAAAAAACTGGGGGGCTTTCACCCGTTTTCAGGGCTTAATTCAAATCCTTTGATATGTCGTGGACCAGCTACTCAAAAGTATATGTCCCCGATTCATCCAATATCCGATCCGAGCCGGTGAAATCGACACTTCTACAGGTGAGTTTGAACATCTTCCCATTAGGGTGTCCATAATAGACATAGGAAGTATCACCAAAGTGACGTCCCTCCAGTGCACCGTCAGTCATATCATTCCAGTACGCTCCGATGACATAACCGTTCTGCAGCTGCATGGGATAGCTCCCGTTGGCGCCGTAATAGGCGTTCAGCTGAGTGCGGATACACGCCAGTGAGGCGTCTGCTTCGGCGATCTTCTGACGATGGAGACTGCTGGCCCGGAGTGGCAGGATGATCAGGGTAAAGGCGCTGATCACAACCACCAGGATGGCGAACTCAACCATGGTAGACCCACGGTTACTCTTTTGATATCGGTTACCCACTGACCTATATCCTCCTTTGAGTCTACATGTGATTAGCGCAATTATTGTACCGGGAAGCTGAAAATGGGCTTATCCAACTGTTATTCATGCACTTATGAATTAGTGATCGAAATGTACTCAATTACCCAGATGTCATCTTGTGCTGACAATCAGGTGCTCACAGCTTACAGGTATGCGCTGCAAACAAGGAGATATGAAAAGGGCATCGTGAAGATAAAGTGAATGGTCTAGGAGAGTTCAACCGAGAACTTGCTGATATCTCCCCGCAACACAGTCCGAGCCAATTCCAGGACCCTGCCATCTGCTGTCTTGCTGACGCGCTCCAGCAGAAAGACCGCGTCCCCCTCCTGGATGCCCAATTGACCGGCTTCGTACTCATCGGCGTGTACGGACTGCAGGGTCTCATGGCCGGAGACCACCTCCAGACCGAATTCTGTCTTGATCGTCTGAAAGAGTGAGTTACCCCCTTTCAGAATGTCCAATAGACCCGGTACGAGCCGATCAGGTAGATAGGAGGTCATCAAAGCGGCGGGGATCTCGTCTACATAACGAACACGCTGGATGGTGGTGACCGCCTCATCCTCAGCGATCTCCAGGATCCTGGCGATGTGCACTGAAGCTTTCTGGATCCGGGAGAAGGTCAATACGCTGCGGGTCTCTTTGGTGAGCCCGATGATCTCCGAGGAAAAGCTCAGCTTGGCGGTGATGCTGTAGGTGATGGGTCTGTCGGCCACGAATGTCCCCCGGCCCTGGACACGGTAGGCACTGCCCTTGTCAACCAGGGCCTTGAGCGCTTTCTGGGCAGTATTTCGGCTGACCCCGTACTGGTCACGGAGCTCGTTCTCAGACGGCAAGCGGTCATGCGGCTTGAAAATGCCATCTGCAATCCAGTCGGAGATGGCCTCCTGCAGCTGGTAATACAATGGAATAACGCCATTGCGGTTGAATTCTGTATTTTCAAGTCTGCTGCGCTTCTTATTCACTACAGGGCGTCCCCACACAATTCATAATTGATCGATCCTACTGCTTCACCGGGAACATGACCTGCGCCATGATCCAACGGGATCGGATGTCGGTGAAGGACATCCGTATATCCACCCCGATAATTGGAACACTGTCAGCCTCTGAAATTCCACCGGCCAGGTCTGCCCGCCAAAGGGGTGGCGGAGTAAACCAGTGCCCAGTGCTGGAATAATTAGCCCAGCCGATCCGCTCACCTGGATCCAGAGTCATTTCTGTACTTCCGTCAGTACCACCATCACTCCTCACCCATCGCGGGCTCAGGAGCAATTCATTCATCGAACTGATCCTGAGATCGATTGGCAGATCTATGGGATTGGCCGGGGATTCCAGGGTCACTGACTGAGCCGGTTGACGGATTTCGGATTTATCCTGGGTAAAGAGACTATCACCCGACCATAGGAAGGCCTCATCATTGTAGATATTGCTCATCACGGTGGACAGCGCCTGGATACGATCCATGGATCGTCGGGGAGTGATCTCCAGGATGGAATCGCTGTAGACCTCATGCAGTTCGTATTGCAGGATCTCACTTCCTGCCAGGGTGATCAATCCATACTGTTGAGAGCCACCTGATTCTGGATCTGCGTTCTTGATGGCGCCGCCGGTAGCTCCCATGACCAGGTAGCGGATACCATCGATCTCGCCACCGTCCTGGTCATAGTGGTAATGACCGGCAATGACGGCTGCCACCGGATGTTTGCGCAGCACCGTGTGAACCGGATACCAGTTGGACCAGGCATACCAGTGTGGATGATGGGTGACCACGATGATGCCTTTGCTGTCCGCATGGGTTTCAAGATCGGTGCTGAGCCAGGACAATTGAGCATCAGAGATCCCATTAAGAAAGATGGAACCCCAGCGTGGATCGGTATGCAGGTTCTCAATGGAATAGAGAAATACCAGATGATAGTCGTTGAAATCAATCGAATAATAAAGCTTATCCTGCATGGGCAGACCGATGTCCCGGCACAATTCCAGAAATCGGGCTTCGTGCGACCGGTCTGTGGAGGCAGGTTCGAATCGTTGTGGATTGACATCATGATCACCGGCCACCAGGAACCAGGGCACGCCCACGCTGCGCATGATTTCCGTAGCTCGCTGAAAATCGGCTCGGTATAGCTCATCTTCACCGACTCGGCTTTCAGTCATGTCCCCAACGTGAAGCACCAGGTCAGGAGCATGGGCCTTCATACGTGCGGCCGCCCGCTGCATGACATCATAGGAGGCAGCCAGATCATAGCTGCCTGTCTGGTCCCCCATGATGGCGATGGTGAGGGGTTCCGGCTTGGTCTCACAACCTGAAAGTACTATCAGTAATATCACCATTATGCAGAATGTCTTCCCGCATGATCGTCTGCCGTGATAATTATTGTACATATCATCCTCCCTCGGTGGGGATCCAGCGATCATCCACCCAGGATCTTATCCATGTTGGCCAGCAGCACCGCCAGAAGTCCAAAACCGACCGTTCCGAACCAGACCGGTTTCATAGGCTCTGCAAAGAACAGTACTGAGGCGATGACACCACCCAGAATGGTGATCATGCCGTTGATGGTGAACAGGATACCGGCAGGCAGCGCCATACTGGCATTGATCAGCAGCAGACCGGAAATGGAACCGCCGGCGGCCAGCAATCCCAGCCAGACCAGGTCTGTGACCTTGTCAGGAACTGCTTTCTGTATCCAGGCGGTCAGCCCTGAAAAAAGTGCCAGGCTGATGTACATGAGGAAATAGATGGGTGCCAGATAGGCGCCCAGATAACTGGTCTCGATGCCGTTGCCTACGATCCTGGTACCCAGATCCTTCAGCACGATAAACACCAGGCTGTTGCCTACCAGGACCAGGAACAACAGCGAACCGTAAGTCAATTTGATCCTCAGGCTGCGTTTGCGCCCTTCCTCATCGGCGGGTGGTGCTTCACTGCCTGTCTGTGACGCGAAGAAGACACAGACAACTGCCGCCAGTAGCGCCGTCCAGCCGAAAAAGGTGATCTTCTCGGAGAAAACGAAGGCGGAGTACAGGATCACCGGGAGAAAGGTCAGGTTCATCGCTGACCACAATGGCGACAGCGGACCCATGCCGAGACAGATGCGTACCAGATGCATGGCACCGATCTGACCCGCCGTGGTGAGCAGGGCCATGATCCACACGAAGACCGGTAAGGCACCCAGGTCACTCCAATCCATTTGCACACCAAAGAACAGTGCCCCGGCAAGCCCCATGCACATGGAGATGTGCAGTGGGATCACACCGCGGTTCTGTCCCAGGCGAAAGGCCACTCCGATAAGTGACAGACAGATCCCGGATAAAACCGCCAGCAGTACCAGACCAACAGAATAGCTATTCATGATTACCTCGATCCCCTATCACAAGTTGAGGAGTATGGAATTCGGATTATAGAACAGTCCGGCCACTGCAGCTGTTAGAAGTGTGGCCAGGGTGGCTGCCAGCAGGGCTCGGAAGCCGAGCCTGGACAGGTCCTTGAGCCGGTCCGGAACCAGTGCGGCAATACCACCCACGAAGATCGCCAGCGATGCGATATGCGCAAAACCGGTCAATGCGTAGGTTGTCACCACAATGGTACGTGGCTGCAGCACGGTGCCAGCCTGCAGTGTTGCCGCCAGGTTCTGGAATGCAGTGACTTCGGTGACGATGGCACGGCTGCCGATGATCTTACTCACCACGGCGGCATCCTGGAAGGGTATGCCCAGCATCAGGGTCACAGGATAGAATAAATAACCCAGCAGTCCTTTCAGTGTCCAGTCCACGCCGATACCCAGCAGGGCGTTGATCTGGTTCCCCAACAGCAGCAGGATCTTATCAGCCAGGGCCACGAGTCCCAGGAAGGCGATGAGCAGGGTCACGATACCGACGATGAGTCTGACACCCTGATTGGCACTGGCGATGATGGCTGCGATGAAATTAGGTTCCTTCTCGTACTCGGGTTTGACATGCAGTCCCAGGGTTTCCGGTTGTTCACTTTCCGGATAGAGCAGCTTGGACATGATGATGGCAGCAGGTGCATTCATGATGGAAGCCGATACCAGATGCGCTGCAATCGTGGGAAACTGGTCCCTGAGCATGAAGACATACACCGCCAGCATACTGGAGGCCACGGTGGCCATTCCCGCTGTGAGAATGGTGGTTAGCTCGGACCTGGTCATTTTCTGTAAATGCGGCCGGATCACCAGTGAGGCCTCAATGCCCACGAAAATATTGGCAGATGCACTCAGCGATTCTGCACCGCTGATGCGCATGAGTCTGGTGAACAGCCAGGAAAATCCCTGGATGATCCAGTTCATGACACCCACGTGGTAAAGGAGACCCATCAAGGCTGCGAAAAAGATGATGGTGGGCAGGGCCTGGGTGATGAGGATGAAGCCCAATGATGGTTCACCTCCCGGACCAGTACCGCCCGGACCCACTGCCAGGCTGCCAAAGACGAAATAGGTACCGGCAAAGGCGCTGTCCAGCACTGCCAGCACCAGATCATTGATGAGTAAGAAGAAGCGAGAGCCGATGGGAACGATGAAGACGAAGGTGGCAAAGATCAACTGCAGACCAAGACCCCAGCCCAGCACGTTCCAGTTGATCCTCCGGCGGTCACGGGAAAGGCCCCAGGCAATCCCCAGCAGCAGGAAGATCCCGATGATGTTGACAAAATACTGCATACTCAACTCACTTCCCGTAGATCATCATCGATACTGAATCCCTCCACTGCCATCTTCTCTCTCACCACCAGCTCGTCTATACGACGAGGAACGGGATGTACACCCGGTTTCAGATCCGGTGTGCTCAACACATAATGCATTGTGGCCAGCTGCAGCGAAAAGCTCATATCCATGATCTCCACAGGATGACCAAGTCCCCCGGCGATATTGATGATATCGCCGTCAGCAAGCAGATAGAGGCCACGACCGTCACTCAGTTCGAAGCGTTCCACCTTGCTGCGTTCCACCATCCGTGAGACGGCCATCTCCTGCAGAACCGGTATATCGATCTCGTAGCCGAAATGACCGGCATTGGACAGGAAGGCGCCATCTTTCATGGCCTGCAGGTGTTCCTCGCGGATCACTCTCTCTTCTCCGGTACAGGTGACGAAATAATCGCCCTGGGGAGAAGCATCCATGAGAGGCATGACACGGAAACCTTCCATGCGGGCTTCCCAGGCTTTCCAGGGATCGATCTCCGTGACGATGACCTCGGCGCCCAGTCCTGAGGCCCGGCGGGCGACACCGCGCCCAACCCAGCCGTAACCGATAACCACTACCGTTTTACCTACGACATTGAGATTCGTGAGATTCATGATGGCCGACCACGTCGATTGACCCGTGCCGTGCCGGTTGTCAAAGAGGTACTTCGATTGTGCGTCATTGATGGCCAGTGCCGGAAAATCCATCTCACCTCTGGCGTGCTTGGCCTGCATGCGTTTGACACCGGTGGTGGTTTCCTCACAGATACCCATGAGATCCGCTGCAAATTCGGGATGTTCACCCAGATAGTCGCAGACGTCCCCGCCGTCATCGACGATCGTATGAGGTTTGCAGGCGGTAATGGCTGCCAGGTAGGACTCGTACTCCGCCTCTGTAGCGTCATGCCGGGCAAAGACATGAATGCCCTGCTCGGCCAGTGCGGCGCAGACATCGTCCTTCACCGATGTGGGATTGCTGCTGGTGATCCACACCTCAGCTCCCAGACTCTGAATGACCTCGGCCAGGTAGGCGGTCTTGGCCTCCAGGTGGATACAGATGGCCACCTTTTTCCCCTGGAATGTCCCCTCTGCTGCGAAACGTCTCTCCAGACGGTTCAACACTCCCATCCAGCGTCCAGCCCAGGCGATCTTCTCGTGACCACTGGCAGCCAGAGCAATGTCTTCAATGATGTAATCTTGTCCCATTCCGAATCCCTCAGATCAATACAAATGGATTTTCTTCCGGTCCAAAACTGCCGGTGGCGCGCATGATCCCCGGGATGGCACCTCAACGGCACCAACCCGGGTTTCATTCCATGTTAGCCTGCCAATCAGCAGGTTATTTTTATTGTTTACTCAATGCGCAGCGCAAGTGATGAGGGGCTGTCACCTACATCGTAGGTCTGCAGTACACTCTCATCAGCACCGAGCTTAAGTACCTGGTCGTCATCCCAGATCGAAAGGAAGACGTTTCCTTCTGTATCCACCGTGACACCGGAGCCACCAGCGCCCCAGAAATAGTCACTGGTATCGTTCACCATGGTGTAAGTGGCCCAGTTATAGGACAACAGGCCCATACCCCATACACCCAGGTAGGCCATCTCATCCGATTCTGAGATAGCGATGCTTCCCGGGGTTCCTGCAGTACTGATAGTCTCAACGACAGTATCCGTGGCAGGATCGATGACGCTCACCACACCGAAGACTGACCACCAATCACCAGTAGAAACTACGTGAACCAAGCCATCGGGATCTGTTGCCGCAGCCTGTGGATTAGTAGAGACATCAACTGTGGTCACCACGGCACCTGTAGCACCATTGATCACGGTGACAGTTCCCTGCGAATAGGTGTAGTCGGGATTGAAACCGGAGTTGGTGGCATAGATCTTCCCATCCGCGATGGTAATACCTGTAGTACCCGTACCGGCGGTGATCTCCATGTCAACAGCCTTTGTGGTCAGATTGACCTTAAGGACCTTGCCGGAGACCGAGCAGGATACATAGGCCGTTGTCTCGTCATAGAAGACCATGTTCATGGGATTGTTACCATCACCCAGCGCAATGGGTGTTTCGGCCGTGAAGTTGTTGTCCGGGTCGAAGATCATAATGTTGTTCGTACCCGAGTTCACCACGTAGACCTTGCCGTCGTGGAAGGTCACCTGGTTGGGCCACTGTCCCAGGACGGCCACATCGTTCGTTACGGCGTTGGTCTCGAGATCAACCTGTGAGAGGCTGACACCGATGGCATTCAGGACATACAGGGCCAACGCTGCTTCCGGTGTCTCCTGCTCTTCGGGATCATCCTCACAGGCAATGAATCCGAAAAGGGCAATGGAGAGTACCAGCAACCAGTGAATCGATCGCTTCATTCTGTTCCTCCTTTGGAATGTTTTGTTCTCATTTATTCAAAGTTCCACCGATCCCCAGACTCAGACGGAATTCCCGTCCGGGGATGGGTTGATATTGGACGAATTCATACAGTTCATCGAAGACATTCTTGACCTGCAGGGAGAGGTCCAGTTCAAGGCCATTAAAGCTATCATGCCAACCCAGGGTCAGATCCGTGACCTGGAAAGGATCGAGCCAGATGGTGTTCGCCGGCAGGACGTAGCGGCGACTGACATATTGCCAACTCAGGGATGTGGTCCAGGCGTGCCAGCTCACATCCAGGTTCACGTTCAAGGTATGTCTGGGCCTGTACACCAGGATCTTCCTGTAACCGGTACGATCGTTGGCATCGTCATTCCTGGCATCCAGATAGGTGTGGTTCACGGACAGGTTCAACAGGTCCGGGATCAACTTCAGTGTCATGGCGCTCTCCAATCCCTGATTGAGAGCCTGACTCACGTTCTGAGGCATCCATTTACCACTGGTACCGCCCTGCTGCCAGATGATGAGATCTGTCAATTGCATCCGGAAATAGCTGACATCGAAGGCGATGCCGTTGAGAATGGGATAACGCAGGCGCAAGCCCAAATCCCAATCAGTACCATGCTCTGGTTGTAGATCCGGGTTGCCCACCGCAAAGGCGTCCTCGGGCCAGTACAGATCGTTGAAACTGGGTGCTTTGTAATTGTAGCCCAGGTTGGTTTTGACCGACGTCCGCCATGTGGAGCCCAGGTTGAACACCATCCCCAGTTTTGGCGACCAGTGATGGCCAAAATCCGAATAGCTGTCAAAACGCAGGGCGGGAATGATGGAGATGCTGCGCAGTAGATTCCACTTCTCAGGATATCGGAGATACTCATCCTGCACAAAGGCAAAGCGTTCAACGCGCTCATTCGCCGCATCCGTAGAACCCGGTCCGCCATTCTGATTCATACGCAGACCGGCACCGTAGATCAATGTATTGTTGAGTGCCAGAATGGTTGTAAACTGGACTTCCAGGCCACCTGCCAGGGTCTTGTGCGTGTCATCGGCTGCCACAGTCATCTCGTTATTGAAATAGGTATTCACAGCCTGATTGAGGAAGGCCTGAACCTTGTAATTATTGAACAGATTAAGTTTCCCCTGGGTACTCAGGTTCAGGCGATGGGTTGTGCTGGTGGTGCGTGCACTATCATAAGGTTGGGTGGTTGATCCCGGACTCCCTTTGTCGTTCGAGTAAAAGTTATAGGCCAGGTTGATGGTGTGTTCCAGGGGCTTCTCCCCCAGGGTCAGCTGCAGATTGCTGAACACATCATGGGCAATGAAATCGTTGTTCCTTTTTTCGAGAAGCGTGTCCAGGTAGGGATGAGCATACTGGAAGTTGCCATCGGTGTGCAGCAGTTTGTAGGTCAGGGACGAGGCATAACGCTCACCTGAGCGATGCAGCCCCGTCTTCACTGATCGTGAGGCGAAGGATCCCGTCATGACATCCAGCGAAGCCTGGGTCAGGTTGCGTTCGCTTTCCTTGCGGGTAATGATATTGATGACGCCACCGATGGCATCGGCACCGTAAAGGGCTGAACCACCGCCACGCACCACCTCGATCTTCTCAACACCTTCTACCGAGATCCGGCTGAAATCAACCTGACCGGAAGCTGCGTCATTCAGGCGTTGCCCGTCCACCATCACCAGGACCTGCCCTGAGCTCGATCCTCTCAGGGATGCGGATTTTATCCCACCGATCCCACCGTAATCCTTGATGTTCACACCCTGGACATTCTCCAGGACCTCCGCCAGGTTCTGGGGCTTCTGCAATTCGATGGTGGCCGCATCGATGATGTCCACCGAAGCCGGAACTTCACTCACCAGTGCATTGCCCCGGGTAGCGGTAACAGTAACCTCCTCCCGGGCATAGACGGGATCATCCGCCATGCTGAAATTCAGTTCTGTCGTCAGACCCGCCACCACCAGGATCTCCAGGTCCTCCACGCCACTGTATCCGATACGTGATGCCCTGATGCGATAACGCCCCGGGGGTAGATCCGGGATCCAGTAATACCCTTCGTGATCCGTCTCAGCTCCATGGATGGTATTCTCCACGAACACGCAGGCGGCAAACAGGGGCGCACCTGACTCCGCATCGCTGATACGGCCCACCAGCATCCCGTTTTCCTGTCCGTGGAGGGTTGGGAGTGTGAGCAGTGCAGCGATGACGAATCTCATGGTGTTTGCGGTTTTGACCATTCAGCTAGGCAGTTCCTCCTACAGGTTTATCCCCAGTGAGAGTTTGAGCAGGCGGCCTGGCTGTGGCGTGCCCTTGGTGCGCCAGTAATCCTCGTCCAGCAGGTTGATAGCTTCCAGGGTCACTGATCCCCCGTAACCGGCAATGTTATAACGATAGGTGAGATTGGCATCCAAAAGCTGATAGGACGGCAGCCAGATCGTGTTGGATGGATTATCATAGCGCAATCCCACCCAGTGGAATATCAAATTGCATTCCAGGTCAGCCAGACGCAGGGTGCCGGTGACATCCATCTTATTCTTGGGGCGGTAAATGATGACCTTGTTATGCGTGGCTGACTGGTCGGGAGATTTGTTCAGGGCCTCCATGTAAGTGTATTCCACGTTGGCCATAAGCTTGTTCTCCCAGGCGGAAATATTAGCAGAGGTCTCCACGCCGCTGGTGGATGTCTCCGCCAGGTTTGAAGGTGTCCATAAACCTTCCGGGTGGTTCTGAGCCCAGAGGATGAGATCCTTGACATCGTTGCGGAAATAATTCACCGCAGCGGTGAGGTTCGCCAGATCAGCCAGGGGCGTGCTCAGATTCAAGCCAACATCGTAATTGATGCCATATTCGGATCTCAGATCGGGATTTCCGATGGCGTAGGCATCCCGAGGCCAGTACAGATCATTGAATGAGGGTGCTCTGTACGAACGCGTTACATGTGTGGTGAGGTTTGCACTTATATCACCCTGATGACCGGTGGACAGGCTCAATCGGGGACTCACTTCCGAAGCAAAATCAGAAGGTGCATCGTAGCGCAGCGCCAGAACGGCTTCCCACTGGGTGAGAAAACCTGAGAGCTCTCCAGAAGTGGAAGATGTGAGGAAGGCGCTGTGGGTGGTGCGGGTCTTGTTGCCCACCGCATTGCTGATGATCTGGTCGTCTCGGAAAGAGTAGCCGTAGGAAAGGTTCACAATCTCCATCATACTTCCTGATTGACTGAGATCTACCCCACGGGCGTAGTTCTTATGATCGCTGTGGATCTCAACCGTACTCCCGGTTGGATCATCGAACCGGGTCCAAACTTCCAGGTAGAATACCTGGGCTTTTACGGAAAAATCCCCGAAGATCACCGGCTTGTCATAATTAAGGTTCACCGAGTTCGTATTGAACCTGAGACGGGCATCCGGTGTGTAATTGTAGGAAAGACCCGGCGTGCCGTTGTCGGCGATATAGGTGGATACGGACAGGCCCAGTTTCTGGTCATCAGGCAGACGCATACCGATCTTGCCGAAGCCACTCTGGGTGGATTCATGATTGTTCGTATGGGTGACCCTTTCATCCGTTCCATAAGCCAGTAGACCAGGTTCATCCGCGTAGGGATTGATGGTGAAATCGTATTCCCCATCCCAACCGTCCAGCCGATAGGACAGCATATAGTCGAACTTCTCAAAGGTATTGGAATGGTTCATAGTGAGGATCTGGCGGCTATAGGAGCCATATGAGCCACGCAATCCCAGCGTCCAGCTTCTCATCTCATCGTCAGACTCGGTACTGGATTTGGTGGTAATGCGGATGACGCCACCTACGGCATCTGCACCGTATTCAGCCGAACGACCACCCCTGAGCAGCTCGATCATGGCCACTTTCTCGATGGAGATGGCGCTGACCTTGACACCCACACTGCCGGGAACGTTCAGCTTCTGGCCGTCCATGATCACCACGACCTTTGAAGAGCTCACATCCCGGAGGGCGACATCACCCTGGGCATTGATGTAGACCCCGGTGATGATCTGCAACGCATCACCGACATTCTCACAGTTATGCTTCTTGAAATCTTCTTCGGTGAGGATCACCCGGGTCGTGTTCGATTGATCCACACGGGTACTGTCATCCTGGGCTAGCAGGCTGCTACCGAGCAGGAACAGGATCACCAGGAGAACGCTGGGAAAGGCTTTTGTTTTCATTTGAATGATTCCTTTAGCATAACACTGTTTATGAGCTTTGGGATAATTCGAGCCGGGCGGCAAATCTGCTTGCATATCCCGGTAGATCAAGTTGGTTCACTTCTTCGATGAGGGGTGCCACATGTGGCGGAAAGGCGGTTGCTCCTGCATAGGCACCTGCCATGCTACCGGCGATTGCTCCCACGGTGTCGCAGTCACCACCAATATTGGCGGCCGCTCTGATAACCTGCCAGGGATCGCCCTTGTAGTAGACCACCAGGGCCAGAGCGCTGGGTACTGCTTCTGAAGTAGCGACACCTGTACCGATGTATTGATAGAGATCTGACCAGATCTCCCGCTCGGTTTTGTTGGACGAGACCAGTTCCAGGGCCCACTCTGTCCGATGTTGAATGGAGGCAGAGGTCCAGATATTTCCCTGCTTCATCCCTTCACGCACACCATAGAAGAACGCTTCGATCAATTCGTCCAGATCACCACCGTCAATTCCCGTAGAGACTGCACAGGCTACACCGGCTGCACCGGCAATTGCTGTATTGGTATTGTGCGTCGGCATGCAAACCTGGGCAGTGTCAGCAACTACTGCCGCCAGATCACCTGGATGGGCCAGGCCTACCGGGGCAATGCGCATGGTGGCGCCGTTGGTGTCCCCGATGCGGCCGGTCTCCTCCAGAGAGGCGCCTTCCTTGATGAGCTTGAGTGCCCTGGTGGAGCTGGGTCCCAGGAACAATCCATCGAAGGCATTGATGCTCTCGGCCCACTCAATGAGCTTCGCAGCGGCACCTTCGACCGTAAAACCGCCGGTCTCCAGGTAAAGATCTGCCAGCTGCAGTGTCTGCTGGGTGTCGTCGGTGATCTCACCGGCAACCATCCTATCGTGAATGAGGTGGCCGGCCGGAGCTGGCATGAAATCCTCGATTCCTTCCGGATATATCCTGCGTATCTCCTCCGGTGGCAGCAGCGAACTGGGCATCCCCAGGGCATCGCCTGCAGCCACTCCCAGCAGGGAGCCCAGGATCCGGTTCTCAAGCGTGCTTTTGTCCATTCGACTTACCCTTCTACCAGAGTACCGATAACGGATATCGGCTGCTTAATTGCTGATCTCAATTCATCGAGCCTGCTCGGTGGTATCGAGGCCAACAGACAGGTGGATGGTCCAGCTGATTTATGGATATCCACTCCGGTTTCCGCTTCCCCTTCAAGAATGAGTCCCGCACTGCCGGCCAGGGCATCCTGTTCATGGATAATGCCTTTTGAACCCACCGGCAGTAGGTCATGGATGTAGTCCAGCCCGGCCAGCGCCAGGGTCGTTGCAGTATCTGCTATCTCGGGATCATCCAGTGATACTTCATCATCAGGAGCTGATTTTGGCAATCCCACGCAGACCACACGATCGTCTGGCTGACTACCACCAGGTCTGAAATCGCGCTGGTCCACCAATCCGACGATGACAACGCCCATCCCGGTGGCAACGGTGGGTACATTGTCCTCCGTGCTGCCAGTGATGGAACCAGGATCCGTTAGTCCTGCCAGGGCGGCCTCTTTACGCACACCCTCGATGATAGCCAGTCCGGTTGGATCCATCTCCACTGCGAGTGTGTTGACCACCACCATGGGCCTGGCCCCGGAGGCCAGTATCTCCATGAGTGGGACCCGTGTGGCGAAACGTCCCAGGACCTCTCCAGGCACATTCACCAGGTCTCTTTCCTTGGGACCGATCCCTCCATCGGAGTCGCAGGCGATGACGAGATGGATATCAGCGGCCAGGTCGATAAGCGTCAGATCCCGAACGGTCCGGATATGATCTCCGCCGGTACCGGCCGCTTCCTTCAATTTTGAATAGAATTGATGCAAATCGTTCATATCACCATTACCATTGAATCAAATCCCCCAATCGCGCTCACCCATTTCGAGTTTCAAATTTCAAGTTTCAAATTTCAAATTTCAAATTTCAAATTTCAAGTTTCGCTCTTCAGTCCTATTCAACCAGCTCCAGATCAGGCACAAAGCTATCCTGCTCCTCCATGAGTTTGGGAACGAAATCCATTGCCAGCATCTCGGTTCGTCCCGGCGCATGGATCGCTTCCGCAAACAGCCTTACGGCCACCGGGATCATGGGTCCGGCCTGTTTGGTCTTTGCAGAATTGATATAACGGACGCGCCCGGCTTTGACGGCCGGGAGCCCGGCGGCACCTTCTCGTCCCGCCACCTCAGCCAGGGTAGTGGTCCCGTTGCCCCTGCCGGGGCCCTCGAAATGCGGGCCTTCTTCCCAGGCCGTTTCCCACCAGGGTACCAGAATGACCTCCGGCATGGCCTCAACCACTTCGCTCCAGTTCACCGCCGGTGCAATACCGCTGCGATCAGCATAGATGGGCTCAGCTCCGGCCAGCCGCATGAGTTCAACAATATATGAATCTGCTCCCGGGACACACTTCCAGGCGTAATTGATCTCATAATAGACCTTCTTACGGGGCAGGTCGGCGTATTCCAGTTCCAGACTGCCCAGCTCATCCTGGATGAATTCCACCAGGGCCAGCGCGTCCGCAGCCTTGCCGATGAATTTTCCCAGGGCCAGGATCTTCTCATAGGTTTCTGCCAGGCTGGTTTCCTCCATATGGATATAGGGAATCCCCAGTTCATCCAGTCTCTTGTGGAAGCGCAACTGCAAACCGGTGGCAGTCAGGACCAGATCCGGTTTCAGGGAGTCCACCCGGGCCATTGACAGGTCGACAAAACCACCGACGCTCACGAGTTCACCGGCGGCGACCATCTCAGGGATGTCTGCAGGAAAGATGCAATAGCGCGTGACCCCTACGAGTTGATCCTTGGCGCCGATCTCCGCCACAGTCTGTGTCCAGTTTGGCGCCAGCGAAACGATCCTGAATGTCGCTTCTGGTTCCCCCTTCGTACCGCAGCCGATGAGAACGATGATGATGAACAGCATACTCACCAGTCTGCGATGTGACAGCAAATGCTCAAGCATGGTGCTTACCTCTTTTGCGTGTTCGATCTATGATTCTTTTTACAATTAATCCCAGGGTCGTGGTACTGCAGATTGAGGAATGTCCGGGTCGTATCACAGTGCCAGGATTTGATTGACGATGAAAGCAAAACCCTTATGGAGAAAGGATCGACGGGCCATTTTCAGGATTCTTGACAATTAACAGGTTGTACCAACAACCATACAAGAATGTTAGCGAGCCACCCTGCGCAAATCAAGGGCAAAATGCGCACTCGAATTTGTTGGAAGAATTATTCGTGCAGCCAGTGAACGGAGGTCCTTTCTCGTAAGAAAATCCGATGCTGCACTGTCGTACTCACTTGCTTAGTAATTTAGGGTCGTCATTGTGATGGACAGCAGGTATGGATCAGGTTACTAGTCTCCGGCCTCTCGTATAATCCCCTGATATACTGTCCTGTCTTCAACCGTTCTCTTTACGGCCGTTTCCCGGCATATAATCTCTGAACCATCCCTGTGTTTGAAGCGCTGCAGGTAATTTTGTACATATTCCTTCTCATCCATCTTGCTGATAAAGCTTTCCCGGTCTTTCAGGTTTACATAGAAATCAGCCGCGGTCAGGTCATCGAGTTCGCTGTCACTGTACCCGAACATCTTCTGGCCCGCCGGATTCAAATGTGTGACCCTTCCATCCTTTTCAGCAATGTAGAAACAATCCTCGCTCTCCTCGAAGAAGATACTGGAACGAATCTCACTCTCCCGGTATTTGCGGTAAAGTTCCATGTATATGTCGCGCTCCTTCTGTATCTGTTCATACAGCTGAGCGCGCTCAATGGCAATCGCGGCCTGGTTACCCAACTCGCTAAGCAGATCCATATGCACCTTGCGTATCTCAAGCGCTTCCGGCAGGAAGAACATTCCACCGATCAGCTTGTCCTTGGTCCAGAGCGGGACATAAATAATCGAGTTCGATCCTAAGACCATCTCGAGGTTGGGCAGACTCTCCATTCTGAAAACTGTTTTGGCAAATTCATTGATATCATCGAAGACATGCGGTTCGTGTGAGATGGCTATTTTCTTCAAACTTTCCGGAATAGGGATTTGCATGCCATCAAGGATCACACCTAGGACTTTCTGGATCTGCTGCACGAGGGATTCGTGATACCAGGTGAGTTTGATCTCAAATTGCTCTTCGGCTCCTTCGTACAGGGCGAACAATGGTCCATGCTTGGAGCTGAATACCTTGATGAGCTCTTTCTGGATCGTCTTCAGGACATCTACCAGATCAACGGTTTCTGCCATCGCAAGATTCACGCCGCTCAGGGCCGATATCTGTGCATGCTGATCACCGATCTTCTGCGTGGCTTCTTTGCGTTCAGTGACATCCCTGGAAACGAAAAGCAGGTTCCCACCGGAAAAATTCACCGTACTTTCCAGGTATCTCCAGTTCCCCAGGCTGTCTCTTACTCTGAACTCAACTGTTTCACTGGGATGCTTGTCACCGGATGAACGAAGCCATCTTGGCCACCGATTGAAATATTCCTTTAGAATAGGATACAGGTTCCTTCTGTCCTCCGGGTGGATGTAATCGATACCGGTTTTACCGATAAGCTCACCCGGCTCATAGCCCAGCAGGCGCTCATGAGAGGGACTGACGTAGATATAGGTCGGATTGAGTGAAAAGGTCATCAGCGCGATGAGGTTATCCGTGTTCTCGTTGATCAGACGATGCCGCTCTTCACTTGCTCGCAGTTCCATTTCAAATTGCTTTTGTTCGGTGACATCCCTGACCATACCCAGCACTGCCTTAGTGCCCTGATAAGTGAAGCATGTGGTGGTGATCTCCACCACAGCCTTGGTGTTGTCTTTCCGCCGCAGGATGAATTCCTCGGGTCCGGTGTCGCGCCCTTTCCGATTCTGCCTCAGGTGCTTAGCAGCAGTTCGCAGCCCCTTCGCATCCAACAGATTCAATCTCAGGAAATTCCTGCCACGGAGTTCTTCAAGCGAAAA
The DNA here is from genome assembly GCA_964454335.1 of uncultured Lentisphaeria bacterium. Classification (GTDB taxonomy): domain Bacteria; phylum Fidelibacterota; class UBA8477; order UBA8477; family JABMPR01; genus CAYVVT01. The sequence goes on along the minus strand of CAYVVT010000017.1, from coordinate 44,340 downwards.
ACCGATGATCTCCTCGGCGCGCTTGTTACCGTAAAGAAAAGTGCCTTTCAGATCATTGAAATATATACCGATGGGGGCACTTTCGATGACATGCTGAAAGACCGTTTCATTGCTGCTGTCCAGCGTGAGCTTCAGCAATTTCAGACTTTCACTCATGAGCTATCCTTTGTTGAGCTATACTCAGCATGATATGATCTACCGATAGTGCGACCATCAATTTAACAGGCTTTGGTACTGCAGGAATATAATGTTTCAGGACATTGATGGTACAGTGCTGAGTTCGGACCAGCATTTAAGGAACATATCCGGATAGTTTTTACTGTTGCCAGGCCATCGGAGACCTTGTACCGGGTGATGCCCAGTCATTCGTTTGAGCGAAACTATCACCATGAGAAAGTAACAGGCTGAAGACCACGGAATGGATGAAGTGATCTTCTGAGGATTGTTTTATCCGGTAATCTGCATAGTATGTGTTCCCACTGGCTGGGCAGGTATGTCAATCTAGTACAGGTCTCAGAGGGATCAGGGAACCATAGCGTGAAGGGAGTCGCACAAACAGGGGCATGTTCACAGATCGTTCCCTGAGTGAAAGCTTTATCGAATTTCCGATAGAGGATTTGGAATACTGTTTTGGCGCAGGAAAGCCGTGGTTCCAGATCCCTCATGGTCAATACTGTCTCAAGGCTTGAGTTTTTGCTCCCAGGTTGAGATATATGAGTACCAGAGTATTCGCCTTAAAAGGGCTCAGAGATATTCTTGTTCTACGACAGAATCATTCTTCGGAGGCAGGGATGACCTCATCATTTTGGACCATGGACCTATCATCTAAGGGGGGATACCATTCCTTCTTTGGCGTCCGCCAGTCATCGCCATACCTTAACGCCAGAAAGTCTTCCGTGTGGTTCGGGATTTTATATTCATGTCCCTGAAATAGGAACGTGTCCAGTTCATCCACGAAGGATGCAGGGATCTCACTATTATTCCCACAGACAATGGCACGATAGGTGTCGGCCCCATTATTCCCGTATCGTCCCCTGTATTGTGTGAATAGATCCAGATAGAATTTCGTCTTGATGAAACCATATTTTTTGCAGTATACCTTAATCGTCCTGTAATTGCCAAGCTTCCACGTGTCCGACCGCAGGCTGGGTTTCAATACCCTGACAGGGTAGCGCTTGGCTAAAGCTCTGATCATCTGTTCCATCTGTTCATCGCTATCATATCGAATGCTCAGATCCATGTCATGATCCCAGTCAATGAGCTTGTTATCCCTGATGAATCCCAGCAGAGTTCCAAAATCCAGCCAGTAATGGATCCCCAGATCCTCCAGGATTTCGCAGCTGCTGCGCAGAAGCTCGTGTGCTTTTTGGCGGATCTCCGGAGTGAGACGCCAAGGTTGCTGGTTGTAGGATACTGTGAGCAGCTGTTTGGAATACTTCCTGACGAATGATTCAAACTCCCGAGGTACAATGACAGGTATGTTCTCCACCCAGAGCTTCTGGAGCTTATCTGGATTCAAATCCTGCAGCTCATAATGGTTGTCACGGCCACCTGAATGAACGCTGGCACTATCAGTACTCATGTGAACAGGCGTGATCATTATGAAACTTGGGTGTTTTTTCAGACGCTTGGTACGGATACGGATCTTCAGGCGACTCTGGCCTCGTTTCAGCTTGGGTTTTACGAATATCCCTTTCGGGAGCAACATCAGAAATAGGCGCAATCGACCTCCCACCGGCAGTCGAAACAGATAGAGATGTATATGCTCTTGATATTTAGCAATATCACCTTCCGCAAAACCCAATAGGGATTCTCCCCCCAGCGAGTAAACCGCCCCGAGCCGATCCAGGGCATACAGAACTTGCTTCAGCATATAGGCCATGACCTTATCCGTGGGCAGTATTCGAGCATTTGGGTGCATTTTATCGCTCATCATTATGCAGGGTTGGGATCAAGCACATGGCACCTTCTCACCGACAAGAATAGTGTTTTTGACGTCAATAAGGCAATCTCCCCGGATGGTGTTCATATCTTTGGCGTCCTTGAAATACTGAGAGTGTCAATATGCATTCTGAAGATCTGGGAAAGAAGCTGAATCCAGTCTATTCCCTGATCCTTATGTAATGACTTATCACCATTCCATCCCATAATTGTTCGCTAGTTACCAGTTCGAAATTCAGAGGTTCAGGCAGCTGTCCAAACAAAGGAATGCCATCCCCAAGCAGGATTGGCACACGGGTGATCATCATCTCGTCGATGAGGTCTTCAGCCAGGAAGGATTGGATGAGCTTTCCGCCATCAATATACAAGTTCACAAATCCGCGATCCTGTAGCTGAGCAAGTATGGTCTCAATACTTCCACTTAGTATTTCAGCCCGGTCCGCCAGTTCATCCGGAACGGTCTTGAGTGTGCTGCTAAGGGCAAAGACCCGCTTGGTATATGGCCATTCACCAAATCCCACCACCGTTTCGAAGGAATGCCGTCCCATAACAACAGCATCGATTCTATCCATGAGTTTAACAAAGCTATAGTTGCTGTCATCCCAATGAGTTTCAGCGGGCGGAGGATCATCTGGTAACCAGTCCAATCCACCATTTCTGGAGGCAATGTAATTGTCCAGACTGGTTGCGATATAGACGATGTTGGTCATATATAGACCTCTTGAATGGTTGGATTCGTTCTGACTTAGCTCGGTGTCTAGGTGTTTGTCAAACTTGGATTACAAAGGTTCCATCTTCATAACTGATGATACTCATGGCCAGCAGAATATCCTTCCACCACAAATTTATCATCTACTTCCTTTGCGGCTGCGATCGTCGAATGAGCAATCACCTTCTTCCCTGTGACCTTTGTATCGCTCTTCCAGGGAGTTTTTGAAATGTGTTTCAAGAGATCTACAGATATCGGGTCGGCTTAACCAATTCCCATCCAAATCTGTACACAGGTTGATATCGAGGGGAATTTCCTGTTTTTGATATACACCAAAAAGTTGCACGAGATCAGGTTCAATTTCAGTCTCATCCAGGTATTCGATTAAACCACATATCGTATCTGAGAAATAATAAGAATATAGATCAGTATCCCCCTCAACTACAGGTTCCCTGGCCATGTAGGTATACGGTAGACTCTTGTCATATTTCGATTTGGGTCCCAGGAACTTTCTGATGAGACTCATTACATATCCCCAGTCTCTATATGCTCATTTCATTAATAAAGTTACCCTATAACTTGCTTCTTGTCAATTTTTGCTAGAAGACCTGGATAAGATCAACTCTGGATAGACGCAATTATTAAAGAGCCTCCAAACATTTGGAGGCGTACCACCCAAATCAAGGAAAAGGATGAATCCTCAGCTTTGCCAGGGAGAACAAATTTGCCCCTCAGCGAAACTAAAAAGGGGCTCTCGGATGAGAGCCCTTTTTTTATTTGCTCCGGAGGAGGCCTGCCTGCCCGGCGTCCACCGGACGGCAGGCAGGGATTTGCTGTTCGCCTTTGGCTCCAGCTCTACTCCGCGGTTTCCCGCTGGCAAACCGCTGCGTGGTGAACCCTGTCTTCGACATGGAGGTCCAACTCCAATCCTCAGCAAAACAAATCAGGCCCTCTGATGAGGACCTGATTTGCTTGCTCCGGAGGAGGGATTTGAACCCCCAGCCTAGTGGTTAACAGCCACCCGCTCTACCGTTGAGCTACTCCGGATTTCATTCCTCAGGAACAGCCAGCCGCTCTACTGTTGCGTGTCACGCCGAAGCCTCGGCGAAGGCGGAAGCTACTCCTGAATGTCAATTATGCTTCTCCGAACACCCGAATGAGTGGCCCCTTGCAGATCTCTGCTTGTGGATCAGTCCATCGAAGACCCCGCAGGGGCGTAGATGGACTCCGGATTGTCATAAAAAGCGCGGGGAAGATAATCCGTCCCCCTGCGCCTGTCAACTGGTTAAGAATCCAGTTTTTCGAAATGCGGCTTCAGGGCATCGTAGCTCTCCTGTAGCCCTTGTACCAACACCTTGGCGTGACCTGTGATGGGCATGTAATTCGTGTCACCGGCCCAGCGCGGAACGATATGGAAATGCACATGCTCGGCGATCCCGGCCCCGGCGATCTCACCCTGGTTCAAGCCCATATTGAATCCCTGGGCCTTTATCTCCTCCCGCAGGATCCCCATGCAGGCCTGGGCCAGTTGCATGACCTCTGTCAAAGCCTCGATCTCGACCTCCTCAATCGAGGAGACGTGCTGGTAGGGTGCGACCATCAGGTGGCCGTTGTTGTAGGGATACAGATTCATCATCACACAGGCATGCTCCCCACGGTACAACAGAAGATTCTCGCGATCAGCCACCTCAGCGGGCTTGTCGCAGAATATGCAGCCCTCGGTTTTGATGGATTTGATGTACTCCATTCTCCATGGAGCCCAGAGTTTTGGTATGTCGTTTTTATCAGTCATCAATTGGGATCGTCTGATCAATCCAGTCCTCTTCGCTCCAACCTGCCTGCTGCCGCCGGCCGGCAGGCAAGCTCAGCATGACAGACAGGGATGTATGATCATGTCAGGTCATTAACTCAGGTCCTGACATCGACCCTTTTATTCTTCTTCTTTTGCAGCCTCTGCGGCGGCGATGATCTTGCTCTCTTCCTCTTTCGGAACCTCTTCGTAGTACGAGAACTTCTGGCGATGAGAGGCCTTGCCCTGGGTCAGGGACCGCAGGGTCGAGGAGTACTTGAACAGACTGGCCTGGGGAACCTTAGCTTTGAGCACCTGGAAATGCCCCTCGGCATCCATGCCCAGGATCCGACCGCGCTTGGCCGTGATGTCACCCATGACATCACCCATGAAATCTTCCGGTACCCTTACTTCTACTTCAAAGATGGGTTCCAGTAAACAGGGTTTTGAATCCTGACAGGCTTCACGGAAGGCGCCCTTCCCAGCGATCTGGAAAGCGATGTCCTTGGAGTCTACCGGATGCATCTTACCATCATAGAAGGTGGCTTTCACATCCACGATGGGATAACCAGCCAGAAATCCGTCTGTGGCAGCCGACTGAATACCCTTCTCAACTGAAGGAACAAATACACGATCCACGTTCTGACCCACCAGTGTTGATTCGAACTGGATACCCTCACCGCGGGCCAGCGGTTCCACCCGCAGCCATACCTCGGCAAACTGACCGGCACCACCACTCTGTTTCTTATGACGGAATTTGGCCTCACCGTTGGTCTTGATGGTCTCGCGGTAGGCGATCTTGGGTTCTACCAGTTCGACCTGCACCTTGAACCGATCCTGGAGCTTGTTGAAAGCTACCATGATCTGCAGTTCACCCTGACCGCTGAGCACGGTCTGATGCAGTTCGGGATCGACCTCGTACAGCAGGGTGGGATCTTCTTCATGCAATAATGAGAGGCCACTGCTGATCTTGTCCTCTTCGCCTTTGGCCTTGGCCACGATGGCATACTGGATGTTGGGAGGCGGGAAATCCACCGGACGAACGGTCACCACCTGCTTGGCGGAACTCAGCGTGTCACCGGTATGGGTGATCTTCAGTTTTACTGTTGCGCCGATATCACCCGCCGAGACTGTAGAGACTTCATGACGGTCATGTCCTGTGACGGAGTATACGTGACCGACGCGCTCATTACCGGAGCGAACATCATTGCGCAGATCATCCCCGCTGCTGACCTTACCACTGTAAGTCTTGAAGAAACTCAGCTCGCCGACATGTGCCTCGCTGGTGGTCTTGAAGATCAGAGCAGCCGTGGGACCACTCTCATCGGCTGTGAGCTCGGTATCTTCTGTGGAGACAATCGCCGGCATGTCAGCAGGTGATGGGAAGTATTTCTCAACGAGCTCAAGCAGACGCGAGACGCCGATGTTACCGATGGATGCTGTACAGAAGACCGGGAAGATCTCCTTGTGGATGATGGCATCGCGTAGACCTGCACGGAGATCGTCCTCGGATAGCTCACCTTCCTCGAAATACTTTTCCATGAGAGCTTCATCGGATTCAGCCACCTGCTCAACCAGTTCGGTGTAAAGCTGTTCCACCTCATCCTTGACGTTCTCGGGCAGGTCTTCCATGCTATATTTGCCGCTGTCGTCACTGAAAACCAGTGTTTTACGGCGGATGATGTCAACGATCTTGCTGAAGCCCACACCCTCGCCCACAGGTAACTGCAGTGCTGTGACATGGTTGCCGAAGTGGTCCTTCAACATGTTGAAGGCATTGTGGAAATCAGAATGTTCCTTGTCCAGACCGGTGATAGCGAAAGCACGCGGAATGCTGTAATCTTCGCAGAAACGCCACACGGTATCCGTACCCATTTCGGGTCCATGGACCGAATCCACCACCAGCAGCCCTGTATCCGCGACACGGACGGCAGAAAGGGAATCACCAATGAAATCACTGAAACCCGGCGCGTCTAAAATATTGAGTTTGGTCTCTTTCCATTCCATGGAGAGTAATGAGGTGCCCACCGAACACTGACGTTCTATCTCCTCGGGACGGTAATCTGATTTGGTGTTGCCTTCGGCGATGGTGCCGATCCGGTTGGTGACACCGGCGGAAAATAACATGGCTTCTGACAGGGCTGTCTTGCCTGCAGAAGCGTGACCTACAATGGCAACGTTTCGAATATCCTTCGCTTTGTAATCCTTCATTACATACTCCTCGTGGCCGCTAAGTTTTTATTTTGTAAACCGATTGATTTTCTTTGAGATGGAAAGATGCGGATCTCAGTGCTCATTCTCCTTCTGCTGCGTTCTCAGAGAGCACTCAAAAATCATTCCATTTCCCTCAAACGCAAGATGTTTTTGGGTCGTCTACAATTACTTGCAGATCCTTTCTCGTCTGCACGGAGCAGCACACGGCGCTCTGACCTGTGAATTGGGCTTTGAATAAAGAATGAGTGAAGACGGTGCTATATACTCACAGTTTCTTATTAATCCTGGTGATCAGCAGGGTAAGGTCGTCGTCGAAAGAATCCTTCCGGGAGAAGGCATGGATCCTATCAATGATGGTTTCAGCCATCTCGCCGGCTGGTTTGGTAAGTACCGTCCGGACGATCTCGATCAAACCGCTTTCATCGAAGAGTTGGCCGGCAGGTCCCACTGCTTCAACAAGCCCATCCGTGTACATCACCAGGAAGTCATCCCGCTTCAGCTTGATCTCACCCTTGTCGAATTTCAAGGAGGGATCGTAGCCCAGGATCGACCCACCGATCTCCAAACGATCAAAGGTTCCATCCTTATGGAATAGCAGCGGTGGTGGATGCCCGGCGTTGACGAAGCGTAGGACACCCTTCTTCATGTCGAGATAGCTCAGAAAGAACGTGATCTGCTGTTCGAGGTCAGGATCCCTGGTGAGATATTCATTCAACCTGGCCATGATCTCGGTAAGGTCACGGTCCCGTCCCAACTCGTTGAGATAGGCTGCATAGAAATTCGACATGATCAGAGCACCGGAGATCCCCTTCCCCACCACGTCGCCCACAGCAAGACTGTAGATATCCTTCTTGCGTTTGGTGAGATCATAGAAGTCACCGCTGATCTGCTTGCAAGGCATATAGCTGATATCGAACTCAATCCCGCTGGCCACCGGGGTTTCCTGGGGCAGCAATGAGCGCTGAATGCTCTCGGCCTTATCGATATCATCGGTAAAATCGTCAGACAGATCGATTTTCTTGAGGATGTCATAGCGTTCCATGAGAACACCGGCCTGGGTGGCCACTGTGAGCAGGAAGTCCTGATCATCATCGCTGAATGCGGCGATCTGATTGGATTCGATATTGATGGCGCCGAAGACACGATTACCGGAGGCGATAGGTACGCATAATTCCGACCGTGTCTTCTGCCGGCCCGCGACATAACGCTTCTCACGGGTGACATCCCGGATGGACACCGCCGAGTTCGTGGCAATGCAACGACCGACAATACCTCGGCCGATCTTCAGTTTGAGGGGATTCAAGCGCCGGGGATCATATCCGCGTTGCAGGAATTTCTCGATGGTGATGGCATTTGGTGTGGTCAGGAACACGCCACAGGCATCGTAGGGCAGGACGGTGTGGACATCGTCCAGGATAGCGTTGAATACTCCTGAAATACTGCGAGTGGCAGACATCTTCTCCGCGATCTGGGTCAGAATGCCCTGTTTCAACGATTCCAGGCGGATCCGGTGGTACAGCTTCTTGTTGTCCAGGATGAGTGAGATCTGTTCGATGGCGTTGTTGAATAGTGTCCCTGCCCGGCGGGCTTCCATATCCCGTGGCAGCTTGTCCAGCAGGACGAATCCGGCCAGCACATCATTTGACTTCAGTGGGATGGCCCAGTTGAAGACCTTGAAGGTGCGGTAGTTCATCTCATCGATCTTGTCGTCACTGGGACTCAGGTCGACGATACTATATCGCACTGGCAGGAGATAGTCCGCTGACTTCCGCAAACGCTCCAGCAGGTCATGGGACTGGTCCAGTGCCAGACCTTCCAGAACGAAAGGCGCCGGTGCCTGGGACGCCTCCACCTTGAAGATCCCCTTGCGTCTTACGAACAGCGCAACGATATCCGCCTCGTAGATCTCCTTCAAGGTGCTGGGGACTGATTCCAGGATCTCCTGGTAATGTTCTACCTGCGACAATTCGGAGAGGTATTCACGGAGACGGCGGTTCCGTTCGAAGTAAACAGGAGCGATGATCCGTAGAATGAGTTTGCGGAACGACGACCGCAGAGGCTGGAACGCATAGACGATGAACAGTGTGTTCACCAGGCCGGCAAAAAGCGGGTTCTCCCTGAAACCCACATAGATGTCAACCAGCCAGCCCCACAGGGAGAGGGTAATGACCAGGCAAAGGGCTACCAGGATCTCATCCAGTTTACGCATGGCCCTCTCCTGACTCGATATCGAGGGCGGTTCCGCCTACCTCGACGATCATATCACGCAGGAACGGCAGGATCGAGATGGTAGACAGATCCTCCCGGGCAAAGATCCTGGAAAACGCATAATTCTGGTGCTCTATAGGGATCTGTTTATTGATGATGATCACCCGCTCATCATTGATGCGGCAGGTATCTCCCCGAAAATCCCCTTTTTCGTAGCGCACGCTGTAGTTCAGACGTGCCGCCAGCAATTCAAATTCCTCACGGATACGTTCAGCTTTCATCAGATCAGGTCGGTTCTTTTCTTCTTTTCATAATGGTCCACGATCTCTTTCACCCGCTCGGATTGTCCCTTTGGAACGATGAGCAGAGCGTCCGCTGTTTCGATGACCACCAGATTATCCACGCCCAACAGTGTGATATGCTTGTCTTCGCTGTAGACCAGATTGTAATGGCTGTCAAAGAAATGGACATCCCCGTCACTGACATTTCCACGGTCATCCTTGGGCATGAGAGCATGAACGGCATCCCAGGAACCCACATCGCTCCAGTTAAAATCAACTTTCACCACAAATACATTGTCGGCCTTCTCCATAATCCCATAATCGATGGAAACACTCCTCAGTGTCGCCCATTCATAGGTGAGCACGGAGTCCCATACAGGTTTGCCCATGGCTTCACGCATGATATCCAGACTGTGATGGATCTCTTCAAGATGGACCTGAAAGGCCTTGAGAATAACATCCACACGCCAGACGAACATGCCGCTGTTCCACAGGAAATCACCGCTGCGCAGGAATGCCTGGGCCGTTTCGTAATCAGGTTTCTCAGCAAAGGTCCGCACCGCGAAAATCGGCTGTTCGGGCTTCGCCTGATCATGGAACTGGATGTAGCCGTACCCGGTGGCCGGCCGGGTTGGTACGACACCGAAAGTGACAAGTCCACGATATGTTTCGGCAGCCTCAATTCCATATTGCATATAACTTTTGAACGCGTCCACGTCACTGATGTGATGATCGGCAGGAAATACCCCCATAATGGCTTCTGGATCACGGCTGGCGATGTGCAGTGCCGCCAGACCGATGGCCGGGGCTGTATTCTTCCCTTCTGGTTCAATGAGGATGTTTTCCTCCGGCAGTTCCTGGATCTCCTCCCGGATCCCTTCCTCCTGGTCACCATTGGTAATGATGAGTATGTTGCTCTCTGGAGCCAGGAGTTTCAATCTGTCCACAGTCAGACGCAGCATGCTGGCCTGACCGGTGATATGCAGGAGTTGCTTGGGCGTTTCGCGGCGGCTCTGCGGCCAAAAACGCTTACCAACTCCCCCTGCCATGATCACGGCATAAAAAGACATTCTTATCCTCGGCTTTCTCTGTGATTCAGGACGTTCAGTCAATCAGTGAGCCCGTGAAAACTAATTCCACCGGACCGGTGAGCCAATATCCATTTTGGCGTTTATCCACCATCAGTTCCCCACCTGGAAATCTCATCCTGATGGGCCATTCAGCACCTTCCCTGGCATGCAGGTAAAGTGCCGTTGCCGTAGCGCCGGTCCCACAGGCCAGAGTTTCAGCGTTCACGCCGCGTTCGTAGGTCCGTACCTGGAATTCAGGTCCGTCAAGTTTGACAAAATTAACGTTCGTACCTCTGGGAAAGCGCTCATCCTCGTTCAAGCTCACGCCAAGATCATTTATCAGCATTGGATCAAACTGCGTTACCACAAGGACGGCGTGTGGGACACCTGAATCGAGACAGCCCATGGGCTCCCCATCCTGTTCCAGCATTGTGATCTCAGGATTGGCCAGGATCTCCACCCAGATGCCCTCGTCACGGATATCGTAACGATGGGGGCCATCGTCGATCTCAAAACTGCCCTCAAGGGGGATATCCCATTGCCTACGGGCAAAGGCAGTCACTGCGCGAACACCATTGCCGCACATCTCAGCACGACTGCCGTCAGCATTGTAATGTACCACATTGAACTGGTGATCCTTCGATCCCTGCAACAGGATGATGCCATCCGCCCCGATGCCGAACTGGCGGTGACAGAGGTTTCGTACCTGAGCCGTATCGAACGAGAGCAGTGCCTCCCCATCTTCGAGAATAATGAAATCGTTACCGGCTGCCTGATATTTATAGAATTCCATTGCCGTTCTTTCCAAACCTCCCCCGTCTACTGTGGGATCCAATTCTCAATCCTCAATCCTCAATCCCCAATCTCCAAGTACCAATATCAAGATCCCAGCGTGCCCTCACCCTCACAGGCTCAGGGTAAATCCAGAATGGTTCCGCCGCGTGACCCATCTCGCGTCCACCCGCATCGTATTGCCTGTTCCCGTTCAGATCGGCGAAGGCCCTGAGTTGATAGTATCCTGAGGGTAGCTCCGTGAGACTGATCTCCTCGCCGCGGCGCGCCATAAATTCTCTGTGATAGTCTCGCTTGCGGATCTCGCCGATAACCAGGTCAGCCAGATCCTGTGTCAGGATCAATGCGCCCAGAGAATCAGGATGCTCGGTCACCAGGATGGATGCACGCACGGAATCGACAGCAGGTTCAGCGTAGATGGGATTCAGTAGACGGGTATCCATCTGCCAGCGAAAGGAAGCTCCGCCTGCAAGTGCTGAATCAGGTTCCCAGATGATCTGAGTAGAAGAAAGACTCCGCGCCTGGCCCCCGATCAGAGCTGTGTCAGGTTGGATCTGTCGGAGAATGATGAGACTGTCCGCCACCGGGGTCACCGGATGGTTTAAGCTGAATACAATGCCCTCTTCCGGTTCAGGATAGCCATCCTTATCCTGGGCGAATTCCACCTCAATCAGGGCGATATTCGTCGTGTCATCGCGAGTACTCTGAAGGGCCAGAAGGGTATCGGTTCGTAGAAAGGTGCCCGATGTATCCTGAAATTGACTGACCCAGACCTCCGTGCTATCCTGGATAGGGATCGCCAGGTGCAGCAGAGCGCCATATTCATCCTCCTCCACAGTGGTGGCGCCCTTCAGGGGGTGCTTACCCAGCGGGGTGTTCACTTCCAGCATCGGAAGCATATCCACGTCAACGGGCACTTTGAAACGGAGCAGGATGAGATCAGGCTTGTGGAGTTCCGCACGCAGCAAACTGGTCTGGGTACTGGGAACGAGTTGTGGCCAGATACCGAATCCGGACATCTCTGCGGCGAGGGTCGGGTAAACCGTTGGACTGGAAGGGCGACCAAAATAATCACCATCATCCACCTGGTTATTCCTGTTCCGATCCCAATGATAGACGAGCAGATAGCTCTGTTCTGCCAGATAGGGCATCCTGAATCGGCCGCTGTCATCCGGTTGGAAGGCATAATCTGCCCTGCGCGAGCGCAGGCTGTCCACGTTTTCCTGATAATCCCGGTAAAGCAGCAGCTGTCCCTGTTTGCGCAGGTCCTGACCGCCTTCGACAAAACCAGTAAGTAAACCTTTATTGAGAGAATCACCGGTGCTGAAGGCCAGAATGTAGGTTTCAGCCAGGCCATTCCGTCGCAGATCCTGGGCACTTTTGTCCAGTGTCAGCAGGAAGGTTTCGCCTGCTGGCAGGGCTTTATTGAACTGTACCTTCAAACTGCGCCAGGTGGCTTCCAACTCGTAGCCGCCCGGTGGATAAGGCCAGAATTCCACTGCATTCTCTACCGATTCCCGGAGCATCTGTTCGCTGAAGCGTAATTCGATCCCCGTACCTGGATCCACCTGCGTAGAACCCATGCCGGGTTTACTGAATATGATCTCCGGCGCTTCCAGGTCCTCCGGTCCCCCGGAAATGGCCCTTTCATTCGCGCAGGTGATCAAGAGTACAAGACTCAGACAAGCCGCCAGTATGCTCTTCAGCCTATTCATCGGCAGGTGCCTCAAGATTGATCGGGAGGGCGTTCCCCAGGGCCATCCAGCGTTCATTCAGACTGGCTGTATATACCAGCACTTCAACACCGGCAGCAGCGGCTTCCGCCAGGGTCTCAGCGAAGTGTGGATCCCTCTCCCAGTGTGGTTCAAAGCGCTTGGCGTCTGAACGTTGGACCAGGAATAGGACGGCTGTTGATCGCTTCTCGTTGATCAATTCCGAAAGATGTTTGACATGTCGGGCGCCCCTGCTGGTCACAGCATCCGGAAACCTGGCCAGGCCATCTTCCACCAGGGTGACGGATTTGACCTCCACCACTTTCTGACGCGAACCCATTTCAAGCAGGAAGTCAAAGCGAGATTCACCAAAGCTGGCTTCGGCCTTTTTCACCCGCCAGCCCAGCAGTTCCGGGATCAACTGGTTATCCATGCAGAACCGTGCGAAGCGGTTGGGCAGAAGGGAATTGATGGAAACCAGCTCTTCTCCCTGATAGACCATTACCGTTGCGTATTTGGTCTTGCGGTTGGCGCCTGGCTTCTTTTCCAGAAGGACCTTCGCGCCAGGAATGAGCAGTTCCTTCAGCCGGCCGGGATCAGGGACATGTGACCAGACCTCCCTGCCATTCAGCCGAATCCGGGAGAGAAATCGGTTTGGCCGGTGCAGGAACTCACCCTCCAGCAGTGGACCGGGTATGCTCATTTTCATCTGGGATCCCTGATTCATTCGTCCTGGTCCAATCGGTAGTTCTGGAAGAATTCGAACTGGAACTGCTTGAACTTGTCCTCCAGGATCCGTTTACGCATCCGACGCATCAACTCCTGGTAGAAATGGGTGTTGTGTATCGAGGCCAGCTGCATACCCAGGATCTCACCTGCATGCAGTAGATGCCTGAGATAGGCCCGGTCGAAATTCTGACAGCAATAGCAGCTGCAATTTTCATCCACCGGCTCAAACCGCTCCTTCTCCCGGCCGGCCTTCACAGATAACTGGCCCTTCCAGGTATAGAGTACGCCATGACGGGCATTGCGGGTGGGTAGCACACAGTCGAACATGTCCACACCCAGTCCCACGGCTGTCACCAGGTCCTCAGGTTTCCCCACACCCATCAGGTAGCGTGGTTGATCTACCGGCAGTTCATCAGTTACCACATCCGTAATGGTGTACATATCATCTTTGCTCTCACCCACACTCAATCCACCGATGGCGTATCCGTCGAACTCCATGGCAGTGATACGGGCAGCGCTCTGCCGTCTGAGCTCAGGATAGATGCTGCCCTGAACGATGCCGAAAAGATGCTGGTCATGATCGTAACGGCTGCTGCCCTTGCGAAAATGGTCCACACTGCGTTTCTCCCAGCGGTGCGTACGATCCATGGAATCCCGGGCTCCCTCCTCAGAGACTGGATGAGGTGTACATTCGTCAAAAGCCATGATGATATCTGCACCCAGACTGCGTTGAATGTCGATACTGGTTTCCGGGGTAAGCTGGTAACGGCTGCCATCCAGCGGTGATTGAAAGGTAACCCCCTCCTCGCTGATCCTGTTCAGCTCACTCAGCGAAAAAACCTGGTAACCTCCGCTGTCGGTGAGCATGGCACCCTTCCAGCTCATGAAGTTGTGTAGTCCTCCAGCCGCTTCGATGATCTGGGTACCGGGTCTCAACAGGAGATGGTAGGTATTGCCAAGGATGATGGCAGCCTGTGCCTCGGTGAGATCGCGTGGAGCCAGCGCCTTGACGGAACCAGCGGTGCCTACGGGCATGAACACCGGCGTTGGGATCTTGCCATGATCGCTAACCAGGGTTCCCGCTCGGGCTTTACTATCACTTGAGATCTTTAAATTGGCGATCTGCATCAGAATAAAAGATCGATGGCTTCATTGACACTGTTGACAGGAATCACATTCAGTTGCAGATCCCTCGCATGTTTGACATCTCCGGCTGGCACGGCTGCATGTTTAAAGCCCAGTTTCACGGCTTCTTCGAGACGTCGCCGGATGTGCTGCACACTCCGCACCTCTCCACCCAGGCCGACTTCTCCAAGCAACAGGGTCTCCGCGTTGATGGGCTGGTCCTTCATGCTTGAAACGATGGCTGCGATCACACCAAGGTCCGCACCAGGCTCATCCAGTTTCAATCCGCCTACAGCGTTGATGAAGACATCCTGGGTTGCCACCCGCTGTCCGGCCCTGCGCTCCAGGACAGCCAGCAGCATTTGCAGGCGTCTGAGATCAAAACCGGTGACATTGCGCTGGGGATTACCATATGCGGCCGGAGATACCAGGGCCTGGACTTCAAGAAAGAAGGTCCGATTACCTTCCATGTCCGACACGATCACAGAACCGCTGACGTTCTTGCGGTTGGGATCAAGAAAGAGTTCGCTGGGATTTGCCACGGGTTGCAGTCCGGTACTCATCATTTCATACACACCCAGCTCATTGGTAGCACCGAATCGATTCTTTACGGCACGCAGCAGACGGAACTGGTGCTGGCGATCACCTTCGAGGTAGAGCACCGTATCCACCAGGTGCTCCAGCATCTTCGGACCTGCCAGATAACCGTCCTTGGTGATGTGGCCTACCATGACGACTGTAATCTGCTGTTGCTTGGCCAGTCGCAGCAGCTGGTTAGCACAGGCACGCACCTGACCGATACTCCCTGGCAGGTTTTCGGCACTTTCCACAAAGGCGGTCTGTATTGAATCCACGATCACCAGGTTTGGAGATACACGGTTGATGACCTCTTCCATCCGCTCAATGGAAGCCTCGCTGGCTATCTGCAGCCGCTTACTGTCAATACCCAGACGGTCGGCGCGCATAGCGAGTTGTTCGGCGCTTTCTTCACCTGAGAAATACAGGCTGGGAACATCCTTTTCCGCCAATGCCCCGGCCAATTGCAGCAGAAGGGTTGACTTCCCGATCCCGGGCTCCCCGCCAAAAAGCACAATGCTGGCAGGTACCAGTCCACCCCCCAGGACGAGATCGAGATCGCTGAGTCCTGAAACCAACCGCTCCGATCGTTTGCGATCGATGTCCCGGAGATCGTGAACCTCGGTAGGACTGCTGTCCTGGCGCCCTCTTGACTTCGACGGTCGAAATTCGCGGATAGTCTCCCAGGCACCGCAGGCACTGCACTTCCCCACCCACTTGGGATACTCCGCACCACAATTGTCACAGACAAATACCGTCCTGGTTTTTGCCATTATGTTCCTTTTTCGAATAGAATCAGTATACGATCACTGCCACGAGGAAGTCGCTCATCAGAACGAGAGTAGCGGAGTACACGAAGGCATTAATGGCTGCTCGTCCAACCCCACTGGCACCCCGGGCAGAATGCAATCCCACCCAGCAGCTTACCAGACCGACTGATAAGCCGAAGATCAAACCTTTATAGATACTGGGTAAAAAATCCTGCCAGACATTGAACACTGATTGGAATGCGTTGAAGTACATCGCAAAGTTAATGTCGAAGAACCAGTCACCGATGGCACCTGCAACGAAGATGGCGACAAAATCACCGACGATGATCAGCACGGGCATCATCAGCAGCATGCTGAACACCCGGGGGGTCACCAGGTAGCGCACCGGATTGATGGCCATGGCCTGTAAGGCATCCACCTGCTCGGTGACCTTCATGGTGGCAATCTCGGCTGCGATGGAAGACCCATTGCGGCCCGCAAGTACCAGTGCCACCAGGACCGGTCCCATCTCGGACAGGATGCCGATGGGTACGATCTGTCCGAAGAAGCTCTTGGGCAGAGCATCTTCCAGCTGGTAGGCCCCCTGCCAACCTGAAACGGCTCCAGCAAAACTGGCAATGATGGCCACCAGAGGAAGGGCTTTCACACCCAGGACGTACATCTGCTGGATGTAAAGGACCCGATCTCTATGGAAGTAGTGAATGTTTAATATCGATTTCCAGAACAGAATGAAGATCTGCCCAATGGCCATGATGAAATCGATTGTATGCTTCCCGAAGAAGCGAATGAATTGAATCATTAAAAATCAAGTCCCAGCGACCAGATGTGCTGAGGATCCGAGTACCTCGGTCGTGTGCTCATGTCATATGCCAGGTCGTATCGCAGGACAAAGATGCCAAGATTGACACGCAGACCCAGCCCCGTTCCAAAATAGGTGTTATCAGAATCTTTGAACAGGATTTCTGCGGTGCTGCGATTTTCAAGATCAGCTGCATCCCAGACACGGACCCAATCGGCAAACATCAGGCCCCGCACATTACCGAATACCGCTGAGATCGGCCACTTCAGGACCAGGTATTCGATAAACGGAAAGCGAAATTCCGCATTGAATGCTGAGAAATGATTGCCTACCAGGGAAAAATACGGTGCACCCCGGATCGGTGTCACATATTGGGAGAAATAAAGGTCCTCGTACTCGCGCAGGCGATCCAGATATTGCCCCTCCACCCGGTAGTTGAGCCAGTTGGCCACACCACCTGCCAGATACTGTTCAGGCTGGGGACCATGACTGCTCCCCGCCGAGAAGCGCAGGGCGAAAGAGTATTCATTGTAAACCTTGAAGTACCTGCGGATATCAGTATTCAGAGTGACGAATTCACGCTCTGCCAGCGGGAAGGGTGGTGACGCCTTGATCCCGACGTCCATGCGCCAGCCGTCCACCGGGTACAGACTACCGTAAAGCACATTATCAAATGACCAGGTGAGTGACGGCATCATGTACACCGAATTCTGGGGCTCGATGAGATCCACGACCTCCGTCAGGCTTACAGCCTCGGTAACACGTTTGTACAAGTTCAGCCAGGTGACGCTCCCTTCAATACGGGAATACTTGCTCAGCGGATAATCCAGCCCGAAGATCCCGCCATACTGCCGGAAGGTCCAGATCTCGGTCCGGTAGTATCCAACCCAGTTATATACCTGGTACTGGTCCGGGTAATTGAACAGCATGGCATGCAGGTTGGTCCGGTTGGCCAGATAATCATAGCCCAGCAGCAGATCGGAATGTTGAAGGTCCTTGTACAGCTCGAATCCAAAGAGGATACGGTGGTTGCCAAGGATATCACTGAATACCATGACGGCATTCCCCTGGAGCCCGAAGAAATTGGAGTAACCGGCCTGGGCGTCCACCAGGTCGACGGTAAACCGGGTCTTGTAGTCCCGGATCCGGTAATCCCCGGAGCTGTCCTGAAAAACGCTTGGATCGATGGGCTCGGCTACATCTACAGGTGATGTGTCAAAGTAGGATTCCGGTCCCGTAAAGACGTACTTCTCGAACTCGCGCTTCTCCTCGCTGACACGATCTGGCAACGTATCCGAGTAAGTCAGGTCGAGTTGGAGATTCTTGCGGGTCAGGTAGTTCGAAAGCGGTGGATCAGGAACCTTGTCCATCTCCCCCAGCGGATTATTCATGCTGAAGATATCCCAGCCACCATGCTCGTAGCCGGAAAAGACCAGACGGGAATCATCTGCACTCCAACTTAGCTGGAAGATACCGGTCATGATATTTGTGAGCGGTGATTCTTCACCACTGTCAAAATTATACAGATAGATATTGGAGATACCTGATCGCTCAGAAGTATAGGCCAGCTGATTGGTCGTGCTGGAGAATACCGGTGAATCCTCGTTCCCAGGTGAGTTGGTGATGCGTTGGATCAGTCCGCTGGGCAGATCGTAGACATAGACATCGGTGAACATGAAATCATGCGTCAGAACCTGCTCACGGACATCCTGCTCAGCGACAGGTGACAGACCATTGTTCAAAATGGAACCGCGATCAGAGATAAATGCGATCTTGTTGCCATCGGCTGACCATGACGGGCGGGAATCTGAGAATACATCAGAGGTAAGCGGACGTAGTTCCCTGGTCTTGATGGAGTAAAGGAACAGGTCGGTACGACCATTCTTGATACCTGAAAAGACCACATCATCGCCATTTGGCGACCAGCTTGCCGTGAAGATCCCGTCAAGACCCAGCTTACGGATCTTCTTCTTCTCGTCCTGGGTATCGAAGAAGACCAGCGCGTCCTCATCCCCTGACTTGGCCGCGAAGACAATATGACGGTTATTCGGAGCCCAGGACAGACCCGGACTCAGCCATTTCAGTTCTTCCAGGTCGGCCTTCCGCTGCCCGGAGACGATACGGTTCATCTGACGGCCATCATCTGCGGACATGACATAGATATCGGCATATCCTGACCGGTCAGAGAGGAAGGCGATCTTACCACCGTTGGGCGATATGGCCGGGCTGACATTGAAATAATTCCGCAGTTCCGCATGGTCGGTGAGGCGCTGCCCGGTGGATTCCAGATTTTCGCGACCCTCGATATCCGGCCAGTAGTCCCGGCGTACGGCGAGATGCCATTTCTCCGTGAGTCCCTCTGTATCCATACCCAGGGAGGTTTCCAGTGCCTGATCGACATTCTTTCTGCGGCGGATCTCGTGGAACAATTCTCCGATACGCTCTACGCCATAGGTCTCGCCGATAAAACGCAGCACACTCTGGCCACCCTTGTAAGCCATGTAGTAGTTCAGGTAATCCACCGAAGGCAATTGGCCGTTGACCGCAGCATCCCGCAGGATCATGTCTGCTCTGGAATCCCAGTCCAGTGAACTGTACTCTGCGTAGCCTTCCGTCAACCAGAGCGGCATGTTCACACGCATCTTGCCGGATACGATGGACTGAACATTACCACCATAGATCAGATCGTTGATAATGGCATGGGTCAACTCGTGATGCAGCACATGGCGAAACTGTTCATAACTGCCCTCGAATGGCATCACCACGCGATTCTTGAACAGTTCGGTAAAACCGCCGATACCTTCCTGGAGATAGCTCAGGGTGACATTTGTCTGCTGGAAATCGTTGTGTGAATTGTACAGGATGATCGATATGCGTTTACTCAGCTGCCAGTTGAGCTGGAAGGCTATATGATTGTAGGATTTTTCAGCGATGTCTGCAGCGTATTGTGCTACATGCTCGCCACCCTCGTAAAAATAGATATCAAAATGAGGGGTTTGCAGATAGGACCATTCGATGGTCTTGTACTGGACCTTGTTCTTTCCGAACTTGGCCTCGAGGGGCTGAACCACAACCAGCAGGCCAAGGAATAGCAGACATATGAGACGTCCGTAGGGGATCATATTATTCATGTTTTTTCAACACCTGTTTCTGCGCATAGGTTCCACCCGTAATCGGCAAAATACATAAAGGTCACACGCTTGTCAAACGCTTCTCCATCCTGAGATAAGATTGGTACAAATGACTGGTTGAAACATGTGCTCCGTGTAACTTTTGCGCCATGCAATCCGCCTACTTCATCTCTGACGTTCATCTCGCCATGAAAGTTAAGGGCAATGAGCAGGTACGCAGAAATGAACTGTTCAGTCTGCTGGACCAGGTGCGTACAGAGCAAGCGACCCTCATCATCGTCGGGGATTTCTTTGATTTCTATTTTGAATGGGGCTCTGTCATCATCGAGGAATACAGGGGGGTGTATCAGAAGCTGGCTGAATTGACCCAGGCGGGTATCGAGATCCATTACATCGCCGGAAACCATGATTTCTGGCTGGGAGCGTTCCTGAAAAATGAGCTGGGCATCATCATCCATCTCGATCCCGTGGAGATCGAACTGAACGATCATCGTTTCTTCTGCATACACGGTGATGGACTGGCAAAGGATGACCGGGCCTATCGCGTCTTCAGGCGCATTATCCGCAGCCGTACCAGCACCTTCCTGTTCCGTTGGCTGGTCCCCCCGGCAATGGGCAAGTGGCTGGCAGAAAAGGTATCCTATACCAGCCGGACCCTCACTGAGGATACCCTGCATGACCTGAACGCCCTCATCGATGAGAATGTAGAGTATGCCCGAACGGTGTTCGCCGAGGGTGTCGATTTCTTTGTCACCGGCCACATTCATCTTCCACGACTGCAAAACGTTGATGGAAAAACCTTCCTCACCATAGGTGACTTCCTACAGCATTTTTCATACGGTTACTACGATGGACTGAATCTATCACTTAAACAGTGGCCTGTTAAAAGCCTGCCACAGAGGCTTTTAGCTTGACTTGCACCCAAAATTAGGATAAACTGATTGAAAGGTTCAAACCGGGTGTGAACAACATCTTTACAGTGGGAAAGCCCATGAACACAGCTCGAAGGTTTTTACGGTACCTGTTACCGGTGGCCGCCACGGTATTTCTGGTGACCTGCTCATCGAACGATGTCGTCGATTCCAGTATGGTCTCTGAGAGCTACAGTGATTACCGCGAAGGCAAGAAGAAGGCCCTCAATAATCTCATAACCTACTACCGGGATCCTAGCCTGCCCAAGGAAGTACGCAAGGAAGCGCTCATGAAGATCATTGAATCGAATGATCCCGTGGGCATCCAGGCTATCCGCAATTCTTTGAAGGAAGGTGAGGACCTTGATTACGAATTATTCAATATCGGAGTACAGGCCCTGAGCCGGACACAGGATGTGGAGAATATCCGTACCATCCTGCTGGCTATGGAATCGAGCCGCAAAGGTTACATCCAGGTCCGGGACGAGATGTTCCAGATCGTTGAGGACCAGGTGGATGCAAGATCCATCGCCCTTATCCTCAAGATGTACGCAGAGGCAAAGACGGACTATGCGGCCTTCCTGAAGAATTTGACGCTTACGCTGGGACGCCTTGATGACGAGCGGGTTGTCCCCATTCTCATGCAGATCGCCAAGAACCCCAAGATAGATATCGGTACTCGTAATCTGGCAGTGGAGATCCTGGCTTCAAAGAATGACCCTGCTATCGCCACCATGCTCGCAGAGATGCTTGAAAATCCCCAGACGCAGCGCCAGGTTGAGAGCTTTGCCATCTCAGTGATGGATGAATATAAAGACGAACGGCTGGTGATCGCGCTCATTGAAGCCCTGCATAACGAGCAGGCCACCTATCATGCCATGGTGGATGCCATCACCCAGGCCCTGGGGGATTTTGATGATCCCAAACTGAAAGGCGCCATGCTGAAAGTAGCCCAGGACGATACACTGCCCAGCCGCTATCGCAGACGTGCCATCCAGAGCCTGGTGAAATTCGAGGACGCTCAGATCGCAGAAAGTCTCATCGAGATCCTGGACAACCCTGACAACTACATCTTCTATAAAGACATAAAGCAGCTCGTGGAAACCCTGGAAGACTATTCACTCGAACAGAAACTTCAGGAAACAGCCCGGAAAACACAAGCGGCTTGGGAGGCCGAAGGATGAGCCGATTGAGCAGACCCGCTTTCATCATTCCCCTGCTGCTGCTGGCTTTCTGTCTGTTCATACCAGCAACTCCAGGGACACTGTACGCCCAGGTGGACAGTCTGGGTGGTGGCCGGACACCGAGTCCACCCCGTGAATTCTTCGAGCCTGAGATCGATCTGTACCAGATGGGCGATCCCCTGCGGCAGCTCCAGCAGGAGGTCAGGGAGATCGAGGATGAGCTGAACCGCCTGCGTATGCGCATCGACGAATACGATGATCTCAGTTCCCCCCGGATCCGCAAGGAGATCAAGAGGCTCATCAACCTGCCTGAGCAGATCAGCGAGATCCGGCTCAGCAATGGCACCATCGTCCAGGGTAAGATCATTTCGGAGAACCTGGACCGCGTCATCGTGCAGACCAATATCGGTCTGCTGTCCATCGAGCAGGAAAATATCGTCGATCTGAAACCTTACGACAAACTGCACGCGGACGTCAAGATCGACGGGGATTTCGAGGACCAGCACCACTCTGACAAACGGGTCTTCATCGGCCTGGTGAAGAACCAGGGTCTGCGTCGCGCGGATTTTGTGCGGGTCGTGTACCGACTGCACGACAAGCGTACGCACATCGTGGCGCAGGATTCAGCCTATATCAGCGGTGAGCCCTATTCTTTCTTCTCCGGTATCATCAGCGAATCCTCCCTGTCTCCTGGGGCCACGGCTCCTTTCAGGGTGGAAGTGACCCTGCCACCGGGAACCGAATCCGGCAAGATCTCCTATGTCACCTACAAAGTACTTTTCGACGAGTTCAACTGAGATCTTGAGATGATCTGAGTCCGGTTATAAACTGAATTTCTATGCGAAGGGCTCCGTGTGAGCCCTTTTTGTATATTCAATTTTACCGACTTCTCGGGAAAATCGCATGTGGCATCGTGATGGATGTTCTTGGACTGTTTACAGGCAGACCCTAGATTTTGGCTCCCGAAGAATTGGAACATTGGAAATCAATCTGAACCTACAAACTGAGAAGAATTTTCGAGTCTTATGATTAATGACGATTTTGAGAGCCTGTCGGAAGGACTGGATGTAGACGCGCCTGCCATAACAGGTACCATTCGGAAAGCGTTACAGAAGGTCGGTCGCCGGGTGGGCAGCGATGAAGCTGCACTGCCGCTGGAAACCATCCTCGAACAGCTCAAGAAGAAGCAGAAAGAAAAGATCATACGTGCCGCCCTGCTGAAGTACCAGCAGAGTGTGGAGCTAAAGCCGTACCAGGCAGAATTGATAAAGCTGCAGAAGCATATCGAACGGCTGGGGATCAAGATGATCGTCCTCTTCGATGGTCGTGATGCCTCTGGAAAGGGTGGTACCATCCGACGGGTCACCCGCTACATGAACGAGAAACGTTACCGGGTCATCGTGCTGGGGAAACCTTCCAGCCGACAACGCACCGAACTGCACATGAAACGCTATATCGAACATTTCCCCTATGCGGGTGAAATGGCCCTTTTCGACCGATCGTGGTACAACCGCGCCATGGTTGAGCCGGTGATGGGCTTCTGTTCGAAAAAGCAGTACAACGATTTCCTGAGGATGGTGAATTCCTACGAACACAACTTTGTCTCAGACGGTAAGACCGTGCTGCTCAAGTTGTATTATTCGGTCTCGAAGGAGGAGCAGTCCCGGCGTTTTGAACGTCGCCAGAATGATCCCCTGCGACAGTGGAAGCTCAGCGAGGTGGATCTCCAGGCCCAGGAGCTGTGGGACGAGTTCACAACAAAAAAATATCGCTTCCTGCAGAGAACCCATACCGCTGAATGTCCCTGGTATATCATCCGTTCCGATGACAAGCATCAGGCTCGGATGGAAACCATGAAGGTCATACTCAACTCCGTACGCTACCGTGGTCGCCGGCGCAACCTGGATTTCTCGTTGAATAAGGATGTGGTGCGTTCCGGTGATCAGGAAATGGCAGCGATGCGCCGTCAGCGCAGGAAATATGGTAAGTTCGTCCGATAATATGGTTGGAGGTCGTATGGAACAGAAATCAAACTCGAAACCGCCGGCACGCAAAACAACTGCCAGGACCACTACCAGGGCGAGAAAACCTGCGACGCCTGCGGCGAAACCTGCCACAGCTGCGACGGAGAAGAAAGCACCGGCCGATGCCATCAAGATGAAGCTGGCGGAGGGCACGGCTGCCAAGAACCTGGACAAGAAGCCCAGCCCAAAACGATTGCCGGTTCTGGTGAAGAAGGCCACGATCGATTACGAGATGGAGCTCAAAAAGCTGCAGATCGAACTGCTGAAGATGCAGAACCATATCAAGGATAAGGGTCTGAAGGTGCTCATGATCTTCGAGGGTCGAGATGCCGCCGGTAAGGGTGGGACCATCAAACGGATCACTGAGCATCTCAATCCTCGTGGTGCCCGTGTCGTCGCTCTGGAGAAACCCAGCGACCGTGAACGCACCCAGTGGTATTTCCAGCGCTATATTCAGCACCTGCCAACTGAACGTGAGATCGTGCTCTTCGATCGCAGCTGGTATAACCGGGCCATGGTTGAACCCATTATGGGCTTCTGTTCTGATGAGGAGAATAAGCGCTTCCTCAAGGACGTTCCTCTGTTCGAACAGATGCTGGTGAAGAACGGGATCAAGATGTTCAAATTTTATTTCTCTGTATCCCGGGAAGAGCAGGCCGGACGCTTTGAGGCGCGGAAGACAAATCCCTTGAAACAGTTCAAGATCAGTCCCGTGGATCAGCAGGCCCAGAAGTTGTGGGATCAGTACACGGTGAAAAAATTCCAGATGCTCAGCGAATCCAACAGGACTATCGCACCCTGGACCGTGATCCGCTCAGACAATAAGAAACTGGCCCGCCTGGGGGTGATCAAATACATCCTGTCCAACATGGATTACACTGGCAAGATCGCCAAGAAAGACCTGGAACCCGATCCCAAGATCGTCATCAGCGGTATCGATGAGCTGAAGCTCATGGAAGACAACCTGATGAAACCGGGAGAACTGCCTGGTTGATGGATAAATGAAAACTCTCCGAGAGTGAGAACTCTCGGAGAGCCAGATCCATGAAAGACCCTGCGCAGCAGGGTTTTCTTTTAGAAATTGAAATTAAGGTTCAGTGTCGGCAGGAAGGGTAGCAGTGCCAGGGCACGTTCTTCCACGGTCAGTGGACTCCAGGCATTCTCGTTCAAACGGTCATTCCGGGCACCAGTCAGATTGAAGAGCTTCAGACTGAGCCGCCCCTGGACCTGATTGATCTCGATCTCCCTGAACAGAGCAACATCAACACGGTGATAAAAATCACTGACTGCCGCATCATCCGAAGCATCCAGGTAGTGCCGACCTGATGCCAGATTCAGGTCCAGCTTGTACCCACCGTGGTCGCCGAGGCCGCCGGTGAAGATCAATTCAGCTCGATGATCCCGCTCCCCCAGCAGATCGAATTCATTAGCCTGCTGGTCCGTGAGTGTACCGGTCTGCATGCGATAGCGCAATCTGATCTGAGAACCGCCGGCGCGTTTCTCTGCAGATAATTCTATTCCGGATCGAGCCGCTTCCTGGAACTGCAGGAGCCATTTTGATTGATCCGTGATATCACCCGTCCAGGCATGGTTCATCAGCAAAGGATCACTGATCTGCTCATAGAAGAAACTGGCCATGATCTCATAGCCCACCACGGGTACCAGTTCCCCACCTCCGCGCAGTGTCAGCACCGAAGGCTGTAACACGGTATCATCCAGGGGCAGGACGAGATCGAATACAGGCTGCTCAAGGGTATTCGAAAATGAGACCTCTGCCAGCTGCTGTGTACTCTGCGAAACCGAGAGATAGGTGGAATAAACATTGTTGGGTGACCAGGATACCTCCAACTCTGGATTGAGTGCGAAGTCTGACAGACTTGTATTATGTATCCCTTCGAGACCGGCGGTAACACCCAGGCTGAAGGGCAGCGGTTGGCGGTACAGCAGGTCAATGGTACTCACCCAGGGTTCATCCAGGATTGCGGAACTGGAATCGATGAAGTCAAAATCAGAGCTATAGCGTTTCGTCCCCAAGCCGAAGAGCAGTGCGTTGTTGTTCCCCAGATAGTAGTCCGTCACCGTCCGGATCCCGAAGGCACTCATATTATGGCTGAGATCACCGTTGAGATCGATCCCCTGGCCCAGAGGTATATCATTGGCCCTGAAGAAACTGTGATACCGAGCGCGGTAGAGGACCATTGAGGTCAGCATCCTGGGACTGAATCGATGCTGCAGGCGGCCAGAGACCAATCCCGTATTCCAGTTCGTGTGAGCACTCATGCCCTGTTCACCCAGCCAGTGAAGCTTATCGTAGGTCAGATAGGCTGCAGCAGATGCTTTTGTCTTTTCAGAGAGGTCGAGCGTGATCTTGCCATTCAGATCATAGAAATAGTAATCCGGCATGAATTCACTGAAGGCACTGTCCGCCCGCTCTGAGGCCAGACTGTAGATTCCGTCAAAATCGATACGCCGGCCACTGATATACCAGGATCCGCCTGCAAAATGGGGACCTGACATGGTGAGACCGCTTTCCAGCAGACCCAGGCTGCCACTGAGATCCAGGGCTGTACGGTTGCCTTCCTTGTAAACCAGTTCCGTGACTTCCCGATAGGGATCATCGGCCTGGAGTATCTTGCCGGGTGCATGGTGTGCGATGTGCTTCACGGCGTTCAGATTGAATGCCGGGTAGATCCTGTAGAGGTGTCGTGTAGGAAATACAGGCACTCCTTCGATGAGGAACTGGACACCAGCTTCACCCTGGGTGAGATATGGCAGGCGCGGCAGCAGGTTCATTTCAAAACCCACGACATCTACATCACTAGCCTCCAGAACATCCACCTCTCTCATGCTGGTGAGTTCATCCGGGACCTGTGTTTCCAGATGGAATTCCGGTGACAACAGCAGCGAGTCTTCCACCAGGACCTCCTCACCCCCCAGGGTCTGAGGTTGCAGCGCTACGGGAAGAATGATATGCGTGTCGCCTTTGTAGCTGATCTGCTCCACCCTTGTCTCATAACCCATGTACGAGAACACGACCAGGACCGAATCATGTTCGAGACCGCTGACATAAAAATACCCATCGACATTCGAAGTGCCGCCAAGGTAGGTATCCTTGATCACCACGTTGGCATAGGGCAATGGTTCAAGTGTCAGGGCATTGCGGATGGTCCCGGAAAGCGAATTGATCTCAGCCTGTAAACTGCCAGCCAGAATCATCAGCACCGCTAACATTTTATTGAAATTCATCTATATCATCCCCTCTTTATCTCCTCATCGCACCATTCAACGAAAGGTACTCCTCAGAGTTCCTAATACCAATGGACGCTCCAATCGTCCAGTCGCCCGCCATGATAATTGAACTTCGCTGAAAAGATTTGATCTTTATCAAGCCAATCCATAAAGATCCGGTCCCCTTCCCAGAGCGGCACCTGCTTCAATTCTTCAGCATCCAGCCAGGCCAGGTGGCCTTCGGCCGATTCCTGCTGGGTGCCATTATAGCCATCGAACCGATAAATGAATACGTTCCAGTCGTTCTCACCATCGAAGAGCGGAAAGCAGATGAACCCGCGCAAGATGGGATCCATGACCTCCAGACCCGATTCCTCCCGTACTTCCCGGATAGCACACTCTTCTGGGGATTCACCCTTCTCGACCTTACCGCCAAGTCCGTTCC
This sequence comes from uncultured Lentisphaeria bacterium, assembly GCA_964454335.1. Lineage (GTDB taxonomy): Bacteria > Fidelibacterota > UBA8477 > UBA8477 > JABMPR01 > CAYVVT01. The sequence continues at coordinate 16,702 of CAYVVT010000017.1, read as the reverse complement.
ATTTACCCTCATGCATGTCGTTCTGCTTCTTGACACGATGCAGCATCAGTGTCTTATCACCGTCACGGACATAACAGAGAGTTGCCAGGATCTGCATGGGTTTAGTTTAGAACTCAGAACTCAGTGAGTACACGGTTAATCGGCTGTATAAGCAAAAAGGCCGTGGAATTCACGGCCTTTGGATCGTGGGGCACTAAGGCTACATATTCTTGTCGAGCCAGCCACTCACCACGTCCTGCATCAGGGAAATACCTTCAAAGATCTTGTCCCGCTCATTGCTGGTTTTTTCCTTCAGCATCTCAGCGTGCAGGTCTGCGTATTCCTCTTTGAGCTTGGATACCAGGGTCTGGCCTTTGGCGGTGAGACTGATCTTGGCGAAACGTCGATCCTCGATGGACTGGATGCGATCAACCAGTTTCTCGGCGAACAGACCGTCGATGATCCGGGTAAGACGGCTCGGTGAGAGATGCATGGATGTCGCCAGGTCCTGAACAGAATAGGATTTGCCGGGTTCGATGATCCTCAGGCAACGGAATTCCGCAACTTTAAGACCATGGTCCTTGGCAAAGATCTTCTCCTTCGCTTCGCAGCAGCGCAGCAGATCAAAGGTAAGATCGGTGATAGCGGTGGCCTGGGTTTTCAGCTTTGTGTCCATTTTGTATTCCCCTCTGTTTCAGTATATCTGTTCAATAGAATTCGATATTAGTAGTCACACTCATTGCCATGCACAATCTTTGCCAAAACTTAAAAGATTTGCAGCGAAAAAGTCAATTATTAATAAAAATTACATTTATGTGCTAATCCCACAACATCCACGTGGTGGCAGGAATTCCCCATCCTTTCCCGCATGCAGGTGATGGAGAGTTTCTGTGTTTGCATTCAGCCTCACCTACCGATCATGATCTGCAACAAATTGGGTGAAGCAACTATTCCATAGTGGGTTATCTTCGTATATGCAGATACAGGTACCAATCAAGGAAGCGGGACCCACGAAATACCCGGAACTGGTACATATCGTCCTAGTGGAAGGCGCAGACGGCATCTGTAATGCCATGTCGGCCTCCTGGGTGATGTTTACCAGTATCGATCCCCTGATGCTGGCGGTTTCCGTTGGATTCGAACGCTACACCTACCAGTTGATCAGGGAAGCTGGTGAATTCGTAATCGCCTTCCCATCGGAGCAGCAGATGGCGGAAGTGGAATTCTTCGGAACGGAAAGTGGCCGGGATACTGCCAAGATCGCGGAACTGGGCACACCCACACAACCGACTGTAGCCGTGAAAGGCCTGCTACTGACGGAGGCGAGTTCGAATTTCGAATGCCGGTTGAGTTCGGAGACCACCACCGGGGATCATGCCATTTTTGCTGGAGAGGTTGTTGCCGCTCACGTGAACGAGATTCCCATCCAGAGACTCTTCGTCCTGGCCCGAAAACAGTTCGGAGCGTTGCGGCCGCAATAGGCACCGGGCTCAGCTTAACTGGGTTTTCCCGAAGAAGTAGTACTTGGATACAGTCTCATATATCAACTGGGGCGGATTTGGTTTGGTACGGCTTATTGTGAAGCAATCACTGAGCTGTTCCAGGGCCGTGTTGAGCAATTCCTCCTCCTCGGCATAGAGGATCAGCAGCGGTTCACCCTTCTGTACCTTATCGCCAAGTTTCTTGTGGATCTGCATCCCGGCAGCGTAATCGATGGTATCGGACATGATGCGGCGACCTGCTTTAAGCGTGATGCCGGCAAAACCAAGAGCCATTGTCTCGATCCGGCTGACGTAGCCGGATCCCTGGGCTGTGAGCGTGTGGTTGAATTGCGTTGCAGGATAATTGTCCGGATGCTCCAGAACTGCAGTATCGGCACCATGCAGTTTGCACAGATCAAGGAACCGATCGTAGGCCCTGCCGTTCTCCAGTAATTCCTGCTGCATAGCCAATGCTGCCGCCGGTGCCAGGTGTTCGTCACGCATCTGCAGTATCTCTGCGCCAAGGGCCAGGCTCAGATGGACCAGGTCGCGGGGGCCGCCTCCCTGGAGCACATCGAGACATTCCTTCACCTCCAGCCAGTTGCCGATAGCATTGCCCAGAGGCTGGTTCATATCGGTGATCAACGCCGTGGTCCTGATCCCGTATCGCTCCCCCACCTCAACCAGGTTCTGTGCCAGGGCTCGGGCATCCTGCATGGATTGCATGAAGGCCCCATTGCCGGTCTTCACATCCAGGATCAGGCCCTGGATCCCCTCAGCGATCTTCTTGCTCATGATACTGGCCGTGATGAGGGGAATGGAGCGGACGGTGGCTGTAACATCCCTCAGGCTGTATAGCTTGCGGTCAGCCGGTGCGATATTCTCAGTCTGACCTATGAGACCCACCTGATGCTCACGGACCAGGCGATCGAAGGCCTCCAGCGGCTGGTTGACATTGAAACCGGGAATGGCCTCGAGCTTGTCCAGCGTGCCACCCGTGTGTCCCAGACCACGGCCCGAGATCATGGGAACATGGACACCCAGCTCAGCGAGGACAGGTGCGAGAATGAGTGAGGTCTTGTCCCCTACACCACCAGTGGAATGCTTGTCCGCCACGAAACCATCCAGATCGCTGAAATCCATCTGTTTACCCGATTCCAGCATGACTTCTGTCAGTGCCAGTGTCTCTGCCGGTGTCATACCCTGAATAAAAATGGCCATAAGCAGAGCTGACATCTGGTAATCAGGCAGGGATCCCCGGGTGTAGGCGACGACAAACTGCTGGATCTCATCCGCACTGAGCTCATGGCCCCCTGCTTTCTTCTCGATGATCTTATAGGGCAGCATCTTTCCTCCGCGCATCGTCCCTTCGATATTCTTCGGCAAGTTCAAGATAATGCCTGCAGCCTTCCTGCATCCTCGCGAACATACCATCGTCCACTGCGCCGCGTTCCCTGGCCGGTACACCTGCCCAGAGACTGCGGTCCGGCAGCTCGGCATATTCTTTCACCAGTGCACCTGCAGCCACCAGGGCTCCCTTCCCGATCCGGGCCCAGCTGAGCACGGTGGCCCCCATACCGATGAGCGCATCGTCTCCGACAACACAGCCATGTACGATGGACTGGTGTCCCACGGTCACCCTGTTTCCCAGCAGGCAGGGACCCTCATCGGATTCCACATGCAGTATTGCTCCATCCTGGATATTGCATTGTTCGCCGATCCTGATCCGGTTCAGATCCCCGCGGATGAGCACGTTATACCAGATATTCGTCTCGGGTCCGATCTCCACGTCCCCGATGATGACTGCGTTCTCGGCGATCCACGCACTGGGGTGGATCTTGGGAGTTATACCTCTGTACGATCTAATTATCATGTTAAGCACTTCGCATTTATAGAAATTGTAAACATAGTGAATTCAAACGTGATTTTCAGGCGTTTCTCAAGCAGCGGCATTCACAGTACTCCACCAGATTCTACCAGGATGAGCCTGATTCCATTCAGGAAAATCCGAGCCAAAATCCTTTAATCTTGACTTTTTTGTATAGTTTTACTTTATTGACGCGCCGCTGGGGAAAACAGTGGTTTGAAAAAGTGGTATCGGAGCACGAAGGAACACGACACAGAATGAGTTCAGATCTCAAAACGATCAAGGGAATAGCGGACCGGGAATACAAGTACGGCTTTGTGACGGACATCGACATGGAAATCCTGCCCCAGGGTTTGAACGAAGACATCGTCCGTATGATCGCAGGGAAAAAAGATGAGCCGGAATTCATGGTCAAGTGGCGATTGAAGGCATACCGCCGCTGGCTCAAGATGAAGGAGCCCAAGTGGCCGAAGGTGGAATATCCGGAAATCAATTTTAATGAACTCTATTATTATGCCGCTCCAGCCAGTGACAGTGCACCCAAAAGCCTGGATGAGGTCGATCCGGAACTTCTGGAGACCTTTGAGAAACTGGGTGTGCCCCTGGAAGAACGCGAGATCCTTGCCGGAGTTGCCGTGGACGCCGTTTTCGATAGCGTATCAGTGGCAACCACATACAAGGACAAGCTGAACGAGCTGGGAATCATTTTCTGCCCCATCAGCGAAGCCATCCAGGAACATCCGGAACTGGTGAAGAAATACCTGGGATCCGTCGTTCCCTACACTGACAACTTCTATGCGACCCTGAATTCCGCCGTATTCAGTGACGGTTCATTTGTATACATCCCGCCGGGTGTACGCTGTCCCATGGAACTTTCCAGCTATTTCCGTATCAATGCTTCGAAGACCGGTCAGTTCGAACGCACGCTCATCATCGCGGATGAAGGCAGCTATGTCAGTTACCTGGAAGGTTGTACGGCCCCCATGCGAGATGAGAATCAGCTGCATGCGGCTGTGGTGGAACTCATCGCTATGGACAACGCGGAGATTAAGTATTCAACAGTCCAGAACTGGTATGCCGGGAACAAGGAAGGTGTTGGCGGGATCTATAACTTCGTCACCAAACGCGGGATCTGTGCCGGTGTCAATTCCAAGATCTCCTGGACCCAAGTGGAGACCGGATCGGCCATCACGTGGAAATATCCCAGCTGCATCCTCAAGGGAGAGAATTCAGTGGGTGAGTTCTACTCTGTGGCGCTGACCAATAATTACCAGCAGGCTGATACGGGCACCAAGATGATCCATCTGGGCCGGAATAGTAGAAGTACCATCATTTCAAAAGGTATCTCTGCCGGTAGATCGAATAATTCCTACCGCGGTCTGGTAAAGGTCCATTCCAATGCAGAGCGTTCACGGAATTATTCTCAGTGTGATTCGCTGCTCATCGGTGATCGCTGCGGCGCACACACTTTCCCCTATCTGGAGATCGACAACCAGTCAGCCCAGGTTGAACATGAGGCCACGACCTCCAAGGTCAGCGAGGATCAGATCTTCTACCTCAACCAGCGGGGGATCTCAACTGAAGATGCAGTGGGCATGATCGTGTCCGGATACGCTAAAGAGGTTTTCCAGCAACTCCCCATGGAATTCGCTGTGGAAGCCCAGAACCTCATGAGCGTCAGCCTGGAGGGCTCCGTAGGATGACGACCTACTCTGACCAGTTTCAAATTTCCAATTTCAAGTTTCAAGTTTCAAATGGGGAAACCACATAAGATGTTGATAATCAAAGATTTAAAGGTGTCAGTGGAGGGCAAGCAGATCCTCAAGGGGATCAATCTCGAGGTCAAGGCCGGAGAGATCCATGCCATCATGGGCCCCAACGGCAGCGGAAAAAGCACCCTGGCCCATATCCTGGCCGGTCGCGAGGGTTATGAAGTGAATTCCGGATCAGTGAGTTACCAGTCAACCGACCTGCTCGACATGGCACCGGAGGACCGTGCCCGTGAAGGTGTCTTCCTGGCATTCCAGTATCCCCTGGAGATCCCCGGGGTCAATAACACCACCTTCCTGAAGAAAGCCCTGAACGAACTCCGCAAGCACCGCGGCGAGGAAGAACTGGACGCGGTTGATTTCATGAACCTCATCAAAACCAGGATGCAGCTGGTGGAGATGAACGAGACCTTTCTCCGGCGGCCGGTTAACCAGGGTTTCTCCGGAGGGGAGAAAAAGCGGAACGAGATCCTGCAGATGGCGGTTCTCGAGCCGCGCCTGGCCATCCTTGATGAAACCGATTCGGGGTTGGACATCGATGCACTGCGCATCGTGGCCGAGGGCGTCAACAAGCTCCGTTCAGAGAACAATGCCTTTGTCGTAGTAACACACTATCAACGCCTGCTCAATTACATCGTCCCGGACTACGTACATGTTCTCAGTGATGGTCAGATCATCAGATCCGGCACCAAGGACCTAGCCCTGGAGCTGGAGGATCGTGGATACGACTGGTTGCATACCTCTCCGGAACTGGAGGCCTGAATCTGAATGGCACAGGGCAACTTGACATTCGATGATCTGAAACAGCAGCTCTTGGAAACAGCCACCGCAGGCGGATCGAAACTGCCCGCACAACTATCAGATCTTCATACTGCAGGGATCTCTTCACTGAAGGAATCCAGCTTTCCTTCTCTACGCGATGAAGAATGGAAATATACCGGGCTCAAGGATCTGCTGGTCCAGGGGAAAGCTCAACCTGCAAGGTCCCTAGACGAGGTGCTTGAGGATCTGAGGCCCAGGTTTCCTCAAAGCAGCATTGTGGTTTTTGAGAATGGTATGCTACAGAATCAGGATGAGCTCAAAGCGTTTCCAGGTGTCCTGTCGCTGAAGGATGGTCTGGATAAACATCCGGAGACGATCCGGGACCTTCTTTCAAAGGCCGAGTTCACAGATGATTCCATCTTTACCAGATCCAACCTCACGAGCCTGCAGGACGGTCTGTTCATCGAAATGAATGAGGCAGATGAAAGGCAGAAGGTCCTGCATGTGGTCTACTTTGATTCTGCCCGGGACACCGCAGAATGGTCCATGCCGCTGATCCTGGCCCAGTTGAGTGCAAATACCAGCTTTGAGTTGGTTGAACACTTTGCCCGTGGTTCGGGATCAGGTACTGTGATGAACGCCACAAGTATTTTCGACCTTGCTGAGGGTGCAAAGCTGATCCGTACGCAGATCCAGCACCAGTCACTAAGCTCATTTCACTTTGGCAATACCCTGGTCCATCAAAATACCAACAGCCATTTCACAAGCAGGTATTTTGGTCTGGGGGCCAATCTTGCCAGGGAGAATGTAGAAGTTCTGCTCGGCGGCCAGGGAGCAGAAACTGATCTGATGGGTCTTTATCTGGCCGAGGGTGAACAGGTCCAGGATTGCCGAACCTTTGTGGATCACGCCGTACCTCATTGTCGCAGTAACCAGCACTATCGCGGGATACTCAGCGCTTCGGGAAGAGGTGTTTTCAATGGGAAGGTGTTGGTCCAGCAGGATGCCCAGAAGACTTCGGCTGAACAGCTGAACAAAAGCCTGCTGCTTTCCGAGCAGGCCAGGGCAGATGCAAAACCACAGCTGGAGATATTTGCCGATGACGTGAAATGTTCGCACGGTGCCACTGTTGGGCAGCTTGATCCCCAGGCCCTGTTCTATCTGCGATCACGCGGCATCGGCCTTCAGGAGTCGCGCCACTTGCTCACGGAGGGATTTGCCCGGGAGATCAGTACGCAACTCCCCGAAGGAGCCCTGCGGGAATACATCGATGAACTGATCCTTGAGAAGCTGGGACGTCTCACCAGCGAGGCGAATTGAGCATGTCTGCATTCGACGTACAACAGATTCGACAGGATTTTCCCATCCTTGACCAGAAGGTGCATGGAAAACCGCTGGTCTATCTGGATAACGCCGCCAGCACGCAAAAGCCCCAGATCGTCATCGATACAATTGCGGATTTCTACAGGAACGATTATGCCAATATCCACCGCGGCGTCCACGATCTGAGTCAACGTGCCACCCGGATCTACGAAGAGGTCAGGGAAACCGTTCGCAGCTTCATCAACGCTCCTTCAACGAGGGAGATCGTGTTTGTGCGAGGCGCTACGGAGGGTGTGAACCTGGTTGCCCAGACCTTCGGCTGGGAGACCTGCTCAGCGGGTGACGAGATCCTCATCTCCGAAATGGAACATCACTCCAATATCGTTCCCTGGCAACTGCTTGCGGAGCGACGCGGTGTGGAGCTCAAGATCATTCCCATGTTGGACAATGGGGAGCTCGACCTGGATGCCTGCCGAGGCATGATCAACACTAAGACCCGACTTGTGGCAGTGGTCCACATGTCCAATTCACTGGGCACGGTCAATCCCATCAAGGAGATCGTCGAGATCGCTCATGCACAGAATGTCCCCGTTCTGGTGGATGGCGCCCAATCCATTCCACATATGCCCGTGGACATTCAGGACCTGGGCTGCGATTTCTTTACCTTTTCCGGGCACAAGGCCTTCGGTCCTACCGGGATTGGTGTCCTGTGGGGCCGCATGGAACTGCTGGATCGGATGCCCCCCTATCAGGGCGGTGGCGATATGATCCTGGAAGTCCGGTTCAGTGGAACACAATTCAATGAAGTCCCCTTCAAATTCGAGGCTGGTACGCCGAACATCGCAGGCACAGCAGGCCTTGGTGCAGCCCTGAATTACCTGACGGGCATCGATATGCAGAGAGTCTCTGACTACGAGCAGGAATTGTTGAATTACGGAAATGAAGTCCTGATGTCCATTCCTGGCCTGGAAATGATCGGCCAGGCTGGCAGCAAGGGCAGTATCCTGTCCTTTACCCTTGAGAATGTCCATCCGCACGACATTGGTACGATCCTGGACCAGGAGGGCATAGCCGTTCGTTCAGGACACCACTGTACACAACCGGTAATGGACCACTACGGGATCCCGGCGACAACCCGTGCCTCCCTGGCATTCTACAATACAAAAGCTGAGATCGACCTTTTGAAGGAAGCCCTGCTGACGGTGAAGGAGATGATCGCCTGATGTCTGAATTGCGCGAGCTGTACCAGGAACTCATCCTGGACCACAACAAGAATCCACGAAATTTCCACGAAATGGATGATCATACCCATGCCGCCAATGGCCACAATCCTCTTTGCGGGGACAAGCTCAAACTGTTCCTGAAGGTGGACGATGAGGTGATCGTAGACATCGCGTTCATAGGCAGCGGCTGTGCCATATCAAAATCATCAGCGTCCTTGATGACCAGCTTTCTCAAGGGCAGGACCATCCAGGAGGCCAGAAGGTATTTCGAGACATTTCATGATCTGGTGACGGGAGAGACCGTTGATGCGGAAAGCCTTACCTCAATTGGCAAATTGGCAGTTTTCCAGGGGGTCCAGGAATTCCCTGCCAGGGTAAAATGTGCGAGCCTTTCCTGGCACACACTCATGGCAGCCATCGATGAATCGAATGATACGGTAAAAACGGAATAGAAGGGTCGCAGAAACACATGACCGAGCAGCAAAAAGACCTTAATCCCGATGAACTATGTGAGCAGGTGGTTGATGTCATCAAGCAGATCTATGATCCGGAGATCCCGGTGAACATATATGATCTCGGGCTGATCTATGACGTACAGGCCACGGAGGACAATGAGGTTTTTGTCAAAATGACCCTCACGGCGCCAAACTGTCCGGTGGCCGGCAGTCTTCCTATTTCTGTCAGGGAACGCATCATGAACGAGATCGGTCAGATCAGACATGCCGAGGTGGACGTGGTCTGGGAACCACAGTGGAACAAGGACATGATCTCCGAAACGGGATTACTCCAGCTGGGACTTCTCTGAGATGAAGCTATCAGCCCAGGAGGAATACGGTCTGCGCTGCCTGCTTCAGGTGGGACGCAACGCTGACGCCGGCGGCACCACGATTGAGGAGGTCCGTCGCCGGGAAGGACTTACCGCACCTAATGCCGCCAAACTGCTCCGTATTCTGCGCATGAATGGATTTGTCACCAGTATTCGGGGCAAGACCGGCGGTTACACCCTGGCGCGGCCTGCCGCAGAGATCGTCATCGGTGACGTTCTGGATGTGCTCGGTGGTAAATTGTTCGAGGGCGGCTTCTGCGAGCATTTCAGTGGTCAGAATGGGACCTGTGTTCATTTTGAGCGCTGTTCGGTGCGTTCTTTCTGGTGTGCGATCCAGTCGGTGCTTGATCACGTTCTGGGGCAGACAACGCTGCAGGATCTCCTCGAACCGAACGACCTGAGTTGGTGGCAGGCCTGCCTCACAGCCAATCCCTTACTGCAAGATTCTGACGACACTCCTGATTCCTGAATCAGATAATTCCACTTTTTTTTTAAAACACGAAATTCACTGTAGTCTTTTTATTACACCCGTACTATTTTGTTTGCTGGTAATGTTGAACGTGTGAAGCTGTATTGCATATAGGATAAACTGTGGTAGAACAAGCTGAAAATGTAAAGATCCTCGTTGTCGATGATGAACCTGATATAACCCATCTTTTCGAGAACTTTCTCCTCGATCTTGGTTACAACGTCAAGACAGCCACGCGGCCGGAGGATGCCATCAAGATCTTTGATGACGACGAGATCGATATCGCCGTGCTGGATATCAACATGCCCCGCATCAGCGGTATGGAACTGCTGCAGCAGTTCCTGGAAAAGAATCCAGAGACCATCGTCATCATGGTCAGTGCCATCCAGGATACTGACATCGTGGTGAAATGCATCCAGCAGGGTGCCTATGACTATCTCGCCAAACCGTTGATAGATCTGAATCAGCTTCAGATCAGGATCACGCGCGGTCTGGCTGAGAAGAAGATCCGCAGCGAGAACAAGGCCTTAAAGAAAGAACTGAACCGTCATACTGATTTTCTCGAGATGAAAAGCAAGTCACCGGTGATGATGAAGGTCCTGGAGAAGATCAGAACGGTTGCCGAATACAATACAACCGTCCTGCTTACCGGTGATTCTGGAACAGGCAAGGAAGTTGCTGCCCGGCTGCTGCACAAAAGCAGCGACCGTGCAAAGAAGCCCTTTATTCCCATCAACTGTGGTTCAGTCCCTGCCACCCTGTTCGAAAGCACTCTTTTCGGTCATGAAAAAGGGTCTTTTACAGGTGCCACCGAAAAAAAGAAGGGTGTTTTCGAGGAATCGCACACCGGGACCATCTTTCTGGATGAGATCACCGAGACAAGCATGGAATTCCAGATCCAGTTGCTGCGTGTCCTGGAGACCAGCACCATCCGTCCGGTTGGTGGTAACGTTGAGAAAAAACTGGATTTACGGGTCGTAGCGGCCAGTAATCAGGATATCCAGCAGATGGTTGCCGACGGTAAATTCCGCGAGGACCTGTATTTCCGGCTCAACGTCTTCCATGTTGACATTCCCACGCTGATGGAGCGCATGGAGGATCTGCCCACTATCATCGAGTACCATCTGAAGCGCCTCTCCTCCAAGATGGGTAAGAAGGTGACGTCAGTCTCACCCGAGGTCTACAAACTGTTCCAGGATTACAGCTGGCCTGGCAACATTCGCGAGGTCGTGAATATCCTGGAGAATTCAATGATCATGGCCCGTGGTGAATCCATTCAGGTGAGTGATCTTCCGCCCACATTCAATCCTGAAGCCCATCCGGCCTCCGAGATCCTCAGATCGGCTGAGGATCTTCCTGATTATTCGGATGCAAAGGAGAATTTTGAGCGGAATTACTTCCGGAATCTGCTCAATGCGCATGACTCCAATATCAGTCGGGCATCCCAGGCTGCAGGCTTGAGCAGGCAGCATCTGCACCTGAAATTGAAGCAGCTGGGCTTGCAGGGATAATCCATTCGCACAACCGAACTTAATGTTGTGATTTAAGTCACGGCCTTAAGCTGTTGTGTTTCCAAATCTTACCCGAAACAGGTCACTCTTTTTAATTCTATTCGGAAATTTTCCATGTAAATTAGCGGGACAATCCGCTTTCACGACTTGTGGTTGTCGGATTTTTAAGGTTTTTTGAAGCAAATTGTCGTGTGCAGTTGACAGAGTGTTGGATTAAGCGAAAATTTGCTAATGGCAACAGCCTCTATTAATATTTGTAATATCAACACCTTACGTCAACAACAGATGCATTGGCATAGCCTTTGAACATGTATAATAGGTTTATAGTATAAAGGGAACCAAGACGAACCTATGAATGCCGAAGCCGTAACACCTGAACCACAAGACAGCGTCGAACAAGGGATCGAAGCGGTCTACAAGCAGTTCGGGTTTGAGAAGACCAGCCTGAAAGGTTTTCCGACCTTCGCTACCTCACTGGCCCTGAAGATCGGTGAGGAATTCTGCCAGTACCATCGCGTGGTACCCCTGGAAGAAAATGAGGACGGAGACGTAAAGCTGGCCATGGCCGATCCCCTGGACATGGTCGCTGCTCAGATCATCCGCAGCAAGATCGGTAAGGATGTTGAAGCCATCTGGGTGGACGATGATGATATCGAGTTCGCCATTGGTAACATCTTTTCCGAGAAGAACGCTTTTGAGGATACCCTGCAGGAGCTGGTGGAGGTCGAGGATACGGAAGAGGAAGAACCCGAAGATGACGATTCCATCGATATCCTCCGTTCACAGGCCACTGATGCTCCCGCTGTCGTGTTCGTAAATTCCCTGCTCGTCCAGGCCATCCAGGAACGCGCCTCTGATATCCATATCGAACCCCAGGAAAATAATTTACGCATCCGCTTCCGTATTGACGGCATGCTCAGGGAGTTCCCGCCAGCAAACAAGAAGTTGCAGTCCGGTGTCATAGCCCGTATCAAGATCCTTGCGGATCTGGATATCGCTGAACGCCGTATCCCCCAGGATGGTCGTGTAAAATTCAAGATCATGGGTCGCAGCGTTGATGTGCGTACATCAACCATTCCTGGTATCTATGGTGAGAAGATCGTCCTCCGTATCCTTGATCAGGGAACCACATCCCTTGATTTCGATGATCTGGGCTTTCCCAGGGACAAGCTGGTACGGGTCAAGGAGACCACCAAGAGTGCCCACGGCATGATCCTGGTGACGGGACCAACCGGTAGCGGTAAAACGACCACCCTGTATTCCATTCTGAATTATGTGAATGATCCCAATCTGAATATCATCACTGTCGAGGATCCCGTGGAGTATCGTCTGGCCGGGATCAATCAGGTCCAGGCGCGTCCAAATGTCGGGTTGACCTTTGCATCGGCCCTGCGCTCCATTCTGCGCCAGGATCCCGATATTGTCATGGTTGGTGAGATACGTGATACTGAAACCGGTGAGATTGCCATTAAAGCAGCGCTCACAGGTCACCTTGTACTAAGTACACTGCATACGAACAATGCCATTGCCACCATCATTCGAATGTTGAATATGGGAATCGATAAATATCTCATCGTTTCTTCCGTCGAGGTGATCATCGCTCAGCGCCTGGTGCGACGCGTATGCTCGAACTGCAAGGAGCAGGTGGAAGTACCCGAGGAGATCCATCTCTACCTCGAACGCCTGGGTAAGGATACCTCAAAGGACAAGTTTTACAGGGGGAAAGGATGTAAGCAGTGTGGTGGTTCCGGATACTGGGGTCGTCTGGCTATCCATGAGATCCTGTTCATGGATCCAGCGATCAAAGAGGCCATCATCGCTGATAAATCTGAGATGGAGCTCAGACAGGAGGCAGCGGAACAGGGTTGGCGAACGCTCCTGGATGAGGGTCTCGAGAAGGCAAGCAAAGGGCTAACCTCCCTGGAAGAAGTGGTACGAGTGGTATAAGTAGATGGGTAATTTCAAATATGTAGCCGTCGACAAGAAGGGTAAGCGCCAGGAAGGTACGCTTGGTGGATATACCCGGCAGGAGGTCAGTCAGGCTCTCCGCAAGATGGGTCTTACGACCATCAGCATTCAACCAGTCGCCGGCAAGAAGAAGAAACTTAAACTGAGTGAGATCAATCTTACTGCTCCGAAGATCGATCAGGCTCTCAAAGTCATATTTTTCCGTGAACTGGCAACACTGCTGGATGCCGGTATCCAGCTGGTGGACGCGATCTCTATCGTCCAGTTGCAGTTCGAAGACAAGCATTTCCGCAAGGCCCTTGAGGAGATCCTTACCCTGGTCAAGGCCGGGCATCCATTCTCCGATTCCCTTGCTGAACACCCGAAGATCTTCCCTGGATTCGTTGTTTCCATGGTCAAGGCCGCCGAAGCTGGTGGTGGACTTGACAAGATCCTGGGTCAGATCGCGGGTTATATCGAAAAAGAGGACGATGTGCGTAATCGCCTCAAATCAGCCACCAGCTATCCAAAATTCATTGCCATCTTTTTTGCGGTGGTAATGGCAGGCGTCGTATTTGGCCTGATGCCGAAGTTCAAGGATATCTTTGCGAGCTTTGGCGCCGAGTTGCCTATGTCGACTCAGGTCATCATGGACGTCAGCTTCTTCCTGAAGGATCACCTGCTCATTGAAGCGATCCTTTTTGGGGGACTTTACATAGGGTTCAAGACGTTTGCTGCTTCCCCCGGCGGTAGGCGTTTTCTTGATAAACACATCTTCAAAATGCCTATCATGGGTTCCATGCTGCACAAATCGCTCCTCGCTCGTATGTGCAAGACTCTTGCAGTTCTTATTCGTGCAGAGGTATCACTCATTAGTGCTTTGAAGATCGCCGGGGATACAGCGGAGAATGTGTACATCGCTGAAATTATTAACACTGTCAGTGACCAGATCTCACATGGACGGACACTCGCCGGTCAATTGGCCAGATATCCTGATATCTTCCCGATCATGATCTCGAGTATGATTTCCGTTGGTGAAAAGTCCGGCGCGCTCGCGCTCATGCTGGACAAGATTTCTGAGTTCAATGAACAGGAGTTTAATACTAAGGTCGATACACTCTCTAAGACGATTGAACCGATAGTCATGGGTGGCCTTGGCGCAGTAGTCGCGATCCTCGTGATCGCCCTGTATCTGCCTATCTTCCAGATGACCAATGCCATTCACTAACCTAACCTAAGACCAAAGGCGGAATGCCTTAAGGAGTATGAAAATGCAGAAGATGAGAAGTAACGGAGGTTTTTCTCTAGTCGAATTGATGATCGTAATCGTGATTATTGGTGTGTTGGCCGCAGTTGCTGTGCCGATCTACAACAATAACGTCCGTAAAGCCAAGATGAGCGAGGCTGATGCTGCCCTGGGTAGTATCCGTACACAGCTCCGTGTGTATTACGGTGAGAACGGCTCATATCCGGTCGTGAATCCCGCTGGTTACGTTATCGGCGCCAGCTGGAACGACATCAAGACTGGTGAAATCACTGGTACTTACTTCACCGATTCATCCTACACCTATCAGAGCACCGATGGTAACGATTATACCATCACCTGTGCATCTGGCGGTATCCTGGATTCTGACAGAACCCTGGACCAGGATGGTAACTTCGGTGGCGGTATCTAAGCATATCTGACTCAAGTCTAGTATGACCCGTAACCCACATATTGACAACCACGCCGGTTACACCCTCGTCGAGGTGATCGTATCTGCCGTGATCCTGGGAATCGTATTCATCGGGACCATGCAGTACTTCACCCTCAGCCGCTGGGAAGTCGAACGTGGTATGCGGTCGCAGCTGGCCTGGATGAATATGGCCTCCAGACTGGAACATGCTGTGGACCTGGGTTACTCGTCACTTGTAGACAGTTTGCCAGAAACATCGGTATCCCTGGTGCTTAACGGCATCCAGGGATACCGTACCACTACGGTAACCCCTATCGACGACACACTCGATGACGTCGCCCCTACGGACACCACGGTACCGGATTATCTCGAGGTGAAGGTCTTCTTCGCCTGGTTCACCACCGACAATGTCACCGACAGCGTGTCCTGCTATTTTTCCGAAGAACGCAGCTGGGACTACTAAGCATGCGCTGGCAGGATCAGCAAGGCTTCACTCTGTCCGAACTGCTTTCTGCGATCGCTGTTTCGGCGGTGGTCATCCTCGCGTTCGGATCCACATTGATGTTCACACGTAATGAGTTCCACGCCGCCAGCCGCAGGGTCACCCTGGCCCAGGATGCAGTCGTGGTAGACCGCTATGTCAGGAACAAGCTTACCAGCGGCATCAGTGATTCTCTAGCAATCTACGCCGATCTGGCGGCCGAACAGGCCGAGGAGACCAGTACCAGCGGTATCATTCTCCGGCTGGTGGATTCGGATACCGTCGCGCACCGGGTCCTGATCAGTAGCGATAGACTGCTGTGGACTGAGAATGATTCCATCGTCCACTACCCAATCGACAATAACGTTCAGAACCTGCTCTTTGAGGAGCGGGACGGGAACATGGGCAAGATCCTGAACATGACGGTGGAGGTGATGAGTGATGTGGACACGCTGGAATACGCCTGGGAGATCACTCTGCGAAACTGAACGGTGCCTTCACATTAAACTCTATCATCCAGCTGCCTGTCGCAGCTTTTTTTTAACCATCGGAATATCCATGTTACAGATGTCACCCGCATGGTGTCAATATCATCTTACAACCTCATAACCACCCACCCCAGTCGAAATTGCTAAATATTTGTTTTTATTGTATATGAAAGCCTGATAATCTTTGGTTCGATTCTTGTAGCTCAAAAATTGATGAACAGTAAAAAAATGATTGCTCCATTGAGATCACGGAGATCCAAACCTGATGCCGCATTTTCGCTGGTTGAGGTCATGATCGTCATCGTGATCATCGGTGTTCTTGCAGCTGTTTCTGTTCCTGTCTACTCCAACAACATCAAAAAGGCAAAACGCGCTGAGGCAGATAACTCGTTAGGTAGCATTCGGTCACAGCTTGGTGTCTACTATGGGGAGCATGGCAGATATCCAAAACAACATCCGGCGGTTGATTATGTCATCGGGGCGAGTTGGAATGATATTAAAACCGGAGAGTTGGATGGGAAATATTTCACCGATTCAGCTTATACCTATTATGGCTCACCCAATGGTAAGGAATTCAAGATCTTCTGTGATAAAGGATCCATTCTTGATTATGACAGAGCCCTTGACCAGGACGGTGTTTTCCTGGATGAGTGATCACTCAATTATATCTCCAATCAAATAGGTATTCTCAGCAACAATATCAGCCTCCAGCAACACAACTCTGGTTTGTTGCGTTTTGAGAGGCCTGTCTCCTGAAAGCTTATATATAGTACGTCTGCAATACTAGAATCTTCACCAGTCTGATCCGCCGATGGCGGATTCCAAGCCTGGTGAAATGGACACATTACACCGATATAAGGCTATTCGATATCCCATATCCTCACCCTACTCGTCATGGCG
>CAYVVT010000016.1:0-67238 GCA_964454335.1 uncultured Lentisphaeria bacterium | reverse complement strand
CAACATTACGGCCCTTGGGGCCCAGGGTCACCTTCACGGCATTGGCCAGGGTGTCTACACCTGCCTTCAACTTGCCGCGGGCTTCCTGATCAAACTCGATGTACTTCGACATCTAACTTTCCTCCATGTTTGAATATGTCAGCCATGGGCAGACAGATCTCAATTCGTTGGATATATGTACCAGATACGTATGCATTAGCACTCTGCTCATTAGAGCGCCAAAACATATTTTGGATACCTTTTGCCGACAAGAGAAAATCAGCCGCGGGACGCGTCCCGAATACAGATTCTAAAGTGAATAATATTAAGAAGTAACGGGTAGAAGGAACTCCAGACTTGCCACCTGTCTTCTGTCTTCTTCCTTCTACCTCCTCTATTTTCCCGTACTACCGAATCCGCCGCTGCCCCGGGTGGTATCACTCAATTCATCGACAAGTTCGAAGCTGATGGGGCTCCCATCCATGGCTACGAGTTGGAAAAGACGGTCATCGACGTGCACGCTAAAATCATCATCCTTGATATTGTCCACCATGGCGATGATCTCGCCGCGATAGCCGCCATCGATGAGGCCGATGGAATTGGACATTCTCAGAGGGGTTCTGGAGATGCTTGAACGCGGCATCAGCAGATAAGGACGACCATCCGTAGGCTCGCAGGCGATTTGCAGGTGGAGCGGCATGGTCACACCACCGGGAATGATCATTTCCTGCCTCAAGAAGAGATCCAGACCGGCATCGCCGGTATGAT
Source organism: uncultured Lentisphaeria bacterium (assembly GCA_964454335.1). Lineage (GTDB taxonomy): Bacteria > Fidelibacterota > UBA8477 > UBA8477 > JABMPR01 > CAYVVT01. The sequence goes on along the minus strand of CAYVVT010000016.1, from coordinate 66,491 downwards.
AATGGCCGTGGTTCTCGTAGCGGACCCTGGTTTCTTGATCAAATGCATAAATTCTGAGATGCATGTATATCCTCCTGCGACAGCGCTGAATATATGCGGATCAGACTTTGAGGGTAGTCCATTTCAATTCAGCCAGGCCTTTCGATCCAGACTGCGGTACTGGATCGCCTCGGAAACATGGACGTCATTGATCTGGGATTCACCCTCGAGATCAGCTACCGTACGAGATACCTTGAGAATACGATCATAAGCCCGGGCACTCAGACCGAGATTGACGATGGCATCCTGCAACAGATCGGCTGCAGATTGATCGATCTTGCAGATCTGACGGATCAACTTCGGCGGCATATCGGCATTGGCATGCATGTCATCGTATGTAGCGAAGCGGCTTGTCTGTATATCCCTGGCAGCCTGGATGCGTTCCCGGATGGAGGTTGAAGATTCACCCTCAGTTTTCGAAGACAGCTCCTCGAATGGAATGGCCGGAACCTCGATATGCAGGTCGATACGATCCAGGAGTGGACCGGAGATCTTGGCCATGTAACGTGCGATCGTCTGTGGTGTGCAGGTGCAGGCATGGCGATGGTCCGTAGCATAGCCGCATGGGCAGGGATTCATGGCGGCCATGAGCATGAAATTCGCTGGGTAGGAGAGGGAGACTGCTGCCCGGGAGATGGTCACCTCGGCGTTTTCAAGAGGTTGACGCAGCACTTCCAGCACATTCTTCTGGAATTCCGGGAGTTCATCCAGGAACAGCACGCCATGATGCGCCAGACTGACTTCACCTGGTCGCGGTATCCTGCCTCCACCCACAAGCGCTGCATCGCTGATCGTATGATGCGGCGCTCTGAACGGCCGGGTGGCAACGATGCCCTCCTGCCTGATCAGACCGGCCACGGAGTGGATCTTTGTCGTATCCAATGCTTCCTCGATGGTCAATTCAGGCAGGATAGTAGGGAAACGTTTGGCCAACATGGTCTTCCCGGATCCTGGAGGTCCGATCATCAGCACGTTGTGGGCTCCAGCGGCAGCAACCTCCAGTGCTCGTTTCACATGAGCCTGGCCTTTCACCTCGGCGAAATCAACCAGATAATTGTGTGCATCCTCGAAAAGCGCTTTCTGGTCAACTGCCATGGCTTCGATCTCCAGATCCCCGTTGAGATACTGCACAGCATCCGTCAGGGAGGTTGTTGGGATCACTTCAATATCATCAGTGACAGCCGCCTCCCTTGCGTTTTGAGCGGGCAACAGCATTCCATGCATCCCGGCTTCACTTACACCTACAGAGGCCGGAAGGGCCCCCTGAATGGGGCGCAGCGTTCCGTCCAGACTCAATTCCCCCAGCATGACGTACTTTGCCAGCTGCTCTGCATCAACTTCCCCCAGAGCAGCCAGGATCCCCATGGCGATTGCCAGATCGAATGCCGAACCGTCCTTGCGGATGTCGGCAGGAGCCAGGTTGATGGTGTAATGCCGCATAGGGAATTTGAATCCGGAATTCTTGATGGCTGCGATAACCCGTTTTTCGCTTTCACGTACGGCAGCATCCGGTAATCCAACGGTGTAGTACCGGAATGAAAAATACTCGACGTTCACTTCAACCTGAACGATGTAGGGTTCAATGCCAATGAGTGAACTGCTATAAGCTCGGGCAAGCATGGGTCCTCCTTTGGTGACCATTGGAAACCGGGAATGTCACCGATTCTGGTGAGGGTGATTATTCTGCTGTAAGGGAGGACCGGCTATGGGTTAGCGTAAGCCGATACGACGGATGGGATGTATTAAATCCCCGGAAATTTTAAGCATCGATAGCTGAATGGTCAAAAAGAAAAAGCTGGGAGCGACTCGCCAGGATTGGGATCAACGCTACATGCAGTTCTTGTCGAAGGCCTTCTCAATAATGAGCTTGTTCATGTATTCCCACCGTGGACTGCCGTCCTGGGCATTGCCGAACAGGACGTTGAACTCAGCCATACTCTCGAATCCATGCTCCCTGGCCAGGGCCTCGATGAACTCGACGTCATTCAGTTTCTCCGGGTCATTCTTATTCAGGCATTCAGTCTCCACCGCCAGTTCCACCAGGCGTTCCTCGCTCTCGGTAAGAATGATCTGGGTCGTGCTCCCGGACTCCTCGATGATGCTGGTCCCACCAAGTTCACCGGCAGCGTCCAGGGACTTGTGTGCCTCAGCGGTGGCGATCCGTCTTTCGATCTTGAGTTGCTCAAGTGCGTTCGAATCCAATTCTCCTTCAGGAGCTGGATATTTACCCCAGAAAAGATCCAACAGTGCCCGGTCGCCTGCGGTGACCTTCTGATGCGCATATGCCAGCGCTTCATAGAAGGGGAGAGTCCTGTTGAAATCGATCTGATAGTACAGGTCGATCCAGCCAATGAACTCGTCGATGCTGCCATCCGCGTTGTCTTCCATTTCCAGGAGGTCCTGCCAGACCCGGAAGAGCCAGTCGATCTTCTCGTTGAACTTGTGAGCCTTGCGTGATTCGACATAGATCATGTCATTGGCCATCTTGCGAACTTCATAGGCACTGGCTATATAGGCGAATAGAAAGGTCTGTTTCTCATCCTGGCTCAGAGCCTGCCAGTAGATGGATTGGGCGAAAGCGACATACTTCTCAGGATCATTGCCCAGGGTCGAAGTATCCAACGCCTGTCCGAAACAGGGGATGGTCAGGCCAAAGGTCAACAGCAGTACAACAAAGATGACAATCTGTTGGTGGTAGCGTCGTTTCATTTTTACCCGTCCCCGGTAGTTTTGATTAAAGCTAAAAGTAATCGGACAGAAGGAAAGCTGCCAGTGTGAAAGCTCCTACAGCTGGTCGGCCTCCACCCAGCGCCCGTCTTCCCGGATGAGCTCGATGAGGGCATCGACGGCTTCGGTGCTGGCAATTGCCTTCTTCACGATCTCCTGCCCGCGATAGAGGGTGATCTTGCCCGGTCCGGAACCCACATAACCATAATCAGCATCGGCCATCTCTCCGGGTCCGTTCACGATACAGCCCATGATCCCGATCTTCACACCTTTGAGGTGTTCCGTCCGACTGCGTATCAATTCTGTCGTACTCTGGAGGTCGAAAAGGGTTCGGCCACAGGATGGGCAGGCAATATACTCTGTTCTCGTTATCCGGGTACGCGTGGCCTGTAGTATGCCGAATGCCAGACTGTTGATGTCCTCGGCCGGCAATTCAGGTGCGTTCAGCCATATGCCGTCCCCAAAACCGTCAAGCAGCAAGGATCCAATGTCCGTGGCAGCCTCAAGTCTAAGTGTATCCAGAGGTTGATCTGCAGATTGAATCCGGAAAACCACGGGCCATTCTATCCCGGCCTCCTGAAGTGCGAAACAAGCCCTGCGCAAGGCGGCTCGGCGATGGACTGCTTCTGTTTCCAGGATCAGAACCAGATTGTCATTCTTTTTGAATGCGGCAGGATCCAGTTCCGGAACCCGGGTGGCTTCCATACACAGGAAATTACATCGCTGTGAACGCATATCTGTGTTGCGGTATTCTTCCAGATCAAAAACGGGATATACCTGGGACCTGAAATCGGAACCAGCGGCAAGCCAATTCTCATAATTGGTGAGGAGTGAAAGGGAACCGGGTAGCCCCGCAGGTACGATCGGATCTTCAAAGTAGATGAAATCACAGGCTGCATCGTTCACCGACCACTTGTCAGTCGTAGCATTATACCTGTAGCCCAGGGAATCCAGATCAGCGGGCTTCTGGAAGCGGTCAACTGGGAGTGAAGCAATGACGACGGGAACTTTTTTGCCGCCAAGTTGAGCTACAGGTCTGGTGTTCCGACGTTGGTAGTTGAATGGATCCATGGGGATCGTATCCAGATCCGGGATCACTTCTTCTGATCTGCGCGTGGCCAGGCGGTCCACCAGAAGTCTGGCCACGGGTACCTCATGTACAGGGTCTTCGGTGAGAGATACCCGGATGGTATCACCCAGACCGTCCTCCAGAAGCGAGCCGATACCCACCGCCGACTTGATGCGGCCATCCTCGCCATCACCTGCTTCGGTTACACCCAGATGCAGGGGATAATTCATCTGTTCGGCCAACATGCGATTTACCAGGAGACGGTAAGCCTGGACCATGACCTGTGGATTGCTGGCTTTCATGGACAGGACGATATCATGAAAGTTCTCGTCGGCACAGATTCGTACGAATTCCAGGGCTGACTCAACCATACCCAGGGGTGTATCACCGTAGCGGCTCATGATACGATCGGAAAGGGAGCCGTGGTTGGTACCGATGCGCATGGCAGTACCTTCGCGCTTACAGATCCTGACCAGGGGCAGGAAGCGTTCAGCGATGCGTTCGATCTCGGCATCATAATCAGCATCCGAGTATTCAACGATCTCAAATTTCTTATGGTCTGCATAATTGCCGGGATTCACCCGCACTTTTTCCACGATCTCGGCGGCTATTTCGGCTGCATTGGGTGTGAAATGGATATCGGCAATGAGCGGGAGCCTGTAACCCCCGGCGTGCAGCTCGCGACGGATCTCGGACAGGTTGTGGGCCTCATTCTTGCTGGGAGCGGTGATACGCACGTAGTCACATCCGGCGTCGAACAGCTCCTTGCATTGTTGTACTGTTGCAGCCGTATCCATCGTGTCGGTGGTTGTCATGGATTGGACGCGGATGGGGTGGTCTCCGCCCAATGGCAGGTCGCCGATGGAAACAACTCGGGTTTGCCAGCGTTGGTAGCTCGTAAGGTTGACGCCGTATGGTTTAGTATTGCTCATGAATCCTAGTATGCTGATCCAGGGCTTTTGTTCTTAGAAAAATATTGAATTTCCTTTCCAGGGTGGTGAAATCTAAAGGACTCACAAGAGCATGCCAATGAGAATAGCCGCTTGAAGACTGATTTGGCTTGTATTAGATTAAAAATTCGATTTAGGAGTCATATTGATGATTGATAAACAGATATATTCAGAACGGCGTCAGCAGGTGCTGGACAAACTTGGCAATGGCGTGGCCATACTGAAGGGTGCACCTGAGCAAATCCGGACGCATGATACAGAATTCCCATACAGACAGGACTCAGATTTCTTCTACCTCACCGGTTATACCGATCCCGGTGCAGCTTGTATATTGAATCCCAATGACAAGGAGAATCCATTCACGCTGCTGGTCCTGCCCAAGGATCCAGAAAAGGAGGTCTGGACAGGCTGGCGCCTGGATCTTGACGAAACAAAGGAACGCTACCAGGCCGATCAGGTCCTGGACGTAGCAGAGTTCGATAACCAGGCAGTGAATGTCATGAAAACCACGGAGAACGTATATACGAACCTGAATCACGATCAATGGCATAACTACCGGATGCTGGACTTGCTGAGGAAGGCACGCCGGGAGGTCCAGAGGAATGGAGGAGGACCCATAGCCCTGGAACTGGTGGGACAGTTCACCCACGAAATGCGATTGCTCAAATCCGAGCATGAATTGGGACGTATGCGCAGGGCGGCAGAGATCTCAGCTGAAGCCCATGTTCTGGCCATGCAGGGAGTCCAGCCGGGCATGTTCGAATATGAACTGCAGGCCATCATCGAGGGTCATTTCCTCAAGCAAGGTGCCAGCGGCGTTGCCTATGGCTCCATTGTTGGATCGGGTGACAACGCAACGGTCCTGCACTATACGACAAATCGCTCGAAGATCGCCGGTGGTGATCTCGTCCTCATCGACGCAGGAGCGGAATACGAGATGTACGCTGCTGACATCACCCGGACCTTTCCAGCAAACGGGACCTTCTCAGACATTCAGAAGGCTATCTATGATGTGGTGCTCAATGCTCAGAAGTCAGTGATCGAAGCGGTGAAACCCGGCGCTCGGATTCACGATCTCCATGAGTTGGACCTCAAACTCCTGGTAGAAGGTCTGATGGAGCTCGGCCTGGTGAAAGGCAGCTATGAAGAGATAATCGAACAGGAATCATACAAACCATACTTCATGCACAAGACCGGGCACTGGCTGGGTCTCGACGTCCACGACGTGGGAAGGTACCGCATGATGGATCAGGACCGTGAACTTGAACCCGGAATGGTGTTCACTGTTGAACCTGGCCTGTATATCGGTCAGCGTTCAGATGCCCCTCAGGAGATGAAGGGCAATGGCATCCGTATTGAGGACGACATCCTTGTGACAAAGGACGGTTGCGAGATCTTAACATCAGGTGTGCCCAAGGATGTCGAAGAGATAGAATCCATAATGAAATCATAATGTGAAGGAAATAGATCGTTGCAACGCATCACGCTAAGACTAACGACCTTGCTGATCCTGCTGGCCATCCTGGCCACCTGGTCGGCATGCTCACGGGCAGAGGCAACGAATCCAACCCCCTACGAGTTCACACTCATTCTGGCCACCAATAACAACGGTGAAGTAGGACCCTGTGGGTGAAAGTCCCGGCCACTTGGCGGTCTCGCCAGGAAGACAACGATCATCAAGGAACAAGCAGAGAAATCTCCTACCTATTTCATTGACGCCGGTGATGCATTCTTCAATACCCCTTACCCGGATCGGGCCAATCAGCAGAAGAAACAGGCGATTGCCGAGATCATCGTAAAAACCTACGGTGCCATGGATTGCAAGGCATTCAATGTTGGCGTGAATGACCTGGCCTACGGCAAGGAATACATAAAGAAACTGGAACAGTTGGCCGAATATCCCTTTGTATCCGCCAATATTCTGGATGCAACCACCAAAGATACTCTATTCCAGAGATCCGTCATCCTGGAAACACCGGATCTGACCCTCGGAATTGTTGGTGTGACCAACGGGGATGGCCGCCAGAAGGAGTTCATCTTCTCGGATCCGGTGGTCGCTGCCAGGAAGGAAGTGGACCGGATCAGCTCCCGGGTCGATATGGTGATACTGCTGGCAAATGTGAACGACCTCTATGAGACTCGACTCGCAAATGAGGTTGCCGGGGTTGATTTTCTGATCCGCTCTCATACCGCCCGGGTGAACCGGACCCCACAGAAAATCGAGAATACGGTCATCATCAGGAATGGCAACCGCGGCAAGTATGCAGGCATTCTCCATATCTCCAAACCTGAGGAAGTAGGGGGCATGCAGGATGTCAGTCGCCAGCGTTCCCGTATCAGGTTCACTGAGAACCGCCTCAAAAGCCTGGCAAAGGAAGTTCCGGAGGGCGTATCCCTGGAAGAATTCTACCAGGCGGATTCAGCCAGACTTGTTCTGATCCAGAGGCTTCGGAATGAGCAGAAGAACAATCTGGAGGCCATGACGAAACTGGGGAATGGTTTTTACTTTGAAGCCCTGGCTCTGGACGAGAAGATCGCTGATGATCCTGAGATCGAACCACTGGTAGCGGCCTTCGTTACACCACAGCCAACACCAAAGCGCTGATCACCCTCCGATAACTTTGCAAGCCCCCGGATCCGGGGGCTTTTTATTTGTATGACCCGGCCTCGAAGCGACTGTTTCACCTCGAAGCCCATTATGCGACCAGTTCAATTGATGTTTGCTATTTCTATTCCGCGGACATCCGCGTTCATCAGCGTCCTACTGGTATCGAGAGCAAAAAGAAAACCCCTCAAGGATCAAGGGGTTTGGGGTGAGCGAGAGATCCGCCTTCGCCTGATCCCAGCACAGCTGGTCTGGCTTCGGCGTGACAGGCCTTCCTCGAACTGTTTTCAGAAAGAAGCTCTTTTGATGGTTGCTATTCCTATTCCGCGGACATCCGCGTTCATCAGCGTCCTATCGGTATCGAGAGCAAAAAGAAAACCCCTCAAGGATCAAGGGGTTTGGGGTGAGCGAGAGACCGGACTCGAACCGGCGACAATCACGTTGGCAACGTGAGGCTCTACCAACTGAGCTACTCTCGCATTCTCTTGTCAGGTGACGCGTTACAGGCAGTCATCACCAAAAAGCGGGCTGAATATAAATCGTCATAAGCGGGTGGCAAATCATTTTTCATCACCTCCGGTGACCTGCTGGCAAATGATTCCTCTTAGAGTGGTTTGACAGTGATCTCTACCCTTACCATGTTATAGCGCAGGGTTCGTAGTGCATCCACTGCAGCGTCCAGGTCAAGCGTGAAACGATCCTGCAAACCGTAGTTCAAAAGATTGCCTATGGTAAGGTTATAAGCTTTGGCGATTTTCTGCAACGTGTTGAATGTCGGATCTACCAGACCTCTCTCAAGTTTACTGACGTAGCTCCGGTCAAGTCCGGCGCGTTCCGCCAGTTGTTTCTGCATGAGACCGTGACTCTCTCGGACTTGACGCAAATGCTTTCCAATTTCCATTGTAATGCTCTCCTCAATTCAGCTCACTGTATGATTCGCATGAATGATCCATTCCTTTGATGGCTAATAATATAAGGATCAAAGGCTTAGAGACCGAAAAGCTTTTAATAGCCCACGCTTTTCATTTTTGTATGCCGATATGACCCTTAGATTTGTTCATGCCGTGGAACTGGGGAAAGGTGGAGCCGCAGGGCGATCAGCAACGTATGATCGAAGATCAACTGGTGGCTCGGGGTATTCAGGATCCCCGGATCCTTGAGGCATTCAGGACCATTCCGCGTATTCATTTCATGCCGCTGGGCACCGAACACGAGGCATATGCCGACTACCCGACCCATATCACCTGCGGGCAGACCATATCACAACCATTTATTGTGGCACTGATGATGGAATATCTTCAGATCACACCGGATTCACGGTTGTTGGAAGTGGGGACTGGTAGCGGATACAGTACCGCTTTGCTTGCACAGATGGCTAAAAGCGTGGACTCGGTGGAATTATATGAGGAATTGATGCTGTACGCTCAGGAACGGCTTGCGGGTGTACCCCATGACAACATCAGGCTTTTCCTGGGCAGTGGCTGGCAGCAGATGCCCACAGGTGATCAATACGATCGCATCATCGTCTGGGCCAGCGCTGCCAAGGTACCGGACGCTCTGGTGGCGAGTCTCAGTGGAAATGGCAAGATGGTGATCCCGGTAGGAAAAATGGATCAATATGTCTATGTCATACGTAAAACCGGGGACACTGTGGAAAAACAGCGTCTGGATGCGGTCCGGTTTGTACCGCTGGTACGGGAAGATCAGGAACCAGAACCCTTCCGCAGCGATGATGACTCAGAGGAGTAGAGGCGCGCTGGCGATGACCTATATCTGTCGATACCTGCACTTATGGGGATGATCCAAGATCGGATTCAGAAGCCATATCAATAAACCGTTGAACATGCTGCTGATTTTGGCTTGGCTCTATCTTCCCAGTGCCGGCCAGGGCGTTCACCCTGTGGGCACCTTCATCACCATTCCTGCGGCTCAACATATCAATCATATGTACATCGGTTCCTGGAAGGCCTTCTTCGCCTCTGAAGATGGTGTTCTGGTCTATGATATGATAAAGAACCAGTGGCGGACACCCATTACCATCTCCCAGGGTTTAAGTCAGTATCCGGTTTTGCTCGTGTGGGCGGATGAGAGCAGCCAGGATGTATGGATGGTCACACCTGATAATGTTTTCATTTACAATATGACCTCTCACTGGATGGGAACACAACAGCTACCCCACGATCCGGGATTCACAGGTTCATACGCACTGGGTTCCACACCGCGTCAAGTGGTGGTCCGCGCAAGCGGGGATGGCGTAAAAGGTTCCGTATACGCAACCTATGGTCGAAGTTCGACACATTTTGAAAGCTGGGGTACCGCTGAAGAATTGAATCTCCTGGCGGAGGATATCGACTGGATCCATCATTTTCAGTCTGCTGAGGAGGAGGACCTGTTCGGGATCCCGGTGCCGGGCGGAACCTTCAAGACCGGTGGTGTACTGGAGCTGGATGGGATCCCCAATACGGCGGATGTACAGGTCACCTGTCTCGCCAGAAGCGATCAGGACCACCTGTTCATCGGTACTTATGGTCGCGGGCTCTATCATCAGTCCGCTGCTCAGATCATGGCTCAGCCATTGAGCCAGGGATTGCTTTCACCGGATGTGATGACGCTCTCAGTGATGGACGACCGGATCTGGGTGGGGAATCGTACCGGGATAACATCCATCGACAGTACAGGGGGGATGGCTTATGAACGTGAGATCGAACAGACGGTTTTCGATGCTGCGTATGTCTCTGCCATCCTACCTGGTGACAGAATGAGTTATCTGGCGGCTAGAGGCGGCGTCTTCCAGATCAATGCCCAGTCCCAATGGAATCGGCTGCTGAGTACAACTGACCTGGACGCAGAGCGTATCTATGGCCTGGATAAAAAGGGTTCGGCATTGATCATCGGCACCGAGCGGGGAGCGGTTGAATACTATCTCGCCGGGAGCTTCAGGCACCTTTTTCCCAAGAACGAGCTTATACCTACGTTTGACGTACTCTACGTCGATGATCGGATCTGGTGTGCGACGCTGAACGGCTTACAGATATATGATCCTGGAAGAGACCAATTCCTGGTGAGCGTGGATTCCTACGGTGCAACCCGATCTTTTCAGAATCGGTTTATTCTGGATCCATTCTATGAGCTGGAACTGGACTCCACCGGTGTGTGGACCAGCACCAATCGGGGTATACTTCAATTCCGGAAGAATGGCGAGCTGGTCCGTGCATGGCTTGCGCCAATCTCCGATTTCACACCCAGGGGCTTGACTGTTCAGGATGAGATCATCTGGGTAGGTACGGAGCAGGGGCTCTGGTTGTTGAATACGGAATCAGGGGCCTGGCGTACCCTTACGATGGCAGACGGCCTGCCTTCCAACTTTATAACTGACCTGGCAAGTACCGGCGACTATATTTGGGCCGGCACAAACTATGGATTAGCGAGGATCTCTTGGAAAAATATCGTTCTAAACTGGTAAGTACATCCATCAAGCTGGTGATCCTGGCCTTGTTGCTGGGCTGCGGCCAGCCACCCCAGCAGTTTGAAAGTGACCTGGCGCTACCTGATTTCTCCTTTATCGGTCTTGCCGATCCCATGCCGGACAAAGAGAACATCAAGTTGACCGTTCATATCAAGATCCCATATTCAGAATTGAAGTTTACCCGCAGTGCCGACAAGTATGCCGCTAATTATGAGATCGGGATCACCATCGCTGATGCCGATGACGAAAGGATCAACGGGGAGATCTGGAAGGACAGCATCATTGTTGATACCTACGACGATACCCGCCGTGACAACCAGTACATCCATGCACAATCCTCTTTTGTGCTGCCGGCCAGTCCGCTGAGCCTTTCGGTTCGGGTTACGGATCTTTTCACACGCAAGACCCGGGTGCTCACCGATGCCGTGGATCATTCAGGCATGTATGACCAGTCACTGGCCCTGGGAAATATCGCCATCATAAATGGAGCTCAAGGCAGTGAAAGTAGAAGTATCCTCACGGAACAGACTTTCTTTGAGATCATCGATATCCTGCGCTTTCAGATACGGCTCTCCGGACTGCAAGGTCCCTATCAGCTGCAGTATTCTCTGTTCCACAAGGATGAGGTAGTGGAAACTGTCGAAGATCTGATCGATACAGTGGCAGCCATCGATACACTCCTGTATTACGAAATGCCGCTTACGGACATGACCTATTCAAGTTATACGCTTGTCTTCACCGCTACAGACGGTAAGGAAGCAACAGTGAAGACCCGCTCCAAGTTCAGGGTCCACATACAGGGGATCGGATATGAGGTTGGGGACCTGGAACAGGCGATCAAGCAATTGAGGTACATCGCTGATGACCGTGAGATCAATTTCATGCTGGAGGGGAGTGAAGAGGATCGCTATAACAAGTTCAAGGCTTTCTGGCTGGAACGCGATCCAAGCCCGGGTACCGGTCCCAACGAGCTTATGGAGGAATATTACCGTCGAGTTGGTTTCTCCATTGAAGCATTTACCAACGTCCAGGAAGGCTGGCGAACGGATCGGGGCATGGTCTACATCCTGTTTGGACCCCCGGACGAGATTGAGGCCGGTCCGTTCGAGCTGAGCACAAAACCGTATGAGATCTGGCACTATTACCATCTGAACCGCGAATTCATATTTGTCGATCAGACAGGCTTTGGGGACTATCGTCTGGAGAATCCCTATTCAGACCAGCGTGACTGGCGTTTTCGCTACTGATGTCGTCAACCGGAAAATTACCAGACCGGATCATGGCCTTTCTCGAGGAGAAGGGCTTTTTCACGGATGATCGTTCAGATCGAGCAGAAGTTAGCAAACTGCTTGGAGTAAGATACCCTGGAACCAGCTCGAGCATGCCCCAAAAAGGGAAGATCCTGCAGATACATGTCGATGGTTCGGCTGACTTGGGTAAGCAGCAAGCTGGACTCGGTGGGGTCTTCCAGCTGGACGGCCAGGAGATCTACACCTTCTCTGAACCAAGGCCGGGTTTGACGAACAACGAAGCAGAATATGATGCACTGATCCATGCTCTGGAACTCGCCGTTCAGTTCGAGGTTGACGGAATTGAGGTATATTCCGATAGTCAGCTGATGGTCAACCAAATAAACGGATTATATAAAGTAAAGAATGAAAGGTTGAAACCACGCTATGCGCGCATCATGAAATTGCTGCAGCAAAGACCATTCATTCAATTCACCCATGTCTATCGCAACGAGAACAAACACGCTGACAGGCTGGCAAAGGAAGCATTAAAAACTGCGGTTGAAACCGCCAGGAATTCATCATGAAAGCACTCATCACTGCAGGTGGTCATGGCACCAGGCTGCAACCATTGACCCACACGCAGAACAAGCATATGATCCCCATCGCGAACAAGCCCATCATCCACTATGCATTGGAGTATGTTGCCGATGCCGGTGTGCGCGAGGTGGGCGTTGTCATCAATGAGGGGGATACTGCTATCCAGGAACTCCTGGGGGACGGTTCCAGCTGGAATGCGAAGATCACCTATATTGAACAGTCAGCTCCGCTTGGCCTTGCACATGTGGTCAAGATCTCGCAACCGTTCATTGGGGATGAACCCTTTGTTTTCTATCTGGGTGACAACATCCTGGTGGGCGGGATCCAGGAATTTGTACGCAAATTCGAAGCGGAGGGATCCAACTGTCACCTGGTGCTCAGCAAGGTAAAGGATCCAGAACGGTTCGGTGTACCTGAGATCGTGGGGGAACGGATTGTTTCCGTGGAAGAAAAGCCTGATAAACCCAAAAGTGATTATGCGGTAACAGGTATATACCTCTATGACAGCAGCATTTTCGAAGCAGTGAACAACATTGAACCCAGCTCCAGGGGAGAGTTGGAGATCTCAGACGCCCATCAATACCTGCTGGAGAATGGGAAAGCTGTATCCTATTCAGAGATCACCGGTTGGTGGAAGGATACAGGGAAACCTGCTGACCTGCTGGAAGCCAATCGTCTTGTTCTGGACAACGTGCAGGCAGACCTTCAGGGACGTGTGGATGGGAACAGCTACATCTATGGTCGCGTGGTTATTGCCGAGGGAGCCCAGATATTGAACAGCGTCATCCGCGGTCCAGCCATGATAGGAGAACGGACAATCATAGAAAATAGCTATATCGGTCCATTTACAAGCATATACCATGACTGTCTGGTGCAGAATTCTGAGATGGAATTTTCCATCATGCTGGAGAACAGCTCCATCAAAGATACCGGGATCCGTATCGAAGGTAGTCTGTTCGGGAAGCATGTGGAGGTACGGCACGCGGCACCGAAACCGCGTACACAACGCTTCATGATCGGTGATCAGAGCCGGGTTGAGCTCATCTGAGTGATTCCCTCAGCCGACGATCGAGGCCTTGAAGGATTAGCTTTACGGGTTCTACGATAATATTGAATTGCATTGAAATTAGGGGCTGTACACGGCCCCTGTTTCGTCTACATTTAGACTTGGTTTCGATGCGAGTATATGTTGAAACCGCAATGAATTATTGAAAAATGCAGCTCAGCAGCGGGAATAGAATTAGCACTTCATGACAAACGGACTTTCGAATTTCAGAAACTGGATGGGGGTGGATGTAGCGGTAGATCTGGGGACAGCCAATACCTTGATCTATGTTCGCGGCCAGGGGATCGTACTCAACGAACCATCCATCGTTGCACGATCACAAACCACGCAGAAGGTGATCGCAGTAGGTATCGAGGCCAAGGATATGCTGGGCAAGACCCATCAGGAGATCGAGACCATCAGACCTCTCCGTGATGGGGTCATTGCAGATTTTGAGATGGCCGACGGGATGCTACAAGGATTCCTGAACAAACTACCCATAAGCAAACTTGCCCGACCACGTATGGTCATCTGCGTTCCCTCAGGTATAACGGAAGTGGAGAAGCGAGCCGTTAAGGAATCAGCCGAACGCCGCAATGCCAAGGAGATCTTTCTCATCGAAGAGCCCGTTGCGGCGGCCATCGGTATCGGCATTGACATCAGCGAACCGGTGGGGAATATGATCGTGGATATCGGCGGGGGCACGACTGAGATCGCCATCATTGCCCTGAACGGCATAGTTGAGAAGGAATCTCTCCGTGTGGCCGGTGATGAAATGGATGAAGCAATCATCCAGCACTTTAAGCGGGACCACAACCTGCTTATCGGAGAGCGTACCTCCGAAAGCATCAAATGCAATGTTGGATCGGCCATACAGGGGACAGACTACAAATTGTCAGTCAAAGGCCGGAACATGGTTGCAGGGATCCCGAAGACAATTGAGGTCTCCTCTTCGGAGATCAGAGAAGCCCTGCGGGATACCATCGACCTGATCATTGATGCGGTGAAAATGTGTCTTGAACGTACACCGCCGGAACTCAGCTCCGATCTGCTTGACAGAGGTATTATTCTAACCGGTGGCGGCTCCCTGCTCCTGGGATTCGATCGCAGGATGCGGATGGAGGTCGATCTTCCTGTAAATGTCGCGGAATATCCGCTATTGTCCATTGTCCAGGGTACCGGAAAGGTCCTCGATGACATCGAACGCTACCAGGACATCCTGGACTGATCACGAACTAACTCCAGAAGGTCTGCAGTTTGGCGCGACCACTTAGCCCTTTCCTGAAATACCGAGCGATCCTGAATCTGCTGGTCGCGATGATCCTGTCTTTGATGATTATCGCTGCAGAAGATTCAGCTCCAATGCAGAGGGTTCGTGGCGTCCTCCTCGATGGCAGTGAGTATCTGTACGTCCCATTCCAATGGCTTGAAACCATTTTCGAGATCGAATCCGAGTATCGCAGTCTGGAGAAGAAGTATATCGCCGCACAATTGGAGCTCAACCGCCTGAAAACCCTCGAGCAGGAGAATCAGCGTTTGCGCCAGGCTTTGGGTTTCAAGCAGATCAAGGGCTTTGATGTCATTCCGGCCAACGTGCTTTCCAACGCCGGCAGCCATACCATGAGCAGTCTCACCATCGATCAGGGCGCCCGGGATGGCGTGGACCTGCTTGCTGCCGTGGTCGATGCCCGAGCCCAACTGGTGGGCAAGGTTGTGGCCGTGGGCGAGAATACCGCTTTGGTCCAGTTGGTCAATGACAAGAACTTCCGGGTATCGGTGAGGGAGATGCGCTCACGGAATGTGGGCATCCTCAGCTACTCACCAAGGGCAGGATATGCCATCCGGGATGTCCCCAAGAACGCTTCAGTGATCGCCGGGGACTCCGTGGTGACCTCCGGCTTCAGTGATATATATCCTGAGCACATCTTTGTCGGATGGGTCTCAGATATTACACCTGTCATCGAGGATTATGTCAAATCAGTGAAAGTCAATATTGCTTCCAATTTCAACCGGATCGAGGAAGTGTTCATCTTGAGACGTGATGATTAGGACAGCCAAATATCCACTCATCGGCATCGTTGTGCTTATTGCTCAGATCATGCTGCAGGGCAAACTCGACATTGCCGGGATCGGGCCGAATTTTCTGGTGATCTTCATCATCTATACAGGATTGAAATCCAACCAGACCATGACCATCTGGCTGGGCTTCTTATTCGGTTTCCTCTACGATGCTGTCTCTGGGACGCAACTGATAGGTTTGTCTTCACTTGCCCTGACGGTCATCGGCTATCTGTCGGGTCTCTTCCAGGTGAGGATAGGCAGGATCCCCATCCTGCTTCAATACCTGCTTCATCTTGGATTCCTGCTGGTGTATTTCGCTTTGACCATTCTCGTATATCTGCAGGATTCTCAATGGTCGGTAGGTACGATATTCTTCCTGGTCATGATCCCTTCGACCTTTTATACCTATGTGCTGCTGGTGCTGAGCTTTCTCACCCTGAAGGTCGGCAGTGACTGATGCTGCAGGGTAAGAACATCGTTGAAGGCTGGCGTTCGCTGGTCCTGCATATCTTTCTTTCCACCCTGCTGATCGCTCTCCTGGGCCGGTATTACTTCCTGATGATCGTGCAGCACGAGACCTACGCTGAGAAAGCCACCTCCAATCATATTCGTGCAGTTCCCGTTGCTGCTTCAAGAGGTGTCATTTTTGATAGCAGTGGTGAGATCCTGGTGGACAACATTCCCAGCTATACGGTCTCAGTGATACCCATCGAGCTGAAACGAAGGCCTGAATCACTATCCCGACTTTCTGATATCATGGGTGTCGAGGTGACGGAGATCCAGCGGAGGATCGACAAGAACCGGCGCGGTGGCTTTGTGCCGGCAAAGGTCTTTGGACGGGTACCATTCTCCCAGATCTCTAGGCTGGAAGAGCACCGATTGGAGCTTATCGGGATCACATACAGTATTGAACCCATCCGCAGCTATGTGACGGACCTGGATCTTTCACACGTCCTTGGCTACACCCGGGAGATCAATCGTGACGATTTACAGCGTCTTTCAACCACACTGGATTATCAGCCCGGTGATCAAGTGGGCTGGAAGGGTGTGGAAAAGGGCTATGAGCGCCAACTGCATGGTAAAAGAGGATTCCGATATATCGAGGTAAATGCCCTGGGCCAGGAAATCGGTGAGATGGGCGACAGGCTGCCGATCAAACCCATACCCGGTAAGGATCTGGTCCTTACGATAGATCCATTGATCCAATACAGTGCCGAGCAGGCACTGGGAGACAGCTCAGGATCAGTAGTTATCCTGAATTATGAATCTGGCGAGATCCTGGCCTATGCCAGTAAGCCGGGTTATGATCTCGAACTCCTGTCAGGGAAGATCTCTGAAGCTCGCTGGCAGAGCCTGATCAGCGACCCGAAGAAACCGCTTTATGACCGAACCATTCAGGGACTCTATCCAGCAGGATCAACCCTTAAGCCCATCGCGGCGATCTATGCACTGGAGCATTTCGAAGATGCCCGGGAACGCACGTATGTGTGCCGGGGCAGCTATCGCCTGGGGAATCGGTCATTCGGTTGTTGGAAGGGCCACGGGCACGGGAAGATGACTCTTCACAAGGCACTTGAACAATCTTGCAACGTCTACTTCTATAACCTTATTCAGGATATCGGGCTCGATGAATGGGCCTCAGTTGCCCAGCAATGCGGACTCGGCCTGTCAACCAGCATCGATCTGCCCGAGGAGAACAGCGGTCTGGTCCCCACCACGACCTATATGAACCGGAAATACGGTGAAGGTCAATGGACACGCGGCAATCTGCTGAACATCGTTGTGGGACAGGGGGATATCCTCGCAACACCTCTCCAACTTGCACAGTTCGCCGGTGTGCTGGCCAGAAAAGGCGATCTTGTACCACCACACCTGGTGAAGGATATCCTGGAGAAGGATGGCCGGGCGGCTGAAGAACCTGTCTATTCTGCCCGTCAGGTGCTCGAGATCTCAGATTCCACCTGGGCATTCATTCATGAAGCGATGTGGGCTGTGGTCAATGGGGTTGACGGTACAGCCAAAGCCGCCCGTCAGAAGGATTGGGAGATCTACGGCAAGACCGGGACCGCTCAGAATCCACACGGTGAGGATCATGCCTGGTTCATCGGTTTCTCACTGTCACCGGACAGACCCTATGCCTGGGCAGTTCTGGTGGAGAACGGAGGAGGAGGAGGGGGCATCGCTGCCCCGATCCTGGGTCGCACACTGCGGGCGATCGTAAGAATGGCTGTATGAAGATCCGTGAATACATCATGGGGCGCATTGCTGAATTCGACTGGTTCTATCTTGCGTTCAGTACTGTTTTGATCCTCACCGGCCTGCTGGCCATCTACAGTATCGAATTTCAGCAGGAATTTGTCCGGGGTTACTTCATGCGCCAGATCATCTGGGTAGTCCTGGGTCTGGTCATGCTGCTTTCCACATACATGCTGCCTCGAAAGATCCTGCACGATTTCACTTACGCCGGATATGGCATCAGCCTTCTGGTACTCCTGATCCTGGCCATCTCCGGACGGGGTAGCGGGGTGAGTCGCTGGATCAACATTGGGGGACTGGGAGTGCAGCCATCAGAATTCATGAAGATCTTCCTGCTTCTGGGCCTGGCTCGCTACTTTGCCGACCACGAGCGGAAACTGCAAAGCATCAAGCAGATCATCACACCGCTGGCCATGACATTGGTTCCCACGCTGCTGGTACTGCTGCAGCCAGATCTGGGAACTGCATTGGTGTATATCGCGATTTTCATCGTTGTCATCTTCTGGGCCGGGATCAAACCCCTGCATTTCTTCCTGTTGCTGGCCCCCATGGTATCCATGCTGGCTTCATTCCAGACATTGAGCTTCTTCATCTGGATGGGCATCATCATTGTGGTACTCTATTTGGGAAAACTCCCATTCTGGACCAGCGTCCTGAATTTTGTGGTCAATGTCGGCCTTGGTGGAGTGACAAACCTCCTATGGGGACTTCTCAAACCCTATCAGCAGCAACGTCTGCTATCCATGATCGATGCAGAAGCAGATCCACTAGGTGCCGGTTACCAACTCTCACAGTCGCTGACAGCCTTCGGCTCTGGTGGGGGTTTCGGCAAAGGCTTCGGTCAGGGAACCCAGACCCATCTGAAATTCCTTCCTGAACAACATACCGATTTTGTTATGACAGTGATCGGTGAGGAATTCGGATTTGTCGGGGTAACCATTGTGATCTCCTTTTTCTACCTCCTCGTCACACGTCTGATCAACCAGGCCTACAGTTCCAAATACCGCTTCGATTCAGTTGTCCTCATCGGTATCTCTGCCATTATCGTTTTCCATGCATTCGTCAATCTCGGGATGATCGTGGGCCTGATGCCGGTAACAGGGATACCCTTGCCATTCATCAGTTATGGAGGCTCATTCATGATCACGTCCATGATGCTCATCGGTCTGGCTTCCAATATGTCAACCAGTTATCGCGCAGTAGGTTGAGACCAAGAACAACTGCGCTAATCTAAAGGAAATTATAGGGTTTGATCGGTAAATGCCTGATGTTAAATTTGTTGCAGTATGTCTATAACCCATGAACGAATCCAAATTCCTATGAAAAAAACGGCTCTCCTCCTCCTCCTGATCAGCATCTCCAATCTTTTCCTGCTTTCCAGTTGCGGGTCCTCGAAAGGGCTCCAGGAAGAATTCCAAAGCAGTCAAATGGCTACCGATAGCACAGTGACCGCCCTTGAAGAACGTCTGAAGGACTTCTCTACGGAAGTCCAGGCCATGCGCGAGACATATAACGAAGACCACAAGACGCTCGAGGACCTGTACCGTCTGAATGCGGAATCAAAATCCAATATGGAACAGATGGTCAGCAACGTGGATACCAAGGTCACAGAGCTGAGCAGCGAGCAGGCCAGGATGGATTCGATCCAGCAGATCAAAATGCTCAGGATAGACAGCACCAATCTTGCCCTGCGGCAATCCATGAGCAACATGAAGGATGCGCTGGCAGTTACTCAGTTCCAGGTGGACAGCATGTACGCCATGGTCCAACCGGAACACCTCAACGAATTGGAGAACAACCTCCTGGAGGTCCAGTCCCAGTTCAGCCGGCTTGATTCCTCGATCTTGGAGTACCAGCTAGGTGTAAATGATCAGGTTATGGCCACCAACGCTGATCTGCGCACCCTGGAACAGCATGCCCGTGTCCAGGACAGCGCCAACTATGATATTCTGTCACAACTGGTCCTGTTGGAGAACAAGATCATTTCACTTACTAATGCATTCAATGAATTGATGGCCATGCCCCCCGGTGAGGTACAACCTACATCTCCCACGCCAACACCAACCCAGGCGAGCGGTACAGGCAAGCTGGACTATGAGACCTACAAGCAGCACTACATAGATGCCCTGAGCAATTATCAGAACAGAGAATTTCTGGCAGCCATTGATCAGTTCCAGATGCTGTTAAGGAACGATCCCAGTCATGATTATGCGGACAACGCCCAATACTGGATCGGCGAAAGCTATTATGCGCTGGAAGACTACGACCGTGCCGTTGAAGAGTTCAGAAAGGTCCTGAACTTCACCGATACCAACAAGGCTGATGCGGCACAATTCAAAATTGGCTACTCATATATAAACATGGGGGATAAGACCCGCGGTTTCCAGGAACTCCAGAGAGTCATCGACCTGTTTCCGGACAGTCCGTACCTGGATCGGGTTCGTGAGATCCTTGCCACCGGTTAGTCCGCCACATTAAAGAAATCAACTCATGCCAAAGCGAATCTATTTTATCTCAGCGGAAGTAAGTCCGTTCTCGGAAGCAACTGCGCTGGCTCAATTCTCAAATCGAGTTGCCGCTCATTTCCAGGAGCGGAAGCAGGATCTGCGGATCTTCACTCCACGGTACGGCTTCGTCAGTGAAAGACGCTATGTGATCCGCGAGGTCATCAGACTGAAGGAGATAGAAGTCCCCTTCAAGAACGACACGCTGATCGGCTCCGCCAAATCCGCCTTTGTGCCTAACACAAAGGTCCAGGTGTATTTTATGGATTATGCTCCGTACTTCGGATCAAAGAACAAATCCCTGTATACGGTGGCTGAAAACCGCTATAACACCCGCAATGCTGAGAAATTCTTCTTCTTCTCGAAGATCGCCCTGGAGAACCTGACATACCTTTACTGGCAGCCGGATTACATCGTCTGCAATGATTGGACGACGGCACTGGTACCCGTCCTGCTGAAGACTGTTTACAAGGACGAGGAATTCTTTCACGATATGAAGACTGTCCTGAACCTGGTCAATTTTGAGGAAATGGGCAAGGTCGACGAGAAGCAGCTGCAGATGGCAGGGCTGGATCCAGCCGAATTAAAGGATTTCAAGGATAATCTGCTGGGTCTGGCGGCACAGTATGCCGACGAAGTGATCGCAGTATCAACAGATGGCAAGGATCCTGCTAAACAACTTGCATCCAACAAGAAATTCACTAAATCACTGAAGAATGCAGGTAAGGTAGTAAAAGGTTTTACTTTGAAGGAAGATACTGACGAAAATTGGCAGAATTTAGGCACCCAGTTGGAAACCTTTTTCGGCGTGGACAATTAAACATACAGATCTTTCAAAGGTTTGGTATAACAAGAATTCCGGTCAAGCAGCTCCTGCTTGGCTTTTTTAATCAGAGGAACTATGAGAATTGTTGGGATTTGGCTGGTTTTAGGCAGCCTGCTGATTTTTAGCTGCGAGGATCCACAGGCCATGCGCTCAGACGGTCTGGTGGAGAATCCCTTTGCAGTATCAATGGATACATTAAGGATGGACGACCAATCCATCATTAGTGCAATTGATACCGTTCACTGGGATGCAACGGACATCGTGTACGCTGGGCAAACTTCAGACTACGTCGCTGGGTTCAGCTTTACCATAAGTTACCCGGATTCGTTCTGGAATGTATCAACACTGGACAGTGTGTATGTTGTGCTGACTCTGGCGAATTCCTTTCCCGACGACCCAGCTGATACACTGGAACAGGATTCCGCTATATTCACATTCCATGATATCCAGGGCATAGAATTCGATCCTTTGAGCAATCCGGGTCCTGAACTCCATTCGAGCACTTATCCCATCAAGGGAACCCGACCCACTTGGCATCTGCCACTGGACACCACTTTTCTCGCCAACTATGATACGACCATCCAGATTGGCGTAACTGCAGCAGGCAATGGTCATCTGACGGCAGTCTACGGGGTTTCATCCACCTACCGCCCGAGGATCACATTCGTCCACAGCACGCCATATCTGGAACCCGATTCCATCAATGTCGGCGACAGTACCTTTATCCATAATGAGTGGGCGGGCATTATGGATGGTGTAATGCATGAACAACCCGGTGCATTTGACCATTCGAATTTCTGGTATATAAAGCAATTGTCGGGTGATTATCTGGGATTCGGCTTTCATCTGGGAGAATGGGGTTCCAACGTGGATACACTGCGTCATATGATCCGCAGCAGGATTGCTCTGGCACCTGACACGCTCAGGTCCAAGATATATGCAACCTCACCGGACGACAGTACCAGGGAGTTCGTGATCCGGGTCAAGGATCCTGAAACGGATATCACATCAACGATCTTCTTAGATGCTGACTTCAACGACAAGTTGAACGACATCCGTGGCTTGTTGCAGGACGCGGTGGATGCACACGCTGACTCATTTGTTGTGGAGTTGCGTACAGGCAACCGGGCGCGGAAACCCAGCTACCTGGCATTTTCCAAGGCGGCTGGCTCCTTCGCAGATATTGAGGTGACATCCTCAAAGGTGGTGGCACCATGACACGCCTGATCCTGCTTCTCGTCATCAGTATAGCGGCATTTGGTCAATCCCTTTATCATCGTGTCGGTTATGGTAATTTTGTAACGATGCCCTCTGTTTATGATGCAGGTGTGGGCTACGCTACGAGTGCTTTGCGTGACAGCACAACCCTGTTGAACTCGAATGCTGCAGCCTGGCACCATCTCAATCGTGTCTATTTCAGAATGAGCAGCAGCAGCACCCGATATCAACTGCTGGATCCAGAGTCGGTGGGAGGGTCAGCTGGTTCTCCCTTTATTCTGAATCAGAGCGGATTCAGTCAGATGCAGATTGGTTTGCCGGTGGGACAGAATCTGGGATTTTCGCTCGGTCTGGAGCCGATCACAAACATGGCCTCATACCTTGAAACGGAAACAGGACTCGGCACTGTCACTGAGGATCTCAGTGGCGGCACCTGGAGATTTTATGCCGGCTTTGGTTGGGCGCTGAATGACATCATCAGCCTGGGACTACGTGCAGACCTGATCAATGGTTATTATCGTCGCGAAAGTACGATCCAGTACGACAGTACTGTCGTGGATGGCGGTTATGAGGATATTACCCGTATCCAGGGGAATATTCTGGGCAGCGCCGTCCACCTGGGGATCCAGGCACAGCTTACACCCGATATCGCGTTGGGAGCCACCGTGGGTATTCCTATGGACAAACCGGTCTTCGATGGCAGGGTGCAATTGGCGGGTACGGATTCCGACCTCGGCTTTTCGGAAGAACTCACTGACTGGCCAATTCAACTGGGTGCCGGTATCAGCTATCAGTACCGTGAAAGGCTGCTGGTGATGGCGGGATTGAGTCAGACCATCTTTACTGATGAGTCTTTTGCTGAAGCAAATTTCTTCGCTGTTCCGGAAGGCTGGTCGGCAACGTCAATTGGCGAGTTCCAACTTGGTCTGATCCGCGAGGCCTATGATCCTGCCTCGAGGCGTTGGACCGAACGCGTTGAACTGCGCAGCGGTTTCTACACCAGGAATTTTTATTTAACTCCTGTTTCTGAACAGTTGATTTATGAGTATTTTGCAACGGGTGGAATTGGTATTCCACTGCTGGAGGGTCGTAGCAGATTAGATGCAGCCATCGAGATCGGCAAGCGGACGAGTGTGGACAATTATCCGGATGAATGGATAACAAGACTTCGGTTCGGTGTACAATTGTATGAACGATGGTTCAGAAATGTGAAGAGAAGGTAAGGGGATCTTGTAATGAGAGCACGCATAAGCGCAATCATCATCGTAACCGTCATGCTGATGGGTCTGGTCGTATCGGCCTGTGTACCACCTGGGCCGACACCTGAAGAGCTCGCTGCCGTCGAGAAGGCCAGGATCGATTCGATCCGCAAGGCTAACATGCGCTATTGCATGAAGCACCTGAGCTTTGCTACTGAATATTATAAGAACAAGGCCTGGGCTGATGCTCTGACCAATTACAAGCGCCTTTTCGACTATATGTGCGTGGACGAAGAAATGGCACGCGATGTATACGTATTCATGGCCAATTGCTACCGCGAACTGGGCCATCCGGATTCAGCCATCATCTATTTTGATGAGGGTATAGGTATGATTCCTGATTACCGGTATCTGTGGGAAAGCAAGATATTCACACTTAAAACGATGGATGATGATGAAGGTGTGATCAGCACCAAGGAAGCGATGTTCGCTCAGTTTCCAGAGGACCTGTCCATTGCCGAAGAACTGCTTGAGGACTATCTGACCTGGGATCGCTATGAAGAGGTACTCGAGTTGGCCGGCAAGATCCTGGAACAGACGCCTGACAACGAGAATGTCAGCAATATTCTGCTTCAGGCCTACGAAGCCCTCGATCTTGATCCCATCGAATTCCTCAAGACAAAATACGAGAAGGATCCGTCCAACGTCTCCGCCGCCCAGGACTATGCCCGGGTGCTCAGGGAGAGGGGCGAGACAACTTCAGCCATCGGTGTTCTCGAAGGCATTCTGAATAATTCTCCCGGACTGACCCGAGTGATGAAGGACCTGGTTGAGGCATACAAGGAAACTGCACAGACCAAGAAACTCATCAATACGCTGGTGAAACTGAACGAAGTTGATCCCAACGATCTGAACCTGTTCTATGAGATCACGGAAGCCTACATCTCGGATGGACAGTATAAGACGGCCATGAGCTGGTCGAATAAGGCCGTTAAACTGGATCCAAACAATGGCCGCGTCTATGCGAATCGCGCGGCAGTCTATGAAGCGGTTGCAACTGCCTGCACAGGGACTGCCCCGGATTTCGATGACAAACTGGTCTATATGATGGCTTACGAAGATTTTTATAAAGCCAAGGACATGGGTTACGGCAAGGTAATTTCCAAGATCCAGTTCATGGAAGAAGCCCGGATCCCACAGAAAGGTGACTGGTTCTTCAACAAGGATGATTACGTCGTTAAGGGCAAGGCTACTCCCAAAAAAGATTGCTATACCTGGCTGAACCGCAGCGTCACGGCTCCAAAAGACTAAGCGCCGCAGAACCATTATGAAAATCGCGTTGGGTTTTGACCATGCCGGCGTCAACAGCAAGGCATGGCTGATCCCGCATTTGGAGAATCAGGGGCATCATGCCCAGGATCTGGGCTGTTTTTCTGTCGATTCCTGTGATTATCCTGATTTCGCCGCCAAAGTAGCCCGTGCATTGCAATCCGGCGATGTCGATCGTGGGATCCTCGTATGCGGTACCGGACTTGGAATGAGTATGGCCGCCAATCGTTATCATGCTGTCCGCGCGGCACTGTGTACATCAGTCGAACTGGCAGTTTTCAGCAGGGAACACAACGATGCCAACGTCCTCTGCATGGGTGCCCGGACACAGACACCGGAAGATATGGAAAAGATCGTTGATGTCTGGTTGAAAACCGATTGGACCGGCGACAGGCATGCCCGACGGGTGAAGAAAATTGATACACTACCTGAGGAATGACTTATGCAGATATTGAAGAATTCTGATCCTTCCATCTATCAGGCGATATTACAGGAACGTGATCGTGAAGCAGGAACGCTGGAACTCATCGCCTCGGAGAATTTTGTCAGCCGTGCCGTTCTGGAAGCAGCCGGTTCCGTGATGACAAATAAGTACGCTGAAGGCTATCCCGGGAAACGCTATTACGGTGGCTGCGACGCCGTGGATCGGGCCGAAGACCTCGCTCGGGATCGAGTGAAGGAACTTTTCGGTGCAGAATACGCAAATGTACAGCCTCATTCCGGTTCTCAGGCCAACATGGCTGTCTATTTCACACTGATCAAACCCGGGGATACGGTCCTGGGTATGGACCTGTCACACGGGGGTCATCTCACTCACGGCAGCCCGGTGAATTTCTCCGGAAGATTTTACAATGTAGTTAGCTACGGTGTATCTCAGGATACGGGTCACATCGATTATGATGAGCTCCGCCGTAAAGCACTTGAGCACAAACCCAAGCTCATTATGGCTGGTGCAAGTGCCTATCCGCGGCACTACGATTTTGCCCTGTTCCGGGAGATCGCTGACGAGGTCGGTGCGTTCCTGGTAGCCGATGTTGCTCACCCTGCCGGTCTCATCGCAGCTGGTGAGCATCCAGATCCCTTACCTCACTGCCATGTGGTCACCTCAACGACCCATAAGACCCTCCGGGGACCTCGTGGCGGGTTGATCCTGATGGGCCAGGATTTTGAGAATCCCTTCGGTATTGTCGCCCCGAAAAGTGGTCGGACGAAGCTTATGAGCGAACTCCTCGATGGAATGGTCATGCCCGGGATACAGGGTGGACCACTGATGCATGTGATCGCAGCAAAAGCCGTCGCCTTCGGTGAAGCACTGCAGCCTGGCTTCAAGAGCTATGCGCAGCAGGTCATCAAGAATGCTCGAGTGCTCGGAGAGGCGCTGGTTGAGCATGGTTTCAACCTCATCTCGGGTGGTACCGATAACCACCTGCTGCTCATCGATCTCACCGAGAAGGGAATCTCCGGTAAAAAGGCCGAGCGCATCCTGGAAGAGGCTGGTATGACGGTGAACAAGAACATGGTTCCCTTTGACCAGCGCAGCCCCCTGATTACCAGCGGTATCAGGATCGGTACGGCAGCGTTGACCACCAGGGGTTTTGGGGAAGACCAGATGCGTGAGGTGGCCGGCTTCATGGATAAGGTCATCGCCAATCATGATGATGAAGCCATATTCGCTACGGTGAACGCCAAGGTAGCCGAAATGGTCAAAGACTTTCCATTATATACAGAACTGGATTAGAAGATGAACTGTCCGAGCTGCCAGCAGGGTGATACCCGCGTCATTGATTCCAGGCACACGCAGGACGGTCGTGCCATCAGACGCCGAAGAGAATGCGTAGGTTGCAGTTATCGCTTCACCACCTATGAATATGTTGAAGTACAGCCAATTCTGGTCATCAAGAGCGACCAGCGCCGTGAACCCTTCGATCGCGAGAAGATACTTAAGAGCCTGGCCACTGCCTGCAGCAAGCGTCCCATCTCACTCGAACAACTGAACAGCACGGTGGAAAAGATCATCATGGATATCAATGATCTGGGCCAACCTGAGATCCACGCTAAGGATATTGGTGAGATCGTCATGAAACATCTCAAAGACCTTGATGATATTGCATATGTCCGGTTCGCCAGTGTCTATCGTAAATTTGAAGATGTCCGCGAGTTCAGAGCTGAGCTCGACGACATCTGATCCCTGATTTTCCCTTATGATCACCATCGAGAACATCCACAAAGCCTTCGGATCACAAGTGGTCCTGAATGGTGTATCGATGGAGATACCCCACGGACAGAGTGTCGTGGTCATGGGGAAGAGCGGTGTGGGCAAAAGTGTGCTGCTCAAGCTCATCATGAGACTGCTTGCTCCTGATGAAGGCAGGATCATCATCGATGACCACGATATCAACACCCTGACGAACCAGGAAATGGATGTGCTGAGACTGAAATTCGGCATGCTTTTCCAATCAGCAGCCCTGTTTGACAGCATGAACGTGGCAGATAATGTCGGTATCGGCTTGCGGACCTTCAACCGGATGACCGAGGCGGAACTCGATGAGATCACCACCCACTGTCTGGAGCTCGTTGGCTTGACAGAAGTGGGCCAGAAGTACCCGGCTGAGTTGAGTGGGGGAATGCGCAAACGTGTCGGTCTTGCACGAGCAGTTGCCATGAATCCGCGATACATCCTTTATGATGAGCCTACTACAGGACTCGATCCGGTCACAAGTGCGCAGATCTCGGAATTGATAAAGAAACTGCAACGTGACCTGGAAGTGACCAGCATCATTGTAACCCATGACATCCCTACCGGATTTTATCTTGCTGACCAGATTGCCCTCCTGAATGAAGGGAACTTTTCATTTCTGGGCAGCGTGGAAGAGATGAAGCGTTCGGAAAATGAGCTGGTGCGTCAGTTCATTGGTGAGTATTCGAACGTAGAAAGTGCAGGGACGGACCACGCGGATGATATTTATTATCAATGAATTGCGGTTGATTCACCATAGGTGCACAGCTATATTCGCGCGATTAAATGAGGAGAAGCTAGAGAAAGACATCGATACCGGTTTTTTTAGATGAGCGAAAGCTCGAATGACAACTCGGAACCATGCGATGAACTTTCTTTAGGTTATCACCGAATGATGCATGGTCCATTCGGTTTTTTTTGTGAGGATGGAGATTAGTGAATGAGACGCAATAATTGGATGAAGACTGCACTTGGTGTCCTGGTACTGACCGCAATGATCCAGGCCCAGAGTGCACTATTTCTCCTCATCTCACCTGGAGCCCGAGCCGGCGGTATGGGCGAGGCTCAGGTCGCTCTGGCAAATGATTCCTATGCCAGCTATTGGAATCCAGCGGGTCTCGGCTTCCAGGAAGGATATGAGATATCCGGGATGCATGTCAACTGGCTCCCAGGTCTGGCTGACGACATGTATTACGATTTTCTCGCCGGGCGCGTACCGGTGAAGAACCTGGGCGTATTTGGTGCCCATATCATCTATTTGAACGCCGGACAACAGATTTGGACGGATTCTCAGGGGAATGTACTCGGGGAATTCACAACCTATTTCATGGCTGGTGCCCTGAGCTACAGTACCCTGCTCAGAGAAAATTCGAGTGTCGGTTTCAATTTCAAGATCCTGCATCAGCATCTGGCAGACAAGGGTATCGTGGTGGAAGGGGAGGAAACAAATCCCATTGCCACCAACTTTGGATTTGACTTCGGTTACCTGCGTCGCGCACTCATTGGCGGTCGCATGGATATCGGGCTCATGGTGTCCAATCTCGGACCGAAAGTGGTATTCAACGATGAAGATCAGGCCGATCCCATGCCTACCAACCTCAAGGCCGGCTTCAACCTGCGGGTATTCGACTCCAAATTCAATAAGATCAATCTTGTGTACGACATGAACAAACTGCTGGTGGGATCCTATCCGGCGATGGACTGGGACGGTGACGGATTTGTTGGCGGTTATGACCAGGTTGGTACTTCCTATATCATCCAGGGTCAGGTCGTCGAGGGTGAATACAACGGCGATGGACAACTGGAGATCGCTCATACCGATCCCTGGTATAAGGGACTCTTCACCAGCTGGCTCGATGATTGGTATCTTGGTGGCGACCGCGACCTGGATGGTGATCGTAAAATTGGTGGCTACGCTGCAGACACAACCGCAACCGAAGGTGGACTTTACAATTCTGTAGGCGACCTTGAAGTGGGTAATGCAGATGAGCGTAAATTCTCTGCGGAACTGGAAACCCTGGTCCATAATGTCGGTGTTGAGTACTGGTATAATGATCTATTTGCCATCCGAGCTGGTTTCTATTACGACCGGCAGGGAAAGATCGCCGCACCCACTGTTGGTGCTGGTATTCGCTATGGCAATTATGGGTTCGATTTCGGATATACGAGTGAAAAAGAGAACCATCCGCTTGCCAATACCATGCGGTTTTCACTCCTGCTGAAATTTTAGGGAGTGGGGAACGAACTCTACCAACTCTATTTATTTCCCTGAACATTCTGGTGCATTGAGGTTGCTTGCTTGTATCAAGCCTGGCGAAATAAGTTGAATGTATCGTCCTGCCGTCATACTCGGCCGGTAAAACCGCGCATCAAGCTCCTCCTCTCTGCAATCCTTGTCCTGTGTTCAAGCATGTCTGCACTTGGAATGACCGATCTGTCAATTGCTCTGATAAGGGTGGAATTCGAGCAGGATGATTCCCCGGCCACAGCAGGGGATGGACGCTTCCTGGGATTGGGCTCCAGTGACATCATCTGTGAAGAATGGTTCCTCGACCCACCGCCCCACAACGTTCAATTCTTCAATGATCATCTGGTGGCTGCCGGAAATTACTGGGAAAGGGTAAGCGGAGGTCGTGTCACAGTGGATTTGGCAGCCTCAGGCATCTTCCCGGCGAGCGGCGCTGCCTATCAACTCGATCATGCCATGCTCTTCTACCATCCATACCTGGAAGAATTCGACGAAACCCGGAAACTCATCGATCTGGTACGTGATGCCGTACTGCTGGCGGATGACGATGTCGACTTCTCAGCCTATAACACCGTCATCGTCGTGCATGCCGGTATGGGAGGTGATTTCGCCTTCGTCCTGGATCCCACACCCGGGAATATCCCCTCTGCCTATCTCAACGAGGATGATTTCGCTGAATATGGCCAGATCACCACAGATGAAGGGATCCTGGATCATGCCATCATCCTCCCTGAATCACAGAATTTCATGCAGTATCCAGAGACCAGCACATTATTTGAAGATGCAACGGATCCCTGTTTCTATCAGGTGGCATTGAATGGCACCATGGCATTGATGCTCGGATTCCATCTGGGCCTGCCACCCATGTACGATACTGAGGAGGGTAGAAGCCGTATCGGCGGATTTGGACTGATGGACCAGGGTTCGAATAACTGGCATGGGGTTGTTCCCACCTTACCGAATCCATACACTAGGATCCTGATGGGTTGGGATTCCTACGAGTTGGCGACCATTGGAGATACAGTACGTCTTGAAACCGGGGCGTCACCCATCCGCATCGATATAGCCAGCAACGAATACTTCCTGGTAGAGAACCGTCAGCGCAATCTGGTTGATGCACCGGGTTACGTATTGTGGATCGATTCACTGGCCCAGGACACTGTTTCGGTGATCGTTGGATCCAGTGGCGTGGTGATGGCTGTTGATGAACTTGATGCCGGTATACCGGGAAACGGACTGCTCATCTGG
The DNA here is from genome assembly GCA_964454335.1 of uncultured Lentisphaeria bacterium. Taxonomy (GTDB): domain Bacteria; phylum Fidelibacterota; class UBA8477; order UBA8477; family JABMPR01; genus CAYVVT01. Next base: position 35,636 of record CAYVVT010000016.1, on the reverse strand, counting down.
CACATCGATGAATCAGCAGAGTTTACGGAGACCAATCCCAACGGCGGTCCGGTCCGACTGGTGGACCTCGAGGAGGCAGACGGCGCACAGGATCTGGGCTACGAGACCCAACTGCTGTTTGCGGATTATCTTGAAACCGGATGGTGGTTCGATCCCTGGTTCGCCGGGAACGAAGGCTGGTTCCACATGAACCGTGGTGAACCGGTCATTGGTGACAGCCTGATCCGATTCACTCCCAACACGCATCCCAATACGGACGCGAATACAGGGCTGTCATCCAATATCTGGATCACGGATATCTCAGCTCCCGGTTCAGTCATGAGTTTCGTTCATGGGCTCAGCCGTTACCTCAATCCTGCCGGGATCGACTCTATACTTGGATTTCAACAGCTTGATCTGACGGCCAATCTGATCATCTGGGCCACACGAGAGGATTCGTTGCTGCCGTTTGAACAGGACAGATCAGGATTGATCCGCTCATCTGGTGAAGGATTTGCCTGGAGCGATCTTCTGCAGGACACCATCGGACCGGAGATCCATTTTGAATACCCCTGGTTGATGACACAGCATGGTGGTGGCCTGAGATTTCTCGATCTCGAAACGTCCAGCGAGATCGTGGACAGCAGGGGTGGTACCGTGGCCATGTTCAGACGTGAAGGACAGGATTCATTGCTGTATTCCTCGTTTAGTGATTCTGGAAGGATCATTCTGCTGAATGAATACAATGGCTCACTCACACAGCTCGAGGGGCGTCCGACTCAGATCAACCTCTACGAATCGATCCCCACGGGAAGGATCCTGGCCGATGACCAGACACTGATTCTTCCGGACGGCTCAGAGATCGATCTTGCTCCAGATTCCCAGCCACCAATCCTGATCAGGAACGATGGGGAGGATGTCGGACAGTATTCGATCCTGTACGCAGCTCCGGATGGGGGCCTGATCCTGAAGGACCTCAGCGGTGGTTCAGACCATATCGATATTCTGCTGCCGCGCTATTTTCTACCTGTGGATCCAGACCAGGATGGTGAGGCTGAGATCCTTGCCATATATGATGACCGCTGGCTGATATTGAATCGCCAGGGGATCCCGTTACCCGACATGCCGGTCTACCACGACGGTCTCACCAGTAATCCGCTTCTGGGACAATTCGATTCGATGGGACTCCCAAGCCTCTGGATCAGAGGTCAGAAAGGATTTCAACTCTTCGAACTGAATGGTACTCTAATCCATGAGGGCGCATTACCCGACCGCATATCAATTCGACCTTCCTCGCAGGCTGCAGTCAGTGACCGGGATCTGTTCTTCCCGCCGGAATCGGCAAGCTACAACCGGTGGAGTACACTGATTTTCGATGAAGGTTCCATCATCCGATATGCCCCGAGTGATGTAAGCGTTCCACAACTGACCTGGGCGAATTCCAGAGGGGCTGCGGGCCAGAATCGGATTGTTGAGCTTGATCATGATCCGGATTCACAGCCCTTCTACCTCATCAGCAAGCGTGAGACCTTCAACTATCCGAATCCTGTATACAATGATCAAACGGTCATACGTTCCAACATCGGCGTGGCCCAAAGCTGGAAGATCGAGATCTTCAGCCTGGCGGGATATCTTGTCGAGATGGTGGAGCTCGAAGTCACTGAGCAGAATACCTATCAGGAGTGGGAATGGGATGTGAGTGATGTCTCAAATGGAATTTATCTGGTGAATGTCTCGGCGAAGGCGGATGGCCGGGAGGAGAGCACCATTATCAAGATCGCTGTTCAGAAGTAGAGACGATTTTGCGCTCGCTGGCCACCATTACCCTGATCCTGCTCAGTTTCGCTAGAATCCTGGCCCAGTTCGGCTACAACCATCCTGAGCTCGTATGGAAAACCATGGAAGGTGAGCACTTCATCGTCCATTACCATCAGGGAACGGAATGGACCGCGAATGAGGCGTTGCACATTGCTGACGAGATATATCCTTCCATCACAAGCTTGTATGACTACGAACCTGAGAATAAGACGCACCTCATCATCAGGGATACCGACGACTTCGCCAATGGGGCAGCCTACTATTACGACAACAAGATGGAGATCTGGGCCATGCCGCTGGATTATTCGCTGCGCGGCTCACATTACTGGCTCAGGGATGTCATCACCCATGAATTCACCCACATCATCAGTCTGCGGGCTTCCCGCAAGTTTCCCGGGAATGTACCCGCCGGGTATTTCCAGATCATCGAGTACGAACCGGAGCGCAGGGAAGACGTCCTGTATGGTTATCCCAACGGTCTGATGGCCTATCCACTGCCTTCCGTGGCGGTGCCCATGTGGTGGGCGGAAGGGATTGCTCAATACCAGTCCGAATCCAGTCGCTTCGACTGGTGGGATGCCATCCGGGATATGATCGTGCGTGACCGGGTTTACCACGGGGAACTGCTTAGCTTCAATGAGATGGATGGTTTTGGCAAGGTGGGCATCGGTAATGAGAGTGTCTACAACCAGGGATTCGCATTTGTCAGCTACCTGGCCAGCAGGTTCGGACCTGATGTGGTCAAAAGGATTACGGATGAGATCCAGAACTTTGGATCCTACTCATTCTATAATGCCATGGAGAAGGTGACCGGATTGGATCCGCAGGCGCTTTATCGGGATTGGCAGTTGTCACTCACACAACGTTACCAGAGCATGTATCCAGCCGACGCGGAGACAACCACGGTGGATCTGGTACAGCGGGAGGGTGCCGCCAATTACTATCCTCGCTGGAATGAGAATGACCGGTCCCTGGGCTTTATCTCCAGTGCCAAACAGACCTATATGTCCCGGACAGCCCTCTGGATCGCTGACAGTAGTGGCGAAAAAGAGGAGCTCATCCCCAGTGCCGAAGGATTTGACTGGCATCCCGAAGGACAGCATCTGGTGTTCGCGCGCAAAGAATATTATGATGGCGGTATCCCTGAATCGCGAACGAACTCCCTGGCGGACCACCACCATGAGATCTCCTCGAATTCGACATGTGAGCGCTGTGCACTGTTGCTCTCCGGTTCGCGTTTCGCGGATCTGTTCTTCGTCCACCGGGATAGTCTGAAAGAGGAGGTCCGACTTACGACGGGTGAGCGTGTCAAGTGCCCAACCTTTTCTCCGGATGGAACACGTATCGCCTATATCAATCTTCGGGATGGGACCAATAATGTTGCTCTCGTCCATACGCAATATCCTGACAGCATCGAACAGCTCTCAAACTTTGCACCCGGAACTCAGGTCTACACGACCCACTGGTCGCCTGACGGCCGTTTCCTGGTCTTCGATCATACGGATGGGAATAACCGCGATATCAGTGCCTATGACCTGGAATCCAGTACGATCATTCCCATACGCTGGGACATCTGGGATGAACGGGACCCGGTATTCTTTGATGACAGCACACTTGTCTATAGCGATGATCGCAACGGCGTATTCAATCTCTATGAATTCTGTCTGAACAAGGAGCTGGAACGCCGTATCACCCATGTGAATGGTGGCGCCTTTCAGCCCGAACCAGCCGGAGAATGGCTGTATTATTCACTTTATGACAGTCTGGGTTATAACATTGCCCGCCTGCGCTGGGAGGACCGTCTGGATGCAGGGACCGAGGTCCGGGAGGATTACCTGGCGCGGATACTGCCCCTGGAGTGGGATCGTCACGATGGACGCAAACATGCGGACGATTACATCTTACAGTATGGTCCCATGTTCCTGGTACCCCGGATACAGGTGGAGTTCGATCGCCTCAAGAATACCACCATCATCAAACCCGGATTCTATTTCTTCAGTAACGAGATCCTGAACAACTACCTGGTGTTGGGCAGCTTTGGAGTAGCTCCCAATAAGGATCGGGACATCTTCCTGCTGGCGGAATATCATGGTTTCCTGCCCACGCTTTCGGCCGAAATATATCGTATGGTGCGGAATACGTCGGATTCCCTGAGTTATTTTGATGGAACCTACAAATCGCTCAGCGATCTGAAATTCGAGCTCACACAGGGCGTCTTGGCCCTGGATATGATCGTGCCAAAATTCAACCAGGTTCGGCTCGACATCAGCGCCGGGACCTATCGAACGACGATCGAAGAGCATCTGTTGGGGACGGTCCAGCTTGGTGGAATTAGCTATACCTATTATCAAGGTTGGGACTGGGGTCTTACCTGGGAGCAGAATCGGACGGCACTGCGTCAGGAGCGGGGCATCAATCCCTCGGGATTCTGGGTCAGGGCAAAGTTAAGGGATAACTACCACAGTTTTCTCACCGGCTTTGGTTTTCAGGAGGATACCGATAGTTGGGGATCCATTTTCGAGAAATACCATTATTTCCGTACGGATCTATCCGGTTTCTATGGTCAGTTGTTACCGTTTGACGCACCAGTGGTGATCTCCAATCGATTGGATCTGAGCTTCATCGACAGGAACGATATCGATGACTTTTTCTGGGATTTCGCCGGAGGCCTGCCTGGACTGCGGGGCTATCCCTTTTACAGTCTTAAGGGTACCCGCAAGATCGTCAATACGACCACCCTGCGCTTCCCACTCTTCAGGAATTCCTATAAACGCATGGCGCAGCTGACCCTCAGGGATGCCTATCTCGGACTGCACGCCCAGGTCGGTTCGGCGTGGACCGGGCCCAGCGGGGAGGAGCTATCGGATCTCCGAGGGCAGGGAGTGCAAGCACTATTGAATGATGATCTCGGCAGGTCGCAATGGATCAAGGATGTCGGTCTGGATCTGCGTGTGAACTGGTTCTCGTGGTATGCCTTCCCAACGGCCATGGAGTTCGGGGCCTACTACGGTCTCGATGATATCACAGTGAACACTGAGTTCAGCGGAGCGTATGAATATGGTCGGGAGTGGCGTTATTACTGGCGCCTGCTCTTTACTTTTGAATAGGAATGATCCATGATGCTGCGTCGCTTGTCCACGTTCTTCCTGCTCATGACGCTTGTAATCGCAAGTGAGCCAGCCGCAAACCCGGATGATCTGAGGGCTGCGAAGATAAGGAATTTTTTCAAATCCCTGATCCTGCCCGGGTGGGGACAGATCAGTGAGGGCCATTATATCCGTGCCGGATCATTCATCGCTGCAGAGATCGCCGCGATTTCCGGGTATCGTATCCTGTACACGGATGGTGAGCAGATGGAAGCGGATTATAAAGACTATGCTGATGAGCACTGGAGTTTTCTGGCCTGGATCGCCAACGGCACCGATCCGGATGGTGATGTGGCCTGCAACGGCCGCTTCATCCGTACGCATGAAATGCCCTATAGCGTCATTGATGGTACTCCCTTACCATACCGCGATCACCACTATTACGAGAATATCGGTAAATACCCGGAATTCATATGTGGCTGGGATGATTTCAGCCAGAGCTATATCACGCCAACCGACTGGGAGTACACACCGAACATGTATGAGTATGTTCAGATGCGTTCGTCCTCAAATAAATCCTATCGCCAATCACGAGTCGCCCTGCAACTTCTGATGGCAAACCATATCCTCAGCGCGCTGGAAGCCGCTGCAGGGACTTCAGTAACCACATTCAAAGGCGCAAATATGTCAGGTCTTGTCTATATTAATCCGGTCCTGTCGGGACCGAGTATCAATCTGGAGGTTCGATTCTAATGCCGCGATTTCGCTCCCAAATCCTATTGATCATAACCCTGCTGGCCGCTGGCCTGCTGATCAATTGTGCCAGTTCATCCCAGGATCTGAGTGCTGCCGATATTCAGGGCGCTTTCGATCAGGGACTGGAATACTTCGAGAAGAAGAACTGGATCAAGGCAGAGGAAGCCTTCACGTTCATCATCTATAATGATCCCGGTGGTCCTCTGGCGGATGACGCCCAATACTATCTTGCTGAAAGCCACTTCATGCGTGACGAGTTCCTGCTGGCCATCAGTGAGTATGACCGCCTGCTCACCCGCATGCCGAATTCTGAACTGGTGGAGGACGCATTGTGGCGCAAGACGGAAGCGTATTACGAGCTCTCTCCGGATTTTCGTCTCGAGAAATCAAACACGGATAAAGCGCTGCGTTATCTCTACGAATTCATAGATATATACCCACAAAGTGAGCATCGCGAGCAGGCAGACGCCTACATCCAGGAGATTCGCAATAAGCTCGGCAGAAAGATATACGAGTCAGGCAAACTCTATAACACAATGGGTGAATATGAGTCTGCCATTTTATATTTTAATTCAGTCATTGAGGACTATCACGACACTGATTACGCTCTCCTGGCGCAATTTGCCAAAGCAGAGAGCATCTTCAGACGTGGAGATCTCCAGGAGTCGCTGGATATGATCGAAGCATATGAAGGTCGATTGTCGGAATTGAAGGAAAAGGAGCAACTGCAGGTCCAGGCGCTAAAACGTAAGATCCAGGACGAGATCGACTCTGCCCAAGACTAAGGTCACACTCATTTGAAAATGTGCCTCTTTGGTGGGACCTTTGACCCGCCACACAATGCTCACTTCATCATTGCCGAGGCTATCCGGGAAGAACTGGATTTAAGTAAGATCATCTTCATCCCGGCCTTCATCCCACCACATAAGCAAACAGAATTACCAGTGTCCACTATTCAGCACCGCCTGGAGATGCTTGAACTCTGTGTGAAGGATAATCCGGCTTTCGAGATCTCTGAGATCGAGATCAACCGTGGTGGGGTTTCATATACCATTGACACAGTACGTCAAGTCAAGCGGCAATATGGGCTGGAACGTGACGATCTGCACATCCTTATCGGCAGTGATTCCCTTGCTGAGTTCAAGGAATGGAAAGACTGGCAGGCCATTCTCGATGAATCCAGGGTCATCGTTGCCCGCAGACCGCGTTTCGAACGCTCGGAGATCCCCCAGGATCTACTCACCAAAGTGGATTTCCTTAATCTTCCCAGGATCGAGATCTCCAGTACGGATATCCGCAAGCGATTCCATGAAGGCCGCATGACGAGTTTTTACATACCGGCCATCATCTATGAGTATATCCTTGAGCATAAACTGTATGGGATCAAGTGATGAGCAGCTTGCTTGATAACATCGGACTGGCCGGAAACGGCGGCTTGATTGTCGCAAGTGTTCTGATGCTTTTCTACGGTGCTGACTGGCTGGTGCGGGGCGGCTCCCATCTGGCACGCATATTCGGGGTAAAACCAATGGTGGTGGGCTTGACCATCGTCGCTTTTGGTACCTCAATGCCGGAATTCGTCGTCAGCCTGATCGCGAATGTCTGGAAGGATTCTGCAACCATAGCCATCGGCAATATCATCGGCAGCAACGTTACCAATGTCGGGCTAATCCTCGGTCTCAGCGGCTTGATCTTTCCCATAACCATCCATTTCAGCACAGTATACAAGCAATTGTTCTTTCTACTGTTCTGTGGTCTGGCACTTTATGCGTTCTCATTGAACGGTGAGGTCCAGCGCTGGGAAGGTCTGATAATGATCCTGATGCTGATGGGCTATATCTACTACCTGTACCAGCATCCGGATGAGGCCCCAACTGAGGAGATCGATGAAGAGTTTGGTACGATTGCCGTCAATATCTTCTGGGTGTTCATGGGCAGTGTAGCATTGTCAACCGGCGCCTGGCTGTTCGTGGAATCAGCCGTCTGGATCGCTGATGAGTTCGGCGTACCCAAGTTGATCATCGGTCTTACCATCGTGGCGGTGGGAACCAGTTTACCCGAACTGGCCACAAGCCTCGTGGCAGCCTTCCGAAAGCAGAATGAGATCTCCGTGGGCAACATCGTCGGTAGCAATATTTTCAATATCCTGTTCATCATGGGCGGTGTCGGCCTTATCAAACCGTTGAACGTCCTCGAAACCCGGATCGTCGATGGACAGAGCATCGAATACTTTCCTCACGTCCAGTACATCATCATGCTGCTGTTCGGATTCGTACTGATACCTCTGGGGTTGCGGCACCGCATCGGTCGTCTGACCGGCACCGTTCTGGTCACGGGTTATGTCGGCTTCTACGTTTACCTGTTCCTGACCTTTGGAGGGCAATCTTGAGTCCCCCGGTTCGACGAGCGGTCGAACCATATGAGCGCCTGGCTCGGCACTATGATCATCTCATGGACTATATAGACTACGATGAATGGGTGGACCTGATCATCGAGGTAGCAGCGGATCATTCATCTGGCAACAACTGGCTCGACATCTCATGCGGAACCGCTTCAATGGCCATCAGACTGGTGGAGAGGGGTTATTCGCTGCATGCGGTGGACCTGAGTCCTGAGATGGTTGAACGCGCCCGGAATAAAGCGGAAACTGCAGGTATCACCTTGCAGCTGTTCCAGGGAGACATGCGTCAGTGGCAGGCGGTTTCAGGCTTCGACGTTGTACTTAATGTACACGATGGTTTAAATTATCTCCTGGAACCATCAGAGATCCATGATTTCATGTTGAATACCCACTCACTCCTGAAACCCGAAGGCATTGTCATTTGCGATGTGGCAACACCGATCCTGTGTCAGCGGCACTTTCGCGGATACCATGAACTGTTTGCCGATGAGCAGGGAAGCTATGAGCGGATCACTGGTTACGATTCGCATACTCGGATCGCAGAGACCTCCTTCAATCTCTATTCGGATTCCGGTGAGGCTGAGGTCGAGCTGCACCGGCAGCGGGCCTATGATCTTGAAGAGATACAGACCGCCTGTGATCGGGGCCCTTTTAGCGAATGGGATATCCTGGACAATGATACCTTGGGTGAGGTAGGACCGGATACGGAGAGGATCCTGCTGATCCTGCGGAGATCCGCATGATAGATTTCCGTAACGTAACTGTTCAATTCGAGAGCGGTACAGCAATTCGGGACTTGAATTTCAGCGTTGAAAAGGGTGAGTTCGTATATCTCGTAGGAGCTTCCGGCTCGGGGAAGTCCTCCATACTCAAGATGATCTATATGGACCTGTTCCCCAATCGCGGTGAGGTCACTGTGGGAAAATACAAGGCTAGTGAGATCCCGCGGCGCAAGATACCTCAACTGAGACGGCGTATCGGTATGATCTTCCAGGATTATCGTCTGTTGAAGGATCGGGACGTGTACTCAAATATTGCGCTGCCACTGCAGATCGCAGGACGTCGACAGGGAGATATTCACACCCGGGTCCGCAAGGCTGCCCAGGAGGTGGGTCTGAAGGATCGTCTGAACCAGTACCCCGATGAACTATCCGGTGGGGAGCAACAGCGGGTTGCTATTGCCAGAGCACTGATCAAAAATCCCCTGATCCTGTTAGCGGATGAGCCGACCGGGAACCTCGATGCCGATATTACCGCAGAGATCATCAAGCTCATCTGGAGGATCAACGAAAAGGGAACTGCCGTACTCATGGCGACCCACGATATGGATCTGGTGAAGATGGAACCTGCCCGCACTCTCAGGGTGGATGACGGCCGTATGGTAGGGGAGATGGACTCATGAGCCTGGGCTTCATCTTCAGCGAGGGAATTGCAGGGCTCACCAGGGCCAAACTACCCTTCACGATCTCCGTCATGACCATCACCCTGACCATGAGCCTGATAGGGATCGGAGTACTGGGGGTGGACAATGTTCTGGCCTATCTGCACGGATTACAGGCTGAATTTGATGCTGAGGTCTTTTTTGAAGGGAATGCCACCGACGACGAGATCACCTCGGCTGCCCAGATCGCCACCGATCTTCCCGGCATCGCGGATATTGACTTTCTCACCAAGGATGATGCCGCGCTGATCTTCAAGGAGGAGTTTGGTGAGGATATCATGAACATCCTGGATGATAATCCACTGCCGGCTTCGCTGCGGGTTCGCTTTGAGACCGAATACCGCACGCAATTCCATATAGATCGTTTTGTGCGGGATGTTCGACGTTTGCCCGGTGTTGATGAAGTGGTGTTCCGCATGGACATATTCGAGAGACTTCAGACCATCCTGCGACTGGTCTATATCATGGCTGGTGCTGTCCTATTCGTCCTGATCGTGGTAACCGTATTCCTCACCTCGAACACCATCCGGCTGATGATCCTGGCCAGATTTGAGGTCATTGAGACCATTCGTTTGCTAGGCGCTTCCGATACCTTGATAAAGGCGCCTTTCTTTGTGGAGGGGGGCATACAGGGCCTTGTGGGTGGTCTGTTCGCAATCGGTATCATTCACGGGATCGAAGAGTCGGCCATCCGATTACTGGGGTTGACCCTTTCAGGAAGGTTGCTGGAATTCCCCGGACTGGTAGCCGGGATACTGTTGCTGGGTATTCTCATCGCAGCCATGGGTAGCCTGCGTGCTGTCCGCCGATTGTTGCGCTATATCGTATAGCGCTGAATTCCTTATATACCAAGGATTACAGGGATTTAGACCTTGATTTGCTATAGGTCCAAATTTATTATTGCAGGCCATGAAAGGCTCAGGATCTATGCATAGAGGGCAGCTTGCCGATCGTTCAAAACGCGTACTTAAATGGGTTGTGCGGGAGTATGTTGATTCCGGCACTCCTGTGGCCGCTTCACACCTTGTCAACATGGATAAATTCTCCGTTCGAGGTGCCACACTACGCAACGAGTTGAATCGACTGTCCCAGGAAGGATTACTCTTCCAGCCGCATACCAGCGCAGGACGGATCCCCTCAGAACTGGGTTATCGGTATTTCGTGCACAACCTTATGGAAACCCAGATACCTGGCGAGGATGTCCAACGGAACTATGTGCGGGAGATCCAGCAATTCGCCCAGGATCTCGATCTGCTCATCCAGAGTACTAGTCACTTCCTGGGGGATATGGCCCAGGCACTGGTCCTGATCAGCATGCCCCAGGAGGTCGCAACACGTATCGAATCTGTTGCCCTGCACGAGGTGGACCACGATACGATACTGCTCATCATCAACCTGTCCCTGGCCCAGGTTAAAACGCTGACACTGAGACTGGACACCCGGATCTCACGCACAATGCTGCGTGAAACTGAAAATATCCTGAATGATCGATTTGCAGGCATGCCCATTGAGGAATTCAACAACCGGACCAGGACGGAAACATATGATAACAGGCAGGACAGTGTGCTTTACAAGGCTGTAAAGCAACTGGAACTGGCACTGGCCGGAAATGAGTCTGCAGAGTATCTCTATTACGGTTCCCATCAGCTGCTACACTATCCTGAGTTCCAGGCTGCCAGCCAGCTGGAGCCTTTGTTGGAGGCTCTTGAGAATCGTCACCTGGGCAGAGTGTTGCCACCACCAAGCAGTGAAGCTCACCCCTCTATTCTTGTGGGCAGCGAGATCGGAAATGATATCATCGCCGGAATGTCGGTGGTATCGATCCGCTACCAGGGAGAGAATTGCGAAGGCGCCATCCATATCCTGGGTCCCACACGGATGGCCTATGAACGTATTGCCGGCCTCGCCACCTTCACCTCAAGCGTGATCGGGAAAAAGCTAAAGGAAACTTTCAATAGATGAGCGCTACCGCCAAAACCTCAAAGACCAAAACCAAGTCGACTACTAAAAGCAAAGCAAAAGGCAATACAACCACAAAGACCGACAAGGCGGCAGCGAAGCGGATCAAGAAACTTGAGCAGGACATTGCCGATCTTGAAGTTGCCCTGCTTGATGCCACCGGGAAACAGGCTGAAGCTGAAGACCGTATGAAGCGGGTCGTCGCTGAATATGAGAACGCCAAGAAACGCCGTGAGCGTGAGGCTGACCGGGCACTGACCTACGCCCGCGACAGACTGCTGGCGGAACTGTTCCCCCTGGTGGACAACCTGCGTCGCTCCGCACGTTATGAGGACGCGCATAAGGACGATGATTCCCACACGGAAGGAATGCGGATCATATTCGAACAAATGAAGAAATACCTCAAGGAAACCGCAGGCGTGGAAGCGTTCGAACCGCTGAATGAAGTATTTGATCCAGAGATGCATGAAGCCATGGCCATGCGTGCTGAAGAAGAGGTGGAGTCAGGTATCGTCATCGAGGTTTTTGAGTGTGGCTATCGCTCAGGTGACCGTATTCTGCGACCTGCCAAGGTCGTGGTCAGCGAGTAAACATGTCCAAACGAGATTATTACGAAGTTCTGGGTGTCGACAAGCAGGCATCCAAGGATGAGCTCAAGAAGGCTTATCGCAAGATCGCCATGAAATATCATCCGGACAAGAATCCGGGTGACACCACAGCAGAGGCCAAGTTCAAAGAGGCTGCTGAAGCTTATGCAGTACTCAACGATGAACAGAAACGAGCTCAATACGACCAATTCGGACACGCCGGGATGAGTGGCGGGGGTTCGCCCTTCGCACAGGGCTTTGGTGGAGCCGGGGGCATGGATTTCGATCTGTCCGATGCACTTCGGATCTTCATGGAAGGATTTGGGGGCATGGGTGGTTTTGGTGACATATTCGGTGCTGGACGCGGTCGGGGAGGTCGGGGTAGCCGTCGAGGCTCAGATCTCAAGATCAAATTGAAATTAAGCCTGGAGGAAATCGCCACCGGGATTACCAAGAAGATCAAGGTGCAGAGATACGAGACATGCAAGGATTGTGACGGAACAGGGGCCGAGGCCGGTACCGGCAAGACCACCTGCCATGTTTGTCACGGCGCAGGTGAGGTACAACAGGTAGCCCGATCCATGTTTGGACAATTCGTAAATGTACAACCCTGTCCGAACTGCGAGGGTACAGGTGAGATCATCCGCCAACCCTGCCGCACCTGCCGAGGTGACGGCCGGAGCCGGACGGAGTCACTGATCTCCACCAAGATCCCTCCAGGAGTTACCACCGGGAATTATCTCACCCTGCGCGGTGAGGGCAACAGTGCTCCACGGGGTGGTGCCAGTGGTGACTTGATCGTACTCATCGAAGAAAGTGAGCACGAGCTGTTCATCCGGGATAGCGACGACGTTTTTATGGAGGTGGAGATCTCTGTACCACTGGCTGTCTCGGGAACGGAGATGGAGATCCCCACACTTACCGGGAAGGTCAACCTGAAGATCCCGGCTGGTGTACAGTCAGGCAAAATCCTGAGGCTTCGAGGCAAGGGCATACCCCATCTGAACAGTAACATGGTGGGAGATCAAATGGTCAAGATCCAGGTACGAACACCAGAGAAACTGGATAAAACCGAGAAAGATCTTTACCGTAAACTGGCTGATCACTACAGCTCCGGGAAACGGGGCAGGGGTGTGTTTCGAAAAATAAAATCGCTGCTATGATGATGGGTGAAATGTGCTAAATTTCACAAATCAAGAACGAGCGGTGATCCTGTTTTTGGCGGTCACTTTGGTCCTTGGATCGATGGCTCGTCTGGTGAGAAATCGAAGAGTTGAAAATGATTTACAGGTAAGCAGATCCCAGATCGAGGCTGCTGCCTTCGATTCAATTGCCCGGCAGATCAATGCCGGCGTTTATTATGCAGGTTCTGATGGCAGGCAACAGGGTACAGAGCCCCATCGTGAATTCAATCCGGAAGAGAAAGTCCAATCACATTCTGGACTTATCAATATCAACCTGGCTTCGGTAAGTGAATTGGAACAATTACCTGGTATTGGTCCTGGCCTGGCACAGCGCATCATTGCGTACCGTGATACTGTCGGTCCCTTCACTGAGGTAAAAGAAATTACTGCCGTGAAGGGAATCGGTGATAAATTGTTTGCCCGTATAGAGGGTATTATCTCTACTGAGTAATGAGGAGGACTCGTGGCTAAAGATTTTTTCTCCAACCATCGGACGAATACGATAATCATTGGAGTATTGATCCTGCTTTTTATCAGCGTGATCTATTTTCCCAAAACCGTCTGGGATGATGAAGTCGCTTTACGCGATGATGCGCGCTATCGGATGAATTCCATCACACAGGCTGAAAAGCTGTTTTACATCCTGTCCAGATCCTACACCAATGACCTGGACCTCCTGCATGACATGGTGAATGATGTGCGGGACAGTGTTCGCCTGGCCGCTGAGGATACGAACTTCACTTATGCAGGTTACCAGAATTACATCGTTCCCGGAAGATCAGTTGACGTGAATTACACTGAAGCCTATAAGGAGGCCTACCTTAAAGCACATCAGGAACTCCTCGCCGAACTCAGCCCGAATCACTACATGCCACCGGAACAGATCAGCGTTCTGCTGGATACCATCGCCACATTATATGAAGCGGGTGGATATACCGGTCCGCAGACCATCGAGCTGGACAGCCTGACCTCTATCAGTTTCACCGTACCTGATCGCTACGACATCATCTACCAGAATATTAAAACCCTGATGTTCAATGCCCTCACCGGAAGTTTTACGCCTTATGCCGATTTTGCTAATCCGCTGGTTGATGCTGTTCTGGACAGTATTGAGAAGGATCCCATGCTTTCCGGCCGTATAGATTTTACCGGCATATATACCGAACAGGTGACCATCGATTTCATCATTCCTTTCGATTATGAGAAACGCAAGCAGAAGGAACTGCTCAAATTCAAGAAGAACCTCAGTATTTCACCCGTGGATTCCATGCAGCACGGAGATACGCTGTATGCTGTCGCTCTGGATACATTCCTGGCTATCTCAGATACGTCTGAAGTGAGCCCTGAACAGTTCGAATTCACTTACTGGTATACGCCTGCAGCCGACACCACCCTCGAAGATCCCGCCGAAGTGATGGATGAGATGAGCGCTGAATCAGATGATCTGGAAGAGTACGCGGATGAATCCGTGGAAGAATCCATAGAAGAGAGCGTCACCGATTCAGCAGCAATGGATACCATGGCTGAAGTTGTTGAACCTGAGATGCCCACCGATTCAGCAGAATTGGAAATAGCTGCTGAGCCGGTATCCATGGAACCTGAGCAAGTGGCAGCCATCATCCTGGTCGAGGTCAATGTAGATGAGATGGAATTGGCGAAGAATGCATTCCGTAACAGTATTTATACCGCCCTTACCGGTTACAGTGAACCCAGTGCGGATATTGCCGAGATGATCATCGGGATCGCTATGGATTCGCTGGTGGCCAATCCTGATATTGCAGATTCCATACATGCCTCCCTGGATATCTCAGAATCGGTTTTCACCATTAATGTCCACCGCAACATACCCGACTTCCATAACAAGATCAGCCGTGAGAACGCCTATTTCAAACTGAACGCGAATCTTAGCGATCTGAGTTGGGATACGGCAGCTGTGGAAGTTGTGGAATTCGTAGCAGATACCCTGCAGTCCAGAGGAGAATTCATGGAATGGCAGGTAGTCAAGGTTGCGACTGACACATTCTACGTGAATGTCAAAGAGAGCTACCTGCGTCATTACGACAACATGAACATGGCGCTATATGAACTGCTTACCGGTGAGTTCAACAATGTACACACCTATGCAAATGCCGTCGTCCTGCGAGCGGAGGAACTGGCCGGTATCGACAGCCTGGAATTCAGCGGGGAGCAGGTTATTGAGTTCATGTCGGATACGATGCGAATTTTCGTGCCGGAAGAATACCTGATGCTTTATGACAGCACCTTCGTGACCTACCGTGATACTGTGGTCCAGGTTGACGACAGCACATTCACCGGTGTGTGGGAACGGGGATTCATAGTCACTACGCCCATTGAGGAATGGGATTCTCTGATCTTCATTTACCAGACAGAAAGCGCAAATCAAGCCTATCGCTTTGAAGATGCTGACTCTGTGCGTGATATCAATATCCGTGAAAAAGCTGATACCAGTTTAGCCGAGAAAGCCTTCATGCACGGCGATCAGTATATCGTCACATTCAACCGCGACAGTCTCGCTGAATCTGTGAATCGGATCCTGGGAGAATTCGAGGTTACGGACAGCATCGTCGTAGATTCCCTTAATGTGATCTCACCCGAATATGTGGTAGGTACAGAAGAGAAACCCTTCCTGGCCGAGAAGGATTCATTCGGAGGCTGGGTGGACACCTTAGTTGCCAAGAAATACACTAAAGTACCGCTGGTATCCTCATTTGACTATATAGAAGACTTCAATTATTGTACTGTTACAGGCCTGCCATACCGGGTCACCATTCGGAACAATGTGAACCTGACTGTGGAATCACCTATTATCGGGGAGATCAAGACGAATCGGTATTTGTTCTTCACCCAGGTGGATTCGAGTCATGGCAGGATAGTTGATGGAGAACCAAGCTGGAAGGATTAACCTTCCCGGTGGTGGGGTTTCATGCTGGCCATATATCTGACTGACGAATGTGTGAGTTATGCTCAACTGGTTAATTACCAGGGTGAGCCCTTTGTTGAAAGCACAGGGAGCATTGAGCTGAAAGAGGGGATGCATCCCAGTGTAGCGGATGATCCTGAAATTCGAAAGTATCTGGCAGATACTATTGCCAAGATACGGAACTCAACCGAATTCCCTGACAACAGCGCACACATCATCACCGACAGTTCGTGGTTCCCGTTAATCTTCCATAGGGTAGATGAGGTGCTGACCCAGAAGGACCTGGAGAAATTTCTTCAGTGGCGAGCCTCCGAGATGCTGGACAAGGCCGGTACTCAATTTGACCTGATCCACCAACCCGTGGAGCGCGGTGCGGATTATAATCTCTATCTTACCATGGCACGTCCCCACGGATTCATACCCTGGATCGAAAAGATCCTGGCACCCTCCGACCTGACCATCGATCGGGTCCTGCTGGATATCGAAGCCATTGGAGATCTGTTGAGCTTCACCGGTGAGATCCCTACACCGGAGCGCATTGTCGTTGTCGAGAACCGGAAGCATATGCTGCGCTGTCGCGTCTATCAGGGTCAGGATATCCAGGCAGTCTTCGATATCGCAGTATCATGGGATTACCACATGCTGTTGGAGCGTGTGCGCGGCGATTCAAAACTGGTGGAATCGATTACGGAGTTCCTGCGGCGTGCCTTGCAGGATCCCACAGCTACCAATCCCAAGGTGGCAAAGCTGTTCCTTTTTACTACAGATGGTGAAAGAAGTATAGAAGAAAACTTATTGAAAAATAAGTATATTACTGCATTAGATCTAAAGCGATACTTTAAGTTTAGAGATCCTGAAAATGTATCACCTGACAGTCTTGCTGTACCGTTAGGTGTTCTGGGAGCAGAGATCAGGGACCGTTTCAATGCGGATTGATCTGCTAAACGAAAAGGGTCTCCTTAAATCCACACCCTTTGTGAAAACAGAGGCTGCGCCCCTGGCCGAAGTGAGCACACAGACAGAGGATGAGCGCATTGCTGAAACTCTGGCCCGCAGGCATAAGTCTATTGCCAAGGAGAGCGCCCTGCCGGAGGAGCCTGAACCAGGCACTGAAGATGCGGAAGGATCAGAAGAGACTCCTCTACAGGTACCAAAGCCAGCCGAGAAAGCGAAGACGCGTACCAGGGATCCAGCGCTTGTTGCCATCATCATCTTTGTCGCAATCGCTGCGTTCACCTACTTTGTTTACGGCAACGGATACCTCGATCCGCTCATACGCTGGACAAATGCAAAAATTGGTATATCCCTGCCTACGGCCCGCCCGCTGCACAAACCGGTAGCCATCATTGAGCAAACCGAAATTGAACCTGTGGTCAAGCCGCCTACAACACTCTCTGAGCAGGAATTCAACGCCCTGATGCCGGTGACGGAATCCATTGCTGCGCTCAAGGATTCACTGCAGCAGGTCAGCACGGGCGAGATCGATACCGCGGTTACTACATCTCAGTCAATTGAAATGGCGGCAGAAGTGGTTGATACCAGTGCAGAGGCAATTGAAGTGGAGATCACTGAGGCCATTACGGAACCCGATCCTGAACCGGTGCCCGAACAGATCCCTGTTCAGCCCTCAATTGAACTCTCCGACCAGGATGTAGAACTGCTGCATAACCAATCTCTCCTGCTGCTTTTGGACCGTAGCCTGGACTTTCCCCTGGTTGCTGAGAACATCAACAGCTTTAAAATATCCCGCAACTCTCTCGAGATCCTTACCGAAGAAGGTGAAGCGGTACATGCAGCCATTGCAGACGTCTTGCAGGAGTTTGCAATGGGTGAACTGAACATCTCCGGTGGCTATCTCACATCTCCCATCGAACTGGTCATGCGACCCGTGAGCAGTTTCATGGTCGACCAGAGAGATCTCCTTGGTGTATTCGATGTTCTGGCACATCCCTATGATGCCTACCTTGTTTCGATCAACACGGATATGGAGAAAGGTTTACGCGACAACCCTGCAACACTCGTTTTCCAGGGTAGCGCCAGCAATATGAAGCGTATTCTCGCAGGTTGGTCCACGGCAAACGTGAACTACATCCTCGAGGACATCGAGTTAAATAAGCAGGACAACACCTTCACCCTCACACTGAATATCCGCCTGATCCAATATAATTCATGACAAGAATAGTGGCGGGAGAGTGGAAAGGACATCCACTTCCCAAGCTAAAAACAGGAAGCGTCAGACCGACAACGGACAGGGCCAGAACCATTCTGTTCGACACCCTTGGCAGTGTTGAAGGATTCGAGGTTCTAGATCTCTACAGTGGCACCGGTGCGCTTGGCTTTGAAGCCCTCAGTCGTGGCGCAATAACTCTGATCTCTGTCGATATGGATCGTCAATATATCCAGAAGCAGAAACGCTGGATTCAGGAGCATGATGCGGCAGATCAGGTTAGGCTCCTGAGCGGCAAGCTCCCTGGTGCCCTGCGGCGTATCCAGGGCGAGTTTGATCTGATCCTGGCCGATCCACCCTATACAAAGCACATCGCAACTGAGATTCTCGCATTTGTACAGGATAAGCTCGTATCCGAAGGTATTTTTGTATATGAATGTGATCGTAGAAGCGAATCCGATCTAAATTATCCAGGTTTGGTCCTGTTCAAGGAAAAACTGGTTGCAGAAACCCGTATTCAGATTTATAAGGCAGACCAGAAATGAAGAATCGTTTAGCCATCTATCCCGGTACGTTCGATCCCATCACCAAGGGCCACATGGACATTATCGAGCGAGCGGCCACCATCTTCGAGGAAGTCATTGTTGCAGTTGGACGGAATATCGGCAAGGAACCATTGTTCGATGTCGACGAAAGAATGGATATGATCCGCAATTCGACGGATCATCTGCCTGATGTCACCGTGGAGTTCTTCGATGGCCTCATCGTGGACTATGCACGTTCAAAGGATGCCCGGGCCATGATCCGTGGTCTGCGAGCCATGTCCGATTTTGAATTCGAGTTTCAGATGGCGTTGGTAAACCGCACGCTGTACCCGGATTTTGTACAGGTATTTCTCATGCCGCATGAGGATTACACGTATCTGAATTCCACCATTGTCCGTGAAGTGGCAAGCTTTGGCGGTGATGTCACCCCATTTGTAACGCCTTATGTCGCGGAGATACTAAAGAAGAAGTTCGGAGTGGACCAGTAACAGGAGAATTCGGAATTCATGCCCACCTACGACTATGAGTGCATCGAATGCGGACACCGCTTTGAACATTTCCAGAAGATGTCAGATGCCCCCCTGGATGTCTGCCTGAACTGTTCCGGTCAGGTTCGTCGATTGCTCAGCGGGGGGAGTGGACTGATCTTCAAAGGTTCTGGTTTCTACATTACGGATTATGCGAAGAAGAACAACTCGCAATCCAAGGATCAATCCAAAACCAATGCGGGGAGCAAAGCTTCCAAGGCTTCAGATAATTCATCAAAAGATCCAAAATAGGTGGTCCAATCATGTTCAAGAATTTACAAGCACCCCAAAACGGCGAGAAGATCAGAAACATCAACGGCGTCCTGACGGTCCCGGACAATCCTGTCCTGCCCTTTATTGAAGGTGACGGTACAGGTCCGGATATCTGGCGTTCATCCGTTCGAGTATTGGATGCCGCAGTGGAGAAAGCCTTTTCAGGCCAGCGTAAGATCCAATGGTTTGAGGTATATGCAGGGGAGAAGGCCTTCAAGAAATACGGTGAGTGGCTGCCTGAAGATACCATCGCGGCCTTTCGGGAATATCTCGTGGGGATCAAAGGACCCCTGACAACACCCATTGGCGGTGGTATTCGATCATTGAACGTAGCCCTCAGGCAGATCCTTGACCTGTACGTGTGCCTGCGACCCGTTCGCTACTTCCAGGGTGTTCCTTCCCCGGTTGTGAAACCTGCAGATGTGGATATGGTGATCTTTCGGGAAAATACCGAGGATATTTATGCTGGAGTAGAATGGGAATCCGGGAGCGAGGATGTAAAAAAGGTCCTCGATTTTCTTAAGACCGAAATGGGCGTGGACAAGATCCGGTTCCCCAACACTTCAGGGATCGGCATCAAGCCCATATCAGAAGAAGGCACCAGTAGACTGATAGAAGCCGCCATCGAGTACTCACTCAGTGAAGGACGCAGATCAGTGACCATGGTGCACAAGGGCAACATCATGAAGTTTACCGAGGGTGCATTCAAGAACTGGGGATATAAAACCGCAGTTGGAAAGTACCGCAATGAAGTTGTTACCCAGCGTGAATCCTGGATCATAGACAACAAGGATCGCGATGCAGATCTATCCGTAGAGGATAATGCACGGGCCGTCGAACCGGGATACGACATGATGGCACCAGACAAACAGACTGAGCTCAATGCAGAGGTAGAGACCGCCCTTGAGTTGATGCCCAGCCACGGGAACGGTCAGTGGCGTGAGAAGCTGATGATCAAGGACACTATCGCAGATATTACCCTTCAGCAGGTACTCACCCGGGCGAAGGAGTTCGACGTGGTGGCCACCATGAATCTGAATGGGGATTACCTGTCAGATGCCCTGGCTGCTCAGGTAGGCGGTATCGGTATTGCACCCGGAGCGAATATCAATTACCGAACAGGTCATGCCATTTTCGAAGCGACACATGGAACCGCTCCCAAGTATGCGAACCTGGACAAGGTCAATCCAGGCTCTGTCATTCTCTCGGGTGTACTGATGCTGCAACACCTTGGCTGGCGTGAGGCTGCCGACCTCATCATCCAGGCCATGGACCGCACCATCTCGCAGAGGATCGTGACCTACGATTTCGCCAGGCTTATGGAAGGTGCCCAAGAGGTGAAATGTTCAGAATTTGGCGATGCACTTATTTCCAATATGTGAACCGCATCCTGATAGAAAATGAAAAGGGGCTCGTCGAGCCCCTTTTTTTATTGCTGATCCTAAAGGACAGTACCGTCCGGAACCACTGCATTCTTGGACAGGATGATGATCCCGTCCTTGATGGTGTAGAACTCACCCTCCTCGTAGTCCACCTGACGTTCATTGGTCAGTTTGACATTCTTGCCGATACGGGCATTCTTGTCTACGATACAGCGCTTCAGGATCGAATTCGAACCGATCCCTACAGGGACAAAGGGGGCTGGTGTCAGGTTCTCATAGAAATCAGCTCCCATGAAGTAGGTCTCGTCCAATTCGACATTCTCACCGACGATACTCCGGATGCCCAGGATAGAATCCTTGATATTGGATTGCTCTATCTTGCTGCCTTCACAGATGATGCTGTCATGGATCTGCGCATTGAGGATCTCACTGCCAGGCAGGAACCGCTGCCGGGTGTAGATGGGTCTTTCCTTCTCATAGAATGAGAATTCCGAATGACTGTGCGTGAGGGCGATGTTGGCATTGAAGAAGGTCTTGATGGTACCGATGTCTTCCCAGTAACCACGAAAGCGGAATGCACCGGTGTGATGGTTATCGATGGACTGTGGGATGATGTTCTTGCCGAAGTCGTTCCCTTCCATCTCTAGCACCTGTCGTAATATTTCCTTACGGAAGATATAGATACCCATGGAAGCAAGGACCTGGTCACCCCCACTACCGGTCTCACTCAACTCGGCAATCAACCCGGGATCTTCCGGTTTTTCTACGAACCGCACGATCTTATCGTCCGAGTCTGTTTTAAGGACTCCCAATTGAGAAGCTGTATCCTGTGGCATTGGTTTTACCGCAACGGTTAGATCGGCCCCGCTTTCGAGATGGGTCTTGAAGAATTCATCATAATCCATTTTATACAGGTGATCGCCTGCCAGTATGATGTAGTGTGAGGCCGGCATGTTCTCAAATCGATCCCAATAGGAGCGCACCGCATCGGCGGTCCCCTGGAACCAGTCCTTGTGTTTGATGGTCTGGTGTGCAGCCAGGATCTCGATCGTACCACCGGAGTAAATATCAAACTGATAGGTGTGGTGGATGTGACGGTGAAGAGACGTAGTGTTGAACTGGGTGAGTACATGTATCTGATTGATACCGGAATTGATACAGTTGCTTATGGGGACATCGATGAGACGGTATTTCCCGCCGATCTGGACGGCGGGTTTAGCCCGGAGTGAGGTCAGTGGAGCCAATCGCTCACCACGGCCACCTCCAAGAATGATTGCACCGAGTTTCTGCTTAGTCGGCATCGGATCCCCCTGTGATTTTAGTGTAGATCGCAACATACTCCCGGGCGATACGAGCCCAGGAATTATCCTGTTGCATGGCCTGTACAACGATCTTTTTCCATGATTCCGGTTCCACGAAAAGGTCAATAGCCCTCACCATTGCCTTGGCCAGGGCTTCATCATCATAATCGGTGAAAAGAAAACCGGTTCCATTGGAACCGTCCCAGTCCTCAACTGTATCGATAAGTCCACCAGTCCTGTAGACGATAGGTATGGTGCCGTAACGAAGACTGTACATCTGGTTCAAGCCGCAAGGTTCGATCTGGGACGGCATGAGAAACATATCCGCTCCCGCTTCGATCTCATGGGCCAATGGCTCATTATAACCTTCGTTGAAGGAAACCTGTTGGGGAAAGCGCCGGGCCAGATCATTGAGAGCGTCCCGGATCTTCCTGTCACCGCTTCCCAGGAAGACGAACTGCACACCTATCTCAACGAACTCCGGCACCACCTCAATGATCAGATTGAAGCCCTTGTTCTCCACAAGGCGGGAGATGCTGCCGAAGAGGGGTGCGTCCGTGCGCTGAGCAAGTCCGCATTTCTCCTGCAAGGCTTGCTTGATCACGGATTTACCATCCAGGGCTTCGGCGTTGTAATGGTTTGACAGGTACGGATCTGTAGCGGGGTTCCAGTACGGTGTGTCAATACCGTTCAGGATCCCATTAAATGCATCGCCCCTTTCCCGTAGGATACCGGCAAAGGATGGCTCGATCCAGAGTCCATCGAGCAGTTCATCGGCATAACCGGGACTAACCGTATTCACGTGACTGGCTTGCCGTACGCCTTCTTTCAGGGCATTGTAATGGTCCCCCTTGCTCTCAAGTGTCAGGAGGTCTTGAACATCAGCGGGGAGCAGCTCCGCCTCATCCAGGGAGAATTGCCCCTGGTAGATAAAGCTATGGACCGTGAGCAGTGTCGGGATCGGCTTTTTCAGTGAGCTTAAGAGTACTGGGAGCAAGGCGGTGTGATGGTCATTGCAATGCAGTACATCGCATTTCAGCAATCCATTGCGCAGGAGGTCTGCGATGACCATCTGGTAATAAATGTATCGTTTATTATTATCGCTGTAACCCTCCCCGGAATCATCAGTGTAGATGCCCTCACGATCGAAAAAGTCATCAGCCCGGAGGAACAGAAATCGTGGTGCACCCGGGGTGTCGTCGTGCCATTCCAGCAGGTCATAGGAGATCAGGCGATCTCCAACTAGCATAGATCCCGAGATGCCAGTGCTCTCACTGGGGTAGCTGCCTTTTTTAACCGTGCGATAGTAAGGGGTGATGACCGTACAGTCATGACCTGCTGCGACGAGTGCTTTAGGTAGAGCACCTGCGACATCAGCCAGACCACCGGCCTTTGAGAACGGAGTTGCTTCAGCGGCACAGAAGAGAATGTTCATCTTGGGCAGTATGTTTGCCTTTCCGGGTTAGAATATTGTGAGTAGACAGTAAACTGGAAGATGGTCGGAATAACCGCCCAGATAGTTACCTCCGGCATACATCCTCCAGGGCCAACCCTGGTACTCACCATCCTTTTGCCGAAGATATCCTGGTTTGAATACCGTGGTGGAACCCTCTACCCAATGGAACCGTTTTTCGTCAAGCATGCCCTGTGATATGATCATCTGATCAAGTACGCCCCAATCACCACGGTACATATAGGTACCGGTCTGAGGATCGAGGTGGATATCCCAGGTCGTGTTAATCAACATTCCCGGGAGTGATTCGGATTCAGGGGCACGCGCCAGCAATACATCGTGAACAGAAGCGTCGTCAGGATGGTCATTCAGATCGCCCATGATCACGATATCAGCTTTCGGCCACTTGGTGAGGATCTCATCTACGCGCTGCCTTAGCACTTCTGCGGCCATGCGTCGCTTGGGATCAGTCTGTACCCGGCCCCCCCAGCGTGAGGGCCAATGATTAACGAATACGAAGAGACGTTTGTTCGGTTGCGTCCCCAGACTGAGTTCCGCTTCGAGGATATCGCGTGTATGGTCATCACCTGGAAGCAGGACGGGATGAAACTTGGCATGTACCAGAACAAAGCGGGTTTTGTCATAGAGCAGCGCACAATCGATGCCGCGCTCATCCGGTGAATCCTTGTGGACAACGGCATATGGCCGATCCAGATATGTCGCCAGCAGCGGCTCCAGCACCGGAAGATTCTCCACCTCGCATAAGCCCATGATATCTGCACCCCGGCGTCCATTGATATCATTCATAACCTGTGAGAGGCGATCGTACTTCAGATCAAGACGCTCCTGAGTCCATGCATAGCGCCCACTGTCGGTGAAGTCATCATCGTTCCTGAAGGGGTCATCCTGAAGATCGAAGAGGTTCTCAACATTCCAGAATGCAACGCAGTACTGCTCTGTCTGTGCCCAGGTTAGCGAGCATGTTGCCAGGATTATGAGAATAGCATTTCGGAGTTGAGCCTGCCTGAATACGGTGTTCATTCCAGCTCTACATCTCCTTTTCAGCGATCAGGGGCTTGTCCTCCTGGAACATACCGGCGCCAGCCAGGGTTTCGGTGAGATAGACGATGCCCTCTTCTTCATGGGGTTCACCATACACTGAATGCACGGATTTCAAACCACCCAGCCATTTCCGTTTGTCGCAAACATACACGAGGTCGCCCACTTCTGCTGCCATCTCATCCATCTGTGCCTGTGAGAAGCGTACGCACTCGGTCTCCATCTCCATCACCTTCCAGTCAACCTGGGGCTTGGTGCCGGGACGATCATTGGGCTTACTGCCTTTGAAGATCTCCCGGGCCCGATCCAGGGACCAGGCAGTAAGGCCATCCAGTGCTTCTTCCTTGCCCGGCTTGGTGAGTAATCCGACCACCACTCCTGCTCCGAGACAGGCAAGTGTGTTATACAGAGCCCGTATATAGGAGTAGGGGTGCTCAGGATCCATTTCAATGCCGTGATCAAAGGGTGCAATGAGGGTACCCGGAAACTTTGCACCCAGCCACATTAGAATGGCACCGACGATAAATGTCGCGATGGCAGCCTTCGCCGTATAACGCTTCCAGAATATGCCCAGGAATATGGCGATGACCAGGGGAGGGGTCATGGTGCTGTGGAAAAATCCATGTGCTTCATAAAGGGTTGGGAACTTGTCAAAGAAGGTGACTGAAATAGCGCCAAGCACTGTTGCGCCAGCTGATACCCACATCGCAGCACGGAGGTAATGCTTATCCTTCCTGTTCTTGACAATGGGTCGGTAGACGTCATTGATGAAAACTGCGGCCACCGCATTGATCAGCGTATCAACTGTTGACATCAAGGCTGCCGCAACAGCGGCAATGAGAAAGGCAAACAGGATCTCGGATCCGGTAATGAGACTGGC
This sequence comes from uncultured Lentisphaeria bacterium, assembly GCA_964454335.1. GTDB lineage: Bacteria > Fidelibacterota > UBA8477 > UBA8477 > JABMPR01 > CAYVVT01. The sequence goes on along the minus strand of CAYVVT010000016.1, from coordinate 9,897 downwards.
CACTGTCGTAAAGACGTGGTCTAGTTCGGTAGCAGCATTCCACTTCTCCGGTGTAACCACACTGATGGCTTTGCCAACCCAGCCGGCGTTACTGACCACGACGGTTGAGATGGGTAGGAGAAACAACACATTGAATGCAGCTGCCTTCCGTCCCTCATTCACTGATTTTGTTGCCATGAAACGCATGATCAGTCCCTGGTTCATGAACAGGAAACCGACAGAACCAGCAACTCCATCCTGCCAGAATATGCCAACGAAATTGAAATTTGACGGTTCGTTGAAATGGGCCAGCGGCAGCTTGAACTCCACAGGCAGCGCGTTCCAGAATATATCGAAACCGCCGAGATAATTGATGCCCATGATGAACACCAGGACACCACCGAAAATGAGTATGAAACCCTGGGCCAGATCGGTGAAGATGACCGCCGTCTGACCTCCGAAGGTGATATAGATTCCCGCGACTACAGCTACTACCCAGACAATCGTGTAGACGTCCCAACCCAGGATGGGCTCCAGGGTTTTCCCCATGGTGAGAAAGCCAATGGCGATATAGCCGATCATGTAGCCCAACAGGGCGATGGTTGCCAGGATGCGGACATTCCGGTTAAAGCGGCGTTCAAAGTAATCGGGGATGGATCTGATTTTTGTGTAATAGACGATCGGTAGCCAGCCAAACAGGAAGAAGGGCATGAAGAACCAGTCGTTCATATAGGTCATGGTTGAGGAGAATCCATGTTCGAAAGCCTTGGCTGAGTATTTCAGGAAGGAGTGGGAACCCACACCGGTGGCGACGATGGACATGGTGATGAGCCACCAGGAGAAACGTCGGCCACTGAAGAAGAAATCTGTAGTGGTCTTATTGTATCGTGAAAAGTAACTGCCAAAGCCCAGGATCAATGTGAAGTAACCGACAATGATGATCCAGAAAACGGGGGAGGTCTGAATGGTTGATTCCATGTCTGCCTCCTAGAGATAAAGCGCTGCTAGGGTGAGAATACCATGCAGGGCGAGGTAATAGAAGTAGCCGAAGAGAAGGACGAAGAACCACTGCTTGTGGATCTTTCGACTAATGTTAATGGATTTTGCTTTGAAGATGAACAGGACACCGCCAAAGAAGATGATACCACCGGCGATGTAGAGATAAAGGAAGGGTAACCAGGTTCGGAAAAAGGGAAGATCACTCATGAGGGATTTCTCTCCTAAACATGTTGAAAAAACAAGATAAAATGGGGTCCTTTATTTCAAAGCCCTTTAGCATTATTCACGTTCAAAATGGGCTTTTAAACCTGCCACCTGCCACTATTATATGCCCCATGAACAGGGCCATCAAGACCGTGGCATATCATACGCTGGGATGCAAATTGAACTTTGCTGAAACATCCACGATCAGCCGTAACATGGAACACGCCGGATTTGATACGGTTGATTTCATGAGTGTTGCAGATCTGTATGTCATCAATACCTGCACGGTTACGGAAAACGCTGACCGCGATTTTCGCAAACTGGTGAATCGGATACGACGTCGGTCGCCAGATGCAAGAATTGCAGCAGTGGGTTGCTATGCCCAGCTGAAACCTGAATGGATCCGGGATCAGATCGGTGCTGAATACATCCTGGGAAGTGCTGAGAAATTCAGGTTGGCTGAATTTATCCGTGAGGATGATGATTCAACGGTTTTTGAGGTTAAGGAAGAGCTCGATCTCGATTTCGTCCCGGCTTATTCATTGGGGGATAGGACCAGGACCTATCTGAAAATACAGGACGGCTGTGATTACCCCTGTACCTATTGTACGATCCCTCTGGCCAGGGGAGGCAGCAGGAGTGATGAGGCTGCCCATATCCTGGTATCAGCTGAAGAAGCAGCGGAGGCTGGTGTCCAGGAGATCGTTCTTACAGGCGTCAACGTAGGTGAATTCGGTCATGACAATGACCAGGATCTGATGCGTCTGCTCAGGGACCTGGACAGTGTGGGGGGCATCAAACGCTATCGGATTTCCAGTATCGAACCAAATCTCTTAAGCGACGAGATCATCGGATTTGTGGCCGAGTCCCGCAGCTTCCTGCCTCATTTCCATGTTCCCCTGCAATCCGGCAACGACAGGGTTCTGGCGGACATGCAGCGACGGTATCAATCGGCAACCTACAGGGACCGCGTGGAGCGTATAAGATCGTTCCTGCCGGATGCGGGGATCGGAGCAGACGTTATTGTTGGTTTTCCGGGTGAGAGCGAGGATGATTTCCTCATAACCTATCGGTTCATCAATGAACTTGAGATCTCATACCTCCATGTTTTTACTTATTCTGAGAGGCCCAATACCGAAGCTGAGAAATTCGGAGATGATATCCCGATGGCGGTTAAGAAGGAGCGCAATCGGATGCTCACGATCCTGGGGGCAAAAAAATGGCACGCCTTTGCTGAAAAGAACCTCAGCTGCGTTCGCCCAGTTCTGTTCGAACAAATGAAGGATGGGCACTTGGTTGGACATACGGACAACTACCTGCGTGTGCATGTAACTGGCGGCACAGAATCATTATTGAATACCATCCAACCAGTGGAATTGACTGATATTCGGGATACAGGTATGGCAGGGAGGATCCTGAAGTAGCTCCCTGGCTTTCCTGCATAAAAAAAAGGGGCTGCCGACAGCCCCTTTTTTCATTCCTACAGATGTTCTAGGATGGGATCACAGCCGGTTTTGATGGTGGTTTGATCTGTGAGATGATACCTGCTGCGATGAGACAGAGAATACCACAGATGGTAAAAGCCAGCGGGAAGTTACCCATATCACCAAGCCAACCACCCATGATGGGACCAAGGATCCCGCCAAAGCCATAGGCCAGGAAGATCCAGCCATAGTTCTGTCCGACATATTTGGTGCCCCAGGTATCTGCCGTCATGGTGGGGAACAGGGCGAAATTTCCACCAAAATTGAAACCGATGAGTGTAGCACCCAGATAGAGCAGGGCCGGGTAGGCGGCCATCCACTGGAACAGGATCACCACGATGCCCTGCGCGACCATCATGATCATGACTGAACGCTTACGACCCAGCTTGTCACTGATAGCTCCCCAGGCGATCCGACCGATACCGTTTGCCAGGGCAAAGAAGATGGCCATGGCCGTACCGGCTATAGCGCTTGCGGAAGACGTATCGATACCGCGGGCAGTAAGGGCTACCATGGGGAAGAGCTTCATCAGGCCGATACTCATCAAGCCTGCACTGGCACCAAAAGCGAATGTTGCAGATATGAAATGGAACTGGGGTGTCTTCAGCATCTCTTTGCTATTGAAATCCTCACCGCTGCCTGTGGCAGTTGCCGCGGCTCCATCGGTTTCGGGATTGTAACCTTCAGGTTTCCAGCCCTGAGGTGGAAAGTTCATCCAGATACCACCGATCACGACCATGAGGAAGAATACAATGCCATATATGGTGAAAGTCATGTTCAAGCCATAACTCTCCAGGAGATTCCCCCAGTTACCGGCCAGTTTGACCCAGAGTGTGGCGCCAAAACCAAATCCAGCAACAGCCAGCCCAGTGATCAGGCCTTTTTTATCAGGGAACCAGCGCATACCCACAGCGATAGGAACCACGTAAGCCAGACCGATACCCGATCCACCGATGACGCCGATAGTGATCAGGATCTTGATGAAACTGGTGCCACCGAAGAGACCGGCCAGCAAATAGCCTAAGCCAAGGACGATCCCACCGCTCATGGCGATCTTGCGCGGTCCGAATTTAGGCATGAGCCTGCCGGCGATGACCATTACAACGGCGAAAAAGAACAAGCCAACCGAGAAGACGGCCTGGGTTTCGGCTTTTGACCATTCCGCTGCAACCAGCGATGGTGTGAACACAGACCAGGCATAGATCGCCCCCAGCGCGAGTTGAATAAGAATGGCACCCAATACAATGAACCAACGATTTTTAGGTGTCACAGAATCCTCCAGTTTCTAATTACAATACGCATTTCAATCAGCATATAATTCGTTTACGAACAGCCAATTATTTGCAAGAATGCTGCCAGAGTAGCACCATTTTTGCTAGTTTCACGCTTAGTAAATGATGATTCATGATGATGTAATATTTCTGATCTGCAATTTTTATGTAAGGAGGGGATAATGGCCCTTACCAGGAAAAAATGTTACCAGGTGAATGGTGCGGATGAACCATTGCGGGTTTATGACCGTGGTGTTGACGTTCTGAACGATCCCTTGCTGAACAAGGGCACGGTATTCACACTTGAAGAGCGCGATGCTCTCGGTTTGCGGGGATTGGTCCCACCACACGTGGGTGACATGGATACCCAGGTGCAGCGGGTAATGGAAAACTACCGACGTAAGACAGATCCCATGGAGAAGTTCATTTTCCTTGCCGCTCTGCATGACCGCAACGAAACCCTGTACTACAAGGTTCTCATGGAGAACCTCATGGAAATGACGCCCATAGTCTACACCCCTGTCGTCGGATTTGCTTGTCAACAGTTCGGACATATCTACCGCAAGAACCGCGGCATGTATCTCAGTCTGCATGAGAAGGGCAGAGTGGCTGAAGTGCTGGAGAATTGGCCCGAGGACGTCGTTGACATCATTGTGGTCTCTGATGGCAGCAGGATCCTGGGTCTAGGAGATCTGGGTGCGAATGGAATGGGCATACCCATTGGTAAACTGGCGCTGTACGTAGCTGGAGCCGGGCTGTATCCATGCAAGACACTGCCGATCCTCATCGACGTCGGCACAGACAATGAAGATCTGCTGAATGATCCGCTCTATCTGGGGATCAATCAGCGTCGGGTCCATGGTGATGAGTTTTATGAATTCGTTGATGAATTTGTAAAAGCTGCAGTAGCCCGCTGGCCCAAAGTGTTGATCCAATGGGAAGATTTCACCAATGACAAGGCCTTCCCACTGCTGAACAAGTACCGCGACGAAGTCCTTTGTTTTAATGACGATATTCAGGGAACCGGAGCCGTTGCACTTGCCGGATTGCTTGGAGCGTTGCGAGCCAAGGGGGAGAAGCTGGCAGATCAGCGTATCATTTTCTATGGAGCCGGATCAGCGGCTGTCGGTATAGCTGACATGATCTGCGCCGGAATGGTGGAGGAGAGCGGGATTTCTCTTGAAGAGGCCCGTAAACGCTTCTGGCTGCTAGATTCAAAGGGGCTGGTTACGACTAAGCGCAAGGGGAAACTTCAGGACCATAAGATACCATATGCCAGGGATGAGAAGAGCATCGAGGGCCTGTTGGAAGTTACAAAACAGGTTAAACCCACCATCCTGGTCGGTGTGAGCGGGCAACCGCAGACCTTCACCGAGGATGTGGTCAAGACAATGCACAAACATTGTGAGAAACCCATCGTATTCGCACTGTCCAATCCAACGACGAAATCAGAATGCACCGCTGAGCAGGCCTATACCTGGACCGCCGGCGAGGCTATCTTTGCCAGCGGAAGTCCTTTTGATCCCGTCCGTCTGGAGGGCAAGATCTATGTGCCGGGACAGGGCAATAACATGTTCATTTTCCCGGGAGTTGGTCTTGGAGCCGCCATTTGTGGGGCTACCAAAGTCACCGACAGCATGTTCTTCACGGCAGCCAAGACACTGGCTCACATGGTTACCGACGAGGAATTGGAGACCGGCACGGTGTACCCCGATCTGACCAAGATCAGGCAGATCTCCTGCGCAATAGCCGCTGCCGTCTGCAGGCTGGCATACGATGAGGGTCTGGCCAGTGAGCCCGAGCCAGTTGATATCCTCACACACGTACGAAAAAATATGTACCGGCCGGAATATCCACGCTACATCGCAGTCGAAGACTGATAATCAATAAGGACCGGATAAAGGGCCCTCCCTGGAGGGCCCTTTCTATTGAGGGGCCTGCAGAAATCCCGGCGTGGTGGATTTACCCTTGTACCACCACCAGTAATCTGAGCTTGGATTGGTTGGTAAATCCATCATATTGATGCTCGTGTCTGAGCTGAAGTGAGCTTTGGGACGATGAAAAACAACTGGCTGCTATATCTCGCGATGATCCTGGCCATGTGCCTGTGGGGTCTTTCCTGGACCAACGGAAAGCTGTTGGGCGATTATGAATTGCCAGCTTCACTACTCATGTTCTGGCGCTTCTTCATCTCTTCGCTCGCCATGCTGCCATTCCTGCTCTATCGACGTCAATCGCTTCGGCTGGACCGTTCAGCTCTCCTGGCAGTGTTGAGTGGCGGGGTACTCATCGCTCTTTACAATGTTTTCTATTTCACCGGAACACGTATCGGATCAGCGGGGGTTGGTGGAGTACTGGTTACGACACTGAATCCGGTCCTGACATTCATCCTGGTGGCCATGGTCAGTGGACACCGTCCCGGTCGCGCTGAGTTGATCGGTGTAATCCTGGGCCTCATCGGCGGAACGCTGATCCTACAGGTCTGGGTGCATGGCTGGGAGGGCCTGTGGCGCAGCGGCAACATATACTTTTTAGCCTGTGCGGGTTCCTGGGCCTTCCTGACACTCGTATCCTCGCGTACCCGAACGCACATGTCCAGCCTGGTATTCAGTTTCTGGGTTTACGTCGTCGCTGCCCTGTTGTCTGTGTTTTTAGTCAAACCGGCTGACCTCTTCGTCGTTTTCACCCTGGATCAGAAATTCTGGTGGAACATGGTCTCCATTTCCTTTGGAGCAATGGCTTTTGCCACATCGGTCTATTTTGTCGCGACGGTCCGGCTGGGTTCCACCAAGGCCAGTGCGTTCATTTTTACTGTTCCAGTGAGTGCCATGTTCTTCAGCATGCTCGTGCTGAAGGAGCGTCTGGAGATCTTCACGTTGCTGGGTGGCACATTATCTATTTTAGCCGTATACTTGATCAATCAGTCTGGCAGAAAGCATTTAGCAACGGGGGGAGATCGAACAGATTGACCAGATTTACAGCACTTCTATCCGTTTTTCTTTTGATCGTGGGCTGTGATCCAGCACCAAGGCAGGGCTATGATCGCAAAACTGCCCCCCAATGGGTCCTGAACTGGATGCCCATCGATTCGCTCAACAGGCAGTTACCCGAGGGGATCGATGTACATCACGCTGAGCTCGATGATCCCAAATTGAAAGCCTGGTACATCCGTGTTGAGGAACGCCGTGATGAGATCAGCACAGAGGTGATCATCTCTGATGATGTCGACCGCCGCGAGACGATTGCTGATCTCTATCAGCAGACCGGAGCAGCTGTCGTCATAAATGGCGGATATTTCCGCATGGATCTTGATCCGGCAAATCATGTCGGCGTCTTACGGATCGATGGTGAACTGATCCAGGCGCCTACACCTTCCGTCATTCGTGGTGAATCGAGTTTTCCCGTGAATCGCGCCGCCATTGGATTCAGCGACAGTGTCCGCATCGGCTGGATCTCGCGTCACAATGATTCGTTGTTCCAGTGGTCGGTACCGATTCCCAATGCCGAAGGATCACCTGGGGAGAGACCATCCCGTCGTTTTGCGCGTTACTGGGACGATGGCGATATTCTTGGTGGCGGACCACAGCTGATCAAAGACGGCAAGATCGATGTTGCCTGGGAATCTGAGGTATTCTTTGGTACCAGCATACCTGAGGTGCATCCTCGGACGGCAGCCGGAGTTACTGCTCGTGGTGATCTTATTCTGCTGGTTGTAGATGGAAGACAGTACAGCAGCCGCGGTGTCGATCTCCAGGAACTCGCACACATCATGGTCGGTCTGGGTTGTCGGCAGGCACTGAATCTGGATGGAGGTGGATCAAGCAGTCTGATGGTTAATGGCACCCTGCTGAACCGTCCTGCGGGTGATACACAACTACGCGAGATCATGTCCGCACTGGCAGTGATAGTCGATTAGGAACGAGTACGTGTCGTAGAACAGTTGAGAGACAGCGCTGAGCGGCTCTCAAAATCTCCAGGGAACTCTGCTTTACTCTTCCCCGGAGTCGATTTCCATCCTGATGATCTTCTTGTGCGGCCCCTTACCGCTCTTGTGTGATTTCTTCACGATGATCTTGTGATCATCGCCCATGAGCAGATCCAGATCCATGTCCTCAAGATCCTCCAGCGAAGCTTCCTCCCCATTGATGATCACCTTGATACTCGAATCACCGGCATCTATCAAAGCCTCGATATCGATATCCATATCAAGTCCTTCCAGACCTTTCATGCCTTTGAAGTCGCAGTCATCATCGATCCACATCTTCGCATGTGGACCCATACCATGCCCGGGAAGGGGTGCATGTCTGGCTTTACCGAGATAGATAAATCCAAATACCAGTATAACCAGCAACAGGTATTTCCATAACAGATCAAGCTTCTCCTTGGTTGTCATAACGGGTTCTCCTTCATCGTATTGCAGATATATGATTGTGTTAGATCAGGTATTTTGTGTAACTCGGATTGCAAGGTATGGTTCCGAAAACTAAAATTAAAAGTTACACACATTCTTAAGATTGTTCCTTTAATTTATACTCGTATGACTACATCCTGGACGATTGAACAGCACCCGAGTTACTTGCTTGTAATTGTTAAGGGGGATGTAGGCAACCAGCCCGTAAGTGAAGCGATCAACGCGTCACGCGACCTCATGCGCATAGCACGTGAGGAAGGTATCGCCAAACTGATCCTGGACATGAGTCAAACCACTGGCCAGCGAAGTTTCATCAAGCGTTTCCAGACCATAGCGGGCATGGCACGTGAGCAGATCCGTCATGTCATGTTGGGTGGCAGTCTTCTGCGCACAGCCATGGTGATGAACGAGGAAGAAATAGAAAGAGCCTCATTCACAGAAACGGCTGCTGAGAATCGTAGCATTCGTTTCAAACTCTGTAAGAATATAGGTGAAGCGAAGCTGTGGCTTGATGTAGACTGATCTCAATCCAACACTGCCCTCACCACATTGTCAGCCCCGAATAATCATTCCGGCAGAATCACAAAATGCAGATCATTTTCGAGAGATTTGATCTTAGTCACTCATACTATAGTTACTACTTGTAATCAGAGCACTTCTCGTCTATATAGGGCCGCCTCGAGGGATCGGGGCAGTGCAGGAAAAGGAGAGAGTCGTGGCAGGTACGAGAATACTTACACAGAGTGATCAGGTTCATGATGGTGTTTCAAAGAGATTTGTCGGTGATATCCTCGTGGTTAGGATCGATATTGATTTCAGCACCTGGATTGATCATGCCGGTGCTTTGAGGACCGTTGATCAGATCTTTGATTTACTGTACCGCAGGGAATCACGACAGCTCATCGTAGATTTCAGAGAGTCTACCGGGAGCGTATCCTTCATCAGCCGCTACCAGTTCTTGCGTGCCATCGCAAAGAGATATCTCGGTCATCTGTTACGGGGAGGGATCAGCGCAAGGATAGGGATCCTTATTAGTGGTGAGTATAAGCAGAGTCCCAGTTTTATAGAGAACGTCGTGCGGAACCGAGGCTTGATCGTCCAGTTGTTCACAGATTGCCGGAAGGCAGTGGCATGGGTGAGTCAAGATGGGGCAAGCTCCGAGCAAGAGAGACTGTGCGCATAATTCCCGGATGGTTCCGAAGTAGACTTACCGTAATTCCTGCTATTAAAAAGAATCAGGGTAGAGAGATCTACCTTTTTTTGTCGGAAGGGGAGCTTTGGCTTTAACTACACTTCGTTCCGCTCGCCAGTCTCCGCTTTCGCTAAACTCAAGCTCCGGCTGAACTCCCGACCTCATTGAACTCAGAATGTCGAACAAGGAATATCGATTGAAGAAGGAGGAACCTTCCAAATTCTGCATTCCTTATTCGGTGTTCGATATTCGAGTGAAGACGAGAAAGGGTGGCATTTGCCACCCTTTTGAAGTCGGAACGGGGAGATTTGAACTCCCGACCTCTTGACCCCCAGTCAAGCGCGCTAACCGGGCTGC
>CAYVVT010000015.1:0-72223 GCA_964454335.1 uncultured Lentisphaeria bacterium | reverse complement strand
ACCTGCTTGATCCCCAGCATACTGAGCATATAACCATGCCTGCGTGAATTCTCCTGCACCCCTTCGTCCGCATCGATGACCAGTAAGGCGGCTTCTGCCCGGGCGGCGCCGGTGATCATGTTCTTGAGAAATTCGATATGACCGGGTGCATCGATGATGATGTAATCCCGCAGCTCCGTCTTGAAAAAGACCCGCGCGGCATCTATCGTGATCCCCTGGTCCTGTTCGTCATGCAAGGCATCCAGTAGGAAGGCATATTCAAATGGTTTGGCGTTGCGTTCACATTCGCGTTTGACCTGTTCCAGCTTGCCCTCAGGCAAGGAACCCGTGTCTGCCATCAGCCTGCCGATCACGGTGCTTTTACCGTGGTCCACGTGGCCGACGATGACGACGTTCATTGATTCTCTGCTTGCTAACTCAACCACAAATTACTCATTCGCCTTTTATGACACCGATACCGTCATTGCGAGGAGCCCCTCAGGGTGACGTGGCAATCTAGTCGACAAAGCTCCGGACCAAGGCTTACTAGATCACCACGGGCTGTCCACAGGACACCCCTCGTGATGACTATTACTTTATTTCTTTCCTGTGAACTCATTAATCCTCAGTCATTGCGAGGAGCCTTTGGGCGACGAAGCAATCCTTTCGGTTTAGCTCCACACTTACATATACCCATCTTTTCTCAGCACCTCTAATCCCCCACCACCTTCCTGGTCTTGTGCTCGTCCAGATCGTTCGGCAATATTCTTGAATTTCCCGGTCCTCAGTTCTTCGATAATATCTCTGACATTCTTGGCTGACGATTCAACCGGTGTGGTGCAGGGATAACAACCCAGTGAACGAAACCGTTCACCCTTGTCCTCATTATCATAGTACAGGCTGACTGTAGGGATACTCTCCCGCTCGATATATTCCCAGATATTCAGTTCCGTCCAATCCAGTAGGGGATGAATTCTCACATGCGTCCCAGGGGCAAAGTCGGTTTTGAACTGGTTCCAGAACTCAGGAGCCTGCTCTGCAATGTCCCAGGTGTTCTCCTCATCCCGAGCAGAAAAATAACGCTCCTTCGATCGAGAGCCCTCCTCATCGGAGCGAACGCCCACGATCACACCCGTATATGGTTCAAGGTTTGTGTCTACCTCGTACTCCCTTGTCGTATGATTCATGCGATAACGCGGCCATTTGCCGCTGAGCGTATTCTTCAATGCATTGGATTTCAGATTCGAGCAACAGGTGATACGATCCACATTCCCGTCCGGATATGTTTCTTTGGCAGCCAACGCCTTACCATTCTCGCCGTAGACCATATTCAACTTCCACTCCAGAGCCAGGCGATCTCTGTATTCGATCATCTCCGGGATCTTGTAGTGGGTGTCGATATGCACCAGGGGAAAGGGGACATGCCCGAAAAATGCCTTCCTTGCCAGCCAGAGCAGGACAGTACTGTCCTTGCCGATACTCCACAGCATGCACAGGTTCTTGAAATTGGCGTAGGCCTCACGAAAGATGTGAACGCTCTTGGCTTCGAGTTGCTGTAAATGGTCCATCTATGAATTACTCTTCTGTATCGGTATGAGATTCAACTGACATTAAGTTCAGATAGCCCCTGTGATATCAAGCATCCGTTTTGACCAGTTGATCTGTTTTCGGATACCTTCAGTCAAAGATATGACTGGGTTATAGGCCATAAGCTTTTTTGCTTTACCGATAACCGCAGTCGTCTGCAATTGTTCCCCGGATCTGGGTTCTCTCACCTGCTTAATTACCGTTTTCTTGAGAATAGTTTCTGTCGTCTGGATCACTTCACCTGTCGTGTATGTTTTCTCGATCCCGAGGTTGATAATATTCCCCTTACACTCTGAAAACCGATGTATGGACAACATTATACCGTCAACAATATCCTCAATGAAGGTAAAGCTGCGGACATGATCCTCGCTTCCTGAATAGAGGGGAAATGGCTGATCGGTTAAAAGGGCTGTAATCAACCTGGGAAGTAATTTCTCAGGTCTTTCCCTGGGGCCATACACCGAGAAAAGCCTCAGGGAACAAGCCGGGAAGCCCTCCTCCCTTTGTCGGGCCATGACGAGCTGTTCAGCAGCCAGTTTGGTCACCCCGTAAACAGAAGTTGGTTCAGGCGCCACATCCTCAGCAACCGTGGCATTGCTTCCATAGATGGAGGATGTCCCGATGTTGATGAAGCCCTGAAATCCCCCAACTTTTTCCAGATGCTGCACGAGTCGTTCCGTGGCAATAATATTGTTGCGGATATATAATTCAGAGGTCACATGATTTGAGATCCCGGGTTGTGCCGCCAGATGGATGCAGAAATCAACGTCTTCACAGACATCCGTCAGGTCATCAGTTACCAGATCCAGCTTATGGAATTCAACTCCTGCTGCCTGGATGTCAAAAACATTCTGCTCTTTCAGGCTCACAGCGTAATAATCCGTTAAACAGTCCATTCCACGGACTTCGTGACCCTCCAGCGCCATTCGCTCAGCAACATGAGAACCAATGAATCCCGCAGTACCTGTAACCAGAATTTTCATCGCCATATTTGCTTATGACACAGGTTTGGTGTCAGGTAGGGCCTCCACCGGTTGATCACCATTTCCATTAGATTAGAGCCATCTTTACACGCTCTGTGGAACTCGGTGGAAATGATCCTGTATATGAATTCAGGACCCAAGGACCTCCCTCAACAAGGGCAAATTTGCATCCTTGGCCGACAGCTTCCATGCTTCCCGGGGTAATGGCCATTGAATTGCCAGGCTCGGATCATCTGGTTTAATTCCCGTATCTGCCCCGGCATTGTAGAAATCATCGGTTTTGTAAAGAACAACGGCATTCTCGCTTAGCACGATGAAACCATGCGCAAATCCCCGGGGAATGAAGAGCTGCTGATGGTTCTCGGCACTCAACTCACAGGCGACGAACTGCTTAAAGCTTGGACTATCAGGCCTAATATCCACTGCTACATCCCAGATCTTTCCCTGGATGACCCGCACCAGCTTTGCCTGAGCATGCGGCTCCCGCTGAAAATGCAGCCCCCTCAGAACACCATATTCAGAAAGTGATTCGTTATCCTGTACGAAGGTGATCCCAGCTAGTGTCGATTCTAATTCCCGCTGGTTATAGCTTTCCTTGAAATACCCGCGTTCATCTGCAAATACTTGCGGCGTTATAAGCAGGACTTCCGGTATCTCAAGTGCTTTAATTTCGAATTTCATGGATTTAATCCAGATACCCTTCCTTCTCCAGGTACAGCAGCATCTGCTGAACAGCCTGATCCGGGGTGATGTCAGCTGTATCGATCCGCAATTCCGGGTTCTCCGGTTCCTCGTAAGGATCGTCGATTCCGGTAAAACCCTTGATGATACCTGCCCGGGCTTTGGCATATAATCCCTTCACGTCACGCTGCTCACAGACCTCCAGGGAGGTTGACACATGCACCTCGATATACGCGCCCCCGGCTTCGATCAGCTTACGGTTCATACGACGAACCGATTGATATGGAGCGATGGGTGCACAGATGGCGATGCCACCATTCTTGGTGATCTCCGAGGCCACAAAACCGATGCGCTGGATATTCAGATCACGGTGCTCCTTTGAAAATCCCAGTTCACTGGAAAGATTGATACGCACAATATCCCCGTCCAGTAAAGTCACCCGGCGCTTGCCATGTTCCATCAATTTCACCAGCAGGGCATTGGCGATGGTGCTTTTTCCCGAACCGGAGAGCCCGGTAAAGAATACGGTGAAGCCCTGCTTATTTCTTCGCGGAAAGGTCTTGCGCAGCTCCTCGGCTACTTCCGGATAGGTGAACCATTCTGGCAGATCCAGACCATTCTGTAGACGGCGGCGCATCTCAGTGCCGGAGATCCGTAGTACCCGGGCTCCTTTGGGAACCTCCTCCTCGGTCATGTAATCGTTCTTATCCTCGACATAGACCATGCGTTTGAATTCCACCATCTCCATGCCCAGCTCATCCTGGTGCTTCTGGAACATGTCCTGGGCGTCGTAGGAACCATAGAAATTCTTGCCATCCTTGTCCCGGGGACCGGCATGATCCCGTCCAATGATGAGATGGGTGCAGCCGTAGTTCCGACGGATGATGGCATGCAAAAGTGCCTCGCGGGGGCCGGCCATACGCATGGCTAAGGGCAGTAAACTCAGTGTGGTCGTCCCGGGTGGATAATGTGACATGATGGACTGATAGGCCCGCACCCGGGTATAATGATCCACGTCACCGGGATTGGTCATCCCCACCACCGGATGGATCAACAGGTCACCGCCAACTTCCTTGGCGGCCCGCATGGTAAGTGCCTGATGGACACGGTGCAGTGGATTACGCGTCTGGAAGGCCACGATCTTGGTCCAGCCCAGCTTGATGAACTGTTCACGCAATTCCTGGGGAGTGTGACGCAGAAGCTGGAAATCATAATGCTTTGGCAGTTCAAAACCCTCAAGTGTACCGCCCACGTAGGTATCGCCGGCTACGTTCATCAGATAATCCACAGCGGGATGATCCTCACGCGTAGTACCGAAAACCTTCTTGGCTTCGCGCTGCTTGTCAGGTTGCCAGATATCATTGACCGTGAGCACTGCGAGGATGAGTCCCTCATGATCGCGTAATGCAAGCCTGTCGCCAGATTTGAGATCCTTCGCCGACACTTCCGGAACGTCCAGGGTGATGGGGATCGGCCAGAGCGTGCCATCCGGCAGATGCATGTCCTTGACAACGGATTCATATTCATCTTTTCCCATGAATCCTTCCAATGGTGAGAATGCCCCATTCAACAGCAATTCAATGTCACAGAGTTGCCGGGGAGTTAGCGTGACAGATTGGTAAGCAGTGGCTGCTTCCTTCAACTGTGACATCTGGTCAGCGTCAACGATGAGATTTTTCAGTGTACCACCGTGTGCGGTGATGAGGTCAGTATGATTCATTTAATATTCCCCATGATTTCCAAATTCAATTCGAGTTGTTCTCGAGCTCTGTTTTTAATCTTTCCAGGAATTTATCCAAATTATAATCTGCAGCATGATGAGATTCCCAGGCTGAATCAAGCATGCCGAATGTCTGGGCCTGTTCCTCCCCGGTGGTCAATACCGCTACTGCCAGCCAGGCCAGCCAGGCCTCCATCATTTCACCCTTGTACCAGCGAACTCCATCATGTGTATTGACCTGCAGGTATTCTGATAGCCAGGCATCTTCAAAGGTCTTGAGGAAGGTTCTGGGACTGCTCAGGTCGGTACGGATGAGGGCATAGGTTAGCGATTCGGGATCGATGAGGGTATCATTGACCTGCAGTTCAGGGAATGAGCCGCTCTGAAAGGCATTCAGGCGCAGATGCTTGGCCGTTGGATCCACTTTGGACAGGCCCACGATCACACTGGTAAGTTCCACCGTCCCCATGATATACAATGCGATGCGCAGTTGTTCACTGTTCACATGCCCCTGTAGCAGTTCCAGACCGAGTTCTACTGGAATGTCACTCTCCACGGTATCCATGCTTATTGCCAGACTGACATTTAGCATCTTATCCAGATAATGCTGTCGGGCTCCCCAGGTTTTCAGAACGCCTTCTGTTTCCAGGTAATCCTCCAGCACGCCGAAGAAATTCCTGTAATGATCCCGCAGGCCCTCTCTCAGATCCTCACCCAATTGACCCCGTGCGGCTGCCAGCAGATATTCATCGTCAAAGAGTTGATTGAAGGCCACCTGTACCGGCTGACGCTTCAATTCGAAGACAGCCTCCTCGAGATCAGGAACCCCGCTGCCATTCAGGTGCTGTTCGAGGGCTCGCCAGTGAATATCCTGTTCGTCCCTCATCTGGAAGTCCAGGTACACCTGTGACTGATACCCGTTGAGTGAAGCGTAGAAACCGTCCTGGCCAAGTTTGGGGATGGTCCGCAGGTAGTATAGACCGCTGCGCTGCTCCCTGAAGGAGACCACGCCTGTCCCGTAGAGGTCCAGGCCGTCCAGGAGATTCCCCTGGATCATACCTCCCGCGGGTCTGGTGACATCAATGAAGCCATTGATGTTGCCGGAAGTACTCTCGTAGGCGTTATTCACCAGCACCAGTGCACGCTCATCACCCACACGATTGGTGTAGGCCAGGACATTCTCGTTGATCCCATGAACGGTTACAAAGTCGTAGAATCGGAAATTCTCGGCGCCGGCAAACAGATAACGCTTCTTCACCAAGGGGAAGATCTCGTGTTCATGACGATCCATGAGATCCTGATCCGGGGATTCGTCCCAGTATGCGCGTCGGTATTCCATGCCGTACTTCTCTTCAAAGCCTTCCACCTGGGCATGGGCGAACATGGGTAGACCCGGCAGTGTCACCATCAGGGTCGTAACCCCGAAGTACTTGTCACCCTGGCCGAACTGGGCCACGGCGGTTTCTTCATCAGGATTGGAGAGAAAATTCACATAACGCTGCAGGATGCGTGGATCGAAATCCAGGGTGGCCTTGATCATGCCCCTGAACTTGGAGTTCTCTTCCATTTTCAGCATATTCATGAAAGCGCTGTTATAGACGCGGTGCATGCCCAATGTCCGGACGAAATAACCCTCCATCATCCAGAATGCCTCTGCCAGCAGCAGTGTATCCGGAACTTCCTCGGCCACACGGTCCACTACTTCCCGCCAGAACTCCTCGGGCATCTGTTCATCCACTTCTGTCCGCGTCATCCCGAAAGTGGCGCGGGAAGGGATGTCACCACCTGACCCGGGCTCCGGGAACCACAGGCGATGGATATGCTTCTTGGCCAATGTCATGGCGGCATCAAAACGGATAATGGGAAACTGCCGGGCCACATGCAGAATGGTCTGGATGATGGCTTCGCGTACCTCTGGATTCAGATAGTTCAACTGGGCTGTATCGTTCCAGGGCATGCTGGTACCATCATTACCATGGTAGATGAATCGATCCTGGCCGTTGCGATGGTCAAAGTGCTTGAACACCACTGCAGCATCGTCACGGGTGTAATAATGATCCTCGATCTGAATGCTGATCTCCGGATCCTGGCTGAGGTTACCACTGTTGAACGCGTAGCCTGGGAATGGAGAATGACCGCTCTGGACATACCAGTCCGGATGTTCCTTCAACCAGGGCGAGTCCAGTCCGGTATGATTGGGCACCATGTCACTGGCCAGTCGGATCCCGCGCTGCCAGCAGCGGTTGCGCAGCTGTTCATAGGCCTGATGCCCACCGATCTGCTGCATGATGTCGTAGCCCTTGAGAGAATAAGCCGAAGATTCCGCATCCGGATTGCCGCACCAGTGCTTGATGGTCCGGGAGATATCGCTGCGCTCCCAGAGACCGATGAGCCACAGGGCTGTAAAACCACGATGGGCCAGCAGATCGATCTCTTCGTCGGGGACCTGGTCAAGCGTCCTGATCTCGCGTTCATACTGCTTTGAAAGTTGATCGAGCCACACCAGGGTGTTCTTGGCGATCATCACCACCCGGGGCATCCACTCACTGTCCTGACTGTAACGTTCGTATTCACCATCACCGGTGCCATAATCGGGGATATAGGTCTCGCCGGGACCCAGTCCACGCTGCTTGCTCTCCTCGCGGATCATGTCCAGTCCGCGCAGGAGATCACGTAGATGATCACCTAGCAGACTACCCCAATGTTCACGGATGTACTCCAGCTGGTCCGGGATACTCTCCGGTGCATGCTTGACGGGGCTTTGCAGGAGATCCAGGAGGGGCAGGTCCTCCGTACCAAAGGAGTCCTGTTCGCTGAACCAGTCCTGGAGGATGTCGAATAGTTGTGTATAGCGTGTGGCTTTGGTTAGTCCAGCCTCGTCAAAGAGATCGTTGAAAGGGGTGCAGGCCGGATTCCGATTGGCCAGCCAGGTGATGATGAGCTCTTCGATGAGTAATTGCCGTTTGGTAACGCCGTAGACCATCTCATCCAGCAGTACACGCTCACCCTTGAAATGGGCCAGGTCGGGCAGCTGCTTGTTATAATGGGTCAGCACTTCATCCAGGGTCTGGGGACCCACCGCGGCCTGCAGTGCCGCCTGGACCTCATCCATGAGATGGGGATTGACCTGGTTGCGATAGAGGCGTATCACTTTGAAGAAAATGAGATGTTCGAGCCCCATGCCGTAGAGCAGACCGGCCTGGATTTTCTCTGGAGCCTCAGCGCCCTTCTGGATCTCCTCGGCCAGCTTCTGGATGCGTCGGAATTCAATGATCAGCCGGTTGTGGTCCAGGGCAAACAGACGTGTATCCAGAGCATACTTATCCCGGGCGCTGCTGTGCAGGTGGAATTCTAATGCTGGATAGGGTTGTGAGGTGGTGTCTATGTCCTGTGGGTACTTGCTCTCATCAGCCGCCATCAATACGTCCTCTCCCCGATCATTAAGCGTGGTTAAGTAAGCATTTGGGTGGCTTCGGACAAGGGTATTTTAAAGGGGTACAACGGTAGATACGTGGTCTGCTCATATCCACTTGTCAAATAATCCAAGAATTTTCCGATCCTTGCGTACGAACGGATCTTAAATCCACCTTGGCCTCCCAACGTTAAGGCTTCGGCAGGCTTCCATGCGGTATGCTTCCTTACTCCCTTACTCCATCTTAAGCCATCTTTCTGTCCACGCATGCTCCTCAGCACCCTTCCTTCCCGGCTGGCTTCTTTCAATGTGATCCAGATTAAACTCTTTCGGTAGATCAGTTGTTTGTCAACACAAATTCAACTATTTTCGCTCTATGACCTTGGATTTCAAAGACCGCAGGATATTGGCTCTGCTCCAGGAACAGGCTCGCATCAGTGCCAGTGATATCGCCCATGAGGTCGAACTGTCGGTTCCTGCCGTCACGGAGCGGATCAGAAAACTAGTGGATCAGGGTCTGGTGAAGGGATTTCATGCCCGGCTCAGCGCCAAGAAGCTGAACTTTGATGTTACCGCCTTTATCACAGTGGTGATGGCTTCATCCGATTACTATGAGGATTTCATTCGGCACACGGCGGAGACCCCTGAAGTATTGGAATGTCACTCCATAACCGGTGAGGGCAGCCATATCATCAAGATCCGCACCCACAACACCTCCAGCCTGGAGAATCTGCTGCGTACCATCCAGCACTGGGAAGGCGTCCAGCGTACGCATACCTCGGTAGTGATGACCACCTACAAGGAAACAACCGCACTTCCCCTCGACGAATATCCTGGTTAGTAACTGGAACTTCAGATGTGCGCTATCAGGAGCCATGGAATTCCTTGGTGATTTAATGGGGACTAAGACTATCATGTTTTTTGCCGAACATTTTTCGCGTAAAAATTATTCAATATGGGTCTATATAAGGGTTTCCGGAGCAAAATTACTCTTGAATTAGTAAATCCTTGTGAACAAATATTGTTCACAAGAAAAACAGTTGATAGTGTGAAATATTTGGAGAAGGAGACGTCAGGAATATTTGGAAGGGTTCATAGCTACTTTGGGCATAATTTTTGTCTAACAAATATTTAGCGCGTCAAGAGAATCATTAAGAAAGGGAAACATAAGGAGAGAGTATGAGAATCAGTAAACTAATTACCCTGGCACTGGTCTGCTTCGGTATGGTCCTGTTCGTTGCTTGTGAAGGACCCGAAGGTCCTGCAGGACCGGCCGGTGCTGCCGGCGCTGCTGGTGCCGATGGAGCCGACGGTCAGGATGCACAGGTGACCTGTCTGGGTTGTCACAATGATGCCACCTATGCGGACAACGCCTTTGAATTTGCCCGCTCACAGCATATCATGGGTGAATACGCAGATTATGCTGGTGGCCGCGGCTATTGTACACCCTGCCATTCACATGAAGCATTTGTAGAATTTGCTATAAATGGTGAGAACGCAGGTGGATACAATACACCATCACCCTTTGAATGCGCTACCTGTCACGGACTGCACGAGACCTTCGATGAATCATTCGGAGAAGATGCAGACTATGCCTTGCGTTTAACAGATGCTGTTACAGCCATGTTTGACGAAACTGTAACACTTGATATTGACGCCAGCAGCAATCTCTGTGTGGTCTGTCATCAGTCCCGTCGTGGCACCGGCTATTATGATGATGGCAGCGGTACGACAGTAACCTTCACCAGTTCTCACACTGGCCCACATCATGGACCACAGTCCAACATCCTGCTGGGTAACAATGGTTCCGCAGCTGGTACTGCATTCTCCGCACACGTGGGTGCCGGTTGTGTGGGTTGCCATATGATCGAGACTGAAGGCGACGAAGCTGATGTGGCCGGCGGTCATACCTTCTGGCCGGCTGTTGAATCCTGTGTGGAATGTCATAGCAGCGCTACAGACTTTGATGTGTTCGGCGGCCAGACTGATATTGCTGAGAAACTGGATGCGCTTGGCCTACTCCTGCTGGGCGAAGGTATCCTGCATTGGGAATATGACGAGGATGGCGATAGCTCGCTGCATGTCGTTCCCGGCACCTATGACAGAGCCGTCTTCAACGCCTTCTGGGACTATGATATCGTTCTGGAAGACCGCAGCCTCGGTGTGCACAATCCTACATACGCCAACGATCTGTTGGATGCAGCCACCGCTGCCGTGGATGGTGTACCTAACTAAGGCTCCTTCTTTAGTTGATAAAAAGTCCCGCTTCGGCGGGACTTTTTTTTACCCTGGATACTGCCTGTTCATATTTCGAATTATCACTTGGTACTTATCAGCCTGATCATCATCTTTTGTCCAGTATTCACCTGTTTCCTTAGCAGCACTGAGAGGGAGTAGAACAATGAACGATGATTTTATGCAATCACCTGAATTTCAGGCCCTGATAAAGGAGTATCTTGAATACCTGGCCCAATCACTCCCTGATGTGAAGACCAACCTGAAGGACGGTCTCTACCAGGATGTGTATAAATTCGGTCACAACATCAAGGGCACTGGTACCAGCTATGGATTCCAGAACCTGAGTGATCTTGGCAGGGAGATCTGTGAGGCGATTAAAGCCGAGAGTTATGACAACTTGGGGACATTCCTGGATCAGGTCGAAACCATCATCACAGAAGCACTGGGGTGAACCGGGCTCCAGGTCAGACAATTAAAAAAAAGGCTGCCACCCGGCAGCCTTTTTCATTCCTGACAGGTCTGGTGGTCTAATCTTCGATTAAATCCTTCTCAGTGAATAATTCTCTGATGGCGATCTTCTGTCTCTGCACGCGATCACCACGTTTGGCAATATCGATCTGCTTGGTGCTTGAATCCGCTTTTGTGTAGAAGTCGATGAAATCATCTGCTGCATCGATCAGTTCTGCCACTGCCACCACCAATTCCTCATTTACTCCATCTGCATGGATGTCACTGAGGATCTCGGACATCTCGAAGAGGGACATGTTCCACATCTCGATGCCCATGCCATGACCCATTGAACCACGCGCAGAGTCGTTCGTCGCATGCTGTATTGCCATCTGGTATTGATTTTCCTGGATGGCGAACGCTGCCATGACATCCTCAGCATACTTCTGGTCCACGGACGATGTTTTGCTACAGGCTACGATCAGCATCAGGGGTATTAAAAGGTACTGGATCTTCTTCAATCTTCACTCCTTCTCAATGTACTCCAACTCAAGACCGCTGACAGTTTACCCTTAGCCCGGCCATGTGCAACGAGATATTGAATGCCACTGCCTGGGGCCATATGTTTCGATGATGAAGCACACTCCATTTGATCTCTTTTTTAGAATGTCTCACCTGAAATTCTGGCTGCTGGTGACCCATCTCATTCTGGTGGGACTCACCCCGGGATGGACACAGGAGATAACGTTGCTGCCTTCCGGGACGCTGCTCCAGCCCGTGACCCTGGATCCTCACGCTCCCCAGATCAGTGGCAGTATCCTCAGCTATTCTGTACGGGGGGAATCAGGTCAGAAACTCTACAGTCCGTTGAATATCGGATTCCAGAGGATGCTGCTGCGCTGGCAGGATGCTGCCGGTAGAGACCTGGAGTTCGGCATCGAGTTCGGGATCCACAGCCAGCACAGCGTGGTGGATGCCGGCGAGGCTTACCTGGGAGGTTTGCAGAACATCGATTACCGGATCGGAGGAGTGATCCATCACCGTCGCGGGGAGCGCTGTTACAAACTGCTGCTCTTCCATCAATCCTCGCATCTCGGTGACGACTATATCATCCGCAACGAGATCACACGCCCGACCCCGAATACGCTGAACTATGAACAACTCAGTCTCACCAGAGATACCCAACGCGGACACTTGCGCACATATGTCGGTTTCGGATATAATATCAGCCCCCACACGGTGAGGGAACGGATCATGCTACAGGGAGGTTATTTCCTGAATAAACCCATTGGCCACCTTATGAATATCACCTGGGTCCATGGTACGCACGTCAAGATCTTCGAGGAGAATGAGTATCGGCCGAATGTGAAAACGGCGCTGGGTATCGAAGTTCAGTTTGATCCTGACAACCCGGTGAAATTCCTGGTGGAGTACTATAACGGACATCTGCCCTACAGCACGCTTGAATATCAGTTGGTCCAATTGTTGGGGGTTGGTGTTTATTTCAATCTATAGCACGTATTAGGTCTGATCCGTCATTTCGATGACGAATTTGTCATTGCGAGGAGCGATCGTTTCCCGCATCAGCGGGGAATGTGAGCGACGTGGCAATCCAGTGCGTCCTGGGCAGGTCTACGCAGATCACCACGTCGCCCTGCAGGGCTCCTCGTGATGACATTATTCACATTCCTCACCGGTTAGTCCCAATTCCGTCATTGCCTGCCGGCCGCTGTACGGCAGCAGGTGGGCGAATCGCATTGAAATTGTCATTGCGAGCACAGTCCGGTGGACTGTGCGTGGCAATCCAGTACGTCCCGGGCACTTCTACGCAGATCAACATCCATCTACGCCAAGGCTTCGATGGACAAGCGTCCCGCGTCATTTCGCAGCGGCGGACCCTCGCTTGCCAGCCGAAGGCACGCAGGCTGGTGATGACATTTAACTGAGCCTTCCTGTAAGTACACCAAACCCGTCATTGCGAGGAGCGATCGTTTCCCGCATCAGCGGGGAATGTGAGCGACGTGGCAATCCAGTCGGACCTGAACAAGTCTACGCAGATCACCACGGGTTGTCCACCGGACAACCCTCGTGATGACTTTAATTCGGATTGTGTTGCTGATACGAATTAAGTTAGCATGATTACGCATTAACCCACCACATCAAGGATTCAATAAATGTCAAAGGCATACGTTTACATCATGACCAATACACGCAAAACAGTCTTATATACTGGCGTAACAACATCTCTGGTGGATAGGGTTGCAGATCACAAGGACAGAATTAACAGAAGATCTTTCACCTTCCGATACAATGTCGACCAACTCGTGTACTATGAAACGTTCGACTCCATCGACCAGGCTATCGACAGGGAGAAGCAGATCAAGAAGGGGAACAGGGCAAGGAAGGAGGGACTGATTAATTCAATGAATCCTGAGTGGAGGGATCTGGGGACTGAGCTGCTGTAACACCTGTCATTGCCTGCCGGCCGCTGTGCGACAGCAGGCGGGCGAGCCCCGCTGAGGCGGGGCGTGGCAATCTAGTCTGTCATAGGTAAGTCTCCGCAGATCACCACGTCGCCATAAATGGCTCCTCGTGATGACAGTATTCTCATTCCTCACCAGTAAGTCCCAAACCCGTCATTGCCTGCCGGCCGCTGCACGGCAGCAGGTGGGCGAATCGCATTGAACTTGTCATTGCCTGCCGGCCGCTGTACGGCAGCAGGCGGGCGAGCACAGTCCGGCGGACTGTGCGTGGCAATCCAGTGCGTCCTGGACATGTCTACGCAGATCACCACGGGTTGTCCACCGGACAACCCTCGTGATGACATCAATGTGAGTATTCTGGAAGTACTCCAAACCCTTCATTGCCTGCCGGCCGCTGTACGGCAGCAGGCTGGTGATGACAGCTAATACGAAAGGCCACCGGTCGGTGGCCTCTGTTTCTCTATGTTGAATGTCAGTGTGTTCCGGCAGGATAGCTCAGCAGTACACCCTCAATATCGTCCTAATTGCAGTCAACGCAATTTCCACCACCACCGTCGCACGGGCCAATGGTATCTCCGTGTCTCAGATGTCCCTGCAAGGCCTGCTCCGGGATGGTCATGGTCTGCTCGGCAGGTGTTCCAGGTTTATGACAGATAACGACGTAGCCGGGAGGGGCTTCAGCACCAACCGTCCACTCGGTACCCTGGGTTTCTACATCCGTAAGCGCCCCATCCACACGTCCACAATTAAAATCAACTATCACATTATCGTCATCATCGGCCGCCTCGACATCACCATCGACTATTGAGCAATTCCCGATATGGACATAGAGCGGAGCATGCGTTCCGGCACCGCGGCTTTCGACCTCAATGTTCCCTTCCACGTTCGAAGCATCGTTGACTACGATATCACCGTCCTTGGTGATCACATCGTCCTCTATTGTTGCTCCTTTTATGACGATATTTCCGAAAGTCGACTCCACGCTACCTTCAACCGTTGCACCCGGATCAATATCAATATCGCCATTCGTGCTTGTAACATCACCTCGAATGGTAGCGCCAGCCTCGATCCTGATTCCGCCTGATTCAGTCTGAACATCTTTAGTTGTTGCGTTGGCACCAATGGTGACGTATCCACTATAAGTTGAGATGAGCTTATCTACCCGACTGCTCTCGCCTACATTGATATCACCTGTGGTGGTGGTACAGGACCCATTCTGTCTCGCATTAGGAAAAATGATGATATCACCAGAAGTCAGTGAAATATCAAAATTGTTGGTCGTCCCTGCGGGAACAACATAGTTTTCAGCTTGTGCCCAGATTATTCCAGCCAGCATAAAGATGAGTAAGCTGGTTATTGATATGATCTTCATGATCAGCCTCCCAGATGGATTTCCATCTTAATTATTCACATACCCCACCTTTCAACGCGAAAGGATGAGGCATAAAATGCCAACTACAATGAACATAACACCAAAGGTATTCCGATGGGTCGTGATATAGTTACGTATCCGCAATCTGTTAAAGAACTCTCCAGCCCTGATCATACCCTTCGGGGCGAATATCAGGGCAATTCCCGCGATGAGGGCGATCAAACCAACGATTAAGAAAGTGGTGGTCATCATATCCCCAGCTTAAAGCATAACCGAAGCAACATCTGATGGTTGTTCATGATCACATCAACCCCTCATTTGAAGATCTGGTAGAAAAAATAAGCACTTGCCAGAAGCAGCAAGGGGCCAAAGATATACCGGTTGGTATATACCAATGTGTCTATGTTGAATAGACGATCCCTCTTTCCCACAGCGTTGACTACCTTTCGCGGCCACAGCAGCAGGAAAAAACCAATAAGAATAAAGAAGATACCAAATGCGGTAAGGATATCTGCTGTCGTGATGATCATGAGAGGGTCAAATTTACCCTGTTAAGCCGTACTCTCAAACCATTGCTTTTCAATATTCCCGCAGTGTTCGATCTGAGAATCCCAGTTGCTGTGTTTTGAACCATTCCTCATGATAGTGATAGGTCAGGTTCAATTGTCCAACGTCAAAATAATTCAATCCGCTGTTGCCAAAATACTCCGCGGCAAAGATGGCACCTTCGAAATACCCGTCTGCAGAACTGAAAGTGAATCGTTGCGGAGCATAAGCGATCCCATATCCGGTGGCCAGGATTTGAATATCGTCTGCAGCGTACCACTGACCCCACAATGTTGCCTCATCCTGTAGCCTGATATCTCTTTTGGCAAATGCCAAATTCGCTGCTTCTGACCACTGGGGCAGCTCTGATGTGTGATCCTCTCCGAAGTAGGTTGAATCCTGTATAAAGATGTCAACTCCAGATACCAGGATGACATTGTCATCGGCCCTGACCTGATGCAGGTTTGCGCCAACCTGTTTCGCGCGCAAGGTTATGGTATTTGAGGCAGCGATTATGCCTGGACGTTCCAGTGTACCCCCTTTGATATAGACACCTTCAACTGAGACCGTACCACTACAGTAAAGGGTGCTATCGGGGTAGGTTGTCAGATCGAGGGTATCCATAGAATTTTTTCTGAATCGCAGGTTGCCGGTGCCGGAACTGGCCGCCGTTGTTAGCAGGCTGTCGTATGGATCTCCATCAAAAGTGGGGATGAAGAGCTCATCATAGCGGTGTTGACCATAGGTGAGATTGGGATGAGAACCATTGACCGTCATTGATTTTGCTGAAGGATAGTAAATATGTGTGGCATCATTCGGCGATTCCCCAATGGACGCGCTTGTGGCTATAGTAATATTCTGACCGATGTAAAGTGAGTCGTTCAGAGTAGCATTGTTACCGATATCAAAATCGCCCGTCCCCTCGATGATCGATACATCCCCCCATACTGATCTCATGGATATCACCGCTAGAAAACGCAGTCTGCGTTCCGCATTTACCACTGTCGCCTGGCTGGTGAAACGGGTCCAGTATTCTGGAAGCGCTGATCCGTCGTCATCCGTATCGCTGGTATCTACATCAACATCCCCCAGAAAAAAAGGTTTAGCACCCAGATCATCATAGACTCCTTCGATGGATTCCATGAGGCCAAATTGGATGCCTGAGAGAGCTGACCAGTGGGCCTGACTGGCGGTATACTGGTCAGTGAAGACACTGGACTGTACCGAGGCCATGCGGTTAAAACTCAATACAACAATCCCCATGATGGTAGCCGATACGATGGCGGTAATAGTGAATCCATATCCTGGTGAACCCATTCGTCGATCGTTGTGCATTACTCCTTTCGTCATCGAATAACCCCTATTCGACTATCCTGTAGTTTTCAGGGAAGATCCTCGCCAGAAAACCAATTGTGCTGCTGCGGTCCGTCATGTTCAATCTGAATTCAAATAACTGGACAGCAGCCCGATTACTGGCATCAAGCGGAACTGAAGTCAATTCAGTATTCGAGCTATCGTAATAATGAAAGGTGGTGGATCCGCTGGCAATGGGTGTTGCTACTATCTGAGCCGTACCTCCATCAACGCTGCGATGTAGACTATCAGCAGTTATGGTATAATCAATCGTGTGACCCCATGTATTTGTGAACTTCAGCTGGTCATCATCCGCAATTAGTAGCGAATCACTGTGACGTATGGTCATGACCTCTCGCTGGACCAGGGCAATTGCAGCAGCACCATCCATAACCACTTTCTTACGAATGGAGACTTCGCTCATTGTGCGGAAGGTAGAAGCTACCATCACAGAAATGATGCCGATAAGGATCCCGGCCAGAATGATACCGACGAGCATTTCCACCAGGGTGAATCCGCTGTTATCGCGAATTCGCATCATGATCCCTCCAAAGAGGCAAGCAATGAGGTGAAATTCAGGGAGTTCTTCATACCAGTGTGATCTATGGTCACAATGATCCGCTTGTAATGCGTCGGTCCACCTACACTGTCCAGCCAGCTGGTGTTGATATCAACATAAAAGATCCGGGTAGTGACCGAGAAACCTGTATAACCGAGGCTACTGAAATCCCATGAAGCCGCCGCATAATCATCAATATCATCATAGTCGGAGCTTGAGCTTTCCCCGGTGTCGCTTCCCAGGCTTGAGCTCCAGGGTGAACTTGTGTTCTCATCGAAGCGATGCATCCGGATCGTATTCATCACTGCATTTCCGAGAGAGACGCCACGAACACCGAGCTCAACTCTGTCAGCATTGGCGATATAGGCGCGCTCACCGTACATGATGCCGATGAGGGCAATGGCGATGATGAACATACCCATGATCAGGTCAGGGATGGAAAAGGCGCTGGATTTTCGATCAATCCTCATAGATGATCCCTGTTCCTGATTCCAGTACGAGGGTAATATCCCCATTGATCACGATCTGACCCCCGCTGGAAGGTTCACCCCACCAGTTGAAGTACACTTCGTCACTGCCACCAAAATCGGAGGTAAAACTCACCTGGTTGTACTCATCATCCAGATCTATAACGGCTGCTGTTGTTGAATGTGGATCAGGGATCAGCACCCGGGTAAGGGCAGTGGGTCCACTGTAGATCCCATACTGATTGTTGGTCTCATCCATCACCAGCCAGGTCGTGTCGTGCTGTGTGATGGCATAATTCCGTACATATTTGATCTCTTCCAAAAATCTGTCCGCGACAACCCGCTGGGTTACATCATATTCGATGGTTCCGAACTTGGAGATCGCTATGACGGAGATTACTCCCAAAATGGCCATAATGGTGATCAGCTCCACGAGGGTAAATCCTGGACTAAGATGTCGGAAGGGAAGTACCAAATGATGTTTCATTTGTCTCATCATGATGACCGTAAACGATCTCAGGTGGGTTCAGTTCACCTGATCAGCAGTAATTTCCAATGTTTTGAACACATTCACCAACCCTTTTGATCCAGGCGGGATCTCAATGTGATCAGGGTCTAAAGGACACTTCCAGGCCAAAATCCGAGTCTGTGAGCTGAAATCCTGAGGTATCCGGAAGGATGAAGTACTGATATGGATTCCCGTTGGGATTATAAATGATCTCATGACCGGAGAACAATTCCTGTACGGTAGAACCATCATACAGCGTGGTGCTGGCGGCCCAGCTGGTAGTGATGTTGTTGTCACCGGGTTCAGGCACGTATTCGCCGCCCCGGCCGGCAAATACCGAGCGGAAAAAATAGTTCGAGAAAGCTGTTTTGATGGTGAGCAGATTGCTCTTGGAAACGACGAATTTTGCCTGAGCCTGGTTCTCCAGGTAGGTTGGTGCCACGAGGGCAGCCAGGATGCCGATGATACTCACGGTAATCACCATCTCCAGGAGGGTGAATCCGCGGCGCTGGCGGTGAGTGGTGGATAATATTTTCAGAAGCTTGTACATCCGGTTACCACCCAATCATACATCCTCTCACACTTTGAACATCCGGCTCCTGTAGACCAAGCAGGCCAAAGGCAGCAATACATGTTCCCTCTGGCCTGCTTTGATGTCTGTCAATGACTGCTGACTGATACCTTACGTATTACCAGTCTTTGGTCAGAGTGAAGCTCGAGGAATCACCCGTGCAGGCATAGGTAATCGTACCGGCATCCCCGCTGTAGAGCCATACACCGGTTCCCGGAGTATAGGTCCAACCCTCTGGGATCTCGTCCAGCAGGACACCCTGGTCATCCAGGTCAGGACGTGCATGGACCGGGAATGTACGGGTTCCAGCTGTTACCAGCTGATTAGCAGCATAGAGCTGCAAGGCCGATTTCATAGTGCCGTACACTGCATCTTTGTGCTTCTCATGAGCCTGAGTAGTGAAGCTGAAGAACTTGGGTACGACCACTGCGGCCAGGATACCGAGGATCACGATCACCATGATCAGTTCGATGAGTGTAAAACCTCTGTTGTTGCGTTTCATCTTATCCTCCTACGTGTTTCTTTCAATCTATATTAAAATTATTGTTCTCTAGATTACATCGTGTACTGTGCTTTGACCTCATTCTGGCTACCATCACGAATACCGAATGCTGGGTGTGAATCGATGTTCAACAGCGGCGGATCTCCAACCCACTGGGCGGAACCACTGGAATCTGCAGTGATGCGGATCTCCCAGCCGGCACCGAAAGGCGATTTGGGTACACCATCCTTGAACAGATTGCTCATAAGCACCGTCTGAGGCGTTCCTCCGATATTATAGAGAATGATGGGTGTAGTTGTCTCCAAGGGCACCCAACTGCCACCAGTGTCGCTCAAACTTGAAATAGCACTGTTACCGTAACCGTAATGGGCAACGGAGGTATACTTGTTCACGATGGCGGAGCCGATCATGTTCATCACTTCCAGTGCCTTGTTGGCCTTACCGTTCTGCTGGGCATCCAGGTAAGCGGGAACGGCAAAAACAGCCAGTGTACCGATGATGGCGACGGTCACCACCAGCTCCATGAGTGTAAAACCTTTTTGTTTGCCTGTTCTCATTTTGAAACTCCTGTTCATTGGATTCGCATTCATACGTGCCCCCCTATAGCACAAGTATCATGCCAGAACCTTAACCTGTTGTTTTTATTGATTTCATTATTTGGTGGACCTGACCTACTGTTTCATAATGGAACAGTAGATTGTATCGTTTCGCTACAGTCGTGATGTGTAGATCATTCGGATAACGAGGTATAGACCACCTGAATACGCGAGAATGAGGATAAGATACAGCCAGGGTGGATAGCGCCGCTGGTAGAACTGATACCAGAAGCCCGATTTCTTCTCGATCACTTTTCCAGGATTGCTGTCTTCCACAAAACTTTCCCTATTTGATGGCTGAATAGCTGTTCCACATGGGCAGGAAGATCCCCAGAGCAACAAACAGCAATGCGCCGCCCATCACAACGGTCATCAGGGGTTCGATCGCTGCATTCAGACCGCGGATCTTGGTATCGACCTCTTTGTCGTACTGGTAGGCGATATTCATGAGCATGTCATCCAGGGCGCCGGACTGCTCTCCCACTGCGATCATCTTGAGGGTCATCTTGGGAAAATAGGGACTATCGGCCAGAGCGTCAGCCAGACTGATCCCCTCAGACACTTTTCCCCGAGCCTCCTCGATGGTCTTACCCACAACACGATTTCCTACTGTTTTCTCGCAGGTTTCGAGGGAGCGGATGATCTGGATCCCACCGCGGCTCAGCGTTTCCAGCATATGCGCAAAGCGACCCAGCGTGGATTTAAGCACGATATCCTTGAATACGGGCATCCTCAGTTTGAAGGCGTCAAACATGAACTTACCCTGTTCGGTCCCCAGGAAGCTCTTCAACATGAAGATCCCAACTCCCAGGGCTACCAGGACCAGCCACCAGTAGTTGATCATAAGATTACTCATACCGATCATGATCTTTGTGGGGAGCGGCAGGGCGGTACCCTGGCTTTCGAACATGGTGGCGAACTTGGGGATGATGAAGACAACGGCACCAACAAAGGCCGCACCTAGAGCAGCACCGACGATCATGGGATAGCGCATGGCCGACTTGACGTTGTTTGCCACTTCCAGGTCATGACGAATGAACGATCCCAGACGTTCCAGGATCTGTTCCATGACACCGGCAGCCTCTCCGGCACGGATCATGTTCACATACAGCAGGCTGAAGGCGCCGGGGAATTTCTCCATGGCCTGGGAGAGCGACAGACCGCCGGTGACATCCAGGATGAGACCGTCGATGATCTCACGCATATTATCGGTTTCGGCCTGTTCGGTGAGAGCCTGCAGAGAGCCCACCAGGGGGATACCTGCTTTGAACATGATGGACAACTGGGTGGTGAAATTCTCCAATTCCTGAGCTTTGATCTTCTTCCGCCGCCTGAACATACCGGCCAGACCGCCACCGCCCTTGCTTTCCTGCACTGACAGGACGACCTCATTACGCTCCTCGGCCATCTGGTAGATCTCGATCTTGGAATCGGCAGGAATGGTTCGTTCCTGGATGACCCCCTGGTCGGAGGCAATGCGTACGACGAACTCAGGCAAAGGTAACTCCGGATGCTGCTTCGATCTGCTGTGTTGTTATAATCATCAGTAATTCTGTATTTCCAGGAACTTAAGGAATTTTTTCTTAGAAATCATGCACGATTCGAGTATAGCTGCCGGACTGACCCACATTCGACCTGCAACGATCGCGATCTCAATCAACCAGATACTCCTCCAACTTGTAACTGTTGATCTTGCGGTATAATGCTGTTCTCGAGATCCCCAGTTGGCTGGCTGTCTGCGAGATATTGCCTTTCAGCATTTTCAATGCGTGAATAATGGCCTCTCGTTCAACCTCCTTCAAAGGTCGTACGCCGACTTGCTCGGGGATTTCGATGGGATCCGTGACGGGACTCTCAGGCTTCGTTCCCGCACCGCGCTGATCCAGGACCCGATCGAGGGTTTCCACATCGATGGTGTCGCCTTCGGTCTGAAAAACCAGCCGGGTAAGCAGATTCTCGAGCTCGCGGACATTCCCACCGATATTCTCCCGGGTCAGTTTGCGGATAATGTCCCATTCAACTGACTGAATGATCTGATCGGTGTTTCCAATGAGTTTACCCAGGTAATACAGGATCAACAGCGGAATGTCAGTCCGGTGCTCACTCAGAGGTGGCAGTACAATGGATATGACATTCAAGCGGTAATGGAGGTCCTCACGGAAACGGTGTTTCTTAATAAGATCGTCCAGATCCTGGTGTGTTGCTGCCAACAGGCGGAAATCAACCTGCTTCTCCTGCAGACTGCCCAAAGGCTGGATGGTGTTGTCCTCCAGGACACGCAGGAGTTTTGCCTGCAGCGTGATGGGCATGTCGCCGATCTCATCCAGGAAAAGTGTACCTTTATCGGCCATTTCAAATTTGCCGGCCTTTGCATGTGTCGCTCCGGTAAAGGCGCCTTTCTCGAAGCCAAAAAGTTCGCTCTCTAGAAGATTCTCGGGTATGGCGGCACAATTCATGGAGAGGAAGGGCTGTTTCTGACGGCCACTGAGATCATGAATGGTCCGGGCCACCAGATCCTTGCCGCTCCCACTTTCGCCCTGGATCAGGACGGTATAATCACTGACGGCCACCCTCATGAGTTGGCGGTAAATGGAGAGGCTTTCAGTAGAATTACCTATGAATTCCCCAAATCCGGAGGGGCGCAAGTAGCCCTTTGCGAGTTGATTTCCGGAGCTTTCACGAAAGCGGTGATATGCTTCGAGTTGCTCCATGGTTTCCGGAAGAGAATCCTCCAGCTCTTCCAGGTGGATGATCTTGAACAGGCGCTGGATGTTATGGGCGATCTCGATACTGAACCTGGATGATGTGATATACTGGATGAAGAGTTGATGAGACTTGACCCTGGCCAATTCCCTATGCCAGGTGGTGAGGTCTCGGCTCAGTACATCCGCATCGACAAAGACAGCACTGTATTCCTGGACCTGGAGATAGTTGATCAGGCTCAGCCAGTCCCGGGTGATCGTTACTTTGCCATAACCCTTGAGGGCTTTATGAAACTGAGCTGTGAGATCCGATGAGTCAGATGTACCAGGCGCCGCATTGAGCAGGAGAAAATTCATAATGCTCCATCAGAGCGTGACTCTCAGTACCTCTTCCATGGAAGTTGAACCTGTGAGTACATGGTGGCGAGCGGCCTCGCGAAGAGAATACATCCCCTGGCTAATTGCCATGGCTTCGATGTCATCTGAACTGGCGTTTTCCTTCACCAGATCAACGATCTCTTCCGTTGGTAACATCAATTCAAAGACACCGATCCGGCCGATATAGCCCGAATTCCGGCAGTGAACGCAGCCAACTGGTTTGAACAGGGTTCCATCCGCCGGGAATTCCTCCAACCGGAGGGTTTTCAGGGTTGCCTTGGTGGGTTCCTCTTTGGTTTTACAGCGTGGACAGAGGAGTCGCAACAGGCGCTGGGCCAGGATGGCGCGCACGGTCGAGGCTACCAGGTATGAATCCACCCCCATATCAAGCAGTCGTGTGTAGGTGGATGACGCATCATTCGTATGCAGGGTACTGAACACCAGGTGGCCAGTGAGAGCGGCGCGAATAGCCAGCTCGATGGTCTGAAGATCACGCATCTCACCCACCAGGATGGTGTCCGGATCCTGACGCATCATCGTACGCAAAGCTGAATCGAATGTAAGGCCGGCTTTGACATTCACCTGGCTCTGGTTGATGTTGTCCAAGGTGTATTCGATGGGATCCTCAACGGTCATGATGTTGACCTCCACCGAGTTCAGCGTATGCAGGGTGGCATACAGTGTTGTTGTCTTACCACTACCCGTAGGACCAGTCACCAGCAGGATACCGTTCGCTATCTTGATCGTCTCGCGCCACTGCTTTAGGATCTCATCCTCAAAGCCCAGCTTGTGCAGTTCGATCTTGCCCCTGGACTCGTCCAGGATACGCATCACCACCTTTTCCCCGTTGGGTGTGGGAAACGTGGAGGTACGCAGGTCCACCTTCACACTTTTTTCCTCAAATCGGAAGCGACCATCCTGGGGGCGGCGGTTCTCGGCAATGTCCATGTCCGCGAGGATCTTGATGCGACTGATGAGGGCCGAGAGGGATTCCTTGGGCAGGGTGTAATATTGCTGCAGTACCCCGTCCACACGAAAACGAATGCGGGCGTCGGCGTTGCGGGGTTCAATATGAATATCGCTGGCACCCACGTTCACTGCCTCGAAAAGCAACATGTTCACCACCTGGACGATCTCGGCATCACCCTCGATGACCTTTGAAACCACCCGGACGTCGCCATCCGCTGTCGCATCCAGACCTGTGGTGGATCTGTAGTAGAGGTCGATGGTGCGCTCGATATCCATCTCCGTGGCCAACACCAGGTTGACTTCCAGACCCTTTAGACGGTGGAGCTCATCGATGACTTCAATATTCAGCGGATCAGAGGTTGCGACTGTTATGGAATCATCCAGTGCGAACAGGGGAATGATGGAGTATTTACGGGCAAACTGCTCATCCACGATCTTGAGGGTATCTTCCTCGATGTTATAGGTCATAAGGTTCAGGCTGGGTAATCCCAGCTGGTCGGCAAGGATGTCGATAAGCTCATTCTCTGACAGCAAACCCATGGAGACAACGGCCTTGCCCAGGAACATGTTGTGATCGCGTTGGAAAATCAGTGCATCTTCGAGCTGATTCTTATTGATCTTCTCGCTCTCAATGAGCATCTGCCCCAGTTGTTTCTTCTCAGCTGGCATTTTGATCCTGCCTTATGTCATCAATCCAATGTACCAATCGATAATCTCGATCCCCCAGATCAGTGCCAACCAGGTACCCACCGCGATAAAGGGCCCAAAGGGCACTTGCTGACCAAAACTCACACGCTTCAGGGGGATAAGAAAGATCAACAGGGCCGAAGCTGCCAGAAAGGACAGGAAGGCGGCCACGATACCAACCTGCCAACCCAGGGTCCAGCCCAGCAAGGCCGCAAATTTCACATCGCCGAAACCCATGGCCTCTTTCTTGAAAACAACGGTTCCCAGGCTGCGGATACCCCAGAAGATCCCACCGAGAACGAAGGCCCCAATAACCTGGCTCAAGAGTATGCCTCCACCCCCGGATAGACCGGTGATCAGACCAGGTACAGCTGCCATCAGTAAGAAGGAGTCGGGGATGACGAGATGATCGATATCGATGAAGGTTATGGCCACCAGCAGGGCACTGAAATACATATAAGCCAGGGTGAGTACGCTCAGATCGAAGCGAAAGAATACGAAAAGGAACAACATGCCTGTGAGAAATTCCACCAGTGGATAGCGGGCCGAGATCCTCTCCCGGCAATTGGAGCAGCGGGCTCGGAGAAAAAGATAACTGAAGACCGGGATGTTCTCCCAGGGTCTGATGCGATGATCACAGTGGGGACAATGAGAGGGCGGATTGACGATGGATTCTTCCCGGGGAAGCCGGTAGATGACCACATTCAGAAAGCTGCCAATAACGAGCCCGAAGAAGAAAACGAGGAGATATAGCATGAGGGCTGCTCCAGCTTAGAGCAATTCCTCCAGCTGAGCGGGAAAGGTCTGATAATCCAGCGGTTTTACCAGGTAGAGTTCCGCTCCGCTCTGGGCACCGACCTCACGATCTCGATCAGTGTCTTTGGCAGAAACGATGATCACGGGGATCTCTCTGAACTGTTCATCGAATTTCAATAACCTGCAGACCTGATAGCCGTTCATGCCTGGCAGCATCAGGTCGAGCATGATCAGATCCGGTTTCGCTTCACGAGCCTTGGAGAGACCGGCAATACCGTCGTGGGCTTCAAGGACCTCGTATCCCAAACCCTCAAGCAGCCGTTTGACGGGCTCAATGAAAAAGCGCTCATCATCTACGATCAAAATGCGTTTGGCCATTTTTACCTCTTATTCCGTGTCGTCCTCGTGTTTGCTTGAATCCTCTTCATCCGGCAGCAGTTCAATGTCCATTTCTGCTACGCGTTCCTCCTGGGAGGCGATCTTCAATTTGAGGTCAGTGGGTTGGTCTGCAAATTCGTAGGCCATTTCCTCATTGATCCTCTTCTTACTATATAAAGTATGTAATGAATGATCAAAAAGCTGCATGCCATCCGAAATTCCAGCTTCGATGGTGGATCTCAGCAGCTCAAAGCTGCCCTTCTGGATCAGATCGCGAACCCGGGCGGTGGTAAGCATGACCTCAAGTGCGGCTGCACGACTGCCATCGACAGTGGGCACCAGGCGTTGGGCCACCACTGCCAGCAGGTTTTGGCTAAGCTGCATCTGGATCATCTCATGTTGCGCCTGCTCGAAAAAGCTCATGACCCGCTCGATGGTCTGTGGGGCATTGGTCGCGTGCAGGGTGGTGAACACCAGGTGTCCTGTTTCCGAGAAGCTCAAGGCCGCCTGCATGGATTCCTGGTCCCGGATCTCTCCAATGAGCAGAACTGACGGTGCTTCACGCAGAGCGCTCTTCAACGCCCGCGTATACGAGTTGGTATCATTCCCCACTTCACGCTGGTTCACGATGGATTTCTTGTGCTCATGCACGAATTCGATGGGATCCTCCAGGGTGAGGATGTGACCGGATTTGTTTGTATTCCGGTAATCGATCATGGCAGCCAGGGTAGTTGACTTACCGGAGCCTGTGGCCCCGACGACCAGGATCAGTCCTCGATCCTTCAGCGACAGGTCCTTTAGGATCACCGGCAAGCCAAGATCATCCAGCGACAGGATGTTGGTCTCGATACGTCGCACGACGAAACTGTCATTTTCACGCTGTCGGAAGTAATTGATCCTGAAGCGACCCAGGCTGGGTACGTGCAAGGTATAGTCCAGCTCGTTCTCGTCGTGAAACTGGGTAAGCTGTTCAGGACTGAGCATCTCTGCCTTGAGACTGTTCAGACTCTCGGTGTCAAGCTTCTCCTTTTCGATGGGATAGACTTCACCGGAGATCTTCACCATTGGATAGGCCCCGACGGTAACGTACAGGTCGGAAGCGTCAGCTTCCACCATGATGCCCAGGAGATCGTTCACTGCATACATGCTCTATCGGCCTTCTACGAGATTTTTAACATCTTCGGGAAATGCTGCCACGGTCATGGCCGCCCGCAACTCAATGTCACCCGCTTTCACCAGTGCGGCCAGGGATTGTTCCAGTGTGACCATGCCGTCACCGGCCCCGGTCTGCAGCACTGAACGCAACTGGAATGTCTTTGCTTCGCGGATGAGATTCGCTACTGCAGGCATGCCTACCAGGACCTCGAAGGCCGCTACGCGGCCCCCACCCTGTTTCTTCAGCAGCATCTGGGATAGCACTGCCACCAGGGTTTCACTGAGCATGACCCGGATCTGATCCTGCTCACTGGCGGGGAACTGATCGATAATGCGATCAATGGTCTTGGTCGAGTTCACCGTGTGCAGGGTACCAAATACCAGGTGACCTGTCTCAGCCGCCGTCACCGCCAGTGCGGTGGTTTCCAGGTCCCGCATCTCCCCCACAACGATGATGTCCGGGTCTTCACGCAGGGCGCCGCGCAAGGCATTGGCGAAACTCTTGGTCGAGCTTCCAACTTCCCGTTGGGTGACCAGCGATTTCTGACTGTCATGTCTGAATTCAACAGGGTCTTCAACAGTGATGATGTGCTTCTTGGTGTTCCGGTTCAGATAGTCGACCATGGTATTCAGAGAGGTGGACTTGCCGCTACCGGTTGGACCGGTTACCAGGAACAGGCCCTTGTCTTTCTGGCAGAGTGATTTCAGAACCGGCGGCAGGTTCAGGTCTTCAAAGCTGAATACCTTCTCATTGATCCCACGCAGGACAGCGGCATCTCCATGAATACTCTTGAAAACATTGACGCGATAGCGTCCCAGACCACTGAATTCTACAGCCAGATCCAGCTCCCAGTGTTCCTCGAAGACTTTGCGTTGATCCTCGGTCATGATCTCGTAGATCAGCAAATGCAGGTCTTCCGGTGTGAAAGCGGGCAGGTTCGCCCTGCGTATCTCGCCATCAACCCTCACGATTGGACGTGATAGTGGATGTAGATGCAGATCAGAGGCTTTCACCTCGCGCATGAAGTGCAGTAGGTCCAGAATATCCATCTCAGATCACCTTCAACGAGTATCAACGATATTTGGAGTTATGAAGATCAGTAATTCGCGCTGCTCAGTTGAGGTACGCGTATGGCGAAAAAATCTTTTCAGGAAGGGGATCTGACCCAGGATCGGCGTAATAGTCTCTCCTTCAACCACATTGTCAAAGATAAGACCACCGATAAGCAGGGTTTCACCGTTCTCAACCATGACCTGGTTCTGGGTTGAACGCTCCGATACGACCGGATGGTCCCCATCAGGACCTGCGAAACCCACCAGTGCCTGGACCTGGGCATTGATTGTCATGGAGATGAATCGCTCTTCATTGATCCGTGGCTGGACGCTCAAGTTGACGTTGATCTCCACGTCTTCTACATTGGTCTGGGTGGTTTGCCCAAAACTACCTGCAGTGGTTGTCGTGGTGACCACCGGATAGGTGGAGCCCACATTCACCGTGGCGAGGGTGTTCTCAAAGGTTGTGACATTGGGTTCCTGGATGAGTCTGGTATCATCGTCTGCCGAGAGCAATTCGATGACGGCTGAGAACAGGGGTACGGAAAGCGTGGCAAAACGCAATGTGCCGCCCAGGGCGGCCCCCAGTTGCAACTGGTTGTTCGAGGTCGTGAGGAAATCCCCTGAACTACCTTCCGCCGCCTGTTGCGGAATGGACAGGTTTGCCCGGGCATCCCAGTTGATCCCCAGTCGTTCCTCGTTGGTGAGTTTTGTCTCGATAAATTTTACAGCAATGTTGATCTGGGGGATCTTCTTGTCCAGTTCGAAGATGACGCGTTCGATATTCTCGAAATTCAGCTTGGTGTCTGTGACCAACAGATGATCAAAAGAGGTAGCCCCTCCACCAGCTCCGCCTGCTGCACCTCCACCAGCAGCTCCACCGGCAGCTCCAGCTGCGCCAGCGCCACCACCAGTGGCACCGCCACCGGTTAGACCACCAAGGCCCCCTAGACCGCCGCCCCCACCACCGCCACCACCAGCACCACCACCGGCACCACCGGCACCACCAGCACCGCCGCCACCGGTCATTCCCCCCTTCATCACCGGACTGAATATCTGGATCTGGCCTTTACTACTAAGCACATTCGTCAACGCGGAGCTCACTCCGCTGGCATCGACATAATCGAGCTTGTATACCCTGGTCTCCACTTCACCATCGAGTTCCTCCTCGATGGGTTTCACTACGATGATGTTATCCTGTTCGAACCAGTCATAGCCGTTGACCTTCAGGATAGCATCCAGAGCTTCAAAAAGGTCAACTTCCTTCAGGGATACAGTGACCGTACCCTCCATGCCTTCCCCAGCGATGATATTGAGATCACTCTGAACGGCCAACAGGCGCAGAATATCAACCAGCTCTGCTCCCTTGAAATTGAGTGTGACTGTATTAGCCAGTCTGGAGCGCCGGCGTGGGGGTCGTTTGATGGATTCCTTCTCTTCAGGCCAGGATACAAGTAGAAGATCATCACCCAGCCACTGGGTGGTATACTGGGGGATCTCCGTGAAATACAATTCAAGACGCAGTTCATCCGGGTCCTCAGGATTTGTGTTCACCTCGAGACGGAACATCGGGGGAACGGACATGTTCTGAGTATATGTACCCTGAACTGAGCCTGTTTTGGGGAATACCAGTGTCAACTTGGGAGGTGACTGTTCGACGATCTCCTCGAACCTGACCCGGTCATCGATGGAGATCTCCAGCCCGGCTTCACCGTTTGCCTCGAACGGGCTGATCCAGTTGATGAAATTCCGCGGAGCTGCATGCAACCCGACGGTCAAAATCAAGCCACACAGGACCCAGGTAATTCTTCGTTTACTCATCATGTAATGAAACCCTCACAATACTGGTCCCGCGGCGTAGGATAACGTGGTCGAATGCGATCTTGGTGAGCTGGTATCCTGAAATACGATCGCCTTCCTGCAGCACATTCCCATTGATCAGGGCCATACCGATGTTGCCTTTCCATGAGATCCCGCCAAGTTCCATGTTCGGGACCTCTGAACCGGTAATGGCGCTCAGCAGTCCGACCTTGCCGGCTTCTGTGGTTTCAGCTTCGGCGTAGAAGAAGGGATCTGCATCCCAACCTGCTGCCCAGTTGATCTCGCGTATAGGTGTGGTCCTCCTGCCCTCGGAAGAAGGTATGGCGCTTGTTGCAGCAGATTCTGAGCTACTTCCCAGACCCAGCATGCTGCCGACATCGCCAGTGGGACTGACCTTACTCAGTAAGCCTGTCTCCGTAACCGCATACACGATCAGCGCCAGCAGGACGCCGATGAGGATGATCTGTCGTATACCTAGCTTCTTCACCCTTTTATATCCCCTCGATGTAAATATAAGTGAAAAGCTGTATTTCACAGAAGAGGGTACCGCCTTCTTCCATTTCAGATTCCATGGAAAGTTTGGCCAGGTTCACCTGCATATCAAGCTCCTGGAGGTCATCCAGGAAACTGGCCAGCATCATGAAGTCCCCGTATACTTTCATCTGGACGATGTAGCATTCTACATGGTTCTTCATCAGGGTGAGATTGGCATACAGCGCCGGATAGATGTCATTCAGCATGGGAGCCAGGGTGATGATCTCCAGGCGATTCTCCTGGGCTGCTGCACGTATCTGGTTGAGGGATTCGGTGTAGGTCTCATTATCCGGAATGATATTGCGGAGGGTGTCAAATGCTGCCACCCGCTGATCAAAACGCAGCTTGAACTCATCATAGGTCTCAGAAACCATGGCCAGTTCATCAAATCGCTGGTTCAGATCCAACAATTGGGCATCCAGATCGGTCTTCTGCCGGCCCAGGATCCCCATATTGAAGTAGGCCCAGGCCGCAGTGGCCACTACCAGGAATCCAACAAGAGAGAAAAAGAAATTCTTGGACATGTCAGATCCCCAGCGTCAGTGTAAAAAGGAGCTGATTTTCCACGCCGGCGGCAGGACGGTTCTCGCGCTCGATGCTGGTAAAGACGTTCAGCCCCTCAAGACGCATCTGGAAGTTTGTCAGCTGAATGTCAGCCACACCGGCATGGGCATTCACAAATCCACTCAGCTCAAGGCTGCTGACATGTGAATCCTGCTGCAGGAGGTCGCCATCATCTCCGCTATCAGCTGTCGGTCGGAAGCTCAGTGAGGTGATCTTGATGTTATCGGGTACTTCAGAGGAGAGCAGTTTCAGCAGCTTGTACTGATTCTCAGAATTGATCCTGTCGTTTCGCAGGAAATCCCAGTAATTACCCATCAGCTCGGTATCCTCGAGCATGGCGAAATACTCCTGAGACTGTTCTGAAAGCCTCGACCACTGTTTATTCAGACTGTTGACATTGTCTTCCATGGTCTTGGTCTCGAGATAGGTCAGAAAACTTGTCGAGAGTAGAATGGGTAGAAGGATACCGGCTACGAGGACGGCGAATTTATTCAAGGTGGTGAAAACGAAATGTTCCTTCCGGTGGGTAGGAAGGATGTTGATCTTGGTACACTCATCCAGCGCCAGAGCCATGTTCATTGCATATGCTGGAATCTCATTGGAGGGCAGATTCATCTCTTCATCAAGCATGAAATGTCCACTGCGCATGGGATTCATATAGAATGTGTGTCGATTCAACTGTGTCTGAAAATTCTCCACCAGATTGGGGACAGCTGCGCCTGGACCGGTGAAGAACAACTCCTGGCAATCCAGTTCGGCATCCTGCTTCTTGAAATAATCCAATGAACGGTTGAACTCCGCCGTCATGCGCTCGATGACCGGTCGCAGGAAGATGTTGATCTTATACAGACTTATCTCAGTATCCAGGATATTGCCTTCAGTATTGGAGGGGATCCCATAGGTCAGGACATATTTGCGGGCGGCGTCTGCATCGATCTCGAAAGAATCGTTCCCCACCACGATGCGCTGTTGAACAGCATTGTTGTAATCCTGCAGCCCCACAGACATCTCGCGGGTGAACTGCAGCCGCCCGAACTTGACCATGGTGATGGTGGTCTGGGTCTCACCGATGTACACCAGACCGATACAACCCCGGGACCGTTCCGGGTAGTTATGCATGAACAGCTTCCAGTTCAGGTAAGGCAGTGTAGTAATGAGTCTCAGATTGTATTTCTGACCCGTATACATATCAGTCTGGCGTTCGATCGTTTCCCCGTTGCCGATGCCGATCACATATTGTTTTGAAACCTTCTTGCCCTGCTCGGAGACCATGATCTCGTGGTCCCAGATGGCATCTTCGGCATTGAATGGAAGATTCTTCTTGGCTGTCCAGGTGAGCAATTCATCGAGTTCCTTCGCTTTGGCATCCGGAGGTGTGAAGATCTTCGTTTGGGAATCTATCGGGGTGGAATTGGCTGCGATGAATGCGGTTTTCTTGTATTTCTTATCGGGCTCCTGCTCAAGGAGGTAGTTCAGGAGCTCCTCGCGATGCAGGATGGTACTCTCCCCACGGGTGATGGGCAGCGAGTAGGTGAGCGCAGACTCGATGTATATTCTGGTGCCACGAGTGACAAATTTGACAAATCGGATGGAAGTAGAGGTCGAATAAACCGTCATCTTCCGCTTGCTTCCCTTCAGCCAGCTATTGACATCCGCCAGGATATCCGCAACCTTGTTGGGTTCCTGATAGTCGGTACCGAGCGCAAACGCGTCAGGATCAATAATCCCTGCATTGGGATCCACCGGCTCTTCCGGCTCTTCCGGTTCTTCCGGCTCTTCCGGCTCTGCCTCTGCTTCCTCCTCCGATTCCCCCTCTTCAGCTGTTGTTTCCTCATCATCAGCCACTACTTCGGCCATATCGGGAACGGGCCCCTGGGGATCCAGGACCTCGGCTGCAGGTTCTGCGGCACTTGCATCCGAGTCTTTCTCCGGAACCACATCCGTCTGATCAGGTCCAAGTGTGGTTTCGGGTGCCGGTTCTGCTTCTGGAGTCACCTCGGCTTTAGCGGGTTCCTCTTTCTTCAGGCCCGGGATGGGAAGATCAGGTTTTGGTGTTTCAGGTTCTGCAGCCGGCTCTTCCGTAGCCGGTTCTGCTTCTGGAGTCGCCTCGGCTTTAGCGGGTTCCTCTTTCTTCAGCCCCGGGATGGGAAGATCAGGTTTTGGTGTTTCTGGTTCTGCAACCGCTTCTTCCGTAGCCGGTTCTGCTTCTGGAGTGGTCTCAGCTTCAACGGGCTCCTCTTTCTTCAAGCCTGGGATAAGGGAATCAAGTTTCGGTGCTTCCTGTTCTTCCTTAACCGGCTCCGGTATCACCTCTTCCCTGGCCGGCGCTTCCTTTTTCTTCAGACCCGGGATGGGAAGATCTGGTTTAACTGGGTCCTCGGCGGCAGAGGAGTCAGGTTCTTCCTTCTTCGTTGGTGCATCCGTTGTCGAAGGTGCAGCAAAATCAGATGTCTTCTTCTTCGAACTAAAACTGAGATTGGCCAATTTACCCAGCTTGGCCTGGATCTCCTCAGGCGTAGGGTCTTTTTTCTCTTCGTCTTCAGCGCTGGGCTCGGTTTCGACTGGTGCTTCGGCGGGAGTTGCAGTCGGTACCGGTTTTTCAGGTTCAGCTTTTTCTTCAGCTTCCGGTAGAGGTTCAGGTTCTTTCTCAGGTTCAGCTTTCTTTTCAGCTGCCGGTAAAGGTTCGGATTCTTTTTCAGGTTCAGGCGCTGTCTCGACGAGAATCTCAGTTGCAGATGCTGTTTCTTCCGGCGCATTTTCTGTCCTTCATCGATGATGAGGACGATCTGCTTGTTCTGCTTTACGGCTGAATCGATTAGGAAATTCTCAAGCTGGTTCAGCATCTCAGATTGGTAGAGGCTGCTGCCCCGTAAGCCGAACAGACGTTTCAGATATACCAGGAATTCCCTGGTATTCTCCCAGGTGGGATCCATGATGAGGTAGAATTGGAAGTTCTTGCCGAAGTCCACAAAGCGGCTCAGAAGTAGACGCGACAGGGTTGTCTTGCCTGTGCCGATACCACCCATGATGACTGACAGGCCACGGTTCAAACGCAGGGTGATCTCAAGACGGTTCAGTATCTCACCATGAGCTTTCGATTCGAAGAAGAACTCCGGATCGGGCGTCATTGCGAACGGCTCCTTCAGCAGGCCGATCAACTCATAATAGCGCATACTGCTCGTGGTAATTCCACCTTTCTCTTATTCCCGCAATGAAGAAGCTGGAACCTGCACGTAAACGTGAAATGTGCTCATTCTGTTGACGGGTGTCTTCCATTACACTCCACAGGTTAAACACCATCGAAACGTATTTTGTGACACGTGCATGATCCAGCATCGGACACATGAAAATTAAGATAAACGGCATTTCTGATCAATGCTAGTAAATGACGAGTAAAAATCACTGGTTTATAACGACCTACAACAGATCAGACAAAGTAATGCAAGAGGGCGTAAACAGGTAAGCCCCGCGGAGAGCGGGGCTTCAGGAGGTGTAGCTTGGGGTACAGGAAAGCTTGATACTGCGTTCTATTCGCCATCCGTTATCTGATGCTTCGATCTTCCTTCGGAAAGCGACGCTTCGTCAGCTACACTGGTAAATGATTTCGTTTTCGCCAGGATGGTGGGATAACTGACTTCCAACTCCCTGGCCAGGCGACTCTTCTGGTAACCAAAACGCTGGAACAGAAAACGCATGATCTCTTCTTCGAAATGCTGATTCGCGTTCTTCCAGTCCTTCTGTGTCAGTCCCTGTATATAGTTCTGGAGATTGGGGAGGAACTGGCGGTTATCCAGGGGTACCTGTTGTTCAGCAGACCGCTGCGGGAATCGAAAACCGAGTTCTTCCAGTCTATTACGCTGAGCGTAGTAGGTCGTATACTTCATCCCCAAGTGCTCCAGGAG
The DNA here is from genome assembly GCA_964454335.1 of uncultured Lentisphaeria bacterium. Classification (GTDB taxonomy): domain Bacteria; phylum Fidelibacterota; class UBA8477; order UBA8477; family JABMPR01; genus CAYVVT01. Next base: position 37,320 of record CAYVVT010000015.1, on the reverse strand, counting down.
CTCTTTCCGATCACCGGCGTTAAGCTGATGATAAACAAGGAAGTTATACTGGAAGAGGTTAACGATCTCCCGCCACGGTTTACCTGAAAGGTCACTGAAGGGTTGTTGTGCTTTGGGAGTTTTCGGTATGCTCCTTTGTCCTTGGAGAAACTGAGAGTATTTCTCCACAGCCTCAAGTCGGACACCCTTCAGTGGGAAGCCTTGCTGGGCCAGATCAAGTGACGATTGATAACCCAGGTGATAATAGTATTCAGCGGTGTCGGCATCTTCCATCTGCTCCAGATGAATGTCTCCCAGAAAGAGACACTCATCCGGAACTTGTGCGAGAACGCTATAGTTCTGGCTGTTCTCCAGAGCACGCCGGCAGAAATCAACCGCGAGGTGGAAATCCATCCGGCCATGATGGAGCAGCGCCATGTTCTCGAGAACCACTGACCTTAAAAAATTGCTTTGTGTTTGTGGTGCGAGTGTCCGGAAGATGTTTTCAGCCTCATCTTCGCGTTCACTCACCAGGTAGAGATACGCAAGTGAATTACGTAATTGTTCCAGCAAAAAAGTATAATCCTGGTCAACAGCAACCGTCATGGCTTTCTGGTAGATCTCCTCCGCCATGGAATACTCATGCATCAAACGATACAGAACCGCCGTGTGCCGCATACCGATGACATACATGATCCAGTGTTTCAGGGATTGGAATTCTTCCAGGAAGCTCTGGATACGTGGAAAATCGGGTTTTCTGTTCTGGCGGCCCTGGAGCATGATGCGCTGAAAGGCCACATGCCGTGACAGATTCTCACTGCTGGCCAGCCGTCCAGCGCGACGGAATTGTTTGACTGCTTCACGCTGTTCTTTGACCTTCAACCAGAACAGGCCCGTTTCATAATTCACATAGGCCAGGATCTCATCGGGATTGCTGGGTGAATCCAGGTCCCCAAATTCCTCCGCCTGTTCGAGAGCGTCGTCCAGCAGTGTCTTGGCCGCCACAAGATTACCTTCCAGCGAGTAGGCCTTGCCGTGTCCCGCCAGCACCAGTGATCGCAGACCCTGATTCTCGATCTGGTGAGGATCCTGGATGGCATAGATCTCCTGGATCCGGCCAATATCCCTGAACGCGTTCTGACTCAGGAAAGTGAACCAGTCATCAGCGTGCTGACGCACGATGCTGGATGGTTTATTAATTTTGACCTCTTTCTTCTTCACTCAAGTACCAATTGGTTGGGATCAGCCCCACTCACCTCCATCCCCCCCAATTGAGAAGCGAACATTGGAACTGATTGTGCATGACCCGAGAGGGCCAGTCACAATTTTTGAGGTTTGAAAAGTCCCTGTCCCGGTGACGATGATCCAATTATCGTTCTCATCCAGGAATTTGGTTTGTAGGGGATTTTCAATCAGGACTGTCGCAGCCTGTTCAAAGGTAACGACCGTCTTTTTAAGAATCTCTGCAGTGTAGGCGTATCCATCCGGATTGTCCAGCCATTTGCCTTCGGTGAGAACCTCCCCACCATCGGCGGCGTACACCTCGGATTCACCCTCAGCACCATAGACTGTATTCTCGGGAATGTCACCACTGACCTGGACGCCTCCCTCATCAACCCTGGCCAGGGTGTTGTGGTCCATCGCCCAGTCCGGTGTCCCTTCAGACACAATCACACCGCGATAGATCAATACATCTGTATTGGGATCGGCCGTCTGCTCACAGGCTGTGAACAGTGCAACGACACAGATGAGGATCAGAGCAGTTCTGATTTTCATGATACCTCCAAGCTTTCCTTTTTTCCTGTACCTGTACCGGGCTGAATATAGAGTTGATGATAGAATATTCAAAATATTTTATCATATATAAATAATAATGTAAGTTTTGTATTGCTTCTCTTGCCCTGGTGTCCTACATTTTCCACGAAGATGAGAGCCCCCCATAGGCACTCACAGGGTAACACCGGGCTTTGGTTATTTTCTTGACGATAGATCGCCACTGCGGAGACCAGGCCCCTGGAAGGCAAGGATGAAACAGTATCCATGAGTGAAAATCCACTTACAGGTTCTGGCCACAAGATCACAGGACTGGTGACGAATGTCCTCGATGGCAACACATTCGAGATGAAAGTCAATGACCTGAACCGATCTCACGCTCCTGTCGAGCGGATCAAAATTGCCGATCGCAACAATCCCAGTCCCTCTACACTCACAGGAATCCTGGCTAAGCTCGATCTGGAGAAGAAAATTACTGGCCGTAAGATTGAATGCGACGTACTACACCGAGATAAAGACGATCATCTAGTTGCCTCAATTTCTCCAAAATTTCTCTCCTCACCTCTCCATATTAAAATTGACAAATAGTCAATAATCGAATTACTCCATAACACCACCCGCTTTTATTAGAACTTTATATTTAGAAAAACGTAGCATACCTTTTCAGGTATGGATTTGAGATCACCTACTTCGCTTCCCAAAAATTTGGCCCGTGATCTTCCAAAGGGCTTAATTCAAATCCACAAACATGAGTTCTGGGAAATTCTCAGTCAGTATGGCTTTAAAGACTTCAATGCAATGAAGGATTTATTGTATTCAGAGCCTGATGTCGAGAAAAATTCTCCGTTCGACGCACTTCTCAAGATTGGCAAGGCAAAAGCTCACTCCTTAGAAGGTAACTTATTAGCGGCAAAACAATTCCTCGATGAATCCAGAATCATACTTCTCTCAATGAACACAACAAATGAGGTTGAGAGGAAGCTTATTTCAGAGTTTTCCGCCTACGGATGTTATGAAAACGCTGTGCTGTTAACAAAATCAGGTGATGTTAATCAGTCAAACAAACAACTACTTCAAGCGAAACAACTCACTACATCACCTAACTTGCTAATTCAGGTTGATTTTGGGATGATAGCAAACATGCAACGGCAGCAAAAATTACATGATATTTCACCACTTGAGAAATATGCTGATAGATTCGCTAGATATAACATGACGATCAGCAGACTCTTCGCACTTCGAGAAATAGCGAATTACAAAAGGAAAAATAAGGAAGTAGATGAGTCTATTTCTCTTTTCAAGCATATCATTCAAACTGCTCATAGGTGGAATCTACAATATATTGAAGACTTAACTGCCAACTCATTGGCTTATGCAACTTTAGTAAGTGGAGACTTGAAGGATTGTGAATCACTTTCGCGTAACATTATAAATCGGACGCACAGTAAGTACATCCTCGCGGTGGCTTACGAGAATCTGGCTATTTGTCTTGCAAAGCAGGATCGAATCGATGAAGCAGTTGAAATCGTAGAGACTTCACTTGAAATGTGCATTAAGCACAATGTCATATCCAGGATCGCTGCACACACTGACTACCTCAGTGAAGTATATGAGAATCATTTCAAGGATCTCAAAATGGCATCTCATTACTTGCAACTGGGCTATGATCAATCGCTGCTACATCTGCAATATGGAATGAATCTTGACAAATTTCGGCTGAAGGTCATCAAGCGCTATGTGCAATTTTTGTATGATCATGCTCCCAGTACAATCACTGATGATTCTTATGATCCCTTCTTCGACTTTACTCTGGGCCACAGCTGGCAAGAGATCAAGGATCTCTTTCACTACAACCTCATCGTTTACCACCAGATCCATAGTGGGAAGACCGGCAAGATCCTCAAGGCACTGGATATGCCTCCTACGACATTCTATTCTCTGCGCAACCGCCTGGAAAGCCGCGGGATCCAGTTCATGAGATCTGAGAGCGGTGAGGAGCAACTGCCCAGTGATCAGTTCATAGAACCTCTGCAGCGCTATATCCAGATGCATGCCGAGAAGAACTGGATCGAGATCAACCGCCAATTCGAGGGCGATGCCTTTAAGTTCCTGTATCACCATTACGGTTACAGTAAACAGCGCTTGGCCAAGATTCTGGACTTGAGCTACTCGGTGATCATCGAGAAAACCCGCTCACTCACCGAATTACCAGATACACCTCCCCTGCTGAAGGACTGAGCACCCACCAAGCTGAGCCCAGGCCAAAGATCCGGTGATCTGGCAAGCCTGGATCCAATGTCGGGAATATCAAGCGTCCCGGGATTCCTGAACTTATATTTGACCTATATCAATCGCGGGGGTGACGTGCAGACCCGTATGTGTGCCAAATCACAAGTGTCAGGGTTTAAAACCCTAATTTCCCTAATCAGTATTGAGTTTAACAGAGGAGGACCTATGCTTTGCCTTAAGCGAACTTTTGTGTTCCTGCTGGCAGCGAGCTTCATGTTCGCGGTGGCTGGAACAGCTTTGGCAGCTGACAGCGAAATCCCGGCAAATGTTGAACTTCTGAAGAAGTTCCGTGCGGCGGAAAATGAACAGACCATGCTTGAGCATGCCAGGGCCAATGCACTCCAATCCGACCCTGATGCCCAACAGGCAGCACAGTTGCGCTGGCTGGACGCCCAGCAGGCCCGGGAAAACCAATTTACCCCGGAATTTGGTAACCGGAACGATGTCCGGTTCAGGGCGATGGAGCAGTCCGGAATATTCCAGACCGATCGTGATCTCAGGGATGTTGTATACAACTCTGGTGTTATCTACATCAACAGACCCGACTCTCTGTATTTCAACTTCTTCCTGGGTACCAACGGCAACGATACACTGGGTATGGATGTCATGGGCTCCGGGAACGAGGGTATCAACTTCGGGAGCGAATCCCGCTGGATCGATGGAACCCAGTACCCCGCCTTCGATGATCCCAGCATGTTGTACTATTATTCAGTGGCAGGTTCCCTCGACACTGTCACCGTTGTACCCAGCGTGGATGATCCAGACGAGGTCTGGACGCACATCTCCTGGGACTGGGATGGCGGCAACAATGGCCAGCCCATCGCTCCGGGGAATCTGTGGGTGGTGCATACCCGCACATCCGATATGTATGTGGTACTGCAGGTGACCGATACCGGTGCTGACTGGTTCATGTTCGACTACATGATCCAGACCAATGGCACCCCCATCTTCGATGGCGAACCTCCCGTCGTGGAACTGACGGTGAACGGCATGGATGCCGATACGGTTGATATCGGATCAAACCCGTATTTTGAGGCTTACCTGGGTGATCTGGGCGGCTGCGGGGAAATCCTGGTATTCTGGGATGCAGATCACAACGGTATCGCCAATGAAGGTGACGTCCTCCTCGAAGTCTACGAGTTTTGCGACAACGATATCCACGACGAGGATTTCGACATTGGATATTTCGGCTTCACCTATAGCGATGAAATGGCCGACGGGCTCAATTATGTCACTGACGATTTTACGTTCATGGTTACCACTGAGTTGGGATTCGCCAGTGTAGGCGTCACTTTCGAAGAGATCGACTATCCCTACTCGGTCAGCGGAACCGTCACTGATCTGGACACGGGGGATCCCCTGGGCGGGATCATCGTGTGGATCGGATATGCCTGGGATGGGGAGGATGATCCACCTCGGGAGGATGACGGTCCCATCGTTATTGACGTCACAGACGACTTCGGTGACTATCTCTTGATGGTCCCTGATTCCTTCCTCTATCATGTCGGCACATTTGATCACCTTGGTCAGACTGATGGATTGGTACCTGATATCGGTATGCAGGAAGTGTACGTAGATGGATCAATAGAGGGCATAGACTTCCAGTACCGTGTTCCGGAAACGACCATTTCGGGAACCGTAAGCGATGAACTGGGAAATCCGGTTGCAGATGTTGGTGTGGATGTTGATGGTGAGATGTTTGAACTCACGGTTTATACCGATATCGATGGATATTACGAGGTAGGTGTCGACTTCGGTGAATATGAGCTGGAGATCGAACCTGAATCCATTATGCCGGATTATATGGTCCCACCATGGAGTGAGTATATCCTAGCCGGTGATTTTGTAGCCAACATCGTGGACTTCATGCTGTTGTCCACCAATGCTACAATCTCGGGAACTGTTTACCTCGACGACACCCCATTCCCGGGTGTATTCGTCATGGCCTGGGATGAGGATATCGGTTTCAATGGCGTTCAGACCGATGTAGACGGGACATACGAAGTACCGGTCCATGCACCGATGATCGAAGCCTACTATTCCATGCACGTCCACCTGGAGGATATGGAAGGAATCGTTCAGGTCAGTGATAATTACGATGTCATGCCCGGCGCCACAGGCGAAGATATCTATCTGGTAACTGTCACGGGCGGACTTTTCGGGACATTCTACAATGCAGAAACCGAAGAACCCCTGCTCTGGGAGGACCGCATCGGCATGTCAGCCCGAAGCCTGGAATTCGGCCGCGAGGAGTATTCTACAGGTCCAGATCCGGAAACAGGCGAGTACGAGCTTTACCTGCCTCCTGGGATCTATGAGGTCACAGCCGGCGGGGAATACTGGATGGGCCCGCCCCCGGATACCGTCCTGGTGGGTGAAGAGATGATGCCCTACGATATCTATCTCTCCCCCTTCTTCGCGGATGCGGTACTCGAAGGCCAGGTCCTGGCCAATCTGCCCCGGGAAGGGATCGCCGATGCCCATGTGGAGATCGGGAACGAGTACTGGGGCGACTACCAGATGACCGACGGTGAGGGCTATTTCCATTTCGATCTGCCACACGGAGACTATGGAATCCATGTCTGGGCTGATGGTTACTTCGACTGGTGGGGTAATGTCAGCGTCTGGAGCAACTATGAGTTTATCCAGATCTGGCTTGACCCGATCCAGATCGACGGTTCTATCTACGGGACTGTTCTGGACGAAGCAACGGGTGCCGCCATCGAAGGCGTGAATCTCTGGTTCTGGAATGACTGGGGTCCATCCTTCAATGCCATGACCGAGATGGATGGTTCCTATTCGGTGGGGGTTCCCAACGGCGATTACTACGTTGGAGCCCACCACCCCGACTATATCGAATACTTCGATATGGAACCCATCATGGTTGAAGACAATGACGTCAACTACAGCTTCAATATGATCCTGGCTGACGGCAGTATTTCCGGTTTCGTCCATAACATGGATAACGGTGATCCTGTGGACAATGCCGGTATCATGCTGGTGGACCAGAACAATCCTGACTTCTTCTTAGGTGGTGGGACCGATCATGAGGGACACTACCATGTGAATCTCCTCAATGGTTCCTATGACCTCTATGTCGATGCCTATGGATATGCACCATACTGGTACGGTCCTATCGTCATCGAGAACGATCATGTGATCTGGGACGTACCGATGCAGCCCATGCCGCAAATGTGGCCGCCCATGATCAATTTTGTCATGGATCAGCCTAACGATCAGGGTCGCTGGGTGCGCACCCAGTTCCAGACCGGTGGAACCCAGTGGGGTCCCTATGAAGGCTGGAGCGTCTGGCGCATGACCATGCTGGAGATGGGTGAGCTCTGGGATTATGTCACCTATGTGGCTTTCCAGGGACAGGACATGTACAACCTGACCGTACCAACCCTGGTGGATTCCAGCGCCTATTCCGGCCCCAACTTCTGGACAACCCTGGTGGTGACAGGGCACGACGGCCCCTGGAACTGGATCGATTCCGATCCGATGGCTGGATACTCCATCGATAATATCCATCCCGGTGTTCCTGCAGGTCTGATGATCCAGGATACGGGTGAGGATTTCGTGGCTCTGGGCTGGGAACCCAGCATAGATGCTGATTTCCAGCATTTTCTGCTGTTCGTTTCCACGACTCCTGATTTCGGCGGTGTGGAACCGATCCCGCTGCTGGAAAGTCATTTCACCGATGCCAATGTGGAAGTAGGCAGTACCTACTACTACATGGTGATGGCAGTGGACGCCAATGGTAACCTCAGTGATCCTTCAGATGTGGTGAGTACCACCATCGTCAGTATCGATGAGGCCAGGGGCATTCCCACCAGCTTCGTTCTTGACCAGAACTATCCGAATCCCTTCAATCCCAGCACTCAGATCACCTTTGGGCTGCCTGCAACTTCGCACGTAGTCCTGGAGATCTACAACGTTCTGGGTAAAAGGGTCCGGACACTGGTAAGCGAGACCTTACCGGCGGGTTACATCACAACCAGCTGGGACGGTATGGATCAGAACGGTGATCAGGTTGCCAGCGGCACTTATGTTTACCGGATGAGGACACCCACTGAATCATACAGCAAGAAGATGCTGTTGATGCGGTGATCGTAGAACCATTAACACGGAGCAATGAAAGAGGGCGGGATCTCCCGCCCTCTTCATTTTATACTAGGTCCGGGATCAGCCTGAGTGGGTATTGGAAATATCAGGAATCCAGCAGGATGAAATAATCCTTATAGTTCCAGTTCAGCGCCGCGTAGCGCTGCCCCAGTGTTGCAGCTCTCTTGAAGAAATCATCATAATCCTTTTGCTCAGGATCGATCCAGACGATCTCAGCCAGGGCTGCCATCCGCGGCAGGACCATGTACTCGGCATGATCTGTCGTCTTCACAAACTCGGTCCAGAGATTGGCTTGAGCGCCTAAGACATGTGCGGCTTCTTCAGTATTGAGTTCATCCGGCAAGGGATCATATTCATAGACCTTCCGTAAAGGCGTAAATCCGCCAATGGCCTCAGGTTCATCCTTCTCATCTCCCTGGTAGTAGTCAAAATAGAGATGCTGGTAGGGACACATGATGACATCATGCCCCATCCGGGCTGCAGCAATACCGCCTTCCTCACCTCGCCATGACATGACGGTTGCCTCAGGGGCGAGCCCGCCTTCCAGGATCTCATCCCAACCGATCATTTTCTTGTCAGCAGCCAGGATCACTGGCTCGATCTGCCGGATGAACCAGCTTTGCAGTTCATGCTCATCGGCCAGACCTTCGGCTTTGATACGCGCCTGACACTTGGGGCATTTTTCCCAGCGCTGCTTATGCGCTTCGTCACCACCGATGTGGATGTACTCAGCGGGAAACAGTTCCATGACCTCGGCCAGGACATTCTCAAGGAATACGAACACGCTGTCATTGCCGGCGCAGAAGATCTCGAAATTCGGCCAGATGCTGCCCGGTCTCACATCGATATGTTCCCCTTGACATGAGAGCTCGGGATAGGAGGCGAACACCTCTGAACTGTGGCCCGGCATCTCGATCTCCGGGATGATGGTGATCTGGCGCTCTGCGGCGTAAGCGATGATCTCACGAACTTCATCCTTGGTATAGAATCCGCCGTAGGTGGCCTGTTCCCCGGGTTGCACCGGCGACCATTCCCGCCAGGGCTCGTGTTCTCGATCCACCCGCCAGGCACTGATCTCGGTGAGCTTGGGATAGGCATCGATCTCCAGACGCCAGCCATTGTCATCCGTGAGATGCCAGTGGAAGACATTCAGCTTATGCAGCGCCAGCATGTCGATGTATTGTTTGATGAAGTCAGCCGGGAAGAAGTGACGCGAGACATCCAGGTGCATTCCCCGCCAGCCAAACCGCGGAGCATCTGTGATGTGCACCGCAGGGATCTCCAGCACCAGGTCTTCCGCTGGGTGCTCTGAATCCTCTACCTGTACCGGTAGCAATTGGCGGATGGTCTGGATGGCATAGAAGAAACCCGCCGGCTGAGCTGCCTTGACGATCACCATCTCATTGAATACATCCAGGGAGTAGGCCTCAGCCGTTAATTCAGGTGCCAGAATGAAATTGATATGACCGCTGGCTGGATTCTTACTTGGTGAGGTGGACGGATTTGCACCCAGCAATCTAGCCAGGAATTCAAGGTTGAATTCCATCCCCGCCAGACCTGTATGGTCGATCACCCGGGAATCGGGTCGTATCGCATAAGTACCCTGACCCGGAAGCATGTGCACGGGTCGGGGAATAATGTTGAAGGTCATCTCGGGTTCCTCCACTTCCTGTGGCGGCAGCGCACAGGCCGCCAGTAAGAGAATCAATACCATGGTCCTTTGCATGATCACTCCGACATGAATACCAGGTTCTCAGTACAGTTTAAATTTCATTCATTCCTTAGACCACTATTCCAGGGTCTGGTGGAATCGCTGGATCTCCAGCAGATATCCATCAGGGTCGCGAAAGAAGAAATGATAGATGCCATAGGTGTCATTGTCGAAAGGTTCACCTTCCAAGTGAACACCCTCTGACTGAAGTTTTTGATACCAGTCGTCCACCTCATTCACCACGAATGTCAGGATGATACCTTCCTTCTTCTGGGGTGCTTCCCGCTGACAGAAACCTACAAAGGCATCGGAAACGACCCTGAACACCAGGCAATGACCCTGGTCCAGGACCATGGGTAATTCGAGGATCTCCTCATAGAATTTCCGCGTGGCTGCGAGATCCCGGACGTAATAGAAAGGCATCAGCTGGTCGAAAGGAGACTTCTTCACTCCAGGATCCCCATCTGCCTGTATTTCTCCTGATACTTCTCGTACAGATCCTTGTGGCGGTCGCTGAGGTCGAGCTGCCGACCCTGGATGAAGCAGGTTTCCACGTTTGTACGGATGTCCAGAATATCCCCGTCTGCAATGAAAAGGGTAGCATCCTTGCCCACTTCGAGCGAGCCAACACGATCCGCGACACCCCAGATCCGTGCTGGCGCCAGGGTGATGCTCTCCAGGGCGACCTCCGGATCAAGGCCGTAAGCTGCGGCCAGGGCAGCCTGGTATGGCAGATTGCGAATATGTGCTGCACCGGAGCGCGAAAGACTGAAATCGATACCCGCGGCATGCAGCTGTGCGGCCAGCCTAAAGGCCTGATCATAGGATTCATAACGCCGCATGGGTAAAGTGGTTACTCTGGGGATCACCACCGGAACGTCATTGGCTTTCAGTAGATCGGTGACTTTCCAGGCATCATGACCACCCACGATGATGATCTTCAACTGCTGGCGCTTGCCCCAGTGCACGGCGGCTTCGATCTGCCGGGCGTCCTTGGCATGCACGGCGATGGGTAATTCACCCCGTATGTAAGGGATCATGCTTTCCAGTTTCGTGTCATGTCCCTTGAATTCGGCACGCTGTCTGTCCAGGTCATATGCTCTGACCTTGAGGATGAGGTCATCGATCTCACGCACTGCGGCCAGCCGTTGTTCTTCTACCTTGTCGAGTTTTTCACCTGCCCCTTTGACGCTCATCGATGGCCAATTCAGATGCAGCGCAGTGGGTGCGGCCAGGGTGGCATCTTCCCAGGTCCAGCCGTCCAGCATCATCATGGCGGATTGTCCTGATATCAGTCCACCTTCAGGAACGACATTGCTGAGCAGAATACCGTTCGACCTCGTAATTGGTATGATCTCTGAATCCGGATTATAGGCCACGTTTGCGACGATATTTGGATTCAAACGTCCGCTTTCAGCAAAATCCAGGGTAGCCCGTACCGCATCGATCTCGGAGAGACCGAGAGTAGAGATGGATACGATGAGCCCTGGGAATACATGCTTGCCAGCGGCTTCGATCACCATGACATCCGCGGGCACTGAGACCTCGGTGCCCAGACTTACGATCCTGCCCTCCGTGAACAGAAGATCAGCATTTTCCAGTGTGCCGTTGGCAACGGTGTGCAGTGTCGCTCCCCTGATGAGAATGGGCGTACTCTGCGGTGGTGCCGGTATCTGATCAGAGGCGATGATCGGAAGGACAAGCATTAGGACAATCAGATATCTCATTCTGCACCTCCTATTCCCTCGAACTCATCCATGCAGGAATAGGGTTCCTTCTCCTCCTTGTGTCGATCCTCCCATTCATCATCCGTATCCCTGAGGATCTGCTGGATCAGGTCCTGGCGCAGCGCCTCATCACGCTGTTGCAGTTCTCGGTCTCTTTCCAGTGAGAAATACTGGCGTCCTTCGATCCAGGTCTGCTCGCAAACAGCCATTGTCGAAAGCGGGTGGTGGCTCCAGATGGCGAAATCCGCTTCCTTGCCCACCTCGAGGCTACCCACCCATTTATCCACCTTGAGTTGCTGGGCGGGATTGATGGTAACCAGATCCAGGGCATCCTCCTCAGACATCCCGCCATACTTGACAGCCTTGGCAGCCTCGGTATTCAGCCGCCGGGCAAGTTCATCGGAATCACTGTTGAAGGAGACACTCACACCAACATCGTGCATGAGGGTTCCACTGTAAGGGATGGCATCGATCACCTCATACTTGTAGGCCCACCAATCCGAGAAAGAGGATGCACCGGCACCATGCTCGGCGATCCGATCCGCAACCTTGTAGCCTTCCAGAACATGCTGGAAAGTCCCGATGGTAAAGCCAAAATCCTCAGCTACCCGGGTGAGCATCAATATCTCATCCTGACGATAGGAATGACAATGGATCCAGCGCTTGCCTTCAAGGATCTCTACCAGCGCCTCCATTTCCAGGATCCGTCGTGGTGGTACTTTCTTGCGGAACAGGCGACTCTGTTTGCGATACTTCTCCCATTCCTCCCGGTAGTCCTCGGCGGCGGTGAACTGGTCGCGCAACCACTGTTCGACACCCAGGCGCGTCTGGGGATATCGCGTGGTCATATCGTCACCCCAGTTTGATTGCTTGACATTCTCCCCCAGTGCGAATTTGATTCCCTGAGGTGCGTTGTCGTAGAGCAGATCCTCATGCAGACCGCCCCATTTCATCTTGATCACTGCATTCTGTCCGCCGATGACGTTGGCCGAGCCATGCAGGATGTTGATCAGTGTGACACCGCCGGCCAGTTGACGATAGATGTTGATGTCATCCGGATCCAGCACATCGCTGATGCGAACCTCGGCAGTGTTGCTCTGGGTACCTTCATTAATGGATAAGGCAGCGGTGTGGCTGTGGCAGTCTATGATTCCGGGTGTGAGATGTTTACCCGCGGCATCGATCACAATGGTTTCCGAAGAGGGTGCTGTGAGAGATCGGCCCACCTGTTTGATGATGCCTTTCTCAACCAGGAGATCAGCCTTTTCAAGGACGCCCTGTGGTCCGCTGGTCCAGATGGTTGCATTCTGCACCAGGATGCTGCCTGCCTGAGGTGGTGTACGCTCAATACCAAAAGCACCGTCCGGATAGACCACCGGCAGGGACTTCTTCTGCCCTGCCTCTTCGGATGATCCCATCCCAGTGCTCACGGCTTCTTCCCGACTGGCGGTCCAGGGGTGCTGGTTTTCCTGCGTATCCAGATATGTACCACCGATGCGATAGTCTTGCATCTGTCCACGAAATCTCAATATCCCCGGGATCCCCAGTGAATCACCCACCGCGGTGAAATGAATATGGGTATCCTCGAGCAGTAGATTATCAAGCTTTACCGTCACCTCACCTGATTTGAGCTTGCCCCTGTAACCCCAACTGGTCTTCTTGAGAATGAGGTCAGCTTTCAATTCCTCGGCACTGAGTTCCCATTCTCCCCGCGCATCTACCAGCGGAGGACGGTTTACATGGTGGCGCTGCCCACTTATCCAGACAGACAGGACATCACTGTCTTCCTTGAAATAGTCCTCGTTGGTCACCACCAGGTTGGCAAAATAACCGCGCTTGATCTTGCCCACCTGACCCTGGAGACCAAGGTTCTCGGCAGGGATGGTGGTAAGCGCAGCCAGCGCCCTTTCGGCGCTAAAGCCCGACTGCAGACTTTCCAGAAGATGATCCCTGAAATCAGAGGACTTTTTGTGTCCGTTGCTGCTCAGGGCGAAAGGGATCCGTGCTTCTACCAGGATTGCGGGATTGAGCGATGCCTGGTACCAGTGCTTCAGTTCCTCCGTCATGTAACGCATGGCGTCGAAGGGATCTGCCACGATGGGTTTCGCCGGGAAGTCAATGGGCAGGATCATGAATTCTATATCCTGCGCCAGGGCTTCCACACGACGGTACTCGTAGCCATTCCCAAGTGTCCACAGACGAAGATCGAATTCCTCAGCGATGGCAATGGCCTGCAGCGTCCCGATCTCGTCCCGGGACTGGAACAGGAAGGGCAGATCTGACTTTCTGGCCTGTCCTACAGCTGACAAGGCATCATCCACCTTGACCAGATCATTCTGATCACGATTTGAGCGTGCGATCCTCTGTGCTTCCAGATACCATTCCCCATCAGCAAGGGTTTGACGGATCAGGGCAATGGTACCCAGCAGGGCATTGGGATATTCATCCGATTCCCAGCCCCCGTAGGCGAAATCAACCGATTGGGCAATACTGGTGTGCAGGACCTCGGCTTGCGGGTTCAGTTGCACCATGGCCGTGGATCCCCGGTAGATCCCGTCCTTTGGAACCAGGTGGGCTGTTGTGAATCCAGACTTGTGTAGTTGCTCGAGCTGCTTGGGAACAACCTTATATGCATCAAGCGCAGAATGTTGTGCGTGGATCTTCTCATTCCAGGAATCACGTACACTCGGGCTGCTCTTGGAGGCAGGGACCGGCAACCAGGATTCGATGAATCCGGCGTAGACGTGCGCTCCCTTGAGATCGATCCTGGTATAGTCCTTGTCAGGGGTAAGATTCCTTCCGGCATCGACGATCTTCCCGTCACGGATCAGTATGATTGCATTTTCCAGGGTGTTGCCAGGCTCCACGTGTACTGTTGCATTCAACAGTGCCCAGGAGCGTGGTTCAGCCTGGTGCAATTCAGTGACAGGAGCAGTTTGAGCCAGAAGAACGGAACTCAGAATGATGGTTAACGCGATCATCCTCATACGCATGTGCAGCCTCCTTCGAAGACGGAATTCAAGGGGCAAATATACTTACTGGATAGAAGAAAAAACACAGGAGAGCTTATTAAAAACACCCCGTGAGAGAAAGGGGCTGAGAGACGACGAAACTGATCTGTAGCCCAGGCATTCAGCGCCAACAGATCTGTCTGATCGGCGATCTCGCTGATCACCTGGTCCACTGCTCCTATATCATCGGATTGCCCTGTGAGACCATCGATCTGAGCAGAGGCTCCCTTGAGGGCCGCCTGGACCCGTTCGTTTGTGGATTTAGGCGATTGCCACCCCGGGCTGAACAGCTCACGGGTGCAGCATCAGCCCACCTCCTCAACCAGGCCGGTGGAGGATATTCTTAGTGAAGCGGTATCCTGATGAGCCTATTCTGCCTTGGCCAAATCCAGCAGGATTGAATTGAAGATCAGCTTGAAAGAGCCCTGGGTGGAACCTCTGAACTGGGGACTGAAACCCATGAGCACGAGTTGGCCGTCACCCTTGCTCAGCCAGACTACCACTGGTTTTCCGGCTGCGAGATCCACGTTCTCGGCAAAGCCACTGATGCGTGTATCCTGCCTGGAATAATGTCCGATCACCCTGCGATCCATGTCGAAAGACGGAAGCGATGTCGCATAGACGGGAGCGCCCCGGGAAAAGACACCGATCTCATCCGGCAGGCCCCAGGTGAGAGGATGATCCTGCTGAAGGGTGACGCGCAGCAGGGATCCCGGAGCCGAGAAGCCCTTCTTCTCCAGAGAATTGGAGATGTCCCGCACAGGCAGACGGAATTCCTCCTGCAGACCTTCTCCCAGGTCGATAGTGAGATTCTGCAGAAAGAGTTCCGACGATCGGCCCCAGCTCACCACCGTACCACCGTGGTCCAGGAATCCGGCAATACGCTGAAGACCGCTTTTCTCCATGCCCTGTGCATACTCGGGTGCATAGTTGGGAATGTTGTAGCCTGAGGACGCGGATTTGTACTTCCCCTTATAGAGAATGGACTTGTTCTCATTTGCCAGGATGAGCACATCGTAGATCCCGATGAGACGTGTGTCCTGAAGGTCCGCCGGTCTCAGTACATCAAAGGGAATGGCATGTTCATCCAGCACATAGCGTGTCCAGCCAGCATCCATATCGTGAAAATAGCTTTCAACCAGGGCGATGCGCGGGACCACCAGACGCACAGCCTCGGCATCCAGTTCCTGAGAAAGGTAGACGGGTTCTACATCCAGGCTTGAGAGGATCCTGTCAAGCTCCTCGCTGGGCGTACCCTCATTCTTGATGAGAAAACTACCGGCCGGCACCTGTATATCCTGGATGGCCGCATCCTCCATCAGGCGATCAACAGCGATATGCTGGCTAGCAGCCTCAAAGGCAGCCCGATAGCTTTCGTTGCGGTTTGCGGGCAGTACTGCCAGTCTGAAGGCCGCCGGTACCTGACGATTCAGGCTGAAGGGAAGTTCGAGTTCAACCAGCGCCTCTTCGAGCTCCAGATAGCGTGTATCGATCTGCTCAACTGTGACGCCGCGATGGTATGGCAGGCTCCAACTGGTGACATCATATGGCCGGATCAGGTCGCCGCCTGGTGTATAGTGCCTTTCCGGAAAGTCGTTGACTTCCAGCACTTCCTTGATGAAGGGGCGATAGGGTTGAGCCAGCGCCACAACCAGGTCATTCTGTAGGTACTGTCTTGAATCCAGCACCAGATCACGGGACAGGCTTTGTACCCGGACCCCGTGTTCATTCAGCAGATTGACCAGTTTGACGAGGTCGTCCGGTGCCTGCTGTTTGCCTCTCAGTATGAAATAGTAGGGTGCTTCCGTCAAACCCTGGTCAACGGACTTCCGGGCCATGGCAAAACGGTATCGCAGGATCTCTTCCCTGTAGCGGGCTGCCGTTTGCAGAATGGCATAGGTGGATTCACGCTCATACTCGACGATGTCCGCCAGACGCCACCAGCCGCCAGGCCAGGGATCCGGGAAATTGATACTTTTGGCGTACTCCGACAGTCCTTTCCCGGATACACGCAGTTCGTTCGGTTCGATATAAATGGGCGATGCGGTTCTCACGCTGGCACACTCCGTGAGCAGGGAGATCACGTTCTTCCACAATGCGGTGGCATTCCCACCCGGCCAGTATTCATCGAAAATATACAATTGGGCGATCCCCTGGAGACCGGCCGCGGTCATGTCCGTGATCATGTTCGCACCAAAGATGCCGGTCCAGTTCCAGACCTCTTCCGGGATATTCACGGCAATTGGATCGTGTGCTGGCGGCACCCAGTAGCGTGGTCCGGTGGAACCCATCTGGTGTTTATTCACAATAACCTGGGGACACCATTCAGTCGAGTAGATGCGATTGACGATCCGGGATTCCGATTGGGTGAGATTCACCAGATCACGGTTATTGTCATGTCCGACATATTTATGATATACACCGGGCATGTAAGTGCCCTCATCCTCTGTCCCCTTTGTGTCCCGGTAATAATCTACCACCATGTCCATCCCATCTGGGTTCTGGCTGGGAGTGATCATGAGCACCACGTCCTCCAGCATGGGAGCGAATTTCCCGTAGTGATCACGCAGGAGCTCATCAACTATGAGGGGCAGCGCCTGGCTGGGGCCTACCTCGGATGAATGCATGGAAAGGGTCAGAAAGACGAAGACCTTGCCCTTGCTGAAAAAGATGTCCTGACGTTTCCCGGAAAGATCTGGGTTCAGGGCCAGTTCACGATTGATATGCTGAAGCGTCCGCAGTTGTTCGATGTTCGCAGCAGAGCTTAAAAAGAGCAGATACATGGGTTTACCCATCATGGTCTCCCCTACCTGCTCCATTCTCACCTGCGGCGAGGCAACGGCCACCAGTTGCAGATAATCGATGAGGTCGTCATAGTCCATGAGCTGGCGGTCGTCTCCGGGACGGAAGCCGAAGAAGGCATCGACATCCGGCAGTTCCTGCCCAATGAGTATTCCCATAGCGATAAGGATCATCAGGGATCTAAGGATCATGTTCTTCTGCATGCTACCCCCAGGACTGGATGGTTTTCTGGTCAGCGATGATCATTCAGAGATTGTTTCGGCCCATTGGGTCAATCCGTCGCGATCACAGAGAACGATCATACCGGTATTGGATCGCGTGGTGCCAAGATAGGCCGTCATCTTTCCATATTCGTTGGCAGTCTTCAGGAATCCGATACCACCACTGCCGGTACCGAGATAGATGGTCTCCTTGCCAACCTCGTTATAGGTGGAAAGAGAACCACCGCCATCAGTACTGGAACCCAGATATAGGTTCGGATCGCCGTGTTTGTTGAAGGCTTTGAACAGACCTTCGCCATTCCCACCTGTACCCATGAGACAGGATTGGGTTCCATGATCGTTAAAGGAGGCGAAAAATCCCCGACCGTTCTCGTCAGCTCCTGCAGTGACGACTGATTTTCCCAATTGGTTCATCACCATGAGGTAACCGCCGCCTGGTCCCTCGCCGGTGATCATGGCCAGGATCTCACCTGTTTTGGATTCGATGATCATGGATCCGCCATCCTTGATCCGGATGGTCCCCGCCGTCACACTGTCAAATTCGGCCTGGGTATCCTTCATACCCAGGAGCGATATGGCCAAGAGGGTGATGAGTACGCCAATGACCAGGCTTTTGGGATCGAAAGTCTTCATGCTGTTCCTCGCCTCCTGTTGCACCCCTTCTATGCGGGTGGATATCTGTGCGGTGGGAAGTACGCCCGAGTTCCCGGTATGGGATGGATCCTGAGCTACTGCACCAGTTCCTTCAACTTCTTCCAGAGCTTCTCCCCCACCATCTCCTCACCGGCATCCACGATCTTCTGGACCAGATCCAGGACATCCTTCTCCCCTGCCCAGTGCTTGTCAACGACACCCTCGTCAGTATTCTTGATCACTGAATTGATGACGTAGGCGGCCAGGGCAACATCGTCGATATAGCCGGCAGGACCGACGAAGCCCTCTGGAACCAGATCGATGGGTGAGACGAAATAGGCGATAGCGCCGGCCAGCTTGGCCTTCTCCCTGGCCGGGACTTCCTTATCGATGGCCAGTTTACACAACAGGTGAAACAGGTCTGGTGCCAGAAGCAGGTATTCAGACCACCTGCTGGATCTGCCGGTCTTGGTCTCCAGCCATTCGCGAATCTCAGTTCTCAATTGCTGATAAAAATCACCATTATCCGTTGGCATGGATCTTTCCTCCCTTTATGGAATATTCATTTGGTTCATAGACGTAGAACAAAAAGTACGAAACAATTGGCTCATCTCCAATGGAGGGATCATCTTATCGGGCCATGAGCATCGCGTCCATTTCGCTTCCATTCCACGAACGATCCGTCTCTTACGCTCATTTGATCGAGGCTTTACGGTCCCATGGTCTCCTGGGGGCTTCCAATCATTTTGGTGCCCCGGATGAGAAGGCCCTGTTTTCCACTGGTATCAGGAGTTCTGAAGCTGAATTCACCCTCATCGCTGGCCCGGCCACCCGGCGCTGGTTGCTGATCCAGCCGGACCTGTCTTCAGAAAGCCCTGAGCAGAGCCATTTGAGTCAGTTAACGACAGAATTGGATATCGAAC
This sequence comes from uncultured Lentisphaeria bacterium, assembly GCA_964454335.1. Classification (GTDB taxonomy): domain Bacteria; phylum Fidelibacterota; class UBA8477; order UBA8477; family JABMPR01; genus CAYVVT01. The sequence goes on along the minus strand of CAYVVT010000015.1, from coordinate 18,126 downwards.
CGGATCCACCAGCCCTGAAAGTCCTGGAGCAATGCTGGCAGAACGGAGCCTGGCAGGATCAGCGACACCTGGAAGGCTGGAGTCTGGCAGAGGCGATGCGCAGCATTAGCGCATCGCAGGCGGAGCTTTCACAGGATCACGCTGAATATGCTGTACAGCCGGGTGCGCTACTATCCACTTTGAAGTATGATCTCTTCCCCTGGACCCAGTCCCTGCTGCCCTCACACTACGGTGCCACTGGTTCCATGCTGGGCATCATCTGGCAGGTTGACCGCTGGCTGATCCACGATCGTAACCATCAGGAATTGAAGATCCTGGCTTACAATCAGGACAAGTGGCTGGAGAAGTGCACCGGGATCCTTCAATCGGACCATTTACCTGTGAGCAGCGAACACCTGGCGCAGGTCAATCCTGAAGATCCGGGTGTGAGCTCTCACTCAGATCGAGAACATGCAGATATCGTCAGGCGCGTACAACGGGCCATCCAGAATGGTGAATTCTATCAGCTTAATTTTGGCCGTAAATGGCAAGGGGCGCTGGGAAAGGATCCCTGGCTGATCATGAAGGATCTGCTGGATACAAACCCGGCTCCCAACTCCGCCTGGATCTATGTTCCTGACCAGGACCTGGCCCTCTGTTCTTCTTCACCTGAACTTCTGCTTTCCTCAGAGAACGGGACACTCAGGACACGGCCCATCAAGGGAACCCGGCCCCGGGGACATGATGACCAGGAAGAGGAACGTGAACGTGAGCAGTTGCTGAACTCACCGAAGGAACGGGCTGAGCACCGCATGCTGGTTGACCTGGAGCGTAACGATCTGGGCATGGTCTCGGAAACAGGCAGTGTCAGGCATTCACAGTTCCAGATCGAAAGTTATCCAAACGTGCATCATCTGGTAAGCGAGGTCACTGGCCAGCTGCATTCCAGCAGGGATATCTGGGATGCGCTGCAGGCCATGTTCCCCGGCGGCAGTATCACCGGTTGCCCCAAGACCGTCGCCATCGCCGGGATCAACGATCTGGAGGCAGCTCCGAGATCATTCTGGACGGGATCTATCGGAATTGCCGATCCAGGGACAGGTTTCTCAAAATGGAGTATTCTTATCCGGACCCTTGAAGCGCAAAAGGATGCCCAGGGCATGTGGCAGGGCACGATCCAGGCCGGCGGTGGCCTGGTAGCGGGTTCCGATCCTGAGGAGGAGGTCCGGGAAGCCAAGTGGAAGGCTCGTGCCTTACGTGAATCGGCAGGCTGGTTGGACGGGACATCTCCGGAGAACCGAATCAGGCAGGATGAGCTTGCAGTTCACCCTCAGCCCCTCTCCGTCACCGAACCAGTCTCGGACCAGACAGGCGAGATCAGGCGATGGCCCGCCACGCCAGATGGTTCCTCAGCAGGGCATCTGATCATGATAGACAACTTGGATTCATTCACCTGGAATATCGCTCATGCGGTGGCGGCAATGGGTGTGGAGGTCACGCTGGTCAACGGTTTCCACGAGGGATCACAAATACTGGATGAGCTCCTGGACACAGATCCTTCGCACCTGATCATTGGACCGGGACCCGGGCACCCCCAAAATTCCCCCTTGAGTCTGAAACTGGCCGAGATGGCACTGTCTGGCGATCTCCATATACCTCTGCTGGGCATCTGTCTGGGCTTTCAGGCCATTGGGTTGTCAGCCGGTCTGACGCTTGAGCAAAGTCCATCTGGACCCGTGCACGGTATTCCGGTATTGATTGAGCATGATGGACGGGAAATCATGCACTCCTTGCCAAATCCGGTAAAAATGGTGCGGTACAACAGCCTTACGCTTGCTCCTGGCAGTACAGTCTCTGACCTGACAATAAATGGATGGGAGCGTGGACCGGAGCGCTTGGCCATGACCTTCCACCATGACAAATTGCCTATCTATGGTGTGCAATTCCATCCTGAATCAGTGGGTAGTCAGTCAGGGATCCGGATCCTGCAGAATTTTCTCACGAGACAAGCTTAGTCGCTGAGGGTGTTCAAGAATTAGTCAGCATAGTGCTGACAGATACCAGTAATCAATGATCTGCAGGTCAGCAGCGCTGCAACTACTTGCGGATCAAATTGGGTTTCGCTTCTCTCTTCGATGTGCGTAAAAGCATCTTCCAGTGACCAAGCCTCCCGATAAGGTCGACTCGTGGTGAGGGCACTGAAGACATCCGCCACAGCGGTGATCCGACCCAGAAGTGGTATTCCCTCACCTTGCAGAGCTTCGGGATAGCCACCACCATCCCAATGTTCATGATGGGTCAGCGCAGCACTCCGCGCCTGTAGCATCATATTATCATTGTGCTCACCAATAATGCGGGCACCTATGTGTGGATGCTGCTTGATGATCTTCCAATCATCAGCATTCAATTCACCCTGTTTCCTGAGGATCTCATGAGGAATGCCGATCTTACCAATATCATGCATGGGGACCACTGTAGCGATACGGCCGGCCTCGATCGTGTTGAGTCCGTATGATAGCGCTACCTGCTCAGTGATCTTTCTCATCCTGACGACGCTCAACCCGCGATCGTCAAGATGATATTCAGCAGCCTGCCCCAGACTTTCAATGATCTGCAACCTGGTTTCACGCAGCTCCCTTGTCCGCTCGATTACTCTGGATTCAAGCGCCAGGTTCTGATCGTGCAATGCAAGATGCGTGGCAACGCGCCGGAGTGTAACTCCTGGATTGACAGGTTTGGTGATATAGTCGACTCCGCCTGCATCGAATCCGGCAGCCTCATCCGCGTCCTGATCCAGAGAAGTGACAAAAATGACTGGAATATCCGCAGTTCGGATCCCGGCCTTCAACTGCTTGCATACATCATATCCCTTGATATCCGGCATGACAATGTCCAGGAGGATGAGATCAGGAACAGGAGCTGAATTGGCAACTTTCAAGGCCATTTCACCATTGATGGCCACCTTGACGTTGTAATCCTTCTCCAGGATCTCCGTGAGGATCTCGATGTTGATAGGCTCGTCATCTACGACGAGGATGGTTTTCTTCTTGGTTTTTCCCATGAATGTTACTCCTGCCAGAAGAACCCCTGCGAGGGTTGCATCAATTATTCTACCAGAAAGGTCTCAATAGCCCGGTCTATCCCCTTCATGTCAACCTGTCCATGGGCTTCACAGGTTACCTTGTCCTGAATAAGCTGAAAGGTGTTCTCTGAAAGCAGTATGCGTCCAGGCTCCCCGTTGGACTCCAGCCTGGAGGCCAGATTGACCTCCTTGCCCAGAATCGTGTAGTCCATGCGGTCCTCGCTGCCAAAGTTCCCGATTGTACACATCCCTGTATTGATCCCAGCCCTGATCTGAATATCATGATCCTTGGCTTTCTCGATCATTTTCTGGGCCATATCAATGCAGGTCAGGGCATCCTTTTCCAAGCCCTGGGTCTCCGGATCCCCGAAAAAGGTCATCACCGCGTCACCAATGAACTTGTCCAGGGTACCGCCAGATTCCAGAACGATCTGGGCCATGTCATTGAGATAGGCGTTGATCCAATCGGTCATTTCGTTATGGTCCATGGCCTCGGTGCGGCTGGTAAAGCCTACGATGTCCGTAAAGCAGATGGTGAGCATCTTGCGGTAGGATGAGATCTCCACGTTCTTCTCACCCTTGACGATGGAATTGTAGACGCTGGGAGACAGGTATTTACCCAGACTGCGGGACATGTTCTCCAGTCGCTCACGGGCATCCCTCAAGCTCATATGCGTCTCTACCCGAGCCTGGAGTTCCTTCGGATTGAAGGGTTTCATGACATAATCCACCCCACCTGCTGAGAAACCCTCCGTGATGCTGTCCTCGTCTGTCTTGGCGGTGACGAAGATGATGGGAATTTCTGCAGTGGTTTTATTGGCCTGAAGTTCCCGGGCCACATCGAAGCCGCTCATGCCCGGCATCATTACATCCAGGAGAATGAGGTCCGGCGGATTGTCAGCCTGGGCGATCTTCAATGCGATAATGCCATTGGGAGCCACTTTCATGTTGTAATCTTCCCCCAGCAGTCCCGTGAGAACATCAAGGTTCTCAGGAGCATCGTCTACTGCCAGAATAGTGGATTTTACAGCTTTGCTCACGTTCATTACCCCGCTTTCTCAATAGCTGTGATCAGCTCTTTCGTGATCTGATTGGCTTTATCGAAATCGTACTTGCCCAGTGTCGTGGCGATCTCATCAAGCTGCACAGAATATTCACTCGTTTTCAATGCAGACATGATGGCATCGAATGTCTTCTGAGCCTCGGCTGAATACTCTGCAAGTTCGGAGGAGAGCTTCTGCAATTCTTTCAGAATCTCCTCAGTTGGGATTTCAGCCTCACCTTCGTCCGTCGGCTGTTCAAGTTTGAGGGTAGTCTTGAATTCTTCGATCTCCCCAACCACGAGAGCCAGATCTTTCTCAACAGCGTTAAACTCCCTGGTGAGTTTGGCCTTGGCCGCTTTTAAGCCCCTGATCTTGACTTCAAGTACCTTGGCGGACTCGAACAGCGTTTCCGCGCCCAAATTCCCGGCTACACCCTTGATGGTATGTACCAGACGTTCGGCAGTTTTTTTATCTCCTTCAGTCAGGAGTTTCTGAGCTTCAGACAATGTTGCTGCGGTATCCAGGAACTGCAGGAGGATCTTCTGATAAAGTCTCTTGTTCCCTGCGACTCGGTAAAGGCCTTTATCGGAATCGATATGCTCAAAGTCAAATTCAATCTCAGGAGCCTCTTTCGTAACTCCCTTCTCTTGAACGGCAACCGGTTTTCGATCAGAGTCGGGCTTTACCCATTTGGCAATTATCTCCATCAATTCATCAACATCGATAGGTTTGGTGAGATAGCCGTTGCAGCCCACTTCAATCGTCTTCTCGGCAACCCCTTTCATGGCATCAGCGGTGAGTGCGATGATAGGCAGGTCCCTGAAGCGCTTATCCTTACGGATTGCTGCCGTGGCCTTGTAGCCGTCCATCACCGGCATCTGCAGATCCATGAGGACCAAATCGTACTGCTGATCAGACTGAGTTACCTGCTCGAGTCCTTCCTTGCCATCATTTGCAACAGTTACAATGAGTCCTTCATTTTCCAGTAGCTCGGTTGCCACCTGCTGATTGATCTCATTGTCCTCCACAAGCAGGATCTGGGCACCACGAACATGAGCCAGGCGTTCTTTAGCTGCTGCAGCCCTGGTATCCACCATTTCTTCCAGATCACCCTCACTGCCCACCACCTGCACGATGGCATCATAGAGTAGGGATTGGCTCACTGGTTTGATGAGAAAGGCTTCCAGGCCGGCATCCTCGGCTTTCCGCCGGATCTCCTCCCGGCCATAGCTGGTGATCATGATAATATGGGGTTGCTTCTTAACCTTCTTGCTGTTACGGATGGCCTTGGAAGCTTCGATGCCGTAAAGGTTGGGCATCTTCCAGTCCATGAGGACCAGGTCATAGGGCTTCTCAGCTGTTTCCACCATCTTGACAGCCTGTTTCCCATCCACGGCCAGCTCCACGGTAAAGGTGAAATCCTCACAGTAATCCGCCAGGACTTCTCGTGCAGTGGAATTGTCATCTACCACAAGAGTATGCAGGCCTTTGATTGAATCCGGGATTACACGTTTCTTTTTCTTCTTCCTGGTCTGCAGCCCAAAACGCGCAGTGAAGAAGAAAGTGCTGCCCTTCCCGGCCTTACTTTCCACATCGATCTGTCCCCCCATTTGCTCCACCAGGCTCTTACTGATGGTGAGACCCAGACCTGTACCTCCGTACTTTCTTGTCGTTGAGGTATCCGCCTGCTGGAAGGACTGGAACAATCTCTTCTGTTGTTCTGGAGTCATTCCTATCCCGGTATCGCTCACTGAGAATTTCAGCTCGGCATATTTGGTGGTTTTCTCAAGTTTGCTTACCCGTACAGATACCTCGCCCTCATCCGTGAACTTGATGGCATTGGTGGCCAGGTTCAGCAGGATCTGTCCCAGTCGCAAGGGATCCCCGATAAGGTTGGTTGGAGTACCCTTCTCCTTGGAAATGAGGACTTCGATCTCCTTCTCCTCAGCTTTGACACCCATCATATTGGATAAGTTGCCCAGCACACCGTCCAGATCAAAATCGGTGCTTTCGATTTCCAGTTTACCGGCTTCGATCTTGGAAAAGTCCAGGATATCATTGATGATGCCCAACAGGTTCTCAGCGGACGTTCCGATCTTGCGTGTATAGTCTTTCTGCTTAGGATCCAGCTTGGTCTTCATCAACAGATGATTCAGACCGATCACAGCATTCATGGGCGTCCGGATCTCGTGGCTCATGTTTGCAAGGAAATCGCTTTTGGCCTGTGTGGCTGCCTCGGCCGTCTCCTTTGCCTGGCGGAGTTCTTCCTCCAACGCTTTGCGTTCGGTGATATCCTCTTTGATGGCCACGAACCGTATGATATTGCCTTCTTCATCCTTTAGGGGTGAGATCGAGGCCGACTCCCAGTAGATCTCGCCATTCTTCTTCTTGTTGCAGAATTCACCATGCCAGTCAATGCCAGTAGTTATCGTTTCCCATAACTCCACATAGAATATATCAGGTTGTACTCCTGCGTTCAGGATGCGGGGATTCTGTCCGATGGCTTCCTCGCTGCTATATCCGGTGACTGCAGTAAAATGTGGATTAACATACTCGATGCTCCCATCGAGGTTGGTAATCACAACTGAAATAGGGCTTTGTTCGACAGAGAGTGAGAGTTTTCTGACTTCTTCCTCAGCTCTTTTGCGTTCGGTGATATCGTTCAGAATTGCCATGAAGAAACGCTTGTCTTCGACGAACACCTCGCTAATGCCAATCTCCATTGGAAAGAGTACACCATCTTTACGCTTTGCAGTGACTTCAAGGCGTTTTTCGCCAAGGACCTTTTTTATACCGGTGGTTAGGTAATTCTTCAAGTAATCGTCATGGTTTTCGGCATGTTCCGGAGGCATCAGGATCGACACATTCTGTCCATGGATCTCCTTGGCATTATATCCGAAAATCTTTTCTGCAGCTGGATTAAAGGTATCCACTTTACCATCTGCGGTGATGGTGATAATGCCATTTGTAGAAGCCTTGAGAATTGCATTGGTACGCTTGGTGCTCTCGATGAGGGCCATTTCAACCTTTTTGCGCTCCGTGATATCCAGGGAGTACTCGATCATCTGGATAATGTTACCAGCATCATCAAACACTGGATAGCCATGAACCTCGACAAAGCGCTCATTGCCCTCTGCATCGTAGTGCGTATGCTCCATGATGGTTGGTTTCTTCGTGATCTTCAGTTCTTTCAGCGGACAGGGGTCATCTTCTGAATCACAGGGTGTGTCACTATGGTGAGATAGGACATGGCAGGTAGAGATCTCTTTACCCGGAGATAGATTTCGAGCCGCCTGGTTTGCCAGAACAATGGAATAGTCACTGGTATCAATGACGTAGAAGGGATGGGCCAGCGCTTCGATGGTCGTGGTGAGCATCTCCTTCTGCGCAGAGAGTTCTGCCGTTCTCTTCTCTACATCAGATTCAAGGTTAGCACGGTGTGTCTCAAGATCCTTACTGTATTCCCGCAGTGCTTTATTGGCACGATCGCCAATGACGATACTGAAAATTGTAACGGCAATTGCGAGAACACTGACAATGATGAGGATGGTAACGATGATTGTCCTGATGAGATAATATGCAGAGAATGCATCTTCTTGATCGATCTCAACTGTAAGCCCGAAGTTGAGATCAGCAACCCATTCCCATATACCGAACACGTCCACGCCACGGTAATCGCGATATTGTCTCATCGTACCGGGTTCAAGTCCACGCGTGGCAGCCTGGGCCATCAGCGTAAGGGGCTGCTCATTGCGAGACAACTCAGGTTGATGACCAGCAGTGAGGTCACCACCAGGATCTGCGATCCTGACATTGAGCAGACTCACCAAATTTTCATCTAACAGCCCAATATCTCTCAACTGATCATCGAAGCGGCTGTTGGAAAGTAGAAAACCTCTTTTATCGAATGCGTAAGTTTCCATACTGCTTCCCAGTTGACCTGAGTTGCAGATGCCGGTAAACACTTTCTGGGGATCATCCCGGAGTGTCATGACAGCGATCACCTCCCCGGCGGCATTCCTTACTGGAGCTGCGTAAAACATTGTGGAGTTGTTTTTGTCCGCACTCAGATCCGTGAATATGGGTGGGATAAAATTGCTCTTACCGGCAAAGACTTCGTCCAACAGTACAGGCCGCTGTTCGCGGATGAGGTTTTTTGATCCCAGATTGGTATTGCGCATGGATCCGATACTGATGTAATCCGGGTTGATGACAAAGAAACCTGTATTGTCGCCTAACTCCCCAATCGTTCGGATACGGTTCCGAAGGGCTGCCAGGGTTGGATTGACTGACAGACTCCGCTTATCAGCGGGGTCCTGGAGCAGATCCTCAACCAGGTATGCCACCTCTTCATCCGAAACCAGATCGTCCAGGAAATCCATTCTGGGTTCGATCCAGAGCCTGAGAATGTCTTCGGTTGAATGGAGAACCGTCCAGAGTGATTGCTCGCTATTGTTAAAAGATTGTTCCCGTACCTGCCCCAGAGCCAACCAGGTAATAGTGACGGTCACCGCCAGGAAGAGGGCGATCAAAACTGCCGGCAGGTACCTACGACTCGTCTCTGTGAACGCATCCGTTCGCCTGGTCACCTTGCTTACATATCTGATCAGGAAGTACATCAGCAGGATAAACACAACGAAGATCCCGGCGATGCGCAGGATCATCCCGGCTGTCTGCTCCTTTTTCTGAGTGCTCCCGGGTTCCATCTCCAGGATATCTGCAGACAGCCAATTCTGAATAAAGTCGTTATGCTCTGCCTCAGATACGGTATTCAACACCTTGTTTATCAAACTAACCAGAATTGGCCAGTCCTTACGCACAGCCATGTGCACATCGGATTGAAGTTCGAGTACAGGGACGATGGGCGTCAACCCAGTGAGTGAATTGAGCTGAATGGCATAGGAGGTGGAGAGAATATCCCCGATAAAGGCATCGGCTCTACCTGTAATCACTGCAGTCAAAGCATTCTTGATATCCTCGTTAGCCAAGATCTCGTACTCTGGATGATTGGTCTGGAGAAAACCTTCAACGGTGAAGCCCTTCACCACGGCGATGGTCTTGGTGCGCAGATCGTTAAATGTTTGGATGCTGGGATCCCCGCTACGGCGATATACAAAATCTGTAACGGTGAGATAGTCTTGCGTGAAGTTCGCATATACTTCGCGTTCTGACGAGTGGTAGACTGCAGGCAGAGCATCGATTTCCCTGCTCGCAAGCATGTTGAGCAACTCATTCCAAGTGTGACCCGTGACCACCTCAATCTCAACACCCAGCCGTTCTTCAATGATGTTGATATAGTCCTTGGCAATGCCGCTGTAATTGCCTTGATCATCCACGAAATCGAAGGGCATCCAATCCATCTCGCCCCCGAATACGATCTTCGGGTGCGCCGCCAACCAGGCCTCTTCCTCAGTGCTCAGTTGGATTGAAGCTGCCAGCATAGTCGGCTGGCCGGCATAGAAAATCAGCAAGAGAAGGATGATAAGTTTTTTCATGATGTCACTCAGCGCTTTGCTTGTGCTTCCAATATTCAGTTGGCTGGATACACCTGGAAGGGATTCTGGTTGTGAGTATTCCAATCCGAAATAACGATGCCGCCCAGCAGGATCCCGAAGAAAGCGGCAACTTTGGCGGGGCACTTGATCTGTTTCCTCAGAATGTCCAATATACTGCGGTCAGCATTGCTCATGTTCAATCCCCTGAATTGGATGAGATCACCTGTTTCTCAGCGATCAGAAAAGCTATCCAATGCCAGTAAAAGAAGCAATGTGAATAGCCAAGATCCAGACTGGAGAGTTCCTGCTGTTTACCTCTCATCTGTTCTTGCAACCGTTAATCGACCACCGTAAATGTGATCTGCTTTTAGAAGTATATTACGACGAACAAGACATTAATTGATTCGAGGATCCTCATGCCTAAACAAGCCTTTCTGCACCTGCGTTTCCTGACAGCAATCCTGGTACTGCTGGTTTTTTCCTGCGAGGATCCGGATGAAACCCCCGATTACAATGCCGGAGATCTCATCAGCAGTGAGCACAAGGTGACCTTCACCACGGCCCAGGTCGAGTATTTCATGGGCCAGATGGGCGCGGACCTGGGTGTTAGCATTGATTTCGAGGTGGATGCCAAAAGCATCGTCTATATCACCGAGAACAATGACGGCGAGACCGTCGAGGTCTCCGGTGCGATCTTCGTCCCCCGGGGTGAACAGTCCTTCCCCATCTTAAGTCTCCAACATGGAACGGCCATGAAGCGAACAAACGTAGCCTCGGTGAATCCCTATAATTCTGTCGAAGGCTACATCGGCATCATGACCGCGGGAATGGGTTATATCACCCTGGTACCCGATTATCCCGGTTTTGGAGTCTCGGAAGTGATCCATCCCTATGTCCATGGCCGTTCCCTGGCCAATTCCGTAGTAGACATGATACGGGCCAATGAGACCTTCATGGCGGATTCCATCGAATCGAACGGTCAACTTTTCCTCACCGGCTATTCCGAGGGCGGATACGCCACACTTGCCACGCAGAAACTCATGGAATCCGATTATCCCGGGGAATTCGATATCACCGCAGTGGCACCCATGGCAGGTCCCTACGATGTCTTCAATACCGCCAGACAGATCCTGGCTCAGGGCAGCTACGACTGGGCATCCTATGCAGGCTTCATCTTTGTGGCCTACAACGATGTGTATGGATTGGATCAGGCTGATGCCGTCTTTCAGGATCCCTATCCGGACATGCTGCCAGGGCTTTTTGACGGCAGTCAGGATTTCAATGAGATCAACGCACAGTTCCCCTCCACCTTCGCCGACTTCATCGAGCCCTCCTTCATGACGGACTTCATGGACAGCACTGAGGAAGTTTTCACCCCCCTGATGGTGGAGAATGGTCTCTTGGACTGGACTCCTGAAGCTCCCCTCACGTTTTTCCACGGAACTGCGGATATCACGGTGCCCTATCCCATCGTTGAAAGCACCGTTGCAGCCCTCATGGCAGCGGGGGCCACCGATATCGAGCTCATCCCCATTCCGGATGGTACCCACGAGACAGCCGGTGTTCCCGCCTTCGCCGGGATGTTGGCGTGGTTCGAGAGTTTAAGGGAATAACGCCATACATGTCATCCTGAGCTTGTCGAAGGGTATGCACAGGCATCAATTGACATACGAGGTTGCCACGCCCCTCCATCGGAGGGGCTCGCAATGACATTGGCTAACACACCGGTCATTGCGAGCCACGCTGGTAGCGCGGCGAAGCAACCTCGTTATTAAAGCAGTGGCTCAGGTGCTTTGGCAAGCTCAGGGTGACCTCCTGGTTGGGTCGGGATTCATTACGTCTCCTGTCCATCCCCACAAAGCCTTGTCCCCCTATCCATTTCAGTCCTAACTTATCTTACCCGATATGGCAGTGTGATCTGCATTACACTGATTTGAGATGCGATTGATCTCTCTTTGTCATCGGTTCACCTTGGTTCATTTTGGCCCGGAAAACGAAGGGGAACAGGTATTGAGTTATGAAACATACACGTCCATCCACTAGAATAGTCATGGGGACGATCTTCTTTGCAGTCCTGCAATGGCAGTGCACCGAACCACCCGAAGAAAGCCGTATCGTCCTGGAAAACGATCTTGGCACCCTGTCCGAGAGAATGACTTATTTAAACGAACCGGTTGAACTGGACACGACACAGCAGGATTCAGGATTGGCCAAAACGGCTGTCAATCCGGTGGACCTGGTGCTCATTGCCGAAGTGGAACCACCCACTGTGGACGGGCAGGTCCTGCAGGCGACTGACGTCTATATTAAGGGCAGTAAAGCCTATGTTGCCTATAACATGATCGGGGAACCTTATCTGGGTGGTGTGGATATATTCGATGTCCGGGATGAGGACGATCCTGAACTCATTTCCTCCATGTACTTCACTGATTCGGATGTAAATGGACTGACTTTCAAGGATAATTATCTCTATCTGGCCATGGCAACCGAGCGGGATGACTATAGCACTCCTGCAGTTGTGGAAAAGGTCCGCATTCGCAATAACCAGCTTACCAACGAGACTGAGACCTTCGATATTGCCAGTTGGGCCGCCACCGATGTAGAAGTTTCATCCAATCATCTCTTTGTCACCTCAGGTGCTGACAGCGGGTATGTAACTGTGATCAAGCTGACCAATGACGAAGTTATATTCTCTTACCCTGTAGAGGATGCTCGCGGTGTCGATACAGATGGTGATGATGTTGGCGTCGTGGCAGGCACACCTGCACGGCTGATCACATTCAACTACGAATCCGGAGAACTCCTGGATGAGTTTTTTCTGGATGGCGCCAGCATCGCCTTTTCCAAATCAACGGTTGAGATTCATCGCAAGAAAGCCATCCTGGCCCTGGGTGATGGTGGGACACAGATCCTCTGTCTGCAGAATGGTGAGATTATTGAACAGATCGATCAGCCGACGGTAGATGACCTTGATCCTAATGTCACGGTCACCAACGCTGCTTCTACTGACAGCAAAACGCTCTATATGTCCAATGGTGAGGCTGGTGTATACGTGGCCTGGACAAGGGATAAGTTCAACTCCAGGGATTGTGATGTCGATGATCTGCAGATGATCGGTTCATTCAGGTTCGATGATCTGCAGTCAGTCAATCATGTCAAGGCCAGGGGCAACTATCTCTTCGTGGCCGGAGGCCTGGGAGGTCTTAAGATTTTGACCGTCACCATCAAATACGCTGCTTGAATTAGAAGTCTTTGACGGATAAGTTTCGATTTATTAATGGTTAAACTGAAATTCTACCTGCGGAATTTCTGTTACGGAGTTGGTGAAGGGATATGGACGATCAGACAGTAGACCCTGCCTTCATTGAGCGCCTGGAGAAAATGGGAGGGATCAAGCTCAGGAACACGCTTATCCAGATGTACATCGATCGCGTGCCGGCAAAACTTGAAGAGATCCGTGCAGGGACGGATGATTCTGATTTCGAATCGGTTCAGATGGCAGCCCATTCTTTGGTTTCCAGTGCCGGGAACCTGGGCGGTATGGCGGTTTCTTCTCTGGCCAGTCAGGTAGAGGCTGCCGCCATTGCGGAAGATGTTGACCGGTTAAGAGAACGGGCAGAGCTGTTATTCGTCACCTGCGAGGAATTCGAAACCTATCTTGTGGCATTACAGGGTGATGTATGAAACGTATAGCTGTTGTGGAAGACAATCCCGACAACCTGCTGCTGGTGGAGGCCATTCTTTCCGGTGACTATGAGATCGTCACCTATGAAACCGGGCAGGAAGCCCTTGATGGAATTCCGGGTGCTGCTGTTGACCTCATTCTACTGGATATTTCCCTGCCTGGTATGGACGGCGTTCAGGTTCTCCAAGAGCTGAGGAAGCTAGAATCTCTCAAGGAGATACCGGTAATTGCACTCACGGCGCATGCCATGGTGGGTGATCGTGAAAAATACCTGAAAGAAGGATTCGACAACTACTACACGAAACCGATCGTGGACATGGATGAATTCCAGCAGTTGGTAGCCAGTTACTTCTAAGCTGATGATCAGAGGTTCCCCTTGATCAATTTGATAGCTGAAATATTACTCGCGCTCTCCCTGGGAGCGCTTTTCATTTTCCTCATTGTCCTGGGTGAGCGCAACAAGTTCCGTGTTCAGCGTGGCTGGTATATCATAATCACTGCTTTTGGTCTATTGTGGTTGCGAAGCCTCATCGCCCTGGGAGACAACTTCATACCGGCTCTGGCCTCACCTGGTTTTCAGAATATCCTGGGTAATCTTGTGGGTAATGGTATCGGCATGCTGCTGCTGCTCATTGGGCTGCTGCTCTGGGCGCCAAATGTAGCTGCTTCCCGGGAAAAGTATCTCATGCGCATCAAAACCAGTGAACAGCGTTACCGCATGCTGGCGGAAAAGGCCACCGATATGCTGGCGGAGCACGATCTGGCGGGACGATTTGTCTTCGTTACGCCCGGTGCCAAAAGGATCATCGGTTACGAGCCCGAAGAGCTGGAGGGGCATCTCATCTATGATTTCATCGAGCCGGATCAACTGGGAATGGTCCAGCTCGAGCATCGTAAGATCCTCACTGAGACAGAGCCAGTGACGGTCACCTATAAATTCCGTCACAAGGATGGCCACTATGTCTGGCTGGAATCGGCCACAAGGGTTTACAGTCCCCGGGAGACAGGGGATATCGAACGTATCCTGTCCATCAGCCGTGATGTGTCCGACCGGATGAAATACGAGGAGGACCTGCGCAATCTGAACAAGGACCTTACCCTGCAGCAGGACCGTATCCGCATGCTCTATGAGTTTGCCGCCAGTTATGATCTCAGTGTGGAGGAGCAGCTTGAGCAGACCCTGGCTACCGGTATGAAGACCCTGGGTATGGAACTTGGGATCGTCAGCCACATACAGGGTGAGGAATACAAGGTATTGCACTTCTATCCGGACAGTGCAGGGCTGGAAGGGGGACAGATCTTTCATTTGGGTGATACCTACTGCAGCATCGCCTTGAAGGCAGATGACGTCGTGGCCATCGACGAGATGTCCACCTCAGAACACGCGTCCCATCCCTGCTGGGAAGCCTTCCATCTGGAATCCTACATAGGTGTACCCATCACCGTGGATGGCAAACCTTTTGGTACACTCAATTTCTCTAAGCCAGGCGTGCGTGAGACAGCTTTCTCGCCGGCTGACAAAGGTTTCATCAAGCTCATGGGTGAATGGGTCAGCAGGGTGCTGGAACGCGAGGCAGCCCAACAGAACCTGGAACAGAGCCGGGAACGCTATCGGGCAATCGTACGGTCGGCAGTGGTAGGGGTGATCCTTATCGACAAGAAAGGATTTGTGCAATCTTTCAACACTTCTGCTGAAATGATCTTTGGCTACGACCGTGATGAAATAGTTGGTCAGAACATTAAGAAGCTCATGTCAGAACCTGAACACAGTGAGCATGATGACTATCTGCGGAGATATCTCGATACCGGCAAAGGTAGTATAATGGGCAGCAGCCGGGAGGTCCATGCCCTGCACAAGGATGGCAGTGAGATCTGGATCGACCTGGGGCTGAGTGAAGTTCGGACTGAAACTGAGCATTACTTCGCAGGGACCATTCAGGACATCACCGCTCGCAAGCAGGCAGAAGCCGATCTTGCCAACGCGCACCTGCGGCTAAAGAATGTCTTTGACTCCGCCACCCAGGTCGCCATCATCGCCACAGATCTTGAAGGCAATATCACCATTTTCAATCCCGGCGCTGAACGCATGCTGGGTTATACCTCTGATGAAATCCTGGGAAAAACCACTCAGATGTTCCATCTGAAATCCGAGGAAGAGGCCCGTGCTAAAGAACTGAGCAAGCAACTGGATCGCAAGATCGAGGGATTTGAGACCTATGTCGCCCTGGCCAAACTGGGGGGACAGGTTGAGCATGAATGGACCTACGTCCGCAAGGACGGCAGTACGCTGATGGTCAATTCCGCAGTGACAGCAATGCATGACACCGCCGGGAGTATGACCGGCTTTCTGGGTGTGATCCTTGACATCACTGAGCGTAAGCGTGCTGAAGAAGCATTGAAACTGGCCAAGGCCGTGGCTGAGGAAGCCAATCTCACCAAGAGCGAGTTCCTGGCAAACATGAGCCACGAATTACGCACACCGCTTAATTCGGTTATTGGCTTCTCAAACATCCTGTTGAAGAACATGGGTGGTAATCTGGGTGAGAAGGACATCATATACCTGGAGCGTATCCAGTCCAATGGCAGGCACCTGCTGGACCTGATCAACGACATCCTGGATCTCTCCAAGATCGAAGCCGGACGCATGGAACTGGAGATCGTGGAACTGCAGATCGGTGATCTGGTGAAGGACCTCATCGCCCAGGTGGAGAGTCAGGTGCAGAACAAGCCCGTAGAATTGCTGGCTGAGATCCCCAAGGATCTCAAACCCAGTTTCACCGATCCCGGGAAACTGAAACAGGTACTGCTCAATCTGATGAGTAATGCCATCAAATTCACCTCAGAAGGATCGGTTACGATCAAGATCGTGGCTAACGAGAGATCAAAACAGGTTGCCGAGATCCGCGTCATCGATACCGGGATCGGGATCCCGGAAGAGAGGCTGGACAAGATCTTCGATGAATTCTCGCAAGTGGATTCCAGCACACAGCGGAAATACGGCGGTACTGGGCTGGGACTGTCCATCAGCAAATCCATGTGTACCCTGATGGGCTGTACGCTGGAGGTGGAGAGCGTCGTGGGCCAGGGTTCTACCTTCATCATCAAGCCCAGCGAGGAGGGTCTGAAACAGAATGGTGATGCCACACCGGACCGTGATGCCAGCCGGACCAGACGCAAGAAGGATCGCGCACCAGAACCCCGGGCAGAAGATCTTGCAGGCAAGCGAATCCTCATCATTGATGATGATCCTGATTCGCAAACCCTTCTGAATCATTACCTGCAGGATACGGGTTGTTCCATCGATATCGCCTCCACAGCCAAAGAAGGTCTGGCAAAGATCCGTAAGGATCTCCCCGATCTCATCACACTGGATCTGCAGATGCCGAACATCAGTGGGGAGAAATTCCTGAAAGCCCTGCAGGGGATCAAGGACGCAGAAAACCTACCGGTTGTCGTGGTGAGCATCATAGCACGTGAAAAACGTGGACAGTTGGCAGGTGTAGCTGATTTCATCCAGAAACCTGTTCAGCGGCAGCAGTTGCTGTGGGCCATCAAACGGAACCTGTCCGATCACTCCCGTCAGATCATGATCGTGGAAGACGATCCCGACATGCGAGTCACACTTGCCAGCTATCTAGAGTCGTTCCACGCCGAGATCCTTTCTGCAGCCGACGGCGAGGATGCCATATCCCTCCTGGAATCGAATCATCCGGATATCATCCTGCTGGATCTCAAAATGCCGGGGATGAGTGGCAAGGAATTCCTGGCCAAACTCCGTGATCTGCCTGCATTCGAGAATACACCGGTGATCATTGTGACCGGGAAGAGCCTGGCCCCTTCGGAAGAGCTGGATTTTAAAGCGGAAGGGATCACTGTGGTTATCAAGAATTCAGATCTTGAACAGGAACTCAAGCGCCAAGTGGCTGAACTGAGCAAGGTATAGGATCATGGAAGAGTATCAGGTACAGTACATTCAGAAACTGGCTTCCCGTGTGGAAGCTCTTGATGCTGCCAGGGAAGCACTAAAGGATGATCCTGCCGAAGCAGGTGCTTCAGCACGTCGAATGGCGCATACCCTGCGGGGTTCGGGTGCTACCTACGGTTTTCCCCAGATCAGTGAATTGTCAGCAGCCGTGGAAGACGGTAGCGATGACGATCTTGGAGAGAATCTCCAGGCTCTGATCCTCTACCTGCGTTTCCTCCTGCAAAAAGTAAAGGACAAGCAGGAGAGTATCCTTATCGTTGATGACAGCGACGAGATCCAGATCATGCTGGGGACCATTCTGCGGACACAGGGTTACGAGATCTTCAGCGCCATTACAGCGGCAAAAGCCCGTGAGATCATGTCAGAACGCGTCGTCTCACTGATTATCCTGGACCTGGTACTGCCGGACACGGACGGCCGCAACTACCTGGTGAAATTGAAGGAAGACTTCCGCTCAGCGAATATCCCTGTTTTGGTCCTCTCCGCCAAAAGCAGTCCCCAGACGAAATCGGAGTGTTTCGCACTGGGTGCTGACGAGTACTTTGAGAAACCCATCGACATGACCCTGCTCACCACCGCTATTTCCACCAATATCCTGAAGGCAAAGAATATCCAGCAGGAAACACGAGTCGATCAACTTACAGGCCTGCCCAATCGTGCGGCATTCAATGAGAACTTCAAACAACAGAAGGGTCTGGCCAAGCGTGAGGGCAAAGCCCTTACACTTGGGGTACTGGACTTGGACCATTTCAAACAGGTGAATGACCGCTATGGCCATCTGGTTGGAGACGAGATCCTCAAGTTGTTCGTTTTTTTAACCTTTGGCACAGATTTGCATAAAATCTAAGAGAGACTTT
>CAYVVT010000014.1:0-79602 GCA_964454335.1 uncultured Lentisphaeria bacterium | reverse complement strand
GCTATCAGATATCCACTTACGTTCGTTACCAGCCACCCCTGGTTACTGTAGATGGTACCATCGTCAGCGATACCTATCCTTTTGATGGCGCCGATTATGTCGCCGCTGACGGTGATCTGCCAGGAACAGTCTATGCGATGTTGGAATCCAAGGCTACCACTGACATGGGTGTCGATATCCACCAGCGGGTATATTCATGGTCCCATAATGAGCATGATGATTATCTCATCTATGATTGGACCTTCACCAATACTGGGAATATCGATCGGGATGCTGAAATTGAATTACCAGACCAGGATCTGGACAGCCTCTATTTCTTCAGAATGGAACGCTGGGGGGACGAAGGATGGGCCAGCGCCTATGGTGAAAGTCCCGGTGATTCTCTCCGTATTGTTTATGGTTATCCTAATACTTCCCTTGATGGAACCCATGATTCCTTTGGCGAACCACACTACCCCGGGACGGGATTTCTTCAACGACCGGTGTCAACGGGTGTTTCCATGATCCATCTCCCCGAATCCTGGGATAATCCTGTTGACGCACCTGATCAGCCGAATATGTGGGCCACGGTGGATAGTGATCTGCCACCCTTCCTGCTCGCTCCTCGGGCGATGGCACCTGCAAACTGGCAAGTGGCCTACGAAGCCTGCCGGGATGGGTATGCCAATTATCCCAATCAGGCTTTGCTGGAGTATGAGGGGCAGTATCCAGGTCGGCATAAGAGTCAGCGCTTTGATGAATTGGGTTACATCCACCCTCAGGATCATGTTCACCCGGTTACCGACCTTGCTCAGAACTGGGCTGCCGGACCGTATTCATTGCCATTTGGAGAGTCCATCCGTTTTGTCGTCGCCTTCGCAGTGGGCTTCTTGAGCCCAGAGACAGCATGGGAAGTGGGCAGAGCCTGGAGTGCGGGTGATGCGCATAACCAGTGGCCTGAATCCTCCTGGCCTGACGGGGAATATGGACTGCCTGCGCAATTCGACTCCCCGAGGGTAGCTGCAAATGCGAACGACCTGGCTAAGGACGCCATGGTGTATAGTGGGGTTGATACACTTTTCCGGAATGCCGCTTTTGCGAAATGGAATTTTGAGAATGATCTGGAAGTTCCCATCCCACCGGCAGCCCCGTCGCTCACCGTGACGTCTCGATCGAACTACATTCTGGTAGAATGGGGAAATGAATCTGAGACGATCGCACCGGACAATGTCGATTTTGCCGGATATCGGATCTATAGAGCAGAGGGTAATCCTGACCCCATACTTCAGAATGATACGCTCCTGGGTTCATGGCAGCTTCTATATGAGTGCGTTGATGGGGATTGTCCTGATGCCATTGAAAGTGAAACACTCACGTATGGATATAAAGATGAAAGTGCCGTTCGAGGGACAGCCTATTTCTACTATGTAGCAGCATATGATGATGGTACAGGAAATGGACAGGATGCCGATGGTTCAATAGGCAAGCCCCTGGAGAGTGGAAAGTATATGAACAGGACTACACTTCCAGCGAACCTGACCCGACCACCCGGTGGCAATTTTAGCGGGATAAGAGTAGTACCTAATCCCTATAACTATAACGCTCGTACGATTCAGTTCCCGGGTGAGGACAACAAGATCATGTTCTACGATGTCCCACCGTACTGCGACATCAAGATCTTCAGTGAGAGTGGTGACCTTATCAAGACCCTGCACCATACTGATGGCTCCGGTGACCAGGTCTGGGGGCTGGTAGACCAGGAGAACTCCCACTCCACGTCTGAGACCGGACAGGGTATTGTCAGCGGTATCTACATCGCCTACATCGAGGTGACTGATGATTACACGGATCCCGACTCTGGAGAGAAACTCTTCACTAAAGGGGAATCCACAACCGTCAAATTCCTCATCGTGCGCTAGGGGGTGATCATGAAAAAGACTATTATGAACTCACGATTCACGACCATCGCCCTGGTAATTCTGCTGTGTGGAATAATGATTCCTGCTCAGGCTCAGATAAAGAAAGTCGGCCAGGCGGGTATGCAGTTCCTAAAGATCGAAATGTCGGCACGTTCGGCGGCAATGGGTGGTGCCTATACCCTTGCTGGCTCGGATGCAACAGCACTGTTCTCAAACCCAGCCGGGATGGCGCAGAATGATCGACGTATAGACGTCTATGCCGCCCAGGTCCCGTGGATTGCGGACATCAGTTATAATGCCTTAGCAGCAACATTCAACGCTGGCAACATCGGCACCTTCGGGTTCCAGTATATCGGGGCGGACTACGGTAATGATATCATCGGTACCCGCTATGATGCCACAACCGATGCTGGTTTTATTGAAACAGGAGCACTCACTGTAGAAGCGATGGCATTGGGCCTGTCCTACGCACGTTCACTGACGGATAAGTTCAGCATTGGTGCTACGGCGAAAAAGACCTATCAGCACCTTGGTGCCAATCTCATGCCTGCTGACAGTACTATCAAACAAAACGAGCTGGATGGAATTGCTTTCGATTTCGGGACCATCTTCTATCCGGGTTGGAAGAGTCTGCGCTTTGGCATGAGTATCCGGAACTTTGCCAAGGACTATAAGTACGAGGAGGATCGATTCTCCTTCCCCATGGAATACCGTATGGGTGTAGCCATGGATATCCTGCACCTCTTCGGTGAGCATACCAATCCGCTCCTAGTGGAGTTCGATGCCATCCATCCGCGTGATTACACCGAACGGCTGAACGTTGGACTCGAATACCTGTTCAATAACATGTTCGCTTTCCGAGCAGGTTATCGTTTCAATTACGATATTGAAGGTCTCACTGCCGGGTTCGGAACCAATGTGGATCTCGGTTTTGCCGCTGCCCGCATAGATTATGCCTGGTCCGACCTGGGTGTATTCGATATGACCCATCGGCTGGCCGTGGGCTTTTCGTTCTAGCTACGAACGTTTGGGGGGCGGACCAGGATGGCTTGTCACCAGATTCCTTAGATCATTGCCGGGTTACCTCCATGCAGCTCCCGACAATGGTCATGGTCCAGAAGAATTACAGGAGAATCAATGGATCGACGTAAATTCATACAGACGGCGGGAATCGGTCTGCTCGCTGCCAGTGCGGGTCTAAGCTTCAACTGCTCCCGAATGGCGCGGGGTGATCGGCCCAATATTCTATTCTGCATCTCTGATGATCAATCCTGGATCCACACTTCCAGTACGGGCGATCCAGTTGTGAAAACCCCCAATTTTGATCGCGTCTCCAGGGAGGGCGTGCTATTCACCCATGCCTATGTCAGCAGTCCTAGTTGCGCGCCTTCTCGTGCAGCCATTCTTACAGGGCAGAACTTCTGGCAGTTGGAGGAGGGTGGGCTACTGTTCGGTCGCTTGGCAAAGAAGTTCCCCATCTTCCCCAAGATCCTGGAAGGGCGAGGCTACGATATTGGTCACACCGGTAAAGGATTTGGACCCGCTGAGCAGCGCTTCAATCATACCCACAAGGATCCCTGTGGACCGGCTTTCAATGAACGTGAGACAGCGCCCGTGTATAAGGGCGGAAAAATTGGAGATCCGGGTATCTCCTCCACGGACTATGCTGCGAACTTCACCGCCTTCCTGAGACAACGTGATCGCCGCCGACCCTTCTGTTTCTGGTATGGGAGCCATGAGCCCCATCGTCCTTTCACAAATCGATCAGGATCAGATATGGGGACCCACCACGCGGCTCTTCAGGTGCCACCCTTTCTGCCTGATAACGAGGAGGTCCGTCATGACCTCTCAGATTATCTCTACGAGGTGGAGTGGTTCGACCAGCATCTGGGCAGAATGATAGAAGCGTTGGAGGAGATCGGCGAGCTGGAGAACACCATCATCGTGGTTACCTCTGATAATGGAATGCCTTTTCCGCGGGGGAAAGCCACACTCTACGATTATGGTGTCCGCGTACCTCTTGCGGTCCGTTGGGGTTCAGGGATTCCATTCCCAGGTAGGGTAGTGAAGGATTTTGTCAGCCACATTGATCTGGCACCAACGCTGTTACAGGCCGCCGGCGTCATGGTACCCGACGACATGAATGGCCGCAGTCTCAGCAATGTGCTTGAAAGCGAACTGTCGGATCAAGTTGAACCCACCCGGGATATGGCGGTTACTGGCATCGAGCGGCATGTGTGGTCACGCCAAGACGGCATGCCGTATCCCAGCAGAGCGATCCATACTCGCGACTACACCTATATCCGCAACTATGAACCTGAACGCTGGCCCATGGGCGATCCACAGAATGTCTTTCCCCCAGTGGGTCCATACGGTGATGTGGACGATAGTCCAACGAAGCGTATCATGTTGTCTGATCGGGATTCGACGGAGGCTGAGGAACGATTCCAGGCTTCCTTCGGTAAGCGGCCGGCGGAAGAATTGTATGCCACCGATGTGGATCCCTTCCAGCTCAACAATCTGGCTGCCGATGAAGCTCACGCCAGGTCCAGGGAACTACTGAGGAAGCGTATGGAAGGATACCAGAAATGGACCAAGGATCCACGTGCCTACGGCCAGGCACCCTGGGATGACTATCCATTCTACCTTGATAGAAAATACCTGAAAGGTGAATACCTGACAGAGTTCGACAAACTTGGTGATTGATCACACTGTAGAAAGTCAGAGCATTTCGGGTAGATAATGGGCAGGCTCCCCTGCCTGCCGCCTGACGGCGTCGGGCAGGCAGGCCATCGGCAGGTCACCCATTTTCACAATCCGCCCAAAACTCAGTAATATCAACCAGATATAAGTCACAAATATCTACCTTTCAAGCAGGGGGTCACAAGTTCGACCACGGAACACTTCCAGTGGAAGTGCGAAGTAGAGGCAAGCGGAGCCGAGTGTGCGAGGCGGAGTCGCAGCCAATCTTGTAGCTTCCACACCCCCCAAAGCCTTTGGGATGCCTCCTATATGTTTATATTTATTTCATTCGTGCATACCCAGATAGGATAAACAATGGCAAATGATAATAAATTTTATCGGGTTGATCCCATTGACACGAATACCAGATCTGACAAGTCACGTATCGCTAAATCAAAGAGACTATCTATGAGATATTCTTCAATCCTACTATTGGTACAGTTTGTTCTTGTAATTGGATATGGTAAAACTGCACCAGAACAGAACAGGTTTCTATTACTGGATAGCCGTATAATCGCTGAAACCAATAATGCCAGGTTAGTAGTAGGCAGGGCAGATAAATATGATGGGAATCCACTCTTTGTTGAGGACAAACCTTGGGAAAAACGTATTGATAACATGTACGGTAATGTTGTTCTCCATGAGGAAGCGGATTTATATAAACTCTGGTACAGTCCATTTATAATAGATAACTCTGCCAGGAACATGTCCCTTGAGGATCGGAGAGCAATCCCCTATGATCCACCCGATGAGCGCGAAATGGCCGTCTGTTATGCACTATCCGCTGATGGAATCACCTGGGAAAGACCAGAAATGGGATTGGTTGAATATGAGGGAAGTAAGGCAAATAACATACTCCTTCGAGGTGAGGGTGTTATGGGAGAGCATTGGGATGGTCCTCATGGCACGGGAGTATTCTTTGATACCCAGGATCCTGATCCAAACAGGCGATACAAGGCCATACTGAAAGCCGATATTATTTCCGTTTCATTCTCTACGGATGGAATAGCATGGAGCGCGCCAGTACCTTGTCCAGAGGCAGATGTCGCCGGGGATACACACAATAACGCGTTCTGGGCTCCAACCCTGGGAAAATACGTTGCTATCACAAGAACCTGGGGGAGTGATGAGGAATGGGATGGCTATAGACAGGTTGGGAGAACGGAGAGCGAAGACTTCTTATCTTGGAGTGAAGCGGAGGTTGTGCTGGAGGGCACGAGTCATAGATATCAAACTTATGCGATGCCAACATTCTACTATGCCGGGCTTTACCTGGGACTGTTGGCAATTCATGATCAGAAAAGTGATCGTGTCTGGACCGAACTAGCCTGGAGTCCGGATACTAAAGACTGGCAGCGTATCTCCGTAGGTCAACCGTTGATAGGATGTGGGGACGATCCGCTTGACTATGATTATGGTTGCGTATATGCGTGTGCTACACCTGTCTTTCTGAAAGACGAAATACGGTTATACTATGGTGCCAGCGACTGGCTTCATTTTGGATGGCGTGTCGGATCTTTCGCCCTTGCAACGCTTAGACCTGATGGGTTTGCTGGCTTTGAGCAGGTATCAGAAGATAAACAGGCGCTAATACTTACAGAATCTATCCCGTATGACCAGGGTCCTATCAGAATAAGTGCAGATGTTTATAAAGGTGGTTCAATAAGAGTTTTAGCCCTGGATGCAGATGGTGATACCATTTCAATCTCACGTAAAATCAAACAGTCTGTTACAGATTACCAGCTCGAGTTCAGGAGGAAGATCACTAACGAAAGCATCCAACTACGGTTCGAGTTTAGCAAGGCTAAATTATACTCATTTAGCTTTGCAGATTAAAATTCTAGGCAAGTATACCATTCTGGATCACAGTAGAAAATATTGGGAAGGATCCAGTATACTGAAGTCATTGTACAAATATTTAGGAGAACTTAATATGCGCTATCTTCGTATCCTGACATGCACTCTCTTCGCTATGGTTCTACTCACCAACACTGTTTACGCCAAGGAAAGGGCTATCAGTGAGAAGGAACTTCATGATAAGATTTCTGCCTTCTGGCTAGGGCAGTTGGTAGGTAACTATTATGGCTTACCATTCGAAAACAATTATATCGACGAGCCCATACCCTTTCTTGTAGATAGGGTATATACTCATGCTGACAACCCATCCCTCGATATCAACCGCGAAGACTGGAGAGGCTACATTCCGATATTCATGGATGCCGTTGAAGGTGCTTTTGCTGACGATGATACCGATATTGAATTTGTTACGCTACAGGCCGTGGAAAAATACGGGCTCGATCTGACATATCCAGAGATCACTGAGATGTGGAAGAGGCATATTAACCGGAGAATATGGGTGGCGAACCGCACAGCTCGTTCACTCATGGATAAAGGTCTCGTTGCCCCTGAGACCGGACGCAAAGAAAACAATAGTAACTGGTTCCAGATCGATCCCCAGTTGGTAAACGAGATCTGGAGCGCATTCTATCCAGGTATGACAGAAATGGCAGGTGAACGTGCGTTGTGGGGGGCAAGAATTACCAATGACGACTGGGGCACCCACCCGACTATTGCGTATGGCGTGATGATCAGCGCAGCATTTTTCGAAAAGGACGTCGAAAAACTCGTGCAGATGGCCATAAAAGCCGTTCCCAATAAAGGTCCATTTGCAGAAGGTATGCGGGATGTAGTGAAATGGCACAAGCAGAACAGCGATTGGCGTGACACCCGCAAAATGATCCATGATAAATACTATCGGTACAGAAAAGGATCATATGAAGCCCCGGTGAGCGTGGTGTCCTCGCTCAACAATGGATTATGTGGTATCATGGCAATCCTTTATGGAGGAGGAGATTTTGAGAAGACGGTTGGTATAGCTGTGAGTGCGGGGTATGACTGCGACAACCAGGCCGCCACATGTGCCGGGCTAATAGGTGTGCTGCAAGGGACAGAATGCCTTCCTGAGGAATTGGTTGAGGAGTTTAACAATCAATACGTTTGCTTTACTCGAGATGATGTACAAATAGTTACTCCTCTGAATGAAATTGAAGAGCGGATAGCGGCTATTGCCAAGCGTGCAATCCTTGAAAATGGCGGCCGAATCGAACTTTATCAGGGTGATGTGCCCTCAATTGGTGGAAAAATCTTAACGACCGTGTATAAGGGAACGGAGTACACCTGGGAATTTGGTGAGGAATACAAGGCAGCAGTTTCAGGTGGCAGCCTCGAGGAAAAAGCTTATGCCGAGTATGTTCAGCAGGGAGAACAAATACTGGTCGAATACCCGGGAAAGCAACTTAAGGGTATCTACGATGGAGAAAACATAAGATTCATAGGTGAGGTCCAGGGAGATATTTGGGATAAAGATATCTATGGGGAACTTGTCTATATCATCAACTGTGATTTCTGAACATGCAATCAAACTTAGATGCAATGGTATATCATTAATGGCCAATCATGAATTATGTACCATGATTGCTGACACTCCCAAATTAGCTGGCCCCTACTCCATGCTATCGTGAAGAAAACCAATTATGCATTATCTGAGCAGTTTTATTCAATATTGTTGTTGCACCCGATGGCAAGTCCAACTGCTGATCCTACCTAACACTTTGTGTGTCCATCAAATTGATGATTTAGCAATCTAGATCATAATTATCGCGCCATGTCCCATTGCCCTGGCACTTGAAGGGCTGCTCTTCGACGTGGACATAGTCACTCCATCGCCCCCCAGCCGGCGGCAGGACTGTTGGGTAGCAGATGATAATCCCCCCCTTCGAAATCTACGAACAGTGGATCCGCGATGATCTCACCGGGACCCAATTCCAGATGAAGGTCGACCTCGCCGTCCTCGATATCCCAATAACAATTATTCTCATGGATTAGATCGTTCACACCACCATCGAAATCCTCAACGTAAACCATTTTGGTCAGATCGTTATCTGACACAATAATGTTTTTGGTGATGGTGACGATTGCAGGCTGTGCATCAAAAAAGAATACACCATCAAAAGGACCAGAGAATTCATTGTCAGTACGAATAATGGTATTGTTTGCTATAGCACTATTTTGAGTCGGTGCCCACCAGAGTACAAAACCTTGATAATCACGACATACGTTGTGGTGGATATTAATATTTTCTGTGGGAACCTTGGCAATATCATCCCACCAGCTGATTTCCATGAAACCCATATTATGGAAGGTCGTGTTGTGATGAACATGGATATTATCCTTATGATTACGTCCGTCATCCAACTCGATGGCGCCACCATCACCGCCCCATTCTCCACCGTCCACATACATATTCGAGATTGTATTGTAGGAGATCTCCTGATTGCCTATGCCGATATGAATGCCTATTGGTCCCCAATAAGGTGCAGATAAAAACCCGCCGGATTGGTCGGGATTAGCATCGTGAATGTTGTTCTCGGTTATGAGACTGTACTCACTGTAGGAGTGAATGGCCTTTGCATTATAGGCGAATTCATTGTTTCTGATAATGACATGATCGTTGCCGAGACTGATGTGGAGGGCTCCAACAGCCCAAACTTCCACAAAACCGACTCTATCCTTGGCAGGGGCAGTATGATGAAAATATAGATTTTCTACAATCTGATAATCGCCCCTGATACGCATTGCGTTGCCCTTACTGTCATCGACATCTGGATTTGTGAAACTGGGGGCATCCCCTGTACCGTAAGCAGATATCGTAATTGGATTTTCAGCAGTTCCGTCTCCGTTAAAGGTGACGCATCCGGAATAGCTGGAACCGCGCTTGAACAAGATAGAATCGCCAGGCTGGAAGGTCGTGCCCGAAACCTGGGCAAGCGTCTGCCAAGGACTGCTTGCAACCAAACCGGTATTATCATCAGAACCTGCAGCGCCATCAATGTAGTAGGTCGATCCAGCAGTGCTATCAGTGTCGTGGGTTGCTCCATCTGTCGATGATTCACAACTTATAGCAAAACATAGCGTGAATAGAATTTGTATTCCCAAAAACAGCTGATTCCGAAGTTGAGTATACAGCATAGAACGTCCCTTCTGTATCGATTGATATCAGGAAGTTAAGGAGTATTGGGTGTAATTCCGAGAAAGTGTTGTGAAACACTGGGTCGAGCTGAAATAGTGGGATGGAATAGCGACACCTGAATTCGCTGATGAGCCGTGGCGGGGAATGGGTAAATGACCCTGTCCTCCCGTCGTAACAAAAATCAATTATTCACTAGATGTACCGGTGTTATGATATCGCTACTGATCACTGACATTTATTATCATTTGAAAGTGATCTCAGCTTGAGTAACATGCGCTATAATTTGGATCAATCAATCATTCCATAACCCACGGAGCGGATGCTATGAAAAAGATACTCTTCGCTGGATGTGCATTATTTATGATCTTTATGGCCTGTGCTACAAGCGTTTCAACCGACAAAACTCTTGTCATCTGGGTGGAAATCAATGAACCGGAGAAGTGGGGTGGTGTTGTGTTCACTATCCAGAATGAGAAGCAGTACGACGGTATCATGGTATCTGGTGAGGATAAACTCAAGTGGAGAGTAATTAGTGAGGATAATTTTCGGACCAGCGACGCAAAGGATTCAGCTCCACCACCGGTGGCACAACCAGGGGTCATGACCCAAGTTGCCGCGGTATATGAGGGGCCGGAAATACGGCTATACATAAACGGGGAACTCGTTACAACTCACTCTGCGGAGAACATCGACCTGCTGAGCAATGAATCCAATTCTATTTCATTCGGTAAGCGCGATTGGAGTGACTTCTACTTTGTTGCAGCCAGGTTTGAGGATGCACGGATCTACAGTTACGCCCTCACAGTTGATGAATTGAATGCACTGAAGCCGAATGAGCCTTCGAGTCGTGAGCCATACGCCTGGTGGGACTTTGAAGGTGACGAAATAATGGACCGCACCGGAACCTTTACATATAGTAATACCGGCAGTCCATATGTTGTAAAGTTGGTGGACGGTAAACTGGTTCTTTACAATGAAGGTGGTGTGACGACTGCCCGGGAGTATGTTGTTGAGACACCCGAGTGGCCGCAAGATCCACCTGATAACTGGCTCACCTACCATTTGGCACACCCTGGTCCCGGTGAAGGCATGCCAGGAGATCCAAATCCCGGTTGGTTCTATAAAGGGCGATATCATCTCACCTATATATATGCCAACCAGTATGGATACGCCTATGCTCATGTCTCGAGTACAGATATGGTACATTGGAAATGGCACCCCACTGTTCTCATCCCGCCCCTCACTGGTCATGGTATGTTCAGCGGTACGGGATTTTTCACTGATGAGGGCCAGCCCGCGATGATCTATCATGGTGAAGGCGCCGACAATAACTTCATATCATACGCCACGGATGACAATCTGGATGAATGGTCAGATCCGGTGCCAGTACAGGCCAGGGATGAAGATGGGCAATTAATGAAGGGTATTGGTTACTGGGATCCCGACCTGTGGAAAAACGGGGAGACGTTCTACTCTATTACTGGTGGGAAAAACCCGAAACTCATGACATCAGCAGATCTTAAAGACTGGAAATACATGGGTGAACTTCTCCATGACGACTATCCTGCTGATTTGGGTGTCGACAGGGGTGAAGACATATCGTGCGCAAATATGTTCCCAATCGGTGATAAGTGGATGCTGTTGTGTATCAGTCACCAACTTGGCGCCCGCTATTATCTGGGTGACTTCAAGGACGAAAAATATCTACCCGAGTCTCATCATATGATGAATTTCCAGGATAATACCTGGGAAAATGTTGTCTATTTTGCCCCTGAATCGATCATAGCCGAAGATGGCCGACGGGTGATGTGGGCCTGGATCATCAATGGGGCAGCACCCTCCGCAATTCAGGGATTACCTCGCGAACTGGAACTTCCTGATGATGGCATTTTGCGCATCAAGCCACTCAAGGAGCTCGAGAAACTACGCTATGATGAGGTGACCATGCGCGACATTACCGTGAGCAGTGGCACTGAGTACAAACTGGAGGGTATTACAGGTGACGCTGTTGAGCTGGCAATAACATTCACAACACCACTGTCTGAGGAGTTTGGTGTAGGCATGTTAGCCGATGAGAATGGCGAAAATGGATTGACCCTTAGGGCTGGTGCAGATCGAAACACCTTTAGTTTTGGTGCAATTGAACCACCCTTTGAACTCGAGGATGGAGAGGATCTTACGCTACGCATATTTATTGATAAGGACCTTGTGGAAGTTTTTGCCAATGATCGTCAGGCGGCCTGCTGGAGGCATGACTACATCCGTAAGAGTCCAAATTTCAGCCTATTCACAAAAGATGCTGATGTTCATATCAGCAAGATATCGGCATGGAAGATGAAGTCGATCTACAACTGAAATCCATGACTTAATTTGAAAATGATTCGAGGTTTCTTTTTCAGATAAGGTGTCTTTTAGTGTTGCGCAAACAGCGCAATTTGCGCAACATTTTATCCTTTGTGCATGTTATTAGAGGCATTTTTTTCTATTACAGCGCTACTCACCATATAATCCTGTTCATACCAATTCCACCCACAATCCTTTTCCTGCATACAGTTCCCGGTGAAATCAATCGTACCTCAGTCGGTGGTGAATATGTCTTGATTATTAGAGACATAAGTCGCAAATAATTGCGCATAGCTGAATTATTCTCCCTTTGATATGGTTTGGATCTCCCCCCGAATCAGCCTGATATAGTTCATACTAGGTATCATCTATTACTATTGACTAAGCAAAAAAGCTGTACAATATTCGTTGCACAAACGATTGTTCAGAACCGATACATTCACCTAGTTCGGAATTTATGAAGATCACTCTCCAAAGTATCGCAAAGCAACTTGGTGTTTCAACCACGACAGTTTCTCGAGTTCTTAGTGGGCAAAGTCGAAAATATCGTATCAGCCCTGCAACTGAAAAATTGATACGTCAGACCGCTAGTGAATTAGGGTACATCCCTGATCAGGTGGCTAAGGGTTTGCGCATGAGAAAGTCCGATACGATTGGGCTCATAATACCTGATATTTCCAATCCGTTTTTCTCTACTGTGGCAAGAAGTATCGAGCGAGAAGCACGCAGGGGTGGGTATGCCATAATCCTATCGGACACACAAGAGACAACACAATTAGAAATTGAGGCGATTAGACTACTCCAAAGCAGGAAAGTGGATGGGTTTATCA
This sequence comes from uncultured Lentisphaeria bacterium, assembly GCA_964454335.1. Taxonomy (GTDB): domain Bacteria; phylum Fidelibacterota; class UBA8477; order UBA8477; family JABMPR01; genus CAYVVT01. The sequence goes on along the minus strand of CAYVVT010000014.1, from coordinate 66,760 downwards.
TTTTCCCGGCTGGTAAGGATTCGAAGCATTTAGTTACCCTGGTTGAGTCTGGAACGCCTGTGGTTATTGCTGACCGATATTCGAAAGAATTGAAATGTCCTTTTGTCATTTCTGATAATTATCGCGGTGCATATGAAGCCACAACTCACCTACTTGAGCAAAATCATACGAATATTGCCTGTATTCAGGGACGACCAGGTACGACAGTGAGTGATGATCGAGTCAAAGGTTATCGGGATGCCTTAGATCAGTATAACATCCCGGGAGCGGACCAGACTGTTGTGGGTGATAGTTTCGGGGAAGCCAATGGTTATGTAAACGCGAAACTTTTGCTTAGTCGAAATACTCGTCCCACAGCTTTCTTTCTATGTAGCAACCTCATCTCTTTGGGCGCAATGCGTGCAACCTTTGAGGAGGGGCTCAATATACCCGAAGATATATCCATGATCTCTTTCGATGACCAGCCCTATTCCGAGTATCTGGCAACCCCCATGACGGTTGTGGCACAACAAACCAATGAGATGGGGCAGATTATCCTAAAGCTATTGATGGCAAAAATAAATCAGGACACCCCAACTCGATCGGAGGGTGTTGTGTTACCAACGAAATTGATACACCGGAAATCTGTTAAAACGCTTCGAGTGCCTAAATCAATTGAAGTGCATGAATCAGCGTGAAAACAAAGATGCAAAGTTACTGTAGGTTTTTGGTGCTGAATGTATAAGACAAGTAGGTGGTGCGAATCGGGGTACGAAACTTCTAGATCGCACCATAAACCGCCCCAAAAAAGTCGAGAAGACTTTTGATAGAATGGAAGTAAAATGAACAGGGAGGGAAACATGCTACAACGGTTATTAGCAATGACGATTACTTCGGTCCTGTTGCTTATTCCTGCTGCATTGAATGCACAGGAAGAAATGATGATGGATCCCAGTTTCGAGCTCCAGACAGCTGAAACTCTGGATGGCGAGATGTGGTATGAGGATGGTGACGGCCTTATTATCACTGTTGAACTTGATGCCGGTACCGCCCGTACAGGTGCAAATTGCGTAGCCATCACTGGGAACAATGAATGGACGGGTATTGGCCAGGGTCCCATCTACCTGATACCTGAGACAGAATACATCCTATCAGTATGGGTACAAGGTGGTGATATTGAAAATTCTGGTACTTTAGGCCTTTGGGATGAGATTGCTGATGATGGCTTTGAGCTGTGGGACTGGAACGCAAATAGTGAAGAGTGGGTAGAGCTGACCCTCACATTTACATCTTTTGCTGCAGAAGGTGAGTACTGGTTCTGGCTTGGTTCCGAGGCGGCGGCTGAGGGTGTAGTGTTCAGAGTTGACGACATATCTCTCATGGAATCAACAGTTTCTGTTGAAGAAGCTACTGATGCCATGCCAGCAGAGTATGCTCTTGGTCAAAACTACCCTAATCCATTCAATCCTACCACGACCATGGAATTCGTTCTGCCAGCAGCAGGTGCAGTTGAAATGGCAGTGTATGATCTGGCAGGTCACAAGGTTCGCACTCTGAGGAATGAAAATATGAGTTCCGGAGTATATACCGTGACCTGGAATGGCCGTGATGATGCAGGCAATGAAGCTACAACAGGTTTGTATTTCTACAGGCTGACAGCAGGGGGTACTTCCCTTACCAAGAAGATGCTGCTCCTGAAATAAGTCGGATTTACGAGCGCTCAGTCAAAACACGAAATCGTGTTGTCTGCAAAATTGTATCCTATGTGCGTAATGCTGATTGATTAAAGCCTCCTGTGTTGAATTGTCGCAGGAGGCTTTTTCCTCGAAATCTCATTTAGCAGTATACTGGTGATACCCGGTATAATGTGCTGTGTTAACTATAACTTCATCAGGATAGCTGGTGAAATGATCCATGAATATCCATGAGGGAGCAGGAAAGATGCAATTCCGTAAATCATCATCGCAGGGCAATACTTTATTTGCCATTCTGGTAGCCACCATACTCGCAGCAAGCAGTTTGTGGGCTGGTACAACCGGTAAAATTGCGGGCCGCGTTACGGATAATGAGACCGGTAATGCATTACCTGGCGCTAACATTATTGTTGACGGTACTCAGCTTGGTGCAATTTCCGATCAAGATGGCAGCTACTTCATAATCAATGTGCCGCCTGGTACGTATACTGTTCAAGCTTCATTCATCGGGTATGAAGGTATCAATAGCTCGAATGTCAGGGTAATCGTTGACCGAACGACAGAAGTAGATTTTGCCATGAACTCAACAGTTATTGAGGGGTCTGTGGTTACGATCACGGCAGAACGGCCCATGGTGGATAAGGATCTTACCGGCAGTATGCAGGTTGTAACATCCGAGGAGCTGGACCAAAGTTGGGCAAGATCACTACCAGAAATCATGGAAACGCAATCGGGAGTTTCTGATGGCCACTATAGAGGTGGTACACACATTGAGAATGTGTATATGCTCAACAACATAAGTCTCAATAGCGGTCTTCTTTCCGATAACTATACCGGCATCAACACGACCACGATCGAAGAGGTCGTTGTGCTCACGGGTGGATACAACGCCGAATACGGTAGCGCCCAATCAGGTATTGTGAATGTGATTACTAAAGAATCTCTCCCGGGGATCCATGCAACCATTATTACCCGTATGCGGCCGGCAGGGAAGTATCATTGGGGCCGCAATTTTTATAGCCAGGAAAATTGGGACATAACCAACCATGATCTCGACTTCTGGACAGAGCAGTCTGAATCCGGCCCAAGTAGACTCAGAGGCAAGGATCCTGATTCATTGCTCGCCGTTTGGCAGGAGATCACCACACCCGATCCGGCTCAGGGAGATTACGCTGAGCGTGCCGAATATGAAACGGAGGCGACCATATATGGCTCGCTAACTGATAAGTTGGGATTCCTGATCTCGGGACGCTATAAACGGGGTGTCAACATCTTCCCCCAGCAATTTGCCTATAATCCGGAGCATAATATTCAGTTGAACCTGGACTATAAACTATCTGACCGGATCAAATTCAACTACTCAGGACTGTTCGGCGGGTATGAGACCTCAGGTGCATCTGAGTCAAACTTTAATTCACTTGAAAATTCCAGAGAGATGGAATGGATGGAACTGCCATACCTCACGGATCCTTATGTCGATATAAAATATGCACCGATATCAAATCCGTGGGGAGGTTGGCCTGAACTCCGGACGGTTCGGAGTCACACACTGAAATTGACACACGCTTTCAGTAATAGATCATTCTATGAGGTATGGGGCAACCTGCTTCTGGACAAGATGGATAGGACTGACCGATGGGGATATGTTTCAGACGATCACTGGGGATCCTGGCATTCTGATCCGTTGCTGCGTTATTTCGCGGTAGATCTATACGACGAGGAAGGCAATGTGATTTCCCCTAAACACTATACTGATGAGTTTAGCAGTACCGTATTGAATCTCGGTGCCAGTTACACAAGCCAGGTCAATAATAATAACATGGTCAAAGCAGGCTTCGAGTTCAAGTCATATGACATGGATTATCATCATATGATGTCCGCAATCGAGGGTGGTGATCATTGGTGGCTGGGAAATGTCTATGAAGGCACACCCTACGAGGGCGCAGCATATGTGCAGGACAAAGTTGAGTTCGAGGGTCTTGTAATCAATGCAGGCCTGAGATTGAACTTTTATCACCAGAACCGCGAAGCCGCCACGAATATGTTCGACCCACTGGCTGCACAGGAAACAACACCTGGTAACATAACTCCTGGTATACCGGGCGTTCCAGAAACGAAGCCAACGGAAGTGCAATATGCCATTGGCCCACGATTGGGGTTTTCGCACCCAATCAGTGAGAATACCGTACTGCATTTCATGTATGGTCATTTTTACCAACGTCCCTCATGGCATAAAATGTTTGGATTCCCATTTTTTCACCATGGCGATTTCGTAGATGAGAATGGCGATACTGTGCATGTTGCTGACGATGATCCCTGGGGTGGTCAACCAGTATGGATGTCCGAATGGCAGGGGTATCAGGGCAATCCATTGCTGGGATATGCCAAGACGATCCAGTATGAGATCGGGTTTGACCAGAACATCGCCAATACCTTCCGTCTGGACATAACGGCATTCTACAAAGATGCGAGTCGACAGACAGAGGCAGGTGGATACGATATATCGCCAGGGACTTACCTTTATTCATTAGTAGATCAATCTGACCAAGGTCTGATGGCGGTTAATAATGGATATGCCGATATGCGAGGTATAGAGACATCGCTTTCGTCGAATTTTAATTTTCCGTTGAATTTTCACATCGCATATGACATAACGTATTCCAATTTCGGGGCTCTTGGGTTCCAGGAATTGTGGGAAGATGGATCGCCGGGGGAACGTAAAGGATATGGCCTGTTGAGGCGGGATTGGGTTGACAATCACTCGGTGAAGGCGATGGTCAACCTTGATTTCTACGAGGATTGGGGCCCTTCAATTGCCGGTATTCATCCTCTCGAAAATTTCCACACGAATCTATACTTCGAACATAGAAATGGTGAAGAGTACACCTACCACCCACCAGGTGATACAACCACAACTCCGAATAACCGCCGGTGGATGCCTCATTACAGTACTAATCTGAAAGTTTCCAAAGGTTTTAATTTCTTCGGTGCAAAGACCGAATTCAGCGTAGAAGTCAGGAATCTGTTTAACAACAGGGATCTGTATATCCCTTGGAGTTATGATGATCTGGTACGCTGGCATGAAACGACTGAGCTATCGGAACAGGATATTGAAGAAGGTCTAACCCTGGAAGAGGCCAGATTACCAAAGCATTGGTATTCTGGTGAACCTGATATCTGGAATTCTTATAGTAATTGGTCAAATCCACCGCGACAATTTTTCTTCCAACTTAGGATTGACATCTAGAATGAATGATCCAACCAGGGATTAGTAAAAATGTCAACCAAAGTCAGCTTTTATAAAATTATGAGGAAGAATATGAGTTTACGGAATACCAGCCGCATGCAGCGACTTGGATTGCTTAAAACGTTCGTAGTCGGACTTGTGCTTTTCGGAATGGGGTCGGGTCTTTACGGACAGACTGCCTATTGGGTAAAAAAGAGTATGACCAGAGCTAAAGTATGGGTGACGATCAACAACGCGGGTACACTTGGGCCGGTTGACATTCCCTGGCCTTTCTATACACTCGATTATCCCGGTCACTCATCCGGTGTAGATAACAGTGATAAACCATCCTACCTCGATACCGGTGGATATGCTATCTATGGCGAACGGGAGGGCAACGCCGAAGCGTATACAATCACTAGCAGGTTCGCAACCGCCCAGCAGTATGTGTATCCGACAGTGACCACTTCTCTTACGAAGAATTATAACATGGAAGATCCCAGCTTGTTAGCTGAGGAAATTGTTGAGGGAGCTCACCACGTTGTTTCTTTGGACGTTGATGTTGCAGAGAAGGCCATGGTGTGGAGTTATCCCCAATATGATGATTTCGTCATCCACGAGTTCACTATTACAAATACAGGCTCTACTCCCTTGACCGAGGTTTATTTCGGTTTAAGACGCGGTATCATGAATACGATGAGAGGTATTTATCAAGGGCCTGGTGAAGATAATGACGATAAATACGACTGGAGTGACGAGCATAACATTTTCTATTTCTATGATGATCGCAGTTTCAGCTGGGAAGATGAAGTTGAAGTAACCTTCAACTATGGCCCGGGGCCTGTAACAGGGGATATTGGTGATCCGAATGATCTGTATGAGTCGGGAGCCCAGAACCATGAACTGCTTGCACCCGCATACTATGCGTTGATGGTATTGGATTCGGCAGATGCCAACGTTTATATGAACATCATCACAAATCAGGGGCAGGGTACCTCTCCCTGGGAGGAGCCGGCCGAGGATAGATTTGTATATCTAACTACAAGTCAGCCAGAGGAATACAAGACGGCCATGACCCATCAACAACCGCGTATGTCGTGGGATGAGGCCAGAGCGGCAGGTGGTGAAGGTGGCAACAAATATGAGCGGAATCCAGAGTACATCGTCTCGGTAGGACCTCTAAGCATCGCTGCTGGTGAGTCGGAAACAGTGGTCTTTGCTGAAGTACTTGGCGAGATGGATCGTGCGAACATCGTGGAAGGTGGCGTGGACAATGTTAATCTCCTGGCAACCGCCTCACGCGATTCACTGTTTGCAAACGTTGCAGCTGCTCGTGAGCTATATGCCAACGGCTACGAGACCGTCGACCCACCTCCAACACCAACCAATAAAGAGAATACCCTGATCCTTACTCCCATAGTCGGGGGCATGGAGATCGCCTGGCCGCCAATTCCTGATACATATACCGATCCTGATCTAGGGATCAACGATCTGGCCGGCTACAGAATTTATCGATCATCCTATTTTGCCACCGGCCCCTGGGAGTTAATCGGTGATATTGCACTTGATGAATTGACCATTGAGGATGAAAACGCTGTTTACCAGGATACTGGGCAACCATTCGGTGTAGGATTGTACTACGGAGTGACCAGTTACGATAGCGATGGTAATGAAAGTGGACTGGTCAATGAAAACCGCTATCCGGAATACCCTATACGATCACCGAATACGGAGTTTCCAAGGGAACGTGTTCATGTTGTCCCGAATCCCTTCCGCCAACATAGCGGTCTGACCGGCTCCAATGAAGACCTGCGTATGGAATTCATAGGGGTTCCATCAGTTTGTACGATCAGGATCTACACCATCGCCGGTGACCTTGTTCAGACCATTGAGCACGATGATGGCAGTGGATCAGAATCCTGGGGTAGTATTCTGAACGCCGATTATCAAACGAATAAGTGGTACCTGTATATCAGCCCCGGGTTCTACGTTTATCATGTTGAATCTCATGCCGAGGGATCAAAGGGGGAGAGTTTCGTTGGGAAATTCGCCATTATCAGGTAGAAAACTGTTATGAACGACCATTTCAATAAAACACTTAAACATTTATAGGGAAGTGGATATGCAGTTTAAAAGAATCGTCAAGCTTGCATGTCATACATTATTGGTTGGCTTGGTTATGCTTACGGGTGTGAATGCACAACCTGGTCTCGAACCATATGATCTTGAACGTGTCGGGTTGTCTGGGTGGCAATTCCTCAAAATTACAGCTAATGCGAAACATGCTGCTCTAGGTGGCTCTTTCATTGCGAACTCCAAGGGGGATGCCGGAGCTGTCTTTGGCAATCCATCGGCTTTGGTCGATGTAACCAACATCTCTGTCTCTTTTGGGCAGGTAAATTGGTTTGCCGATATTGGATATCAGACCCTATCACTGGCAAAAGGTTTTGGTCGCAGGGGTGTATTTGCATTGAGCGTGGCATCGTTGGACATCGGCGATATTCCAGTTACGATCAACCGGGGGATATCCGGTACAACTGTGACAGAGGCGGTTATTACTGGTGAAACATATACCGGTGGCGATATCGCAGCTGGTATATCATATGCTCGGCAGGTGACCGATAGACTCGCGCTTGGTGGTAATATCCGGTACATCGAAGAAACTGTGGCTGATCTAAGTATGAGTAATGTCTCAATCGATTTTGGTACCACCTATGAAACGGGATATCGTTCGTTACGTCTGGCGATGGTGGCCCGGAATCTTGGTGGGGATCAACAGCTGGCAGGCTGGGATGAAACCATCCAGGCAGAACCTGTAGATATTCGCATGCCCATTGACTTCCGTATTGGAGTCTCGATGAACCTGCTGGAATCTGCAGGCAGTCCTCATGTTGTTGGCATCTCCATCGAAGGATCACATCCCAACGATGGACCAGAGAAACTAAACATGGGTCTGGAGTACAGCTTCAGGGATCGAGCGGTTCTCCGCGCTGGATACCGCTATGGTTATGCTGAAGAAGCTCTAAGCTTTGGTGGAGGGGTAAACCTGGCCACAGGCAAATATGGAACAGCCATAAATTATGCTCTGGTTCCGTTTGGACGCCTGGGTCTGGTACACATGTTCACCATTGGTCTTGGAATGAATTAGTCTCCCGCAACCAAACTGCCCGTCCTTTGAAGGAAGTGAAAGCACCCTGAAGTGAGGAGTACCCCCAAGTGAGGAATAAGAACCTATTGACCATCGTTACCACGATATGCCTGGGGCTATTCTTGTTGAACAGCTGCTCCCAGCCTCGCTCCACAACTGAAGAGACTGCGTCAGATATAAAGCAGATCCCCCGCGCGGTACTCAGGGATAAGATCGCAGGTGGCTGGGCAGGTAAAATGATCGGCGTCAGCTATGGTGGTTGGACGGAATTCAGCCGTCAGGGTGAAATAATCGAATATGACATTCCCTTTGATCCCGCTTCTCTGAAAGAAGCCATCAGCCAGGATGACCTATATGTTCAGATGAGTTTTATGATGGCCATGGACAAGTATGGGCTCGATGCGACTGGCGCTCAATATGCTGAGGAATTTGCCAATGCCGGCTATATGCTTTTCCATGCCAATCGAAAGGGCCGGAAAAATTTCTGGGATGGCATTATGCCGCCTGATGCCGGCAATCCCCAATACAGTCTGCACGCTGATGACATCGACTTCCAGATCGAAGCGGATTATATCGGCTTCATGAATCCGGGGATGCCTCAACATTCCAACAAAATGTGCGATGTTGTAGGTCATGTCATGAATTATGGTGATGGCGTTTATGGCGGTATGTTTGTTGCCGCCCTATATGCTGAATCCTATTTCGAAAATGACATTCCCACGATCATAGCGAAAGCTCTGCAGTCGATCCCCGCAGAGAGCAAGTACGCCATGTGCATTCAGGATGTCATCGATGGACACAAGGCCAATCCGGAAGACTGGACGGCGACTTGGCAGATCATTCAGGACCGCTGGGGTGAAGACGATATCTGCGGAGCTCTCGATGATTTCAACATCGATGCAAAGGTCAATGGGGCATACATCGTCATTGGTCTCTTGTACGGCGAAGGTGATTTCATGAAGACTCTGGAGTATAGTACACGCTGCGGTCAGGATTCAGATTGCAATCCATCGAATGCCGCCGGTGTATTGGGGATCATCCTGGGTTATGATAAGATCCCTGCGGAGCTCAAACAGCACATTCCTGAAATTGCCGACAAGAAATTCATTTACACGGATTATTCGTTTAATTCAGTTGTCGAGAGGACGCTCCATTATGCCGAGGAGATCGTACTGAAGAATGGTGGTAGTGTGAAGAATGATATGTTTTACATCAAGACCCAGCAACCCCTCGCACCCCCCCTGGAGCAATCCTTCCCCGGTATCAAAGCCGCTTATCGCAGTACGATCTTTGAAGAAGAAGGGTGGACCTGGAACGGAGACTGGAAGCTGAAGGAGATCAAAGATCCCTGGGGCGGTTCTGAAGAGCTTATGTACAGTGAACAGCCGGGCTCGGAGTTCACCTTCACATTCACGGGGACGGGAGCGTTGCTCATGGGTCATTGGGACCAGTATGGGGGCAAGGCTGATGTTTATGTTGATGATGTGTTTGCCCGGCAGATAGACAACTATTACTTTGTTGATGGCCACGGTGCTGGCTCAGGCTGGTTGAACTCCACCCATCTATTCCACGTTATGGGGCTCGAAGAGGATGAGCACCACATACGCCTGGTCATCAGTGATGAAAAGAATGAAGCGGCGACAGGTAGTGCCACAATGGTCTCCCGGGCCATTGTGTATACCCAGGATGCTGAACAGAACTAGAACATCATGTAACCAAATATGAGAGGACATTTCTATGTTTGTTGTTGAATCGTATACCCTTGCCGTCGTGATGCTTTTTGTCACCATGTTATGCTGGGGGTCATGGGCCAATACACAAAAACTGGCCAGTAAGAAGTGGGCATTTCAGCTCTACTATTGGGATTATGCCATAGGCGTGTTGCTGCTTTCGCTGGTGCTGGCCTTCACCATGGGTAGCATTGGTGACGCTGGACGCAGCTTTTTTGCAGATCTCGGCCAGGCGTCAGGCAAATCTCTTGGTTTGGCGCTTCTGGGCGGGATCATCTTCAACCTGTCCAACATCCTGCTGGTTGCGGCCATTGATATCGCCGGAATGGCTGTGGCCTTTCCAGTGGGAGTAGGTCTGGCTCTGGTAATTGGTGTTGTTACGAACTATGTCGCGACACCGGTAGGTGATGCACTGATCCTCTTCATCGGTGTTGCATTCGTAGTGCTGGCAATTCTTTTGGATGCATGGGCTTATAGCAAACTTCCCGGGGCAAAAAAGGCAACCAAACAGGGGATTGTCCTTTCCATCGCAGCCGGTATCATCATGGGTTTCTTTTACCGATTTGTCGCTGCATCCATGTCCGCGGATTTCATCAATCTGGCACCGGGGAAATTGAGCCCCTACACGGCCCTGGTGGTCTTTTCAGTGGGTGTTCTGCTTTCCAACTTCATCTGGAATACCATCTTCATGAAAAAGCCGTTGACGGGTGAACCCCTTAAGTATAGCGATTACTTCAGTCAGGGTACACCACAGCTGCATGCCATCGGTATTCTGGGGGGTGGCATCTGGGGCGTGGGCATGGCTTTCTCCATCATCACCGCCGGGGCTGCAGGATTTGCCATCTCTTATGGCCTGGGTCAAGGGGCGACGCTCGTTGGAGCATTCTGGGGTGTGTTTATATGGAAAGAGTTCAAAGAGGCGCCCGCCGGCACGGGTAAATTGCTTGCCGCAATGTTCGCGTTCTATTTGATCGGCTTGGCAATGATCATCTACGCACGCATTGCCTGACATATCCATAACCGAAGCTAGGATCTAAGTAAAATGAGTGAACCTATTGTCGTCATTGGTAGCTCCAACACTGACATGGTAATCAAAATGCAACGCCTCCCCAAGCCCGGTGAAACCTTGTTGGGTGGGGATTTCATAAAGGCCGCCGGCGGTAAAGGTGCTAATCAGGCCGTGGCCGCTGCCCGGCTGGGGGGAGAGGTCACATTCGTAGCTCGAGTGGGTACAGATATTTTTGGCAGTGAAGCAATTGAGAATTTTCGCAAAGATGGAATTGACGTCGAACACGTCAGTGTAGATCCGGTCAATCCATCAGGCGTCGCACTCATTTTCGTTGATGACAACGGAGAAAATTGCATCGCTGTTGCTTCGAGTGCAAATAACCACCTAGCTCCCACCGATGTCGGAAAAGCTGGGGATCAGATCGCCGCATCGAAGGTCCTGCTCATGCAGCTGGAGATCCCCCTGGAGACGGTGCAGGCTGCGGCGGAAATCGCGGACCAGAACAATGTAACTGTGATTTTGAATCCTGCTCCCGCTGCGGACCTGAGTGATGAACTGTTAAGATCGATCTCTATTATCACGCCTAATGAAACGGAGCTTCAACTCCTCACCGGGCACACGGTAACAGATGCAGCTTCAGCGGAACAGGCTGCACGCGTTCTTCAGGAGCGGGGTGTAGAAACCGTCATTGTTACCATGGGTTCACAGGGGGCTTTTCTGTTATCAGAGGATCTTGCGACGATGATACCGTCGAAGACCATCACAGCCCAGGATACTACCGCTGCAGGGGATGCCTTCAATGGTGCCTTGGCCTATGCCTTAGCTAGCGGCATGGTTATTCAGGAAGCTGTCCAATTTGCCAACATGACAGGTGCCCTGTCGGCCACAAAGCTGGGTGCCCAGCCCTCGATGCCGACGCTTGAACAACTTCAGGCATTCATCCGCCTCCGCGAGCCTACTGCGTAGGCTTGCGGACAGGAAACCCCGAGTTTTCTCGGGGAGGAATGTCTTGACATCTGCTTCGGCGCGATGTCGCCCTTCGCGCATAGAGGATGACCGCGGCGAACCCGTGGGGCTCCATTGATGGATGATGCCATTCGTAAAGGAAGCATAAGCTAGGATCTAATGTCTCTAAAAAACTACATGGGAATACTCGTGAGACTGTTCGTTCTGGTGAGTATTCCCATGGTGGTATTGCTTGGGTTGAGTGCATGTCAAAGCCCTGAATTGTTAAAAATTTCTCAGGCAGAACTTTCAGATAAGATCTATTCCTCCTGGTTGGCCCAGATCATCGGTAACATCTATGGTCTACCCCATGAGAATGCCTATATAGATGAACCAGGACCTGAGGATTTTCCTTATGGTTATCGGGGTGGTCCAAAAGGGTATATGAAAGAGGTCGACGGAGCTTTTTCAGATGATGATACTGATATCGAGTATATGTATCTCCTTACCATGGACGAGAAAGGTCCCGAGCCTAGCTATGGGGATCTGACCCAGCGCTGGCTGCACCACGTACGCAGCCGGGTCTGGCTGGCAAACCGTGCTGCCGTCTCAGCAATGCATTATGGTTACACACCTCCGGTAACGGGGTTCAAGGACATTAATCCTCACTGGTTTCAGATCGATCCCCAACTGGTGAACGAAGTATGGGCGGTGACCTCTCCGGGGATGGTGAAATATGCTGCCGGCAAATCTGCCTGGGCGGCCAGGATCACGAATGATGACTGGGGTATTGAACCCACCATCCATTATGGTGCCATGTATGCAGCTGCATTTTTTGAGTCTGACATTCCCACCCTCATCGATATCGGGACTGCAGCGCTGCCAGCAGGCAGTCGCTTCGGTGGAACAGTAGAAAAAATGAAGTTCCTGCATCATAAATATCCGGACAACTGGCAAGCGGCTCGATCTGAAATGTCAGATGAGTTCTACCATAACGAATCCCCAGATACAAAGACCATCTGGAATGCAAATCTCAACGGGGCTGCAGGGATCCTGGCGCTGCTATACGGGAAAGGGGACTTTCGAAAGACCCTGGATCTTGCCTGTGCCATGGGCTTTGATGCCGATAATCAGGCCGCTACCATGAGCGGCCTTCTAGGTGTTATCCTGGGGACTGATGATTTACCCGATGATCTGCTGCGGCCCTTTCCGGATCTGGAATGGGATGAGCCTTTCAATGATCGATATATTAATGTATCGCGGTATGATATGCCCGACGCCAGCATCAAGGATATGGCAGGTCGCATGGCTGCGCATGCCGAGGAGATCATCCTTTTACACGGTGGTAGAAAGCTCACTGAGAATGGAGAGGTATTCTATCTCATCAATCCCGACGCTGTTTTTATCGCACCCCTGGAATTCCCGAGTGCACCTATGCCCCGAACAGAGGTCGGGAAAAACGTGGATTACACCATTCAGGTTTCCGGTGGTCAGGCTCCATTTACCTGGAACCTTCTTTCCGGTGACCTGCCGAAGGGCTTGCAGTTTAAGAACGGCAGACTTGAAGGGGTGCCCACATCAGCGGGGATCTTTCCCGTTAACATCCAGGTAGGTCAGGGGGAAAAACATATAGATCGGCAATTCACTATCGTCGTCAATGGACCAAACCTTGCCCCCAGTGCAAGTGCTGTTCTGGCAACAATTACACATACGGATCAAGAGAGACGGGATGCCATGTGGCTTACCGTGGGTCATTCCATTTACGCGAATGATGTCGAGGTGATCCGGGATGGGAAAGTCCGGGGAGAGGGCTCCAGTTTTTACAGCATTGGCTCTGACACTACTAAGACAGAGGACTACTATGGTTTCCGGTGGGAGAATCCCCAGTATATTGGTGTGATGGATCTTCACACAGGAGCAGTAGAAGAGAATGGTGGTTGGTTCACGTCCCTGCTCGTGGAATACCAGGATAAGAATGGAATGTGGCGAGAGGCCAAGGGATTAGAAATCACACCCCCCTTTACTCCTGGTGAACAACGTTACAATAAACCGCACTTTGTAAGACACATGATCACCTTTGAGCCCGTGACTACCAAGGCGATCCGCATTCGGGGTGGTGCTGCAGGAGTGCAGCATTGGTTCAGCAAGATCACCCATTTCACTTCTGTTGCCGAGTTAGCTGTCCATGCACCATTGCCAAGATGATGTCAAGACCCACAAACATGATAAATCATACATAAGAAGGTTCCCCAGCATGAAAGTATCAAATTCTCTGCCAGTAGTCTTCACTATTGTAATTCTGGCTGCCTGCACCGCAAAACCCGACGGTGAGACCGTAACGCTGAGCAAAGTCGATTTGCAGGATAAGATCAAAGGTGCCTGGGCAGCCCAGACCATTGGTGTAACCTACGGAAGTCCTGTTGAGTTCCAATTCAACAGTGCCATGATCCCTGCGGACACCCTGATCCCCTGGTATGACGGTTACCTGAAAGAGACCTACGACAATACCCCGGGCTACTATGATGATATCTACATGGATCTGACTTTTGTCCAGGTCCTGGATGAGGAGGGCATGGATGCCCCTGCTCAATCTTTCGCCGATGCTTTTGCAAATGCCGATTATTATCTATGGTTCGCAAACCAGCAGGCCCGGAATAATATCCTCAATGGTATCGCACCACCAGCCAGTGGGCACTGGTTGAATAATCCTTGTGCGGATGATATCGACTACCAGATCGAAGCGGATTATGCCGGTATCATGAATCCCGGTATGGTGAATTCTGCATCCGCCATCAGCGATCGTGTCGGCCACATCATGAATTATGGTGACGGTTGGTACGGTGGAGTGTACGTGGGTGCTTTGTATGCCCTGGCCTTTGTTCACGATGACATCGAATTCATCGTAGAAGAAGCCCTTAAGACGATCCCGCCTAAGAGTACGTTTGCTCAAACCATATCTGACGTCATCAAGTGGCATAAAGAAGATCCTACGGATTGGACAGCCAACTGGACCAAGGTGAATGCAAAATGGGCTGATGAAATAGGCTCACCGTACGGTGTCTTCTCGCCTTTCAATATTGATGCGAAGATCAATGCTGCCTGGGTTGTCATGGGCCTCCTGTATGGCGACGGTGACTTCGGTAAAACCCTGGAGATCGCTACCAGATGCGGGGACGACGCTGATTGCAACCCCGCCAGTGCCGGTGGTGTGCTGGGTACCATCGTAGGTTATGATGGTATTCCAGACTACTGGAAGCAGGGTTTGGCTGAAGTAGAATCCATCGACTTTAAATACACAACCATCAGCCTGAATGATGCCTACGAGATGTCCTTTAGGCATGCCTTGGAGATGATCGAGCGAAATGGTGGTTCTTTTGATGAGAATTCAGTGACTATTGCAGTGCAACAACCGGAAGCGGTACCCTTGGAAGTCGCTTTCGAAGGACACTATCCCAAGGAAAAGATCCCTCTGGACAAAGCCATGGGTGAAACTCTGGAGTTCGAGTTTGATGGTATAGCCTTTGTCGTAATGGGTGAGGCTAAGAACAAGGCTGATGAGGAACTTGACGTAGGCAGCACGGACAATTACGTGTTTGAAGTGGATGTCTTTATCGATGGTGAATTCTCCGAGAGGGTAAAACTCCCCACGGGCTTTAAAGAAAGACGTTTCTACCTGATCTGGGAATATCAACTTCCCCAGGGACATCATACGGTACTGCTAAAATTGAAGAATCCGACGGACACAGCCGATGTGAACCTGTACGATATTCTGATCTACGATTCACAACCACTGGTTTCAAACTAAGCTGATGGATTAACGCTAACGCTGTACTTCGATATAGTAGAATGCAGCTTACACGCAAAAATGAGGACAACTGACCATGAAAAAGAACATAGGGTTATTAACCTCTGTCATCATCTGTTTTGCGCTTATATCCTGTGCGGGTTCAGCGCCTGAAACCCCTGCTACGAGATCCGCGGAGGAAATGCCACCCACCATTGTCTCTGACAGAATTCCAATGGTTTTTGATACAGATGCAAATAATGAATTGGACGATCAGCACGCCATCGCCTATATGCTTTTCAATAGTCACGTCTTCGATGTTAAGGGTATCACTGTTAACAAGACCTTTAACGGGGGTGATATCCAGAAGCATTGGGAAGAAGCAGACAGGGTCGTGAATCTCTGTGGTATGGCCGGAAAGGTCCCGATCCTGAAGGGTGCCAACGCATCATATGAAGAGATCAAGGACAGTGTAAACAATCCAGCGTTCGATGGTGCCGAAGCTGTGGATTTTATTATAGAGCAGGCTCATGAACAGCGTGAGGGAAAACTCCTGCTCGTCCCGGTGGGTAAACTGACCAACATTGCTCTGGCACTCACAAAAGATCCCACAATTATCCCCAAGGTGCGCATCGTATGGTTGGGCACAAATTACCCTGAACCTGGCGAATACAATTTTGACAACGACATCCCATCGATTGATCCGATTCTAGGATCCGATGTCGAATTCGAGATGGTCATGGTACGGTATGACAGAGAGACTGGTACAGATGCAGTCAAGGCATACCTGAAAGATATAAGGGAGATCATGCCTGGTAAAGGACCGCACATCGCTGGTGAGGTAATTGGAAGGCACGGAGGCTCTTTCAACAACTTCGGTGATTATTCAGTCTCGTTGTTCAAGAATTTCAGAGAAGAGAATTCTTCCAGACCCTTATTTGACATGGCTGCTGTGGCTATTATCAAGAATCCGACCTGGGCGGATAGGGTGGAGATCCCTGCACCAGAATTTGTAGAAGGTGCATGGCTTGATCAACCTGACAATCCCAGGAAGATCATTATTTGGGAAAATTTTGATAAAGATGCAATTATGAGTGATTTCTATCAGTCTGTGGAGATCTATCATCTGCCTGAAAACTAAACTCATAAATTCAAGCATTTTACGCTACTCGAAAGAGAGATATCCCATGAGTAGAGACACGATGGAATGTTTCCGGATCATACTGCTGGTACTCATGATCAAACCCCCGAATTCCGAGATCCTTGAATTATAAAAGCCTGATCTGCTGGATAAGATCAAAGGCGCTTGGGCAGGCAGGCTCCCCAAGAGGAGGCCACCGTATTTCATAACTTAGCACCGGGACTACAACTTTATACCAGCAACTTTCTGAATGGTGAGGTACCGGGAAAATTTGGGAGAACCTTCAGCCCCAGACAGGTAGTGTGTCTTGAACTGCAAGAATACCCCGACGCTCCGAATCATGGCTCGTTTCCCTCAGTGAGGTTTAACCCATGGGAGGAGTACGTCCACTGGATAAACTATAGATTTGGAACACTGGCAGCAGACAATCCCCTTGAACGAATAGAACAGTAGGAACCGTTTATGCAATTTTCAGCACTCGATTATGTGGTCTTTATCTCATATGTCATCACGATCGTATCAGTCGGACTCTGGGTATCCCGGAGCAAGGAGGGACATCAGAAAAATGCTGAGGACTACTTCCTCGCAGGCAAGTCGCTTCCCTGGTGGGCCATCGGTGCATCTCTTATTGCAGCGAATATCTCAGCTGAACAATTCATTGGCATGTCCGGATCAGGGTTTTCTCTAGGTCTGGCTATCGCCTCCTATGAGTGGATGGCCGCCCTTACCCTGATAATCGTTGGTAAGTACTTCTTACCCATCTTTATTGAGAAAAAGATATTCACGATCCCACAGTTCGTTGAGGTCCGGTATAGCAAGAACCTGAAGACCATCCTGGCGGTTTTCTGGATCGGTCTCTTCATTTTCGTGAATCTTACCTCAGTCCTGTTTCTCGGCGCCAAAGCTCTGGACACTATTCTGGGGACTGGAACCGGAGAATACATCATGCACGGGATACTGGCCCTTGCGTTCTTTGCAGCTGCATATTCCATCTGGGGAGGGCTCTCTGCAGTAGCCTGGACTGATGTGATCCAAGTGATCCTGCTCATCGTAGGAGGGTTGATCACGAGCGTGATCGCCCTGAACCATGTCACGGTGGATGGTGGTGTGATGAATGGTTTAAGCCACATCTACAATTCCGCGGGGGAACACTTTCATATGATCCTCAAGAAAGGGCATCCAAGCTTTGGGGATCTACCTGGGATTGCTGTTTTGGTTGGGGGTATGTGGGTTGCCAATCTGTATTACTGGGGATTCAACCAATACATTATTCAACGGACCTTTGCTGCCAAATCTCTTGAGGAATCACAGAAGGGAATAGCCTTCGCCGCCTTCTTGAAGCTGATTATACCCCTGATCGTAGTCATTCCCGGAATTGTCGCATACGTCATGTTCACGGCTCCTGATGGAACTGCGCCAATTGCTGGCGTCTCGGAGGCATTCAGTAGAGGAGAGGGTGGAGTGAACTACGACAAGGCATATCCCTGGTTGATCAGCCAGTTCGTACCGATGGGATTAAAAGGGCTGGTTCTGGCAGCACTATCAGCCGCGATTGTATCCTCCTTGGCCTCCATGTTGAACTCCACATCCACAATCTTCACAATGGATATCTACCGAGCCTATATCAATAAGGACGCTTCTGATAAGCAGACAGTGACCACTGGCCGGATCGCAGTATTGGCAGCGCTGGTGATCGCAGTTGCCGTTGCACCCTCCCTCGGTTCAGTGAAAGAGATGTTCCAGTATATCCAGGAGTACACAGGGCTGGTCAGTCCTGGTATTCTTGGGGTATTTATGATGGGACTGTTCTATAAACGATCGACGAACAATGCTGCTATCTGGGGTGCTGTATCATCGATCCCCATTGGACTTGGCCTGAAACTGGGAACAGAGATGCCATGGATGCATCAGATGATGATCGTCTGGATCCTGACGATGGTCATCATTGGTATCATCAGCCAGATTGAAGGGAAAGGTCATACTGATCCAAAGGGTATACCCGTTTCACGGGAATATTTCAAAACGGGACCAGCTTTCAATATCAGCGCGGTGATCATCAGCATAATCCTGGTGGCGCTGTATGCCATCTTCTGGTAGAACATCATCGGCCAGGAAATGCCTATCCCGGACACACCTCATCGAAGGTACAACTCCTTAACCGGTGAATGGGTGCTGGTTTCCGCTCATCGAACTGCACGACCATGGCAGGGAAAGCAGGATGAGGTTGCTCCCGGAACCGCTGAAGCATATGACCCAGAATGCTACCTGTGTCCCGGCAACCTGAGAGCGAATGGAGACACAAATCCTGATTACGACAAGACATTCGTGTTCACGAATGACTTCCCCGCGCTTTTGCCGGAGGGCAGTCAAATCAGTGGTGAAGATAGCGTATTGACCTGGCAGCCTGCTTCAGGTACGTCAAGGGTGATATGCTATTCACCAAGACACGACCTTTCACTTGGTAATCTTACTCCCAAGGGGAGAAAAGAGGTCATTCTTGCCTGGCAACAGGAGTCTAGGGGCTTACTGAATGACTACGAGTATGTTCAGGTGTTTGAGAACCGGGGCGCATTGATGGGTGCTTCCAATCCACACCCACATGGGCAGATCTGGGCGGGTGACTTCCAACCGACAGAGATCGAAAAGGAAGTAAAGCACCAGGCAGAGTATTTCAGCTCCAATGCCAAGCCCCTTCTGCAGGTTTACCTGGACTCCGAGTTGCTGGCTGCTGACAGGGTTGTTTATCGCAATGATTCCTGGGTGATCCTGGTGCCGTTTTGGGCTGTCTGGCCTTTTGAGACCTTGCTCCTGCCTAGCGCACACACTGAGACCTTTGAGAATCTGGATGACCAGCAGATCGACGAGCTGGAAGAAGCATTGAGAGTACTCTGGTCCGGTTATGATCATCTTTTCGCAACAGAGTTTCCCTTCAGCATGGGTTGGCACCAGGTTCCCAGATCACGGCAGGGACAGGGGTTTTGGACACTCCATGCCCACTTCTATCCACCTCTATTGAGATCGGCAACAGTGAGAAAGTTCATGGTAGGTTATGAGATGCTTGCGGAAGCGCAGAGAGACTTGACACCTGAGTCGGCCGCCGAACGATTGCGATCCGTCATTCAGGATATTAACAAATAGCGGGCGATCAAATGAAAGCACTAAATATGATTGATCCCAATATCGAAGGCCGTGTCCTTAAAGAGCTGTATGGCTTGGATGGAGGACGAGAGATCTCTTCCAGGATAGAATCGCTAAGAACCAGCTTTAGGCAGGGTGGTACACTCATCAGTGCCCCGGGCAGGACTGAGCTTGGAGGCAATCATACAGATCATAACCGGGGGAAAGTGTTGTGCGCCGCCGTCCAACAGGATAGTCTGGCACTCGCACGTAAAATCGAGGAGAGGATTGCGAGAGTTCATTCTCTGAACCTTAACGAAAGCTATGAAGTCTCACTGGATGATCTTGATCCTCACCCTGATGAGGTAGAAACCAGCTCGGCCCTGCTCAGAGGAGTCCTCCAGGGAATGCATGACCTGGGCGGTGACAGTGGTGGATTTGATGCGGTAGTACATAGTACGGTTGGAATAGGGTCAGGGCTGTCATCATCAGCCAGTTTTGAGGTTTTGCTGGCTGCCATATTGAATGAACTCTTCAACGATTCCAGAGTGCTGGCACCTGACCTTGCGCGAATTGGTCAGTTTGCAGAGAATGAGTATTTCGGGAAGCCCTGTGGACTGATGGACCAAATGGCGTCTGCGCTTGGCGGCATCCAACTGATTGACTTCAGAGATCCAGACGATGTGATCTTGAAGGATGTGCACTTTGATTTTGATAAAACCGAGTATACCCTGGCTACGGTCAACACCGGGAGCAGCCATGATGATCTAACCCATGCCTACGCTTCAATTCCCACAGAACTGGCTAAGATCGCGGCAGATCTGGGCGTAGAATATCTTAGGAATAGTACGATCACTGATCTTATAAATCGTAGCAAAGAACTTCGAGAGAAGCACGGTGACAGAGCAGTTCTCCGTGCATTTCATTTCTTTCATGAGAATGATCGAGTCGAGAATATGCTCACCACACTTTCCCGTGGATCATTCGATGAGTACCTATCAATCGTGAGTGCCAGCGGTCAATCCTCCCAGAATGTTCTACAGAACACTGTACCTCCACTTTCGGACGGTGTGGAACAAGGATTAGCCTTCGCTCTCGGGCTGTCTCAGCTTTTCTTCGAAATGAAGGGGAGAGGGGTTGGCCGGGTTCATGGCGGAGGCTTCGCTGGTACCATGCAGGTTTATGTCCATCAAGATGATTTTGATGAGTTCAAGCTAATGATTGAATCTGTGATCGGTGCGGAAGCTATTCAAATACTCCACCTGAGAGAGCAGGGGGCCTGCAGGGTAGGCGTCATTCCCTAGTCATTGGGCAGGACACCGATTTTAAATACAGGACTTAAGTGTTGTAATCATAGATAGATAAAACCAGCTAGTATCTGCCTTCATTCGAGTCTCCGATCCCCGGGCGTTTCTCGATTTCAGAACACCGAAGTCCATCGTCTGGGTTTCTTCTTAATTCGATATTCTGTGTTCATGGTGCTAATCCTCCCCAACAGGCTACCCAAATGCCGGCTACCCGTTTGTTGCGCTGAACTGTTAAGTATTATTAGAAAAGGGATTTGGTGAGAGGAAAGGTTACTTGGCTGGCAGGCGCTCAAGAATTAATCGAGCAAAAGTGACCTGGACTTGATAATAAGCCACTTAACAGCTAGAATTGGCCCTATTTTCAGGGACCAATCAATCCAATTTGAAAGTAAACAGGGCTTTCAAAAAAGGATCATGCTCATTGAATAACAAGTAGGTGACGATATGGATAAATTAGAATTTGGTATTATAGGCACATCGAAAAAAATGGATGAGCGGCGTGTCCCAATTCATCTGGAGCACTTGTCGCGTTTATCTGAGAAAGTACGCCGCCAGCTAATATTTGAAGAAGGCTATGGAAAACGATTTGGAATGGACGATGCAGAATTAGCTGAGCAAGTAGGTGGTATCGCTTCACGCAATGAGTTATTAACCGACATTGGTAATGTAATCCTTCCAAAACCAGTGGTGGCCGACCTTGAAGAGCTTCGTGAAGGTGGGATCTTGTGGGGCTGGCCACATTGTGTTCAACAGAGATCTCTCACTCAGGTAGCAATAGACCGTAAACAAACGCTTATTGCTTTTGAGGATATGTTCGTATGGGGACCCAGTGGACACATTGGTCGTCACACCTTTTATAAAAGCAATGAAATGGCTGGCTACTGTGCAGTGCTGCATGCGCTGCAGCTTAAGGGAATCGACGGTCATTACGGGAGGCAACGTAAGGTAATTATCTTTAGTTTTGGCGCAGTTAGTAGAGGAGCCATTTACGCTCTTAAGGCACGTGGGTATAGAGATATCACCATTTGTATCCAGCGTCCCGACCACGAAATTCGTGAGGAAGTTTTAGATTGTCACTATGTGCGCATCCGGGATGGCAATGAAGGTGAAGCTCGCATGATGGTGGTGGAACACGATGGATCTGCCCAACCCTTGATTGATCTGATCAGACTATCAGATATCATTGTGAATGGTACTTTTCAAGATCCAGATAATCCCATCCTCTTTGTGAGTGAAGAGGAGCGGTCATCGCTGAAGCCAGGTTTATTGATCATCGATGTCAGTTGCGATGAAGGAATGGGATTTTTCTTTGCCAAACCAACCACATTCAGAGATCCAATGTTCAAAGTTGGAACGGTAGATTATTATGCTGTCGATCATACACCGAGCTATCTCTGGCAAAGTGCTTCACGGTCTATCTCTGCTGCCTTGGTTGTTCATTTACCAGATGTGATAGAAGGCCATGCGAGATGGCAACAAAATGAGACTTTAAAGCGAGCTGTAAACATTGACGCCGGGGTGGTTCAAAAATCTGAAATCTTATCATTTCAGAAACGTAAATCAGACTATCCCCACACTCCTATCGATCCGACCGTGAGTTGAGTTTTCAAGAGAGACTTTGGGCTGCCTTTTCACTTCGAATGGAGAACCACATGAGCCCGAGGTCAGAAGTCGAAACACGAGTAAAGGACATACGTCCTAAAACCCGCCGTATACACTATGCGTGAACCTCAAGAACACTTTAAAAAGACCTCAAAAAGACATCAGCCGAGAGGACTCAGGATCATACATGAAGACCGGGATATCCTGGTTGTGGATAAAGCTAGCGGTCTGTTGACGGTAAGTAGTGATAAAGTCAGAAGTCATACGGCCTACTATCGCTTGACCGATTATGTGCGCAAAGGAAATCCAAAATCCAGGAACCGGGTATTTATTGTGCATCGTCTGGATAAGGATACATCGGGGATCATCGTCTTTGCCAAGGATCCCAAGGCCAAACGCTTTCTACAGGCAAAGTGGCCGGAGTTCCACAAAAAGTACTATGCCCTGGTACATGGATTTCTACCGGAGAAGGAGGGGGAGCTTAGCTCCTATCTCGCAGAGAACATCGCACATAAAGTGTATTCTGTGATGGACTCGAAAAAAGGAAAGCTGGCCCGTACCGGATACAGGGTATTGAAAGAATCCATCAAATACAGTCTTCTGGAAATTGAACTGCTGACAGGCAGAAAGCATCAGATCCGCGTCCACCTTGCTGATCGGGGATTTCCCGTAGCCGGCGATAAGAAGTATGGCAAAAAGGACGATGGTATCAGGCGTCTGGCCCTGCATGCAGCCACCCTGACGATTGTTCATCCCCATTCAAAAGAAGAGATGACCTTCACAACGAAGGTACCGGTCTATTTTGAGAATCTCATCAAGGGTGCGGTAGGGACGCACTAAGCTCAGTGTAGGAAGTCAGAGCATCTCGGGAACAAATAGCTGTTTATTGTCAGAGATTATCGGCCAGGCTCTCCTGCCTTACCCGTCATCTGGCTGAGAGGCACTGGAATAAAACAGAGCCAGCAGCAGCGACTATCAATCCGTCTTTCATAATTCCTGATATGGCATATTTTCAGCCAAAATTCTTATCCAGAAACATTGGTCCGGGGCTTTCATGAGATCTAACTGTACAATTTTGATGTGTTTGATCGTCTTGAGCACATGCAGTGTTGAAAATCCTCAACAAAATATCCCGGATGAATTCAGCAATTTCATCAGTCAGTCATCCTCACCAACAAGCTATCGAGAGATCTTTCCATTCCATAGGGGTATGAAGCATCAAATCCCCGATTCGCTTTCGACAGTCGAAGCGCTTGAAGATATTGAGATGCTGGAATACTTGATCAGTACGTCGTATTCCGGTTTTGAGTATTGGCAATATAAAGGTGTAAATTTCCAGAGCTACTTCGAGCACCTGAAAGCTTTTGTCTCCAATACAGAGTATGTCAGGACAACAGATTTCGAAAATGAAGTCGCCAGAATATTGGACCAGTTTTACGATGGTCATATTTCCTTCATTGGCTCTGGATATCACCAGGCATACAGACACAAATCGGTTTTCTTCAGTGATATCCTGGTTGAGCAGACAGATCAAGGTCTCTACCGGGTCATTGATTCGAAGAACGAGAAAATAGAAGCGGGTGCACTGTTCACCCAGGAGGACAAGGAATCCTATCTGTTCCAGACACTCTCTCCTCCCGATAAAAAACATTATTTCATCGGTGTCTTTTCCTTTGGAACGGTGAATTCACATAAATTTGAATTTGATCTTCAAGAGATCGCGATCCCACTGCACAAAAGCCGGTTGATGTTCGCCCGCTTTGATGATCCCAAACCGTTCTATATCGACCGTCTCAATAAAATCTCGGTGTTGAGGATCACCAGTTTTGCTGATGCCCTCTATCCCCAGATGCAGGAATTCATGGAAGCGGGGAAGATACTGAGAGATGAGGAAACCATCATCGTCAATCTGTTCAATAATGGAGGCGGCTCCTCTGTTTTTCCACAGACATTTATCAGGAATCTGAATGGGAGCGTCCAGTGGGAGACCCATTGGGCTGAGCTTACATCTCCCGCCATTACCGCATATTATGCCGCATATGATCTGGATGACGAACCCGATGTTTCTCCGGCTCTACGCGATTTGGTTGCCAGATACAGCAGAAAGGCTGTGGATTATAAGCGAACTCCTCATAAAAGTTGGGATTTCAGTCGAACTGATAAACGAAAAATACTGGGTGAATACAGGGGCAAATTGATCCTTCTGACAAATAGAAGAGTGCTGTCTGCCGGTGAGAATATGGTTGGATCGTCTCGATCCGTTCCAGATCAGATCACCATCGGTGAGAACACGGGTGGATCAGCTCAATTTTCAAGCACCTGTGATTATTTCCTGCCCCATTCAAAACTGATCCTCATACTTCCGCGTCAACTCATCTTCATTCCGGGACTGGAGGAGTGTGTGGGATATCTTCCAGATTACTGGCTGGATACCAACGACCCTGTCGGGGAGGTATTGAGCTGGTTAAGTGATCCTCAAGGGTATCAATTCAGATACAGGAACAGCTATGGGGAAATGCTGGAAACGCTTGAGATCTCCGCTGTCTTACCCCATGACACACAGGTAGTCCCGCCCTCAGAAGCAATACCAGCTTCATTGGCCAGGTATTCCGGGAAATGGTTTGGCGTGAGCGATGGCATTCTTGATCATCTGCTGGTGGTTGAGAACATCAGGAGCCGCCATGAGGTGGATGCCATCTACGCCTGGGGTGTGGCTTATCAATGGGGCATCAATGAACCGGGCTGGGAGCGGTTTAAAGGGGCGTTCAGGAATGGGAAGCTGGTTCTCGAGGCAGCAGACTGGAAGCAGACGATCACCTATGAGATCACTCAGGACGGTTCCATGGACTCCTATTACCAGCGACCAGGTATACATTCTTATACTGAATTGGTTAAGCTGGAAGATTAGCCAGGTGCCCAATCTCAGAACACCTGAGTCCATCGTCCAGCTTTCTTCTTAATTCGGTGTTCCTTGATCCCCCGCCATTGGCGGGATTCTACATTCTGTGTTCAAGATGCTATTCCCCCCGGTCCGCCTGCCCCTTGTCTGAACAAAGCGGTTTACGGTTGTTCACAAGACCATTAAGCTGAGCTGGAGTGGGCTGCTGGTGCAGGAATTCAGAGATGGGGGAGAACAGGGGATCGAAAACCTTGCGTTCGCAATTTGGTTTGTTAATATAACCCATATTAATTTGAGACATCGGCTTGGTTTTATATTAAGGACATGGATCGCTAGTTCATGATCAGATCATTAGTTGTCGAAGACAACATGGCCTGTCGCCAGTATCTGTTGGAACTTCTGCGGCAGCTGGATGTAAGTGCCCTGGCGGCCAATAACAGTGAAGAAGCCCAGGATCTGATCCAGGGCCAGAGCGTTGATCTCATGCTCATCGACATCGCCCTGGGACCCGGGATGAATGGTGCTGACCTGTGCAAGCATCTTAAGCAAAACGCAAAATACGCCAAAACTCCCGCAATAGCCGTTACTGCGTTTCCCCGTAATGCCATAAAGGAAATGGGTGACGAAGGATTCAGTGATCTTCTTGAAAAACCCTATTCCCTGTCGGATCTGAAACAGACCATCGAGAAATACACGAAGCAGTACTGAGCAAGAATTCGTTCCCTGGGAATTATCCCAACCACTCATCTCAATCGAATACACCAAACAGGCTGGCTCACCTTCCATGGTCGGAATTGAGATTTCCGGCCCCATATATTTTGATCAATAAGCAGTCTGATAAGTGTTACAGATCACAACAGTAGCGAAGGGTTTGATCCTGAAAACCAGGACCAGGCACCACTTTTTGTCTCAATTCTCTACGGGTCACGTTAATTTGCATTCCCTGTCAAAACCGCATCCCGGGGATTAAATTATTCACAACGGAAACAGTTTCTGTCATCGTCTCTCACACCGGGAAGATGCAGGAGGGATTATCGGTGAACAAGTACAGCATAGTGAAAGCTCTGGTAGTAGAGGACGATTTCGCCTCCCGGCAGTACCTCACCTTCATGCTGAAGAGATTGGACATGGAATTTGTGGCTGCGGAGAGTGGGGAGAGTGCACTGGCGATGGTGGAGGATCAGAATCTTGATATCCTGTTGCTGGATATTGCTCTGGGACCGGGGATCGATGGCATTACGCTCTGTGAGCAACTGAAGCAGTTACCACGCTTTGCGGAGATACCAGCAGTCGCCATCACTGCTTTCGCCAAAGATCATCTGAATGATTTCAAGCGCGTCGGTTTCAATGAATATATCTCAAAACCATACCAATTTGATCAACTCAAGGAGATCCTGGATAAATATCTAAGTGGCTGAGCCAGGCCTGTTCGCTGGTCTATTCTCGACCATGCCCGGGAATGCAATCTAGATCTACCAGTGTGGCGCGACAACGACTGCAGTAGTGACTGTTCTTGTGGTCCACATCCTCTACGTAGGTGGAGGCTACCATGACGCAATCCGGGTTCACACAATGTTTCAAGCCGAATGAATGACCCAGTTCATGCATGACTCCCTTGAGCAGCCTCTGCTGAAATAATTCTTCATCTGGCGGTAGCCCATACCGTTCATTCTTCAATCTGAATCCGGAAACGATGGCGGATTTCCCGCCAAGGTATGCCTGCCCGAACAGGAATGACAGGATCGGCGTAAATAGATCGACGCCTGTTATTCCAACCACCCGGGTTTCATCCCGGGGATAATAATCATCCAGATGTTTCAGCAGCAGATCGGCATTGTACTGGGAACGGCCGGCATCATAGAAGGGGGCGATATCATGATGGCATTCATCAATACGGGTCCTGATACCTGTTTCCCCCTGGATGGCATGATGCATTTCCTCCATGAGCAGGTCGTGATCGAACTGGAGGGAGACCAGGACGATCTCAGTGGATGCCACAGGCATCATGATATTCCGGGTGACTGTGATGCAGGGAATAGCATTGAAGCATTACCTTCAGATCATTCGCTGGGATCAGGCACCGGGCTTCTGGATGGCGTACTTCTTCATCTTGTTGTACAGGGTCACTCTGTCGATCTCCAGGGCCCTGGCAGTCCTGGAGACATTCCAGTGATACTTCTCCAGGATCTTCAGGATATGGATCTTCTCCAGGTCCTGGATGGATTCCACTCCCGGGGCAGTGCTGTCGATCCGGAGGGGCAGGTTCTTTGCCCGGATCGTATCACCTTCACCCACCACGATGGCTCGCTCGATCATATTCTCCAACTCGCGAACATTCCCGGGGAAGGTATACTGGTTCAGTGCATTCATTGCACCACGGCCGATCTTGCTGGTGGGCCGATTCATCTGTTGCGCATACTTCTCGATGAAATAATGTGCAAGGGGTTCGATGTCATCAGTCCTTTCCCTTAAGGGTGGGATGTTTATATCGAACACATTCAGACGATAGTACAGGTCCTCTCTGAACTCACCCTTGTCCACCATCTCCTTCAGATCCCGGTTGGTGGCGCAGATAATACGGAAGTCAGATCGTATTTCGCGGTTTCCACCCACACGGGTGAAGGTCTTTGTTTCCAAGATCCGCAGCAATTCCACCTGCATCTTGGCGCTGATAGTTGCGATCTCATCCAAGAAGATCGTAGCCCCATCGGCCATCTCAAATTTTCCTTTTCTGGCGTATTGGGCCCCTGTAAAAGCACCACGTTCATGTCCGAAAAGTTCACTTTCCAGGAGATTCTCCGGAACGGCACCACAATGAACCGTCACCATGGGGAAGAATCGACGTGCTGAATTCATATGGATCGCCTTGGCGATCAATTCTTTGCCCGTACCACTTTCGCCGCTGATGATCACGGTTGATTCAGTCCCCGCCACCACTCGGACCTTCTCGAGAACCTGCAGCATTGGTTCACTGGTACCGATGATATCGTCGATATTATCAAGGTTCTTGATACGTTCCTTGAGGCTGATATTCTCTTCCTGCAGTTCAAGCTGGCGGGCCGCATTGCGGATCATATGTGAAAGGGCATCAGGATCGAATGGTTTGCACACGTAGTCGTAGGCTCCATCCTTGAGAGCCTCAACGGCAGAATCGACGGAAGCAAAGGCTGTCATGATGATCACAATGGCATCCGCGTGGATCTGACGGATGCGCCGGTGAAGTTCCAGGCCGTCCATACCCGGCATCTTGATGTCTATCAGGATGATGTGGAAATGTTGCTCCTTGATCTGGGCCAGAGCGCTCTTTGAATCCTCAGCGGTGGCCACAATATATCCGTCCTCCATGAACCAGTTCTGCAGCGAGTCGCGAACGGCCAGTTCATCATCAACGACCAGGATGGACAGATCTTCAGGTGCTGGTGTCATCTTCTTCCCCCTCCTTCTGAGCATTCACAGGGAGTTTAATTGTAAATGTCGTCGCCTTGCCAGGGATGCACCCCACACTGATCTCACCATCGTGACGTTTCACGATCCCGTAAGTAACAGCCAATCCAAGACCGATCCCGCTGGTCTCCTTCTTCGTGGAGAAAAATGGTTCGAATATATGTTCCTGGTCTTCAGGATCGATCCCCGCGCCGTTGTCCCTGATCTGGATACAGTAGGCTCCGTCCGCCGTATTGAATGATCGGAACAGCACCAGGCCTTCGTGGGGCTCTACAGCCTCGAGGGCATTCAGCAGGACTGCCATGCAGGCCTGCTTGATCTGGCCGGGGTTCGCCGACAGCTTATCCTCTGTTGCGGAGAACTCCGTCTCCAGGACCACGTCGGCCATGTGGAAGGAGTGGTCCATGAGCTGTTCAACTTCCCGCAGAACAGGATCCAGGTGTACCATCTCGCGGTTGCCCCGGCCCTCCCTGGAAAAGCCCAGAAGACCCTTCACGATGTTGCCGCACCGTTTGGTCTCAGATTCGATCATGCTGAGATGCTTTTGCAGGGTCTCGGTACGATCCTCAGGCAGGTCCAGTTTCTGCAGCAGGCGTGCTACGAGTTTTGTATAGGTAACGACACCTGACAGAGGATTATTGATCTCATGTACCACTGAACTGGAGAGTTTGCCCAGGGAAGCCATCCGCTCGATGTGATAGAGCTCCTGGTGAGTGCGCTGAAGATCCTCCGTACGCTCCCTGACCTTCTGCTCAAGGTCCCGTGACCATCTGCGCAGTTCTTTGTCGCGGCTTTTGATGGTATCCAGCATCTCATTGAAGGTCCGTTCCACCTGCTGGATATCAGTGAGACCGGAACTCTCGAGATCCAGACGCAGATCGAGATCTCCCTTACTCACCTCTCTGCTGGCGGTGATGATCTTTCGGAGTGGTCCCGCGATCCGGTATTTGCTGAAGTACAGGACATAGATGGTGGTTATCAGCATGACGGCAATGACGATCAAACCGTAATCCATCAATGTTCTTCTGGTGGCCATGTCCAGATCAGCCAGGGAAAGTTGTACCTCCAGGATACCCAGCATGGTCTGTGATTCGGGATGGACATGGCAGCTGGCGTCGCTGCACGTTGGTTCGTTCAAAACCGGGGCCAGTAAGGTCAACTGGCGGGCCTCACCGCTCTTGTCGATGTATATGCAGGTGTGCTGCGCTTCCATTCTGGTGGGTGTGTCCGTGGGATGGCATCGCTTGCAGGGTCCGCTGTTCACCTTGTCATCCACGGGACTGATAGCGGGGCTGCTGCTATAGCGTTTGAACCCATTCTGATCGTACAGGTGGATCCCATTCAGACCGGGCATTGCTCCCAGGACGGCGATCTCCTCGTGGATGAGGGTATGATCCTCAGCGATCATGCTGTGATGCAGGCCGGTTTCGACGACTGTGATCACTCTACTTCCGCACTTGCTTATGATATCCTGCATGTATTGGGTTGTGATAAAATAGAGGAGCCCTGCCACCAGACTGAAAAAGATCAGCGAAACACTCAGCAGGACCAGCACGATCCTGCCATACAGCGTTGAAGGTCTAAATGATACAGGTAGCCGAATGTTCATTCCCTATTTCTTCGCATGGACCATTGCTTTATAAAGCAAAATTATTGCCATCTAACACACAAATGCAACCTGATCTGTTAATTTTTTCAACAATTTTGCGAACTGGAGTTTAGGGGTTATTAATTTTTTCAGCACCGAGCCATGGGGGTCAGCTATCTCTGATATTGCGCGGTTATACTCCGGGGATCGAGCCAGCCGAACCAACAGCCTGCGATGACGTTGAACCCTCTCCAGGGTCTCTATTCGACTCATGACCTGCAATCTCTCAGGGTCAAGATCCGCTGTCTGCAAAGTCAATAACCAGTTCTCATAGGCCGACCCGTACTGCAGGGCCAGGGGATTCAGGATCGCACCGTCCAGACCTTCGTTCCGTGCAAGCACTGCTCCTTCGATGGGTGATCGGCAGCAGATCATGCCACCCTGGAAATGTAACCAGAACATGCAGGCACCTGGTTGGATGTGACGGCCCTCCCTGGCTAACAGGGTCTTTTCCAGGGGAGGCAGGAACTGCCACATGAAGGGGTGTAGGCCAACCTGCACTCGATCCTTGGCGATATGCTTCAACCAGAGATAACACGGCAGGTACTGGTATCCGGCTTCGAAAGATCCTTGAGGATCATCGGGGATCCCCAGGGGGATGTATGCTGCTGGTTTGTCCGGATGTTCTTCAGCGCTGCTCAGGTGGGCAGTGAGCTTCCTGTGGATCTCGCAGTTGTCACAGTTGTAATGGAGGGGGCACAGCTGGTACTCCAGCACCCCTGCCTCCATCCAGATGCAGTTCTCGGTGGGAGGGGGCATTATAACTCCTTAAAACTGGAACACGGGAAGCTCACTGTCAGATCCATTCTGTCTCACAGCTCCATTACCGCATCGATGAACTCGCTCTGGAACTCCTTCCAGATATCCTCCGGCAGGTCCTCGAAGAGTCCGCTGCGCAGTTCACCACCATCAGCCAGGGTGACGGGCTCTGTCTGGTAGTTGTACTTCCGGCTTGTGAAAGCCATGAAATCACGTAAGCGCGCAGTCTCCTGCCTGATCCAATCGGTGGTTCCGGACCCGGCGATAAGGTGCTGCTGATCCTGCTCCCACTGTTTCGGTTTCAGTGAGACAAGCCATTGGCGGGGATCCTGTTTATTGATCACCGTGCCTGCCTTACTCTGCTTGATGACACCGTTCACCGGACTGGGTATGGCAATCTGTTTCCCTTCATGCTGGATCG
Source organism: uncultured Lentisphaeria bacterium (assembly GCA_964454335.1). GTDB lineage: Bacteria > Fidelibacterota > UBA8477 > UBA8477 > JABMPR01 > CAYVVT01. The sequence continues at coordinate 34,907 of CAYVVT010000014.1, read as the reverse complement.
TAAGCAGAGGATCGCCTCGATGTATAGATTCTCCGGCGGCATGATCGGATGAGATCCTGGCCGCTCCCATGATATTGGCTAGAAAGGTGTCGATCCCGATCCTGACGTTCCCGTCGGGATCAAGGAAACTCCATGTGTGTGTGCGATCGAAATAGCGTCCGGCCTCGAAGGCAGCCACCGCTTGTGGTCTGACCACGCGGCTGTTCAAAAGTCTCCAGAATGGAACAACGGCCACAAGGAAGACGATGACGACCAGGTATTCCGGCCCCTTGGTGGCGAACATATCGACCAGATAGTATTCACTCATTATAGACTCCTAGTGTTTCTCACCGGCGAACAGCGGTGAATCCTTCAATACCGGCATACGCTGAACGATCCAGCGGAATATCCAGAGCTCGGTGAAGATCACTGCCAGAGTCACCACAAATTCCATCCAGGTGGGGATATAGGGTACTGCGGCATCCCAGCGAAAGGCGATCACCGAAATGTTCAGGCGATTGAGGATGATGCCTACCAGTGTGAACACAGCGCCGGCCTTGAGCAACCAGCTGTTGTCAGTCCTCAGACCCTGGATGAAGAGGATCATGGGCAGGACAACGAAGCCCAGTATTTCAACCAGGTACCAGGTCCCCCAAGCGGTGAACAGATCGGCCAGATGCTGGCCATGGATCAGATCCAGGACTTTCAGGAACAGATAGGCGAACATGGCCATGGCACATACCCGCGACAGTCCCCGGATGATCTTCTGATGCTGTTCCTCATGGCTCTCGCCGAGCAGATGCCGGAACACCTTGTTGGTGATGGTTCCCTCGAAGATGACCATGGACAGACCCGCAAAGATGCTTGATACAAAGAAGAGCACGGGGATGAACTCCGAATACCACAGCGGATGGATCTTGCCCTTGGCCATGAGAAACAGGGCGCCCAGCCCTGACTGGTGCAGGGTTGACAGCGTGATCCCGAAGATCACCGCCCCGACACTCAGGCCGGCGAGCACACGGCGCAGTTTCCTGGCATTGAGCCATTCTGCGATTGCCGGTGAGAATTCCACCAGCTCAGCCAGCATGTACAGCAGGAAGTGCCAGGCTACCAGGAAGAGGACGCTGCTGGTACCAAAGCTGTTCCCGATGATGGGATTGATGACATTCCAGGGCCTGCCGAGATCCAACAGCAGTGCCCCGGCATAGAAGAGATAGGCCAGGAAACCGTTCAGGACGGTGACCCTGACGATGGGCCGGTAGGTTTCCATACGCAGGATGTAAACCATGAAGGTCAACACATAGGCACCTCCGGCGAAGGCTACGCCCGTCACCACGTCGAAACCGATCCACAGTCCCCAGGGGGTCATCTGATCGAGGTTCGTAACGGAACCCAGCCCTTTCCAGAACCGGATCACGATAATGATGAATCCCAGCAGCATGATGGGCAGAGAAATGATATTGAAGGGTGTGAGAAATCGACTCTTGGGCTTCAATTCATTCAGCAGAAATCTCCATCGACTGCCGCTTTGCGGTATTTCAGTAGGTCGTAGACTGGTCTCATTCATGATCGACCTCTCCTTCTACCGGCTGCTCTTTCCTGGCAGAGGACTCACGCAATCCCAGCAGTATGGCAGGCCATAGAACGAAGATCGAGGGTACTGCATAAAGGAATCCCTTGGTGTATTCAGGATAGGGTTCCCTCTCGATCTCAGTGTCGAATCCCAGTTCCTCGAAGGGTACCGGGGATATATAGAGAACGCCGGTTCCTCCAGCCTCATGTTCGCCATAGATTTGATCCACGTAATCACCCGGGTTCACGGCAATACGACGTCGGGCTTCGGCCAGCATCTCACGCCGGGTGCCGAAGATCACAGCTTCATTGGGACAATTATCCACACAGGCTGGCCATTCCCCTTCGGCCAGTTGCTCGAAGCACATGCGGCATTTGGCGATGCGCGGATTCGGACTGTCGTATTCAAAGGTGGGGATATCGAATGGACAGGAAAGCATGCAGTAACGGCAACCCATACATTTGTCCCCACGCCAGATCACCGGTCCTTCCTCGGTCTTGTACATGGCTTTGGTAAGACATGCCGAGGCGCAGGCCGGTTGATTGCAGTGCATGCACTGTTTCTTGACGTAGTACTCGCCTTTCGAGGTGTCGAAGGCGTTGAGTACGGTGAACCGATCGGGATCCAGTTTGCGGATCTCTCCCACCTCGGGATATCCCTCAGGGTCGGGTAGATTGTTGATCTCTGCGCAGGCGTACTCACAGGACTGACAGCCCTCACAGAGCGAGATGTCGATGAGGAGGGAGTACATCTCCTTTTTCTCAGCTGTGGCTTTGGGAGCCGCCAGGGCGTCTGCACCCAGCAGACCACCGCCGGCTACTCCAAGCGTTTTCAGGAAATCACGTCTTTTCAATCCCATGGATTGGTCTCCTATTCAGGTTTAGCAATGATTTTCAGACTGAACTGTTTAGACAGCGTCAAGGAAGTCGCTCTGAAAGGCATCCCAGACGTCCTTGTCCTGATATGACAGCACCTGTTCCGCGACCTCACCGCCATCCTGCAGGGTCAGGGCGGGCAGCTCAGGATCCCGGGCAGCAACCACCTCGGCGAAGAAATCGCGCAGGCGCTGCATCTCGGCATGTAGCCAATTACCTGCACGCTGACCCAGCAGGAGACCCCAGGTGTTTTCCCGCCAGTTGTCCACCTCGATCTCACAGATCCAGTTGCCCCCGTAAGGCTTCTTGGCCAGTACAGAGGGATCACTCTGCACTGATTCGTTGATGCTTGACACCTTTCCGGTGACCGGCGATCTCAGCATAAGAGAATGTCCGTTCTGATGGATTTGCATGAAGGGTTCACCCTGCTTGATGGATGTGTTCTTTTCAGGCAGTGTCAATCTGGATGGCGGTCCGGTGATATGCATGAGGAAATCATCCACGCCAGTCTGGATGAGGCCGTTCTCGGCGAGATAGCTCCAGGTGTGGCCGGGATGGAAATAGAGCCCACCCGGTAAACGGATCTGGTCCGCCTTCATCTGGTAGGAACTCCTGGCAACAAGGGGAGCGGCCCTGACAGTTTGACGCCGCTGATACCGGGTGTACAGTTCCACCCCGATCACGGCGGCAATGAAGATTAAGCCAATGGCGAAGACCATGAGAACCTCCTTTGGTTTCAATTCAATGTTCCTTAATCCAAAAGAGGTGCCAGAAAGAACGAAGCGGGTTAAGTCAAGTAATTACAAGCAGTAATGACCTGTTACAAATTGGAGTGTTGTATAGCTGACCGTAGAATAATTCTACAGGTATCGCGGGGAATGGCGCGCAGCCCGTACTCCGTAAGGATTCAGAGGGAATGTATAAACATTCAACAGTTGTTTAAGAATTATACACCCGGCGGTGAATGATCACAGGCTGCTTCTGAGATATCTTGCAGTTCTCCCTGCAAATAACTCTGGACTGCTGATTGAACATGGGTCTGGTCGGTGATAAATGTCTCGATCCCGGCGGTCTTGAGATCGTTGTAGATTCTTCTTCCCATTCCATGTGAGATCACAACCTTGCAGTCTGACAGGGCTTGAAGGATTGGTCCATGACGATCTACCGCATGACCGGCACCCTCCAATCCGCGAGCGTGGCCGGTGAAGGTATTCTTCCGATACTCACTCCCTTTGATGCTTTCACCTTCAACCTCACAAATGACAAATCCCAGCGTCCTGCCAAAGTGAGCTGAGATGGCTTTCCCATCGTCTGATGCTACTGCTATTTTCATATTCTGTTCCCCTTACGAGTGTTGTTATACTGATCTGCGTGGCACGAACCTTTTGATCAAAGCTGCTACCGGAACGAACAGACTGAGAGTGCACACGCTGGCTGCCCGGTGGGAAAATCAACTGCTGCTGAGAGATACAAGCCAATCAGGCTGGCGATGATCCCGACGGTCCATCCAATGGCAGAGTCAATGGTGTTGGTGGATCTTGTTGACCTTGCCGAAATCGATATGCTTCTTACCGACAATCAGGTTACCTCCTGCTGTTGCTTCTTCCTCTTTTGCCAGGCTCGGTAATGACTGGATCCCTCCCGTAGCAGCAGAGCTCCACACTTGGGACAGGTCTCCTCCTGACAGGGTATTCCGCGTTTGTGGGTTGTTCTGGTTCCGCATCTGGGACATTTACATTTGCCAACAGGACCCAATCTATCAGGGTTGCTTTTACTCATTACCACTCTCCCGGTCTGATTGTTCGACCTGATGATCATTCATTTTCCCCGCCTTCATCAGGACCGGGGATCGCTACATGTCTGTTCGCCAGGTCCTCGGTATTGGTAGATCCACAGTCCGGACATTCACTGAATGGAGTAGCGACCGGTTGCCTGGTAAATTCCCCGCAATCCTGGCAGGCATGCAGCGTGTTGATCAGATCCACATTACCTCCCACGATTTTTAGTGCATGCCCCTCTATGAGTGACTGCGCAACCTTGTATCTTGCCTTTTTGATAAGACGGGTAAAAGTCGGTCTTGATATGTCCATCTGTTTTGATGCTTCAAGATGTTCAAGTTGTTGAAAGTCAGCCAGGCGGAGGGCCTCATATTCATCCAGGGACATATCAATTTTGGCTATTTTGCGGGTGGGAATTCCAGCAGGCTTGAAGAAATAATACTTAGGTGGTTCATCAATGATACGTCGTCGGTATGGATTTCTCATATGCTCTCTTTTTGGAATTGTCAATGCTAATACTCGTGATTTTCACCAATAAAATATAATGAACATAAGTTCATTTCACAGAAATAATATGCTTAATGACAACTATTATAAAAAGGATACTAGTTCAGTGATCAGAGATTCTCTTCTTAATCCAGGTCTCGGTTCAATGAGTCTCAGGATCGACTGGGCAGGCCACCTATTTTTCCATTCTGCCCTAAGGCTGCACGAAGAGATCATCTGGTCCCGATAAATTGTTATATTATTGATATTATAGTATTTATGGTGTGGCATATCCCCCGATGCATTCAACTTTCCGGTTTATTGCTTCCTTAGGTAGAAATTTGGAGATAGCATCCCCATAAACTGAGATATAATAATAACTAACAGCGGATACATTCTGCTTCCACCATGAAGATAGAATAAAAAACAGTCTTAAATTTAGGACAGTTAGTGGTGGATATGACCCGGTGTCTTTTCGGCCAGACACGAAATGGTGAAAATGTCGTATATATATGACACTCGAGTATTAATTCCAACTACCCACTGATCCCATCGATGTTATCTAAGTTACGAAATAACAGTTAATTATGATACCTTCACCGCTTTTTGGTATGAAGTTTGGTACATAGGGTGGTGGAGTTCAATCTCCATCAATCATTACGGTACAGGTCTGAACACAGGGAACCAACCATCGAAAGGGAGCCTGGATCATGAAACGTGCAGAAGTTGATACCCCGGATATCAGGAAATACTCAAAGGAGTACACGGTACTGGTCGTAGAGGATGTGCTTGAGGAACGCAAGCTGTTGAACGATATGCTGAAAGAGCTGGGAGTCACATGCTTGTCAGTGGCCTCAGGCGAAGCAGCGTTGAACCTTTTGAAGCAGAGAACCGTGGATATGATGCTGCTGGATATTGCCCTGGGTCACGGTATCTCAGGTCTCGAACTCGGTTACAGGGTCAAACGGGATCCCCGGCACAAGGAGACTCCAATAGCAGCAGTAACTGCTTATTCCGAAGATAAAATGACTGCTCTGCAGGAAATTGGTTTTGACGGATATCTACCAAAACCATACACCCTGCTTCAGCTGAACGAATTGCTGAATGTGTATTTCTGGGAACCGGAATTCTTTGAGTCCCTCTCTGAAAATGAGACGGTTTCTGAAAGGAATGTGGAACATTTCTGATCATCCTGATGTAACGCTGGTTTTTCTTCATGCCTTTGCATCGAGTGGGATCCTGACCAGGAATGTTGAGGCCTCAGGACCCCCGTGATCCTTATATTCAAGCGCCACCTCTCTGCTTGAAACTGAATATCCAGTAATGGCCGTGGAACACTCGTTCGTACTGCCATTCTGAAGGGAGAAAACATGACCCGTGAAAGCATGCATCAGATCTTTGGTCTGATCTCCATCCTCAGCGCATCACTATTCGTCGTCTGGTGGGCTTTGCTGTTGATCCCAATGCCGGCACCGGATTCAGCCACCCTGCTCCTGGATATGGTCAACCACCCCACATGGGTACTGATCAACAGTCTTGGATCATTCGCCACCATGCTCTTCGTCCTGGTCCTGGTGGGCCTGTACATGCCATACTTCGAGAAACTTGGCAAATTCGGATTCATTGGATTTCTGCTCAGCTTCATGGGCTGGCTGCTGTACGTATGGATCCAGATCGAAGAAACCATCGTCTGGCCGGTCATAGCCGTTTATGCACCTGTTCTCATCGATATCCAGGGCCCCCTGTTCAAGGACGTGGTCTTCTCAACCACCCATCTGATGATGGGCATCCTGTTCATGTTCGGCGTGATCCTGCTGGGGATTGCCTTCCTGAAAGTCAAACTCTTCCCCCTGTATCCCGTTATCCTGTTCGTCCTGGGCGCCTGTCTGTTCGCCATCGGCGGACCTGTATTCGTAATACGCACCATCGGCGTTGTTCTCGAAGCGACAGGTCTGATTTGGCTGGGATTGGAGCAGAGGAAGACGCCTCGCCTTTCCGATCCCGTTTTGTGAAAAGCCAGGCCAATCGGAAGTAATAAGCGAATACTCTACCGCATCAGTTCACCGGGCAGAAATGTTTGGATCAACGTTAATCCCATGATCCTGATATCCGTTTATCACAACACTCAGCGCCATAACTATCTGCATCAGACACCTCAATTGATATCACCATCTGCTACCAGGTGTCCTGATCCCCATCGTCACGATCATACATTCCTGGAGATGGTCAGACCAGTGTCAGAGAAGGATCAGCGAACTCTGCTGGCACTATTTGTGCTATTCACAATTATTAACTATGTTACATGTAATCGGTTCCTGAGAGCATATGTCAGCCGTGCAAATTCCATATCAGGTAATTTCCAGAAAGTTGACTATTTTATTAAACGCAGAACAACACTTAAAGAACATGGGGAACACAGAATGACGAACTTCAGAGTTGCATTGAGCATACTCCAGGTGACCGTTTTGTCTTTTGGACTGATCGCTCAGACTGGAAATGGATCCTTCTCACAGTGGCGGGGGCTGAACCGGGATGGTGTTTATCACGAACAGGACCTGCTGCAGAAGTGGCCCCGGGGCGGTCCGGATCTTCTCTGGTCAACAACAGTTCTCGGCATGGGCTACGCCTCGGCGGCGGTCACTTCAGAGGGCGTATTTACTACCGGGATGATCGATGAAAAAGGCTATGTCTTTGGGATCGACAAGCAGGGTCAATTGAAATGGAAGACCGAATACGGTTCTGAATGGACGAAAAGCTATGAGGGCACCCGTACCACACCTACCGTTCTAGACGGTCTGCTCTACGTGGAAGGCACCGGCGGTGATGTGGTGTGCATGAACGTTGAGAACGGCGATATCGTCTGGCGCGTCAACCTTAAAAAGAAATACGGAGCCCGTGAGATCAAGTGGGGTTTGACAGAATCCCTGCTTATCGATGGCGATAATCTCATTTGCACACCGGGTGGGACCAAAACGAACATCATCGCGCTGAACCGTCATACCGGAGAACTGGTTTGGTCTGGCAAAGGTGTTGGTGATCGTGCTGCTTATTGTTCGCCGATCGTGGTGGAACACGGCGGCAGCCGCATCATTGTCACCATGACCGGTGAATCCATCATCGGCGTAAACGCAGAAAATGGCGAATTATTCTGGTCACACACCCATGAGACCGAGTATGATATCAATCCCAACACACCCTACTACCTGGACGGGAAGATCTATTGTGTCAGCGGCTACGGTACAGGTGGTGTCCAATTGACGCTTTCCGATGATGGTAGATCCATCAGCGAGGTCTGGCGCAACGAAACACTGGATGTTCAGATGGACGGCTTCGTTGTCATTGATGGCTACATCTACGGTACCAGCCATGAGAGACCTGCCTGGCACTGCATCGAATGGCGAACCGGTGAAGAGATGTACGTAGATCCAGGCCTGGGTAAAGGGAATGTCATCACTGCCGATGGTCTGATCTATTTCTATGGCCAGAACGGCAAAGTAGGTCTCATCCAGCCCGATCCACGCAGATTTGAACTCATCAGCTCATTCAAGATCAATCGAGGCACCAACGAGCACTGGGCCCATCTGGTGATCTCGGATGGTATCCTCTATGTACGCCATGGCGATACGTTGATGGCCTACGATATCAGGAGTTGATCAACCATGCCGGGTAAATCACGATCCGGCAGAATCGACATACGATGGCCTCAGTGACCAACAACCATCTCAGCATCATCAGCGCCGGCACCCTGGCGCTGGTGTCTACCGTGGTACTGGGCTGGTACATGGGATTTGACCCCAGCGCCGACTTCCAGATCCTGGTGCCCGGCTCAGACAACGAGCCCCAGGGTGGGGCAGTTGCCCGGGAAGAGCGGGTGGTCATCGGGGAGCACTTCGAGTATTTTGACAGCAGTACCGTCGAGCCGTCCGGTAACTGGCCCCGCTTCAGAGGAGTCGACTTCAGCAATATCAGCAAACAGCCCCTCAGCATGTCAGACAAGCTTGGATCAGCACCAAACATCCTCTGGTCTCATGAATTGGGGGAAGGTCATGCCGGACCGGCTGTCTACGATGGACGAGTATATCTCCTGGATTATGATGAGGATAGAAGGACTGACGCCCTGCGCTGCTTCGCCCTGGCTGACGGTCGTGAACTCTGGCGGCGATCCTATACGGTCAAAGTCAAACGCAACCACGGCATGTCCCGCACGGTACCTGCCGTAAGCCAGGATTTCGTCGTGACCATCGGTCCACGTTGTCATGTCATGTGCGTGGAAAGGGAGACCGGCGAATTCCTGTGGGGTCTGGACCTGGAACGTGATCATGCTGTGGAGGTACCCCTGTGGTACACAGGTCAATGTCCTCTCATCGATGGATCCACGGCTGTGATCGCTACCGGTGGGACCAGCCTGATGATAGGTGTGGACTGCGCCAGCGGTGAGATCCTCTGGGAGACACCCAATCCGGATGAATGGAAGATGTCGCATTCCTCCATCATGCTCATGGAGATCGAAGGTAAACGTCAATACGTGTACTGCGCCAATGGCGGCGTCGTGGGCGTCTCGGCAGAACTGGAGGACCAGGGCACTACGCTGTGGAAAACGGATCTCTGGTCCCACCAGGTGGTGGCACCGGCACCTCTTGATCTGGGATCGGGACGGATATTCGTCAGCGCAGGCTACAGCGCCGGTGGCATGCTGCTGCAGGTCAGTCAAGGTTCGGATAGCTTTTCAGTGGATTCCCTGCAGTCGGTCCTGCCGCACACCGGCATGGCCAGCGAGCAGCAGACAGCCATCTACCATAATGGACAAATCTATGGTATCCTGCCCAAGGATGGCGGCTCGCTGAACGGGCAATTTGCCTGTTTCTCCGCGGACGACATCTCCGAGCTGATCTGGTCCAGCGGCAAGACCAATCGCTTCGGGCTGGGACCCTACATCCTGGCGGATAACAAGTTCTTCATCCTGGATGATGAAGGTGAACTCACCGTCATCGACGCATCGGCCAAGGAGTTCTCTCCACTGGTTCGGGTGAAGATCCTGGAAGGACCGGATGCCTGGGGACCACTGGCCATCGTGGATGGAAAACTCATCGCCAGGGATGCGCGCCGCATCGTTTGTGTGGAGATCAGGGGGAGTGAGGAGACCATATGACATCAACACCAGGAAGCTCCGGCCCATCCCGGCTCACGACTATCTTCGGCATCGCCGGCCTGGTCGTCATCGTTATTGTAATTGTAGTGGTGATGTCAGAGAACAGGCGGAGTGCCGACAATCCCTTCGATCTGGATCTCGAAGCCTACAACAGGATCGATGCGGACCTCATCACCTATGCGATCACCCAGCAGATACCTGTGGACTGTCGCAAACTTTTCGGTGTCGCCGTGGATGATCATGATTTTATCTATGCCTCGACAGATTCCTGCATCGTCAAGTTCAATCCCTTCGGCAGTGAGATGCTGAGCTTTGAAACCCTTCTACCCGTACGGAGCATGGATATCGTTGAGAATGGGGACATCTATGCTGCCACCAGGGAGCAGGTCCTGGTCTATGGGGCCGATGGCGCATTGAAGCAGGAACTGTTTACGCAGAGCGACAGTTCCATCATCACCTCCATCGCTGTGGCAGGGGACGATCTGTTCATTGCCGATGCCGGGGCGCATATCGTGCTTCGATATGATCTCGCCGGAGAGCTCCTCAATGAGATTGGCGGTCGGGACGTGAAACCAGGTCGTCCCGGCTTCGTTTTACCCAGCGCCTATTTTGATCTGGCAGTGGCGGGGGATGATCGACTGTGGGTGGTGAATCCCGGGCTGCACACTTTTGAGAATTACAATTTTGCCGGAGCCCTGCTTGCAGAATGGGGGAGAGCCTCCTCCGAGATCGAAGGCTTCTGCGGCTGCTGCAATCCATCCCATTTTGCCCTCATCCCAGGTTCGGGATTTGTCACCAGCGAAAAGGGACTGGTGCGGATCAAGATCTATGATCAGGAAGGACAACTGGAAACGGTGGTCTCCGGTCCCGACAATTTCAAGAAACAGGCCACAGGTCTGGACCTGGCGGTTGATTCGCAGCAGCGCATCATCGTCGCTGATCCATCCTCGAAGATGATCAGGATATTCGAACGCAAAACCGGGAGTTGATCATGCAGTACACGGCAGAGGACAAAACCGGTGTTCAAGAGCATATGGATCGCAAGACCTTTCTCCAAAATGCGGGACGCCTGGCCATGCTCCTGGTCCTGGGAGGCCTGGGTGGATTCCTGTACCGCCGCAATACCTGCCAGGCGGCAGAGTTGGAACCGGACCAGAGGCGGCATGCCTGTGCAGCCTGCCGACAGCTATCAGCCTGCGAGCGCAGTGACGCTGTCAACTACCGTAACGCAACAAAGTTTTCCGAATGAGAGGTGCCCGGCATGTCTGAGAATAGACCTGAAAACGTCAGCCGCCGCCGCTTCCTGAACGATGGCATGCGTATCGTTGGCGGGGTCTGCCTGGCCGGCGTAGGCAGCATGGCCATTCTCAAGGGTGATAAGCGGGAGATGATCTGGCAGATCGATCCGCATATCTGTGTCCAATGCGGCAACTGCGCTACGGAATGCGTTCTGAGCCAGTCTGCGGTGAAGTGCGTCCATGCCTACGAGATGTGCGGCTATTGCAAACTCTGTGGCGGCTACTTCCCTCCGGACGCCACCAAACTGGATACCGGTGCGGAGAACCAGCTCTGTCCCACCGGCGCCCTCCAGCGCACCTTCGTCGAGGACCCCTATTTCCAGTACAGCATCGACGAATCTCTCTGTATCGGCTGCGGTAAATGCGTGAAGGGCTGTGGCGCCTTCGGCAACGGTTCCCTGTTCCTGCAGGTCCGCCATGACGTCTGCGTGAACTGCAATGAATGCGCGATCTCACGCTCCTGCCCCTCCGATGCCATCGCCCGCCGGCCGGCGGAGGAACCCTATCTGTTCAAGGGAGAGCGCCAGGGCAGCTGATGTCGAGACTTCCCAATATCCGTCAACTGCTTTACGGCATTCCGCTGCTGGTGGCCAGGGCCACGGCCCAGGATCGTTTCCCACGACCGGAGTTTGAATCCGATTACCAGAAACCACTCATGACCACACCCATGCCGCAGAATGCGCTGTATGAATACCTGGATGTCGCCGTTCTCCTTGTGACCCTCAGCCTGGCAACCTACCTGGTCCTCCGCAGACGCTCCCGGAACCTGATCTTTCTGCTCTCATTGTTCTCGCTCGGATATTTCGGATTCTGGCGGGAAGGCTGTATCTGTCCCATCGGATCCATCCAGAATGTCTCACTGGCCATCTTCGATCCCGGCTACTTCATCCCGGTGAGCGTGCTGATCTTCTTCATCCTGCCCTTGGTCTTTGCCCTGTTCTTTGGCCGTACCTTCTGTGCAGCCGTCTGTCCCCTGGGGGCAGCTCAGGAACTGGTGCTGGTCCGACCCACGAAGGTCAATCCCAGACTGGCCGCCATCCTGGGACTGTTGCCCTATGTCTTTCTCGGTGCTGCCGTTCTCTATGTGGCCACCGGGGCGGGATTCATCATCTGTCGTCTGGATCCATTCGTAGCCTTCTTCCGTATCGGCGGAGAATTCAACATGGTCCTCTTCGGGGCGGCCTTCCTGGCCGTGGGTCTTTTCTACGGTCGTCCCTACTGCCGTTTTCTCTGTCCCTATGGTGTGCTTCTGGGCTGGGCGTCCAAGTTTTCCAGATGGCATCACCGCATAACTCCTGACCGTTGCACCCAGTGCCGGCTCTGTGAGGAATCTTGCCCCTTTGACGCCATCGACAAACCTGAACCGGATCTGTCGAGTTCGGATCAGACCAAAGCCGGCAGGCGTCTGGGTCAACTCATCGTTGTCACAGTTGTACTGGTGCTCATCGGTGCCGGTGTCGGATCCCTGCTGAGTGTCACCCTTTCGAAACTGCATCCCACCATCCAACTGGCTGAACGGGTCATGCAGGAGAAGAACGGGCTAGTGGAGGGCACCACGCTGGCCAGCCGCATCTTTCACGAATCCGGAAAACTTGTTAGTGAGTTGCTGGAGGAGTCACACGCAGTCCGGGATAATTTCAAGCTGGGCAGCATCCTCCTGGGGATCTTCATCGGCCTGGTCATTGGCTCCAAGGCCATGGGAACCTTTTTCAAACGCACCCAGGTGGATTACGAGAGCAATCGTATGGACTGTTTCAGCTGTGGACGCTGTTTCCCCTACTGTCCAGATGAACATGAGCGCCAGAAGGTGCTGGATCGCCAGAAGGATCTGTATGAATCAATTGGATAACACAGACGATCTCAAGATCCTTTTTGCGCTGACCCGCGGACTCATCCTCATCGCCCTGCTGGTCGCCGTTGTCGTTTCCACCCTGGTGCTGGCCAATTATTTCCAGCGTCTGAAGGTAGATCCACTGAATTCCACGGCGCTGACGCAGTTGAATACCGAACTCCGTGAACAGCCCCGGGACGATCTGCTGCGACAGGAGGTGCGCACACTGCATCTCATGGCCCGCAAAGCTTATTTCAACAGTCTCTGGCAGGTCCGTATCGGCGGCATCCTGATACTCATCAGTCTGGGACTGTTCGCCATTTCCCTGAAGATCACCAATTCCGTGAAACGACGGCTGCCCGATCCCACGGCCTACCGCATCGCACCGGACTTCCTGACCTTTTCCCGGGGTGTTCAGAATGTGATCCTGGCCACTGGCAGCGTTTTCTTCCTGACTGCCCTGGTGATCTCACTGCTCACTACCAGCCAGATCCCTGCTGATCTGGAAGAAGGATCCCTGGCCACCCTGGACGAAGCTGTTGATCTGTCCCAGCAGTGGCCCTCATTTCGTGGTCCGGGAGGTATCGGCCATGCCGTGCATACCGACGTACCCACCGACTGGGATGGGGCCAGCGGCCGGAACATCCTCTGGAAGACAGTGGTCCCCCGGGAAGGCTTCAGCTCTCCAATCGTGATCAGCGACCGCATCTTCATCACCGGTGGTGACGCCAATATTCGAGAGGTCTTCTGCTACAAAGCGGATAACGGCGAGCTGCTCTGGCAACAGACCGTTCCCAACATGCTGCCCCCTGACAGTGAATTCGATTTCGACTATGTGGATCCCGGAACCGGCTTCGCAGCGCCCACCATGGCCACTGATGGGAAACGTGTGCTGGCCATCTTTGCCACCGGCGACCTGGTATGCTATACCATGGAAGGCGATCGCGCCTGGGGCCGGAACCTCGGCCTGCTGGACAATCATTATGCCCACTCCTCCTCTCTCCTCGTGCACGAGGGGCTCTGCCTGGTGCAGTATGACAGTTTCAACGAACCCCGGCTTATCGCGGTGAGTATCGCCACGGGCGCCATAGTGTGGGAAGCCGAACGCTGGACCATCTCCTGGGCCTCTCCCATCATCGTGGATACCGGGGAGCGTACGGAGTTGATCCTGACTGACAGTAAGAGCTTGAGCTCCTATGACCCGGTAAGTGGTGATTACCACTGGCGTGTCGAATGCCTTTCAGGCGAGGTGGGACCGTCACCCGCCTACAGCCAGGGCACGCTTTTCACAGCCAATGAATATGCCAAAGCCAGCGCGGTTGAGATACACGCACCTGGAAGTGAACCGGCTGTGGAGATCCGCTGGCAGATGGAGGATAACCTGCCGAATACTTCCAGTCCAGTCGCCCGGGGCGAGTACCTGGTCATGGCCACTAGCGGTGGTCTCGTTTCCATGCTGAATACCGCCACCGGTGAGATCCTCTGGGATAAATATCTGGGCAGCGGCTTCTATTCGTCGCCCATCATCGTCGATGAAAATGTCTATCTCATGGACCTCAAGGGTCAGATGCAGATCTTCCGATTGGCCGACAGCTATGAACGGGTAAACGTCTGTGAGCTGGGGGAAGCCTCCTCCTGCACACCGGCATTCATGCCCGGTCGCATCTATATACGCGGGGAAACGCACCTTTACTGCATTGCCCGGCCGGGATCCTGATTTGAGCAGCCGCGCTACAGGTTCCGATCTTGACCTCCAGCAGGTGGATACCATCATCGAATCGAAGGGTGGCCGGGACGATATGCTGATCCCCATTCTGCTGGCCATTCAGAAAGAATACAATTACCTGCCGGAACCAGCCCTGCGCCGCATTTCAGAGAAGACGGACATCTCGGCCAGCAGCGTCATCGGTGTGGCTACATTCTATACCCATTTCAGGATGCAGCCTGCCGGGAAGCATTTTGTCAGCGTCTGTACCGGCACGGCCTGTCATGTCAAGGGTGCCGGCCGCGTCCTGCAAACCTTGAACTCTCATCTGGATCTGAAGCCTGAGCGCGATACGGACCGCTCGGGTAATTTCACTGTTCAGCAGGTCGCCTGCCTGGGTTGCTGTACCCTGGCTCCAGTGGTACAGATCGATGGGCTCACCTACGGTCATGTCACGCCTGGGCAGGTCCCCGACATGCTGGATGACTTCCTGGAGAGCCAAAAAGAATTGGGACCCAACGGATCAGCACGCAAAACAATAGGTGAAGGAACTGAACTGGGTGAGATCCGGGTAGGTCTGGGTTCCTGCTGTATCGCCGGCGGTAGTGACAATGTCCGTCAGGCCCTGGAAGCCGCTCTGGAACATGACGGACTGGCTTTACCGGTGAAGCATGTCGGCTGTGTGGGCATGTGTCACAACACCCCACTGGTGGAGGTGAACAAACCGGGTGAGGAAGCCCGCTTCTATGCCAATGTGACAACTGACGCCGCCGAGACCATCGTCCATTCGCATTTCAAACCGGCAAGATTCAAGGATCGTATTCTGCGTTCTGTACAAAACCTGTTGGAAGCACCCTTTGCTGTTTCGCAAGGGGATCTTCTGCAACGCTATTCCATCGACATCCGCGAAGGACCGGTAGGCGATTTCCTCAATCGCCAGGTACGCATCGCCACGGAATTCTCAGGTGAGCTGAGTCCGCTGGACTTTGAGGAGTATCAGCAGCTGGGAGGATTTCAGGCCTTGAGGAACAGTCTTCTGGACTCGACCCCCGACCGGGTGATCGAGAAGATCACCGCCAGTGGTCTCCGAGGCAGGGGCGGGGCCGGTTTTCCCACGGGGAAGAAGATGGCCCGGGTACGCGCAAGTCAAGGCGATCAGAAATACGTCATCTGCAATGGGGACGAGGGGGATCCTGGTGCATTCATGGACCGTATGCTTCTGGAATCCTATCCTTTCCGCATCATCGAAGGTATGGTCATCTCAGCCTTCGCGGTGGGTGCATCACGAGGTGTGCTGTATATCCGGGCGGAATATCCCCTGGCGGTTGAGCGCATCACCCAGGCCCTGAGCCAGTGTTATCAACGTGGCATTCTCGGCGCCAATATCATGGATAGCGAATTCAATTTTGACCTGAGCATCCGTGAAGGAGCAGGCGGCTTTGTCTGTGGCGAGGAAACTGCCTTGATCCAGTCTCTCCAGGGCGAACGCGGCATGCCAATCATCCGGCCGCCTTATCCAGCTGAGCAGGGGCTCTGGGACAAACCCACTTCCGTGAACAATGTCGAGACCTTTGCACTGATCCCCTGGATCCTGAATATCGGCCCGGAGAAATTCGCTGCCATGGGCACAAATTCCAGCGCAGGTACCAAAGTGTTTGCTCTGGCTGGCAAGGTCAAACGCGGTGGTCTCATCGAGGTGCCCATGGGTATCACCATCCGTCAGATCGTGGAGGAGATCGGCGGCGGCGTCATGGAGGGCCGCAGCTTCAAAGCCGTGCAGGTGGGCGGTCCCTCCGGTGGCTGCATACCCGCAGAGCTGGCGGATGTCCCAGTGGACTACGAATCCCTGAGTGATGCCGGGGCCATGATGGGTTCCGGTGGTCTCCTGGTGATGGATGACCACGACTGCATGGTGGACCTGGCCCGCTACTTCCTCAGCTTCACCCAGGATCAATCCTGTGGCAAATGCACCTTTTGTCGTATCGGTACCAAACGCATGTTGGAGATCCTTGAACGGATCTGCTCCAGCGAAGGAGTCGAGAAGGATCTTGAAACGCTGGAACAACTTGCCGGTGATGTGAAGCTGGGGAGTATCTGCGGTCTGGGAAGGACCGCTCCCAACCCGGTGATGACCACACTGCGCTATTTCCGGGATGATTACGAAGCCCATATCCAGGGCCGTTGTCCTGCGAAAAAATGTACGGGCATGATCCGCTACCACATCAGGGACGACTGCGTCGGCTGTACCATCTGCGCCCAGAATTGTCCCGTTGCCGCCATTCCGGTATCACCCTACCAGGTTCACGAAATCGACCAGGATCTCTGTATCAAGTGTGACACCTGCCGGGATGTCTGTCCCGAGGATATGGTGGAGATCCTGTGATCAAACTCAAGATAGATAGCCGGGACATTCAGGTACAGCCGGGTTCCACCATATTGCAGGCAGCTCGCCTGCTGAGTATCCACATTCCCACCATGTGTCATATGCCGGAATTCGAACATACGACCTCCTGCATGATCTGTACGGTACAGGCGGATGACGGAATGCTGCCGGCCTGTTCCACCCGGGCTGCAGAGGGCATGGTCGTCGAAACTGATAATCAAGCAGTGAAAGATTTCCGCAAGACCACCCTGGAACTACTGTTCAGTGAGCACGTGGGCGAATGTGTGGCGCCCTGTGAACTCGCCTGTCCAGCTCATTTACAGGTTCCCCGGATGATGAAACAGATCGAGGCCAATGACCTGGACGCCGCCATCGTCACCATCCGTGAGGACATCGCTCTACCGGCCGTGCTGGGTTATATCTGTACGGCTCCCTGCGAGAATGCCTGCCGCCGTAGATTCGTGGATGAGTCGGCCTCCATCTGCCTGCTGAAGAAGAGCGTGGCCCTGGAAGATCTGGCCCGTACCGATAACCTGCTGCCACCGGCGAAACCCCTCAGCGGTAAACGGATTGCTATCATCGGAGCCGGTGCAACAGGCTTGGCAGTCGCCTTCTATACCCGGTTGTCAGGACATTCATGTACCGTGTATGACAGGAATCCCGAAGCGGGAGGTTCACTACACGACAGTATCGGTCCGGGTGGCCTGTCCCGAGAGGTCCTCATGGCTGAGGTGGAGGTGATCGCCAACATGGGGGTGGAGTTTGTGCAGGACCGGGAAGTGGGCAAGGATCTCGATTTTGATGAAATCCGTGCTGATTTTGATGCAGTGGCGGTAGCTGCAGGATCGTTGGAAGCAGACGATGAATTTGCGGGGCTGACCAGAACAAAAAGAGGGCTGAAGATCAATACGGTCACTTACGAAATCGAAATTCCCGGTGTATTCGCCGGGGGACAATGTGTCCGGCCGGATCAGATCCCCGTGCGTTCAGTCGCCGACGGGAAGAATATTTCTGCATCCATCGATGAGTATCTGTCCACCGGTGCTGTCACCCAGACCGCTCCACGGGTTCGTTCCCGTCTGGGGAAGGTTGAGAGCGAGGAGATCGACGAATTCCTCAGGGGAGCGTCCCCGCGAGGTCTACAAACCGACATTGGAAATTCCGATACGCTCAGTGCGGAGGAAGCCACCAGTCTGAGCAGCGTATGTCTGCAATGCGGCTGCCGTTCAGCGGACAGCTGTCAATTGCGGTCCCTGGCAGATACCTATGTGGCCGATCTGCAGAAATACAAGTACTCCCAGCGAGCGGCCATCGTTCGTGATACATCACATCCCTGGGTGGTCTTTGAACCCGGGAAATGCATCAAATGCGGCCTCTGTGTGAAGATCACCAGGGCCCGGGGCGAGGATCTTGGTTTAACTTTCGTCGGTCGTGGTTTTGATGTCAGGGTGGGTATCCCCCACAATGGATCCCTGACGGCGGCATTGAAGAAAAGCGCTGCTGAATGCGTGGACGCCTGCCCCAGCGGGGCTTTGGCCACCCAGGAGAACCTGGGACCCATTGAAGAGTTCCTTAAGAACACCGCTACCGAAGATGAAGGTTGAACCGTTGAACAAGAGGTCTGTCAACAGCGTCGTTTTATTTGTAGTCAGCCTGGTGTTGACCGCAACGGCCACCATGGGGCAAGGTAAGCGTGACTGGCCAATCCATCGTGGTGATCCCCAGCTGACCGGTAGGTCAGCACATCCCCTGGCCGAAAGCTATTCTCTGGCCTGGACCTTCAATGCCCAGGAAGATATCAGATCCTCTCCGGTGGTAAGTGAAGGAAAAGTGTTTATGGCCGTCACCGATGGCCGACTACATGCCCTCGATCTCGAGACCGGCGGATCCATCTGGATCTTTGAGAGCGAGTATCCTTTCGAAGCATCACCCCTGATCCAGGATGATCGGATTTTCATCGGCTCCCTGGAAGGGATCATGTACGCCATCGACGCCGGGACCGGCGAGTTGAAATGGCAGTTTGCCACCGAGGGGAAGATCGTTGGTTCCGCCAATCTGCTGTCAACACTCGGGTCCAGGATCGTCTTCGGCAGCTATGACAACAAACTGTACTGCCTGAGCAGCGCTGATGGAGCAGAGCAGTGGAGCTATGAGACCACCCATTATATCAACGGTACACCTGCGGTTTCGGGTGAAAGGATCGTCTTCGGTGGCTGTGACGCCATCGTGCACACCATCTCCGGTACCCGCAGCGATATGATCAGCAGTTGCAATCTCGAGATCTACATTGCCGGCTCACCGGCGCTGGAGGATGATCGCATCTATGTAGGGAATTACGATGGCCAGGTGTACTGCATCGACAGTAACTCTGGGGAAGTAAAGTGGGACTTCAAGTACGAGGAAAATGCCGCTCCAATCGTTTCCTCACCAGCAATGGGCCCATCCAAACTTTTCATCGGTTCCCGGGATTGGCACCTGTACTGCCTGAACAAGAATACAGGCCGCCTGGTATGGCGCTTCCTGAGCCAGGGACCCCTTGATAGTTCACCCGTTGTCAGTGGCGGACGGGTGCTCATCGCCTCCATGGATGGCTCGCTGTATATTCTGGATACGGCCACCGGAGAACCGCTCTGGTCCTATGACTGCGGCAGCCCCCTGAGCTCATCACCGGCGGTGTTGACGGATAAGATCCTCATCGGTTCCCAGGCTGGGATCCTCTACTGTTTCAGGGCTGACGGTTAGGGATTCATATGCAGGTTGGTTCATCCCGTACGGAGACCCTGCGATGAAGATCGCGCAGATCATACCCGGCACCGGCGGCAGTTTCTACTGCGTGAACTGTGTTCGCGACGGCAGCCTTGTAAGGGCACTGCGTCAACTGGGGCACGAGGTAACCATGATCCCGCTCTATCTGCCTCTGTCATTTGCGGAGGGTGAGGTAGGCAGCCATAGCCCCCTGTTCTTTGGGGCCATCAGTACCTATCTCATCGAGAAGTTCCCACCCTTCGCCTATCTCCCGACCTGGATCAACCGTATGGTAAATTCACGTCCTTTGTTGAAGTTTGCCGCCCACAAGGCCGATTCCACGCGTGCTGCCGGCCTGGAGGAGATGACACTGTCCATGCTCCGGGGTGAAGAGGGGCACCAAGCCCATGAGATCAGACATCTGGTGGATTGGATCCGGGATGAGATCAGACCGGATGTCATCTACCTGGCCAATGCCCTGCTGCTGGGGTTGGCCAAAAGTCTGAAAACGGAATTAGATCTGCCCGTGGTGTGCGCTCTGGAGGATGAGGACATCTGGCTGGAGGACATGGAGCCGGGAGCTCTGGAGAAGATCTGGCAGATCATGGAGGTGAATGCCGATTATGTAGACACTTTCGTCCCCGTGAGTGATTACTACAATCGGAAGATCCAGAAGCTGATGCACATCCCGCCAGAGAAACTCTCCACGGTACACCTGGGTATTGACCTGGATGGATTTGAAGCAGACGAAGCGAAGCCGGCCACGCCGGTCATTGGATATCTGTCGAGAATGACTGAGTCCCTGGGTCTGGGTACCCTGGTTGACGCATTCATTATTCTGCGCAAGGATCCGCGATTCAGTGAGCTCAGATTGAAGGCCATCGGTGGTGTCACCAGTGATGACAGGGGTTTCATGCAGGCTCTCGAGCGCAAACTGGAGAAAAGCGGATTGGCAGGGCAGGTGGATTTCCTGGAGGATTTTGACGCCGAGAACCGGATCGAATTCCTCAGGTCCATCACGGTCCTCAGCGTTCCCATGCAGAAGCATGAAGCCTTTGGTATCTTTCTCCTTGAAGCATTGGCCCACGGCGTTCCCATCGTACAGCCAAAGATCGGCGCCTTCCCTGAGGTGGTGGAGCTCACCGGCGGGGGATTGTGTTTTGAGCCGAACACACCCGAGCAGCTTGCAGAATCACTGGCCGGTCTGCTCAGTGACACAGCCCAGCTCGACAGGCTTGGCAAGCAGGGTCAACAGAAGGTATTTTCATATTTCAACAGCACAGGCATGGCCAATCGTATCCTGAAGGTGTTCGAAGATGCTATTACAACTTGAGAATGTCAGTAAGACATATGCGACACAGGTCCCGGTACCTGTGCTTGAAGGAGTGGATCTTGAGATAGATAACGGCCAGGTGGCCGCCATCATGGGACCTTCAGGCTCCGGGAAGAGCACCCTGCTGAATGTTATGGGCGCCCTTACGGAAGCGGACAGTGGTAGGGTCCTGTTCAATGGTCGTGATCTCAATGATCTGAACTCCCGGGAACTGGCCTATTACCGGAACCAGGAGATCGGATTCGTCTTTCAACAGCATTTCCTGCTGCCCCAATTGACCCTGCTGGAGAACGTCCTTATGCCTGCATTGGCATTTTATGAAAAGGAACATGCCGCAGCATTGAGGGAACGGGCCATCAAGCTGCTCACCCGTGTTGACCTTCTGCAGCGCAAGGATCATCGTCCCGGTCAGTTGTCCGGTGGCGAATGTCAGCGTGCTGCAGTGGTCAGGGCCCTGATCAACACTCCGAAACTCCTGCTGGCGGATGAGCCCACGGGCTCTCTTGATCAGAAAACAGCAGGGGCCCTTATGGATTTACTCCTGGAGCTGAACCATGAGGAGGCCGTGGCTTTGATCGTGGTTACCCATTCAGTAGAACTGGCAGAACAGATCAAGGTCAAACATCTCCTGACAAACGGAAGACTGAATCGGATCTGATCCTCATGGGACGCTTCTTCCCATACCTTCTCAGCAGTCTCAGGCATTACTGGCGGACCAATCTGGGCGTCATTACCGGTGCGGTAATCGCCACTGCGGTATTGGTAGGCGCCCTCATCGCAGGCGATTCCGTGAGGACCAGCCTTCTGAATCTTTCCATGAAACGACTTGGGAAAACGCACCATGCCCTTGTATCGGATCATGGCACCTTTCGTTCTGAGCTGGCCACCCTGGTAGCCCGGAACGGCTCTGTTACAAGTTCAGGCCTGCTGCATCTTTCAGGTAGCTTGCAGACCCACGCCCAGCAACGGCTCAATCAGGTCCAGGTCTGGGGGATCGATGAGCACTTTCACTCCTTTGCCCCAGGAATTGGTTTCCCTGCCGATATCAGCGGTAATCGGATTGCTGTAAGCCGCAGGGTGGCTGATCTGCTTGAACTTGAAATCGACCATGAGTTGATCCTCAGTGTTGAGAATAACGCCATCCTGCCCCTGGAATCCCCGGTGGTAAGCAAGGCCAACCGTTCCATCCAGATGGCAGTTGAGGTGGCTGCGGTACTGGAGGATGATCAACTGGGCCGCTTCAGCCTGCGATCGAACCAGTTTGTACCCAACAACATATTCATGGACCGGGAGCTGCTGGCCGGAAAGACTGGAAGTGCCGCCAGGATCAATACGATCATCTGTCAATCCCGGGACGGGCTGTCCACCGAACAATTGAACAGAAGCCTGAAAGAGGTCCTGGCACCGGAAGATCTGAACCTCTCACTCAGAGAACTCCCGGAACTGGGGCGTATTGAGTTGATCAGTGACCAGATCTTTCTCAATCACCGGATCTCACGGGCTATGTCCGAGGTGTCCAGCGTGTCAGAAAAGGTCTTGAGCTATTTTGTCAATGAGATAAGCGGGCATGACCTCAAAGTCCCATACTCATTCGTTGCAGGTATGTCCAGGCTGGACACCCTTGTCCTGGAAGGTGACGAGATCGTTCTGAACGACTGGACCGCGCAGGAGCTCCGGGTCATTCCCGGGGACAGTGTCCGCTTATCGTATTACGCGCTTGATGCTCGGAATGAACTGGTCCAGCGTGAACACGCCTTTCTGTTGAAACAGATCGTTCCAATTGCAGGTGCTGCTGCTGATCCACACCTCATGCCTGCCTTTCCGGGTCTGGCTGATGCTGAAAGCTGTATGGAATGGCATCCCGGCATACCCATCGATCTGGCTTCCATCCGGGATCAGGATGAGACCTATTGGGACCTATACCGGGGGACTCCCAAAGCATTCATCGCCCTGGCTACCGCTCAGGAGCTCTGGAGCAACAAGTATGGTGAACTCACTGCCATCCGCTTCAATGATCCAGCGCCGCGTTGGCCGCAGCTCCATGATGAGATCAATGCTGCTCTGACAGAAGGCTCGTGGGGGCTGACTTTTGAACCTGTACTGCAGAACGCGGTTTCAGCCAGTGAGGCCAGCGTCGATTTCGGCCAGTTGTTCATCGGGCTCAGTTTCTTCATCATCGTGGCAGCAGGCCTGCTCACAACCCTGCTGTTTATCTTCAATACTGATCAACGCAGGGATGAAACGGGACAGTTGCAGGCTCTGGGCTTTCTGCCCACTCAGATCCGGAACCTGCGTCTGGCAGAGGGACTCACATTATCTCTCCTGGGAGGCGTGCTGGGAGCCGTGATCGGCATCCAGTACTCCCGCTTCATCCTGTATGGCCTGGGTTCATTCTGGCGCGATGCGGTGGGATTCTCAGATTTCACCCTGCAGGTCAACGCAGCGAACATCGCTATCGGCGTGATTGCGGGATTTCTGCTCTCATTTGTCACCATCTGGATCGTGATCCGCCGGCAGTCCAGACAGCATTTGAGTCTGGCAGAGACAGCCAGTATCCGGGATCCTGCTGGCTGGGGCCGGCGCAGAGGGAAGCACATTGCTGTCCTCATCCTTGTCACCCTTGCTCTCCTCAGCCTTCTGTGGAAGCACTACGCAGATGGACATGCAGGTCTGGCCGTTTTCTACACTGCTGCTATCCTGTTGCTGTTCCTGGGACTGTATGCCTGCACATTTGTCATGCATGAGATCAGGCACAGGGCAAATGTTGACCGCTTCGGACTATCATCTGTCATTCTTCAGAACTGGAGCAGACGATCCGGCCGGAACCTGGCCACCATCAGTCTCCTGGTTCTGGGGATCTTCATCGTCGTTTCCGTGGGGTTGAACCACCAGGATCCCACCCGGGACAGTCAGGACAGGCGATCCGGGACGGGTGGATTCGACCTTTTCATTGAAACGACGCTGCCGGTACTCGATGATCAGACCATGCGTGCTGGACAAGGATCCGCTTCCGCTAGTTCGCCGCTGGACCCAGAGATTGTGAAATTCAGAAAGAGATCAGGAGACGATGGCAGTTGTCTGAACCTGAATATGGTACAGCAGCCCCAGATCCTGGGTGTAAGTCCGGCATTACTTCAGGACCGGTTCAATTTTATCAGACTGCTTGAGGATCTCCCTGGATCCTCCGGTTGGGATGTGCTGGAGCAGGATTTTGGAGATGGTGTTGTTCCCGCCGTAGCTGATATGAGTGTGATCCAGTGGGGATTCGGTCTGGGACTGGGGGATACCCTGTTCTATGAGGACGATGCAGGAGCCAGGCTGGCCATGGTTCTGGTGGGCGGACTGGCAAATTCCGTTTTCCAGGGACATGTGATCATCGCTGAGCGTGATTTTGAGCGCTACTTCCCATCGCGGAACGGATACAGCGTCTTTCTAGCGGACACTCCGGATCCCGCAGCGGTCACACGCCAGCTCGAGATCTCCCTGCATGATCTGGGACCTCTCATCGGAGGCACCGGAGAACGGCTGGTGGTATTCGGCGCCGTACAGAACACCTATCTCTCCATATTCCTGATGCTGGGAAGTCTTGGATTGCTCATCGGAACCTTTGGTCTGGGTGCCGTTGTTCTGAGAACCTTGCTGGAAAGCCGCTGGGAACTGGCATTACTCCAGGCCGTCGGTTACACCCGGAAACGAGTCGGGTGGATCATCTACAGCGAACAGTTGCTGAACCTGCTACCGGGGCTGTTCATCGGTTCGCTGGCCGCCATCATCTCGATCCTCCCGGTGCTTACTCACGCGGATGCAGGGCAGGCCCTCACCTTCGTCCTGATCCTGGCAGGGGTCATGTTGGTGAACGGCTCCTTCTGGATAGCGCTGGCCTTGAGATCCAGCTTCAAACGCGATATCACTGCGCCGCTGCAGTCTGAATAACTTTCAGGATCAGAAAGGGGATCACTGTCAGAGCCGGTAAGCGGAAAACTTGTCTATTTCATCAGTATGAGTTTGGTCGCGAGCCGCATATCATCAGCAGCCAGATGCAGGAAATAAACACCTGAATCAACACTGTGCCCGCTGCTACCGAGGCCGGACCAGGTCAACTCATTCTCACCCACGTTGAAAAATCGTTCGCCCAACAGGAGTACCTCCCGACCAGAAATATCGCTGATACTCAATCGCAATCGGGTGGAGCGGTCCAGCCTGAACTGGATGGTGAGTTCCATGTTGAAGGGGTTGGGAAACGCCCGGATCAGTTCCAGACCCGCAGGTTGATGGGCTTTAGCTACATTCACCGCCGCCGGACTCCTCCAGGAAGGGGCCCAGTCCATGGCCGGATTGTTGGTGAGATTCACAGTGGATGTAGAGGGATTGTCCGGGTCGATGGTGAAGATCTCATAATTCCCCAGGGGACGGGCGACGAAGAGGATCAGATCACCGTCTGCTGACCACTCCGGTTCGTGACAATCATTACGCTGGAAGGTCAACTGCTCGATATTGCCTCCATTCGCATCCATGATAAATAGTTCCAGGAAGGGGCCGATATACCGTTCAAAGACGATGAGCGATCCGTCTGGAGACCAGTCGGGCATGAAATCGCCAACGCTGCCACTGGTAACCGGCTCGGGATTTCCGCCATCGGCATCCATGACCCAGATGTCAGTGCTACCTGTTCGATCAGTACAGAAAAGGATCTGGGAGCCATCCGGCGACCAATCCGGTAGATCGTCCAGGACATCATTGTCAGTCAGTTGTTGAATGGAATCGTCGTTGAAATAATGATAGATCTCCCGATCTCCGTCAGCTTCTGAAACGAAGGTCAGGACCGTTCCGTCTGGAGACCAGGTGGGCATGAAATCGGCCTGAGGATTGTCAATGATGCATTCCACGGATCCGTTCTCGAGATCCAAAATGTAGATGTCCGCATTTCCGGCAATGTCGGACACAAAGGCAACCTGGGATCCATCAGGTGCTACCGCCAGACCATATTCGTCTGAATCGTTCTCCAGGAGGATCTCCACGCCAGAGCCATCTGGATCCATCATATAGATATCGTTATCACCATCACGGTCCGAACAAAAGAGTATGGCAGTGTTTTCCTGGCCTGCCAGGATCGAGGCTGAAACCGTAAGAATCAAATATAAAAGGATTGTGTGCTGTATAGATCGGCCGGTCATGATCCGCTCCTTCGTCCGCTGGGCCACCCCGCGAACCAGATCTGGCAAAAGGCCATTCCGGTGCCTGGTGCTCGCTGAAACAACGATATTGTCACCAGGCCAGGCTCGCCCGAGTGGGTCTTTTATGACTGTGCGAAGAACTGCCGGGATCCAGAGTCATCCCATACAAGGTTAACTACGAATCCGCTGGTCTGCAAGCCATGGGAACCTGGATCGTAAATGAGGCCGGGGCTTTGGTGTTGGGTGTCCTCGGTTTAAATTATTCCAATCACACGCCTTCCTACAGGCATGAACAGATTATTGACGAGAAAAGGAGGATCCACATGTCCATCTTCATCATGTTTGGAACCTACACAACCGAAGCCATGGACGATATCAGTTCCGATCGTACCCAGCAGGCCGTGGAGCTGGTGGAGAAAGTCGGCGGTAAGGTGAGGAGTATCTATGCCCTGCTGGGTGAGCCGGATCTCATCATCATTGCTGATCTACCCTCGGCGGAGGCGGCCATGCAGACATCCATCGCACTGACGAAGGCAACCGGCATCAGCTTCACCACCACGCAAGGGGTGGAAGTAGCGAATTTCGACAACCTGTTCTCCTGATCCGCTGACAGCCCCGGAGACCAGGACAATTGGAGTGCGCGGAGTTCATATGAGCATTCTGATACGGCCAAAGGCGATTAAATACTTCCTGCTCTTTCTGATCTCAATATCGAGTCTGATGCCCGCAGAAGGCGGCTCCCTTCTCCGGGCAGATGATCCGACCTTGGACGCGCAGGGCGACACAACGCCCTGCCATCGAGCGCAGTACGATGCCGAGCACGGCATCATCAGAACGGCTTCCATGATAATGGATATGTACGAGTCGAACGAGGCGGCTGCCGAATACGTAGACTGCTATTTTGAATGTACTGGCATCTTCATTCCCATTGAGAAGCAGAAAGGCGGGGGTACGATCGTATGCATTTTCGTTGCAGTCATATTATCAATGGTCTTACTCGTCGCTGTGGATAACGCATTCAGCGGCAGCAGTTCATTCGGGGATGGGTCCAATTTTCATTTCTAGGATCACAACAGGTAAACCATCTGGAAATCTGATGTAGGCATCATGAAGAAGATGCTGACGGTAGCTTGTCTCCCGATCACCAAGCTGTACATGTAGATCAACTCATTCCATCAGTATGAGTTTTATGGTCTGGGAGCCGGTACTGGTTTCCAAGCGGCAGATGTAGATCCCCGAACCGGCCGGCTCTCCCAGCAGGTCCAGGCCGTCCCAGTACACATCATATGCTGATGCATGCTGCCGTCCCAACTGAAATAGTCGTACCAGCCGGCCCCGGAGATCATACAATGCCAGTCTCACAGCCTGAGGTTCGTACAGCTCGTAACGAATTTGCGTACCCGGATTAAATGGATTGGGACAATTCTGATCCAGGTGTGATCCAGCGGGCTTCTGAGGACGGCCATTATCTTTGATATCGAGGGGAAGGTAGTTCGCCGGGGAAAGACTGATGACCTCCACCGGAGAAACATCAGGATCCTGAGATGACAATGTAAAGCTGGGTGAGTTTGTCGTAATTATGTTATAGGTCGTGGAGGTGGGTCCTTCCAGGTAACGCAGAAAGAAGTTCTTGTAAGATTCCGACCAGTAATGCATGGGAATGATCCTCTTAGGCTGCAAGAGGTCTACGAACATCTCAGCCTCGGGAATGAATTGATCCACCCCCTCGATGGTCATCAGTAACAGATCAAACTGCTCGGGAAAGATCTCCTGGATATGCGCCTGTTGCTCAGGATCGGCTATGGCCATGATATCGGCCTGGGCATCGCTGAGGTGACAGATCCTGAATCCTGCATAGTTGAATATGAAAGCCGTGCTGCTGACGTTATCGACGATGGACTCGCAAACCCCCACCTCTTCGATAACAAGTCCGAGAGAATCGAGCGATCCCGTTTCGAGGAGAATAATCTCGACGCCCTCCGGGGTTCTCGTGGTGTCATAATGATCCGAGTGTTGATGTGAGTAAGTGAGGATGGTCGGCGTGAAACC
This sequence comes from uncultured Lentisphaeria bacterium, assembly GCA_964454335.1. Lineage (GTDB taxonomy): Bacteria > Fidelibacterota > UBA8477 > UBA8477 > JABMPR01 > CAYVVT01. The sequence goes on along the minus strand of CAYVVT010000014.1, from coordinate 6,549 downwards.
CATCAGGTCGTAGATCGGGCTGTTCAGTCCCCAGGCGTTGGATCTGCCAAAGTCCGTGAGTACTGAGATACCGTTGTCAAACTCCAGCAGGAATGAAGCATGACCTAAATAGTGGATCCGGATCTCAGGATCCGCGTGGAGAAAACTGAGGGATCCCAGGAACAGCAATCCCACAATGCTTAACGCTCTCATGTGCAGTCGGTATACCATACCTGCCTCCTCTCTGGCATCATTTCATGCTAAATACCCGAAATGATAGGTGTGAATACAGACAGGGTCGTCCGGCTAGATGTAAACGAACGTTTTTTGGGGATCTAGTTCCTGGTAATAGCCTGGTATTGCTTCGGGGTCATGCCCACATACTTCTTGAAGGCCGTATTGAAGGAAGATTTGGAGTTGAATCCAACGTCGTATAGGACTTTCAGGATCGTGCGCCCGTTGTCATCCGGATCCGAAAGCAGGCGTTTCGATTCCTCGATACGGTATTGGTTCACGAAATCATAAAAATTCTGGTTGGCGGATTGGTTCAGCACCTGGGAAATGTAACGGGCCTTGATGGCCGAACGCTTGGCAAGGTTTTCTAGACTCAGGGAGGGATTGAGATATAACTTTTCCTGCTCCATCAGATCGGTGATGCGCTTGCGGAATTCAATCAGTTTTAATTCATCCAATGGTGAGGTACGGTATTTCCGAAGCAGTGGGCTATAGCGGAAAATACTCGGGTGCTGGAGCGCTTTGAAGATCATCAATCCAACATATACGAGGAAGCCTGTCTCAATGAACAACTGGAAAGCCCCGTGGACCGGACCATCGGGAATGATGCCGCTAAGATAGCCTGAGATGAAGATCCCTTTCCAGATGAAGAAGGCGATGAGAAGGTAGGCCAGCCAGTTCAACTGCTCCCGCTCCTGATCAGAATGCGGTGTCTTGCGATCATGATATGCGCTGTAAAGGACCACACCGCAGCCTATGGCGTAACACAGGTTCTGGAAATACAACAGGAGTGGGGAACTGATCCATGAAGCATTGATTGCGCCGGAGTACAGCATTTCGATTTTAACTAAATGTGGATGAGAGTGGTAGGCCAGCAGAATGAATCCCACTTGAACGAGTGCCGGTAGGAAATGCAGGCTGTCAATTCTTCGGGGTCTGAAATCCGGTTGGACAACTGAACGTGTATACATATAAAGAAAAGGTGCGTATAGGAATAAAACGGGTTTGAACAGATACGCCAGATCAGGAAGCCTGAGTACGATATCATACTCCCAGATGAGCATATTTGCCAGAATGAGGAAGCGCGCGGTGATGAAGCCAGCCAGGAACAGATGGGCGGTACGATTCCCGGATCTTTGGGAGATGAGAAAGACGGCGAACAGCAGCAGTAAAGTGATGGAAATAAATTTCAGGATCGAAAGTGCTTCATTCAGTTCCATGCCCTCAACCTCCTGGTAGTCCAGACGAAGGAATTTAGGATCAGCAGGATCGATCACTCGCTTTCTTCGCTATGCTGTTCACATTGAGGTCGAACGGTTACTATTTCCTGCAATCGGTAAGGACCAGGGCTGAATAGCTGAAAGCATCCCGGCAGAGCATATCCATCAGGATTTGGATGCCAGAAGCGTCTCACTTAAATTCAGCCTCATTCATCAGAGAGAGTAAAAAAATGTACGATCCGCAGCAGACTGAAAATCCTTCTGAGAATCGGGTAAGAGTGCTTGAAGGCAGCTATCTCATCCTCTCCGGAAAACCCGTCGACCTGAATATTTCCACTGTGAGTGCCAAGGTCATCACCGACAAGCTGACATTGTTCTATCCTGACAGCGGTAGTTTGAAGAACTGGCACGAACTTGAGAGTGAACAGTATCAGCTGCTGCTGGACGGTTTTTTCTACACGGATGTATCCAATTCCTACAGTGGGCATTCCAATCTTAAGGCATTCCTGGACCGGCTGGAGAAAAAGGGACTCGAGGTTGCGGAATCCGAGATCTCCGGGGGTATGTTTAATCTCTTCGTCATCGACAAGCAGAGTGGAAAGCTGGTCATCTTGAACGACCGATTGGGTCTCTTACCCCTCTACTTCATCCCGGACGAGGAAAAGTGCTTCTTCAGCAACAATCAATTCAACCTGCAGTCACAGACCGTAGTGAACCAGGCCGCCATCTATGAATTTCTCAAGTATGGCTATCTACCGGCAGCACCTTCGCTGTTCAAGGATGTCCAGCGCCTGGCGGCCAGCGAGTCCATTGAACTACAGGCTGGTACCACCGAGCCCAAGCTTATCCCGCGTGACCTGCCGGCTTACCCGCCCCGACGCACGGAAGATGTGGATTTTCTCAACAAATGGGCCGACTTCTTCATCCGTTTCTTCAAGCGTATCCAATCCAGGAAGATCATGCTGGGTCTCAGCGGGGGTTATAATACTCGACTCCTGGCGGCTTATTTGAATCATAGGGATCCCACCATCCTCAACTTCGCCGTGGCGTTGACACCCGAGAACAAATTGGCCAAGAATGTCGCCAAGAGTTTGACCGTGCTGCTGGCCAATGACCAATTCCCGGCCGATACCGTTTCCCAGTATGCGGACCGGCTGGCTCTGGAATTCCGTACCGTTGCCAGCCTGGAACATGCCCATCTCATGCACCTGAGTTCCCGTGTCAAGGGTATCGCACCGGAACTTTACCTGGATGGATTCCTGGGTGCTGAGATCCTTGGAGATGCCTATTATGAAGAAGCGCCCACGGGCTTCAATGGTATACTGGGATATCTTTTCCCCCAGAATGACAAGTATTTTACGAAACCGGCCTCCACTGCTGAATACGTGGATGAGCTATTCCACGAGGATGCACAAGCCCTATCCGATAGCGAGCTACTCCCATATCTCGGCCAGACCTACATTGACGAGGTTCGATCCGGATTCGAATCGCTGGTTGATCGCTGGACCCGCGGATGTACCAGGGACAGTGACCTCAAGGAAAGGCTGAAGATCATGACCGAGGCGCGTAACCTCATGGCGGTATGCCCCATCGCCATGAATACCTATTGCCAGGTGCTGCTGCCTTTCACTGACTACAGGATATTCGATCTCTCACAGGAGACACCCAAATCCCAGCGTTTTGCCCACGGATTGTATAACCGGCTGTTCAAGCAGTTCCACCCGGACCTGGTGGACATCCGCCGTGCCGGCAGCTTTGGGAGTCCTTCAGATTCTGCCTTCATGTACAGGCTCAAGACTGTTTTTGCGAACATGCTCAAGAAGGACCTGTTCACCTCTGCGCGAAAGGCCAATCCGCGGACAGACCAGCGCATGGAACAGTATTTCAGTCCGGTTGCCATCATCAAGACTCAGCAGGATCATGATCTTTTCGACAATCAGATCAAAAAGGGCCATCCCCGCATGCCCCGAGAACTGCATCGGAAATTCAGTGTGGATTATCTGTCGGGAAAGATTGATCCCCGTCTGTTGCTGCGCTATGTGTCCCTGCTGTTGTATCTGCGTTCGGGTGATTGAGAAACTCACTAATTTTGGGGGATCATCGCGTTTCGCTGCTGTTAGATTAATTCCCGCAGCTTATCTTAGCCGCGTCGGAAAATTCGTCTATAAAGTCATTCAGATGGTGAACCCGCAATACCATGGGGGTGTGTTACGGTAACTCTAGATCACTCCAGCGAAAGTGAACGTCGCCAGGCTACGGTAATGTTTGCCGATATCGCCGGTTTTACGGCCATGTCCGAAACCATGGATCCGGAAGAGGTTACGGTACTCATGAACAAGTGCTTCGATATGATGAGTACCATCATCGAGAACCATGAAGGCACGGTTGACAAATTTATCGGTGACTGCATCATGGCCAGCTTCGGGGTACCACTAGCCATCGAGGATGCTCCCCAGAAATGCATCAATGCCGCTATTGAGATGCGCAAGAAACTCGATGAATTCAGCATGATGGAACGACTGGTGAAACCCCTGAAGATCCATGCCGGGATCAACACCGGGATCGTCATCGCCGGGGCTGTGGGATCCACCCGGAAGCAGGAATATACGGTGATGGGGGATACTGTGAATATCGCCTCCGGCTACAAGGATGCTTCGGGGAAGGACCAGATATTCGTAGGCCCAAAGACCTACGCCTTCACCCGGGATGATTTCGATTACCGTGAATTAACCCCCATCATCATCAAGGGCAAACAGCAGCCGGTAAAGGTCTATGAGCTGCGTTCGCAGAAGGAGAAGCTCCATCGTGCGGAACTGGGGAGCGAGCGTCTACTCTTCTCCGATATGGTAGGCCGAGATGATGAAATGGCACAGTTGAAGGACCTTGTCCGAAAACTGCATCAGGGGCAGGGTGCCATAGTCAACATCGTGGGAGAGGCCGGCATAGGCAAATCCAGGCTCGTGGCAGAATTGAAGCGGATCCCTGAGGTCGAGAACACCAACTTCATCATGGGACGGGCCATCTCCATCGGCCAGAACCTGAGCTTCCATCCTTTTGTCGATATCCTGAGAAACTGGGCACAGATCACCCGGGAGGATGATGACGAGGAGCAGACGCGCAAACTTGGAACAGCAATAAACAGGATCGAACCGGACAAAGGCCAGGAGATCCTGCCCTTCGTGGCGACCCTCATGGGGATAAAATTGACGGGTACATACGCTCAGCGGTTGAAAGGGATCGGCAGCGAAGGTCTCGAGCGCCTGATCATGAAGAATTTCAAGGATCTCATCGCCCATTCAGCCCGGATCAGCCCTATCATCCTGGTCATGGAGGATCTGCACTGGTCTGATACATCGTCCATTGAACTGCTGAATTCCATCTTCACCCTGGTGGAGAATGAAGCCATCCTGTTCATCAATATTCTGCGACCGGGCTATGAACGTTCGAGTGACAAGATCCTCGATTCGGTCACCGAACGGTTTGCGGATTACCATAAGCAAATCGACTTGAATCCCTTGAGTGGAACTCAGAGCGACGCACTTATCTCAAATCTGCTGGGCAAACAGGATTTCCCACCTGAGGTCCGCTCCCGGATCAGCAGGCGTGCCCAGGGCAATCCCTTCTTCATCGAGGAGGTCGGACGCTCCCTCGTGGATGCTGCAGCCGTCAAAGTCAAGGAAGGAAAGATCGTCACCACCTCCAAGATCGATTCGGTGGTCATTCCGGACAGCATCAATGATGTCCTGATGACCCGCATTGACAGACTGGGCCATGAGAATAAGTCATTGTTGAAGGTCGCCTCTGTAATGGGGCGAAACTTCCACTATAAAGTTCTTTCTGAAGTGCAGAGCGGGATACCGGATATCGACAACCGTCTCAACCACCTTTCTGAGATCCAGTTGCTTGAGAAGGGAGGTCGAACGCATGATCCTGAATATTATTTCAAACAACCGCTGATCCAGGAGGTGACCTACGAATCGATCCTGCTGGGAACCCGGAAGGAACTGCATCTGAAGACCGCCAGGGCCATTGAACACGTATTCGCAGATCGCCTATCTGATAACTATGGTCTGCTGGCCCTGCACTTCAGCCAGGGAGGCGACCTCGAGAAGGCCGATGAATACCTCGTCAAAGCAGGTGAGGAAGCCATGCGCTCGGCAGCCTCTGCCGAAGCCCTGCACTATTACCAGGAAGCATTGTCGCTGTATATCGACAAGTCAGAGGACGATGGGGATCCGGGCAGGATCGCCATGCTGGAAAGGAACACCGCCTACGCTTACTGGGCTAAGGGTCTGGTGGAAGGAACCATCGAACACTCGGAGAATTATTTCAGGATCCGGGGTGACAGGGAACCACGGAATAAGATCCATACCATCCTGGCGATCCTGTATAATTTTGTGAAAGTCCTGGGCTTCCTCTATCTGCCTGGGGGTAAACGACCGAAGCGCGTCCCCGGCGAAAGGGAGAATGAGTACTTTGCACTCCGTCGGATATGGTGCGCCGCCACTGCGAGTCTTGATCCCGCACGTCTCTCGCTATGGATCTTCCGTCTCATCAACCAGCTGAAGAAGTATGACATACGGAAGGTGGAGTCCGGGGCTACATTCCTGGGTTTGCTGGGACTGTCCCTGACCCTGACGGGGGTCTCGTTTCGCCTGGCGAAGAAGGCCATTGATCTCGCCAATGAGAATCAGCAGGAAGATGATCCCCGAATGAAGGCCGATCTGTTCACCATCTCCCTGCTCTACGACAGCCTTTCAGGCAACTGGAACGATGAGATGGATCTTTACGTCAATCATATCCGTGAAGCCCTGCGGGTCGGCGAGACCTTTGTGGCGGCCAGTACCACCCATTATGCCGGTCTCACGAAACCCGAGAGAGGCAACTTCGAGGATGCAGACCGCCTTATCCAGATGCTGGCTGACATCGGTACACAGTATGACAACGAACAGGCTTATGGCCGATCGATGATCCTGAAAACCAAACTCCTCTTGAAGCAGCGCCGCCTCCCCGAAGCCATTCAGGATATCGACTCCGGCATCGAATTCCTGCACAAGGTTGGACTGTTCGTTTTTTTAACCTTTGGCACAGATTTGCATAAAATCTAAGAGAGACT
>CAYVVT010000013.1:0-92267 GCA_964454335.1 uncultured Lentisphaeria bacterium | reverse complement strand
GGAGCCTAGCGGGATCGAACCGCTGACCTCTTGACTGCCAGTCAAGCGCTCTCCCAGCTGAGCTAAGGCCCCGTATTTACTTAAGAATTCGGAATTACGGATTACGAATTCCCGGTAAAAGAATACGACTTCTAACCCTAAAAAGCGGCATGAATATAAGCGGGGGGTCAGCGGTGACAAATGTTTTTTGCTAATGCCTCGCATTAGTGATTCAGGACTATAAAAATCCCAATTTCTCTAGCATTCTCATTATTGAGAATTATCTTCATCGGAATGCAGGAGCTCTTCAAGAATCTGGCTGTCACCGCCCGTTCCATCCGCCTTGGCTGGCTGCTCCTGGCCAGTGGCAGTATCCTGCTTTTCGTCCTGGGTGTCTGGGAGATCCTTGAGGATCGTTACTTCCACCACCTGGACGATGTTACTTTCAAATCCCTGTTGCTCACCCGAGGAATACTCATCGGTGTCCTGCTCATCGGCTGGGCTCTCTGGACCCTGTATCATTTCAGAATCCAGTTCGAGAACCAGATTTCCCTCACGGAATCCCGCTATCGGAACATCGTGGAGAATTCCGCTGACGCCATCATCACCGTGGGACTTGATAATCGCATCCAGAGCTGGAACATGGGCGCGGAAAGACTGTTCGGCTGGACTGCCCACGAGGCTATCGGACAATCCATCGGTATGATGATCCCCGATGAGCTGATCGAAATGGGTGAATTACTGTGTCTGGCCTACGGCATTACACATACCGGCGAGGTCAAGAATTATCAGACGGAACGGATTACCAGACAGGGACGCCATATCCAGGTGAATCTCACAGAGACGGCTCTGCTTTCAAATGGTGAGATCATCGGTCGCTCCCAGATCATCCGTGACATTTCGGAATTACGGAAGATCGAGCACCAGATGAGGCAATCTGACCGTCTGGCAACTGTGGGGCAGCTTGCAGCCGGCGTGGCGCATGAGATCGGCAATCCCCTCACCTCGATCAGCTCGCTGGTACAGCTCCTGGAACGCCGCCTGGCCAATACGGAATACCACAGCAAGCTGAACCGCATTCGGAGCAACATCGAACGAATTACCAAGATCGTACATGAACTGGTGGATTTTACACGGCCCCAGGCAACCGATCTCCGTGCAGTACAGATCAATGACGTCATACAATCCGCAGTGGGACTTATGAGCTACGACAATCGCAGCCAGAAGGTCAAGATCGACCTCCAGCTGGAGGATCTGCCCCAGATCAAGGCTTCTCCGGACAAATTGCACCAGGTCATCGTCAATCTGCTGGTGAACGCATTCGATGCCCTGAAAGAACGCGGAGATACTGTCACCATTTCCAGTTCCCAGAATGGGCAGGAAGTCAACATCTCGGTAAGTGATAACGGCCCTGGCATGGATGAAGCCGTAATGGACAAGATCTTCGAACCTTTCTTCACCACCAAGAAGATCGGCGAAGGTACCGGTCTGGGGCTCAGTGTCAGTCACGGTATCATCAAGAGTATGCAGGGTGAGCTCAGTGTTGAAAGTGAACCCGGGCATGGCGCCACCTTCAAGATCCAATTACCCAAGGAGTAAATAGAATGGAAACATCGGTTCTCATTGTAGATGATGAACAGGAAATCCGGGAATCGCTGAATGAATTGCTGACGGACGAGGGCTTCCTGGCCTACACGGCGGAGAACGGCAAAGTGGCCCAGGAGATGCTCGAGGAGAACCATTTCGATATCATCATCTCGGACATCAAGATGCCTGAGTTGGATGGAATGACGCTGCTGCGCCATGTGGAGGAAAGCGCACCGGATACCTTTGTTATCCTCATCACCTCCTACGGATCCACTGAATCTGCTATCGATGCGTTACATCATGGCGCAGTCGACTACATGCTGAAACCCCTGGATTTCGACGAATTGATCCTGAGGTTGAGGAATCTCGAGAAGCACCGCTCTCTCATCCGGGAAGTACGTTTTCTACGGAAGGAGATCTCGGCACAGTACAATTTCGAACATATTGTCGGTGAGAGTGAAGCGATGAAGAAGATGTATCATCTCATCGATCGTGTCGCACCGTCCACCTCTACGGTTCTGGTCACCGGCCGGTCGGGTACCGGCAAAGAGCTGGTGGCCCGGGCGATCCACTCACGCTCCGAGCGGGAGAGCCGCCCATTCGTGGCCATCAACTGTGGCGCCATCCCTGAAACGCTCTTCGAGTCGGAGCTCTTTGGCTACAAGAAGGGCGCTTTTACCGGCGCTGTCCGCGATAAGGATGGAGTGTTCAAGGCAGCATCAGGCGGTACACTCTTCCTGGACGAGGTTGGCGAGATACCGCTGCAGGTCCAGGTGAAATTGCTGCGTTCCATCGAGACTCGGGAGATCAAACCCCTGGGCAGCAATGCACACGTTCCCATCAATGTCCGACTCATTGCCGCCACCAACCGGGACCTGGCAAAGGAGGTCGAGAATGGCAATTTCCGCGAGGACCTTTTCTACCGTTTGAACATCATTGAGATCTACCTCCCTGCCCTTGCTGAGCGCAAGGATGACATTCCCCTGCTGGTGAAGCATTTCATCAACAAGTACAATGAGGAATTGAAACGCCGGGTCATGGGCATCGACAATGAAGCGTTGCGAGCGTTGATCAATTACAACTGGAAGGGAGAGGTTCGCGAACTGGAGAATATCGTTGAGCGCGCGGTCCTGCTGTGTGACGGTGATTCCATCGGTATGGAAGATCTGCCCCAGAGGACCTTTGAGCTTACCACCTCCCAGTACCCCGATAACCTCAAGGAAGCATCACGTTCCTTCGAGAAGCAGCACATCATCAGCGTGTTGAACCGCGAAGGGAGTGACAAAGCCCAAGCCGCCGAGGTCCTGGGTATCGGCCTCAGCAGTCTCTATCGCAAGATCGATGATCTCGGTATTGAGGTGGATACGGTCGGTGGTTCCTGATCAGTCTGTAACCTATCCGACAGTTCAGAATCAAATGTGTTGTTATTTGGGCACTGAAAGAATTGAATACAAGATTGCATGTTCAGCGGAGGAACAATGTCAGAACAGAATCATCGTAAGGTCATTATCGTCGGATCCGGACCCGCAGGGCTGACTGCAGCCATCTATGCGGCTCGTGCAGATCTGGAGCCGATCATCTTTGAGGGGGATCAGCCCGGTGGTCAGCTTACCATCACCACGGAAGTTGAAAATTATCCGGGATTCGAAAACGGGATCCAGGGTCCGGAACTCATGGATGTCATGCGCAAACAGGCAGTTCGTTTCGGGGCAGATTCAAAATTCGAATATGTCACTGACGTCGACCTGGAAAGTCGTCCTTTCAAAGTGAACGTGGGCGACAAGACATACACAGCAGATACAGTGATCATTGCCACGGGGGCCTCGGCCCGCTGGCTTGGCCTGGAGGCCGAGCAGAAGCTCATGGGCTTTGGTGTCTCCGCCTGTGCAACCTGTGATGGGTTCTTCTATCGGGACAAGGAAGTCATCGTTGTTGGCGGTGGGGACTCTGCGCTGGAGGAAGCCGGCTTCCTCACCAAGTTCGCATCCAGGGTCTATCTGGTCCATCGACGGGATGAATTCCGCGGATCGAAGATCATGCAGAAGCGTGTTCTGGAAAATCCCAAGGTTGAGGTCCTCTGGAATTCTACCATCGAGGATATTATTGGCGAGGTGGACCAGGGCGGCGTCACCGGGGTCGTTCTGAAGGACACACAGAGCGGTGAGACCCGAGAAATGCCTATCGATGGTGTCTTCATGGCTATCGGCCACATTCCCAACACCAGTATCTTCAAAGACAAACTGGCCACTGATGAGAATGGTTATCTTGTCACCAAACCGGATTCCACCGCCACGGATATCCCGGGCGTCTATGCCTGTGGTGACGTGCGCGACCATGTGTACCGCCAGGCCATTACGGCAGCTGGGAATGGTTGCATGGCTGCCATCGAGGCTGAACGCTATCTGACAGAATTGGAGTGACCTGTCAGGAAATACTACTGCACTGAAAACCCCGGGCTAATCCCGGGGTTCTTTATTTCAGATCCATAATGTCTGGGGCAGCACCCCGTAGGCTCAATCCCTGAGTACGGCTACCTTCTGGCTGGCGGAATTACCGTCCTCATTGTAAAAGAACAGGATGTATACACCGTTCCCGACAATATCACCGGCCTTGTCCCGACCGTCCCAATGCGCCTCAAAGCCCTGAACTCCACCTGTGAAGGCGTCCAGTTCACGAATCACCTTTCCACTGATGCTGAGGATCTTCACGGTGGAATTGTCCATCAGTCCCTGAATGACCAGTTCCCCGTGCTTCACGGGATCGAAAGGTTGCGGATATACGAATATCGTCTCGTAGTTCTCTCTGGGATTGGCAAAGGGGGTATTGAATAGTGAAAGCCCCTTGCTCGTGGAGATGTATGCCAGCCCCTCCATGGCGTTGAAGGCGACGGAGTATACCTGGTCGTCAAGGATCTCCGAATTACCGGTATGGAATCCGTATCCACCGTTCATCCAGACACCGTTGGTCTGCAGGACGTGGACGCCGGCATTGTTTGAGAGGAACCAGCGGTTCCCACGCTGGTCGATCTCCATGCCGGTGATCTGATAGTCTCCCAGCTCCCAGTAGCTCGCACTCATATAGGCCCTGGCCCAATCCCTTAGATCGTTCGTACCTAGCCAATCGGTGGGCAGAGGCATGCTCTGAACACCCCCGGGAGTCAGCACCCAGAGCTGATTCTCTGCATCCACCTGCAGGCGTATGATGTCGGTTGATTCCAGAGGGGTACCTTTGATGCTGGCCAGTTGGAACTGTTCGACATTGCTGATATCGTTGCCATAGTTGATGACATAAAGTCCGCCGGTACTCTGGACCTCTTCCCAGATCTGTGTACCCAGCCAGATCCTGTTCTGGGCATCCACAGCAATAGAGACGGGTGCCCGGCTATCCAGTCCATTCTGATTATGGCTGATATGGTGGACTTCATCCTCTGGGGTGATGATGGTCAGGATCGGCTGGCCGACCCGGCCGAATTTCATGGTAAGCCACATGTTACCCATTTGATCAAGCGCCATATCCTCCGGCAGTACAAAAACATCGCTGTTGAATGTGGGTTCCATGACACCCTCGGTAGTATCGAAAAAAACACTCGCATTCAGGTCCGTCGGATCAATGCGCAGTACTCCTCTTCCCTGGATGGAAGCATAGATCCTGTCCTGTCTGTCAAATGCCATATCCTCAACGATCCTGTTCCCCGGATATTCAAGGGTATCGCGATGCAGGCTGGCCCAATCCCAGTCTTGGGGATCATGAACGTGATGCTCATCCCCACCGACAATATTCCACCAACCCTCCTGTTCCTTGATCCCGAAACCTTCCTTAGCTCCAGTATACAGTTCTCCCCCGGGGCTTACCAGCATTCGGGTGAAGATCCTGTTCAACGGCATGTTGGGCAGGTAGCTCCGGGCAACATCCTCATCCAGTGCAAGGAGGAAAGAGCGAGAAGAACTGAGCCAGAGCTTCCCATCATGGATCCAGAGGTTTGTCAGATCCTCTTCCACATGAATATCAGTGGTGGCACCTGGGATCCTGAAATCGAGACTGCTTAGACGGCTTGTGGTAAGGGCATAGAGCACCTCTCCGGGTGTAGCCTGCCATTTCAGGTTCAGGATCCTTGAACTCAAGGTTGAATGCAGGGTAAAGGAATCGAAGTTGTAACTGTACAGGTAGTAGCCGATTCCCACCAGCAGAGAATCCTCAAGCACCAGGGCGGCACCAACGTCCAGATCCTCCAGAGGACTGGCTACGAAATTCCAGGTATTGGGATCCTTCAGATTGGTACCTGTGATCTGTGCCCAGAACAATCCCTCAGGTACTCCAAAAACGATCCTGTCGCCGACGATCTTCAGAAATCGAATATCCCCCAGGTCCACCTCTGAGGCGGGAAAGTTATCATAGAGATCAAGATACTGGATATCATCGATCCGATTCCGATAAAACAGGATCCCCCCATTCAACTGGGATCTGTAACTCGCGAAAATGGAATCGCCTTTTGCGACAAAATGGAGGATCTCCGTTACATCCAGCTGACCTAGAGAAAAGCGTGTCTCATCCTGGATATCAATGACCTCCGTGATATCGCCTGGCGCTCGATTCCCCACCCAGATCCGTCCGTTGTCATCCAGATGCAGAGCGTTGATATCCATGTTCGTCAATAGACCCGAAAGGTCTGAGATCGTGAAAAGGCGATCCTCGGGATTAAAATGCATGACACCACCATCTGTCCCCAGGTAGAATTCATCATCGATGATCGCCATGTCCCGGATCTCTGTTGCTATGGGGATGCGGTCCCAGGTTCCGACCTGTGAATATGTAAATGCCAGAGGCAGACCTAGAAAGAGGAGGAATTGAGAAGTTTTCATAATGAGAATGGTACTGGTACAAATGATACGATTAACATGACAAGGGCTGAAAACGCAAATGCGGTACTTTTCCTGTCAAGGGATTGATGAGCATCTACCATGGGTGGGTGAGGAAAACGAGCCAGCAGGAAGACCAACATGGCCCAAATGAACCAGTTGGCCGCAAGAAATCCAAGCGCAAACAGACATGCCGTGAGAATGTAGCCAATCGGTCGGTGCAGACGACCCCAGATAGCGTAGCCGATATGACCCCCGTCAAGTTGACCGATGGGGATCAGGTTCAGCGCTGTCACCAGCAGTCCGATCCAACCTGCGAACAGTACTGGAAAATGATAGATCTCCGACATGGCCACAGGAGCATCAAAAAGCCTCGCCAGCCCCCAGAAAATGATCGATGTACCCATGGATAGTGCGACCCCCTCACCGGCATGCATGTCGATGCCCATGCGATCATGCACGAGAGCGATGTGCTCATTGGCCTGTACCGGATCCAGGAATGCATATCCCAGAAGAATGGCCATGACACTCAAAACAAAACTGGCGATGGGACCGGCTACTCCGATCTGCAGTAAGGCTGTTTTACTGAACACGGGCGAGCGCATGCGGATGAAAGCACCAAAAGTCCCAATAAATGTCAGGCCGGGTGGCGCAGGGATAAAATATGGAAGACTGACATTGGCTCCATGAAAGCGGGCAACGAGATAATGTCCAAGCTCATGGCAACCGAGTATGATCAGGAGCGTAAGTGAAAAGGTCCAACCGGCGCGGATCACCTCCAGACCCGGTACAAGACTGAAGATACCCTGCATCGAGGCGCCGGCGAGCAGCGTGGTGTATACCGTCAGTATCAGCAGTAGTGGATGGATGATCTTTCTGGGAATTCGCGGGAGTTTCATCTTGACTGTTAAACCCCTGCAGGAGCTATGCGTTCCCGAAGAAGTATCTCAGGGTTTCAGCCAATCTTCACGCTCGCCGGCCACTCCCCTGGCGCCAACCAGTTGGCCGTTCCAACCACCTGTAAGGCAGGGCGAATCTGCCTGGAGATAGAACTGTTCATCCAGCCGCGGATCGAGCATGAAATTACCGTGGGATTCCTCATCGGTGCTCAGTGTATCCTGACCGGCATTCTGCCAGTAACAATTATACCCTGTGGAAAGCGAGGGAATTCCTGTCGGTTGGAACATGTTGCGGTTTGCTGTGAGAATGTTATGGGACAACTCCACACGTGTGGTGTGCTTCAATGATAGGATAGACTCATTTCCCTCCAGTGTGTTGTTCTTTATCTGCACCACGCCGGTCTCATAGCCACCCCAGAGGATCAGGGCATTCTCACGGAACAGGTTGTGGCTGAACTCAGAGTTCAACAGATTGGGTCCCAGTGCCGTGATCACGGCTCCGTTCATACCCAGGAATTCGGAATTCCTAACTGTGGCGTGTGCATAATTACCCAGTTTTATCCCATATTCCAGGTCCTTGAACAGGACCGCATTCAGTATTGCATGGGCTGATTCAAGGATATGGATACCCCCACCAGGACCATTGAATCTCAGCTGACTCCCTCTCAGGATGGTACCGTTATGCATCTTGACCGCCAGGGCACCTGTTTCCCACTTGGAATTGGTGATCTCGAGCTGGCCGGTAATTAGATCCAACCCGACTTCGCGATTATCACTGAATACGGCATCCTCAATACGGATCGGTGCTTCGGAAACAGAAATGCCCGTCCGATTTGATCTGGTAACCACCGCTCGGATCCGACCTTCTACCTGCGGTCCAAGTTCGACACCTGTGATGGTGTTTGAGGATGCAGTATCGCCTGTGGAGAACAGGGAGTCAATGCTGGCCACGGACCAACCAAGCTGGTTTGAGTAGAAATGGTTCCCGTCACTTTCGATCTGACGGATCTTCCTGCTGTTCAGGCCAAAGGCATTCTCTGCAAAATGATTGTTCTTCAGGACCAGGGTTCGGATCTCACTGAGGATCGAGCCATGTTCTGCATGCCCCTTGACCAGGTTCCTGTGGATACGCACACGGTCCGAGCCCTGGATGAGATAACCCTGCTTGCCATTACCTTGTACGGTGAGTGCAATCAGATCGACCCGTTCTACTGTATCCAGTATCAGACCAGCCGAACCTGCTCCACCCACGGCGTTCCCGCTGAATTGCGACTCTGTAAGCGTGACGGTCTGCATGTCCCGGCAGTGCATGCCGCCCAGATCGTTCTGGGTGACCAGACTGTGGTGAAACAATAAGCTGTCCAACTGCTGAAAGACCATTCCAAGACTGTCATTCTGGATCATTCGGCACCCTGCAATACCTACGAAACCAGTTTGTTGAACATGCATGCCATGACCATTGTTGCCAGAGACCTCGGACTGCAGGATCCGCAGGCTGTCACCTCCCGTCATGAAAATTCCTGTTCCCTGGTTACGGATGAAACGGGTGTTCAGAATACCCAGTTGCTGGAGGTCCTCGGCGTGCAGGCCGTAGCGGCCATTCCCATCGATGGAGACATGATTGAGCAGGACCATACCCCCACCGTTAACGCGACATCCATCCATCAGGGCATCCCGGATGGTGACGGTATCCAGCCATGTCTCGGCGACATTCTCCAGGAGAAGTGCCGTTTCGTGACCCCCGACAAAGGAGCAGTGATGAGCCTCAAATGCCTCGGCATTGGAGATATGGACCGGTATACGGCCTCCATTCTCGATCTGGGAGGAAAAGAGCAGCACCTCGGCTGAATCAGCCCGGATGGCCCCAGAACCGGCAATACGGATGGATACGTCCTGCAGGATCAGTTGTGTTCCCGGTGCCGCGTTTATGGCCCAGTTCTTCGCCCAGGCCAGTTCACAGTTGATCAGGGTCAGGCTGCCGGAACGGAGATCAATAAGTACACTGTCATCTCCACCTGACCTGAAATTCATGTCCTCCAGAATGATCTCAGCTTCATTCTCGATGCGCAGGCAGCCTTCATCCGATCCTGACCAGGTGCTGCGGTCCAAGGGGTCTGCACTGAGATGCAGGTCTTCGGTAAAGAGCCTGAATTCGTCGATGGTTCGGGATTTAATCCGGGCATGATCCGGTCGGATCTTCAGGGTATCGAGAACAGTGAGATCTTCAATCTCCACTGCGATCCTGAACAGGTTCTGGAGTCGCAGTTGAGTAGAGCACCCCGTGAGAGTGAACAGGATGATCAGGGATACGGTCCATACCAGCAGTCGAATAAACCGACCCTGTCCAGATGGATGACTGTTGTCTTGCATCATTATTAATATTTGAACAACCCCGCTATGAACGGGGTCATTCTAGCGGGAATGTATAGGAGTCGAACCTATCCGCCGGCTCTCCACCGGCATAACAGCTTTGAAGGCTGCAGTGGCCACCGGACCACATACATTCCCATTATTCATAATCGACTGGAAAAGCCTTGATCCCCAGGGCTGTCTCCAGCAGACTGCGATCCTTGGCAGACTGTTCTTTGTTCGTATAGCGACCGGCCCAGACCAAATATAGGGTTCGTCCAGCAATTCTTTTCTGCTTTATTTCCACCGGCGTCAGCACGGTCTCGATCTGCGTCTTAAGGCGGCTGGCATTCGCCGGATTCCCAAAAGCTCCTGCCTGGAGAGTGTACCCGCCAGTGACAGCACTGGAGCTTGTCGGCGGTGTACCCAGCTGCCTCAGCTGGCGTAGTTCTTTGGCTGCTTCCTCGCTGGGTGTACCTGGGCGGATACCAGGCGGTAAACGTGTGAGATCCAGTTCAGTCGGGATATCGAAGGTGGCTGTCGGGAAAGTCTTTATTGCATAAGCCAGATCGACGTAAACACTGTCCACCATGCGGGCAGCAATTCCCGCGCGAAGATCCAGGTTCACGGCGCTGATGACCTCGTCATACTCAGGGTAATTGTGCATCAAGCGAATGAGATTCTGACGGCTCTGAACATACAGACCCTGGGCATAATAGTACTCCCCCAAGCGCATGAGCGCTGGTGCTTCATAACTGGTGCCGGCATGATTCCGGATGATATCCTTGTAGATACCTGCAGCTATCAAGGCATCTGTCTGTAGCAGGGCACGTACATAACGCACGCCGGGATGTCCGGGATAACGATAGGAATAATCTGCCAGTACGGTGTTAACAGAGTCTTCCTGTCCCTCGTTCAGCAATTGCAGCAGGGCATCGATATCCTGTCCCAGAACGGCTCCGGTGCTACCGATCAACAGGGTCACCAGGATGACCAGCTTCATCAGGAGTGACACTAAGGGGAAAGGTGATCTATGGCCAGTTGTCCACATTCCGGACATATATAACTCGGTTCTTCTTCCTGATTTCCACAATTGTTACAGGCCAGGATACGCCTGTTGCGATCAGAACTGATATAGTCGTCGATGGCCCGGTTCAACTCATCCAGTTTGTCCAGTTTTTCCATCAGGTGCAGACGTCCGAGGATGAAACTGAGTGTATCCTCCGATTCTGCCCGGGTTTCCTCTAACAGTGCCAGCGCTTCGCGGTGCTCACCTTTGCGCTCATAATAGTTGGCCAGCCCCAGCAATACTTCACTGTTATCGGGCAATTTCTTGGCCAGCCGCTTATAAAACTGCTCCACCTGGTCGAATTGACCCAGTTCAAAGTACATCTTCTCGATATCGGAATAGACCAGGCTTCCGGCAGTTGGGTCCAGCTCGGCAAATGTTGTCAGATAATCGATCGCGTGCTTGAAATTATTCTCTTCCTGCATCAGCTTACCGAGATGGTAATAGGGAGCAGGAAAACGGTTCCCGAGCTTGATGGCCTGTTTGAACTGGTTGATCGCCGTCGTCATGTCGCCGCCAGCTAGTGATTCACGGGCCTGGGTGGTTCGATAAAGGGCAGGCAGCATATCGTTTGGAGACTTTGTCACGGCCACTTCGCGCTGGTATGCCTTGATGGCTTCGTCCCAGTTCTTCAATTTGGTCTGGTATCGATGTATTGCTTTCAGGGCCCATGTGTTGCGCTTATCGAAACGCAGTAATGCTTCCGCATGCCGCATGGCATGGTCCCACCTTGCCAGCTCTTCGTAATCCAGAGCGAGTCGCTCATGAACCATCCTTTGAGTCTCTACACCGATCCCATCCCGATCAAGGAGATCTATATGGACGCGTACAGCAGCTTCCGGATCCCCGGTTTGACGATACAGGTCGCCGACCTGCATATAAATGGAGATATTTCCCGTGTCTTTCCTGGCGATCTCACGCAGGGCGTTCAGGGCATCGATTTTGTTTCCGGCTACGATCTTACTCAATGCCTGCATCTCACGATGGCGGACATCCATGCGCTCTCCTTTCCCCCGGATCATCGAGCGCATGAGCAGCACCAGTACGAGCACCAGGACAAAGGCAACCACCAGAACGATTGGATCCATGGTCTGACCTAATTTTCTTCTTCGGTATGTTCTATGCTGTTTTCGAGAACGGCTGCACGGCGTTTATCGACCTCGTCCTTCAATCTCGCACGTTCGCGATCAAGCAGACGCAGACCTCGACGCAGCTTCATATTCTGGGTTAACGTCATGGAGAAACCCAGCAACAGGCCCAGACCGGTGCAGATGAGAAATATCAGGTATAGTGGGATATTGGAGTATACGGCGCCAAATAACTTGATTTCGACCGGGGCTGAATTCTGAGTGAATATCCAGACAACAACCAGGATAATGGCAACCGATGAGAAGATCTTTAGCTCCCGCATATCCACCTCATTTTACATGTCTACCGAACAATGTAACGCCGCTTGCATCGGTGATCTCGGTGTTGACAAAGTCACCCGGGCGTTCTTTCGCTTTATCAAATATAACAATTTTATTGGAACGTGTCCTACCCTGATGTTGATCACTGGACTTCTTGGAATCCTTCTCCACAAGTACTTCCAGCGTCTCGCCGATGTGTGCCCGGTTTCTCTCCAGGGTGTGTGATTTCTGCAGAATGATCATTTCCTCGAGACGCCGCTGTTTCTCATCATCTGGCACCGTGTCTTCATACTCAGCGGCCTTTGTTCCCGGACGGGCGGAATATTTAAATGTGAATGCGGTATCGAATTTGACTTCCTGCATGATCTCCAGAGTTTCCCTGAAATCCTTCTCGGTCTCACCCGGAAATCCCACGATCATATCGGTACTCAACGACAATCCGGGGATCACCTCCCTCATGCGTTGAGCAAGATCCAGGAAATGGACCCGGGTATAGCTGCGGTTCATTCGCTTGAGAATGCGGTCACTGCCGGCCTGAAGCGGAAAATGGATATGGTTGCAGATCTTTGGATCCGTAGCGTGCAGCTGGATGAGTTCCTCATCGAAATCCTGGGGATGCGGT
This sequence comes from uncultured Lentisphaeria bacterium, assembly GCA_964454335.1. Taxonomy (GTDB): domain Bacteria; phylum Fidelibacterota; class UBA8477; order UBA8477; family JABMPR01; genus CAYVVT01. The sequence goes on along the minus strand of CAYVVT010000013.1, from coordinate 79,497 downwards.
GACGTATAGCGAATACGCTCTATCCCTTCCACATCCGAAACCCGTTTCAGCAACTCGGCAAATCCACCCTGCTCATGCCTGTAGGAATTGACATTCTGACCAAGCAGGGTCACTTCCTTGAATCCCTGCTCAACCACGGATTCAACCTCAGCGACAATACTACCGATCTCTCTGCTACGTTCACGACCGCGAGTGAACGGAACGATACAGAAAGTGCAGAATTTGTCACATCCACGCATGATGGAGATCCAGGCGCTGATCCCCTCTCTACGCGCGGGAAACAGTCCCTCGTAAACTTCCATTCGACTCAGGCGGGTATCAACCACATGGTCCAGCTCTTCAGTCCGTTCTTTCAACAGACCGGGAAGACGACGATAGGAATCCGGCCCCAGGATGATATCCACATAGGGTTTATTCTCCAGGAGATCCTCTTTCAGATTCTGAGCCATGCAACCCAGTACGCCGATCATGGTCCCGGGACTGCTTTTTTTCTGGGCTTTAAGGTTCTCCAGCCGCTTGTGGACCCGTTCTTCGGCATTTTCGCGAACGGAACAGGTATTCAGGAAAATGAGGTCAGCGTCATCGACACTCTCAGAACGGGAGTAATCCTCCTTTTCCAGGATCCCCGCCACGAGTTCTGAGTCATATACGTTCATCTGACAACCGTATGTCTCGATGAAATAGGTCTTCTGGTGTTTGTGGTCGCTCATATTCGTTCAGTTCGGATCCTTTTTAAAACCGGGCGAATATATCCGTCCCCTCAGGAGCCAACAAGGAGAAGATCGGTCCTCTATGCTTTGTTTGGTTTTAGGGCCGCAGGGGGTAGATGGTGCCATCAAGATCGATGAGCAGATGCGGCTCTTCGATGTCTGTGAGTGTCAGGGCACTGGCAAGTTCTGCAAAGTGATTCTCCGGGTCAGGGAAGGGAATACCTGAGTTCCTCTGGATGGTGCCCACGATCCGGCCGCCCATGAATCGGCCAGTGGCATCGATATCTATGGAAAGGATGCAGCCATACTGGCGGGCCTCACGCATACTGAAGCGCCGGTAAGTAGCAAAATTACCCAGTGAGTAGGCAATCAACCGGTCCTTGTACATCTCGAGAGCCCGGGGCACATGCGGGCCATGCCCCAATACCAGGTCGGCTCCGGCATCAACGGCCATGCGGCAGAATCGACGCATGTGGCCGCGTGGTTGTTCATAGTAGTATTCAGCAGTATCCGGCAAGTGGATCGCCGGGTTTCCCTCAGCACCTCCCTGGATTGAAACGATCAACACATCCACCGAATCCTTCAGGCGGGAGATACTGGTACGTGCTGCTCCCAGCATGAGGCTGTTATTAGTACGACTGCTGCTGTGGAAGGCCATGAAGCCAACTGAGATATCTCCCACCTGGCGTAGAGCATAACTGCCACGACGGCCTGACCATGACATTCCCAATGAATCGATCAGATCTTCCGTGACAGTGAGACAACTGTCGCCAAAATCCGAGGTATGATTGTTCGCCAGGGAAATGAGATCAAAACCGGCATCCGCCAGGAATTGGGCATAATGCGGCGGCATACGGAATGCAAAACACCGGGAAGTGTCATCACTGCATTTCTCAGATACACCACCCTCACAGAAAACGCCTTCCAGATTACCAAAGGTCAGGTCTGCATCCCGCAGCTTTTTCTGCATGGGTTCCAGGATGTTCTCCTTGTCAGGCGGTGGTAGATAACCGTGGGGGAAATCTGTGCCCAACATGATATCGCCTACAGCATTGATAGAGATATTCTGAGCGGCGATTGTCTGGACCAGGACCAGGATCACGATGGGAACTCTGTAGCGCATGTTATGAAATATAGTTTGAAAAATAAAAAAGCCCCGGAAGTTCGGGGCTTTGGATGATAAAAGTTAGTGGAGCATGATCAGAGTTCCATTTTACCGGACAGGAAGTAGTGGCGCGGATTCACCGGAACATTGTTGATGCGTACCTCGTAGTGCAGGTGCGGTCCGGTTGATCGACCTGTATTCCCTGAGTAAGCGATAAGCTGTCCACGCTTGACCTTGTCGCCTGGACGGATCATGTACTTGTTCAAATGGGCATAAAATGTTTTGATGCCATAACCATGATCGATGATGATGGTCTTGCCATACCCTGTGCGGCCATTTCGTGCCTTGACAACACCATCGGCAGTGGCGAATACCGGTGTGCCCGTAAGTACGCCAAAATCCTGGCCGTGGTGCGGACGGATCTCGCCGGTCCATGGGTCAGGACGCGTTCCGAATGGTGAAGTTAGATAGCCCTTTGTTACGGGTGAAATCGAGGGAGTGAAACGTAAGCGGTTGATGTCTTTATTCAGTTTGTTATAGATCTGTTCATAGCTGTTGCGCTGCAGGTTGATCTCGCGTGTCAACGCTCCGAGATTCCCCATCAATTCGGTAAAGCTCACATCACTGCTGGGAATCAGGTTATCATAACCCCGGTTGATCTCAGAGATCGTACCTCCGGTACCCAGTGCTCGAATATCGTCATCGATGGGAGGCAGATTGGCATATACCCTCAAGGCCTCATCCTTGTTGACCAGTGTGCTTAACTGCGTCTCAGCATCATCCAGACGGACTTTCATGTCCTCAAGGATGTTGACCAATTCTGCATTCTGGCTCTTCAGACTGGAGACACGCAGGGCATACTGTGTATCACTGAGATAGCCAATCGCTGCAGCCCCCAGCACGAGGACCAGAATGACCAAGCCGACGCCAAAACCGTAAAGCAGACGAGCCGGTAGAAACACCTCGTTTACCGAATTCTTACGATCGTTAATAAGAAAGAACCTCAGTCCAGTACTTGGACGAGGATCAGGTTGGGATTTTATCCGAAACATTTACGCTTGGTTTGGCACCATCCTCCGCGATTACCCAAGTATATAAGTGGTCATAAATTAATTCAAGACAAAACATTGTACTTTGCATCCCGTCTAGAGCGGTGGAATGCACGACACAATGTTCTATCTTACTGTGTTTTATGACTTTGCCTCCTCTTCAGGCTCATTGGCTTCCTCTTCCTGGATCCGTTCGATCTCAGCTTCTTTGTCGCTGATCTCCACATCCAGCGACTTGATCTGATCAATACTGGCCTTGAAGGTATCACTTTTCTCGAGATCCTTCAGTTTCTTGGCCGTATGCAGGTCGAAGACCTCTGAACCCAGTTCAGATAAGACCTTGTTCCTGTTACGCTTGAGCTGCATGACATCAAGCCGGATCTTCCCGGTTTTTGTCAATTCCTCGGCCTTCTCAGAGGCGATCTTACCAAATTCCTCCGCTTTTTCAACGGCCGTCGAACCGATATCCTTCAGACCCTTTTTAACGTCCTTGATCAGACGTGAAAAACGATCCTCGACTGGATCCTGTCCTTCCTGTTTCTTCTCTTCATCCGCCATAAGGTACCTCTCTAAGTATTTTCGATGATTATAAGCATTTCTTCAGCAGTTCCTGAACCATTTTCGGATTGGCCCGGCCCTTGGAACGCTGCATGATCTGCCCCATGAAAAAGCCCATCAACTGGGCCTGTCCAGCTTTGAAACGGTCGAATTCAGCCGGATGTTCCGCTATGACCTGGCTCACAAGCTGTTCCAGTGAGGATTCATCGCTGTCCTGCTGCACCCCGAGATCGGTAATCAACGCATCGACCCGCGCCCCGGGATCCGCAAGCATGGCTTCAAAGACCTTCTTTCCTGACTGATAGGATATCCTGTCAGCTTCGATCTCGGCCAGCAGCTCTGCGAGCCTTGCAGGCGGCATGAAGTCATCCTGAATGGACTGTTCGGTTTCGTTCAAATAGTGGAGGACTTCTGTGCTTAACCAATTTCCACACAGACCCGGATCGATGCCTGTCGCCACCAGAGTTTCAAAATAATCCGCCAACTCGTGCTGGGCCGTCAGGGTTGCCAGCACCTCCGATGACAGATCATACGCAGAACGCAGACGTTTCATCTTCGCATCAGGCAACTCAGGGAGGAGCTGCATGACTTTGGCCAAAAGTTTTTCGGGTATGGTGACCGGAACCAGGTCCGGTTCGGGAAAGTATCGATAGTCGTGCGCTTCCTCTTTCGTGCGCATGATACTGGCTGTCCCGGTGGCATCGTTCCACAACATGGTCACCTGTTCGATGCTGCCGCCATCCAGAAGGATCTTCTGCTGGCGATCAACTTCGGCACTGAGGGCACGTTCAACCGAGCGGAACGAGTTCATGTTCTTCACTTCGGTCTTGGTGCCCAGGACCTTCGATCCTGCAGGTCGCAGGGACAGGTTCGCATCCACACGCAGTGAGCCTTCTTCCATGTTGCAGTCTGAGATGTCCAGGTACTCGAGCAGGAGTTTCAATTGGGTGAGATAGGCCCTTGCCTCGGCCGGGGAATTCAACTCGGGCTCACTTACGATCTCGATGAGACCAATACCGCAGCGATTGAAATCCACCGCGGTCCCGTCAGCATAGCCGTGCAGAGATTTACCGGCATCCTCCTCGATGTGGATGCGGGTGATCCCCACGCGCTTCTGTTCCTGTCCAACGCTTATGGTCAGTGAGCCTCCCTCGCAGAGGGGTTCATCGTACTGCGAGATCTGATATCCCTTGGGGAGATCGGGATAGAAGTAGTTTTTCCGGGCAGTCCTTGAATGTTCACGTATATCACAATTCAAGGCCAGTCCTGCCAGTAGGGCGTATTCAATGACCATTTCATTCAACACCGGCAAAGCACCTGGCAGACCCAGGCAAACTGGGCAGGTCTGGGTATTTGCCTCAGCACCGTAGGTCGTGGGGCAACCACAGAACACTTTGCTCTCGGTCTTCAGCTGAGCGTGAACCTCAAGTCCTATGACAGTCTCAAATTCCATCTAATCCATGATGTAGGTTTTGGAAACCGCAGGTATCCGATCAATTTCGGAAAGGATCTCAGCAGGCATCGGTGCATCTGATTTGATCACTGAAAGGGCCAGTCCGGATTTAGTGTCTCTGCTCAGGGCATATTCCGCGATGTTAATCCCTGCAGCACCAAGGACAGTACCAACTTCTCCTACCACGCCTGGTACATCCTTATTCAGCAAAAGTAACAGCGGACCATCCATCAGAACATCGAGATGATACTGATTGATGCGGATAAGACGGTGACCACCGCGCTTGTCTACATAGCCGGTTATCTCCCATGCTTCATCCGGTTTTGAAGTCACCCTCAGGGAAATGACATTGGGAATGCGACTGAAATCGGTATCATGAACTGAGGTCACATGCACGCCCCGGGCTTCTGCAACTGCGCTGGCGTTGATGAAATTGATATTATCGCCATGACGGGCTTCAACAAGTCCCTTGATGGCTGAAAATTCAAGAGGCTGCACGAATTCGGCATCGCCGGTGAACAGGAAGCGGAATTCCTCAATGACACCCTGGTGCAGGTAATGCTGCAGCCAGCCAAGTCGTTCCGCCAAGGCCAGCTCCGCCTGGATGACCTGGAGTTTCTTCAGATCGCTGATGGGCAGGTTGACCGCATTGGCGAGTGTCTCTTCAAGGAGGTAATCCCGGACCTGCCTGGCAACCTGGGTGGCTACATTCTCCCCCGCTTCCCGGGTGGATGCACCCAGATGCGGTGTAAGTACGATATTCGGCGCTTTGAGTAGCGGATTGTCTTCAGGTGGTTCAGAGCTGTAGACGTCCACCGCAGCCCCTGCGATCGCATTGTTCTCGAGGGCCTGGGCCAGGGCAGTTTCATTCACGATACCACCTCTAGCACAATTGATGAGGAAGGCCGATTCCTTCATGCTTTCAAACTGCGCTCTGTCGATGAGGTCGATGGTCTCCGCACTCTTGGGCAGATGCAGGGTCACCACATCCGCCTGCTCCAATAATTCCTCGAATGTTGTGAACTCAAGATCCTGAATACGGACATGATCGGCATCCAGGTAAGGATCAAAGCCCAGGACGTTCATCTGCAGCCCCTGGGCGCGTTTGGCAACTTCCTGGCCTATACGTCCCAGGCCGATAACACCCATGGTCTTACCCATCAATTCGGTACCGACAAGTTTCTTTCGATCCCAGCGGCCGGCTGCCATACTACCGTGTCCCAGGTGGACATTGCGGGCAAGTGACATGAGCAGGGCAATGGTGTGTTCAGCGGCGGAAACCGTGTTCCCACCTGGCGTGTTCATGACCACCACGCCCTTATGCGTAGCGGCTTTCTGGTCGATATTGTCCACACCGACACCCGCACGACCGATGGCCTTCAGCCGGGTGGCTGCCGCAATATCCTCTGCACTGACCCGAGTACCACTGCGTACGATCCAGCCATCGATCTCCGGAAGCACTGACTGATAGGATTCCCGCCCGCCTTCGGTCTTCTCGATGACCTCGATGCCGGCTTCCTTCAGAAGGTCGATCCCTGCCGGGGAAAGGGGATCGCTTATGAGGACTTTAATGGCAGCCACTGAGCCTCCTCATCGATGATGGCGAGTACTTCTTCGATATCGCGATGTTCCAGATCGCCCATGTGGGCCAGTCTGAAGGTCTTGCCTTTCAGATCTCCGTAACCTCCTGAGATGAGATAACCCCTGTTCTGTACACGGCTGACCAGCTCGATGAGATCGATACCCTGTTTATTGGAGAAACAGGTGAGCGTATCCGATTCAGCACCGGGTTCAGCAAACAATCCGAAGGATTCCGCACCCCAGCTGCGAACGGTCTGGGCCATGCTGCGATGACGTTCCCAGCGATTCTCCAGCCCCTCGGCACCAATGCGTTCCAGTTGACGAGAAAGTGCATAAAGATGCGGGATGCTGGGTGTGACGGGAGTCTGGTTCTTTTCACCCGACTTGGCCATGCGCACAAAATCAAAGTAGAATCCCTTCTGTGAGCCCTGGATCTCGCTGCTGCGTTCCAGGGCCTTGTCAGAAACGGCGGCCACTGCAAATCCCGGCGGTAGTGCCCAGGCCTTCTGTACGCTGGCCAGGACCACGTCCAGTTCCCAGTCATCCACGTGGATGGGCACACCCATCATGCTGCTGACAGCATCCACTACCAAGAGGACATCAGGGAATTCCTTGACCACCTCCGCAATTTCCTGGAGGGGATTCATAACACCCGTAGATGTTTCACAGTGGACGATGGTGGCCACATCATATTTACCGGTGCTCAAAGCAGAACGGACCTCTTCAGGTCGGGTGGCGCGTCTCCACTCCGTCTGGAAGACGTCCTGCGGCAAACCGCAGATATCGGTGATGCTGGCCATACGTTCGGAAAATGCTCCGCAGGTGAAGTTGGCCACCCGCTTTTTGCACAGATTGCGGACAGATGCTTCCATCAAGCCTGTGGCCGAACTCGTAGACAGCAGGACTGTGGCATTCGTGAACAACACTCCCTTCAATCCGGACTGAACCTGTGAGAACAGATCCCGGAAGCGCTGTGTACGATGACCCATCGGGTAGTGTGAGAGTGAATCCAGGATCAACTGATCGACGTGCGTCGGACCTGGTATGAATAATTTTTCCATGCCGCACTCCTGCTAACTGTTTAGGGATTCATGACTGTCTGCTGCGCATTAGTCTTCGAGTTCGCGGAAAACGAAACCCGTGGGCAGCTTCGGATAGAAATATGTGCTTTTCTGCGGTAGCCGCAGTCCCCGGCCGGCCAGTTCGAAAATGACCTGCGTATTCGGATAGTTCAGGATCCACCCTGCCTGGGCATCTCCCCTGAGATCCTCCCAGAACGTGGTCAGATCGTGATGGAAATTGATATTGCTATGGCTGTGGATCTCATCGTCGGACAATCCCATGATCTTCTTGAAGACCACTTCCTCAAGGATCACAGTATCCATCTCGGCGAGAAGGGGATCGCTCAACTGATGTTTGAGATCGAGATAGACGTCATCCTTCAGCCGGAGGGAAAAGATCTCACCACTGGGATTCGACATCACCATGACACGGTGGTCATGACCGAGTTCGATGTCATCGGCATCCATGTTGAGAACCTCAAAATGTTCATAGATCCCAGCCATGAGTTTGCTATCACTGAAATCTGCAAGATCGTGGACGGTCCTGTGAGTGGGATAGATCTGCAAACCTGGATCCTGGGAGCAGGCGAAATAACCCATGATGTAATTGGCATCGGTCTCGCTGATACCCGTCTCGGCACAACGCTTGTCACGGTACTGTTTCAGCGTCTCATACCGATGATGTCCATCTGCGATGAATACGGGTTCATCCTCCATGAGACTCTGCACCTCCGTGATGGCTTCCTCATCCTGGATCAGATAGCAGATATTCTCAACACCGCTGGCGGTGTCTTCCCCATCCAGTTTGAGACTGGCTTTACCGATAGCTTCATCCAGAACCTGGACCACCTGATTTTTCTCATCCTGATATGTGAAGAAGATCTGGCTGAAATTGGTCCGAGCGGTCTCTGTGAGACGCAGCCTGTCGAAGATGGGTCCTTTCATGGTGCGTTCGTGGGCTCGGACAGTATCCGGCCCATATTCCTCGATAGGCATCAGTGCTATGAAGCCCTTGCGGATATGATCGGCTCCGTCTGGGCCCTTGAAGAACTGGTGTAGATAGAAGATCGCTGGTTGCTCGAGATGCAGCAGGATACCCTCTTCGCGCCATTGTTTCATCGAATCACGGGCATTCTCGTAGAAAGAATCTTCGAAATAGTCTCCCTGCTTCTGTTCACCCAGAATGAGCCTTGCAGAGTTGTACAATGAGCGGCTGAGAAAGAAGCGCCGCTCTTCCGGCGAGATCACATCGTAAGGGGGTGCCAGGATGTCCGACAGGTTCGGAAACTTTTCAGGATTATAAATGGTTCCACAGAATGGAAGCAGGATCATGACTTACCTCGTCCTTTGTTTGAACAGATGCATGACGACGAATTTAGATGAGCTACCAGTATTCACAAAGAGCTTATCAGCCGGCAATACAGATTGATCTCATTTTCTTCAACCGGTCTGCAGGATATGCTTTGAAGATGAACGGAAAAGACTCGAACAGGGTGTATCATTTCCCGCTTGAGGAGGGCTCGCCGGGAACAGCATTCCAGGCTATTATCCTCTTCATAAGCAAGGGGCACCGAAATATATTCGCGCCATGAAAATCGTTGGAATCCAACCGCTTAGCCCTGTCGCAGACCACGAGGTCCAGGCCGGAGACGAATTGGTAAGCATCAATGACCAACGGATTCGGGATACCATCGATTACCAGTTCCATTCTGCAGACGAGGAGTTGACACTCCAGCTGCGCCGGAACGATGTGATCCATGAGGTCGAAGTCGTGAAAGGCCTGGACGAGGAGCTGGGTCTGGATGTGGAGCCCATGAAAATGCGGGCCTGTGCCAACGATTGCGTCTTCTGCTTCGCCGACCAGAATCCGCCGGGAGTACGCGAAAGTCTCAACTTCAGGGATGGGGATTACCGCTTCAGCTTCCTCCACGGTCATTTCATCACCATGACCAACATGGGACCGAAGCAATTGGAGCGTGTTGTCACCCAGAGGCTCAGTCCGCTCTATATATCAATACATGTCACAGATCCCGCCGTGAGACGGAAAATGCTCCTCTTTGGTAAGGATGATGATATCATGGGCAAACTCAGGTATCTCACCCAGAACGATATCACGCTACACACGCAGATCGTGCTGTGTCCAGACTGGAACGATGGCGCAGTGCTTCGCAGGACCCTGGACGATCTTCATGCCCTGATACCAAATGTCCATACGGTGTCCATCGTCCCCGTGGGCCTCACAAGATGGCGTGAATCCCTCCACCAGCTGAAAACGGTGGATCCCGCATATGCAGGTAAATTCATCGATGACCTGGCTGGCTGGGAAGATGAATACCGACTGCCGGATGGCAATCGATTCATCTATCTGAGTGACGAATGGTTCATCCTGGCTGGACGGGATATCCCGGATGACGTCTATTACGACGACTACAGTATGATCGAGAACGGTGTGGGTCAGTGCCGGGATTTTGCCAATCGATTTGCCGTACAACGCGAGAATCTTCCGACTCGACTGAGCAATGCAACGAAACTGACTTTTGTGACGGCAACCCTGCCCCATGGCTTTCTGAAGGATATCCTGAGATCAGGGCTGGATGGAATTGAGAATCTGGAATGGTCACTGGTTCCTATCGAGAATGACTGGCTTGGAGCTGAGTTGGTCACAGTCACTGGCCTGCTTTCGGCCCGGGATATCGTCATGCAATTGAAGGAGCATGATCTGGGAGATGCAGTGTATCTTTCCTACCGCATGTTCAATGAAGATGGTATAACGCTGGATGATCTGACAGTGGAGCAGATCCAGACGAAACTTGGTGTTCCGGTATATGTGCATCATGAAGATATGATCGAGGTCCTGACACCATGGCAGTAGGCATTCCCACAGTTGCCATCATGGGTCGCCCGAATGTGGGTAAATCCACCCTTTTCAACCGGGTCGTCGGAAAACGCCTGGCCATTGTACACGAACGCGAGGGCATTACCCGGGATCGTGTTGTGATGGAGGCTGAGTGGGCCGGGAATCAGTTTTACCTGGTGGATACCGGCGGCTACATCCCCAAGGGCGGCGACGTCATTGACAAAGAGGTCAAAAAACAGGCAGAACTGGCGCTTGATGAGGCGGACGTGGTCGTACTGCTGGTAGACAGCGTGGTAGGGATCACAGCCGTAGATGAAACCATCGCCAAACTGGCCAAGCGTTCAAAAAAACCTTTGATACTGGCCGCCAACAAGGCTGACAATGATCAACTGGAGCGTGACAGCAATATCTTCCTCCAGCTTGGTGTTGGAAAGGTCTACCCCATCAGTGCCCTGAACGGCCGGGCAGTTGGTGATCTGCTGGATGCCGTGGTTGCAGAATTTGGAGAGATCGGTGTTCTTGAGCTCGACGAGAATGTCATTCGCTTCTCCATCGTAGGCATGCCTAACGCTGGCAAATCCAGTCTGACGAATGCTATCCTGGGCCGCGACCAGCAGATCGTCACGGATATCCCAGGGACAACGCGGGATTCCATCAATTCGCGTTTCAAATACTACGGTCATGAATTCGAGATGATCGATACTGCTGGATTACGGAAGAAGGCCCGGGTACATGATTCGGTTGAATATTACAGTACCATTCGTACACAGCAGGCCATCCGGGCTTCTGATGTGGTGGTAACAATCATCGACGCCGAGAAGGGATTCGCATCACAGGATGCCCGGGTGATCGACGAGATCATCAGCCAGGGTAAGGGTCTCATCGTTGCGGTGAACAAGTGGGATCTTATCGAGAAGGACAACAAAACCCTCAAGAATTATGCCCAGAACCTCGTCGACGAGATGTTCCTGCTGAGGCATTATCCCATCGTATTCATCTCAGCCAAGGAACGTCAGCGCATCTTCAGGATCGTTGAGAAGGTGCAGGAGATCCACAGCACCCGGCAGCAGCGTATCGGAACGCGCCAGTTGAACCTGTTCCTGGAAGACGCCTACTCTCGCCGCCAGCCACCGGCAGTCAAAGGGAACGAGATCAAATTGAATTTTTGCAGCCAGGTGCGAACAGCACCTCCGCTGATCATAGTATTCACCAACTATCCAAAACTCATCCCGGCATCCTACAAGCGCTTCCTGGAGAACCGGTTCCGCGAGACCTTCGGATTCCAGGGTGTGCCCATCACCATCCAGTTCAGACATAAATGATTCGCAACAGGCTGAGCATAGGATTTGGTATACTGCTGATCCTCGTTTCAACGAGCCTTGGCAGCGACTACCCTCTGCAAAGCCATAAATGCGGATTCCCAGAATCTGCCATTGAGCTGCGGCGAGGTTCCGTTCTCCTGTCAAGAGGGCACGATAACCTAACTGAATCCTACGTATCCGAGGATGGACATTTCAAAATTCACTACACCTTCGAGGGCAGGGATTCAGTCAGCACCGAACAGGGATTTGAGGACTCTGTTCCCATATTCGTTATCGAAGCGGCAGCGGCGGCAGAGCGGTCGTATTCCATGCTCACGGAGGATTACGGATATTCCCCACCCCCCAGTGATGGTGACATCGATGGGCCTGAACTGGACATCTACATAGCGGAACTGGGTTCGTACTACGGTTGGACCAGGTTCGATTCCTATGTGGGCAGCCCTTCCTATCTCGAGGTAGACAACAATTTCTCAGAAAGCTGGTATAATACCCATGGATTGGAAGCCTTGAGGGTGACCATCGCGCATGAACTCTTTCACGCAGTTCAGATTGGTTATTCGATACCTGTATTTGAACAGACAAACAATGTCTACTGGTTTGAGATCTCCAGCGTATGGTTCGAGGACGTGTGCTATCCGGATGTCAATGATTACATCTCCTATACCCAGGCCAATTTCCTGCGTCCCCAGTTCCCTGAATTGAACACCAATACTGGGTATCATTATGGGCATGGTCTGTTCGGCCAGGTCCTGGATAAGGAATATGGCTGGGCCGGTACAGATCATATCATCACATCCATCTGGGAAGACCTGGAAGACAGGGAGGCCATCGAGGTCATCGATGCTACTCTGAATTCCGACCTCTGGAACGCATCGCTGGCGGAAGCCATGAATGATTACGCATTGTACAACGTCTTTACGGGCAGTCGTGCATTGGCAGGGGAATTCTATGAGGATGCGGCCCTGCTTCCTGAAATATGGGCCAAAACGTATGTCGTTGACACCGACGACCTGTCATTCAGTGAACTGGTTGAGCCGCTGACCATCAATACCTGTCGCATCGATATCGGCGAATTTGGCTGGTACGATGCACGTACGAACCTGTCATTCGGTGAGGGCGTCATCGCCCAGGCTGTGACCTTCCCCTTTTTGCAGAGCAGCTATATCTCACCACAGATCTTTGAGAATAATGGAGTGACCCTGGGTAAGCTGACAAGCCAGGATTACTGCCTGGTCATCGCCTCCCAGGGACCTGGTGAAACAGCGGTCGATGTCGATTTTGAGATCACCGGGGAACTGGCTGACATCACCCCTCTCGTGCAGCGCATCACACCAAATCCATTTTCATATGAAACACGATCCATCGAGGTGGAGTTCATCAATGCCCATCCGGGAATTCTGAACCTTTATGTATACAATATCCTGGGACATGAGATCTGTCACAGCAGATCCTACCAGTCGGAAGGGATAAAATCCATCAGCCTGGATCTGCCAGCTGGGCTCGCAGAAGGGGTATACATCACCGCTGTGAAAGCCGGCGGGAAGGTATATTCCAGAAGGTTCCTGATCCTGAAATGAGTGAAGAACAACTCAGACAATTGATTTCGACCCACAGTTCCGAATTGAAGGTCAAGGGATCCCGGTTCATCGCCGACCTGGTCCCTGTCAAAACGAGTTCAGATGCAAAGGCCGCTCTGGATACCATCAGAAAGCGCGAATTCAATGCAAACCATCATTGTTTCGCCTGGCGGATCGTTAGCGGCGGTGATATCAGTGAACGGAGCAGTGATGATGGAGAACCGGCTGGTACTGCCGGAAAACCCATTCTACAGATCCTGGCCAGTGCGGGGCTTATCAATACCCTCGCAGTCGTAACCCGCTATTTTGGCGGTACCAAACTCGGCAAGGGCGGGCTGATCCGTGCCTATGGCGGTGTGATTCAGGAAGCCCTGCCTGGTTTGCGGACCAAATTATATCGGCTACGGGTGAAATTAGCCTGCCGCTGTCCCTTCGATCTGAGTAACCATGTTTACAGGCTGGTTGAAGGCTACGAGGGTGAGATCGTCTCCCAGGATTATGGTGAAGAGGTGGATTTTCTGCTGTTGCTACCCGAGGCCAGTGCTGATCGATTCAGCTGGGAGCTCTTCGAGGTCACCGGCGGCAAATTGAAGTGTGTTGCCGTCGAAGACTGAAATCTTTTCTCCGTTCAGGTTCTGAGCCGGTCAAATCACTTGGCACATTTCTCGAGAGTTGATATATTCTGTCGCTTTTCACACCGAGAACAGGAGAGTAGAATGAGACAATTGTTGACAGGAATTCTGTTGGTTCTGTTTCTTTTTGCATTGGGTTACGGACAGGATCGGCTCGTATTGCTTGAATACTTTACCAACGCTGGGTGAGGCTACTGCGGGCCAGTAGGCTCTTACCTGGACGGGCTCCAGGCAGACTATCCCACCGTTTTTACCTCCATCCATTACCATGTATCATGGCCGGGCACTGATCCGTACTACCAGTACAATACCTCTGAGAACGCTGCCCGCTGGAACTTCTACAATGTAAGCGGCGTCCCGGATGCGGCCGTCGATGGCACCACCCTGTATCCCGGTTCACCGGCAGGCTGGAATGCCATCAATGCCGCCAGCACTGTACCTCCAGGTGCGACTTTTGAGGTCACAGGCTGGTTCGATCCCCTAGCGCTGGAGGGAGAGGCAACCATCGATGTCATGGCCGCAGCCGGCAACCTGGGGAATCATACACTACAGGTCGTGCTGGTGGAGGACGGGCTCTATTACATGGGATCGAATGGATACCCTGATCATGAGGCTGTGATGCGGGATATGATCCCCACCGCCTCTGGAACGACCATCAATCTGATGCCGGGCGAATGGAATACTACTGTGCTGGATTTTGTGGTACCCGAACCCATTATCGTTGAGAATGCGCGATTGGTGGTATTCGTCCAGCATCCCAGCACCAAGGATGTCCTGAACGCCTACAGTGTTCCGGTGCTATCGATGCTGCAGGAATGCGACAATGAGATCGGGGATCTCATTGACTATGGCAGCATCACTGTCCAGGACCTGGTTCTGATGGTGGGCATCATCATGGGAACTGCAGGTGAACAGGAATATTGTACTCTGAAGGCTGCCGACGTCAATGAAGATGGTCAGACAAACATCCAGGATGTCGTGCTCCTGGTAGAGATGATCCTGAGCTGATTAAACAGATATATCACTATAAAAACCCGGCAATTGCCGGGTTTTTTATTTCATGGGGCTGAGGCGCACTTAGTTTTAGCCATTGTGATTGACTCAGTGCTGAATCCCGATTCGCATCTCCACTGGATGCAACACGCTCTAAAGGAAGCGGAATACGCTTTCCAGCGCGGTGAAATACCTGTTGGTGCAGTGGTGGTACATGGTGGGAAGGTCATCGGTCGTGGTCACAACCAGCGCGAGGGCCTGTTGGATCCCACCGCTCATGCGGAGATCCTGGCGATCACAGCAGCAGCCAACTACCTGGAAGACTGGCGTCTGCTGGATTGTACACTCTACGTGACACTGGAACCCTGCCCTATGTGCGCAGGTGCCATTCTGAATGCTCGAATTCCCAGAGTGGTGTTCGGTGCGGATGATCCGGAATATGGGGCCTGTGGTGGTAAGATCCAGCTTTGCCGGGGTGAATATCTGAACCACAGTACCGAGATCATCGGTGGAATACGGGAATTCGAGTGCAAGGCTCTGCTGGAGGAATTCTTCAGCCGCAAGCGTCGAAAGAAGTCTTGAAATTCGGGTTGCGGGACCTTGGTTGGACTGTATATTCGGGGCGCTTTTTAGAGAATATGCTGTGATGAATGCTCAATAGAACGCAGCTGAAGATGCTCTGTGTTTTACAGACCTATCCGCCCGTCTTCGTCCTTCGAAAAGCTCAGGACTACGGCGTGGCTCTCCAGGTATAGAGACGCAGTGCGTCTCTATACCTGGAGAGGTGGCAGAGTCTGGTTGATTGCGCTGCACTCGAAATGCAGTGTACGCTTCGCGTACCGGGGGTTCGAATCCCTCCCTCTCCGCTTTTAGCCTACTAACACTTGGATTCGAACATACTCAAACATCAGTGGGGGTTCGACCGCGGAACGAGCATCGCGAGTGGAGCAGAGCCGGAATCCCGCAGCAGCGGGATGAACGGCAATCCCTCCCTCTCCGCTAAACTGACACCTATCATCAGAATCTGAACAAAATATCTCGGTTGAGAGATTCAGGCATTGCTGGAGTACGAGGATTTCATTGGAAATTCCAGGATTAAATATGCAATCTACCCAGTTCAGCACCAACAACACTACTGCAGAGGAGTAAGGTAGATGATCATAGCCGTCACCGGTGCCACCGGAGGACTCGGAGCAGCAATCGTCAGGGCTCTCATAGCTCACATCCACGAACCCGAAGTCATCGGCATCACACGCAACCCTGCGAAGGTTCAGGATCCTGATATTGAATACCGTCAAGGGGATTATACCGACAAAGGCTCCTATCTGAATGCACTCAGGGATATTGATGCCGTCCTGTTGGTCTCCGGGATGGGTGACCCGAAGGATCGTATCCCACAGCACAGGAACGTCATCGAGGCCGCCGATGAGAACGGTGTTCGCAAGATCGTCTACACCAGCATCCTGGGCAGTCCTGACGAAGCCGGCTTCTCGCCCGTCGTCTCGTCCAATCGGCAAACAGAAGAAGATGTCAGGAATTCAGGGATGCAATGGGTCATTGGTCGCAACGGCATCTACATCGAGCCCGACATCGAATACGTCGAGAATTACCGGAAAGCGGGAAAGATCACCAATTGTGCCGGTGAAGGTAAATGCGCCTATACCACCCGCGATGAATTGGGATACGCTTATGCCCGGATGCTCCTGGAGGAGAAGCACAATGGCCAGACCTATAACCTGCTGGGACCGGCCATCACACAGGCTGAACTCGCCCGGCTGTTCAATTCGGCTTTTGATCTGGATCTGAAATGGGAACCCATGACTGTAGAGGCCTATAAAGCAGAACGGGTGGCTGAGCTCGGAGAATTCCTGGGATCCATAATTGCAGGTATTTATGAAGGTATCCAGGCTGGTTACTCGGATGCACCTTCCGATTATGAGAAGGTCTCGGGCCGACCGCACATCGGGTGGACAGAATATTTCAGACAGCAGGCTGCAGCATACCGCGTCTGATCCAATACCCTTTCAAATTCGATCTCCGTATCTGCGAAAATTGCATCTCGCATAATCAACATGCTCTTCTATCATAAATTGGTAATATTGCCTCCATGACAAGAAATCTTCTCATCGCCCAGTTCCTGCTGTTGACACTCAACATGACTGTTTTCGGCCAGGATGCCGACAATCAAGCATCCCTGGCATTTTCAGTGGTTCAGAAACTGCCGTATGGATCCAGTTTCGGTGTGATGCAGGACCTGCGTTCCAAAGATGATAATTCCACCCTGAAAAAATCTCTAACGGAGCTGTCAATGTCCTACAAGATCAATAAATCCTTCGGTCTTGGGACGGACTTCCGCTATTCAGTCTATCCGGACAAGATCAGCGACCGGACTGGAGTTTATGTCACTACCAGGATCAAAACGGGACCATTTACCCACAGTTACCGCTTGAAATACCAGAGAGAGGACGTGAACGGCCATGACCTGGAGGAACGCATCCGGCATAAATATGGACTTGCGTATAAATGGAATTGGGGTTTGAAACCATTTCTCGAATATGAAGCCTTCACTGACCCGCAGGAACCGCAGTGGGCGATCGCCAAACACCGAATAAATCTTGGCGCCAGCAAGAAACTCAGCAAGACGAACTCCCTGAAGGTCTATTATCGGATCCAGGACGAGATGGATGACGATGAGGTGGACCGCATCAAGATGATCGGATTGCGTTTTGATGTCGAGCTTAAGGCCAGGAAATCTAAGAAGTCTGATGAATCAGAGGAGCCGGAACTAACTCCCGAACCTTGATAACAGGCTGTTCTGCACCCCACCTGTTTCCCACCAAACCTAAACCAGTAATTTGTCCAGATCCACGTGCGACTTGACAAGTTCTCCCAACATTTCCATTTTGCTGTTTTCCTCTTTCCCCAGGAGAGGGATCAGATCATCCAGCTGCTTGGCTGTTTGAAATGTATCCTTGGGGACCAGCAGGAGCGGAATATTCCGGGCTGAGGCACGCGCAATGATATTGGCCGGCGGCAGGATGTTGTTCGTCAGCACGATGCCTGCAGCGGCGGTATCCAGCGCTGCCAGGATCATGTCACTGCGGTCTCCACTGGTGATCACCAGTTTATCTCCCTCACGGAAGCGTTGCACACGCAGGACGGCATCGGCGGACATGGCCCCGACAAACATGTGCTGTACCAGGTTGTCCAACTTCTCCTCACCTGCAAGGATCTTGGCGAAAAGGACATCGGCAATGAAACGCATGGTGGGCCGTGTCAACTTATCCTGATATGGGATCACTCCCAGCACAGGGAGATCAAGGGCCTTGAAGTACTCCATATATACAGTCTTGAAGTCCTCCATATCACGGATCTTGTTCATCACCACACCCTTCAGCCTGACTTTCGATTGGTCCAGCTGACGTTTCAGGGAGGAGGCATCATCACAGATCTGGTCACTTTCACCGCTGAGAACCACGAGAAGCTCGGCATCCAGATGCTCACAGATGGAAAGGGCATCCAGGTGGACAGAAACACCCCGTACAAAGTCACGCCCACCTTCGATGAGCATCATGTCCTTCCCAGTGGCATTCTTTTCCAGCATTTCCTGGAGCTTTTCAGCAGTACTCTCACGATCATACATGAAGCGCAGCTTGGAGTGGTCGAAACCGAGACTCATCTCCTCAGGGGCTTCAATTGCCCCCATGGCTGAGGTGCAAACCGCAGAATCGTAATCCCAGAGGCGTTTCTTCCGGTAAAGCAGACGGTCACCAAATGGCTTCAAATAGCCATACTTCCTATCTGAGGCCATGGCCAGGCCTACGATCAGACTGGTCTTGCCAGCGTCTTTCCTCAGTGAGGCTATAACCAGATTTTTCATTCAGTACCTTCCTTCTCGCCATTCGCGAGCAAAACTCTGATATCTACAGCGCGGACACCACGCGATTGTTCATAAACCACCAGGGGATTGATCTCCATATCCGTGATCCGTGGAATCCTAATGAGGATCTCGGCCACCTTCTCCATGACCTTGACGACACCATTGATGTCCTTCCGGGCTTCTCCCCTGACTCCCAGCAGCAATGGATAAGATTTGATCTCCTTGATCATAGCCTTTATCTCACGTCGCAGCAGGGGTAGTGCGCGAAAGGAGACGTCCTTCATGACCTCCACATAGATCCCGCCCAGCCCGAACATGAGCACTGGGCCAAAATTTGGATCACGCCGGCCACCGATGATCACTTCAGTGCCGGCCTGGATCTGTTCCACGACCTCGATGCCATCAATGACGGCATTGGGAACGTGGGTTTTGCAGCTGTGCATGATAGTCTCGTAGCCATCAACCACTTCAGCAGCGCTCATCAGATCCAGGAGAACACCGCCGGCATCGCTTTTATGCAGGATGTCCCTGGACACGACCTTCATCACCACCGGAAAGCCGATGTCTTCCGCCAGCTGCACGGCCTGTTTGACGGAGCGGACGACACCACCTCGCGGACCGGGCAGACCGGCTGCGTCCAGGAGTTGTTGTCCTTCATTCGCCAGGAGGAAGGTTCGGCCATCAGCCAATGCTCCCTCAGCGATCGCATCAATACGGGAAGCATCGATATCTGTTTCTGCGGGTGATTCCAACTCCTGTAACTGATTCCGGTATACGAAATAGGAAGCCCCAAGACAGGAGACGCTGTCATAAACATCTCTGAAAATGGGGACCTTCTGCCGACTCAGATCGCTGATAGCCTGCTCAGTGATCTCTCCGCCAAAAACGGTGAAGGTGACTGGTTTACCGGCCTCCTGGTACAGGATGTAACATTCTTCAACCATCTCTGTAAGTTCAGCCGAGTCCATCATGGCGGTCTCGCAGTAGAGTGCCATGACCGAATGGATCTCATCATCTGCCAGTGCAGCCTTCAGCGCGGCGATATAGTCTCCTTTGGTGGCTGCGCCGGTGATATCGATTGGATTTTTCGTGGATCCGAAGCCATAGGTCACAGACTCGAAGCTCTCCTGGAGCCGCTCACTGTCATCATAGAGCTTGACGTTGTATTTCTCACAGGCATCGGTCGCCATGACACCAACACCACCACCATTCGTTACAATGAGACCATTCTCTCCACTCGGCAGTGGCGAGGTACTCAGGAATCGACACCATTCAAGAGCTTCCTGGATGCTTTCGGCCCTCAGGACGCCGCATTGACGCATGATGGCATCAAAGATCTCGTCGGCGCCGGCCAGTGAACCGGTATGGGAGGCGGCTGCAATGGCGCCTCGTTTGGAGCGACCGGATTTGATCACCACAACAGGTTTGATCCGGGTTGCCGCTTTCAGCGTCTTCACCAGGCGCTCGCCTTGCTGGATCCCTTCGATGTACATCATGATGATTTTCGTCTCATCCTGTTCCACCAGGTATTCCAGCAGATCGGCCTCGTCGATATCGCTCTTATTGCCCACGGAGATGATGGACGACAGTCCAATGTTCTGCACCGCCGTCTTCCCGATCATGGCTATCCCGAGAGCACCGCTCTGGGTGATGATGGCCACATTACCCGGATGAATATCCCGGGGACCGAAGGTGGCGTTGAGCTTCACTTTCGATGAATAGTGACCAAAGATGTTCGGTCCCAGGATCCGAATCCCATGAGCCTGCGCATAAGTCAGAATCTCGCGTTCCTCATCCAGATTGCCGACTTCAGAGAAGCCGGATGAAATGATGGTCAGGATGGGGATCTTCTTCTGAGCGCACTCTTTCACCGCTGCAAACACGAACTTGGCAGGGATGGCCAGAACCGCCACGTCCACCGGTCCTTCTATATCAGTCACCGAGCCAAGGATGGGCAGACCCAGAACTTCACCGCCTTTGGGATTCACCGGGTAAACTTTACCCTCATATCCCACCTCGACGATGTTCTCCACGATCTTGTAGCCGATCTTGCCGGGCGCTGTACTGGCGCCGATCACCGCAATTGACCGCGGTTCGAAGAGTGCCTTCATATCTGCTTTAACTGGCAAAATCAATTCTCCAGGAATGTCATTTTCATTTCATAGATACCCTCTGAAACGCGCTTCTCCACATCAAAACCCATACTTTCAAAAAGATGCAGCATGGCCCGGTTCTCCAGGAGTACATCCGCAGTGAATCCCAGGAGGCCCTGCCGTCTGGCCAACAAGGTCAGGTACTTCAGCAATGTGCGACCGATACCCTGCCCCTGTCGATCATCGCGGACGACAAAGGCCACGTCCGCCGTATGGGTAGACTCGATCATGGCATATTGGCCCAGGCCCACCAGTTCTTCCTGCTCATCCTTTTTGATTACGGCCAGAATTATGATTTCAGAGGTATAGTCGATGACCACGAAGTCCTGCAGACGCTCATGCGGCATATCCTTGCGCTCGGAGATAAAGCGGCGATAGAGGCTGTTATCAGAAAGGGAATAGAAAAAATCTTTCAGCAAAGGCTCGTCGCTGATCCGGACGGGTCGTAACAGGATCTCCACGCCGGTCTCTGTTGTTCGCCAGGTTTCCAGCTCCTGTGGATACTCGCCAGCCTTACCCGGAATGAAGGCCTGATCGCTGTAAATCAGGTTTCGCGCCTTGGCTTGCCTGATCAGGTCAGGACGGAATTTGGGGTGCGCAATGGCGATGAGCTCCATAGCCCGCTCACGGATGTTCTTCCCATGGAGATAGGCAATGCCGTATTCTGTCACAACATAATAGATATCACCGCGACCCAGCGTCACCCCGGCCCCCTCCTGCAGGAAGGGTACGATCCTGGAAATGCTGTCATTCTCAGCTGTCGATGGCAGGGTGAGGATCGTTTTCCCGCTCTTTGCCAATACTGCGCCACGCATGAAATCCGCCTGACCGCCGATACCACTGTAGAATACACCCCCCAGAGATTCTGCCGTGGCCTGACCTGTAAGATCGATCTCCAGAGCACTGTTGATGGCAGTCATGCGATCATGTCGTGAGATCACCCGGGGATCATTGGTGTAATCAACGGTACGGAACTCTATTGCTGGATTATCATGAAGAAATCTATATGTGTCCGCTGATCCCATACTGAATGTGGCTATGGTCTTGCCCCGATTCACGCTTTTCAGCGAATTGTTCACCGCCCCGCATTGAATGAGTTCCACCAGACCATCACCCAGCAGTTCGGTATGAACTCCCAGGTCCCGCTTGTGCTTCAAATTCTGGAGAATGGCGTTTGGCAGGCTGCCGTAACCCACCTGGATGGTATCGCCATCCTCTACGAGATTTGCCACGAATTGCCCGATGCGGGCAGCGACCTCATCATCAGGTTCATCCTTGTATTCCAACAGTGGTTCGTCCTGGTGGATCAGGAAATCCACATCGTCCACGTGCAGAAAGCCATCACCATGGATCCTGGGCATATGCGCATTCACCTGAGCGATGACCAGCTTGGCATTCTCAGTAGCCGCTTTGACGATATCCACACTCACACCAAGGCTCATATAGCCATGTTCGTCCGGACAGGATACCTGGATCAGGGCAACATCCACCTCCACGATGTGGCGGCGGAACAGGTCCGGTATCTTGGATAGGAAGATCGGGGTGTAATCGGCGAGACCAGCATTGACGGCGTCCCGGGTGTTATTCCCGATAAAAAAGGAGTTATGCCGGAAGTTATGCTTGAATTTGGCCTGGGTATAGGGAGCTACTCCCAGGGTCCAGACATGCATGACCTCGGCATCAAAAACGGCTTTCGGATTGTTCTCGATGAAGCTGACCAGGGAATTGACCAGATATTGCGGCTCTCCGCAGGCGGTATGGATAAAAATGCGGTCACCCCGGTGGATATGTCCGAATACCTTGTCCTTGCTGGCGAATTTCCCAGGGAACTTCGCTTCCAGCTTTTCTACCGCTAAGCCTTTTTCAGGGACCACAGTCTTTGTTTCCTCCCCTCGGCCTGTACGGCCAAGCACTTCGACAAGTGCAAAATAGATGCCTGCCAGGGGGAAACTAATGAGGAAATTAACTGATACGAAGTCGAATCGTTGCTGCCAGGTACTGCACGCGGGATCAGTGATGGATACGGGCCAGAAGATCCAGTAAATGCGGCAGCTGTTCCACGGTCCGCTGGTACCCTTCGTGGATGGAGCGCTGAGCTTCATCGAAGTCGAACATCTTCAGATCACCGAGCTGGGGTTGAATAAGGATGTCAGGTTGATGCAGGTGGAGATTGGTCTGGGTGATAGCCTGCTGCATGATGTTCAGGGATGAGCTCATGACCTCGAGAATGTGTGGAGATGGTTCTTCCCGGCTGAACCACTGGTCTATTTTCTTGGTCAGGGATCTGCTGGCACCGGCATATTGATCCATCCAGCGCTGGATCACCTCCAGACGCTTCTTCTCCAGCACTTTCCCATCCTTTTTGAGAATGTCTTCAGGCGGTTCGGCATCACCATTTCCAACCAGATCAGAATTGAGATCCACCGCGATGATCAATTCAGCTCCCATGGCCTTCACCACACTGACAGGCAGAGGATTGACCACACCGCCGTCCACCAGCCAACGATCACCCCGGCGTACGGGTGTCAAAACGCCAGGGACTGATATGCTTGCCCGGATAGCAGGTACCAGTTTCCCGTGATCCAGGAGAACTTCCTCTCCAGTGAATAGATCTGCTGCAACGATCTGCAGCGGGATCTGCAAAGCATCAAACTCCTCAACGCCGGCAATGTCCGGGAAGGTTTCTGTC
The DNA here is from genome assembly GCA_964454335.1 of uncultured Lentisphaeria bacterium. Lineage (GTDB taxonomy): Bacteria > Fidelibacterota > UBA8477 > UBA8477 > JABMPR01 > CAYVVT01. The sequence goes on along the minus strand of CAYVVT010000013.1, from coordinate 55,877 downwards.
ACTTTCTTGCCATCGAGAAAACCAGAACGTGGGAAGACGACATCCACATACGAGAGCACCTTGCGCCAATCCATATTCAGCGCAAATTCCTTCAACCGCTCCAAACCACCGGCAGCATATACTCCTCCGACATACGCACCGATACTTGTACCGGCGATCACATGGATAGGGATGCCTGCTTCATCCAGAGCTTCCAGAACACCGATATGAGCCCAGCCTCTGGACGATCCACTTCCCAGGGCCAATCCGATCCTGGGTTGCTGATTTGCCTTACTGTTCATATCAATCACCATTCCCCCTGGCCTGTTTGGACAGATGTTGAATGAGTCCCTTGCGGGCCCGGATGGTCACTTCCATACTCTCATCGTGATAATCCACCTTGAGTACTTCAGTGTTCTGGTGCAGATAAGCCAGGAATTTCTGCTGATCCTGATCCAGGGTCAGCGTTTCAGTGATATATGATTCACGGCGCACCAATGCTAGCTGAGCCTCGAGTTTCTCAATATTGACCTGCCGAAGTACAGATATTGCGATGGCATCATCATGCTGGCGCAAGGCTCCTGAAAGTGCCTGGACATCCTTTACCAGATCGGTCTTGTTGAATACTGTAAGACTTCGTCTCTCGCCGGCACCGATCTCCTGGAGAACAGTGTTCACCGTGGTGAGATGCTTCTCAAAATGAGGGGAGCTGATATCAATTAGCTTCAGGATAATATCCGCCTGCAGAACCTCCTGGAGCGTACTGCGAAAGGATGCCACCAGTGCATGCGGCAGCTTGTCAATAAAACCGACGGTGTCCGAAAGCAGGTAATCGTGCCCGAGGATATCGATCTTGCGCACTGTGGTGTCCAGGGTTGCAAACAGCATGTCCTCTACATAGACATCCGAACTGCTCAGCAGGTTCATCAACGATGATTTACCGGCGTTGGTATATCCCACCAGAGCAACTTTGTACAGATCTTCCCGGTTCTTACGGCGGGTTTCGAGTTGTGTAGCAATCTTCTTCAGATCGGTCTTCAGGTTTGCGATACGATTCCTGACCAACCTGCGATCAACCTCGATCTGGGTCTCTCCCATACCACCGCGGGTACCGATACCGCCTTTCTGCCTTTCAAGATGGGTCCACTGCCGGGTCAGCCTGGGGAGCAGATACTCGAGTTGCGCCAGTTCCACCTGGGTTTTTGCCTCCCGGGTGCGGGCATGTTTGGCAAAGATGTCCAGGATGAGATTGCCACGGTCGATGATCTTGGTGTCCTTCATCATCTTCTGCAGGTTCTTGGTCTGGGCTGGTGACAATTCGTCATCGAAGATCACGAGATCGATCTTGAGCATCTCCACCATCTGGGTGAGATTGTCAGCCTTGCCTTTCCCGATATAGAAACGTGGATCGATCTTTGGTCTGCTCTGTATGATCTCATCCACCACCTGGGCTCCAGCTGTCTCAGCCAGTAGTGCCAATTCTGATAGATTGTCCTCCACCTCCTGCAATTGCTGAAATCGATGGACAACTCCCACAAGCAGGGCGCGTTCGACCACTGGATCAGTGTTGATCAAGTCTGGCGCCATGACCGGGTAATCCTTGACAGAACGGTTTCAGCAATGAAACAGATGAGAAGCATCCAGAGCAGATGTGGCCACAGGGCGATCACATCTCTACGGTTCTGGATGGTCGTATACAGGCTTTCAGGCGAATCACCAGCAATGCGGTTGACGCCCTCGAACTCCCCACCGGTGGGAGGAAGGGCTTCCTCCCGGGAGATATTCACAGCAATGCTCTCCACGATCTGACGATCCTGGAAAAGATCATAGATCCCGGGCACATCCGTCCGGGTATATTGGAGTTTGTACTGGCTGTCAGGCTGGACGAACTCGGTAATTCCATCCGGTCTCAGAACCCTGAAACCTTCCTGTTCAGCGGATAGATATGGGAAAAATACCAGGGTATCACCAATGATAGTATTCAGCCGTTCCACCTGGGCGCTGGGACTTGCCGTTTCAACCAGTTCCCGGATCATCGTTGGAAATAGACCACGGAGGACAAGACTCGAGCTTTCAAGATCCAGGTCAGTGTTGAACCACAGGATCCGTCCGGATCCGTAGGTAAATTCGGAGCTGAAGGGTAGATCATCATCGAATCGAATGAGATCCTGTCGGCCAGCCTCCACAGCGGCCGTAAGATAACGGCGTGATATCCTGATCCGTCTATCCCTGATCTCGCGGTCGAAGGGTAGATCGCCAAAGCGGTTACTACCGGTACTGGTCAAATCCAGGTCATAGCCCTCCTCGAGAAACTCAGGATCTGTTGCAGGATCAAGCTCGAATTGCTCAGCCAGTGGAACGGGAATGGGACCAAAAAGAATTAACTGGCCACCATCGCGGACAAACTGAGCCAGAGTTCTCAACTGGTAATCCGGCAGAGCTATGGAAGATTCAAGGATGATGGTCCCATGTTTGGGTAAGGCCGAGTTCTCACTTTCCTCATGAGAGATGAGACGCAAGTTCAGGGCATCTGTGCTGTTCCGTGTCGCTTCCTGCAGGAGCCGCCAGTGATCCAGTTGGGTCCTCGAGCGGATGACGAGAACCTCCAGGACGGATAGTGACGGCATGACAAAGTAGCGATTATTGTTGAAGATGAGGTCATCCCCGGTGCCCCCCACACGGCCGCGCTGCAATCGGGTGGTACCGGCCTGTACCTGAAGTCGGATCGTTTGTATTGCAGGATCCTCAGGTGCGATATAGGCCTGGTTGACCCTCAGTTCATCCAGAAATAGTTCAATTGGATAGCCTTCCCGGCGCTCGCCGGTAATGGCTGTTGAAATGGCAATCTCAAAACGTTCATCGGGACGAATACTCTGTGGGGGTAAGTCGAGCTCAAAGATAGACAGATCCAAGGTCGTGGCTATATCAACCCAGTTGAGAGTCCAGGTTGTATCCAGATCGAGTTTCCAGTCATCCAGATGCTGTCCATCAGATATGATCAACACTTCCTTGCTGAGATAGCGGTCCAGGTCAAGATTGCTAGCAAAGAACACTCCTGGTTCCGTCAGGGCTGGATCACTCCAGCTGGGTACGGCATGTGAGATCCGCTCAAGCCAGACAGTGTCTGCTGCTGTCAGTATGTATGTGTCAAATCCCTGATCCCGATAATACTGTATGCTGTTGTCCAGCTGTCTCAATTTCTCTTCCGAGAACCAATCCCGCGTTGAGGCGGTGTTGTCCACCAGAACCACGGCCAGATTTGCCGGCGAGAAACGCCAGGAACCAAGATTGGCCTTGTCAAGGACCGGCTGAGCTGCAGCGAGGATGAGCAGGAGGATCATGGCAATACGCAGAAGCAGGATAATGAGTTGCTTCAGGTTGAATCGTCGCAAGGCATCCTGCTGAAGCATTTTGAGAAATTTCAGTGAGGGAAAATCGATGCGTTTGCTGCGCTGCTTGCTGAGGAGGTGTATCAGCAGCGGTAGCAGACTGAGTGGCAAAAGCCACAGGATGGTTGGGACTAGAAAACTCATGTGACTGCTCAGAACATCTGGAGTAGAAATAGCATACTGGCCACTGTTAGCGGTATCAGGAAATTATCATCGAAGCGCTTGGGGCTGGCTTCAACGAGTGTGGCAAACAATGCGACAGCTATCATCAGGATCGGGTTCAGATTCTGAAAACTGTACAGTATGATGCAGGTGACAATGAAGAAGGTGGCACTGCCCTCAATGCTTTTTGCAAGAAATCGATGTCGGCCCAGAGGGATTCCCACCAGGGCAGCAAAGGTATCCGCGATGGCCAATACAGCCAGCGCAGGTACAGCAGCCTCCTTGGGAAAAAGGAAGATCGTAAGGGCAGCTGAAGAGAATATATAGGTTGCACCCGTGAGTTGATGGTGCTCGTGCTTCCGCAGTGCTGGTCCGAATACCTTCATGAAGAGATTGCGAATCAAGGGGAAATGCAGTCGTGAGTACTCCGCGCAAAGAAAGAACAGGGCTATGACGATCATACTTTTCAGCATGGTGTCCCTGTCAAAGTAGAACCAGTACAGGATTGGTATCACCGCGCTCAGCAGGTGGATGAACTTGCGTACCAGTTCTGACCGATCAAGACGGTTGGCTTCAGGATACATGCAGATGCTGGTTCAGTGCTCTGATATTGTTTGTTATGGAAGTCTTTGAATTGAAGACCGCGGATCCTGCAACGAAGCGATCCACTCCGCTGGGAACTATCATGGCGATGGTCTCTAGGTTCACCCCACCGTCGATCTCGATGCGGACCTGATGCTCATGCAGCTTCCGGGCTTGATCACTGATGGTCTCCAGAACCTCGGGAATGAAGACTTGCCCGCCGAATCCCGGATAGACGGACATGAACAGGATCTGATCGATCTGTTCAAGCTGATGGTCGTCCAGCTCAGGTTGTTCATCTGGATTGTAAACCACACCTGCAGAGATCCCTACCGACTTGATGCGGGCAACCGTGGCATCCAGATCTGGACAGGTCCCCGGGTGGACCAGGATCGTGTCTACACCGGTTTCAATGAACCTGTCAAGATAACGATCCGGATCACTGATCATGAGATGTGCTTCCAGGTGTACATCTGTGAGTTGTCGGACAGCCTTTACAATCATGGGACCGAAGCTGATATTGGGAACATAGTGGCCATCCATGATGTCGAGATGCAATACCTCGGCACCTGCAGATACAGCTTCGCCGATATCGCTCTCCAGCCTGCTGAAATTGGCAGACAGCAGGGATGGTGAGAGTTGTTTGGGAAAATCCATCACCTAATCCCTGGTGACGATGAGATCAACCCGGATATCCCGCTCCCGGGGAAAGACCTTACCTGGTGTAATTGATTGGTTCACAACGGTATTCGGCAGAAGATCGAGGTTACTGATGTAGTCGACCTCTCCCAGTTCAAAGCCTGCATCTCGAATGATGCGGTTGGCTTCTTGCAGACTTTTATTCAGCAGGTCTGGCATGAGCTTCTTGAAATTCCGCTTTCCAAGGCTGACCGTCATGTCGATTGAATCCCCGACAGCCACCGGGATCCCCACCGGGATGGACTGGGCAGTTACCACCGTTCTCTCGAAGTAGTCGGAGGAATCCTCTTTAACCGTCCTGATCACCACCCCCAGCTTATCCAGGGCAATTCTGGCCTGACGTTCAGTTCTTGCGATGAGGTTAGGCATCTGCTGTTTTGGGGGCGGGATAGAAATGGTCAACTGGACACGGCGTTTCTCCTTTACCATCTGACCGGCTTCCGGATACTGATCCATGATAAATTCAGGCTCAATATCCACTCGGAAGATGGTATCCTTCACCGTCCATTGCAGGTTGCGGACCTTCAGGAGTCGGGCAGCCTCGTTCAGTGTGGTATGGGTTAAACTAGGTACCCGCACCTCATCCCGCCAGTTGACGTAGACGGGCATCAGGACATAATTGACCAGCACAAAGCCCAGTGCTGCAATAAAGGTGAAACTGAAGATGTAGTCTCTCAGTGTCCGGATCATGGCTTTCTCAGTTTAACTGCGAACATTCCGTCCAGGGCGTGTCTCCATGGTTCCAGGGCCAGAGCCCCTTGCGCATCAACATAATCCTGCAATTCAGGATTATCAACCGGTTCAATGATTATTTCAGGATGACGGCTTCTTAATTCATTTACCAGATCCCAGTTTTCCTCAGGTTCGAGTGTACAGGTACTGTACACCATCAGTCCGCCGGATCTGAGCCTGGACCAGGCATGCTCGGCGATCTCCAACTGCAAATTTGTCAAACGGATAATATCCTGAGGATCCTTCTTCCAGCGCGAATCAGCACGACGGTGAAGGACGCCGGTCCCGGTACATGGAATATCCAGGAGTATCTTATCGACATCATCATATTCCAGCCGGCGTGCATCGACACAGTCGATCTGGATCCCCTCAAGATTCAGACGGCCGATACTCTCACCGAGACGTTTAAGACGTTCAGCACTGCTGTCACTGGCCCGGATCATCGCTTTCCCCCCTGTGAGCACGGCCAGCTGCAGGGATTTGCCGCCTGGGGCGGCACAGGGATCCAGAATGAGCTCGCCGCCACCCGGATCAAGCAGGTGCGGCACCATTCCAGCCGCCAGATCCTGGATCCAGAATTTACCCTGATCGTACAGCTTGGAACGGATCAGAGGTGCAACGTGATCAATTTCAACGAATCCCGGTAAAACATCCGATGGACTTACCAAGGCACCCAGTGCTTCAGCCTCCATGAGAAAATCATCCACTGAGATCTGCAGGGTATTTACCCGCAGCCAGATCTTTGGTGCAGAATTATTCCAGCGACACAGTTTGCTGGTATCCTCAGGGCCGTAACGATCCAACCATCGCTCGATAAGCCAATCCGGATGTGAGTGTCCGATGGCAAGTCGTTCGATGTCAGTAAGCAGCATTGTTTCAGGATCGGGTCTGTTCTCGCTGAGTTTGCGCAGAACGGCATTCAACAATCCTACAGCTGATCGCGGGATCTTCTTCTTGGCCATCTCAACTGTGGCATGAACGGCCGCGTGGTCAGGCGTATCCATGAACCTGATCTGGTAGAGCCCCATGCGCAAAGCGGCTTTCAGGGAGTGCTGAACTTTGTTATAGGGACCCTTGAAAAACTGTCGTATCTCCCAATCCAGGCGTCGTTTCCAGCGGGTTGAGCCAAGTACAAGCTCAGTGATCCAGCGACGATCCTCAGGACTTAAGCCTGATGCGATGAATCCCTTCTCCAATAGTGTGTCAATGTGTGTCCTGGGATTTTTCTCTGCAGCGATTAGAACCTGCAGTGCGGTAGTCCGCCGATGATCAACCAAGTCGGTCTCCCACCTGCATCGGATTACCACGCAGGTAGGCGTCGATCTCCATCACCCGCTTTCCTTCCGGTTGTACGGAGAGGAGATAGATAGAGTCCTGCTCACAGGCTATTTCCAGTCCCGCATCACCAAAGCTGAGTACTTCACCCGGCGATCCACTACCCTCTCCCGACAGGCTTTGCAGGATCTTCAGTTGGGATCCATCTCTGAGGGTGAACGCTCCGGGACGCGGAGCGAACGCCCTGACACGGTTGTGGCACTGGCGTGCACTTTCCGAAAAATCGATCCGGCGTTCGTCATTCCCTACCTTGGGTGCTCTCGTGGCCTGGCTCGAGTCCTGCATCTGCGTGCTTACAGGGCCTTGACTGATGATATCTACTGTACGCAGAACCAGGTCCGCACCCTTATCGGCAAGTTTCGTGTACAAACTGCCAAGATTATCCTCATCAAGGATTGCCACCCGCTCCTGCAGAATGATTTCACCCGTGTCCACGCGTCGCTGCAGGAAGAAAGTTGTCAGGCCGGTTTCTTTATCGCCGTTCAACAGAGCCCAGTGTATCGGTGCAGCCCCACGATATCGCGGCAATAGCGATGCATGCAGGTTGAATGTACCGAGTTCCGGGATCGTATAGAGTGATTCAGGAAGGATCCGGAAGGCAACCACCACCATGATATCCGGCCGAAGCACTGTAATCCTGTTTAAAAACTCCGGGTCTGACAGTTTCTCCGGCTGCAGGATCTCCAGCTTCTGTTCCAGAGCATATCGCTTCACTGCAGAAGGCTGCAATTTTCTTCCACGGCCCACCAATCGATCCGGAACAGTCACGACAGCGACAACATCATATTCCGATCCCACCAGCCTGCGCAGGGAAATATCGGCGAAATCCGGTGTACCCAGGAAAATAATGCGTGGCCGTTTAATCATGTTCTATTCCAGAGTAACTGGTGACTGATATACTTTTAGAATTGAAGGGAACTATAGCTCGTAATTCTCGGATTCTTCGACCTCGATCTCTCCGGTGGCAATCTTCTTGAGGGTTTTCTTCAACAATTTGCGCTTCAGAGTGCTGAGATGGTCTATAAGCAGCTTGCCTTCCAGATGGTCGTATTCGTGCTGTATGACCCTGGCCAGGAAACCACTCACTTCCTCTTCAACCGGATCCCCATCCATGGTCTGGTATTTGATCTGAATACTGGTGGGCCTGACAATGGGCTCATGAATGGTGGGAAGACTCAGGCAGCCTTCCTCGTACTCATCCTCTTCATCACCAAAACCGATGATCTGCGGATTGACATAAACACGCTTTCCCTCATTCTCATCGATTGGTGCAATATCGATGATGAACAACCTGATCGATTCCCCGATCTGTGGCGCCGCAAGGCCGATCCCCTCGGCAGCATGCATACTTACGAACATCTCATCCACCAGTTTTCGGATGGTATCATCGATATTCTCGATGGGCTGAGCGACTTTGCGCAGCACATCGCTGCCATAGGTATGGATGGCGAGGGTCATGACCTATTTGGTCTTGAGACTGGCTACCGCCGAGCGACTGACATGCAGTTTTGTATCTGAGGCAGTCTTGATGAGCAGGATGTCGTTGTCCTTGATCCCCTCGATTGTCCCATGAATACCCCCGGAAGTAATGATATGGTCACCCTTCTTAAGCTCCTGACGCATATTCTCAGCCTGCTTCTGCTTTTTCGACTGCGGACGGATCAACAGAAAGTAAAAGACCAGGAACATGAGGATCAGGGGCATGAAACCCAGGATGGGATTGCCGCCACCCTCTCCTCCAGGAGTGGTCATCAGGGGTAAAAATCCAAATAATGCGTTCAAAATGACTCCTTCATTGTTTTTTAGCCGCGCTAATCTAAGCGGGGGCCTACATCAATCCAAACGAGAGTTAAACTCATGGAATTCCCATACGTTCATAATTGCCGTTCTATTATATTAATTAGGCAAAAATTTGGGGGATCATGAAACACATAACAAAGCTTCTGCTCATTCTGATGGCCCCTGCGGTCAACGCACAGAATTTCGACATGGTACTCTCGCTGGACGGTGCCAACTCTTACCTCGAGCTACCTGGGCCGATCATTGATTTCAGCAAGTTCACCCTGGAAGCATGGGCTTATACCAGCGGTCCAGGGGGTGGCACCGAGCAACAGAATTGTATCTACCAACAGCGCACTGCTTATTCAGGCTGTTATGAGAGTGCGGTCGTGATGCATTCAATATCTCGGCCCACAGTTCCGTTAACAAGATTTGCTCTTAGGACACACAACAGCTGCGTGATCGAGGCAAGCGCGGATTTCATGAACTATGATAACTGGCATCACTATGCCGGTGTATCAGATGGTCAGAACAGTTATCTCTATGTTGATGGCAATCTTGTTGACACACAAGCATTGGCTGAGTCGGGCAGTTATGCACTTAATATTGCGAATACAGACATCGGCCGGCACTGGCACACGGAGCAGACCACCGGTTTCTTCAACGGATATATTGACGAAGTGCGCATCTGGAGCAGTGCACGAACTCCAACCCAGATCCAGTCCTTCATGAACGCTACGCTCAATGGGACCGAGCCCGGTCTGGAAGCCTACTGGAACTTCAATGACGGTACGGCAACCGACCTGACCCAGAATGGGCACGACGGTATATTTCGTGGGGGTGCCGAGATCTTTGACTGGGATGGTCCACCCCCCTGCGACCTATGGGGTGATGTGAACGGGGATACCTACGTGGATGTCATGGACCTGGTAGCCATGGTCAATTACCTGATGGGATCGAATACAGGACCTTTTGACGCCGATTGTGCTGATGTCAACGGTGACGGGATCGTGGATATAGGAGATATAGTCGTTCTGGTTCAGATCATTCTGAGCTGAGTCGTCAGAGGATCTCCAGACAACGGTCCCACCAGTCGCCGAAAGTACGGGTCTTCAGTACGATACTCTCAATACTGCAGTCGGCAGGTGCTATGGCGATGGTGGTCTCAATGTCTTTATAGCGGACATCCATCTCCACCCAGAGCGTTTCTATTGGTTCATTTGTATTGTGCGCCACTGCTGCTGCAGCACCAAAGGCGAATCCCAGGTCATCATTCACTGAATTACGATTTCCCTGGATCTTGATCTTCAATGTACGTCCATAGAATGCGTCGTCGGTGATATCAGCCCTCACCAGGGGTGGTGATGTCCGGTTCCGGTCGAAATACTTCTGGACAATCCCCGGGACCTGTCGGTCCTCATATTGTGCAGCCAGAACAAGTGGTAGACATAGAAGGAGTATTAAAATGAACATGTGTCGTGTGAGCATAACGGTACCCATTCTCCGCTAATTCTCTTTGATGAATCCCATGACGATACCGTCTACGGGATGGAATGGTTTAAAATAGGCTTTGCGAAGACCGGCGAAAGCGAAAGTTCGAGACTTTTTTACGTCAATGAGGACCATTTTCAAGAATATGGTTGGCATGCGGCCTTCCCTATCTATATTGCTAGGAATGATTACTATTATCTTTGAAAACCTTTACTATTTAACATTTTGAGGAGAAACAAATGATTGTAACCAACCCAGCACCTGATTTTAAGGCAACTGCTATTTTGGGTGATAACTCTTTCAGTGAGATCAAGTTGTCAGACTACAAGGGTAAGAAAGTGGTCCTGTTCTTCTATCCCCTGGATTTCACCTTCGTCTGTCCCACAGAGATCCTGGCGTTTAACCACCGGCTTGCCGATTTTGAAAAGCGTGGTGTCCAGGTCCTGGGATGTTCGGTGGACTCGAAGTGGAGTCATTTCGCCTGGAAGAACACGGATACCAGGAACGGTGGCATCGGCGATATTAAATACCCCATCATCGCCGATATCGACAAGAACATCGCCCGGGCCTACGATGTCCTCAAGGGTTCCACACCGGCAACCGTTCTCACCGAGGAAGGTGAGATCGAGACCTCGGTGGAGGGTGATGTCGCACTGCGGGCCAGCTTTCTCATCGACGAAGAGGGCATTGTCCGTCACGCAGTGATCAACGACCTGCCCCTGGGCCGAAACATCGATGAGATGCTCAGAATGGTGGATGCCCTGGCATTCAATCAGGAACACGGTGAAGTGTGTCCCGCTGGTTGGGAAGAAGGTCAGGATGCCATGGCTGAGAATCCCGAAGGCGTTTCCTCCTATCTTTCAGAACATGCGGATGCCCTCTGATCCCATTCTAGATCTGATGCTCCAAAGCCCGGTCCTGCCGGGCTTTTTATTTATCCATAATGTTTTACGGGTGGTAATCCCCGGTCAGTCCGTCGTGTCTAATCGCACCCGAGTGGGGATCATGGCGCAAAATAAAAAGGCCGATCACACTGGACCGGCCTTGGTATCTTTATCAGCATAGGAGACTAAATGGTCATGATGTCTTCTTCTTTCATCTTCACCAGTTCATCTATCTGATTGATATATTTGTCAGTCAGCTCCTGGACATTCTCTTGGGCACGTTTTGAATTGTCCTCAGAGAGCTCATGGTCCTTCTCCGCCTTCTTGATCTGCTCATTGGCATCACGGCGGACATTGCGAATGCTCACGCGGCCTTCTTCAGCCAGTTTGTGTACATGCCTTACGAGGTCCTGACGGCGTTCTTCGGTGAGGGCCGGGATGGGAATCCGCAGCACTCCACCTTCATTTACCGGGTTCAGGCCGAGATCGGCAGCCATGATGGACTTCTCCACCTCAGCCACCACGTTCTTATCCCAGGGCTGTACCACGATGAGTCGTGGCTCCGGGACAGAGATATTGGCCAGTTGGTTCAACGGGGTTGGATTTCCATAGTAGTCGACCTTGATGCCTTCCACCAGTGCGGAAGATGCCCGGCCGCTGCGCAATCCAGCAAACTCAGTGCGGATATGTTCAACCGACATGCTCATGCGGTGATCAGTATCCTTGAACAGTTCATTAATCATTTTGACCTCCCACTACCGATCCGATACGCTCTCCGTGAATGATTTTGAGCAGATTGCCGTGAATTTCCATGTTAAAGATATGAACGGCAAGTTGATTTTCACGGCAAAGTGCAAAAGCGGTCTGGTCCATGACCCGAAGATTTTTCTGCAACACCTCGTCGTAACTGATCCGGGGAAGGAATTCAGCAGAAGGATCCTTCTCGGGATCCGCAGTATAAATGCCTTCGACCCGGGTACCCTTCATCAGCGCATCCGCCCCGATCTCCACCGCGCGCAGGGCTGCGGCAGTATCGGTAGTGAAGAAAGGATTACCCGTTCCAGCGGCAAATATGACTACTTCATTATCCATGAGACATTTCAGGACCTTGCGCTGGTTATAATCCTCAGCGACCCGTTGCATGGGAATCGCCGAGAAAACTGTGGCTGGTATATCCTGGTTCAGAAGCGCATCACGCAGAGCGATGGCATTGATCACCGTGGCCAGCATGCCCATATGGTCGGCCGACACCCGATCCATACGTTCAGCCTCTTCAGATAGTCCCCGGAAGATGTTCCCGCCCCCTACCACGATACCTGTCTGGGTTCCACTGGCATGAATTTCCTTCAGCTCACCGGCAATCCTGTTAAGCGTATCGGGATCCAGAGAACGTGACGAGCCACCGGAGAGTGATTCTCCACTCAGTTTGATCAGAATTCGTTTATAGATCGATCCCTGTGACATGTGAGATCAGTGGGGTAAAACCCCGTTTATTCGTCGGCTTCTTCGTCCCCGGAACCGTTGTCCGACTCGCCAAGAGCAAAACGCTCGAAGCGGGCGACTGACATGTTCTCGCCCAGAGAGCCGATGGTTTCCTTCATGAGTGTGCCAACGGTCTTATCTGGATCCTTGACATAAACCTGGTCCAGCAGCACGTTCTCCTTATAGAATTTTTCAACCCGGCCTGTGACGATCTTCTCAGCGATATGCTCGGGTTTGCCCTCGTTCATCGCCTGGGATTTGTAGATCTCCATTTCGGCATTGAGGACCTCTTCGGGAACGTCTTCGCGCTTCACAGCGATGGGGGCCGAAGCAGCAATGTGCATTGCTATGTCATGACAGAGGTTCTGAAACTGTTCCGTTTTGGCCACAAAATCAGTTTCACAATTGATCTCTACCAGAACACCCAGACGACCACCTGCATGAATGTAACTATAGATCAGCCCTTCATTGGTGGAGCGACCCGCCTTCTTGGCGGCCTTGGCGATACCCTTCTTGCGCAGGATCTCGATCGCTTTTTCAATATTGCCATCCGACTCCTGCAGGGCTGACTTGCAGTCCATCATACCGACGCCGGTCTTCTCGCGTAATTCTTTTACTGCGGCAGCTGTAATTGCCATAGGAACTGGTCTCCAGTTAAAAAACGAGTTTTATGAAACGGATTATTCAGCAGCTTCAGCGACATCTTCAGTGTGTGCTACACCTTTCGCCTCGAGAATGGCATCTGCCAGCATGGAAGTCACGAGGCGTATCGTCTGAATGGAATCATCGTTCGCTGGAATGGGAAAATCGATCCCCCGCGGATCCGTATTCGTATCGACCATGGCAATGATCGGGATCTCCAGACGCTTAGCCTCCTTGATGGCGATCATCTCCTTCTTGGCATCCACCAGTACGATCACGTCCGGCAGGCGGCGCATATCCTTGATCCCGCGATGCTGGGTCTCAAGACGGGCACGTTCCCGGGAGCGCATGAGGATTTCCTTTTTGGTGAATGTCTCAGCAAGCTCGGTGGGATTGTCCTTCTCCAGTGTGTGCAGTCTCTTGATCGACTTCTTGATGGTCATGAAGTTGGTGAGTGTTCCACCCAGCCAGCGTTCAGTGACGTGGAACATGCCGCAACGGTCGGCTTCTTCCTCCACCACCTGGCGGGCAGCCTTCTTGGTGGCAACAAAGAGAACGGAACCGTTGTTCTGAACAGTCTCAGTGATAAAATCGATCGCTTTCTGCAGTTGCTCGATGGTTTTGTAGAGATCAATGATGTGAACACCATTTTTCTCTGTAAAAATGTATTCCTGCATATTGGGATCCCAGTTACTGGTCATATGACCAAAATGGGCACCCGCAGCTAATAGGTCTTCCAGGGAAATGTTACGCATCAATACTCCTCGGCGTGCTTCTAACGTTTCGAGAACTGATAAGCCCGCCGCGCACCGGCCAGACCGTATTTCTTACGTTCTTTTTTACGTGCATCACGTGTTAACAGACCCGCTTTCTTCAGGGCCGGGCGAAAATCTGTATTCAATTCCTGTAAGGCTTTGGCAATGCCGTGGCGAATAGCTCCGGCCTGCCCTGAGAGTCCACCTCCCACCACATTCACGGCGATATCGTAATTACTGACTGTCTCGGTCAGTTCCAGTGGTTCGCGTACGATCATACGCAGGGTTTTACGACCAAAATAGTCATTCAGGTCGCGACGGTTCACCAGGATGTTCCCTTTACCGGTCTGAAGATAGATCCGGGCAATGGAAGTCTTGCGCTTCCCGGTGGCATAATGACGACTGGGTGTACTCATTAATCTCAGCCTATTTCTAGTTTTTTGGGTTGCTGTGCTTCATGGGGATGCTCGGCACCGGCGTAGACTTTCATCTTCTTCAGTTGCTGGCGGCCCAGACGGTTGTGGGGCAGCATGCCCTTGACAGCATTGATGATGATCCGGTCAGGGTGCTTCTCACGCAGTTCTTTCAGGGTAGTGGTCTTGGCGCCGCCGGGGTATCCACTGTGGCGAAAGTAGGTCTTCTGCTCTTCTTTGTTTCCGGTGACCCGGATCTTGGCGGCATTCGTGACGACGACAAAATCACCGTTATCCAAATGGGGTACAAAAGTAGGTTTATGTTTTCCACGGAGGATCTGTGCGATCCGACTGGCGAGGCGACCCAGAGTCTGTCCATCAGCATCAACTTCCCACCAGTCCCGCTGAATCTCACCTGCTTTTACATTATACGTTTTCAATTCTCACCCTTTTTCTCATTCAGCTCTGACCCCAACGGGTCCAAAAAAGCGGCGTAAGGTAAACGACACCCTATGGTATGTCAAACAGTTTTTGGTGGGTGAAAATTGGCTTGTACTAAGGGTTTGGAGCCAGTTTCAGCAAGATATGAAAAGTGGTACCGATACCGGGTGTAGAACTCAATGAAATACTGCCATGGTGGTATTCACGGATGATGCGCTCCACCAAACTCAATCCCAGTCCCCAACCACGCTGTTTTGAACTCCAACCCGGGCGGAATACGTTGCGGTGATCCCGGGGGGCGATGCCCCGGCCATTGTCTGCCACATCAACACTTACAAACTTGTTATCCCGGGCGACGGTGATGCTGATCCGGCCTTCATCCTGCTCGATGGCATCCACGGCATTCTTAAGCAGATTCTCAAGCGCCCAGCCGATGAGCTCGCGATGGATCAATGTCTGTACTGTCGTATCGCCATCCACCACGATTTCAATCGATTTACCCCACTGCGGAATACGACGCTGGATATAGGCCACCACGGGATCGATGACCTCGTTGAAGCCTGCTGCTTCCAGGTTGACACCGGCGCCGATCTTGGAAAAGCGTTCTGCCACCTGGTATAGACGCTGCACGTCGGTTTCCATATCCTGGACGATCTCTGAGGTCTTTGCAACGAGCTCCTGTCCCTTCAGCAGTTCCAGCCAGCCCATGAGACTGGAAAGAGGCGTTCCCAACTGATGCGCGGTTTCCTTTGACATTCCCACCCAGATCCCCCGGCGTTCGGCATTCCTTATGAATTGAAAGCCTGCAAAACCCAGTAGAATGAATGATGCCACGATGATGAGCTCAAAGAGCGGGAACCACTGGAGAGCACGGATGATGCCTGAATCGTGATAGTGGAGGGTCAGGATCACCTCTCCGTTGAAGTAAACGGGAACTGGCTCATTCTGGAGGTCCATGCTGGTGATGGTCTGATGAAGCAAATCCTGTCTATCTCTCATCGACAGGTTATCCAGTCCACTGAGCGTGTGGTTTTCCACCTCGACTTCACCATCCACCTCGCGTGTGATGATCACCGGGAAGGTGATGGTCTCCAGGATCTGCTGCATGAGGTTCTCAAATTGTTCCTCTGCGGGATTCCCGAAGTGGATCAGCATGATGACCCGGCCCAGATATTCTACCGGTATCGGCTCGTTCTCCCGGTCCATTCTGGCGATGATGGCGTTAAGGTATCCATCCTCGCTTTCCCGTGTTTGATATTCATCCGGAATGGGAATATTCTTGTGAGCATAGATCCTTTCACCACTGCTCTCCTGGACGGTGATGATCACCGGAAAGGCGATATTGCGGATGATCTCATTGAAGGCAAAGTCGAGATTACTGGATTCCGTGGTGAGAGCGCTGGCGTAAAGATTCGCATTGAAGACAAGAAACTGGCGGCGCTCCTCACGGTACTTCCGCGTCTGAGCATCTGAAGCCAGGGCGTTGGCCAGCATCCTGGCATTGTACTGTAGAAAGCGCTGATTATCCTCCCGCAGTTCCCGTACCAGCCAATTGGTATAGCCCAGCGAACCCAGGATGATCAATATGGCCAGGAAGAATAGTCCCAGCTTGATATTCGATGATGAACGCAGACCTTTCATGAGGGAATCGTATGTTTAAGTGTCAGATATCATATTAATAACTGAAAATTGAATTGTGATTAGCCTGGATCTGTCTAACTGGACTATCCAATTCTACTTCTTTCTCCGAAATTATTCTTTCTGCTTCAACACCCCTCTACGTTCCCAGATCAACCACGCTCCAGCTGCCAGGCAAAGCAGTGTCGAAAGCAAGGTGATCCAGAATCCGAACCGCACGGCTGTTGGCAGATACTCCAGCGTAATGGTATGATCCCCTGCAGGTACCACCATACCTCGCAGGATGTCATTCGTCTGCAGGATCTTCAGCTCATCCCCATTATCCAGGGTGGCCCTCCAGCCATTGGGATAGAAGATCTCACTGAGGACCAGGAATCCTTCCTCCCTGTTCGAGGTCATCAACTCCATCTGCTGCAATGATCTCGCGCTGATCTTGACGTCTCCCGCACTGTAATCACCGGTCCGCACGGATTGTTCAGGATCGGTAACAATGGCCTCTCGATGGATATCAAATCCAGATTGGCCCATGCGCATATGGGCGGCTGCATAACCGTCCACGCCCGTGACAAGTTCCGCGAACCACGCCCGTTTTTCTGCCTCATCATAGCGGTAGAGTACCACGGGCATCCTCTGGCCACGGAAGATGTGGTTGAACTGTCCCAGTGCTGTGAATTTCGGTTCCGGTATCGGATAGGGTGAGATCAGGTATCTGGCCTGCAGGGCTTTCAGGGCATCCAGGTGCTGTTTTCGGAGCGTTGAATCCACTTCATCAATGGACTTCTGGGAAACACCATTCGGGCCCTGGTCATAGTATTTGAGCAGGAATTCCTGCTCGAAACTCTGATGCTCCAGGAAATCCTGGTAAACCTGCAGCTTCGCCGGGCTGTAGCCTCCAACTGATTCGAGACCGTGCAGGGCAAGGGCGTTATTGCCGAACAGCTGATGCGCCGGGAAGACCCTGCCGGATCCCTGTTTCTGCAGCTGCAGCAACTGGCGGACAGCCGGACTGGCCTGTTCAGTGGCCTTCACGCGGCTGGCCGGGATCGCGGTATTGGCGAATCGCCAATCAACACGCCCCAGCTCGATAACCACCAGGGCGGCCACTGCCAGCAAAAAGATCTGGCGGGGTATCTTTTCCTGGATCCACGCCCAGATCAGCCCTGTAATGGCTACACCCATGAGCAGTGACCACAGCAGTGATTTGTGCCACATAGCCACCCGAGTGTCTGCCAGGGCTGGATGGGCTTTGGGTGCATTGTCCACCACATTTCCAAATGCATTTTGCAGCCCATCTTTGAACAATACCGCAATGACCAGGAAACCGACCAGTACACATGTTTTGATCAACAGGGTTCGATCCCATTTCTTGCGCAGCTCAATGGACGCATCCGCCAGGGCTTGCAGCCCAAAACCCGCCAGGATCGCAGCCAGAACCTGCATGAGGATCAATATCATGGAGGGTACTCTGAACTTGTTGAAATATGGGAGGATGTTGAACAGGATGTCGTAGAACCAGGGCCAGTAGCTTCCAAAACTCACCAGCAGCGCCAGAAGCATACCAGACAGCAGGAATATCTTGATTTTCAAATGTTCCCTGTTCAGAAAGGCCGCCGCCACCAGCAGGAACCAGACCACACCAAAGAAATCGCTGTGCTCGGTGAAGGGTTTACCACCCCAGTATTCCTGTCCACCAAATCCGAACCAGTCAGAGATGAGAAAGGAGATGATCTCAGCAGGTGGAAATGACCAGCTGGTTGCGTAGTCGTATGTCAGCCCTCCCCCACTGCCACCGCCACGTATGCTGTACTCCGCATAGGAAAGCGAGGGCAGGTAAAGCACCGCTGCCAGCCCGATGCCCACCAGCAACGCCGCAGTGAACCAGCCCAGTGCAGGGAGGAAATTCTCCCAATTCTTGGAGCGAATGCGTTGGATCAGTTCCACTACGACGAACCAGCCGGCTGCCATCCAGCCATAGTAGGCAACCTGAACATGTCCGCGCTGCAGCTGCAGACCGGCGATGACCGCCAGTAATAATGCTGAAGCCAGACCGGGTTGCCTGAATACCCGTATCACAGCAAAGATCAACCAGGGCAGATAGGCCGCAGTCATCATCTGCGAACCGTGACCAGCGGTGATCATTACCACGAAGAAGGGCGTAAGCATATATGCAGCTCCACCCAGTATGGCCGGAATGAGGTCTATCCTGAAATAGCGCAACAGGACGAAAACACCTAGTGCAGCGAAAATGTAATGCAGCAGCATCTTCCACAGCGCAGGTATTCCAATGGCCGTCAGGAGGTCCAGAACGATATTCGGGAAGTAGACGAATTTTGTGAACATGAGACTGCTGAAGGCAGGCATCCCGGAGAAGATGTAAGGTTGCCAGAGGGGATATTCTCCCTGCTCCTGGAAGTAAATGCTCAATTGATGGGTCATCCCCTTGGCAGCCGTTGTATCTCCCCCGCCGAAGATGAAGCCTTTGAAGAATACTGTATTGAAAAGGATCACCAAAAGTATGATATAGACCAGGCTGGCCTTGGTAATGGGCTTCTGTAGCAATTTTTGTAACATCCGTATTTCCTTATCAGTAGTAGCCAAGATCTTTCATTCGTTGCAGCATATCATTGGCCGATGCTTCACCTACCAGTCCGGCAGCCTGCTCCTTCAGATGGTCGAATCTTTCCGGATCCGTCAGATATAGGTTTTGCTCTTCCAGTGGGTCCTGGTCCAGTTGGTAGGCTTCATGCCTGCCTCTGGAGTGCCAGATGAATTTAAGTTGCTCTCCTCTGAGGGCAACCAAGTCTTCCCGAAATGCTTCAGTGGCCTCAGGGGAGACCTTTGCCAGCCCCTGGAGGATCTCAACCGGTTCCCGGAGGACGGCTGTTGCGGAGTCTATCGATACCTGTGACAGCGCCCCCTCCAGATTTTCACCTCCCAACAGTCTTTTCAGAACCGGGAAAAGAGCCGTATGCTGTATCAATTGTTCGTGAACACGTCCTTCATTCATCCCTGGCTCCTGCCATAGCAATGGGATGTGAATGAGCGGTTCATAGAGATTGAACAGGTGGTGTATGTGTCCGAGTTCGCCAAGCATCTCCCCATGATCAGCCGTGATGATCACGTTGGCGTTCTCACGTAGTTCTGCTATCCAGGGGTGGTTGAAGAATCGGGCAAGCCCACGATCAAGATCATAGAGTTCAGCGCGATAAAGATCTTTCATCAGATGACGGGCAGACTCATCCAGCTGCCGATCACCGGCATAATAGGGGCGCCAATCGCGATTGATGCGTTCCACGTACTCCCAGGTCGGTTCAGGGTAAAGACCTACACATGCTTGGCGGGCTTCCTCTCCGGGATCATATGGATTGTGCGGACCGATGAACTGGGCGAACAGGAACATGGGCTCCCCGCTCCATTCTGACCGTTGATCATCCAGGTGGTGCAGCATTTCCTCGACGACCTGTTGGGACCCGAGGATGATCTCGTCAAAGCGCAGGTATTGCGCCGACGTGGAGACGTGTTGGGGATTCTTCCAGAGTTCGTAGAATGTGCTGAAGTCCTTGCTCAGATTTGTTATGGGACCCAGGATAGGATTTGACGAGATCCCCAGTGTGTGGTAGCCCTTGCCACCAAGATAAGCTGCCACTGTTTCCAGTTCGTCCGGCAGCCAGAGCCGACCCTCCTGTACCCCGTGTTCATGTGGGTATAGACCGGTGAACATGCTGGCATGCGCGGGTGGGGTCCACGGTGAGCAGGAATATGCCCGGGTAAAGTGATGAGAATTCCCTTTCAAGCCGTTCAGGAACGGCAGTATCGATTCATTCTCAGTTGCCCAAACCGTATCGAAGCGTGTGGCATCAAGGGAGATGAAAATGACGTTGGGAAGATTCCGCTCAACCATAGCAAATGATAGTCAGAGCCTGCTTGCAGCAAAACAAATCAATACCGGTATCGTCTTCGGGAAATCAGTTAAGTATCAGGTCCACGATGAGGAGGATATCGATGACTGCACTGTTCAGTTGAATGTGTCCGGACGATCCATCGAACCAGAGAACATGGTTCTGGGCATTGCAGAAAATGGCTGAGAAGAGAATGGTGAGGTATATTGAGTACTTCATGATTTCCCGGGATTATGGGAAGATATTAAGGCAATAAATCCGGGATATTAAGCAAATCTCTGCTTTGCTTTTGCAGCCACCAGTTACCCAGTCCTTCAATTGTTGTGAACCAGACATCCCGTTTGACGATATCTGCCAGCATCTGAGTATACAGCTCGAAGTAACCCGGTACGGAGATCATGTGTGGATGCCACGACAGGGTCAGAACACCGCCGGTGTTCTCGATCCGCTGGACGAGCAAATCATAGTATCTCATGGCGGTATCCACATCCAGACGCATCCCCTTGCTGTCCAACAGCAGCGCACTGTCCTGCATGATCATGGGGATCTCCAGCAGTCCATCGCCGATATCTGACACTGGGAAGGGGTATGAGGTTCCCCTTCTGAAACCCACAGCGTCGTTGTAGCCCAGAGTTGAATCGAATGAAAATCCTGCCCGAGCCTGGATCTCATGGCTTTCACCGGGCAGGTAGCGCAGGAAATGATTACGCACACTGACGATGGGCTCCGACAGCAACTCATCCAATTGATGTTTTTGAGCCAGCATTTCGTCGACGGTCCCGGCTGCGCGCCAGCTTGGATGCAGCCCTATCTCATTCTCTTCCCGCTTCAAAAGGCGGATCAACTCACTCACCTTCAGTGACTTACCCTGATATGAGCAGCGCTGGCTGTAGCTGAATTTGCAGTCGGAGGGATGCCTCATACCGATGCGGGTTGGTGGAAAGAACCAGGTGGCAGTGGCGTTATACTTTTGCTCCAGCTCAACCCACCTGTGGATCTGCTCAAATGGATCAGGTCCCGATCCCACAGATTTCAGAATAGCCGGTAGGGTATTGCGACGCTGTTGGCGCAGCATCTTTTTTTCGGCAGCATTGACTACCGGGACTTTCCTGAGCAGATAGCGTAGATTCTGTCCCAGATGGTACTGGGAGACCTCGTCCACATCGTGGGTAAGGCAAACTGCGAAGCGTTTGTTCTCAGGCCAGGTTGGCCGCCCTATACCCTGGTCGAGTAGATACTCGTCAATAACCGGTCTGAGCAGATCACCCTCGAGATTCAGCGGGTTGTAAGCAAAATCCTTGACGAAAGCTTGATCCTGAGCAGGCTCAAATCCTCCAGTGAGGAGCGTTTTCAGTTCGCTTGATCTCATATTCAGAATATACGCTTATACAGCTTGATCCATCTAGATCCAAAATAGCGCAGGTTCATGTAATTGACTGCCCGGGATCCATAAGACCTGAAATGGCTGGCAATTTTCTCATCCATACTACCTTCGAAATCAAAACTGACACCCTTCTCCCTCGCCAGTTTTATCCCAGACCAGATCAGGGCTGAGGTAGCCTTGGAATTGTTATCGGCTGGCGTATGCCCCCCCAGGAGATAGTACAGATCCTGATGATCCCAGATGAAGAAGGTTGCGGCAGCCAGGTCATCGCTGTCATGTGGATAGGCACAATGGATGGCAACGCAATCCCGTTTACCTGCAGCTTCATGGATCCGGTCCACCATTGCCCGGGAGAAGGTCCAATCCACTCCTTTCCGTTCGAATGTACCTCTTACGGCTTCCCAGATCTCATCCAGCGTACCGTTAGACTTGAGCTTGAATTCCCGTTCACCGGCTCGTACTGCCCAGCGGCGCTTCTTTTTCATGGATGACAGGATACTATCTTCACCCTGCCGGGTATCGATCAGGTGGGTCATTCGATCCTTGCCCCTGCAGGCAATGCCTTCATCCGGCGCAAGGCTGATACCCGGCCCTGTACTCAGCGATACGTATGCGTAGTCCTGGAGCCACCGCAGATCATCCTCCCCCAGCTTCAGTGAGGATCTCACTTCAATCTCACCATCAGGTTTCGGGATGATCTCCACGGGGCCCAGATGTGGTGTCAGTGGTGGCATCACAGCCATCTGCCGGCCAAATCTTCGCTTTCGATAGACCACCCACAACAGGACGCCACTATCCCTTGGATCCTGACGATAACTCCAATCATTCCCAGCAACACAGTCCAGCCACCAAACACGCATGAATAGCGGCAGACTGTTCTGTATATCATCCCGATGGGGATCCAGTGTCAGATGTATTTGTGAACTCACTCTTCAGGACCCGTTTCTTTGTCAACTGCTCCTTTGCCCCGGTCGCCCTGGATGGAGACCATGATCGATGCGGCGAACATGATAAGGTACATGATGGCTGTAATGATTGAATACAACTTCATCAGGCTGAAGAATTGCAGACCTGGAGCCACTTCCAAGAACAGCGCCAGGATGACCAGGCTGAAGACGAGGTTCCAGATGAGCGAGTAATACTGTTTCTTGAATACCGGAAAGGTGTTGCTCACTGACGTTGCCACAAAGCGGATCAGGTACATGGGCGCCAGGATCCTGGCGATCCGGCCCGCCTCGGTCCATTCTGCCCCGAAGACAAAGCCGAACAGCTGTGGGCCGATCCACATGAGGATGGCAACCGGTACAATGCCCAAAGCGAACAGTTTCCAGGCAATTGAGATAAAGAACGGTACGACACGGATCCCTTCCTGGTGGTACTTGGAGATCCTCTGATAGAACACATTGCTGGTGGTCATGGAAATAAGATTGATGGGCATGTTCAACAGCTTGATACCCAGGGCGAAGAGACCCACCTGCGTATCAGAATAGAGTGTGGCCAGCAGGATGAGTGGCAGATGCCTGGCCAATACGCTTCCCAGCGAATTCCAGGTAGAGAACAGTGGGAAATACTTGTACTCAGCGGCTACAGCCCGGATCGCCCGACCGTCCACTGACGCAAGCTGACGAGCTTCCCCCTGACGGATCAACACGATGGTCATAGTGAACAACGCCAGCAGCAGACCACCGCCATATGCGAATAGATAAATGTCCTCTTCCGGGTTGAGAACCAATCCCAGAACCACCTGCAGGATCGCCGTACCGCCCAGGATGCTGAATTTCGCCAGTGCTCCGGTACGGAAGCGTTCGAACTTGATGAAGTAGAGGTACAGCAGGGCGTAAACAGCCTCAAATAGCAGCAATACTGGTATGAACCAGGTAAGCCCCTCGATCTTGCGCAGGAGCTCAGTATCCATGTCCAGAGCTTCAACGGCAATGACTGCTACAGCTGCCAGCAAAGTGAAGCCCAGGATGAGTCCGAGCGCCAACTGGAGCAGCCGGGTGGACTCTCCGTTCCGGGCCATGGGCAGGGCAAGGTCATATTTCAGTGAGGCCACAACGGATATGGTCACGCCAATGGCAATGACCAGCTGCGCTGATCCGATAGTCGCTGGAGAATAGATCCGGGTGATCACAGGTGACAGCAGGATCACCAGGACCTGCCCGGCAATGGTACCGGAACTCAGAACCGCAACGCTGTTGGCGAAGGTCCCTGGTTTGAAGATCCGCATGAAGAAGCGTTGCAGACGAGCCATCAATCTTTCTCCGAGACTAATGAGATCAGCTCGCTCTGCATTCTTTCAGAAATGGAATCCCAACTGTTTTCCCGGGCAAGGGCTTTGCGTTTTTCCGCCCCCTCAGCAGTAGCAGCAGCAAGTTTCTCTAAAAATTCCGCCGGACTGGAGGCTACATCGATGATGTCCCTGAGACCTGCAATGGTGGAACTGTAGTCCATGGATACCACGGGGCTCCCCGTGGCACAGTATTCATATAACTTGTTGGGATTCAAGGGTTTCGTAAGCTCATTCTTCAGGAAAGGGATCATGCATACATCGAACTGTTGTACATAGCCCGGCAGATCGGAATAGTCAATTCTACCCAGGTAGCTGAGATTGGGAGCAGCCTGGAGCCTTTTTTGTCGCTCCCACCAATTAGGATTGATGCAGGGCCCCAGGAGGACGATCTGGTCGTCTGAAAAGGTTGATGCGATCTCAAACAGCAGATCAGGATCCAGCCAGTCCATCGCTCCGGCATAGCCCAGCAGACGACCTGTTTCTGGACGAATATCCGCGATGGGATCCTTTTCTTCTGCAAAATGCTCGTATTCGACACCATTGCCCAGGAGGACGGGCGTATCACCGCCCATGGCTTCCACCTGTAGCGATATCTCCGGACTTACCGAGAAAACAAGGTCTGCACCTTCAACATAGGGTTCGATGAATTCCGCTGCCCACGATGGGACGTTCGGGAAATCCAGATGAGCGTCGTTCGCATCATAGAAATGACAGGATGCCTCCTGTCGGATCGCCAGTTTACCCCAGTAGATGTTACTCAATCCTATTATCCTGTCGGCCTTATGGAAACCGTGGACAAGACTCCAGGCTTTGAACAACAGCCAACAACATGTCTGATTAATGGCTTGAAATACAGGACTCGCCAGCAGACCACCCTCCCGAGATTCCGGTGGTGATTTGAGCATGGGGATCGTGACTACCCACAGATTCCCATACTGCCGGGGTATCCAGTTCTGTTTCACGCCAGATTTGTAGGGTTCTATGAACAGAATGCGCCATTCCGGACCAAATCGGGAAAGGATCTGCTGTTTACGGGTCCGCAGATAATCCCATTTAATTTCTGAGAACCAAACCAGGTTGTAGCTCATGGCGTCATCCTATACGAGCTTTATGGAACGGAACACAAAGCTGTCAACGATCCCATACCTTCGATCGGTATATCTTGAGAATGCAACATCTGTCTGGAATCCAATTGAACTAAGATCATCCATGAGGTCACGTCCGAAATCGCTGATGACCAGGACCTGGCCCCTGATCTTGTCGCCATGATAGTGCGCAGGGAGATGATGAACCTCCTCGGTCCCGTCCATCTCCACTCGGGTAACAGTCTGTCCGGTGAAGTTGAAAGGGATGGTGAAATAATGCGAGCCCCCTGGTTTCAGGATGCGATACACCTCCTGAAAAGCCTTTGCAGGCCGGTACACGTGTTCGAAGACATCTTCAGTGATGAGAATGTCGAAGGCGGCGTCTTCGAACTCTAGCTCCTCCAGGTTCTGACATGTCTCACGGGGTGCAAAGCTATGGCCCAGGGGCACATCGGGATCCAGGATGAAGGAATGATAATTTTCGTTCGCACCCATGGCTTTCGAGATGGCATCCCCCCGGTTTGCATTCAGGATCTTCAGTTCCGTGCCTCGGGCCAGCGATCTCAATGAGCGTGGCGGATTATCCATGTCTTGCAGCATTCGCAGAGCTAGATGGCGATTGCGCGAAGCGCTGACACAGCGGATACAGTACATGTTGTTTCTGGCGGTGACGGGATCTAGACACAGGAAAACGGTACGGTGCCCACAGATGGGGCAGAAACCGAATCTATGGCTCATGGGATGCCGAAGCGTACCCTGGAGTACCTCTGCGATCCGCATCAGGACTCCTTCGCGAGTTTATACCAGGCCAGATGCATGAAGTCCCAGGTGAGCAACAGTGGTTGACTGACTACGATTGTCGGCCACTGGTACCAGCGGGCGTGCCGTCCCAGCAATTTCAACAGGGAGCTGCCCTTACGACGCAGCTTCTTCGGGGAGAAAGCTCCGCCAAGGGAGCTCGAAACCTTGTGATAAACGATACTGTCCGGTTCGACCCACAACTCATAGCCCTCTTTGCTGATCCGCAGGGACAGGTCCACGTCCTCGGCGTACATGCTGAATGCCTCATCGAATCCGCCCAGTTCGCTGGCAAGGGCTCTGGGCATCATCAGGCAGCAACCTGTGATATACCCGGTAGCATGTGCCTGAGTGGACAGATCACTCAATTCCTTGCGAATATCCCTATGTGCGACCCGCCCGGTCCACAGGTTCACGCCGCCGCCATCGTACCAGACCTTTGTACTCCCATGGTACAGGATCCTGGGGGCAACCATACCCGCCTTCTTCTCAGACCCGAATCGCTTCAATAATGGTTGAAGGAAGTCAGGATCGACCACCGTATCATTGTTCAGAAATACAATATAATCGATATCCTGATCATCCAGATGGGCAAGGCCGGCATTATTACCGCCGGCAAAGAGAAGATTTTCCTCCAGTGCCAGGATCTCTATTTCGGAATATGTTTCACGAACCCGTTGAACCGAGTCATCTGTTGAGCCGTTATCCACCAGAAGTATTCGCAGCCGCGGATAGCCGACCTTCCTGAGGGATGCCAGGCATTCGAGTGTATCATCCACGCCATTCCAGTTCAGCAGGATGATGCAGATTACCGGAAGATCATTCATCAAGCGCCTCTAGCAATTCCCTGCAGAAACGGTTGATACCAAAGCGCGATTTCATCCGGGCTACATTCTCGCTCATTGGCTGCGCTTCGTTATGACGTATGAAGAATTCCAGACGCTCGGCAAGTGCAGCTGGATCCTCCGGTGGCACCAAATAACCTGTTACACCTTCAGTGACATATTCATCCAGACCACCAACGCGTGTGGCGATCACAGGCCGATCCTGTTGAAAGGCGATACCGACAATGCCACTCTGGGTGGCACTTCTATATGGCAGGACCAGTACATCTGCAGCGCTGAAATAGACCGGCACTTCGTTGTCGGGAACGAATTGGTCAACAAAGCGTACATCATCCGAGAGGGCCAGGTCATTGATGAGCTTATGATATTTCCCGGGATCCTCATAGCTCTCGCCCACCACCAGTCCCTGGAATTCCACCTGACGCTTCTTCAAGTCAGCCAGGGCTCTGAGATAGTCGTCCAATCCTTTGTAAGGCCTGATCAATCCAAAGAACAATAATACCGGTCGTTCATCCAGGGAGAGGGCTTGGCGTGCCTCAGCAGAGGGTATCTGATCGGCAAAAAGGCCATAGAGTGGATGGAACAGCGTTCGTCTTGGATTGATCCCTGTGTGCTCACGGGCGTCAGCGCTGACTGCCTGGGACATGGTAAAGATCCAGTCGGCAGGATTCACCACCATTCTGGCAAGTGCTTTATCCAGAACAGTTGGTTCGTGTGGCAGGAGGTTGTCCACCAGCAGACCTGCGGAGATACCAGCCCGTTTCAGACGTCTGCTCATGGAGGAGATGAGGGGTGCAAAGAATGGATGCCAGTAGCGGAACAGCACCACATCCGGTTCAAATTCGCGGATTTGCTTCACCGCCTTCAGCCAGCTTAGTGGATTCATCGAATCCAGGATCCGTTCGGTCTCCAGCTCGACACTGACCTCGCCTTGTTTGTATTCTGTCTTCCCGGGAAAAAGGAGTCCGGGATACTGGCGCTTGAAATTGATGAACTGGACTGTGTGGTTCTTGACCAACTCTGTGTAGATCAAGGTACTTAAATCGGAAATACCCCCCCGATATGGAGGGCCGGGACTGACTAGAGTGATGCGCAAGTTTGTTTATCCGGAGCTATTCGTTATCGCGAATCACGGGTTCTTCCCGCCGAGTTGTACTGGTGATCAATTCACCAAGCAAGCCCATGGAGATGAATTGCCCACCGATAATACTCAGAAGGATGCCAATATAGAATATCGGGCGATTCCCGATCCATTGTCCCGTTTCGAAGAAATACTGCCTGAACCACTGAATACCCAGGTAGAGCAGAATACCGAATCCGATGAGGCCGATGAGAAGTCCCAGTAGCCCGAAGAAATGCATGGGTTTCTTGAGATACCTGCCCAAGAAGGATACGGTGAGCAGATCGAAGAAACCTGAGAACATCCTGCTGATGCCGTACTTGGAATGCCCATACTTCCGGGCGTGGTGTTCCACCACTTTCTCTGTACAGGTAAAACCACGCTGCTTGGCCAGTACGGGAATGAAACGATGCAGCTCGCCATATAGCTCGATGTTCTTCACCACGCGCTGCTTGTAGGCTTTCAGACCACAGTTGAAATCATGAATATGGATCCCGGACATTCGTCCAACGACAAAGTTGAAAAATTTGGATGGCCAGCGTTTACCCACTGGATCATGGCGTACTTTCTTCCAGCCTGAGACCATATCCCACTCTGCGTCAAGGGTTTCCACCATGGGAATGATCTCTGCAGGATCATCCTGCAGATCGGCATCCATGGTCATGACGAAATCACCTTCCGCCCGCCTGAAGCCGGTGTTCAACGCCGCAGCTTTACCGTAGTTGCGTTGGAAGCGGATGGCCTTCACCCGGGAGTCCGTGCGTGCCATTTCGAGAATGATCTCCCCCGATTTATCACTACTGCCATCATCGATGAACAGGATTTCAAATTCGTAGAGGCTTGGATCAAGTGCGCTCTTGATCTGGGAATACAGCTCTACTAGGGATTCTTCCTCATTCAATAGCGGAATTACGACACTGATCTGACTCAAATTCTTTCCCTCAGTTTCTCAATATCTGACCGCAGTGCCTACTCGAGCTTATCTGCCCGCAGATAGTACACATAGGCCTCGTTGCTTTTACCCATGAATTCCAGGATCTGACCCATATGACGCAGCACTTCAACGTTGTCCGGCTCGATCTCCAACGACCGTTGTATGAACTCTCGGGCCAGCTGAATATGCCCCAGCTTAAAATAGATCCAGCCGGCGGTATCCAGGTAAGGGGCACTCTGCGGATTGATACTCAGGGCACGCTCCACCATGTCCCCGGCTTCTCGCAGGACACCCTCATCACTACTTTGTTCAGCCAGCATGTAGGCATAGTTATTCAGGGCCAGATCATCCCTGGGATAGAGCTCGAGGAGATGTTCGTAAACCGTCATCACCTCGCCTATGGCGCCGTATTGTTCCAGGGTATTGGCCAGCAGGTGGAGTGTCTGCTGATCTTCCGGGTTCAGTACCAGGGCACGGCGCTGGATGGCCAGTGCCTGCTCGAATAGCGTGGAATCCTGATCACGGATGGCCAGGTCGTGAAGAATGCTGCCCATGAGACGATGCAGGAAGAAGTTTTCCGGGAAGGCGGGGATGTAATCCCTGAGTACCTGTAATGCCCCATCGAGGTCATCTACGTCCAGGTATGTAAAGACCAGCATGGAAACAGCATTGGAGATATCCGGTCTTGCGATCAACAGGTCCTTGATAACGTTTCGGGCGTTGATCGATTCCCCGGCATCGATCAGCAGTTGCCCCAGTTTCAGCTGCAGCTGCCAGGCGTCCGGGTAATCCAGTACTACCTTCTTCAGGTAGTCGATCGCCGCGATCTCACCGTGCATGGCCTTGACCAGATCTGTTTTCATTCCGTGGAAATCGAGTGACCAGGGTGTCACTGCAATCAGGGAGTCCATGAGAGCTTCGGCGTCAAAGAAGCGATTCATGCCCAGATAAAGGCGGATCTGTCGGTCCACCAGTTCCACGTTGTCGGGCATGCGTTTGATGAGCTTATCGTACAGCTCAATGATACGATCGTACTGTTTAGCGTTCAGCAGGATCATTTCCGCCCGTCTCAAAGCATTGAGGCGGTCATTGTTCACCTCCCACAGCTTCACGAGATAATCTGCCTCCTGGAGGGAATCACCCAGCGCCTGGTAGGTGTCGGCCAGCTGTATCAATGCATATTCGCTGCGATCGTCAAGTTCCAGAATGCGATGGAAGTAGCCCATGGCCTCAGGGAGGTGACCGTGTGCTCTGGCAATCTCACCAAGCAATTGCAGCCCTTCCATGTGTGTCGGCTCAAGCTGAATAAGTTTTTTCAGTGCTTCACGACCCTCGTCCTCCTGTTGGAGCTGGAGTAGAAGCCGGGCCATGGCATAGAAGATATCGGGTGAACTGGGATCGAAACTGGCGGCCCGGCGGTAGGCCTCAAGGGCATCTTCGAGTTCGCCGGCTGCCTCGTAGGCCATCCCCTGCATGTAGGCATCAATGGCCCGCGTATCATATTTGCGGATCTCGTCTGCCAGGGCGGAATATCGCTGGGCACTCCAGGCGGTACTGAATACCACGAGTATGAATATGAGTATGCGCTTCATCATGCTGTTTTACGCCTCATCGAGGACGGTGTTCACACGTCTGGGCAGGGGTTTACCATAAAACCGCAGAATTGCCCACAGGATCGGGAAACTCACACAATATAAAAGAATTACCGACCAATACGGCATATTGGGGAATATGCCCAATGGGACATATCCAAAGAGAACTGCAGCCAGTCCTGCTGTCAGAGCATAGGGCAGTTGCGTCGAAACATGATCCACGTTATCCGCACCGGAAGCAAGTGACGACAGGATTGTCGTATCGGAAATGGGTGAACAGTGATCTCCAAAGGTTGAGCCACTGATGATGGCAGCGAACGTTGCCCAGAACAGGATATTGTTGATATCCCCCTGCAGTTCGACTGACAGCGGGATGATGAGGGGAACGAGAATTGACATTGTACCGAATGAGGTCCCGGTGGCAAAACTGATGGCGGCTGCAATGAGAAATGTCAGCGTGGGCAGCATCCCGGCGGTGACCAGATCCTGGGTGTAGTGAACGATGAAATCAGCAGTATGAATATCGGTACAAACGCTTCCCAGAGTCCAGGCCAGGATCAGAATGATGCAGGCCAGGAACATTGTACGAGCCCCTTCGAACCAGCTCTCCAGAATTGCTTTGACCTTCATGAGACGCTGACCCAGGATCATGACAACCGCCAGAGTAGCGGATATGAAACTGGCCCATAGCAGTGCCTGGGAGGAGTCAGTTCCGTCCATGATCAGCAG
This sequence comes from uncultured Lentisphaeria bacterium, assembly GCA_964454335.1. GTDB lineage: Bacteria > Fidelibacterota > UBA8477 > UBA8477 > JABMPR01 > CAYVVT01. The sequence goes on along the minus strand of CAYVVT010000013.1, from coordinate 24,795 downwards.
GATCTTCTGCAGGCCGGTCAATCCTTCCGGGATCTCATCCGGCATCCCGGTGATGATCATGCCTCCCATGGTCATGACGATGACTGTAAGAATCGGGACAACGGCGTTATACCAGCGATGTGGAATATCCTGTGGAATGGTTTTTCTCAACAGGGAATCATCGGACAGTGGGTTGGCGCCGTCCCGCAGTACTTTGCCTTCCTGAATGGCGCGGAGTTCAGCCTGATACATGGGACCATATTCCCGACGCTGGATGGCATTCATGATTACGAAGGAGATGGCCAGTATCGCATAGAAGCTGAATGGAATGGATAACAGGAAAATAAGATAGGCATTGGCCTGGATACCCAGCACTTTCAGCTGCCCATCCAGAAGGGACATGGCAAATACGATCCAGGTGCTGATTAGACCGATGCTGGCCACTGGCGCCGCGGTTGAATCGACGATGTATGAGAGTTTCTCGCGGGAGATCCGCAACCTGTCCGTGAAAGGCCGCATGGTATTTCCCACCAGGAGACTATTGGCATAATCATCGAAGAAGACAAACAAGCCCATAAAGGCTGTGGCGAGTTGCCCGCTGCGCCTGGTCCGGGCATAGCGGGCGGCGATTGCTACAATGCCTGCCAGACCCCCGTTGCGCTGGATGAGACCAATGAGCCCACCGAAGCCGAAGGTGAACAGCAGGATGGTTGCATGTCCAGGGTCCGCAAGGGTGTTAACAATGTAACCATCAAGTGAATGCAGGAATCCTTTGACCGGATTGTAGGCAGCCATTGCCGTAACTCCGATCCAGATCCCGGAAAAAAGAGCCAGGAGCATTTCCTTGGTGACCAGGGCCAATACGATGGCCAGCAGTGGCGGGATCAGGCTGAGCCAGCCAGGGATGACATGTGGCGTCACTGAGGCCAGGATGTCTGCTCCGCTACGTACTTCCAGGAGCGTGCCAGGGACTATCCGGAGCTCAAAGGTCCCATTTTCCGACTGTAGTACTACAGGACCATCCAATCCACCATGCAGGTAGGTTCCCAGTGAAAGGCTGGTGGGATCCAATCCTGACCAAGAGACCTCCGCCGGTACACGGGCGAGTATCAGGTCCTGCACATCAAAATCGAATGCAACGAGAGGCGAGGCCCAGAGAGCCAGGAGGAAAAGCAGAGAGGATGGAAAATGATTTCTCAACGATTTGCTGACGATCAAGGTTTCGATTTAGGTACCATTCCGTCTTCATACCTGATAACCTGATCGCCGCCATTTCGCTTCGCAGTGTACATGGCTGCGTCGGCAGCCTGGATCAGATCTTCCATCTCAGTACCGTCGCTGGGGAATTCAGAAACTCCAATGCTGATCTTGCTGTTCAACTGTACATCGTTCATCTCAAAATTGAATTCTCTGATGGCACTGGCAATTCGGTCGGCACTCGGCCGGCAGGATTCTGCATCAGTATTGATCATGATGACCACAAATTCCTCACCACCATAGCGTCCCACGATATCAGCGGTACGAACGGACTCCTTGATAAGACGGGCCGTCTCCCGCAGGACATAGTCACCCATGAGATGACCGTGGGTGTCATTGACGCGCTTGAACTTATCAAGGTCCAGGAACAGAATAGCCAGATTGGTCTGGTAGCGTTGAGCCCTGGACAGTTCCTCCTCGAAACGTTGTTTCAAGGCTCGCAGATTATACAGACGCGTCAGGGTATCGATACTGGCATAATTATTCAGACGTTCGTACAAGCTGAATCTGTTCAATGCTGCACCCAGACTGAGACTGATCATCTCGAAGATGTTCATGTCAACGTCTTTGATCTTGAGTGCCCTTTCAGCTTCCAGGACCAATGCTCCAGGACCGTTCTCTATCTTGGCTAATGGAAATGCGATGGTCTGCACATAGGGGTAATCTTCCAGATCTCCATCCCGATAGATACCGTCGGGGACTTCTGAGTCGGTTTGCTTATACACCTGATGACGTCCAGTTGTTATAACCTGGCTCACAAGTGAACGGTAGATTGGATAGGGTAATTCCTGCTTCAGATCCGCTTCTCCGCCTTCGATGGAGTCAATGACGAAATACTCCGGCGTATCTTCCGGTCTCAGGGTCAGCACCGCCCGGTCAAAATTGATGAAATAACGCCCAAACCGAGAGATCTCAGAGAGGAAATCTGTTTTGGTGGCGGCTACGTTCAGGTGGGTATTTACCTCCAACATGATAGAGAGGTGGTCATTTCGTTCTTTGTACTTCTCTAGCAGATTGGCACTGAAGGCAGCATCCTTGATATTGTTCGAAATCCCCGTACAGGTGACGATCTCCTCCTCGGTCAGGACCTTGCCCTTATCTGTGATAACCATAACGAATCCGGCGAGTTGCTTGCCATCAGAAACAGGCAGGATCAGGAGACTACCGGCTTTACCGGATACGGCAAAGAGTGGTTCCAGATCCTCACCAGTGATGAGTCGCAGCTCTTCACCTGCAATGGTTTCAGCCGTTTTCATCAGGCTGTCTTCAACGCTGATCTCATCCGGGAACAAGGGATGTCGGGCGGGATGAGCTTGTATGAGTTTAGCTGTAAATGGAGACTGGCGGTTGTAGAAGGATGCTGCGACAGCCGCAGTACTGGAGATCATGAGTTTGAGAAGGTTTCGGACCTGTCGTTTGAAGTAAGGTTTCGCATCCAGATTGGCAAGGTCGAGATTCGTCACATTCATCCTGTCTACCCTTGTTCAAGGCTCCACCGTGAATTAGCGACAATCATGGCGCATCAGGCGGAAGTGTGTCGCGAATTGAACCGAAAGTTATAGGTCATGTTTGAGAAATCAAACCCTAGTCTACCAACTGGTAAACAGGGCTTCTAGAGGTGATTAAGGGAATTGTTCAGCGGTTATCGTTAACCAATTGGAGTTTGTTCGGGTCGATATACTGTGCAGGATCCTGGAGGTTCAGGCTATCATTCATGTCGGTCTGACCCGTATCGCTTTCTTCGGCCAGCACGGGGCCCTCAGGATCGCCCTGGGGTGTTAGTGCAATTCCTGGAACAGAGTCACCACCGGGCATGACCGGTTCCATCCACTGGGTGAACAGCAGCGCGATCACAAGCCCTGCGGCAGCGGCATAGCTGCCTATTCTGGTAACAGGAGAAGCATAAATGCGCGACCAGAACGTGCGGTTTTCACCTTGGCGGATACGGTTCAGGAGTTTTTCATTGAAATCGGCGGAGGTTCTGGGGCGGGGTAAGCTATGGATCTGGGAAAGGATTCCGGAAAGCTGTTTAAAAATGGTCTGGCAGAGTGGACAATCAGCGAGGTGTTCTTCCACGAGCCTCAATTCTTCTGGTGGTAGTGTTTTTTCGTAATAACCGGAATAGCGTTCCTGGACATCACTACACTCTAGCATTTGCATCTTTCCCAATCCCTTAATGTATAAATGGTTCTACCTTAGCAAGAGTTCTTCTATTTACTCCTTTAGATGTTTCAACATCCCTTGCAATTTCAATCGGGCTCGATTGACCCGCGATTTGACTGTCCCCATCGGGATGTCGAGTATTGTACTGATATCTTCGTAGGAAAGTTCCTGGATATCCCGCAAAATTATTATGGTTTTAAAAGGCTCACTGAGACTGCGGATTGCGTTCTGTATCTCATCGCCTGTATATTCATTAAAAACAACGTCTTCTGGTTGTGCGTCCGTATCAACGGGATTGAATTCTCGGTCCTCGTAGCCCAGGTCGCTCATGGCATATGTCTGGCGTCTCTTGCGCTTACGCAATTCAGACCTGGCTAGGTTGCCGGCGATGGTATAGATCCAGGTGGAGAATTTGGCGATCTCCCGATAGGCGTGCCGATTCTTATAAACCTTAAGGAAGGTCTCCTGAACGATGTCTTCTGCTTCTTCTATCTCGTTGATGAATCGATATACGAAATTGAGCAGGCGATCCTTGTAGCGATCCACCAACTCAATGAATGCCGACTCCTCCCCTGCCTGGAATTTTGCAATGAGTTGCTCGTCTGTCAGTCTGGTGGGTTCTTCAGCCGTCATGGTCTATAATACCTTTGACACCCAACGTGTAAAAGAAGTTAAAATGTCTTCGGTTCCCAGTCGGGTACCACGGTCGATCCGGGCAAGTTCAAGAAGCGCTGCTTCGAGCTCTTCCTCTGTGTATAGACCAGCCGCTTTGGCCATCCTACGCTGCAGTTGGGGACGTATGTATGGCATTCGGTACGCTTTGGCATCCTGGCTGGAATCCTTCATGAGACGTAGCCTGGTCATGTGGTTACCGAATGCTACGGCCAGAAATGGGAGGCTTTCGTTTCCCTGGCGTGAGATCTCCTTCAAGGCCTGTATCGCCGCCTTGCGGTCCCGGTGATCAATGGCAGTGAGAAAATCATCGGCCCTGGAGTGTTCCGTGAGTCCGCTGAGGCGATTAACATGCTCCTCCGAAATGTTGGCCTCGGCACCGTTTAGATACAGTGAGATCTTCTCGATCTCCTGGTCAATGATACTCAGATCGCCACCGGAGATCTGGATCAGATGATCTACGGCTGAATTTTGGATCGTCAACTCCCGGTGCGCTGCCAAACGGACTACTATACTCCTTAATTCACTGGAAAATGGTGTCTCGACGTTGATGATCCGGCCCAGTTTCTTCACTTTCTCAAGCCAGTCTTTCTTGCGCCAATCACCTTCATAGCGGAGGATCACATGGGTATTCTCAGGAAGATCCTTCACCAGGGCCGCAAGAGACTTTTTCAGTCCCGGGCCAGCATTCTCAATATTATGGACAATGAGCAGCGTGGCCGTGCTGAACAATCCCCCACCGCCGACAAGGGCGCGAAAATCGTCAACATTGCGGAGCTCGACACCCCAGCGCTGGACGATCTCTCCAGCTTGACCATGGGTATTCTCGAAATGTGTCCTCACCGCCTCAACAAATTTCTGGAAGAGCAGGATCTCACTACCCGAGACCACATAGAGCGGCAATATGCCCTGAGATTTCAGGTTTTTGATCGCTGCCGAATAATCCTCGAAATAGGTTGGTTTAGCCATGCCGACAACTTAGTTAAAATAGACGAAGGCGGACAGTGCAATGGCGAAACAATACCATGCGAAGTAGTGGAATTTGCCTTTTTTCAGCAGTGTCAGCAACCACTTGAGGCTTATCCAGCCGACGATGAAGGAGACGGCAAAGCCGATGACCAGCAGGCTCCACTCGTGTGGACTGACACCAACTTCCAGCAGATCCATGATTTCCAGTCCTGTGGCAGCTGCAATGAGCGGGAGTACCATGAGAAATGAGAAGCGGGCGGCCTGTTCCTGTGATATGCCCAGGAACAGAGCTGTTGAGATGGTGCTGCCTGAACGTGAGATACCGGGTAGGAGAGCCAGAGCCTGTGCCAATCCGATAAGAGTGGCTTTCCATGCTGTCAGATCACTCTGCTGCCTGGAAATGAATCTGGTTGCCAGCAGCATGAGACCTGTGATGATCAGGGTTACTGCCACCAGCAGTGGTGATTGGAAAGCATGTGTGATCTGGTCCTGGAACAGTATTCCAATGACTCCCGCCGGGATCATCCCAATCAGCATGAACAGGCTGAAGCGGAAATCCGAATCTGTAATTGCAGCGGAACGCATGTTTGCCGGTGAACCCAGATTTGTGAGAAATACACCAAGATATCTGCGTATATCCTGGAAGAAAATAAAGATCACTGCCAGAAAGGTGCCCAGGTGCACCACAACTTCAAATGCAATGCTGTCGGGAAAGACATCACCCCCCAGAAGTGCTTTTCCAAGCACAAGATGACCGGAGCTGGAGACGGGTAGGAATTCCGTCAGACCCTGGATAATGGCCAGGATGACTGCGTCAAGAATCGTCATATCTTCTCCCGATCAGCGCCAGCATTCGACCAGTCTGTTGCCCATCCCTGCGATGAGAATAGAACCGCTGTTCATCCTGGAAGCTGCAAATGTCAAGATCCTCGATGTTCTCACTCTCCAATCCACATGCTCGGGCCTGGTCCCTGAGCAAACCGGCATTGTCAAAATAGAGGCGCCCCTCCAGTTCGGAGAGATAGGCTTTCGGAAATTTCGCTTTGAATTCCTGGCCCACCTCGAAGTTCTGCTGTCGTAGACCGGGTCCGATGCACATGTACAACGATCCTGGGTCAATGCCATACTCCCGCTTGAGCCCCTCAACGACTTTTGTAAGGATCCCTGTCTCGCTACCCCGCCATCCGGCGTGTACGGCGGCCACAGCCGACGACTGGTCCGACCAGATCAGTACGGGAATGCAATCGGCCGTTAGAATGCTGAGAAAGATCCCTCTCCGTGAGGTGATCAGGGCATCGCATTCGGGGTAAACACCTGGCTTTAAGGCAGGCAGGACCCGGGCCGAATGGATCTGACCGGGTTTGGCCAGATCAAGCTCTCGTACTCCGAGATCCTGCAGGAAAGCCATCCGGTTCTGCTCAACACTCAGGGGATCGTCACCGGTATTTGCAGACATGTTGAGTCCCGCAAAGGAACCATGGCTGACACCACCCAGACGTGTGGAATAGCCCAGGATCAGATCTTCGGGAACACTCAGTTTGCGGGGTTTCAGGATCTGGCGCGTCACTCTTCCAGGTTCACCTGAGAACTGTCAGTGCCGAAGAAGCCGGTCTCATCCTTGTGTCCCCCTAATACAAACTGACGGTCCTCATAATTCAGCAGGAGGACCCTGTCATTCTCACGCCCGGTACGACCGCCCCATTGCACTTCGTTCACATAACCTTCAAAGATCGCTGAGCGGATGAGAATATCCCGCAGGCCATAGTAGTGCGGCCCGGCTTTGAGTGCGTTAAATAGCAGAAAGGACATGCTGTCGTAGCCAAGGTAGTCATATTGCCCCGGGTGGCGGCGATACAGCAATGAATAATCACGATGGAAGTCGTCGCTGGTGGTTTTGTTCAGAATGAACCGGTCGCCGGTGACCACGCTCAGTAGAGGCAGGTAGGTATAATTCTTCCTGAGGATCTCTTCATCCAGCCAGTTCTCCGCTCCAAGTACATGGGCATCGAGGTTGTTATGGGCGAACTGGCTTGCGATGTATGGAATGCTGCCTTGATGTATCGGGAAGAAGAATGCGTCGATGTGGGAAAGTTTGATCCGCAGTGAATCAGAATAGGTGGGTCGGTCGTTGTCTATGAGCGGATCCAGGATACGGGTATACTCGCTTACAGTGTCCACCACCATAGAGTCCAGCTCTTCATAATAAGTCGTATCGGGTATGGAGTCGGCTTCCATGAGTTCAAATAATTCCACAATACCGATATCGCGAACACGATGATAGTGGTTGGACAGATCGGTGGGTTCGCCTACGTACCAGCCCTGATAGATGATCTCACCTCCCAGTTCATCCACTCGACTGGCGAAATTATCGGCCATTTGCTGTCCATATTCGGTAGAAGGTGCGATGATGGCGTAAGACTGCAAACCAAGAACATCGACGGCATACTCAGCAAGGGCGGTTGCTTTGCGCTCTCTGGTAGCTCGAAACTGGAATATCTCATGGGAGATCCCGGCAAGATGATCTTCGGTAGCGGTTGGTGTGATCAGCGGGATGTCGGATCCCACCAGTACTGCTCCGGCGCCTTTGACATTCTCGTTGGTAAGGGGTCCCAGGATGGCATGAATGCGACTGTCGTTCTTGATCTCCCGGGCTATGCTGATGGTCTCCCCCAGCTGTCCGGCATTGTCATAGACATGAAATGCCAGGTCTATCCCCGTTGTATCGACGAACTGCATCCCTGCATAGCGCATACCGTCGAGCACCTGATCCCCGATGGCTGCCAGAGGACCGGACAAGGGTAGAACCAGAGCCAGATGCAGGGTGTCCTGTCGACTGCTGGTAAATCCGCTGTACAGCTGCATGGCACTGCGAACCAGGTCGCTATCCCTAAGAAAGGGTCGGATATTGAAAAGTATATTAGCAGCCTGTTCCTGCCGTTTATCCTGGGCATAGCGTTCAGCAACCAGCAGGACGAGGAATTGCCCGGCCCGGTCGATACTGCGGGTGCTCAGTGCTCGCAGGTCGTCGTCTTCACAGTCATTCAGGACGACTGAGCGTGTAAACTCCCGGGCACTGCGTCGGACCTTGCGATCATCTGTATAAGATGCCGCCCGGGCAAAATACCAGGCAGCTTCTCGTGGTTCACTGATATTGAGATAAATTTCTCCCAGCAGAAAGTCTAGATCGTCAATATAAGTGCTGGCGGGATGGATCAGATAGAAGGATTGAGCCAGGGTAAGAGCTCGCTGATTGAACCCCAGTTTATGATAGCATCGGATCCGCATGTATTCACTGGCAGTGAGCTGTTCGTTGTTCTCAGGGCCCAGATCAGATAGTGCGGAAAAGATCCTCAGCGCTTCCCAGTATCCACCCCGGTTATACAGTTCCACACCCTCATCGAACGAGGGTAGGTCCGTCTGGGCGTGCAGCATCAGCGCCAGAAGTAATATGCCGAGTAATCGCCTCATTCAACCGTTACACTTTTTGCCAGATTGCGCGGCTGATCAACATCGCAGCCACGCTCGACGGCAATGTAATATGCCAGCAACTGTAAGGGAACCACGTTCAGGATGGGAGCAGTGAATGGAAGTGCTTGTGGAACGTAGAGAACATGGTCCGCCAGATCAGTGATCCGCTCATCACCTTGGGTTGCCAGAGCGATGACCCGGCCCTTGCGCGCTTTCACCTCTTCAATATTGCTCAGGATCTTGTCATAGGTCTTATCCTGCGGGGCGATAAACACGATGGGCATTGAATCATCGATAAGGGCGATGGGACCATGCTTCATCTCCGCGGCAGGGTAACCTTCGGCGTGGATATAGGAGATCTCCTTGAGTTTCAGGGCACCTTCCAGAGCCACAGGGAAATTCACACCTCGTCCGAGATAGAGGAAATTGCTGGCATTTGAGTATAAACGCGCAATCTCCGCGATTGCATCAGCCTGTTTCAGAACACCTTCCACCTGCTCCGGCAGACTTTTGAAGGCTTCCACCAGGGTCTTGCCCTCTGCTTCCGGCATGCCCATCATGCGCGCAAGCTTCATGGTGAGCAGCGAGAGAACGGTCACCTGAGAGGTAAAGGCTTTGGTGGAAGCCACCCCGATCTCAGGTCCAGCATGTATATAAACACCTGCATCTGTCTCCCTGGCAATGGAGCTGCCAACGACATTGCAGATACCCAGGACCGTCGCTTCCTGTCTGGAAGCTTCCTGAATTGCCGCGAGGGTATCCGCAGTTTCTCCGGATTGACTGATGGCGAACACCACTGACTTTGAATCGACCAGGGGTTCGCGATAGCGGAATTCGGAGGCGTATTCGACTTCGGCCGGCAAGCGGGCAAATTGTTCGAACATCATCTCGGCGATGAGACCTGCATGCCAGGAGGTACCACAGGCGGTGAAATAGCGTTGATCCGCATGCAGGATGCTGCCTACCTGGTCCTCGATACCTCCGAGTTTAGCAGTACCGATCTCGGGCAGCAGACGGCCGCGCATGGCATCGTAGATGGTCTGCGGCTGACTGAAGATCTCCTTCAGCATGAAATGCTCGTAACCACTCTTCTCAATGGCTTCAAGATCAAACTCAATGCGGACGACTTCCTTCGAAATGGACTGGTCTCCCGGGGAAAGGGTTTCAACACCAGCCGATGTGATGATACCTATCTCACCTTCATCCAGGTAGATGACGTCCTTGGTCCTGCTCAGTACTGCAGCGACATCGCTGGCCACAAAGTATTCACCTGAGCCCACACCCATCACCAGGGGTGCGCCGCGTCTGGAGCAAACAATCTTGTCGGGTTCGTCGCTGCACATGACTGCGATGCCATAAGCGCCTACCACCAGCGACAGGGCTTCACGGACGGCTTTTTCGAGATTTCCCGCATAGACGGTGCTGACGAGCGCGGCGATCACTTCAGTGTCAGTATCGCTGTAGAACTCATATCCGCTCTTACTCAGTTCACCCCGCAGAGCCTTGTAGTTCTCAATAATGCCATTGTGGACCACGACCACCTTGCCATTGCTGCTAACATGCGGATGGGCATTGTTCTCGTTGGGAGGTCCGTGCGTCGCCCAACGGGTATGACCGATGGCGATGGGCGTATTCTGCTGATCCTGGGCCAGTATGGACTGAAGATCATCCACCTTCCCTGCAACCTTCCGGATCCTGATATCCGCATCAGGCAGGATGGCAATACCACAGGAATCATAGCCGCGGTATTCCAGTCGTTTCAATCCTTCCATCACGATGGGTATCGCATTCTGTGTCCCAACATATCCAACTATTCCGCACATGGAATATTTCTCCCTCGTATACGTTCAGATTGTAATTGAACCCCACGGGAGTCCCGTGGTTCCCAATACCTTACCCGTCTTCGCCTCCGGTTTCACCGGGATCTTCCGCCTTGCTGAGGTGTGATATCGAGCCGTAGCATTAGATTACAAACCCCATTCTGCAACATTACTGGAACGTATGCGGAGACGGATGAATGTCACTCCCACTCAATGGTTCCAGGGGGCTTCGATGTGACATCGTAAACAACCCTGTTCACGCCGTTGACAGCATTAACGATCCTACTGGAAACGTCTGCCAGGATCTCCTGTGGAATACGTACCCAGTCAGCTGTCATACCATCCGTACTGTGCACGGCGCGCAGGCTGACCACATTCTCATAGGTTCGCTGATCCCCCATGACCCCTACCGTCTGCAATGGCAGCAAAACGGCAAAGGCCTGCCAGATCTTATCGTACCACCCGGTTTCATGCAATGCATCGATGAAGATCTTGTCCGCAGCCCGGAGGATCTCAAGGCGCTCCTTCTGGATCTCACCGAGACAGCGTACCGCCAGGCCCGGACCCGGGAAGGGGTGCCTGCCGATGATCTGCTTGGGTACATCCAGTATGCGGCCCACGGCGCGCACCTCATCCTTGAACAGCTCCCTGAAGGGTTCCAGGACTTTCAAGGACATGCGTTCAGGCAACCCACCCACATTATGATGACTTTTGATGGTAGCCGCATGACCCGTGACAGCACCACTCTCGATGACATCTGGATACAGGGTGCCCTGTGCCAGGTAGGTCAGGTCGGTATAGTCCACCGCCACTTCCTCGAATGCCTCGATGAAGATCCTGCCAATAGTCTTTCGCTTGATCTCGGGATCGGTTATCCCAGTTAGCTCATTCAGAAACCTCTCAGAATAATCATGGGCATAGACCGTGATATGCGATGCCGCGAACTGGTCTTGAACCTCATTGTACTCATTTGCCCTCAGGAGCCCGTTATTGATAAACACCGGAATGCAATTCTCTCCGATGGCCTGGTGCATCAAAAAGGCCAGAACGGATGAATCCACGCCACCGCTGAGTCCCAGGACGACCTTCTGATCCCCTACAGTTTTCCTGATGCTCTCAATGGCATCGTCAACAAAGCTTGAAGGTGTCCAATCGCGACTAAATTCTGCGATCCTGAAGAGGAAATTGGAGAGGATCGTCTCCCCCTCTACCGTGTGATTGACCTCAGGATGGAATTGAACGCCGATGACTGGACGTTCACGATGGGCAATAGCGGCGATAAGATCGCTGTCAGAGCGTGCAATCACTTCGAATTCCGGTGGTGCCTCATTGACATGATCACCATGGCTCATCCAGACCTGAGTGGAATCCGAGACATGCTCGAACAATGTGTGCTGCCCCTCAGCATGAACTTTCATAGGACCATATTCCCTCGATTCGCCGGGAACCACCTGCCCGTCAAAACTGTTGGCCAACAACTGCAGACCGTAACAGATACCCAGCATCGGCAATTGCAGATCAACGATCCCCGGATCCAGTTCCGGGGCGCCTTTGTCCAGGGTGCTGTTCGGTCCTCCACTGAGAATGAGTGCCCTGGCGCCTTCAGCCTGGATCTCAGCAGCGGTGATCGATGCTGGTACGATCTTACAGAATACCTGCTGCTCACGCACACGGCGTGCGATGAGCTGGGTATACTGCGATCCAAAATCAAGTATCAGTGCAAGTTCATGCATCGTTTTTTCCCAACTCCAGATCCCATGCATCCATCTGTGTGAGAAAATCGGTGTTTGTCAGGCGATAATGCAAAGGTGTGATCGAGACATAGCCAAATCGGATGGCATTTTCATCCAATTCGAGATCTTCGCTGTCATAACGGCGCTGTCCACTCAACCAGTAGTAGATCCTGTTCCGTGGATCAAGGCGGCGCTCATAGGTATCGACATAGGACGCATTGCCCTGACGGGTCAGGCGTGTACCCTGTAGGTCCTCCATCTTTCCGGGTGGCACATTAACATTCAAAAGGGTTCCCTCTTCCAGTCCTTTATAGAGAATATTCCCAGCGACCTGCCTGGCGATCCGGGATGCAGTTGAGAAATCCTTGTCCTTGAATGAGGCCAGTGACACCGCCATGGAGGGGATACCCAGGATCGTGCCTTCATAGGCTGCGGAAACAGTTCCGGAATAGATGATATCAACGCCGAGATTTGCGCCCTGGTTGATCCCGGAAATGACCAGGTCGGGTGTTTCCACCAGATCACTGTTCACGGCAAGTTTTACACAATCGGCTGGTGTACCGTGAATCCCGTAGCCGAAGAAACTCCCTCCACGTTCGACCTCGGTTACCTTCAGAGGATCTGAGATCGTAATGGCGTGTCCCATGGCGCTCATCTCGGTGATTGGTGCCACGACATCAACCTGCCCGATTTCAATGAGGGCATTCCTCAGGGCCAGGATGCCTGCTGAATTAATACCGTCGTCGTTGGAAATGAGGATTCTGGGATCAGCCATGGAGGACATCAAGGATCTCGTCCACCCGGTTCTTCAATTGGTCACGGGGCACTATGAGATCCAGGAAACCTTTTTCAAGGAGGAATTCTGCTCGCTGAAAGCCTTCCGGCAGATCCTCGCCAATGGTCTGTTTGATGACACGGGCTCCGGCAAAGCCGATGAGAGCTCCCGGTTCGGCGATGTTTATATCACCCAGCATGGCAAAACTTGCAACCACACCACCGGTAGTGGGATCGGTCATGATGGAGATATAGGGCAATTTGTCATTGGCCAGCTGACCAAGTTTGGCTGAGGTCTTGGCCATTTGCATGAGGGAGATGGCCCCTTCCTGCATCCTGGCACCGCCAGAGGCCGAAATCACCAGGATGGGCACTTCACGATCACGGGCCAGGTCGATAGCCCTGGAGATGGATTCTCCCACAACTGAACCCATACTGCCACCGATAAACGAAAAATCCATGACCACCAGTACGATGTGCCGGCCGTTCATGGTGCCGAAATAGACCTGGGTGGCATCCTGGTTACCCGTCTTTTGCTGGGCGCTAGAAAGTTGGTCCGAATATTTGCGGTTGGCTTTGAATTTCAGGGGGTCACCGGGTTTGAGATTATGAAAATGGCGCTCACGGCCTTCTTCATCCATGAGCAGGTCAACATAGTTGGCAGCCGGGATCCTGAAATGATGTCCGCATTTGTAGCAGACGTTATGGCTCTTCAGCAGTTCAGCCCGATACAGGATCTGCCGGCAGCTGTCACACTTGACCCACAGACCTTCCTGGATATCGCGCCGCTGGGCGCCATCGGTCTGAATATTCTTGCCTTTGCGCTTAAACCAACTCATTCAATTCTCTACTATATAAGATTGCGTCTTCGGCCTGCATATAATAATACTGTTTTCGTTTTCCTACTATTTTGAAATCCATGGACTCATACAGCCCTCGGGCAGCAGAATTACTCTCGCGGACCTCCAGATGGATCTTTCCGGCACCGCTATCCCTACAGCTTCTCATGGCATGCAACAACAGATATCTTCCGAATCCCTGCCCCTGCAGATGAGGTACAACAGCAATATTATGAAGTTCAGCCTCTTCCGCAACGATCTGGATGAAATAATATCCCAGTAATCGGTCTGCATGGTCCAGGGCCTTGACCGCAGTCACCATCCCGTTGTTCAATTCGGTCCGCATCATCTCCACTGACCAGGGATCCTCGAACAGGTCCTGCTCCAACTGGGCCAGATGCTCGAGATCAGTCGCTTCAACAGGCAGAAATCTGAGCTGACTGATTGTTTGTTGCTGCTGCATCGGCGCAGATTCAGGATCCCAGAGGTGGGATCCACTTGCGAGCATGATATTGGGCGTTGTAGAGCGGCTCGAGTGTCTGCAGATCCTCCACTCGTTGATTCCATCGACTTTCAGCCAACAGTCCCACAGCACGGGCATCGGCCTGCACCCTGTGGATCAGCATATCGGGATGGGTGTCGAACCACTCGGCCAAAGCACCACGTGTATCACCGCAACTGGCTACCACCAGAGTACCAAGCGCTTCTTCGATCGTACCATAGTGCAATGATGATGCAATGAAATCCCCATCCTCTTTCACATGATAGTCGGCATAATGCACAAAATTTCGATGGGAGAACAACAGCGCTCGTATTGTTCCCTTCACTTTATGCCGGACCTGGTAGACAAGCGCATCCAGACTCTGGATTGGAATAACCGGCAAACCGCGTACCCAGGCAAAGGCTTTGACGCTGGCCAGACCGATGCGCAGGCCGTTGAAACTGCCTGGACCGATGGACAGTGCCAGAGCCTGCAGCTTGTCCGTTGCACCTTCTGTATTTGTCAGGGCCTCTGACATGAAGGGTGTCAGCGCCGAAACATGGACGTGCTGATCCTCCAACGATCGCTGGAAAAGAACTTCCCCATCTCTTATCAGGGCTACTGAACAGACGGGTGTAGATGTGTCAACTGCCAGGATCACGATTCCAGATCCAGTTTTCGGGCAGAACGGATCGTGATATGACGTTGTTCCCTGTTGGCTTCGTCCGCTAACAGACGAATGTGAATGCAATCCGTTGGCAGGACCGATTGAACAATGTCTGCCCACTCGATGACGATGACAGCGTCGGAATCCAGGTATTCCCACAGACCCATAGAGATCAACTCCTCCCCGCTTTTCAGTCGGTAGGCATCGATATGGATGAGATCACCATTCCTGCCATGGTATTCATTGATATAGGTGAACGTTGGACTGCTGGCGTACTCCTCGACCTTGAAGTATGCAGCCATACCCTGAACAAGGGTAGTCTTGCCGGCTGCAAGATCACCCACCAGGGCGACAACGTCACCGGACTGGAGTTGGCTGGCAAAGCGTTCTGCGAATGCCTGAGTGGCGGAGGCACTCTCGGTACTGAACCGGTATTCCTGCACTACTTGACCTCAAGGACTGCGACAGGGATGATCATTTCCCACATGCTGAGCCCACCGTGTTGGTAAGTATTTACGAATTTATGCTTGTATTTCCGGTAATTGGTGGGGTACAAAAAGTAGAAGGTTTTCAATGCCACAGCGAGGGTATCACTGGGGATACTGGATGGTATTCTCAATCTGGCAGGGTTTGGCAGGAACCAGGCATCCTTGCTGCTTGGTTTCAGGTTGCGTCCCTGTTTGAACCTCAGATTGACCGAGGCTTCCCGATCGGCCAGGATCTGTGTCGGCTGCTGCACCCGGACACTGCCATGGTCCGAGGTGACCACCACGGTATAGCCCTGCGCTGCTGCAATCTGCAGCACCTTGTATATCCAGGAGTTCTCAAACCATGCGCGTACGATCTGCCGGTAGCTGGTTTCGTTTGGCAATATCTCCTGAAGGAGCTGTGAATCGGTTCGGCGGTGTGCCAGCAGATCAACATGATTCACCACCAGTGCAATGAATGGATGCGTACTCCAGGATTGGAACTGGCGGACGAACTGATCGCCATCCATGTTGGTGAGGACCTTCCGGTATTTTGCACCGGGTTTCAGATCCTGCCCCAGACGCGTCAGGTGCTCGTTCATGAAATCCTCTTCGTGCCGGTTAAGACTGCGCTCGTCCTTGCCAGCCCACCATTCAGGGTGTAGTCGAGCCATATCATCCGGGAACAGACCGCTGAATAAAGCATTCCGGCTGTACTCGGTGGTACTGGGCAGCAGAGACAGGTAGCCTTCGCGTCGTACTTGGAAGTTGCTATAGAGGATAGGCTCAAGGGTCAGCCATTGATCCCAGCGCATACAGTCGATCACCAGGAACAGCACCTTCTGGCCGGCCTCAAGAATGGGTTTTACGTAGGTTGAAAGTACATCGGGCGATAATACGGGACGTTCATCAGAAGGCTTTTCGATCCAACTTTCATAATTCGAGGTGACGAATCGTGTGAACAGGTCGTTGGCTTCGTGTTCCTGCTGGAGCAGCATGTCGCCAAACCCGAGTTCGGGATAGTCATCCAGCTCCAACTCCCACTCGCTCAACTGGTGGTGGATCCTGACCCAGTCCCGCCAGGAGAGTTCCTTGCCCATGTGATGGGACAATTGATCAAATGCTTCAAGATATTTTTCCGAGATCGTTTCCTGCTGGATCTGGCGATTCTCCAGGATCTTCATTACCGCCAGAAGGATCTGGGATGGATTTACCGGTTTGGTGAGATAATCGGAGATCTTCCCGCCGATGGCCTCCTCCATGAGGCTTTCCTCTTCGTTCTTGGTGATCATGATCACCGGTAAAGCGGGGTGACTGGCCTTGAGTATCCCCAGGGTTTCCAGGCCGTCCTTGCCATGCATCATCTCATCCAGCAGCACGACATCGAAGCGTTCCCGATCACAGAGCGCAATGGCATCGTCACCATTTGTGGTACTGGTGACTTCAAAACCTTTCTCTTGGAGAAAGATGACATGAGCCTTGAGTAGATCGATCTCATCATCCGCCCAGAGGATCCGGCCACGGCTATCCATCGCTTTTTCCATCATGTGAAAATAGTTCCCAATTCATGTCTGGGTATAACAAAAGTGGGGTTGGAAAGTTCCAGCTCCTACAGGTCGATACCTATTTGGCTGTCAGTTTGAAACTACCGTCCCAATCATCGCCTGGAGGATTCTCTTTGTAATACTCACACCGCGGGACGTAGAAGCGACTTGGGTTCGTTGGCCTGAAGGGGAACATGTCCTCCAGCTCATCTGCTGCGATAAATGCTTCCCGCGCTTTGTCCCAACTCTGGTTCTTGTACAGTTCCAGACCTTCATTATATGCCTTGAGAATACCAGCATATTCGGGTTTCAACTCACCCTTCCTGGATAGCAGCTCGTACACCTGGACCGGGACAGTTTTACCTTTGACCATGACATAGTCGAGCTCACGCCATTCAAATTTATCCTTACAGACCTGATAGGTCGGTTCGGCAACCTGGATATAGACACCATATTGCTTGGCAGAGGATTCCAATCGGGCGGCCAGGTTGACCACATCACCCATCATGGTATAATTCATACGCATGGCCGAGCCCATATTGCCCGTAACCATCTTGCCGGTGGAGATCCCTATGCGGTTCTGCATATTTTGTACAATATCGGGCCAGCGTTCGCCTTCGTTCTGCCATTTGAGCCGCAGTTCGTCGAGACGTTCCTGCATCTCCACGGCGGTGAGACAGGCCAGGTACTCATGGTCCTCAACCGGGACGGGGGCGCCGTAGAAGGCCACGATGGCATCACCGATGTACTTGTCCAATGTGCCCTGGTTCTGGAGCAGGATGTCCGTCATATCGGTAAGGTACTCATTCAGCAGTTCAACGACCTCTGGTGGGGTCAGGACCTCGGAGAAGGCCGAGAAACTCTGAATATCGGTGAAGAAGGCAGTATGGATGCCCTCGTCTCCACCAAGTTTTGGTTCCTGTTTCTCCTCGTACATCTTGTCGATCAGTTCTGGAGAGATATAGGTTCCAAAGGTGTTCTTGAGAAAGTGCTTATCCTTCTGCTCCACGATAAATTTGTAGAGCACATTGGTAACGTATGTGAGGGCCACAGCTACCAGGGGCGGGATAATGGGCACTACCAGCGAACCGCCCAATCCAGGTACACCGATGGCATCCCGGTTTCCGAGGATAAGTTTGAACAGCCAGAAGATATCATTGGTGAATACTCCTATCCCTATGCTGAAGAGTATGAGAGCTTCAACCAGGATCAGCAGGCCACCCCAGAGCGGATCAAAGAGTACCAGCAATGCATAGGCAATGAGGGCCAAGCCGAGAATCATCAGGATCTGAATGAAAGCGCTGTTGCGGGAGAACTCGATGGTATCTCCCAGAACTCTGATATAATTCCCATCCAGGATGGTCTGAATGCCATTGGCATGGAATTCATACCCAGGCATCTCGGTGGGTGATCCCATGTAACTGTAAAAAGCCGTTTTCTTGTAATCGAGCACGGTCTCAACTGAAACACCGATCACGCAGATCTTACCTAGGAAGGGACTCTGCATGACCTCGAATTCCGGATCGATCATCAACATCATGGCGTTGAAGCTGCTGGAAGGATCAAATGTCGACATCCAGTCAGTGTCCTCCTGCTGGATGGGTAGGTCAAAATCCTCGGTGTCCAGGACCCAGGCCACTGGAATACGCTTGAAGGTGCCCCATGCATCCGATTCACCGATACGAGCCTTGGAACTCTGTCCATAAATGTTACTCATGAAGGTGTTTTGCTTGTAGCGAGGGATCCTCAGCGGTCCATACTCGAAGGAATTGGTTTCCTTATCATATGTCAGAGTATCAGAGTTTGGAATATCCAGGTAATATTTAATAGCCTTCAGTCCCAGGGAGTAGATCCAGGTCTCGGGTTCATGACGCATATAGCTGAATGTGGGATAGCGACGTTGGAAACCATCAAGGTCAGAATACATATCCACCAGGCCGTGTTCGGCATCAGCCTCCATGATGAATTCATTGGAGATCACCAGATTTTCGGGTGGAACACTTGAGGGTTCATTTTTGATCGTTGAAGAAAGGATCACCTCACAGCCCTGCGATCTGGCATAGAGGATTGCCTCGGCCAGTTGTCTGTCACCGTCGATGAAATCCTCAGGCAGATTATCACCATATACCCTCAGTTTCTCGGCAGTATCCCCATCCCGGCTGTCAAACTGAATATCAAATACGATGACCTTGGCACCCCCATCGACCAGATTCCTTATCACGGGAACCCAGATCCTGCCCCTGGGGAATGGGTATCCATAATCGCCCAGGATACGGTAGGATTCATCGTCGACATCAATGAGAACGACATCAAGGCTGTCAGCCGGAACTCCCGTGCGAGAAGCCCAGCTTGAAAGAGGACCTCGAACCTGAAAGCTGTAGTCCAGTAATTTATAGGCGGCAAGATCCAATACTCCCAACGCCTGCAGCCCGATAACCACGATGATGGCCACCAGAGTGAAAAGCACGCCAATACCATATTTTTGCAGCAGTTTAGCCATTGGAAAGCAGTCCTCTTTTAGCGTTTGCTTGTCTTAGAATACGGTATCGAGCTTGATCGAGACCAGACGATCCGTGTATTCATAGTAGTCACCACTATAGGTGCGGATCTCCGTACCTGCAGTAATACGTGACTTCACTGTATAATCGGCTATCGTCAGATGTGGAAATTTGTACTGTGCGTTGAATTCCCAGTTGAGCTGGTTCTGTTCAGTAGTCACCAGGGCATCATCAGCGGTGGATTCCTTCGAGAATGAGATGCGGCGTAAACCGGTGCGCAGATTCAATGCATCATTGAAGAATCGATATCCTGCAGTTGCACCGACGGTGAAGAACTGGTTTGAGCTGTAAAGATCGTGACCGGGCTGGAACTGCTGGTTGCTGTTGGAGCGGAGCATGAAGTTCGTGATCAGTGGAAATTCGAACTCCGAACGCACATTCAGTCCATAGAGACTGGCTGAGCGCAACTGCCCGGTACGTTCGATGACAGCATCCTCCTTATTGGAGCTCATGATATTCAGATTGATGGTGTTCTCAATTCCGGCCAAATCAGCGATATAAGTCACATTCACAGTGGAGGTGAGCGTATTGTTCAGCTCCCGGGGATCGGCGATCAGACTGTCGCCTGTGGTGTCATAGGATAGCGTGTCGACGTTATTGTCACGCGTATAGAATTTGAGACTGGAGGTGACGGTTGGAAGTCCCATACCTGGATTGAAGGTTAAGCCCCCTGAGAAAGTCTTCTGATCTGTCTGTGGATCAGCGATCGGATCCATACTAGCAATATTCGTGGAGTAGGATTCCCAACCAACATTCAGATACAGCATATTGTTCAATAGTCGAACCTTGTCAGTGATCTTCCAACCACTCCAGCCAGTCCTGTCGGTTCGCAATACAGGGTTACCGAAAGCACGGTAACCAGGACCAACATGGTGGTAATCGATACTGATGAAATTGTTGTAATAATTCATCCGTGCGGAGAAGTGTAGAGCCAGAGAAGAAAGTGCCGCAAGGATATTCCCTTCATTCAGATTTGCGGCATCTATTGGAAAGGTCATGTTCTCATTGAGAATGAAGATATCAGCGAATTTCCCGGGATCGAATTGCCCATCACTCAACAGGAAATTCATGCCTAGTCCGGAGATGGCATCATCGATGGCAGTCATGGGCAGATCCAGGGAACCACTACCGAGAGTATCATCGTAGGTACTGTCCTGCAGGAGAGAAAAGGTGTCAAGTTGAGCTCGGGTCAGGGGGCCATCAATGATATTTCTGTTGTACAGACTGAGGGCCATATTCCCACGGAGTACCAGCCGGCGGTCATCAAAAGCAAGCATCAGGTCGCTGCCCATCACCACGTTGTCTTCAGGCGCGGATCCCCGCAGCGCGTAGCCGACCTCAGTTGTTTGCCCATCATGGGTCAGGCTGTCTGTACCAAAGGGCAACAGAGTAGTAGCGGATGCACCGATCAATTCGGCGGTAAAGTCGTCTCCCGTCCACCAATGTGGCCGGACCTTAACGGAGTTGACGCTATCTCGGGAGTGCACATAGAAAAAGCCCAGTTGAAAATTCTTCCCCCCACCGAAACTGGGACGGATGCCCCAGAGTCCTCTTTCAAAGGTATAGGCTGACCGTTGCCATTCACCAGCGGTGGAATCATAGCGGGCTTCACCAGTCACTGGGCGCTTTGTCTGACCTGAGACAAGTTGAAGGTTCACCCAGCGAAAGCGCAGATCGAGAGAATGACCTCGTACGCGTTTGCCCCAGAGTGCGAGGCGATTCACCATGGGTGTTGCATCACCATAACTATAGCGTAACCAGGATGAACGGACGTTTACGCCATAACGGTTCTGCGGCTGCAGAGTGCTGTCTTCCTTCGAGGTCAGATTGGTATAGAGCTTGACCTTGGCCCAGTTGAAATTGGCGTCGGTGGTAAGATCCATGCGAGTGACGTTATTGGTATAGGGCTCGTAGAGATCTACCTTGACCGTATCACCACCGATGACGGAATCCACTGTGGAGGAAACCAGGTTGATCACGTCCGCGCGATGACTCAGATTGAGACTCCCGTGTACATCAACGCTGAACATCTGTTGAGCTTGGCTTTGAACGATGAAGTTCCAGGAGGTTGCAGCCAGCCGCACCCCATAGATATTGGCCACTTCGATATAGATAGTGTGTTTACCGGCGGCTAACACGTTTGGTTTATAGGTAACGAGATCGGTCGTGACCAGGGAATAGGCGGTTACGTCGACATTATCCAGGAAGATCTTCACGGAGTTGATGTCAACATTATCCAGGTTGAACAATGAAACAGCTACCAGGAGGGGCTCACCAAAGGGAATGATCTCGCCCTTATCCGGTGTCAGGATGACTAGCTGTGCGGTTTCGACTGGACCATCCTCACCGGTGAGTACGCCGGAAGGTTCGGATACCGCCAGACGAATGGGATTATTCAGGAGGTCATCCACTACAGGAAAACCTACCAGACCTCCATTCGCCAAATTCATGACGATGAAATATTCAATTGCTGGAGCACCGATGGTCTCACCTGGTATCTCACCCTTGAGTTTCATCTCCTCGATGCGCATCTGCTCTTCCAGATATCCTACCTGTCCCGCCAGCCGATACAGGATCTTGGCACTCGCTATTTCCCCTACGTCCCCGGTATAAATGGCCTCGATCTGGAGATTCTCACCTTCGACAACCTCCTGAGGCGGGACGTGAACGAGTTCATCACCTGCTTGCAAATTGAATCCCGTGACGAGAGAGACACTCGCCAGGATCATGAGGATCTGGACAAATAGTCGATTCATGGTCGCCTGTAAGATTTGGGATTACTCAGAATACTCTATGATGATGACTTTCTCATCATTCGTCTGCTCATTCAGCATACGGATGCGCAACTCATGAATGGTAGCACCGGCACCGGTATCCCCTTCATCACCTTCTTCATCAGGATCTTCGGGGATATCCTCCTCTTCGGTTTCCGTTACATCCACGCTTCCATCCGGATTGGAGTTGGCAGTCTCATCTGCACCAACACTTTCCGTCTGGCCGCTGATGAGATTTTCTACTTCGACAACGCCATCGAGAACAAGGAAGATATCCCCATCCTCACCGCTGATCACCCACCACTCGGTGCCCTTCACGGAAGCCACTGATGTTGGGGTAGCGATTCGGAACTCGCCTTTCTGCTCGGTTACAGTGGCCTTGACCTGGCCATAGTCCAGAGAGACGGTTTTGGAGATCTTGCCACGTTCAACTGCGGCAAGGATCTGCATCTCGGAATTGCCCTTTACCTTGATCTGGCTCTTATCATCGAGGAAGAAGACGGCCATGAATCCATCTTCGCCCGTCTTGATCCAGTCCTGGTTTTTCAGCTGTGTGCCCATGGGCACTGAGGTGTCGTAATCATCTCCGTTGAATTTTTTATGATAGGTCGTACCCGAGGATTTTGCGATCACTCCCACAGGTTCCTGGGCAAATGTTGCTGACGCCATCAAACTGAGGACGATCGTAATGACGAAGAGTGC
This sequence comes from uncultured Lentisphaeria bacterium, assembly GCA_964454335.1. Lineage (GTDB taxonomy): Bacteria > Fidelibacterota > UBA8477 > UBA8477 > JABMPR01 > CAYVVT01. Next base: position 1,928 of record CAYVVT010000013.1, on the reverse strand, counting down.
TTTCACGGTTCTCATAATATCATCCTTATTGTACGGTGATACTCATGATCTCCAGGGTACCACTCATGAGCTGGACCAGGAGATTTGCCACATCGGTATCACTGAGGGTCTCATTGTCCAGCAGGAATTCAATACATTCCCCGTAACCTTCCAGAGGACCATCGGTACCAAAGAGAGCGTTGTATTCATCGGGCAGCAAACTCTGCAACTGCTGCTGGCAGGGGGTCTGACTCTGACCAGCACCAACAATGGTAAAGCTATACAGTTCGCTATAAATTTCTTCATCGGCACCGGTGGTATTACACACTTTCCTAACTTGCCAGACATATGATTTACCCACCTCCAGCTGCCTCCCATCCGCAGCGCTGTAATCCAGCTGGCTCATGGTACCCAGTTCTACAAAACCTCCATTATCGGGAAAGGGATATGAGGCTTCTGACTGAATAGCGTCTTCCGGTGAGCTATGCATCAGGGGATCGTACTCGCAAACTCGAATGAAATAATTCTCACAGCCCGTGGAACTCCACTCAAAAACCGGATAGATATCCTCGATGAACTCGTGCATATCCGGCGGGAAATTGAGATCGATGTTGGCAGGTGATACAATGTTTATGTCCTTCTGTGGATTGAAACCCACATAGTCCACGCCATAGCCTGGATGTGAAGGCGGATATTCATCCGCTGTCACATTGAGTGAGAAGGTGTAATTTCCTGATGGCATACTGCCGCTGGTCATGACTGTAGTGATGAGGTCATTGGCCTGGTCCTCATCGATCTGCTCACCCCAGACGACTTCGTCGATCTCGATCTTGTTGCCATTCTCGTCCAGGATACCGCGCGATTCGATATTCAGATCCAGATCGCGGTTTGTGATGGTGAGCGGTGCTTTCAGTACCATAGTGGCAGAAACATCGAAAAGCGTCTCATAATTCAGGCCGAGGGAGGGCACATTGGCGATCATCTGCAGACTGATGACAGCCCGGGGACGCAGTTCTTCTAGGTAGTTGCCGTCCGAACCGACCTCGAGACCGTCAACGGCAAGTCGGTATCCGAACACCAGCGGATTGTTCATACCATTGTCGAAATCAAAATCTGTAAGGTAAATAATATCCCATTCCGCTAGATCAGGCTGGGCAGTAACGGTCAATACCGCATCTTGTGCCAAGCCACTACTGGCAATGAGGAATGTCAGGATAAGTATGCTAAATCGTTTCATTTTCTCCTCCTACGCATAGGCAATATAACTCCCTCAGGGGTCATATGCGTGCGCTATATCATGAGAATAGGGTGTGAATTTAGAGGTGAGAAATGTGATAATCAATAGCGGCAATTGGGCTTTTGAATAAAAGAAAAGCCCCGAAATCGGGGCTTTTCAAGAGTTTCTCGGCAATGTCCTACTTTCCCACTTCCAAAGGTAGCAGTATCATCGGCGCTGCAAGGCTTAACTTCCGAGGTCGGAATGGGATCGGGTGTTTCCCTTGCGCTAATATCACCGAAAAATCAAAAATCTTTTGACAGATCTGGGAATGGGCTGAGTAACCACGCGGATTAAAGTTAGATAAAAATTGATCAAGCCTCACGGTAAATTAGTACCACTCGGCTGAATACATTGCTGCACTTACACCTGTGGCCTATCGACCTCATAGTCTTTGAGTTACCTTCAGTCTGCCGAAGCAGAGGGGAAATCTTATCTCGAGTCGAGTTTCGCGCTTAGATGCTTTCAGCGCTTATCTCTTACGATCATAGCTACCCAGCGGTGCCGTTGACACGACAACTGGTACACCAGAGGATCGCCCATTCCGGTCCTCTCGTACTAGGAATAGGTTCTCTCAAATTTCCTGCGCCCACGGCGGATAGGGACCGAACTGTCTCACGACGTTCTGAACCCAGCTCGCGTGCCACTTTAATGGGCGAACAGCCCAACCCTT
>CAYVVT010000012.1:0-93599 GCA_964454335.1 uncultured Lentisphaeria bacterium | reverse complement strand
ATACAGCAAACCCCACAATTGCTTGTAGGGTTTGAAATATAACCTTGCGATTATTGTAAGTGGTACGCCAGGGAGGATTCGAACCCCCGGCCTTTGGAACCGGAATCCAACGCTCTATCCAACTGAGCTACTGGCGCTTGTCATGACACTAAGCTTTTAAAAAGCAGGGGAAGATAGACGAACTTTCACCCGTGACAAATTTATTTCAACGACCTCTCGGCTGCATCTACAGTATTCGATAGAAGCATGGCAACCGTCATGAGCCCGACACCTCCGGGGACCGGTGTGATGGCTGCTGTTTTGGGTGCAACAGCCTCATAATCAACATCCCCTACCAGACGATATCCCTTCTCGGTCCCTGGAGCATCTACTCTGTTGATGCCCACGTCGATGACCACGGCTCCTTCTCTGACCATGTCGGCTCCTAAGAACTCGGGTGCACCCGCGGCTGCTACCAGGATATCAGCCTGTAATGTGTGCAGTGACATATCAGGTGTACCGGTATGGCATAGAGTTACTGTTGAGTTTGCATTCTCCTTCTTCTGGAGCAGGAGATTGGCCATGGGTTTACCCACGATATTCGAGCGTCCCACGATCACCGTGTGCTTCCCTGCGGTTTCAATTCCATAGTATTTGATCATCTCGATGATCCCGGCAGGTGTACAGGGTACAAAGCCCTCCAGTCCAAGCACCAGCTTGCCCATACTGACTGGATGGAAACCATCGACATCCTTGACGGGATCGATGCTTTCAATGATCTTCTGACTGTCTATATGCTTCGGGAGTGGCAGTTGGACCAGGATGCCATGTACTGCAGGATCGTTATTCAGTCGTTTGACAGTGGCAAGGAGATCAAATTCGCTGGTCTCAGCAGGAAGGCGGATGACCTCAGAGTTGAAACCCAGTTTTGCACTCTGGCGCTCCTTGGATCGAACGTAGCTCTGCGAAGCAGGATCTTCCCCTACAAGGACCACTGCCAGTCCCGGGGTGACTCCCCTTTCGTTGAGTATGGCAATCCGTTCTCTGAGTTTGTCCTTAACCGCCGCAGCTACGGCCTTCCCCGCTAAGATCAAAGGCTCACTTTGCAATTGCAGTATTCCTCGATTCTCTGATTACCACTACTTTGATCTGACCCGGATAGGTCATCTCAGCTTCGATACGGCCGGCAATATCCCGCGACAGGGTGTGGGCTTTGCCATCATCGATCTTTTCACTTTCCACCATCACCCTTAGCTCGCGACCAGCTTGTATAGCGTAGGATTTCTGAACACCCTCAAAACTGCCGGCGATCCCTTCCAGGTTGCGCAAACGCTTGATATAGCTTTCGAGTGTGTCACCGCGGGCACCCCGGCGGGAACCACTGACGGCATCGGCCGCCTGTACCAGGGCCGAGATGGGAAAGGTCATGGGTACTTCTTCGTGATGGGATTCGATGGCATTGACAACTTCTTCAGATTCATTGTACTTGCGTGCAACCTCACCACCGATGAGTGCATGGGTTCCATCTGTGTTACGGTCAATGGCTTTCCCAATGTCATGGAGAAAGCCTGCCTTGCGGGCAAGATTGCCATTCATTTTCAATTCCGAGGCCATCAGGCCCGTCAACCAGCCCACCTCAATGGAATGTTTCAGGATATTCTGACCATAGCTTGTCCGATACTTCAGACGACCCACCAGCTTCATGATCTGCGGATGCAGGGGTGGCAATTGCAGTTCCTGCAGGGCTTCTTCCGAGGCGATACGCATCTCCTCTTCGACATCCTTGGTGGCCTTGTTGATCATCTCCTCAATACGGGCGGGGTGGATTCGACCATCCTGAACAAGGTGGGAAAGGGCAACCCTGGCGATCTCGCGGCGTACCGGATCGAAACCTGAGAGTACCACCGCTTCAGGTGTATCATCCACGATGAGCTCGACTCCGGTAAGTTGTTCGAAGGTCCTGATGTTGCGACCTTCACGTCCGATGATCCGACCCTTCATCTGATCATTTGGCAGTTCCACCACCGAGACTGTTGATTCGGCAGTATGATCTGCCGCAGAACGCTGAATGGCGGAAATGACGACCTTCTGAGCTTCTTTGGTGGCAGTGGCCACAGCCTCATCCCGGATCTGTTTACCGATGACGGAGGCCTCGGCTTGTGCAGTTTCCGTCATATTCTCCACCAGGAGGTTCTTCGCTTCATCCTTGGTCATCTGGGAGATCTCTTCGAGTTTGACGTTCTCTTCTTCGAGGAGTCCCCGGTAGCGTTCACGCTCGTTCCGAACATCCTGCTTGGCCTGGGCCAGGCTGGCGTCCATCTTCTTGAGCTCGATCTCCTTGTTCTCAAGCTGATCGGATTTACTCTCAAGCTTCATCTCGCGAGCCGATACGACCTTTTGCAGATCACGAACCTCGCCCATCTTATCACGGGCTTCCGTATCCGCTTTCTGCAGAAGCTTCAGCGCCTCATCCTTGCCCTCAACGATCTTTTCACGTTTCAGGGTCTCGGCTTCCTTCTCCGCAGCAGCCAGGATCTGTTTTGTTGAACGCCCGGCGAGAACCGCCCGGCGTCGATAGATGAATGACCAGATTGGGATGCCCACCAGGAAACCCATGGGGGCAGCGATCAGGACATAAATATTGACAATATTGTCTATTTGATCAAACATCATTCCCACCTTTCGTAGTGAGAAGTGTCATACGAAGCTTTTTCGAGGAAATCAGAAACCGCTAGGGCTTCATGAAGGGTCTAAATGTGGATAACCTATGTGCTAAGGGCCTCATCAATGAGCTCTGAAAGCGCCTGGATCCGCTCTTCGACTTGATTCTCCAGACGCTCCTTCTCGTGCTTGGCAGAGAAAAGTTCATCGGTGACATTCATACCTGCCAGGATAGCCACCCTGACGTCAGATTGAACAGATTGAGTACCTTGTTCCACTTCACGCATCTTCTGATCAACATAGCTGGCGACATTGCTTATATAGCTCGTATCAGCCCTACCCTTCACGGTGTAGGTCTTACCATAGATACTTACCTGTACTGTGTTGTCGTCGCCGGTCATCATTACGCTATTCCATTAACACAAAGGATTGGATCCAACATTATAAAGCTTCCAACTCCGCATCGATCAGTTGAACGATCTGCCGGATCTTGGTTTGCAAAGCACCCCGGTTGGGTACTCCTGTACCAGCAGTCTGTTCAATAATCTGATTACGAAGTGACAGATTCTCTTTTTTCAATAAGCTGACGTGGGCGATGAGAAGCCGAACCTTATCCTCAAATTTGCTCAGTGCTTCTTCGATCATGCTTATGCCTCACGCAGTTTGGCTTTATAAGTATCTTCCAGTCCTCGAACGACCCTTTGGAAATCTCGATCAACTTCTTTCTCCGTCAGGGTCCGTTCCGGGTTTTGAAAAACCAGTCGAAATGTAAGACTTTTTTTATCGGGCGCAATAGCTTTCCCCTGGAACAAATCGTATAACCTACTGTGTATTAAATACTTACCTGCATTTTTCTCAATTACTGCCTGAACTTCTTCAAAGCTTACCCGGGCATCGATGAGAATGGACAGATCCCGTTCCACAGATGGAAATAATGGGATGGCCTGGTACCGCTTGTTGGTCTCAGACCTGCTATCGATGAGAATGAATTCCGAATAACTGATGGGGCCTTTGATATCCGCTTCACGAAGACGTGAATCCGAAAGTTCCCCAAGATAGCCGATGTGTTGATCCCCCATGTGGATCTCCAATCCATCGGAGAATAGTTCGTGGTGGCAGGTCTTGAAACTTATCTGGGCATCGATCACGGTGCGAAAAAGTTCCAGAAGCTGTCCCTTGAGATGGTAGATCCCCGTATTTTCCTCATCACGCAGCCAGTGTTTCTCGTGCTCACGACCGGAAAGCGCTAGTGCCACACGAGTTGTCTCGAAGGCGCCTGTATCGGTTGAAGCATCCAGGTGACTCACTTGACCGATCTCAAAGAGCCTGAGATCCTGCTGCCTGCGGTTCTGGTTGTGTTGGATGATGGCTTCAAGATTCGGGAGCATGGAACTCCGTACCGTGGCCATTTCCATTGAAAGTGGATTGGAAAGGATCACCGGGATTTCATCACCGAAAAGCTGTGGATGTCGGGACTCAGAGACCAGGCTGTTGCTGTAGGTCTGGATGAATCCCCTGGCTGCCAGATGATCGGTGACCGCTTCACGCAGAACATCCGGTGTCTGCTTCTGCAGCTTGCTCGAGACTGTATAATGTTTCGGAATGGGTATTCGATTGTAGCCATAGATCCTGCCCACTTCCTCAACCAGATCTATCTCTCGTGTGACATCCGGCCGCCAGGTAGGTACGGTTACGGTCCAGCTTTCCGTATCCGCCAGTACCATAAATCCAAGATTCTGAAGGATCGTCTGTATGTCTGCGTTCTCGATCTTGGTTCCCAGCACCAGATTACAGCGGGATGGCCTGAACGACACCTCCAGGGGCTGTATATTGCCGGGATTCTCATCCACAAGACCCTTCAGTATCTCACCACCGGCAAGTTCCTGGATCAACTGGGCCAGACGATCGATGGAATATGGCGCATTTTCAGGATCAGCACTGCGTTCGAATCGGTGGGCGGCTTCCGTTGGCAGCTGCAGGGTCTTTGATCCGCGTCTCACGGTGATGGGATCGAAATATGCACCTTCAATGAGGATATCAGTGGTATCCTCAACCACCTCTGAATTCTCACCACCCATGATGCCGGCCAGCGCCACAGGACGTTTGCCATCACAGATCAAGAGCATCTCATCGTTTAATTGTCGTTCCTTCCCATCAAGGGTCACCATCTTTTCACCCATGGCTGCTTTACGGACGATGATGGTATTGTCCTGGATATAACGCATGTCGAAAGTGTGCAGTGGATGGCCGGTCTCCATGAGGACGTAGTTGGCTGCATCCACAACATTGTTGATGGGGCGCTGTCCTACGGCCTGTAATCTTTGCTTCAACCAAGCTGGTGAAGGAGCGATCTTTACGCCACGAACAATGCGGGCTGCATAGCGGGGACATCCCACCGGATCGTCTATCCTGATCTCTATTGAATCTTTGGTCAGGTCACCGACCTCCGAAAGCTCGATAGCGGGTACCGTCAATCTGAATCCCAGCGACGCGGCAATGTCCCGGGCCACCCCGATATGTCCCAGGGCATCCGGTCTGTTCGGTGTGAGATCGATCTCAATGGCCACATCTCCCCCGCTGAGATAGTCAGAAAATGAAGTTCCTGGCTTCGCTGCTTCATCTAGAACCATGATGCCGGTATGGTCCTCGGATAATTCCAGTTCATCCTCTGAACAGATCATGCCATTGGACTTGATACCCCGCAGCTTTGCTTTCTTGATAGTGATACCATTGGGGAAAATTGTTCCTATGGTTGCTACAGGCACGTTCTGTTCGGCGGCCACATTGGGAGCACCACACACGATGGTGACAGGTTCCTCAGCACCAAGATCAACTTGACAGACCTTCAGTTTATCAGCGTCCGGATGCTGCTGGACGTCAAGGACATGCCCAACTAGAACTGTGCTGTAAAAATCAGGGAATTGAGATACGACATTGGCTTCCAGACCAATATCCGTCATTTTCTCTGCCAGGGCTTCAGGTGTCAGATCAAAGTCGACATATTCCTTCAGCCAGTTATAAGAAACGATCATACGATCCTACCAGTCGATAGGGTTAAAACTGTGTCAGGAAGCGAACATCATTCTCGAAGAAATAGCGAATATCAGGGATGCCGTATTTCAGGAGCGTGATCCGCTCAATACCCATGCCGAAAGCGTAGCCCGTGTACTTCTCCGAGTCAATCCCGACAGAATCAAAGACATTCGGATCCACCATGCCGCAGCCCAGGATCTCCAACCAGCCTGTCTGCTTGCACAGTCTGCAGCCCTCGCCGCCGCAGAGGATACAGGAGATATCCACTTCATTGCTCGGTTCAGTGAAAGGAAAATAACTCGGTCTGAAACGCAGTTTCACCTCTTCGCCGAAAAATTCGCGACAGAAAAGTTCCAGGGTGCCCTTCAGTTCACCATGGGTTACACCTTCATCCACGTAGAGTCCTTCCACCTGGTGGAACATACAGTAACTGCGGGCATTGATCGCTTCGTTGCGGTACACACGGCCGGGCATGATGGATCGGATGGGAGGTTTCTCTTCCAGCATGACCCTGATCTGAACGGGTGATGTATGTGTGCGTAACACAGAGCCATTCTCAAGGAAAAAGGTGTCCTGCATGTCCCGGGCGGGATGCTCAGGTGGGAAATTCAGTGCATCGAAATTATTCCACTGGGTTTCCACCTCTGGTCCTTCCGCCACTGCAAAACCCAGCCGATGGAAGATCCGTTTGATCTCCCTGAGGGTCTTCTCCAGTGGGTGCAGCCTGCCGGCAGGGTAATCGATACCGGGTAGTGTGACATCCTGTGTTGATTCCTGCGTGCCACCTTCAGCCTGCAGCTCAGCCATCCGGGTTTCCAGCGCTTCTTCGAATTCCTGCTTCAACTGATTGATGCTGGCACCAAAGGCTTTGCGTTCCTCGGCAGCCACCTGCCCCATCATCTTGAAAAGATCGTTGACCTGGCCTTTTCGTCCCAGGAACTGGTGCTTGATCTGCTCCAACGCAGAAAGCGCTGGCTTGTCCTCCAACGCTTTATGAAATGCTGTGCGCAGTTCGTCAGCTTTATTTAAAAGCGACATACGCGGGCCCCAAATGTCTGACTATTTGACTTTGTCTACGAGCGTACCAAAGCCAGCCGGATCGGTTGCAGCGATCTCGGCCAGCATCTTACGGTTCAGTTCAATCTCATTCCGCTTCAAGGCGTTCATGAACTTGCTGTAACTCAGGCCGTGGATGCGGCTCGCTGCGTTGATCCGTGCGATCCAGAGACGACGGAACTGACGTTTGCGATCCTTGCGGTCACGATAGCTGTAAACCCAGGCGCGTTCAACTGTTTCACGCGCTGAGCGGTACAGACGAGATCGTGCACCGTAATAGCCCTTGGCGGCCTTCAGATATTTCTTATGGCGCTGCTTTCTTGCAACGCTTGATTTTGCTCTCGGCATGGAAGTCTCCTAGACTATGCTGAAATTGCTTTTTTTGCTCTGGCTGCATCACCCTTGGCCAGTAGTGTACTTTTCCGCAGTTTACGCTTCCGCTTGGGTGATTTACAGTCCAGCTGATGGCTTGCGTAAGCTTTATTCCGCTTCACTTTTCCCTTACCAGTCAGGGTAAAGCGCTTTTTTGCGGCCCGGTTCGATTTCATTTTAGGCACGCTGATTATCCTCCCTTTTTCATCGTAACCACAGTGGTCAGAAAGCGACCTTCCATGGTGGGCTCATATTCCATCTGAACTTCTTCACCAAGATGTACCATGATACGATCCATGAGCAGGGGTCCGCGGTCGAGATAGGCCATTTCACGTCCTCTGAACATGATGGTCAATTTCACGCGGTCACCTTCATCAAGGAATTCCTTGGCTTTGTTCAACTTGGTAAGCAGGTCGTGTTCCTCGATGTTTGGACGGAACCGAACCTCTTTATTCTGAATAACTTTTTGTTTCTTCTTGCTGTCCTTGAGCTTCTTGGCCTTGTCGTATTTGAACTTTCCGTAATCAAGCAGGCGGCAGACTGGTGGATCCGCATTCGGAGCCACCTCCACCAGATCAAGGCCTGCATCATCTGCCTTTTCCAGGGCCACGGCGATGGGCACAATCCCATGCTGTTCCCCCTCGGCATCTACCAGGCGCACTTCCGGCACACGGATATCTTCATTGATGCGTAGCTCTTCATCCTTCGGATACTGCTTGTACTTACTGATCTGTTCTCTCCTCGATTTCGTTCAACATTCTTTTGGTAATGTGATCCCAATCCCACGACCCCAGGTCTCCCTGGCCATGTCGTCGAACACTGATCTTCTGCTCATCGACCTCCCGGTCGCCGGCGATCAGCATGTAAGGTACTTTCTCAAGCTCAGCTTGTCGAATCTTTTGACCGATCTTGTCGTTTCGGTCGTTCACTTCCACACGGATACCCAGAGTGCTGAACGCCTTGGCTATTGCCTGGGCATATTCCAGGTGACGATCCGCGATGGGGATCACTTTTGCCTGGATGGGCGCCAACCACACCGGGAGCCGGGCAGCATAATGCTCTATGAGAATGCCCATGAAACGCTCCACACTACCAACAATGGCACGGTGGATCATCACGGGCTGGAGATCCTGGCCGTTCTCTCCAGTATATTTCAGACCAAACCGCTCAGGCATACTGAAATCAAGTTGACAGGTTCCGCACTGCCAGCGGCGTCCCAGCGAATCCTTGATATGGAAATCGATCTTGGGTCCATAGAATGCCCCGTCACCAGGATTGAGCTGATAGTCAGTCCCGCGCTCTTCCAGGACTTCCTCCAGTGCTTTTTCGGATTTCTCCCAGACTTCAGCAGTCCCGATGGATTTCTCAGGACGGGTACTCAATTCCACATGCACGTTCTCGAAACCAAAGGTGGTATAAACCTCGTAGATCTGATCGAGGATATCACTCACCTCAGCCTTGACCTGTTCCTCGGTACAGAATACGTGTGCATCGTCCTGGATGAAGGTACGCACCCGGAAAAGGCCATGGGTCACACCGCTTTTCTCATGCCGGTGAACCCGGCCGAATTCACTCATCTTGACAGGCAGATCCCGGTAGGATCTGAGACTGTCACCAAAGATCAGAGTATGACCCGGACAGTTCATGGGCTTGACGGCGAAATCACGTTCATCGATCTTGGTGAAGTACATGTTCTCGCGGTAATTGTCATAATGCCCGCTCTGTTTCCAGAGTTCATCACTGAGTATCAGTGGCGTATGTACCTCACGGTAATGGTGTTCATCATTGCTGGAGCGCACATAATCCAGGATCGTATTGTAGATCGTGGTACCCTTGGAATGGAAGAAGGCGTTGCCCGGTGATTCCTCATGGAAGCTGTACCAGCCCAAATCCTTCCCCAGGCGGCGATGGTCGCGTTTGCGCGCCTCCTCCAGCATATGGAGGTACTTCTTGAGTGATTTTTTATCCCCAAAAGCGGTGCCATAGATGCGCGACAGCATCTGGTTCCGCTCGTCACCACGCCAATAGGCACCGGCAACGCTCAGCAGCTTGAATGATCCCGCTCGCTTCGTCGAGGGCAGATGAGGTCCCCGGCAGAGGTCCATGAATTCACCCTGTTCATAAACGGAGATCTCTTCTTCCGGAGGCAGCTCCTGGATGATCTCGACCTTGTAATGCTCACCCATGTCTTCAAAGCGCTGGATGGCCTTTTCTCTGGTCAGCACCTTGCGGGTCACCGGAAGATCCTCATCGACGATACGCTTCATCTCAGCTTCGATCTCCACCAGCTGCTCGTCATTGAAGGGCTTCTCGATGGCAAAATCATAGTAGAAGCCATTCTCGATGGCTGGACCAATGGTCACCTGCACCTCAGGATACAGGCGCTTGACTGCCTGCGCCATAATGTGGGAAGTACTGTGCAGCAGGATCTCGTGACCCTCGGGATCACCAGGCTTGAGGAACAGGATCTCTGAGTCCTCAGTCAACTGGCTGTTCAGATCAACGGGCTTGCCGTTCACCTTGGCCGCGATGAGTTGTTTCTCGAATTGGGGGCTTATTCCGATTGCAATTTCGGACAAACGGATACCTGATGGCACTTCTTCCGTTCTGCCATCGGGGTATGTGATGTGTATGTTCCCATTTCCGTTCATTTCCCTGTGGGCGATAGTGGACTCGAACCACTGACCTCTTGCATGTCAAGCAAGCACTCTAACCACCTGAGCTAATCGCCCTGAATTTCAATTATGAATTACGAACTAGGAATTACCTGCCTGCCACGCATGCAGGCAGGCGAATCGGGGTAACTCGATAATCCATGATCCATACGCCAAAAAGCCTGCGAAAATAAAGGCTTGCCTTCCCTCTGGCAAGCAGATTTGTGGTCTGGGGAAAGCAATTTCTCCAGATGGTTTTTATGGGGGTGGATCGGCCCTTTCGGGTGTCTTCTGAGAATGCTTTCTGCGCCCTATTTCAGGAATGTCTCTGTGACGGATTCTGACAGCTCTTCACCTGTCTCTTTTGAATCATCGGAGGAGATATTCGTTTCCACGTTCACCGAAGTATAATCCTGCTGGACCAGGTCCATTTCAGAAAGGATCTGTTTCCTGGCCAAGCTCACGTGGGACATATCCTGAAAACGCAAGATATAGAGTGCTACGGCGATGCCGATCATGCATGCGATGACAAAGGTCAGTGCGCCTGTGGGTGAGACGGTGAGCGGACCCTCACCGACCCAATTATGCATGACAAGGCCGATGATGACGGCTACAAAGACACCGAATACCAGAGATGCGGCATAAAGGAAGAAAGTGGAACCTGTGATGACTCTCTCGATCATATGTTTGATCTTCAGCCAATCTCTTTCCCTGATGGGCAGAACACTCTGCTCCTTAGTCCCCCTGAGCACCAGATTCTGGGTCAGATTCCTTTCACTCATGATCTTCTCCTTTATCCCTTCGCGGGCTGTCTTTCAATTCTCAAACTATTACAAGCAAGGCATTAACTGGATGGTATAAGTCGCTGTTATCCTTGCAATTTCGCGATTTATCCTGACAGTGGACATATGCTAATACCAGATGCGAAAGGTGTCAAGCAGTAATAGCCCGGTGGATAGCTCTCATTCAGGGGCTCGGATGACTACTCGTGAAATGAGGTTAGGGGTTAGGAGTTGGGAATGGTGCTGGCCAGCAGTGTAACTGTTATGACTGCAGGACCTGTTCTAACGCCTAGCGTCGAACACCTCACTCTTCGGCATGCTGGCTCTCTTCATACTCCTCTTCAAGGGCACCAAGTCTCAGGCCCAGGTGCACCACGTAGTAGGCTCCGATGGGCGTATAGAGCAGGTAGTTCAGCAGATGCAGGACCACGGCAAAGGCCCCGGCTTCGTCCTGGCCGATGCCAAAGAGGAGCAGACCGGCAATGGCAGCTCCGTGATAGGTGCCCACATATCCCGGTGCAGCGGGTATCGTCAGGGAAAGCGTGGTGAACATCAATAACACCATTCCAGCATCAACCTTCTCAATGAAGGTCATATCAAATCCAAAGGCAAAGATGCCACACATCGTGATCAGCAGATAGACCGCCCATACCGTTACGGAGTAGAATACTACCATGAAGGGCCTGGGCATGCGCCAGATGGTTTCAAGGCCTTTGAATAAAGACAGGGCCTGTCTGGCAATACGGTCATGGCCTTCCTCGTGTTTACGATTGGCCCAGGATTCAACGCGATTGAAGAAGCGGTCATGGTGGTTGCTCATCCAGGCAGCGAAGCCAATGATCCCCAGGATGGCCACCAGACCGAATAGAGCGACGTAGCGTGCGGCTTCCAGGGTGGGCATGAATACGCCATATATCCCGATGAGAACAAGGAATGTCAGCATATCGACACCGCGTTCCACCACCACACTGGCACCCACACCTGCCACCGCCAGGTTATGCCTCTTGGCCACTACGACCGCCCTGAGCACCTCGCCCAGCTTGAAGGGCAGCACATTATTGGCCATATAGCCTACCATCACCGCCTGGAAGATGTCGTACATGCGGATCTTCTTCTGAGGGGATAACAGGATGCTCCAGCGTGCCGCCCGCAGGAAGTTGCTGGAGACCAATAGTATTCCACCCAGGACCAGCCACCATACCTGCACGGACTTGATCGCCTTCCAGAATGCGTCCCACTCCAGATTCCGGAAAGCCAGATAGACGGCCACCAGACTGATGATGATTGAGACCAGGAATTTCAGCGGATGCTGGCGTATAACAGAAATCAGACTCATTCAACTTTCCTCAGGTCCGCGAGTTCATAATCCATGTAATTCTGTGAGATGAACTGATCGTTGAAATCCCTGAACACTGACTGATAACTCAGATGGATCAGGTATTTGTTGCCGTCATAGTCCGTGAGGTGTATCAGTACGGGCAGGGACTCCCGCGTGGTGATCTTCATGCTGCTCCATTCCGAATACTCGTCCCGGAATGTGAAATCGTGACGAATCTCATTGTTCCCCAGTTCCTTTTTGCGTTTCAGGTGCACGCTGCTGACATCTCCGCCAACGAAGAGTTGATCGATGAGTTCCCTCTTGCTGGCAGTTTCCAACAGGATCTGGCGTCGTGTATGATTCACGGTGATAAGCGAATCACCGAAGGTGTAAACCTCGATCCCGTAGGCCGGGATGCTAAGATGAAAGCGGCGTTCCTGGCGTATATCCATCTCTGCTTCCAGCGTATCCACACCACCAAAGAAACGCCAGTGGATCTCCTGTCGGATGTTCACGCTGTTGCGCTCAAGTCCGAGGAACCGGTCTAGAATGGTTTTAAGTTCTGCCGGGATCTCATCCGCCTGGACGGGATTGACAAGAAGAAATGCGAGTAGAAGGAGTGTTACCCGAATACTTGGCGTAAAACCCCTAATCATCCAGGATGTCATCCTGAAAGGAGGGATTCTCCAGCACCTCGGGTCCCACCAGGACCTCGCGGGCTTTGCTGCCGGTACCGGGAGCGACGATGCCGGCCTGCTCCAGTTCGTCCATCAGGCGACCCGCCCGGGCATAGCCTACACGTAAGCGTCTCTGCAGCATGCTCACCGAACCCTGTTGATGAAGGACCACGAGACGGTAGGCCTCATCGAAAAGTGGATCGCGTTCACCACCTGCCAGTGGACCTTCGGCTCCGCTGGTCTCACTCTCCTCCACCACTGCCGGGAGTAGTTCTTCTTCAGGTTTGGGCTGCTCTTCCACATGATCTAGAACGGCTTCGATCTCCTCCAGGGTGACGAAAGCGTTGTGCAGACGTATGGGAGCGGGTGCACCGGGAGCCAGGAAAAGCATGTCCCCGCGACCCAGCAACTTCTCCGCTCCATTCTGGTCGAGGATGGTGCGGGAATCATTCTTCTGAGCCACCTTGAACGCAATCCGGGTGGGAAAATTCGCCTTGATCACACCGGTGATGACATCCACAGAAGGACGCTGCGTGGCGATGACCAGGTGGATGCCCACTGCCCGGGCCATCTGGGCCAGGCGTGCGATGGGTTCTTCGATATCCTTAGCCGCCGTGATCATGAGGTCCGCCAACTCGTCGATGAGCACCACGATGAAGGGTAAGGGATCATAGCCTTCGCTTTCGGCGCGCTCATTATACTGATCGATGTTGCGCACCGTACGTTTGGATAGAAGATCGTAGCGCTTCTCCATCTCCAGTTCGGCTGCCCGCAATGCATGTACGGCATTCTTTGGTTTGGTTATGACGTATTCATCGATTGATTCGCTGGTTATGAGGTGGTAGCCCTCCAGACGACGGTAGGTGCTCAATTCGAGCTTCTTCGGATCGATCATGATGAACTTCACCTGATCTGGGCGTGCGCGGTACAACAGTGAGGTGATTATTGAGTTGATGCAGACCGATTTCCCGGAGCCGGTGGCGCCGGCCACCAGCAGGTGCGGCATCGTGGCCAGATCGGCTACGAACTGTTCACCGCTGGTCGTCTTGCCCAGTGCGATGGTGAGTACCGATTCCGGTTGTGTAAATTTTTCTGAATTGATCCCACTCTTCAGCCAGACGATCTCAGGTTTTTCGTTGGGAAGCTCGATACCCACCGAATTCTTGCCGGGAATAGGTGCAATGATACGGACGCTCTGCGCTTTCATCACCCTGGCGATGTCATCCGAGAGATTGGCGATCTTGGCAACCCTGATCCCAGGCCCCGGTTCAACTTCATAGCGCGTGATCACCGGACCAGGCGCAATGTTCGTCACCCGGCCTTCTACACCGAAGGTGTCCAGGGTGCGTACCAGCGTTTCAGCTTTCTGCAACAGGACATCTCGATCCTGGGACCTGGCGATAGCGGGAGGATCTTCCAGCAGATCCACTGAAGGCAGTTTGTACTCGCGCTTCTTTGCCCGGGGCTGGCTGCTGTCATAATCGACGGATTTCTCGACGAACTCATCCTCGATCTCGATGTCTTCCTCTTCTGCTGCCTGCTCCGCCTGTACCGGCTCGGGAACAGGCTCAGGTACCGGTACGGGTTCCGGTGCGGGAGTCAGCTCCTCGGGTTCTGGTGCAGGTGGTGGAGTTTCTTCCTCACGTTGGACTGGCGCTTGGGCTCGGGCTTTCAATTCAGCTTCTTTCTCACGAGCAGCACGACGGATTTCACGCTTGGCAGCCAGTTCGGTCCAGATCTTCTCAAACCTGTCCATCAGGCCCTTGAAGGTGAATCCTCGCCAGCCCTGGATCAGCAGCAGCAGTGCCACTGCCAGCATCAGCACCGATCCTACCAGGCCCATGAAATCCTTGAGAAAACGACCTATCACCATGGTGAGATATCCGGCATGCCTGTAGAGCTGGGCTTCATCAAGACCTGTGCGGCCGCCGACAAGCGCAAAGAGCACCATCCCAACCATGACCAGGGCAAAGGAGTAGCCGCTGATACGGAAGATCCCCTGGTAGGACAGATCCCGGAACAGAGCAAAGCCCCAGAGAATGATGAGCAGGGCCAGGATGATGGATCCCCAGCCCATGAACAGCTTGAACAGGATGTGGGAGATGAAGATCCCGATATATCCCATCCAATTGTGGAAATGGACACCTGGCATGATGGTGGGTTCTTCGCTGGGATGATGGCTCACCAGGCTCAGCAGGAAGAAGATGCCCAGTACCATCGTGAGGATCCCGATGATCTCACGGGTCATTTCCTGGAAACCGTCTTTCTGTTTAGCACTCAAGCTTTAACTGGTCTTCTTGTTGATGAATGGTGGTTTGATGATACGGCCGGCGACGCCTTTCCCGCGAATATCGATCTGCAGGGGCGTTCCGATCTTATGATGACCCTTGTTCACATAACCCAGACCGATCCCTTTACCAAGACTGGGTGACTGTCCCCCACTGGTAACGATCCCCACCTGTTGTCCGTCAGCCATGATGATGTATCCATGTCTGGGCAAACCTCGCTCCTCCATTTCGAAGGCTACCAGGAAGCGTTGGATGCCCTCCGCTTTTTTTGCCCGTAGAACGTCCTGTGCAACGAATTCCGGTCCATCGAGGTCTACCACCCAGGCGAGCCTGGCTTCAAGCGGATGTGTGGTCTCATCGATGTCGTTGCCATACAGGCAGAATTTCATCTCCAGACGAAGCGTATCGCGTGCACCGAGACCTGTGGGTGTCAGCTTGAATTCCTCGCCAGCCTGCATCAGCGCATCCCAGAGCTCCCCAGAATAGGCCGGATCATGGTAGAGTTCGTATCCCAGCTCGCCGGTATAGCCCGTGCGGGAGAGGATCATGGGATTACTGTTGACCTCGCCCTCCAGAAAGTGGTAGAAGTCCAACTCATCCAGGGGCAATTGTGTAAGTTTTTTTAGAATGTCTCTGGACGCTGGCCCCTGCAGCGCCAGCAATCCGGTGGAATCCGATGTATTCTTGAACTCGACGTCAAAATTCTTACTGAGGCCCTTCAGATGCTCAAAATCCTTGCCGATGTTCGAGGCATTCACCACCAGCATGAACCCATCTTCGAACCTGTAGACCAGCAGGTCGTCGACAATGCCGCCATCCGGATAGCACATCACCGAATACTGTACCTGTCCAGGCACCAGTGCATGCACTTTGTTGGTGGTGGCATATTCGACGAAATCGTAGGCCTGGGGTCCGCGTACCAGGAATTCCCCCATGTGAGACACATCGAAAAGCCCCGCATTTTCTCTGACATTCAGGTGTTCAGCAACGATACCGGAATACTGGATGGGCATCCGGTACCCGGCAAATTCAACCATCTTGGCACCCAATGCCTCGTGAAATGCTGTGAATGGCGTATTCTTCATCCGCGTGTCCTGCTTACTCAATTTACCTGGTTAGTCCAGGATGGCTTTTAATCTAATGGGATGTGGGTATTCTGAAAATTGAAAAACATCAAACATGGATAACCATCAAGCTGTATAGACTTGCACGGGTACTCGAGCTCGCTCTCTGATGAATAGAGTTGCAGGATTCGGGGACCCCTAATCCGCAAGGACCTTGTCCGCCACCACCTTCGCAATTTCCAGTGAGGCTGTAGCAGCCGGTGAAGGAGCATTCAGCACATGAACCGCTGTGTCCGAACGGATCATGTGGAAATCCTCGATCATGCTTCCGTCAGGCCGCAGGGCCTGGGCGCGGACACCGGCTTCAGCGGGTTGCAGGTCTTCAGACCGGATCTCGGGAACCAGCCGCTGTACCGTAGAGACAAAGGCGCGTTTCACGAATGAGCGCCACATTTGCTTCAGACCCTCACCCATGTACCCCGAAGCAAGTTTCCAGAAACCGGAATACCCCAGGGCTTCCATCAGATCCCTGATCTCAAAGGTGCTGCGGGTGTATCCTTCCCGGCTGAAGGCCAGCACGGCATTTGGACCGGCATGGATAGCACCATCGATGAGTCTTGTCAGATGTACACCCAGGAAGGGGAATTTGGGATTGGGCACTGGATAGATCAGGTCATTCACCAGGAATCGGCGCTCCGGTATGAATTCGAAATATTCTCCGCGGAAGGGGACAACCTTCATTTCCGGATCAATTCCATCCATGATCGCAATTCGATCACAGTGCAAACCTCCGCAATTCACCAGAAATCGAGCCTGAACCTCATTCCGATCAGTAATGATCCGATAGACCGCCCCTTCCCGGACGATTTCATGTACATGGTTCTGCAGATAGGTCTGTACTCCCTCGGATACAGCCAGGCGGCCATAGACCTTGCCCACCTCACCAAAATCCACGATGCCCGTCGTGGGGACCTTCAACGCAGCAATGCAACGCAAGTGAGGTTCCGTTTCCAATGCTTCCTCACCACTGATGTGGGTGACCGTCAAACCGTTTGCCATCGCCCGTTCCTCGAGCTTGGCCATGCGGGGAAGTTCCTCTTCATCTGTCGCCGCGATGAGCTTACCACACTGGTCGTGGGGAATCCCATGTTCCTGGCAGAAGGCCACCATGGAGGCGTTGCCCGCAACGCCCAGGCGGGCTTTCAGGCTGCCGGGTGTGTAATAAACACCGGCATGGATGACGCCGCTGTTACGGCTCGACTGATGACTGGCCCAGGTGGATTCCTTCTCAAGGATGCATATGGAACTGCCCGGCCTGCGTTTCATCAATTCACGTGAGGTGGCCAGACCGACCAATCCCCCACCAATAACTGCATAGTCGTGGATCATGGATGCCTCTGAATGCTATGGAATCCCGGGTCATTCTCTGACAAGGTCCGGGAAGAAAATGGTGATTCGATGGCGGGTACTTTCGTCAACTGCTTTGGAGAGCGCCCTTGATCAGCGCTTCAGTAGTGGCTTCCTCACCCAGTTTTTCCGCAACTTTTCGCAAGCGTTTCAAGGCGTCCACCCGTGAATATCCCAGTGCTTCCATGGCCATGGCCGCTTCCTGGAGTGCTTCTGCAACCGCTTCGCTGGCCTCGATCCCGGCGATAGGTGAGATCTCCCCCTCCTTTTCCAGTTTCGGCCGCAGTTCCGCGATGATGCGGCGAGCGGTGGTAGGACCAATGCCGGGGAGGCGTGACAGGCTTTTGGCATCCTCCGCCATGACCCAGGCCTTGATCATCTCTGGTGTTCCCCCGGAAAGGATGGTGATGGCCGCTTTGGGTCCGATCTTGGAAATACTGATGAGCTTGTGGAAGAAGTCGCGTTCATCAGCGCTGCCAAAACCATAGAGATCGAAGATGTCTTCCCTGACATGCAGGAAAGTGAGCAGTTTCACCGGTTTTCCCTGTCCAGGCAGCTTCTCATAGGCGGAAAATGAAATTTTCAGGCGATAGCCAATGCCTCCGCAATCCACAATGACGTGATCAGGTTGTTTGCTGCTGATGGTCCCGGAAATGAATTCGTACATATGTAATTATTCGTTACTTGTTAATCGTTCAGCGTTCTCAGGTCAGGGCGTTCATCTTATGGTTCAATCCATGACAGATCGCGATGGCCAGTGCATCCGAGGCGTCCAGAGACTCAGGATCCTCCTTCAGCTTCAGCAGTCGCTTCACCATGTACAGCACCTGCTCCTTGTCGGCTGCACCATTACCCGTAACAGCTGATTTTACTTTTCTGGCGGCATATTCATGTACCGGGATCCCGGCCTGGTTACCCGCCAGCATTGCCACACCGCGAACATGTCCCATGAGCAGCGCCGTTTTCGCATTCTTGCCGTAAAAGGCTTCCTCGATGGAGAGCGCTCCCGGCTGGTAACTTTCAATGATGTCCTGGATACCGGCATACAGGGTTGCCAGTTTGGTGGTGAGGGGATCCTTGGCGATGGTCTTGATCACGCCGGCATAGACAGGTTTGAACTGATTGTGATCGAAATCGATGATCCCGATCCCCAGATTCCGTAAGCCCGGATCTATACCCAGTATCCTCAGAGCGATTACTCCAGCCCAGCCAGCATTTCGTCGGTAAAATCGACACTGGCCGATACTTTCTGGACATCATCGTGATCGTCCAGCAGCTCAAGGACGGTTACCACCTTACCCACATCGTCTCCGCCGATCTCAGTGAAATTGTTGGGGATCTTCTGGATCTGTGAGACTTCGATCGTATAGGACTCATCCGACAGGGCGTCAGTAACAGCATGCAGGTCCTTGGGATCGCTGGTCACTTCATAGAATTCGCCTTCGTTGCTGATATCCTCGGCACCTGCTTCCAGGGCAGCCATCATGATCTCATCCTCTTCGATCCCTTCGGCCGGGACCTGGATGACGCCCTTTGTCTCAAACATCCAGGCCACTGAACCGGAGCTGGCCAGATTGCCCCCATGCTTGGTGAGGATATGGCGGAGCTCGGAAACGGTACGGTTCTTATTGTCCGTTGCAACCTCGATCATGAGGGCGACACCGGCGGGGCCATAGGCTTCGTAAAGGATCTCCTCGATGACCACACCATCAAGTTCGCCTGTTCCCTTCTTGATGGCCCGCTCGATATTGGCCATCGGCATGTTCACTGCCCGTGCTGCACTGATAGCAGTTCTTAAACGGGGATTTGCACTGTCATCTCCCCCGCCGATGCGGGCTGCGATGGTGATCTCCTTGGCGACCTTGGTGAATACCTTCCCCCGGGCAGCATCTGTAGCGGCCTTCTTGCGTTTGATGGTTGCCCATTTACTGTGACCGGACATACTCCTCCAAAAACTTATTCTTCGTCATTTTCTGTTCGCAGGACCCATGCACGCCTGTATCCTGACCTCACCGCCTGGCGCTGCAGGGCCTGAGCCTCCTCACGGTCGCTGTGCTTGCCCACCCGTACCTTGTAATACGGGCTGTCGAATGCCAGTACCACGACCTCGTCGAAGGAATAGCGTGCCCTGGTCTCCAGTTCGATGGCTTCTTCATAGTCCATGGTACTACCCAGCTGGACCCGATAGACGTATTCCGGTGGTTCTTCCGGCAGGATCAGGGAGTCACTGTCGCTACCGTGGTATGTTTCAGGCGAGGCCACGTACTCGATCTTGGCCTTGGAATCAGGCCAGTCTCGCAGTGAGGTCGGATTGAATGACTCATCGAACTCATTCTGCGACTGCCCCATGAGGGACAGGGGTAGAATGAGTAAACTAAAAAAGGCCCAGCGCATTCTGCGGGACCCAGCCAGACTTACCGTCGGGTAGACGGATCTCATACCAGTCATCAGTCTCTTGTTCAATGCGTCCTTCCGTCCCTTCATGTACCACGAACAGAATATCTGAGCTCTCCAGGGGAGCACTGTGGGCCTCCAGGACCGGTTCCAGTACCACCACACCTTCTTCTTCGGCATGCAGACTGCGATCCAGCAGCCATCCTCCAAGAACCATGAATATAATTCCAA
Source organism: uncultured Lentisphaeria bacterium (assembly GCA_964454335.1). GTDB lineage: Bacteria > Fidelibacterota > UBA8477 > UBA8477 > JABMPR01 > CAYVVT01. The sequence continues at coordinate 73,683 of CAYVVT010000012.1, read as the reverse complement.
GTGGTATCAGGGCGTATAAAAATGAATTCCCCTGCCCTCTCAGACGCAGGGATCGATAGACGAGAAAGAGTATGACCAACAGGATCCAGCATATCATCACCAGCCTTCGCAGCTCGCTGAGGGTACGACTTTCTCGGATCTTCATGAAGAGTTGAACCACCGGCATGGGTTCCGGCAACTCAAATCGATCGCGACGGTATAGTCGCGCATGCTTGAGATTGTATTCAACCTCACTGTCACGCGGCAACAGCCGCTGAGCCTTCTGATAGTGCAGGATGGACCAGCCGACCTCATTGATCTTGAAATATGCGTTTGCGAGGTTGTAGTGCAGAGCACCGGACTCATACCCCTCCGCAAGGATCCGCTGGTAGCTTCCAATAGCCTCCTGGAAGTGGCCATTCTGATAATGATCATTTCCCTGCTGCATCAAGGCCTGCAGATCAGCAGCGCTGGCGCTCACCACGAGCAACAATATGCAAACCAGAAATCTCATTTAGAATCTCAACTCACGGTTCAATCGATTGATCACCGCATCAGCCTTCTCCAGGAGCTCTTTCTGGGAACGAGACTCATAGCCCGGTGCAAAACGGTCCATGGAAAGGATCTGCATTAGATTCCGGAGCTCCTGGAACAGATCCTCATCCTTCAGGCGTCCTTCGACTATATCCAGCAGGTCACGGGTTTCCAGTGCATGCTCTGCCAGATCGAGACGATCGCCGATAAAGCCCAGTAAGGCCTGGTTCACCCAAGCGCTGAACTGCTCGGATCCTTCAGCCAATCCGCCTGCCGACCGCAGGATCCTCTTTGCCTGTCTCAGGGCCCGATTTCTCCGCTTCAATGCCAGATTCTGGTCCAGCCGGGACCTGTGGTATTCCCAGAAGAAGGAAGCGGCAACGGCAATCACCCCCAGAGCGAATGACACCCACAGTGTGGCTGCCCCGCGGTGGGTTCCACCCATACGAAGGAAGCCACTGCCAGCGGCTTTGATGTAACGGATATCCTCACCCATCATCTCCACTTCTTCACGTGAATACCCGGAAACGATCACCTGCTCATCCTTACCGGCCTGGACCACCTGCAGACGCAGAGGGGCAGTACGGATCTGGCGGTAGTTACCCGCCCGAGGATCAAAATAGCTGAAATCCAGGGATTCGATGAAATACTCCCCCGGTTGCCGGGGTACCAGCAGATAGGTGGCCTGCTTATAGCCTGTATACTGGTTATCCACCAGTTTGATGGCCTCACTGCGCTCGGGTTTGAAAGCATCGATCTCTTCGGGGAGATCCGGATCGGGAACCTGAAGGGTCTTGAAATTTCCTTTGCCCTTGAGGGTTAGATGTAAACCCACGGCATCGTTCACCTGCAATACCGAGGTGTCAAGTTTCGCATTGAGCGAGAAGGTACCCACCGCACCGCCGTAGTTGCGGGGAACCGGTTCGGGCAGGGGCTTGACCTGAATCGTCAACGGATTGGACAGAAAGTTCCGCTGGACACGGCGTGCGAAGGGATCCAGCAGAGGATCGTTGAAAAAGGGATCATTGAACAGTCCCCGGCGCCGATTATTGGACTTGACCTCCACCTCGAGTTGTGCCCGCAGGGCATCGATCTCCAGTTCTCCGCTGCGGGTTGGATAGAACACAACGGTCTTCAACACTGCTGTATTGTAACGCACACCATCAAGGATCTCTGAGACCAGCCGCGGTTGTCGAACCTGCTCGATCTCTTCTGCCCAGAAACCGACTGCATCAGGAAATTTATCGATCTGATAGTTGAATACACTGACCTGCGTATAGAGCTTGAAACGTACCGATACAGGCTCGCCCAGGTATACCTCGTCCTTGGAGGGTATGGCCCGGATGAATATGGAGGCGGTCTCCTGGGCAGCTCCACCCTGCGCCGGATCGGTCTGCTGGCCCCGCTGGACAACCCTGAGTCGGATGGGTTCGGTCTTCACCACCTGTTTGTCGACCCTCACATCCAGGGCCGGGATCACCAGGTCACCCGGGGTGAGGGCGACCAGTGTATAGGTCACGGATTTGAATCCGCTCATCTTGCCGTTCACCCAGGAATAGTTCGAACTCTGCATTGGACCCGAGATCACCGCCAGGCGATCGATGTCCGGCATCCGCACCACCGGCATGCTTTCTGTATCCCGGGCTTCAACGGTGAGCTTGAACGGCTGTTGGACCAGGACACTGCGGGCATCAACGGATGCTGAGACCTGGACGGTGGCAGCAAGTGTGGATGAGAGTACCGGTAGAAGCACCAGTACCAGGATCCATTTCCGTTGGATAACCAGGTTCCTCACTGTCCTACCAGTCCTTATCCTTATCACTACCCGAGGTTTGCATCCTGATCTGCTCGCGCATGTTTTCCGTTTCACGATCCTTCAGGGTTTCCAGCATCTGCAAGGCATTGATCATCTGCTCCTGCGATTGTTCCCGGGACTGTTCAGAACGGGTCTGGTCCTGTCGTGTTTCCTCATTCTCCTGAGGTTCCGGCTGATCCTGCGCCTGCTGCTGCTCTTCCTCCTGGTCATCCTCACCCTGCTGTTGCTGTTGCTGCTGTTCCTCCTGCTGTGATTCCTCACTTTCGGAATCTTGCTGGTCTCCACCCCCCTGCTGTTCCTGGGGTGGTGGCGGCGGCAGGAGATTCATCAACTCGAGGTTAGCCTTTGCGTCCTGATCGTCCGGTCTCAAGCGCAGGGTGTGTTTGTAGAATTCCCTGGCTTTTGCATGATCATTCTTATACAGGTACCCGTTTCCGAGATTGTAGTAAACGTCCGCCAGGGCGTCTTCCTGTTCCAGGGTCAGGGCCGATTCGTAGGATTTAATGGCTTCATCCACCTGTCCAAGCATCATATGGGCGTTCCCACGATTGTAATTGATGTCCACCAGCTCCGGATATTCTTCCAACAGTTGCTGCCACTCCATCAGAGCCGCCTCATAGTTCTCGGCAGAGTATGCCCGGGCAGCATCCTTCTGGGCAAAGACAACGGTTGCCTGCAAAAGCAGCAGAAATGTCATGGAGAGGATTGCAGGTCCGGATCTGTGTTTCAACTTTTCCCTACTCCCTTTCAATGATTCGGCCCTCCCAATCCCTGGCCCGGGGTTGCAGGTCCGAAAGCAGGAATTCCGCCACGAATATCAGCAGTGCCGCCAGGATAAACCAGTGGAACTGCTCCCGGAAATTGGTGAATTCATGTCGACTGAACTCTTTCTGTTCCATTCCCAGGATATCTGAATAGATGTCATCCAGTGTGCTGGCCGCACTGTTCAGGTGAACAAATCGTCCACCAGTGCTGCTGCTGATCTTCTCCAGGGTTCGAGTGGATAATCGGGTGGTGACGATCTCGCCCTCCCGGGTCTTGCGATAGCCTTTGATGTTACCCTGTTTATCCAGAATGGGTATGGGTGTTCCTGAAAGGGATCCCACACCGGCGGTATGAATGATCACGTTATTCGCGGCAGCTTCCTGCAGAATTTCGTCAAGATTACCTTCATGGTCCTCGCCATCCGAGATAAGGATCATGGTCTTGTATTTCTCTTCCTCCCGGGCAAAGGCCTGTAGTCCTTGCTGAATAGCAGGCTCCACCGCTGTGCCCTGGACGCCAATCAGGCTTTCATCGGCAATGTCCAGGAACATTTCGAAGGCACTATAGTCCAGCGTCAGTGGCGTCTGCAGGTGGGCCTGTCCGGCGAAAACGACCAGGGCGATGCGATCACCTTCCATCCGTTCCACCATGCGGCGCAGTTCAAACTTGGACTTTTCCAACCGGCTGGGAACGATATCCTGGGCCAACATGGAATTCGATACATCCAGCAGAACCACCACATCGACACCTTCCCGGGTGAGCTCTACCAGTTCTGAAGAGAATTTCGGTCCCATGACCCCCAGGACCAGCAGGAGCAGGGCAATGATCCTCAATGCTTCCTTGAGGCTGCGTCGTGGAGTTGAAATGCTGTGTGACAGACGCTGGATCAATTCAGGATTGGCCATTCGCCTCAGCACATGCCGTTTCCGCTGCCAGGCCCAGAGAACGAACAGCAGCATCAACGGTACCCACAGTATAAGGAGGGCCCAGAGCCAGCCGGCATGGTCTTCGAAGCGGATCATCAGGGAAATCTCCTGAGCAGGGTCTTGTCCAGAATGATCTCCAGGCTCAGCAGGAAGAGGGCGATGAACAATGGAATGATGAACAGTTCCCTGTGCTGGACGTATTCCCGGACCTTGAACTCAGTGGTCTCCATGCGTGAGATCTCCTCATAGATCCGGGCCAGTGAATTCTCATCCGTCGCCCGGAAATATTGTCCACCGGTCAGTTCAGCGATTGTGGTGAGAGTCTCTTCATCTACATCCACCTGGACCTGTACATTCCGCACACCAAGTGCAGTTGTGACAGGTATGGAGGCGGTGCCCTGGGTACCCGCTCCGATGGTGTATATCTTGATCTTGAATTCTGCGGCCATCTGGGCGGCTGTAATGGGATCAAGCTCACCGGCATTATTGCGGCCATCGGAAAGCAGGATGATCACCTTGCTCTTGGCTTCGGATTCGCGCAGTCGATTGATCCCACCAGCCAGTGCCAGGCCTATGGCAGTACCGTCATAACGTTCGTGGGTGATGGTCACGGCAGCGATGAATTCCTTCAGGCGTTCCATATCCGTCGTAAGCGGACACTGCAGGAAACTTTCGGCTGCAAAAACATTCAAGCCGATGCGGTCACTCAAACGGTCACCTACAAAGGTCGCTGCTACTGCCTTGACAGCTTCCAGGCGGTTTGGTTTGAAATCCGTTGCCCGCATAGAACCCGATATATCCACAAGCATCATGATGTCAATGCCCTCGGCATTGATCTCCTGCTGAACATTCCTCTCTTCCGGTCTAGCCAGGGCCAGGATGAGGAAGGCCAGGGCCAGTATCCGCAATGTTACCAGCAAATGTCTTTGCCACAGGACATTCGCCGATGCCACATTCTGGAAAAGGCTCAGCGAGGAATAGCGCAGTGTACCGAAACGCCTGCGCCCTATCCAGATATAGTAGATGACGAGAAAGGGTATAAGCAGGAGGAGCCATAGATAATACGGTTGCGAAATTCCAATAGCCATCAGATCAAATACTCGGTTCCCTGTGACGTCTTAATTATCTGTATCTAAAAGCTGTCAAACCTTCTACCACTCAAGGCGCTCTATTATAGTCCCGAGTTGCAGGATTGTTTCTTCTTCGAAGGGAGGTGCGATGAGCTGGCAGCCAATAGGTAAATCCTTGCGATCTACCCCGGCGGGTATGCTCATGGCCGGGAGTCCGGCCAGGTTGACTGAGGCAGTGTAGATATCGTTGAGATACATGGCCAGCGGGTCGTCAAGTTTCTCACCCTGCCGGAATGCAGTTGTAGGCGCAGTGGGCGTGATCAGAGCATCCACTTCCTGGAATACCCGATCGAAGTTCTGTTTCAGTAGCCGGCGGACCTTTTGTGCCTTGCCGTAATAGGCTTCATAATAGCCGGCTGAGAGTACATAGGTCCCCAGCATGATCCGACGCTTCACCTCAGGTCCGAAGCCATGTTCGCGGGTATCCGTATACATCTTCTGCAGATCCTCGTTCGGCTGTCGTGAGCCGTAGCGTACGCCGTCGTAGCGTGCAAGATTACTGGAGGCTTCCGCCGATGAGATGATGTAATAGATGGCTATGGCACTGGGCGTGTGTGGGATGGAGACGGTCTTGACCTTCACGCCCATCGATCGCAGCTCATCCACGATCCTGTCTACATGGGCTTTCACCTCGGGCTGGATCCCCTCGGCGAAATATTCCTGCGGCACTCCGACGCACAGGTTTTCAGGATCCGTTTCCAGCTTTGCTGCGTATGAGGGAACCGGATGATCAACCGAGGTGGCATCACTGGGATCAGCTCCTGCGATGACCGTAAGCATGCGAGCAGCATCTGTGACATTCCTGCTGAGTATACCTATCTGATCCAGACTGCTGGCGAAGGCTACCAGACCATAGCGGGAGACCCTCCCGTAGGTCGGTTTAAGGCCCACAATACCACAATAACTTGCCGGTTGTCTGACACTGCCGCCGGTATCAGTCCCCAGGGCAACGTCCACCAGCCCGGCAGCCACGGCAGCAGTGGATCCTCCGGATGATCCTCCTGCAACATAATCGGGATTCACAGGATTCCGTACCGGTCCGAAGATGCTGAATTCTGAAGAGCTGCCCATGGCAAACTCATCCAGGTTGGTCTTTCCGACGATGAGGGCACCTGATTCTTTCAGATGGCTCACAGCGGTAGCATCATATGGCGAGATGTAGTCTCGCAGGATCTCAGATGCGCATGTCAGGGGCATGTCCCGGACGGCGATATTGTCCTTCACCCCAACCAGCATACCAGACAGGGGGCCACTCAGAGCTGTTTCTGTCTCCTGGGTCAGAGAATCTGTAGCGAGGTAGGTAAATGCATTCAACGCGGAGTGCTGATCAGCACTCCGCTGAAAATCCTCAACCAGCGTCAAGCTTCGTCGGCGTCCTTTCCCTCTTCAGGTTCTGCCTTTGGTTCCTCAGAGGTTTCAGGTGGCGGTGGAGGAGTCGATGGAGCTGTGTCCGCCTGATCCGCTATATTACCAGCTTTCTGGATCTCGTCCGAGATCCCGCCGATGGCATTCTTGAATTCCCGGATCCCCTTCCCGAGCCCACGAGCGATCTCGGGTAAACGTTTGGCACCAAAAAAGATGAGTACAAACAGGAGAATTATTAACCATTCCCATCCACCGGGAAGTGACATATGCTACTCCTTTTCCTTATTCAATATCGTTTCAGTCATTCTGTAATCCATTCAATTCGCCAATCCCATCACACCCGATAATACCTCAAGAGGTAGTAGGCAACCCCCATACCGAGCAATCCCATGAAATTCACTCTCAAGGTAAGACCGAAGGTGATACTGAAAACCCTGAAATCCAGGACCAGCGGTTCTCTCAGACCGTAATGTGAGGAATCGAACGCCAGGAGGAAGAAGTCCCGAACAACGCCCTCAGGCAGCAACGCTCCTGCGATATCACCCAGGACAGAACCGATGACGGCTCCAGCCAGCAACATGAGCACGATGATCTTGAGGTTACGCCTCCGTGGATCCATGTCCCTCTCCTTCGACTTCCTCCAGATGAACGGTCATTCGATGGGTCTGTGTCCAGATCACCAGCCCGCTGAGTATCAAGATGATCGCCAGGGGAAAGATCAACATTCCCCGGGATGCAATTATGGCGATGAATGTCAGTATGATGGCGATGAAACGCCAGGTGTTCCGCCAGCCGCCCCTTAGAGAGAAAGGGGGTGATTTTGGAAATGGGATCTTTGACAACATGAGGCTGGAGACGATCATGATGAGTGGTAAAATGATTCGGGAGTCCCCTTCGGGGGACTTGGGGTGCAGGGCTTCCCAGGGAAGCAGATGCAGCTGGGTGAAGAAGAGGTACAACCCAACGATGGTCATGGCCATCAGGGGTGTGGGAACACCCAGGAACTGAGATTTCTGGTCAGCACCGGCTTCCAGGTTGAAACGAGCCAGCCTGATGGCACCCAGCATCAGCGGCATGAATGCGAAGAAGCCACCCACAATGATCCCCAGGGGTTCGGCCCAAATGAGAAACACGAATACGCTTGGCGCCAGGCAGAATGTGATCAGATCGGCCAGGGAATCGAACTGGATACCGAACTCTGAGGCTGTTCCCAGTGCACGCGCCACCTTGCCATCGAAACTATCCATGATGAAACCGACGAATATGAGCCATGCAGCCAGAGTGTAGTTGCCCGCGAAGGCTGAAATGATGGCCAGGAATCCAAGAAACATGTTCAATATGGTCAAGGTGTTGGGAATGAAGCGCTTGGTGCGCCCACGGACCCGGGGCGACCGGCTGCGACGGCGACGCGGTTTACGCTGGAGTTTAGCCATTCTTTCCAACCTTCGCCAAAGCAGTCAAGCCCCCACGCACCGGTTCCTTGAGTCCCACGAGGATCTCACAATGGCGTGGAATGACGACATCCATCCGGCTGCCAAATTTGATCAGACCATAGCGTTGGCCCTGTTCAACCTCGTCCCCTTCCCTCAGGTGGCTGATGATTCGCCTGGCGGCTACACCGGCTATCTGAGCGAATGTGATCTTCAGGTTGTCATTCTCCAGTGCTACGACATTGCGCTCATTCACCTCGGACGCATTCGGATTGAATGCTGCCTTGAATGAGCCGTAATGATACTGGACCCAGCTAATCTTGCCACTTATGGGGATTCGGTTGATATGGACGTTCAAAGGTGAGAGGAACATGGTGACGACCCAGGCCGGACCAACAAAATCATCCACGACTTCACGGATGTTCACGATGTTTCCGTCACCCGGGCTGAGGATGAGATCCGGATCACTGATCACATCCCGTTCGGGATCGCGAAAGAAGAAGAGGGTGAAAAGCAGGAAAGCGCCGGCCAGGAAGGAGGCTATACGCCAGATCATGGCCCCATCCGAATAAAAGATCAGTACGGTGGGGATGGCAGTCAATGCAATGGCGAAGAGGACATTTGGAAGTCCGTCACGTGCCATGGTCCTAATTCTCCCAGAAAGTCATTTGTTCAAAATAGTCCGGTTAAGCTGATTGGAAACAGCATTCCTGCTGTTCTCAACCCTCAAGTTTGACTGTCATATTCAGGCGTTTCCCATCACGCCAGATATTGAATGTGATCTGATCACCACTCCGCAGATCCTGACTGCGGATGTAAGTAAAAATATCTCGATCATCGCGTATCCGTTCGCTATTCACACCAATGATGACATCCCCGACAAGGATCCCCGCTTTGGCCGCAGGGGAGCGTACTTCGACATCCTCAACCATCACTCCTTCAGTAAAATCCAGGTCGAACATGACCGCCAGGTTGGGATCGAGGTTCCTGATGGTCAGACCAGTGGTATAGCGACGATCGATATATCCCTTATCCCGCAGCTCCTTGATGATCTCCATGGTGCGATTCATCGGGATGGCGAATCCGATGCCGATTGAACCGCTCGAACTGGCATTCCCGGTAAAGATGAAGGTGTTGATGCCGATCACCTCACCAAGCGCGTTAGCCAGTGGACCACCTGAATTGCCCGAGTTGATGGAAGCATCCGTCTGGATCATATCCTGGTATACCCGGCCGCTGCGCTGGATACCAAAATCCATATGCAGACTGCTGATGATCCCTGCAGTGACAATGGGCATTCGACTCTCACTGAGCAGACCAAATGGATTACCCAGGGCAATGACCCACTCCCCCATGATGATCTCATCAGAATCCCCCAGGTCTGCAGCGGGATACTCACCCGGATCATTCAGCTTGATGAGCGCCAGATCGGTTTTCTCATCGATACCGATGAGGGTAGCCTCATGCTGGGAGCCACCTGCCAGGGTGACCATGATCTTCTCGGCATTCTCCACCACATGAGCATTGGTGACGATATAGCCCTCCGGATCATAGATGAAACCGGAGCCCAGCGACTGGACCCGCTCGGAGAACCAGCGCGGCATTTCAGGCATCATGAGCCGCCAGAAGGGATCATTCATGTAGGGTGAAGCTGAATAGCGGATCTGTGTCACGGTAATTCCCACCACGGAAGGAGAAACTTCGCTGATCGCCCGGGTGATGGCGTTCTGACGCCCCACCACCAGGGATGGCTCCGTGGTGACAATCTTCTGCTGTACCGGTTGAATGGGCATTTGAGCCTGGACAATGGGTGTTTCGACGTCTGCATTCAAACGCCAGTTCCGGATCTCGAAGAGTGTAACCGTAAAGATCCCAAGTGTAATGGAGACAGCGAATAAAAAGATGATAATGCGTTTGATCATTGCGGCTTTCCGTACTGTGACCATTGCAAGTGGTCTAAAACGCGCAAATATAAAGCTTTCAGAGCTAGCTCACCCATGGTAAATCCACATCGCCGGGGTATTCAACACCTTCCAGGATGAGGCCCTCAGGCGCGGCGGTGAGGGTAGATGCCTGGAGATCTGCAGCTTCCAGCAGATCTTTGAAGGTCTTCAGGGACCACTTCCCACGGGCCACCTCCACCATACTGCCTACCAGCATCCGTACCATGTGATGCAGGAACCGATCCGCAGAGATCCGGAAGAACAGGTCGTTGCCATGTGTCTCCCATTGGGCTGAGACAACTTCGCAGACATGATTCTCAGTCTCCGTTTGAGCCTGGCAGAAGCTGGCAAAGTCATGCTTGCCCAGGACAAGCTCGGCACAGGATGAAAGCAGACCTGTTTCCAGTTCGTAGGGAATAGTCCATACCTGATTCCGGTCTAGGATCGAGGCATCATTACTGAGGCGGTACCTGTAGTGGCGCCTGTAGGCATCAAAGCGGGCGTGGAAATCACCCGCAACCTGTCCGGAGGCTCTGATGCGCACATCTTCCGGGAGTTCCCGGTGGGATGCAGCAGTGATCCTTTCGGCAGGCACCCTGGGCTCCACTGCATCAAAATGCAGTACCTGTCCCCGGGCATGGACACCGGCATCGGTTCGCCCGGAGGCATGGACCCGGATGGCCTGGTCCAGTATGTTTGAGAGTGCAGTCTCCACCACTGCCTGGACACTTGCCTCTCCAGGCTGTATCTGCCAGCCGTGATAGGCGCTGCCGTCATATTCCAGGAGCAGGGCGATCCTCATGAAGCGTATTCCAGGCTCAAGGACAATTGCATCAGAGTATACCAGATCCCGATGAACAACCACATGGCCTGCAGGCCTGGAAACCAGAAGTGGAAGAGCATACCAAGAATGATCCAGATCAGAAGCAGGAGCATGAACATCCTGGCTGGCAGTGCAAGTGGACGCAGACTGTTCCCCCTCAGAGCAAGCATATCGCCTGTCTGACCGGCCTTCCGGATGATATGACTGATCATCGCCTTGAGTACGACGACGTTTTTCTTCAACTGATTGCGCAGGGTCCGCTTTCCGGAAGGATTGATCTTCTGGAATGCCTCTCGGGCCTGGTAGAACCGTTCCCATTCGCTACGAAGAAAAGGCAGAAATTTCAACGCTACCGACAGCATGAGCTGGAACTTCATCACCGGGAAGCGCAGGATTATGAGGGGCTGAACAAAGGCACCCAGCGAGCGCATGGTCCGTGGGTCAGCCAGATCACGCTGGAAAGCGATGACGGCAATGAGCGGCAGGGCCAGACGCTCCACCGCAAAGATGGGATACTGCCAGCGCGTCCAGTCAAATTCCCCCTGGAAGAGGGCGAAGAACAGACTTCGTGAATAGGAGCTCAGGAGCAACTGTGCCAGGAGCAGGAAGATGACCAGGGGCAGGATACGCTGCAGCACCATCTTGAGGGAGACACCGCGGGAAAATCCCAGGAGGATGGTGAGAACGGCAATGGCTCCATGCCAGGTGACTTCCTGTGTCATCCAGAGGGACATGAACACCAGGATGCCGGTAGGCAGCGAGATCCAGATGATGAAGGTCCTGAGTGAATTTTTCAATGCACCGGGTGGGTGGGTCATGACAGAGAGTTCCGCAGTCACTATCGTTGAGGGATTATCTACTTAGAAATTGAGACTGAGACGAATGCCTGTGGTACCGGGGCTCAGCGTCGGCTGCACCTGCAGGTTTGCACCTGTACGTTCAAGATAGAGTGCGTCCATGGCACTGATGAGGTGGTTCAGCGCGATGGCTCCCAGACTGAATTCAACGAATTTGCTCCAGCGGTAGCGATCCAGTTTGATATCCTGGTATTCCAGGCGATACTCATTTGTCTCCCAGTCCCAGGATTCATTCTGTGATGCTGAGTACAATTCCTTGTTGCGTCGGTTCCGCAGCATCTGCTCATTGTATTCAATCATGTTGTCATAGTCGGCCAGACGGTCCAGGAATTTGTCATCCTTGGAATCGATGTCAATAACTCCGGCGTGTTCAGCTGCGAAGTGGCGCATGTCGTTGTCAAATTGTTCTGCCGCCAACCAGCTCAAACCCGTAAAGATCAGGATACCTGTCTCCGTGCCGCTGAAAAGAAGTCCCCGTGCTCGGGAATCAAGGCTGCGCTCACCCCAGCCGGGCAGGATCAGACTTTGCATTGCAGGGTTCAGTAGCTGTTTATCCTGTGCGATGAGATAAGGATGGCCAAGAACCAGAAGTACGGCCAGGATCAGGATCATGCGGACTGATTTCATGTGGACCTCACGAAATAGAGTGCTGCCAGGACTGTCAGGCTTGAGATTGACAGGAAAATGAGTCTGTTGGGAGCTGCTTCCATGGCGCGGAAGTCGCCTCCAGGAGGTACGGGAAACGGTTCTTCGAGGACAGGCATCAGACCATTTGCGCTGATCCGGTCACGGCCTTCCAGTTCCAGCGGGAAGCTGTGTATGGGATCACCGTCGATTGTCTGCAGTACTAGATGCATACTAAGATTGAACTGGCGAGTAAATGACCGGTTCCGGGCTTCTCCATCATTCGCGATGATTTTCCAGGTCAGATCAGTAGAGCTGAACTCGATAAGCAGCTCCACCGGTCCTGTCTGATCTAGCTCCAGATCGTGGATCAGATCTCGAAGGTATCTGCTGACTGCATCCTCTCCCCTGATCTGAGCCTGCCAGGTCTCGGTCCGGCCATCAAGCGTCTGATCTATGGCCTCGGAGAGCAGATCGGAAACCTGGACACGGTTTGTCACTGGCGTGGCCCAGAGTCCCGATGCAAGGATCAGGAGCAGGATCAATTTTGAGGAATGTGTCATGTGGAGCGCCTGGGGCGGGTAAAGGTGACCATGAGCAGGCCGAATGCTGAAATGAGTACGATGACAAGGGCGATCAAATCGCCATTCCTGGAATAAAAGCTACGTTCCAGACCCACCGGTGCATCCACTACTACGGTACCCTTTTCACCCAGCGGGATCTCAGCTGCAATGCGTCCACTGGGCATGAACATGGCACTGATGCCTGTCTGGGCACTGCGGGCAATGCTGATCCGATGTTCAATCGCTCTGATGCGTCCCGCGGCAAGATGTTGAATGGGACCCAAGGATTCTCCCAACCAGGCATCGTTGGTGATGATGCTCATAAGATCGGCACCATTCTCAACAAATCGATGGAAGACGTGCGGATCGGCGGATTCATAGCAGATCAGGGCACCCATGGGGATCCTGGTGGAATCCGTTCCCATGGGATGTACCAGAGCTGTATCGCCGGATTCAAAGTTGGCCTGGCCGAAGTTGAGATTCTTGAGTATCGGAAATGAATCTGACAATGGGATGCGTTCGCCAAAGGGGACAAGCTGCTGTTTGCTGTAGATGGGAACCGGACTGTCCGGTGCATAGAAGAATGCAGAGTTGTAGAACAGATACTCATCTCCATTCCGCTCATGGTGCAATGCCCCGGTAAGTACAGAGGTGTTCTCATCCTGGACAAAGCGCCGGATCTGCCGATCGATCTGCGGATAATAGTGCAGATGAGCCGGTACGGCACTCTCAGGCCATACGATGATCTCAGCTCCCTCCGCCCGGGCTTGTGCACTGAGCGTCAGCAGGTCCCTGATGTGCTGCATCTTCTTGCTGCGGACCCATTTCTCCCGGGGATCCAGATTGGTTTGTACTATGCCCACCCGGACGCTGCGGTCATAGGATTCGGAAAGGATGTTCATGCGTACACCGCCAAAAATGATGGTGGCGACGATGCTGAAGCCCATTACACCCCAGAGCAGGTGTTGGTTCCGAATGGACAGGCGCCCGAATTCAAGCTGGTACACCAAGATATTGAGGATCATTACCCAGAAACTAACCAGGTAGATCCCACCGTATTCTGCTAGCTGGAGAATCGGCACCATGAAGTTCTGCGTCATGGCCAGGGACAACCATGGGAAGGCCAATGTGAACTTCTCATAATGGAAGAGGTATTCGATGGAAACCCAGTAGAATGGAGCCAACCACAGGCCCACACTGCCCAGTCTGCGTCCAGTACCGGCAATGATGAATCCAAAGAGACCAAAGTAGATGGAAAGATAGAGGACCGCTCCCACCATGGAGGCAGTGGCCACCAGCAGGTTCGTCCCGGAATTATTGGCGATCCAGTTCATACTGATCAGGGTGAAGACCAGACCGGTGATATAACCAAGACGAAATCCTTTCTGCCAGCCGGTGCGCTGGATCCCCACCCAGAGTGGTATCCAACCGATCCAGGCCAGAAAGAAGATATCGAAAGGTGGAAAACTGAAGGCAAACAGGAGCCCGCTCAACAGCGCCATGAATTCTGGCGTCATGTGCTTAACTCGATTTGAACTCATTTCCATCATCTCAGTGTTGGATTCTCCTGGAGATATTGTTTCAGAATAAGTGACGCTGCGATGCGATCCACAGCCCCTTTGTCCTGACCAATCCTGCGGCCCATCTGGTGTAAAACCTCCTCCGCCTCCACGGAGCTGAAGCTCTCATCCACTTCCCTGACCGGCAGGTCAATGGCCCTGCGTAGTTCTGAGATAAAGGTTTTCACAGCTTTTGCCTGCTGGCTTTCCTCACCCCCGGGGCGTTGTGGAACGCCGACGACGATCTCCACAACCTCCTCACTCTCAATCACTTCCCTGATTTGCTTAATGGCGTCTACCGTGTCCCGGATCAATAGGGTCTTGAAGGGACTGGCGATGAGACGCAGAGGATCAGACAGGGCTAAGCCCACGCGCCGGCCACCGGGATCGATGGCCAGGATACGGCCTTGTGTGGCGGTGTTCAACCGGTTGACTATTCCAGAGGTTTCTTCAGAACTTCCTTGAGCAGTTTTCCGGGTTTGAAGTGGGTCTTCCGGCGGGCGGGCACGTAGATCTCTTCATTGGTCCGTGGGTTACGGGCTCTGGGCTTTGCCTTGGTCGGTTTGACCTCAAAGACACCAAAGTTGCGGATCTCGATGCGAATGGATTCCTCATCCCCGCTCATCATCTCCCGCAAAACCGTGAAGACACCATCCACGATCTCCTCTGTCTGGAAGATCTTTTGACCGAGTTTCTCGGCGGTATGCTTCGCCACGTCTTTCTTCGTGTAGGTGATTTCCATACCGACTATGTCCTTTCTATCATTCGTTTAGCATTCATTTATTCACGTTCCACACTGATGATCCCATCCTCCTGCATGAGCCGGGTAATCAGACGGTCTAATTGTTTGACACCTTCTACTTCGAGGATCACGAGACCTGTCACCACATCCCCATCAACTTTCATGGTGAGGGAATCAATATTGATATCGTAGGCGCTGATGCGTTCGGTGACGTCCCGGACCAGGTGTTTGCGTTCCTGCGCCAGGATCTTCAGCCGTACCAGGTACACCTGGCTGCGATCTGTGGTCCAAGACACGTCCAGCAGGCGCTCCTTCTCCACCAGGTTCGGACCCATGGTCTCGCATTGCTGATGGTGCACCGTCACACCACGACCGCGGGTGATGAACCCAACAATGGGGTCACCCGGGATGGGATTACAGCAACGACCGAAATTGATCATCATGTTATCCATGCCCTGGATGAGCACACCCTTGGAGGTCCGTCGGGCACGACGCAGGAAGGATTCGCCCTGCTGCTGTTCAGTCTTTTCCTTCCGAGGTGTGGTGTACACTTCCGGGAAGATCTTGGAAAGCGCGCTGGCCACGGTACGATGTCCCGCACCGAGGGAGGCCAGCATTTTTTCCTCGGAATCATAATTTATTACTTTAAATGGATCTTCTAATCGCTTGTACTCTTTAGCTTTATGGATTCTTCGCAATTCGCGATCAAGGATCTCACGTCCGAGTTTGACGCTATGCTCAAATTCCTGTTTCTTGATCCATTTTCGGATATTCGATTTGGCCTTGGAAGTCTTGACGAACTTGAGCCAGTTACTGTTGGGTTTCTGGTTATCGCTGGTAATGATCTCAACCTTATCCCCGCTGATCAGTTGACTGTTCAAAGGCTTGATACTACCGTTTACCTTGGCACCGATACAGCGCAATCCAACCTGGGTGTGCACGTCGAAAGCAAAATCCAGCGGCGTGGCCCCCATGGGCAGGATCCTGACCTCCCCACGTGGTGTGAAGACAAAGATCTCATCCTTATAGAGATCAATTTTCAGGAGATCCATGAATTCGTGCGAGGTGGTTCGTTCCTCATTCTGCAGGATATCCACCAGGTTTCTCAGCCAGTCCACCTGGGGATCCAGTTCATCACTGCGCGTACGTGCCGAAGGGGTTGTACCACCCTCCTTGTACTGCCAGTGAGCAGCAACTCCCTCTTCGGCAGTCTGATCCATTTCCCTGGTCCGGAGTTGGATCTCCACCGGCCGGCCTTCGTGACCGATCACGGTGGTGTGAATACTCTGGTAGCCATTGGCCTTGGGCTGGGCGATGAAATCCTTGAAACGCTCCGGTATGGGTGTGTAATCCTGATGGATGAATCCCAGGATGCTGTAGCATTCATCCAGGCGTTCCACAATGATCCGCACGGCGTAGATGTCAAAAACATCATCCAGCGGCCGATTCTGGTCAGTCATCTTGCGGAAAATGGAGTAATGGGTCTTGAACCGGCTACGGTATTCGGCCTCGATCCCGGCTGCTTCAGCCCGCTCCCGCACGGGTTCCAGGAACTTCCCCACGTATTTCTCGAAAAATACCTGACGCTTGGGGATCAGCCGATTAAGCTCCTTGGCCGATTTGGGCTCCAGGACATCAAATACGAGGTCTTCCATGTCTGACTTGAGGCGATACATACCGAGACGATGGGCCAGCGGTGCATAGACATCCCTGGTCTCGCGGGCTATCCGGCGCTGTTTGACCTGGGGTAAGTGCTTGATCGTCCTCATGTTATGCAGGCGATCGGCAAACTTGATTATGATCACGCGGATATCATCAGCAACGGAGAGCAGCATCTTGCGGAAATTCACCGCCTGCTTATCCTCTTCGGTGCGGAACTTGATATCGGACAGCTTGGTGACGCCATCCACCAGGGCTGCCAATTCTTCGGAAAATTCAGTGGCGACGTCCTTCAGCGTATACCCGGTGTCCTCCACCACATCATGCAGCAGCGCAGCTGAAATGGTAACAGGATCAAGACGCATATCCGCCAGGATCGTTGCTACCTCGACACAGTGAGTGAAATAAGGTTCACCGGATTTCCGCATCTGGCCTTTGTGGGCTTCCTTTCCGAACTCGTAGGCGCGCCACATGAAGACCTCGTCCTCGGCACTGATCTTCTGGGGCAGCAAGGAAAGCATCGCCTGGAAATCCTTTGGATATTTTTTCTCCCCTTCACCGGGGAGGATCTTCTCTAGGATCTTTGCGGACATCAGAAGGGTACGCCGGGCTCACTTGGTGTCGGGACGTAGGCCGCCAGATTCTCGAAAGATGCAAACTTGTCGATGAAGGTCAGTCGAGCTACCCCAGTGGGACCATTACGCTGCTTACTGACGATGATCTCAGCGATGCCTTCCTGTGTATTGCCATCATCATCGGTGATCCCGTATTTCTCCGGCCGGTAGATGAAGGTGACCACATCCGCGTCCTGTTCGATGGACCCGGATTCACGCAGATCCGATAGAATGGGGCGTTTGTCTCCCCCACGCATTTCCACTGCACGGCTGAGCTGAGAAAGGGCCATCACCGGGATGTTCAGCTCCTTGGCCAGCATCTTCAGTGAGCGGGAGATCTGGGATATCTCCTGTTGACGGCTTTCGGCATTCCGAGAGCCTTGCAGGAGCTGCAGGTAATCAACGATAAGGAGCTCAATGTCCTTGTCAGCTTTGAGTCGCCGCGCTTTGGCCCGGAGTTCCGTGGCGTTCAACGAGGCCGAATCGTCAAGGTAAATGGGAGCATCCGCCAGTTTACCCGCGGCCCCTGAAAGTCGTGACCACAGATTTGACGGCAGTTTCCCGGTTCGGACCAGGTGGGCGTCAACCCTTGCCTCGGAACAAAGCATTCGCATTGCCAGCTGATAGTTGGCCATCTCCAGGGAGAAGATCCCCACTGGATGGTTGTACTGCACCGCGGCATTCCTGGCTATGGAGAGCGCCAGGGCCGTCTTGCCCATGGAGGGTCGCGCGGCGACGATGATCAGATCGGACTTCTGCAGTCCGGACGTGAGTTCATCCAGTTTCTCAAAGCCGGTAGCTACACCGCGAATGCTGCCTGGATCCTTGTGGAATGTGTCGACCTGTTCAAAGGTTTCGTCCAGAATGGGCTTGATATCCCGAAAACCCTGGGTCTTGAACCGTTTTGCGGATAGTTCGAAGATCTTCGATTCAGCACGGTCCAGCAGCTCATCCACGTGTTCCCTGGTCTCGTAGGCCTCCGATGAAAGATCTGCGGAGAGTCTGATGAGTGAACGCAGCGTGGCTGCCTCCATCACCAACCGGGCGTAGTATTCGACATTGGCCGTGGAGGGAATACGTTCGGTGAGTTCGGTGATGTAATAGGCCCCACCAGCCGAGTCCAGGGTCTGCTGACGCTTCATCTCATCCACTACACTGATGTGATCGATAGGCTCGTTCAGCTCTTCCAGGGCCAGCATAGCCTTGAAGATGTTGCGATGAGCGGGACGGTAGAAGCTGTCCTCGTCAAGTACCTGCAAGGCTGCTGAAACCGCCTGCTTGTCCAGCATCATGGATCCCAGCACGCTTTTCTCAGCCTCCTCGTTATAAGGCGGCAGTCGCAGGTTATCTTGGTTCTCAGCCATGAATTCGCTCCTTAGGCAGTCTTCTCACGGTACATGTCGCGGATCTTCTTGAAATCTTCCCAGGCCGGGCGTTTCCAGTTTGGATTTCGCAACAGTGCAGCCGGATGGTAGGTCACTACCATGTCGGTCCCATGGTAGCTGTAGACCTTCTCACGCATATTCGTGAGGGAATCCTTGGTCCGCAGCAGGGTAGTAGCTGATATCCGTCCCAGGGCAACCAGCAATTTCGGTTTGATGAGTTCTATCTGTTGTTTCAGATAGGGCTCACACAGTTCGATCTCATCTGATCTGGGATCCCTGTTGTTTGGTGGCCGGCATTTCAGGACATTGGCGATATACACCTGCTCCCGGGAAAGATCGATGGCCCTGAGAATGTCATCCAGCAGCTTGCCGGCACGGCCCACGAAGGGCTCACCCTGCAGATCCTCCTGTTCGCCAGGCGCTTCGCCGACGAACATGAGATCCGCGTTCGGATGACCGACACCAAAGACGAAATTCGTCCGGGTACCTCCCAGAGTGCATTTCTGGCAGTCATGGATCTGTTCGTAGAATCCATCCAGGGTCATGTCTGCCGCAGATGCGTCGCTCATCTTGTTATCCGCTTCCTTCTGATCCGTCTGATACAGTGGACCACCGAAGATCTCCAACTCTTCCTGTACAAAGCGCTTGATCTCTTCCCGGGTAGCCATCAGGTCCTACTCTGCGCCTTCTTCGTCCTCTTCAGCTGACTCGGATTCCTCGTATTTCCAATCGATCTCACCGGTGAGCAGCTCATCGATGCTCTGGGTGGTGGGCTTGGCTACTTTCTCAAATTCTTCCCTGTCGATGGAATCCATCTCGAAGCTGGGCAGCTCGGTATCGCCGCCGATCTCCTCAAGATTCTCCTCCTCACGCCGCAATTCTTCCTGAATGATATAGCGGTCGCCAATGATCTTGCGGGCACGTTTGGCGATAATGGTTACCGCTTCAAAGATATCTTCAGTATGTTCTTCCAGTTTCCGGAAGGGGATTGTCTTCAGTCCCATGTATTGACTCCTTTATTTGCGTAGACTTTTTCTTCAATTATCCTGATGACCTCCTGCACAGCGCGTTGGAGATCATCATTCACGATCTGATGATCAAATTGTTTACCCAATTCCATTTCCTCAGGCATGCGGGCCATACGGATCTTGATCTGTTCTGGAGAATCGGTTCCCCGATGGATGAGGCGCTTCTCAAGCTCCGCTACTGATGGCGGCTGAATAAAGATCGACAGACACTGTTCAGGATAGGCCTGCTTCACATTCAGTCCGCCTTTGATATCGATATCCAGTAGGATGACCTTTCCCTTGGTCAGTGCGTCGTCGATGTGGGAGCGCAGTGTACCATAGAGATGGCCGTTGCCGGAGAACACCTCTTCCCACTCCACAAGCTCATCACCGCGGATCTTCTCCTGGAAATCCTCCCTGGAGATGAAAAAATAGTGGACGCCTTCTTCCTCGTAATCACGTTTGGGACGGGTCGTAACGGAGACCGAGAAACGGATATCCTTAAAATGTTCCATGATCGCATCTTCAACGGTCCCTTTGCCTGCTCCCGACGGACCGGCAATCACCAATATCATTCCCGAACCCTTACTCATTGGATATTCTGAACTTGTTCTCGAATTCTTTCGATCTCATTCTTGATCTCCACCACTGCATGTGAGATCTCCGTAGAATAGGCTTTGCTGCCAACTGTATTTGCTTCACGGTTCATCTCCTGGAGCAGGAAGTTCATGCGCTTTCCAGCATCCTCATCCTTTTTCATAAGATCCAGAAAATGTTCGATGTGTGCTTCAAGTCTCACCAGTTCCTCGGTGATATCCAGACGATCAGCCCAGAACAGGATCTCCTGCTGCATGCGCTGGCCATCAAGAGGCACGTCCTGATCTATACTGAGCTCATTGATCCGTTTCTTGAGACGACCGGTAACCTCCTCCAGACGTCCATCATCCCATGCTTTGATCCGTGTGACGACTTCACTCATGTTCCGGATCTGATCCATGATGGCCTTTTCCAGCAGCTCGCCCTCACGTTTCCGCATGGTGTCGAGTTGATCCAGGGCCTCACCCATGAGACCGTCCATGGCCTGCTCCAGCGTCGCCAGATCCGAAGGATCCAGTTCCAGACTGATCACATCCGGCAATGCCAGGATATCCGGCAGTTCCAGATCTGCTTCGCTACCCAGGATGGAGCCTGCTTCGGCTACGATGTCCCGGTATTTTTTCAGGATGAGCCTGTTCAGATGAGGTGTACCAGGCTGGACTTTGCCATTGCCTAGATTGAGCGTAACAATGATTCGCCCCCGGGGAATCCGGTTCTGTACCTTCAGCCTGGCTTTATCCTCCAGGGATTCCATCCCGCGTGGAGCACGTGAGACGATCTCCAGGAACCGGCTGTTAACCGATCGGATCTCAACACTGAGATCCAACTCCCCTACCTTTTTCTCGGCCCGGCCAAAGCCGGTCATACTTTTGATCATAGACCCTCTTTCAAAGCCGCATAGTATAAATTTTAGCTATGCTATGTCAAAGGGAATATTGAATTTAGAGCATTATTTTAAGTCACTGGCCGGGCGTATGGTCTGAAATCCACGCCTGCGTGTTCTGGAGGAAGTGCTTTGAGACTTGTCTGCGCTTCAAAGGCAGGGGTCTCGACTATTTATCTAGAAGCTTTCCAGATACTCATCTCGAAGATATTTATTTTTGTGTTCTTCGAATGTATCGAACTCGTCATCAGTAAGGTATTTCAACGGATCGTCCTCTCCCAGTGAGAGGATCGAGTGGCAGAGCGTACAATCATCTGAGATATGATTCCCCTGCTCATCCTGCATGTTCTTGCTGTGGCAGCGGAAACAACCTTCACTCTGGTCGGTGTTCTGGAAATTATGACAGGCGAAACAGCCCTCCCCGATCTGGTGTCCAATGTGGTTTGGATAGGTATCCCATTCTATTCCCATGTGCGGATAGATATTCCTGTCATAGATATTCTGAACGCTGGTAATGGAGTGCAGCAGACTGGCCTCATCGATCTGACCCTCCTGGTACTGCTGATTGTAAAACGTTGTCAGGTAATCTCTGATCCCCTGCATGCCGTCGGCCTTTGTGGCATAACTCCGCGTCAGTGCGTGTAAGGCCTCTCTCTTGATGAATGGCAGCCCAATGTCGATCTCATCCCTGGCGATGCGCAGGTCCACTGCATCATCAGGGGTTTCATAGATGTGGGTGGCCCGGTTGTGACAGTCGACACAATCCATGATCCGTGGTATCTGGGCCTCTTCAAATTCTGTGGAATCTGAAAGATTTGTGTTTGTGTAGCGGTGGTAGGACCCATCCGGACGACGGACCTCCACCCAGTAGATCTCCTCGCGCTTGTCATGCTTGGAGACGAAGCGAACTTCGTTCTCTTCAGCGATGTGCCAGTGAATACCATGACCGACCCCATATTGGGCATCGATCTTCAGATTGAGTGTCGTGAACTGCCGCGTATTGAGTGAATCTCCCTTATAACGCTTATTCTGCACCAGTTTCGAACCGTAGAATTTCTCCGGCCAATGGCACTTCTCGCAGGTCTCCCGCGCCGGTCTCAGGTTGTGGATGGGTGTTTCAATGGGTTTGTGGTAGAGATCGAAAGTCGAGGATATGACCTGCCAGGCACCATTCAGTTTCGAGTTGGCCAAGGCTCTGACGCCCTCCCCGATATGGCAGTCCACGCAGGCGACACGGGCATGGGGCGAATCGTTGTATACCGCCCATTCAGGACCCATGATGGTATGACACGCCGTACCACAGAATTCGGATTGATCCATGAAATGCAGGGTTCTCGAACTCACCAGTACGATAAAGAGAATGTTGGCTGCCGTGAGGACCAGCAGGATCGGGATGACCTTCTGGCGGAATTCAGGATTGACCTTGAATCTCTGCTCCCCCTCTCCCGTCCACAACGACCTCACTGTAGCCCAGAACGCCAGGTCCTGTTTACGCAGGCCAAATTCCACCAGCAAGAGCCCGAACAGCCACAGCGCAGGCAGGATCGTGTAGGTGACGATCCCTACGTAAGTGTTGTGGAATACGGCCATGAACGAGAGGGCCTCGATGACGAAGAAGGCGAAAAAGACGGTAGTGGATAGAATGACACCGATGCGACCCAGCCAGTTCCGTGAGATGATCTGGAGGACCATCAGATAGCGTGAGAAAAAGTTCATGTGATCCTGTATCCTAGATTCGTGTCTGCTGCTTTGATGGAGCAGAATATGTCCAAATCCGGCAAGCGTTCAAAGGAAATCTGGGCTTTCAGTATTTACTGAAGATCAGTTGAATGCGCTGGGGATCTAATACGATGATCCCACAACCATTCTAGGAAGATGTGATGACCTGGGTACCATCAGGCCGATCGTCAGGTTTTAGTGTTCGGCCAGTTCCCTGACACTGGGCTCCACGGATTCAGGTGCAATGCTTTCACCATGGTACAGCTTCATCCACAGCACACGTACACGGTTCAGTATCAGAAAACTAGCTGGCAGGACAACCAGGATAATGAAGGTACCGAACAGCAGCCCATAGGCAACCGATACTGCCATGGGGATCAGGAACTGTGCCTGACGGCTCTGCTCGAAGATCAAGGGGGCCAAACCGAAGGAAGTGGTGAAGGTAGTAAGCAGGATGGGCCGCAGACGTGCGATCCCAGCCTCATAGACGGCATCGAAGATCTTCATACCCTCACGCAGGTTGCGGTTGATCTGATCCACGAGTACGATGCTGTCGTTCACAATGATACCCGCCAGGGCCAGGATCCCGTATATGGAGAGCGTATTCACCTGGATCCCCTGGATGCCATGGCCCCAGAAGGCGCCGATGATGCCGAAAGGTATCAGGCTGAAGATGAGAATTGCCTGGAGATAGGATCTGAATACCAGGATCAGCAATACGAACATCCCGGCAAATGCCAGCGGAAAGGTTCGTTGG
Organism: uncultured Lentisphaeria bacterium; assembly: GCA_964454335.1. Taxonomy (GTDB): domain Bacteria; phylum Fidelibacterota; class UBA8477; order UBA8477; family JABMPR01; genus CAYVVT01. The sequence goes on along the minus strand of CAYVVT010000012.1, from coordinate 50,006 downwards.
AAGGAAGCGGAAGTCTTGGCCTGATCCCGGGATTGACCCTCATAGGAAACCTGGACACCCTGTACCTGTGCCAGGATACGTGGTATAACATCCTCCCTGATCTCCGCCAGGATGGGCGGCAGATCAAGCCCTGCATCGGCAAGATCGGATTCGACGGTCAATTCGCGCTTCTTGTCAAGGTGATTGATGCTGGTGATTCCGCGCTCAAGCGTATAGGTGGCCAGTTCACCAAAGGGATATTCCGATCCATCCGGAGTGCGGATCCTCATTCGATCGAGAAAACCGAGCGAAGCCCTGTCCTCCGGTCTGTAGCGCACCCAGACCCTTATCTCGTCACGACCACGCTGGATCCTCTGGACTTCCTGACCGAAATAACCCTGACGGACCTGGTTGGCCACATCGTGAAGCGTCAGGCCCAGGGTGTAGGCTCTGGCCTTCAACTGGATGTCGATCTCACGACGACCTTCCTTGTTGGAAACGGATACGTCCTTGAGGGTTGAGAATCCCTCCAATTCTGCCACAAGCAGTTCTCCGGCTTTCTGCAGTTCCTGGATATTGCTGCCCAGCAGACTGATGGAGACCGGCTTGCCGAAGAGACTGGTACGTCCGAAGGAGATATTCTGTGCTGCGGGTACCGGACCCACTGCTTCCCTGAGCCGGTTGGCGATGACATAGCTGTCCATATTACGGACCTCACCATCCAGAAGCTGCAGGGTGAGTTTGCCCACGTGACTGCCATTGTCGCCAAAATCATTCGAGCCGATGTCGCGCTTGATCCCCTGAATGAGGACTTCCCCATCTTCACGCTGAGCACTCATTTCCTCATTCACAGCCCACACGACGAGTTCGATGTCCTCGAGTACCTGTTCAATATCCTTCTCCTGACGCCCGGCAACCAGACTGACATTCACAGGCAGGGTATCGCCGTCGATGAAGGGGAAGAAGGTGAAACCGATGAAGCCGCCACTGAACAGACCAGCGGTGATGAGTACGAAAACAAAAGGCATGGTGACCGTCGCCCATTTGTGTCTCAACGCAAAGGCCAGAGAGGGTGCGTACATCCTGTGCGTGAGAAATCCGATGATCTTCTCGATGCGCTTGCGGATGTTCGAATCCTTACGGTGTGAGTGCAGACCTTTGGAATGTGCGAGGTGCGCCGGCAGGATGAGAAAAGCTTCGATCAAGGAGAACAGGAGCGCTGCCACCACTACGGCTGCCATATTCCAGATGAATTTGCCCAGGAAGCCGTCCAGGAAGAAGAAGGGCATGAACGCAAGGACGGTAGTAAGGATGGAAGTGGTCACGGGGCCTACCATCTGCATGGCGCCATCGATGGCCGCTCTGAAAGCTGATTTGCCCCGCTCGAAATGGCTGAAAATACTCTCGGAGACCACTATGGCGTCATCCACCAGGATACCGATGACGACGATCATCCCGAAGAGGGAGATGACGTTGATGGTGATCCCCACAAGGTTCAATACGATGAAAGTCCCGGCGAAGGAGAACGGGATCCCAATTGAGACCCAGAATGAGATGCGCATGTTCAGGAAGAAGCTGAGGCTCATAACCACCAGCGCCAGGCCAATGAAACCATTGTTTATGAGCAGATCGATACGCTGCCTCAGGCTGATGGTATTGTCACTGAGCACCAGTGCCTCCACCACCGGATTCTCCCGGTTGAACCGTTCCACGATAGATTTCGCGCGTTCGGCCACAGCAAGGACGCTTTCCTGGCGGGTCTTGTCGATATTCAGGACAACGGCCGGACGACCGTTGTAGTAGCTCTTGTTTGGAACATCCTCCCAGCGCTCGCGAATAGTGGCAACATCCTTGAGATAGATGATGTTGCCTTCACCCGCCCCCCGGACAACCAGGTCGCCCAGATCAGCGGCCCGATAATTCCGGCCCGAAGCCCGGATGAGGATCTCTTCGTCGCGGGTGTCGAATTTCCCGCCCGAGATATTGACATTCTCAGCTGCCACCCGTTGGGCTATCTCATTAAAGGTGAGCTGATAACGCCGCAGATCGGCTTCTGACACCTCGATGGATAGTTCCAGACCGGGATATCCCTGTATGGCCACCTGGGAGATCTCCTCAGTCGCGATGAGCTCGTCCCTCAGATCCTCGGCAATGATCTTCAGGTTGTACAGGTCTGCTTCACCGAAAAGGACCACGGAGAGTGCTCTGGAGCGGAATTTCTGTTCAAAGACAACCGGTTTCTCGGCTCCCAGGGGGAAAGAGCTGATACGGTCCACAGCATTCTTGACATCGGTGAGGACCTTTTCGATCTCAGCGTCGCGGAGGGTTTCCACATTGACGCGGCCTAGGTTCTCGGATGAGGTGGAGGTGACCCGCTCGATCCCTTCCAGCCCATCGAGGTTTTCCTCGATCTTCAGTACCACGCCTTCTTCCACCTCTTCCGGGGAAGCACCGGGGTACAGGACCTGGATGGTGATCACATTCGGCGGCAATTCCGGGAATGTTGAATAACGCAGCCCCTGCAGGGCAAAGAAGCCGAACAGCACAACGCTGATGAGCAGGACGTTGGTCCAGACGGGGAATCGGGTAAAGAATTCAATGATGCGCTGCATGGGTGTTCCCAGGCTTATTCAAGGTTCGTACGACTGCGGGCAGGCATGCCAGGGGCGATTCCCTGCAGCAGCTCCGTCACCAGGGTATCGCCTGAGGTCAAACCGGAAGTGATGACATACTGATCCCCCTCATCAAAACCGATCTCCACCTCCCGCTGCTGAAATGATCCATTCTGAATGAGATAGACGTAGCGTTCCTCGTAGACCGCGCGACGCGGGACTTCAAGGGCTTCAGGGATGGTCTGGGCTTCGATCTCGGCATTGACGAACACACCGACCAGCGGGGCCAGGTCACCAGTCTCATCGATCCTGATATAGGCCAGGACGGATTGTGTCCTGTCATCGATGCTGCTGCCAATGCGATCGATGTGACCCTGCCAGGCTTGCTGTCCATCCGGGGTGATGAGGCGGGTCGGCGCGTCCTGATCGAGCCAGCGAACGTCCTGGGCAGGGATCTGGATCTCTACTTCCAGATCATCAAGGTTGATCAACTCTCCCAGGCGGGAGCCAGGGGCCGCCACGCTGCCAACCCTGAGTTGAGTTGAGACGATGGAGCCGTTGAAGGGTGCATGGAAATAATGCTTTTCCGCTCTGATCTCCATGTTCCGGACGGCGAAGTAGAGTTTATAGATGTTGAATCGGGTCAGCAGCGCCTTGATGCGCTGATCACTGACGCTTGGCAATTCAGAGAGGCTTGAATCAAAGCTGATGGAATCGAAATAGCGTTGCCAGGTCGCATAGATCTCCGGAGAACTCACCTTGATCTCCGGCATGAGGGAGGAAAGCGCAGTGAGCAGGTCACTCTTGGTGCTGTTGAGCTCCAGCTTTATCTGACGGTCGTCAATCCGCAAGAGGAGATCACCCTTCCTGAAGGACTGAGCGGGTTGAAATGGAATGTCACCCTGCATCAAGGTACCCGAGACCTCGCTGATAAGCGTCACCGGCTGCTTGGAGGCGATGGTGCCGTAGCTGATGAGACGAGCGGGTACGTCACGCAATTCAACCACCACTGTTTCCACCACCTTCGGCCGCACAACGGCAGGGCGTCTGGATTTCTCCTCCTTGAAGGAAGACAGCAACTGCATGACAATGAAACCTGCGACCAGCAGGATTATAGGTGAGAGTACGATCAGTTTACGTTTCATCGATGTTCCATTTTCAAGTTTATGACAATGCTATTTGATGTCATGTATCCCTAAGCGTGACATCTTATGTCCCAATTGACGAAATTCTAGCTCAAAACCATGAGCGTTATGCGCGTTTATATAAACGCAAATCAACGGCTTGTCAAGCTATAGGATCAGGAGGGAGCACAGTTCTCGATTGAGTGGCACCATCGGGAGATGGTCTAATCCTGGATTGATCCATCTCTTCTGACTACAATCGGGCGAAGGTATAACCTCTATCTGCCAATTTGCTCAAGAGCTTATCCAGATCATCGTAGAATTTCTTCTTGCGCTCAGGCTTGGTGCCGAAGTGGATGAGCAATAGATGACCGTTCAAACCGCTGGCAGACTGTTCCTCGAAGGCCAGGGCATCTTTCAGCAGTTTTTTATTGCTGACGTACCTGTCCCCCATTCCTGGATCGGTATAATCCCGGTTCGTCCCGGTCCCGGGAGTCATGTTGATCAGCGTGAGTCCCAGAGAATTCACACCGGCGGCGATCTCAGCATTGTACCATTCGTAGGGGGGCAGAAAGTATGGTGCATCTGCAGGGGAGATCCCGAAACGCGAAAGCTCCATGTAATTATTCCGAATGTCCTCCACCAGTTCCCGGTAATTCACAAGACTGCTGTCCCGATCCTCCCAGCTCGCGTAGAGCAGATGCCTGTCTGAATGTGCGCCAAGGTAATGCCCACGCTGATCCAGATCCCTGATCATCTCCTGGAAAACCTCATTGCGGTAGAAATCGCCAGTGAAGAAGAATGAAGCCAACGCATTGTGTTTATCAAGGCTCTTGACAATGGTCTCGTAGCCATCGGCGTACTCGTGTGCGGAGAAGATCAGGTAGATCACCTTCCGTGTACTATCCATACGCACGATCCCATCATTGTCATGGGTCAGATTCCGGTCCGGGATCCCAGCCTGGGAAGCCAGGTAGTAACTCAGGGTGGCGGTGCCGTCCATGGTAGGCTCGTTGGTGGAATAGTCACCATAATCGTCGTGGTAGACGGCCATACCTGGTTGAACCGCAGCAAATTCATCCGCTTCGGAGAGGTGTATGCCCAACAGGCTGTTGTAGATACTGGCACTTACCGGCCCATCCACCAGACCGCCATCGATGGGCATTCCATGCAGATGCGTGAATGCTGAATGGGGATCCTGTGGATTTTCGGCATGTGCAGGAAAACCGACGATCATACTCGTTCCCCAGGGATTGCAGCCCAGCAGCCAGTCCCGCAAGGCGATCTCCATCTCGTGATAGCGCGCATCGCCGGTGATCTCCTGATACAGTCTGGCCTGGGTCATAGCGGCAGTGACAAGGTTGTTCGAGCACCAGATGAAGGGCACGCCGAAGAGGAAGGGATTATCCTGTCCCCGGGTGTAGATCCCCTCGAGTCCTGTTCGCAGGAAATCCTTGAACCGCTCCGTAAGACCTTTTTGCTCCCGTGCGACGAAGGTATGCCCCATGTTCAGGAAGGGGTACCATTGATAATGACGTGCTGTATCGGCACCCATCCAGGGTGTGACCTCCTCTTTCAATCCAAAGATCACGGCATCATCCAGGTAAGGTTTGATCTTCGTGATACGATACAACTGTGCCGCCGCCAGCTCCATGTCATCCGCCCAGTTGTCCTCTTCATAGAAATAGGGCGCCCGGCAGGGAGCGGTCTGGCAGACCCCGGGATGCACCTTGCCGTATTCGTATGCCTCAATGGAACTTCGCACCAGCAGTTTCCCGAATTCTAGGTCCCAGGCTGAGAGAACGTGGGCTCCCAGGGCAAAGGCACTGGCATACTTACCGGCGGTTGAAGCGATACCGGTACTGCGATTTCTGTGCTGCTTCACCCCCTGAGGTTTGCCTGTGCAGAGATATACCGGGCGCTCACTGCCGCGGTCGTAACTGACCGTATCCTGAGTGGGAAGACGGAAGCCCAGATGGTCCCGGTCATCTGCGATCTGATTGTACATGACGTCCTTTTCAGGATTCATCTTCAGCAGCCACTCCAGACCCCAGCGTGCCTCATCCAGGATATCCGGTATACCGTTGCGGCCCGGCAATCCATTGGCCAGATGCTGGTCGCCATATACCTGGGGGTAGCTCTGGAAGGCATACAGCATCTGGAAAGTAGCGTTTGCCGAGGTGGCGACGTACTGCAGATAATCCGAGGCATCATGCCATCCGCCGGTGACATCGATGTACGCAGAATCGCCAGCAGAATCGTAGATGATGTAGCCATCCCGGGTATGGCAGGAATCTTTCAGGTAGGGATTGAATCCACAGCGCTGCTGGCGCATATACTGAAGGATGAAATCGGGAGCGCCGGTGTATACATGCGCTCCAATCCGGAAGATCTCCGAAGTAAAGGTCCCAGTCCGGACATAGTAGGCTCCGGGATCACTGACGGCACTCAGGTCCATACGGAAACTGGTGTTGAAACTCCCCCACTCCCCGTAACTGGTGATGGCATCAGAGTCCAGCACAACATCGCCGGTGAGAGCGTTATGCACTGAAAATGCACTGGGACTGTATCCGTCTTTGCTGAGCAGCACGGCATGTTTTGGATCTTCCGGTAGATATCCCAGCAGATTTACACGAATGACGGTCTGAGCGCTGGCAAAGACCACCAGCAGAAGTGATAAAATGATGTGTCTCACGATTCCTCCCTGAATACCGGGTAAAGGTAGCAAAATGCCAGGATCGAAGTAGCAAAAGCTTGCAGTCAAAACACTGCCTGTACTTCCACTCCCAGTGGATGAAGCTTATATTTGAAACACAATTTTAATCAAGAGTTTCGACGTGTGAAGAACTCTGAATTGCTCATTTAAACCACGAGGGGAAGACAGAATGTATGCCAGGATCGTCACAATGCATGTCAAACCGGATAAGCTGGATGAAGCTGTGGACGTTTACCGGAATTCAATCATTCCGGCAGCCCGGGAGGAGCGGGGTTACAAGGGGAAGTTGCTGTTCGTGAATTCGGCTGACGGTAAAGCCATTTCGATCACCATGTGGAGTACCGAAGAGGACCGGATCGCAGGTGAGACCGGAGAATACCTGCAGGCTCAGTTTGCCAAGGTGGAGGATATGTTCTCTGATGAACCGTCAATTGAGCATTTTGATGTCAGCGTGGGAATGAATCGCCTGCCTGACCGAGGGTGACGGATCGATCAGATCCCTACTCCCGTGAGTTGAGTAACTCCAGAACCCGTTCGCACATGGGGGCCACATTCGATTGCAGGATCGGTGAAAGACCCGGGGCAACCTCCTCCGGTATTTCATCGACCTGACTTACCAGGATCACCACATTTACCCTGCAAACATCCTGTAACTCCCTCAGGAGATTTGAGGTCGGCAGCTGATGCATGGAGAAATCATCGATCTTCTTCTCCGGAATATCATCGACATCGAGCTGAAAAATGGCACCGGGTTCTTCTCCGGCATCCACAGCATCGATGATGATGATGGTATGTGGACGATCTTCACCGAGCATGACATTAAACAATATCGTGCGGACGCTGGTCCCGGCATTGATCACGGTTACCGTTGCAGGCAGATCATGGTTTTCCAGCAGGCGATCAGCCACAGCCGGCCCAAAGCCGTCATCCCCCAGCAGGATGTTGCCACAGCCCAGTACGAGAATCTCGCTTTCCCAGTATGATCTCATAGCCCATTCCACCTGTGATCAGAACTCATGCCCGATTGACACCCAAAGATCGCTATCCGCGGGGATTGAACAAGCATGCATGTCCACTGAGCATGGCGGGCCTATTCGTCAGTAAGCTTTCTAATGGTGGCCACGAGCTCATCGGGATCAACCGGTTTATCCAGGAAGGCATCTGGAGTGGCTTCGGTCCCGAACACTTTCAGTTTTCGTTCGGCAAATCTATCGTCATAGATGATACTTTTCAGATCCACCCCTGTGACCTGGGATGCGCCGCTGATGACGATGACAGGTATGTCGCGCAAGGTCTCGGACTGCTTGATCAGGTTGAAGAACTTCATTCCGCTCTGTTCCGGCATCATCAGGTCCAGTGTAATGACATCGGGTGTCATCTGCTCCAGTTTCTCCTGTGCCTCGATACCATTATTTGCCGTTACCGCCTGCATTCCATGATCGTCCAGGATAGCAGATACATATTCGATCTGTGCATCTTCATCATCGACAACCAGGGCTGTCTTTCCCGCCAATTCACTCATCTTGCTTTCTCCTCATTCATCCAACACCTCAATGCCTTACGGGCAGTTCGATGGTAAATACGGTTCCTTCCCCAGGTTCTGATTCACAGCGGATCGACCCACCATGTTCCTTGACTATCGCAGAGGTGACGCTCAGACCCAGACCAGTACCCTTGGAGCCCTTGGTACTGAAAAATTCGTGGAACAGCTTCTTCTGGTCATCCCTGGTGATCCCGTGTCCGTTATCCCTGATCCGATATCCAAACAGATCCCCGGTCTCGTGCATGAAGCTTTCAACGCAGATCTGTCCCTCTCCTTCTGGACAGGCATCCAGGGCATTCGAGTTCAGGTTCAGCAGACAACGGAAGATATTGTTGCGGTCAACCTGGACCGGACCGATGTCGGGATCGAAGGAGGTTTCTATACGAATACTCTTCTCCCGTGCTTCCCCGGCCACCATTTCGACAACGTCCTCTGCGATCTCGTGAGGATAGCAGGTGGAATATTCCGGTTCCCGCTTCTTGGCGATAGTCAGCATGTCCAGCACCAGTGACCTGATCCGTTCGCTGCCGCTTCTCATGATATCCCAGCCCTTCCTCAAACCCTCCATGCTGTCGTCCCGAAATCCCTTTTCCACGATGTATTCACCAGCCTTCAGAGCATTGGTAATATTCTTGATGCAGTGAGCCAGTCCTGATACGGTTCGGCCGATGGTAGCCAGCCGTTCGGATTGGATCCGTTCCTCCACCAGTTGTGCGCGTTCCAGGGCAATGGCTGCCTCACTGGCGAAACCTTCCAGCAGAGCGATGTCGTCCCTGCTGAAGACATCCTTGTCCCGGGTGTTTATCACCTCGACGACACCGATGATCCGATCCTTCACCCTCAGGGGAACACAGATAAGGTTACGGGTCTGGAAACCTGATTTCTCGTCGATCTCCTTGAATATGTTCGAACCTTCAACATCGATCTCATTCAGGAAGGTGGATTCACCTGAGAGTGCAACAGCTCCAGCGATCCCGGCTCCCAGTGGTACTTTGAACTCCTTGATCTCGGCAGCTTTTTCACCAAAAGCGATCTCGAAACGGAGCTCTTCACCCTCTCGCAGGAGTAAGGAGCTTGCTTCGGCGTTCAGCAATTCCGCTGCAGTAACGACAATGTAATTCAGCAAGTCTTCAAGTTCTCGGCTGGTGTTCACCTCTTTGGCGATATCCAGCATCCTGTTCCGCTGGGCCAGTTGGTGGCAGCATTTCTCGAAGAGGTGCTCATTCTCCACGGTGAGTGCAAGCCCCTCGGTCAAACGGTTGAGTTGTTCCACTTCATCCGCATTAAAGACTCTTGATCCATGACGCAATACGACCACTGTGCCCAGGCACAGCTCCGACAGCATCAGCGGAGCTGCCATCACCGGCATTGTGCTTGATCCCCTGGCCAGTTCGGTACCCACCACGATGTTCAGAGCGGTGTCCCCACTGGTATATGGAGTCTCATTCTGAAAGACGCAGCCACAGATGCCCTCATCGGTACGCAGGGATGATGTGCTGAAGAACTTGCGATCAGTAGCGGATCCAGTTATCAACTCGAGATGATCGCCCTCCGGATCATGCAGGAACAGAGAACAAACCGCGGCATCAAACAGTTCTTTGATGATCGCCAGCATCGCAGCCAGGGCATCCTGGGAGCGCAAGGCCAGGCTGGACAATTCAGTCGCATGGGTGATGAACCTGCGTTTGTGTTTGAACAGACCGCCCTTCAATTGACCTTTGTTCGCTCTGATATTATCTATCGGTTCCATAGAAGGACTACCTTCCCATTCGGGTTCCATGAAGAGACAGGGGTACGATCGCCTGGAAAGTGACCGTACCCCTTGTTGTTGTCAGGCACCTGCGTGAATGGGGCAGGTGTGCCTGGATCTCCTGGTCTCAGTTGCTGAACGAATCCAGCAGCTCACCCTTGGCATCAACGATGTCCACCCGCACTGCGATCCGACCATCAAGGTTGTGCGTCGCACAGGACAGACAGGGATCGTAAGCCCTGATGGACATTTCAACCATGTTGAGAATACCCTCATCATAGTTGCCATCCTTGATCAGCGATTTTGCAGATTGATGGGCTGACATGTTGATGGGAGCGTTGTTATGCGTGGTCCCCACGATAAGGTTCACATTGGTGACCAGACCATTCTCATCGGTCTCATAATCATGGATGAGTGTTCCACGCGGTGCTTCCACCGAACCGACTCCCCTGGCGGCTCGTGGTGTTACCGGAACCCTGGTCTCAGTACCGATGATCTCGGGATCATTCAGCAATTCGACTGCACGTTCCGCGTTGTAGAGCAGCTCGATGAGCCGAGCCCAGTGATAGAGCAGGGTCAGCTGTGCCGGACGGCCGAACTGTGCACGGAATTCCTCGAATTCCTGCTGCGCCAGCGGTGTGGCCATCTTGTCCGCCACATTGATCCTGGCCAGGGAATTGGTACGATAGATCCCTTTGGGATTCTCGATATCCATTGAGAAGCCCTCGTTCCAGGTCTTGGCATAGGGGAACTTCAGGTAGGTCCACTCAGCGATCTTCTCGGATATGTAATCCGTATACTGAGCAGCGGCGAAATCCTCATAGGAACCATCCGGCTTCATGAGCCTCAACTTACCATCATAGAGGTTCATTGTTCCATCATCGGTAACGGTACCCATAAAACCAGTGTTGATCACACCCAGACTTTTCACCGTTTCCAGGTACGGCGGGAAGATGTTCTCCTTGGCAAAGGCCATGGTGAACTTGGCGAATTCCAGGACCTCCTCGGCCATGGGCAGGACCTCTTCACGTTCTGCCTCAGTAAGTGGTTTGCTGAAACCACCAGGCACAGCGGTCACCGGATGGATGGACTTACCGGAGACGATCTCCAGCATTTCACAACCCAGATGCCGGTTGCGGATCACCTTCTGTCCGATCTCGGGATTACTCTGGGCGATACCGATGACGTTCCTCACCGAATAGTCGGCATCCGGTCCCATGACAAAGTCCGGTCCGGCCAGGAAGAAGAAATGGAGGATGTGTTCCTCGGTATACGCGATGCTGTTACACAGTTCGCGGAGTAACCTGCCGGTAGGCGGTGGTTCGACACCGAACACGGCGTCATTCGTCTTGGCGGAAGCCAGGTGATGTGACCAGGGGCAGACACCGCAGATACTGGTGACGATGCGAGGGAGTTCCTCCACCGGACGTCCGATGCAGAATTTCTCGAAGCCTCTCAGCTCCACTACATTCACCTGGGTGTCAGCGACATTTCCTGAATCGTCGAGCTGGATCTGGACCTTGGCATGACCTTCGATACGGGAGACAGGTTGTATGACTATTTGTTTACCCATATCATCACCTCCTCGCCGGTAAAGGTCTTAAGCGGTTCTGTGCGCCTATGTACCTGTTCAGCAGTGCCCGGCGGTCGTCGATGAGTTTTGCATCAAGACCGATACTTGACATGGCCGTCATCATATCCACCAGCGGTTTGGCACCTTCCCGGATGGGACCGAAGCAGCCACGACAGGGCATGTAACCCTTTACACAGCGTGGGATCTGCTGACCATTGCCATTGAACTGCTTGCCGCAACCGGACCTGGTGACAGGTCCCAGACAGAGCACACCCTGTTCATTGAAACAGCGCAGGTTCTCGTACTCACCCGGTGTGAAATCAACGTCCTGAAGCGGTCGTTTCAGACCCACATCACTCTTCTCCTCGCGATGCGTTGGACAGTCGTCACACACACTGCGTTCAGGCAGCTCGAAGGGCTTGCCCTCCAGGAGAGCTGTCAGGGCATCCAGGATGATGGCCGGATTCAGCGGACAGCCTGGCAGGACCAGGTCCACGTCCACAACCTCATCCAGCGCATACACCCTGTCCAACAGGGGCGGTATGTCCTGGTCTGGGTTTTCCCCCGCTTCCGTGGTCACCGAATCCCGGTAGACTTTCTCATACAGATCTTCAAGCGGATACATGTTCGCCAGCGCGGGGATGCCCCCAAAACTGGCACAGGAACCGAGTGCGATAAGTGTCTTGCACTTCCTGCGCATCTCTTCGGCAACATGCTTCTCCTTCTCGTTACGTACGCCGCCCGATATCATCCCCACATCGGCTTCAGGGATCTCCATCTCATCTCGTTCGCCCAGCTGCCCGAAATACTTGTGATCCATCAGGACCGGCATATGAACAAACTCGAGAGACGGCAGGACATCGAGGAGTTTCTCCCCGAGGTCGAGAATGGCCACTTCACATCCGCCACAGATGTTCAGCCATTCTTCAGCAACTTTTGCCATGAATCTCTCCTCCTTTTATAATTATTCGAACTCTCCTATCGGTAATACTTTCGGCAGATGCTCCCAGTAAAACGTCGTGGTCACGGCCCTCCTTCTACCTGAATTTCGGTTACTATCCTCCTGCTGAAGACGTAGTAGCCTTCGTCCTCTTCTACTATCTCTATATCAAAACCGTTCTTCTCATATTCCTTGGCCTTTTCACGGGCAGCTTCCATGGAATCGTACTCCGTGCCGTCCCAGCCGAATTTCTGATCCTCAAATAGCCTGAAATTGTCCACAGTCATTCCTTCCTCAGTATCAAGAGTAGGGATTCGGCCCCAGCGCTTTCACCTGATCAACCATATCTGTCATCACCTGGGCGAAGCGTGGTCCTTCGGATGCAGATACCCATTCCAGCCTGAAGCGTTCGTCCTCAAGGCCGAAATCCTCCAGCATGAGGGTAATGGCATCTGCACGCTTCTCCGCGGTGATATTCCCTTCGAGATAGTGGCAGTCGCCGATATGGCAGCCGCACATGATGACGCCGTCTACGCCGTTGGTAAGGGCGTCGATGACGAGGTTTGGATGGACCATACTGGAGCACATCACCCGGATGATCCGGACATTGGTGGGATACTGCAGGCGTGACACACCAGCCAGGTCCGCACCGGCGTAGGAACACCAGTTACAGCAGAATGCGAGGATCTTCGGTTCGTAATCATCTGCCATGATCAACCTCCCAGCACGGCATTCACCTGAGCCGATATCTGTTCCAGTTTGAATCCACTCACTATGATCCCCTGTTTGGGGCATGTGGCCTGACAACCGCCGCAGCCCTTGCAGGCCGAGTCGTTCACCTCCACTACCTTCTTGATGGCGCCCTGCTGCATGAATTCGATGAGAGTGATCGCGGAGAAGGGACAGGGCTCCACACAGTAGGCGCAGCCGTCGCAATTGGCATCGATGACCTCTGAGATATTTGCCTCGAGATCCAGGAATTCCTTTGAGAGCACGGTTGCCCCGCGTGACGCGGCTGCCTGGGCCTGGATGACACTTTCGTCGATGGCTTTGGACGAATGCGCCAGACCTGCGAGGAAGACCCCTTCGGTAGCGAAGTCAACCGGCCGCAGTTTCATGTGGGCTTCAAGGAAGAAGCCGTTGCTGTCCAGAGGTACTTTCAGGAATTTGCCGATGCTCTCATTCCCTTCACCCGGGATCAATCCGGCAGAGAGGACCAGCAGATCGGCGTTGATCCCGATCCTATCGCCCAGGGTCTTGTCCAAGACCTCGATCTCCAATCCGCTGCCGTTCCGGGACACTTCCGGCTTGTCATCACTATCATAACGTACGAAGACCACGCCCTCCTGGCGGGCTTTGGTGTAATAGCTTTCCCTGAAACCATAGGTGCGGATATCACGATAGAGGATGTATACGTTGGTCTCCGGTGAGACCGACTTGATCTTGAGGGCATTCTTCACCGCTTCCGTACAGCACAATCGTGAGCAATAGGGTCGTTCTTCATCCCGCGATCCGACGCACTGGATCATGACCACGGTCCTGGGAGCCTGCTTTTGCTCCAATGAGAACCAGTCGCCGTTGGTGGCCAGTCGTCGTTCCAGTTCAACCTGGGTGATAACGCCTTCATCCTCGCCGTAGAGGTACTCCTCCGGTTTATAGGGTTGGGCACCGGTGGCCACGATCACGATACCATGGTCAAATTCCTGTGTTGCACCCTTGGTTTCGATCGTGGTCTTGAAATTACCAATCGATCCGGCGATGGTGTCTATGGTTGATTCAGTGTAAAGGTGTATGTGTTCGTTGTCCTGAACCCGCTTGATCACCTTTTCCAGCTCCTGCTGGGGTTCCTCACCGTTCAGCAGATAATGGATCTGTCGGAGATGCCCACCAAGTTCCTGCTCCTGCTCCACGAGATGGACATCGTACTTCTGCTGGGCCAGTTCCAGCGCTGATGTCATTCCAGCCAGTCCGCCCCCGATCACCAGGGCTGCCTTGGTCACTGGCAGCGAGCGCTCTTCCAGCGGTTCCAGCAGTCTGGCCTTAGCTACGGCCATTCTCACCAGGTCCCGGGATTTCTCTGTGGCCTTGTCGGGTTCGAACATATGCACCCAGGAGCACTGATCGCGGATATTGGCCATTTCAAAGAGATAGGGATTCAGACCCGCCTCACGGATGGTACTGCGGAACAGCGGTTCATGGGTTCGGGGCGTGCAGGATGCTACTACCACCCGGTTCAGTTCGTGCTCCTCGATCTTCTCCTTGATCAACTCCTGCGTATCGTTTGAGCAGGTATAAAGATTGTTCTCGACAAAGACCACATCCTGCAGCGATCGCGCATATTCCACCACGTCGGGGACGTTCACGACACCGGCGATGTTGGTCCCGCAATGACAGATGAATACTCCCACCCGGGGATCCTCACCGGTGACATCCTTCTCTGGCGGATACTCCCTGGGTGTGATAAGGCTCCCCTGAGCTTCATTCAGCATGCTCATCACGTTCGCAGCAGCCCCTGAAGCCTGCATCACCGTCTCGGGGATGTCCTTTGGCTCTGAGAAGGGTCCGGATACCAGGATCCCTTCGCGGCTGGTACTCACAGGATTGAATACGGAGGTCTTGCAGAAACCGTGTTCGTTCAGTTCAATACCGAAGGTCTCGGCAATCTCTTCTGCGGACTCAGGTGCAAGCATACCAACGGACAGTACGACGAGGTCGTATTCAGCAGTGGCTTTACGATCATCCTCAGTGAGATATTCAATACGAAGATTCCTGGAACCATCGATCTCATCGATCTCGGCGACACGACAGCGGATGTAATTCACGCCCTGCTCCTTGGCGCGCTGATAATATTCATCGAAACCCTTGCTGAAGGCGCGGATGTCCATGAAGAAGATATCGCATTCCAGATCACCACCCATGTGCTCCTTGGCGATGAGCGCTTCCTTGGTGGCGTACATGCAGCATACGGAAGAGCAGTAATCATGATCAGTATCCCTTGAGCCGATACACTGCAGGAAGGCAATACGTTCAGGTTTCTTGCGATCAAATGGCCGCAGTACTTCCCCCGAGTAGGGACCTGAGGCTGATAGAACACGTTCGAATTCCAGGGAAGTGATGACGTTGGGGAAGCGGCCGTAACCCAGCTCTTCGTTCACCGATGGATCGAACACCTCAAATCCCGGTGCCAGGATCACAGCGCCTACATCCAGTTTGATTGTTTCCTCTTCCTGGTCGTAAGCGATCGCCCGGGCTTCGCACACTTCTTCACAGATGCGGCAATCATCGTAATTCAGATGAATACACTTGTCCCGATCGATGACGGGCGTATTCGGCACAGCCTGGGGGTACAGGATGTGAATGGCCGGTTTTTCGTCCAAACCCATGTTATAGGGATTCGGCAAGGGGATCGGTGTCTTATCGGTAGACAGAGTGGAGATCTTCTTTCCCACCGGACAGATGAAATCACAGGCGCCACAGGTCCAGCACAGCTCGTTATGGGCTCCAAAGGGCGGTTCGACCTGCTTCTCAGGACCTCGGCCGGAAAAACCCAGGGAGAAGCGTCCCATGCGTTCCTGGCACATCCTCTCGCAGAGACCGCAATAGATACAGTCGTCATTCTTCTTGCTGATGCGCGGCTCTTGGACTCCGTGTTCCATGGCGATGCGCTGAATGGTCTCCGATTCCGGACAACGGGCCAGCAATAATTCTGACATGATCTTCCGGGCAGCCAGGACCCGGGGTGAATTGGTGAGGATCTTGAGTCCGTCCTGGGCCTGATAGGAACAGGATGCCTGTACTTTAGGATCGCCCCCGTCCTCCTGCACCTCAACCAGACACAGTCTACAGGACCCATAGGGTGTCAAGGCCTTGTGATGACACAGTGTCGGTACCGTCAGCCCGAGACCCTGAATACACTCAAGCAGCGTTGAACCCTCTTTGAATTCACCCTGGACGTCGTTGATAGTCAGTTTGATCACGCCGAACTCCCATTGTCACTTAGGTGTTCATAATTGAAATTGACCTCAGGATGCGTGGCGATCATCACCCGCATCGTCTCCTCGATATCACCCAGAGGTCTCATGTCGATATTGTTCGTGTGGAACACCGCTCTGATCTGTGTTCCCTTATTCATATCACTCTTGATCTCCACACTGCCGCCTGTTTCCTCGCAGGACTGGATCAGCAGTGAGATGCCCATACCGATACGCTTGTTCGGCTTGGTGGTATAGAATGGGTCGGATACGGATCTCACCACCTGCGAATCCATCCCCGCACCGTCGTCCCCGATCTCCAGGATGAGGATACCATCTGCTTTGTTCTCCTCGATCCTGAGGTGCACTGAGCCCGCACCGGCCCGGAGAGAATTCTCCATGATATCCATGATATGCAGTGACAGGTCCTCCATCAGATGAACACTCCCCTGCCTTGCTCGCCATGGAGGGCTTTGCCCATTTCAGTGAGGTTTGCCGCTTCCATGTAAAATTTTGTGTAGCTGGAACCAATCCCCTCCAGCGTATGTGCATCGGAAAAGCTGACCAGAGGTTGGTAGTCATCGCCGTATTCCTCAAGCCGTTCGGGTGCGGAGATCTCGAAGGCGTCCAGGTTCAGACCCTCCGGTACGAAACCAAGCTGGGACAGAATGCTGAAGCTTTCACGGTCGATGTGGGCAGCAATAGCAATACCGCCGAGTTCATGGATCTCATGGACTATCCTCTCGACAGTCAAACCCGTCGCACCGATGAGCAGTCGCTGATTGAAGCCCATGATCTCATCATGTTCATTCACCACGACCTGGTCACCATAAAGATCGTCGATGTTCACACCCTGCAGGTGCTCATATACCAGGCTTTGCATGCTGAGCATGGTCTGCTTGTTCTCGAAGAGGGCCAGAATATGCACTTCCTCCATGGAAGTGATCTCCATGCCGTAAGTCACGGTCA
The DNA here is from genome assembly GCA_964454335.1 of uncultured Lentisphaeria bacterium. GTDB lineage: Bacteria > Fidelibacterota > UBA8477 > UBA8477 > JABMPR01 > CAYVVT01. The sequence goes on along the minus strand of CAYVVT010000012.1, from coordinate 32,829 downwards.
GATCCGTATTCTCAGCAGAGCGGCTGGTGTACGGAGCATTCTCACCGGAATTGTGGTCACATATCGCGATGATGTCCAGACCGCGTTCGCAGGCCCGCTGGACGATGTTTCGCGGCGACATCTCAAGCTCCGCACAGGGCGACAGGCAGGTGTGGATATGCAGATCTGCCTTAAACATCCTCATCTGCGCTCCCGACGCCCATGGCGTACAGCTTGCCCGCCAACTGATATGTATTCATATCGGTGCCCATTACCGGGATCTTCTCTTCATCAGCCTTCTCTCGGACATCATCGCCGATCTCACGCCCATTCACGATGATTATCCCGGTGATCTCCTTCAGTCTGGCTACGGCGATGATATTCATATGGATCTGCAGGGTGATCCATATATGGCCCGCCCCGGAATGAGCGATGACATCGCTGAGCATATCGCTGACATACACGCCGGTCACCTCATGGTGCAGGGCCTCAGCGCCGGCCTGCACATCCAGATCCAGCTCTTCGATGATCTTTGTCAGTTCAATGCTCATGTATTCACCACGAACTGGAGGTTCGTGCCCTTTCCCACAGTGGTATCGATGTGCATCTCATCCGTAACGTTCTTGATGTTCGGCAATCCCATCCCGGCACCGAAGCCCAGCTCACGGATCCAGTCGGGTGCGGTTGAGAAACCGGGACCCATGGCTTGCTCGACGTCCGGGATCCCGGGACCACTGTCTGTGGCATTGACGACGATGCGGTCGTCCTCAACCGAGACAGTGATCTCACCACCGGGAGTGAAGATGATGATGTTCATCTCGGCTTCGCAGGAGGCGATGGTCACTCTGCGGCTGATCTTGGGCGCTACGCCAAGACGCAGTAGATTCACCTTCAGATTGTTGCTCTGTTCTCCAGCGGAACTGTATTCGCCACCCTTGATGAGATATTTGAATGTGATGGAGGTCTGATCCGAATCGATATCCTTGAATATGTGCCGGGCACGGTAACGCTGGATCTCTTCCTCCTGAAAATCACTTTCCAGACGCTTCAGGATGCATTTGATGATATCGCCCTTGGTGATGATGCCCACCAGTTTCTCGGTGGACCGGTCGATTACGGGGAATCGTCCATAGCCATACTGTTCGAACTGACGGACGGCATGGATCAGCGGTTCATCGCTAAAGGTGTGTTTCGTACCGGGCGCCATATGGTCGGACACCAGCTCACAGCCTTCACCGGACATGAGACAGTTGATGAGGTTCTCGGTGGAGATGATGCCCACCAGTTTGCCTTCCACCACCACAGGCAGACCGGATATGCGGTTGTCCCGCAGTATCTCACGGACAACCACCATGGTATCCTCAGGGGATATGGAAATGACCTCCGAGCTCATGGCATCGTTGATCTTCAGTTCATAGGCGAGTTCGCGGATGATCAGTGATGTGATCCTATCCTCCATATTCAGAACACCCCATGAGCCCTTCTTTATACAGCTTCCCGCAACTCTCGAACAGGGGCAGTGTCGTGAAGAGCAGCGTCATCTTGCGGTCTTTTGCCAGCGATATGGTCTTTTCGTCAGGTTGCTTGCCCCGAACAAAGCAGATCACCTTGATGTCCACCGCGTCCGAGGTGAAGATCACCTGAGGTGTGGTCAGCCCAGTGAGCAGCAGGGTGTGATCCTCCTCGATATGGGCCAGAACATGGCTCATCAGGTCACAGCCGCAACCCATCATGACCTCACGATCCAGGTAGGCCTCACCAGTGATGACCCTTGCATCCAGCAGCTCTTTTACCTGACTGATCTTCATACCATAGCCTTTCTGTCTGCACAGGCGACGATCTCCGTCAACTGCTCAAGATCGTTCCGCTCATCTCCAGTGACCTTTATGACGGCACCGACCTTGGGGGGACAGTCCTCGAGGCATTGACCGCATTTGGAACAGGTCTCCTGATTGATGATATGAACATATTTCAACTCGCCTGTGATGGCTCCCGTGGGACAGCTCTTCAAGCATTTCAAACAGCCGACACATTTATCGGGATCGATCCAGTATTCCATAAGATCACGGCACACAAGGGCCGGACAGCGGCCCTCATTGATATGGGCCTCGTACTCGTCCCTGAAGTATTTCAGGGTAGAGAGTACAGGATTGGGCAGGGTTTGGCCCAGACCACACATGGAGGCATCCTTCACGGCTGAGCCCAACTCCTCGAGAAATTCGATGTCACCCTGGCTGCCTTCTCCGGCGGATATCCGACTCAGAACCTCAAGCAGGGCCTCACTGCCTTCCCGGCAGGCCACACACTTTCCGCAGGACTCATCATTGGTGAACTGGATGAAGAATTTCGCCACGTCCACCACGCAGGTGTCCTCGTCCATGACGATCATGCCACCGGAACCCATCATCGACCCGGCTTCCTGTAACGATTCGAAGTCGATGGGTGAATCCAGCATTTCCGTGGGGATGCAACCACCACTTGGACCGCCGGTCTGCACGGCTTTGAACTTCTTCCCATCGGGGATACCGCCACCGATCTCTTCCACTACCTCACGGAGGGTGATGCCCATGGGAACTTCGATGAGACCGGTATTGTTGATCTTACCCACCAGGGAGAAGATCTTGGTGCCCTTGGAGGTTTCGGTTCCGATGGAAGCATACCAGTCTGCTCCCCGGTCGATGATCACCGGGACATTGGCCAGGGTCTCAACGTTATTGATCACCGTGGGAGAATTCCATAATCCGGATTCCACAGGGTATGGCGGTCTCTGCCGCGGTTCGGGGACATCGCCCTCGATTGAGTGGATGAGAGAGGTTTCCTCACCGCATACGAATGCTCCGGATCCCTCGCGGATCTCGATGTCGAAGCTGAATTCCGATTCCAGGATATTCTCACCCAGGAGGCCAAATTCGCGTGCCTGTTCCAGGGCAGTCTTCATACGCTGGATGGCCAGGGGATATTCTGTACGGACATAGATGAAACCTTCCGAGGCGCTGATGGCATAGGCGGCGATGGACATGCCTTCGACGACGGCATGTGGATCCGATTCGAGAATGCTGCGGTCCATGTAAGCTCCGGGATCCCCTTCGTCGCAGTTGGCGATGAGATATCGTGTATCTCCATTCTGCTGGGCAGCAATATCCCATTTCAAACCGGTGGTAAATCCCGCTCCACCACGGCCACGCAATCCGGACCGGATGATCTCGGCGATGACCTCGTCCTGGTTCATCTCAGTGAGGGCCTTGACAATGGCGGTGTAGCCATCCCGGGCAATGTATTCCTCGATCTTCTCTGGATCGATGATGCCCTTGTTGCGGAGGACCACCAGCAGCTGTTTCTGGAAGAAGGGAATGTCAGTGAGCAACGGTAAGGGTTCTTTCGTCTCAGGCGGTGTGAACATCAACTTCTGCACGGGACGACCCTTGAGGAAATGTTCTTCTACCAGATGTGGAATATCATCCATGGTGAGCCAGCCATAGAAGATGTTCTCCGGCAGGACCACCACCAGCGGACCCTGGCCACAAAAGCCATTGCACCCGGTGGGTATCACGGACACCTCATCGGCCAGACCCTGTTTGGCCAGTTCCTTCTCAAGTCCATCGATGATATGAAAGGCTCCGCCGGAAACACACCCAGTGCCGGCGCAGGCCATGACCTCAATACGTTTTAATTCTGCCATTATCCCACTCTTTCAGAACCGATGCCGATGACATAGGGATCAACGACGTTGCCATCCATCACATGACTGTTAAAGATCTCCAGCGCCTTTTCGGGCGTTAGCTTCCCGTAGCGGACAGGAGCAGAGTCCTGCATCTCCACCGTGATCATGGGCTCTTCCGAGCACAATCCCGCGCAGCCTGTGGAAGTGAACTGGATATCAGTGATATCACGGTCAGCCAGCTCATCCAGAAAAGTGCTCATGATCGCCCGGGCACCGGCGGCAATACCGCAGGTCCCCATATGTACGATCACCTTGCCCCTGAACTCCCCCTCACGCAGGTAGATGCCCTTCTTTGCAGATTCCCGCAGTTTCTTCAGCTCGTTTATGGTCATCTTGGCCATGATCTACTGCTCCATTTCACGGTATTTCTGAACGATCCCAGGAATGTCTTTGGTCTGCAGTTTGCCATAGACGTCATCCCCCGAGGTCATCACGGGTGCCAGTCCGCAGCAACCGATACAGCGCACCGATTTCACGGTGAACATCATGTCTTCCGTGGTCTCCCCCACACCGGCGTTCAGGACTTCCGTCAGTTTTTCCAGCAGGATCTCTGAACCGCGGACATAACAGGCCGTGCCCATGCACAGGTTTATCACATGCTTGCCGATGGGTTTCAGGCTGAAGGAACTGTAAAAGGTTGCGATCCTCACGATGTGCGTGAGTGGATATCCGGTCTCCTGGGAGATGTACCTGAGGATGTCCTCAGGGAAATAGTTGAATGCCGAGTTCACATCCTGGAGAATAGGCATGAGCGGGCCCTTCCGGCCCTGGTGTCGATTCAGGATGTGGGTCACTTCGGTCTGGTAGCCGGGATCCAGCTTGATGGGTGTCTGCTCCTGTATTTGTACTTCCTGCCTGGTGGGACAATTGGAAACGCAGGCACCACAACCGGTACATTTTTCCTCATCGACATAGCGGGGTTTCTTCTTCAGCATGACGGTGAACTGACCGGGTTCTCCCTCGATGCTCTGGATCTCACTGAGGGTGATCTTCTCGATGTCCTTGTGTCGGCCGATCTCCACCAGACGAGGTGCCATGGTACACATGGCGCAATCGTTGGTGGGAAAGGTCTTGTCCAACTGGGACATGACCCCGCCGATGGATGGCTTCTGATCCACCATATAGACCTTGATCCCGGATTCGGCCAGGTCCAGGGCAGCTTGCATGCCCCCAATACCGCCGCCAACCACCAGGGCGGAACCGATCTTTTCCTTCAGAGCTGTTTCAGACTGCATAGCTAAGTTCTTCTTCCGTCTCGGGTTGTTCGTTCAATGCACGTTCCCTGACGCCTTGCAGGTACATGGCCAGGGGTCGATATAGCAGATGGGCCCACTTCCCGAAGGGGACCTCGATGACCAGCATGGGTACCGCGATCATCAGGTGGGCGGCATACATGTAATAGGTTGCCAGAGGTAATCCGGCATACCTGAATATGTGAACCAGGATCCCGCTTACCACGGTGAGCAGGATGAGAATTGGGAACATCCAGTCGCTGAGATCGGAATGTCGATGTATCTGTTCCCGTTTCCGCATGCGGCCGATAAGTATCTCGATGGATCCGTACAGAAGGACGATGGTGGCGTAGTATCCCAGCCAACGTTGGGGATGGTAGAGCGGGTAGATCTTGTCCGTCTGGAACCAGGTCAGCAGGAACACAACCAACAGGAACATGATCACATAGCCGGATACGAACAGGAAATGATTGAGCCAGCGTCTCCAGTTCAGGCATTTCAGGAACTGTTTCTGGGTAGCGAAGTGGACGATGAATGTTTTCAACTCGGCGAAGAACAGTCGAAATGGGATCCTCAGCTTCTGTTCTCCCTGCGAGACGGTGCCGAATCCCTCCTTCATGAATCCACGAATGATACCCGGCGGGCTCAGTGAAGTGCCGCTGTGCATGGTGAACCAGTACATTCTGAATGCATTGGTAAACAGGAAGAATACCAGGGCTCCGGCCAGGATCAGATCGAAGACATGTACCATATCAGCTGGTGCGAAGGTGTTGAGCTCCACCTGTTCGGTCACCAGAGGACCATGGAACTGGAAGATGAGGAACAGCATGAACAATGCCACGATGAGGAGGGCGCCGTATTCCCAGATTTTTGACTTGTACAGCCTCGCCGAGAGACCCGTCCAGTCGTACTGTGAGGTGAGAAAGCGCCTGAGGGTCATCATGGCCTCGCCTGGTTCAGTCTCCCGGGGGCAGATCTCGGAACAGTCCCCGCAGTAATAACACAACCAGGGATCCAGTGCTGACCGAACGTGCTTCTTCAGGCCAAGCATGGCGTAACGCATTGTTTTTCTTGGGAATGATGCGGACTCCGCAGTGAGGTCACAGGTGAGCGTGCAACTCCCGCACTGCAGGCAGGCGTTGGGATCGAATTCACCAAAGTTTCGTACTTCGGCCAGCAGGGTTGGATCGCATGTGGTACTCATGATATCTACTCATCCAATTCAGTTAATTGTAGATATGGGAAACCGTGGATCTGAGCTGCTCAATCGAGATATCTGGAGCTCAGGGCCGGTGTGATCCTATGGTAATTTCAACGCGACAAGCAAGCTTCGACCTCCGCTGTATTGTGAATGGTCTACAATCGAATCACAGTATTGATTCAACACTCGATCCGCCTACGCGGTGCGGGTGCGCTCAGGGATGTTCAGGTGGTAGATCGGGCCGAGTTTGTCGCTTCGAGTTGAGGCCTAATTCAATACATACAGGTCAAGCGTGAACGGCAATTGTGGATGGGTAGATTTGAACGAAAAAACATCAGTATCCCCCTGATGATGAAATATAGATCACGGTAAAGAAACTATCAAGCATGCTTGTGTCTGTTGACAATTACTATTGTTTAGTAATTGCTGTAAAAAAACACGCAGCATTCAGTGAATACCCATGTATTACGGGTCTGAGAGTTGGGATTATGAAGATATCCAGGTAGCCGGAAGGAATGAACCTCCAGCTACCCGTGATCTATCCTTGCGATGGCCTCTTAGCCGCTCATACGGTGTTGATAGCCATCTGATTCCGTCGAGTGACCGGTAGCGAGACGGTAGTGCTGAATCCCTCGCCTAAACTCCGGTCTCGGCGACGGTCTTCTTCACTGCCTCCATCGTATGGTCCAACGCAGCTTTTTCATCCGCTGTCAGCTCAAATTCGAGTATACCTTCTATACCACCGGCACCGATAACCACCGGTACACCGATGAAGTAGCCATCGATACCGAATTCACCTTCACACAGCGCTGCGCAGGGGATCACACGCTTCTTGTCCATGAGGAAAGCCTCAGCCATTTCAATGGCACATTGTGCCGGTGCGAAATAAGCTGAACCCGTCCCGTAGAGCTTGACGATCTCACCACCGGCGAAACGGACTCGTTTCACGATCTCATCCAGCCGTTCCTTGGGGATCAGTTCCTCCAGGGGTACACCGGCCACGCTAGACAGGCGCGTAATGGGTACCATGGTATCACCGTGACCACCCAGCACCAGGCACTGGATATCCTGGACAGAGTAACCGGTTTCCATGGACACGAATGTGCGGAAACGACCACTGTCCAGAGCCCCGGCCATTCCCACCACCTGGTTCTTTGGGAAACCGGAGATCTTGTGGAATGAATACACGATGGCATCCAATGGATTCGACAGAACGATGACGAATGCATCAGGCGCGTATTTCTTCAGGTTGTTGGCCACTTCGGTGATGATGCCGATGTTGATGTTCAGCAGGTCCTCACGATCCATTCCAGGTTTCCGGGCAACCCCGGCAGTGACGATGGCTACATCAGTACCGGCCAGGTCTTCATAGTTCTGGGTCCCGGTGAGGTTGACGTCGGATCCGACATGCGGGCGCAGTTGCATAACATCCAGCGCCTTGCCCTTCATGACATCTTCAACTTCAGGTATATCCAGAATAACGATATCCCCCAGTTTCTGATTTGCCAGAAGCACCGCCAGGATCCCGCCAATGTTCCCACCGCCGATAAGAGCAATCTTCGGCCGCTTCATAAGCGTCTCCTTCAGTATTTATTCGAGTTCATGACAGACGCCAGTCTGACTGACGTCTGTCAGTTGGGTTCTACCTGCTTGGGATGGGACAGTCTGATACAGACTGTGATCCGCTGATCCCTAGCTCACGAAATCCTTCAGCCAACCGGCCGTGATGGACTTGGGCCTGGTGATGGGAATCGCCAGAGCGCGATTGACCACCATCTGCGAGACCATGCCCATGGCACGTGAAATACTGAACAGGACGGTGTAGAATGAGAATTCCGTCAAACCGTAGTGATACAGTACTGCACCTGAGGCAGCATCGACATTGGGCCATGGATTCTTGGCCTTGCCCTGCTCCTTCAGAATGGGAGGTACCACGTCGAAGAGATCTTCGACAATGCCCACGACCTCATCACCTTCGATATGCTTCTTGCTGAAGTTGATGAAGGCGGTGAATCGAGGATCCGGACAGCGCAGGACGGCATGGCCGTATCCCGGTATCACCCGTCCACTGTTCAGACGGTCCCAGACGAATTCGCCCAGCTGTTCCTGAGTTGGCCGGCCGCCGAACTTGTCTCTGACCTCCAGGACGAATTTCAGACATTCCTGGTTGGCCAGACCGTGCAGGGGTCCTGCCAGCGCATTCAGACCGCCGGAGACGGCATAGTAGGGATCGGACAGTGTCGATGCGATCACGATGGAAGTATAGGCACTGGCGTTCCCGCCTTCATGGTCGCAATGCTGCATGAGATACAGACGCATCAGGGTCTTCAGTGAACCATCGGGATCATCCAGACCCAGCATATGGGCGAAATTTGCGCCCCAGTCGAGAGTGTCGTCACCAGGGATGAGATCACCCTTCTTGAAACGGATCCGGTAAACACCGGCACCGATGGCCGGAAGTTTTGCTACCAGCCGGATGGCATCTTCCAGGATCGCGCTCCAGAAATGGCGCTTCTCGATGCCTTCGTCGTATTTCCGACGGAAGATGGATTCCCGCTGCATGGCCAGGATGGCAGTATCGAACATGGTCATGGGATGGGATTCTTCCGGCATGGCCCGCAGGACGTCCCAGACATACTGGGGGACTTCCGCGTGTTCGTTCATCTCGGCCTGGAAGCTCTTCAGGGCCGCCTCATCCGGTAGCTCGCCGGTTAGCAGCAGGTAGAAGACCTCTTCCGGCAGAATGTCGATAATGTCCAGAAGTGGTTTGCCCCGAATGATCAGTCCGGTGTCGGCAGAGACCGAAGACGTGTCGCAAACAAGTGCCTTGACACCGCGCGCTCCGCCGTAGGCCTGTGCCAGCGTGACTTCACTGATCACGTCGGTACCGTGGTTTTCCACGAGTTCCTTTGCCTCGAAGCGCCATTCCGGCACCTTCTTGGATAGTACCTCTCTGATCGTACTCATTGTTCCCCCTTTCAGGATGGGATTATGATTTTTCCTGACCTTCACGGTCAATAATTCTTACAGATCGGTCGCGGAGGATGCCTGGTGATCCTGGATGGGTCACAACCCGAGGCTCAATCGCGGTGCAGGTGACTCAGAATGATGTACAGCGTAAGCCGAATGCCTGACCTAACAGCAGAAAATGATCAGATTGCTTTCAGGAAGAGGGCGATATAAGTGATGATTGGTCATTTCACATCGAGTCTTCATAATGGAAATGCGACAGTTCAAATGTAGCTAAAGCCATATTTTTATTCAAGTACATATCAAGACGTCAGACTGAGCGCAATTATTGATATTACTCAACTTCCCGGTTCTCATATCCACAGCTGAGATGATAGTTGGCCTTGTCGTAGAACAGGTTGACGCGGGCCATGAACTCCATGACCCGGAAAACCTCCAAGGGCTTTTTCCAGTTCGAACTGTGAGCCAGAACGTGGGCGAATATATGCTTACGGGTCAGACTCAGGGCACTGATCACCTGGCAAAGTTGATAGCCTTCACTTCTGCGATCACGTCCGACCTGCCGGTAGCTACGCCAGACCTCCTGCTGATCCACTTCGGGGCTGATGATCCAGCGCCCAAGTTCGGAAATGATGCGATGAGCGATCTCAAAGATCTCTTTCCGCGGCCGGGTGGTGTAATGAGTCGTCGTGGGGTGGGTCAGGACCTCGGTCACCCAGTTCTCGGCGATGATATGTGCATCTCTCACCATGATCTCGAAGAGCGTATCCGAGGGCAGTCCCCCACCGGCTTTGAGTCGATGACCTTCGAAAGTATCCATGGAGTCTTCCAGGGCCCAGACCTCCTGGTAGATGGAGAGATAGTTCTTCAGGGCGTGCTCGTTTGTGGGAAAGGCCAGCGGCGGCAGTTCATCAAAGCCGATAAAGGCAGCTTCCCGGGCATCATCTCCGGCCTCGAGTTTGCCACCGGTCTGCTGCACTTCGTAGGTCACCCAGATCAGATCACCATATATTTCGTTTACCAGTGAGCGGGTGTCCAGCAGCCTGAGTACTTCACCCTGGATACCGGTCTCTTCAGCAAGTTCACGCAGAGCAGCTTCTTCGATGGTCTCGTCCAGCTCGGCAAAACCGGAGGGCAGCCCCCACATATCGGCCTGAGGGTCACGGTCGCGCAGAACGAGCAATACCTCGCGTTTCTCATTCACCACAACGGAAGAAGCCACCGGGAGTGGGTTGGCATAGAATATCTGGTCGCAATTGGGGCAATAATCCCGCAAGCGGTCATCGATGAGCCGCTGCTCGAGCAATGCCCCGCAATTCTCACAGTATTTACGAGAAGCTTTCATTCACGCTTGTCTGCGATTTGCACCGAGCAGAATGGCATCATCTTTATTAAGTGTATACCTGCCTTCCTCCTCGATCCGTTCACGGATGTGATCCAGGAATATCTCTTTCAGTTGCTGCAGTTGTACATCGCTGCCCAGGAATTCCTCCTCACACATGACATCCAGTCGAAATTCCAGGTAGTAGATCAGATCATCGACACCGTGACTGTCAAAGACGAGCCGGTTCGGGTACCAGCTCATCTGAACGGTCTCAAAATGGGGCCGCAGGTACTCAAGACCGTTCTCCGCACAGAAGGCGTTCACTTTGCGTTCAATGTCGAAGAGCTGGACATGGTTACCCGAGATCTCATCGAGTACCACTCGCAGATCATTGAAGAATTCCTGCAGACCATGGTAGGAATGTGTGATGGCCAGCAGTTGTCCCTGAGGCTTCAGGATGCGCTTGATCTCCCCGATGAGCTGGGGAAAGAAATAGAGTGAGTATGCAGCCGCCACCAGATCATAACTGTCTTCAGGCAGTTGAACCAGATCTTCAGCTTCCATGGCCATGAATTCGCCTGAAAAACCTCCAGACTGGATCGTCTGGAGGAAAGGATCGCTGAAATTCGTACGGCAGTCCAGACCATGACATACCGAGCCCTCCAGCAGTATGGGAAGCAGTGCTTTGGTGAATTTGCCGTAACCGCAGCCCAGATCCAGCACTTTGACAGGCTCGGACAGCGTCAACAGGTCCGCAGCCACAGTATAGATATTCAGCGGATTCTCGGAATGGGCAAGGATGTGTTCCCCCACCCTTTTGTGTCTCTCGACCTGGGCAAAGTAATCGCTGGTCCTGTTCATCTTGGCTGCTGCAGACATCATGATATTGGAAAAGGGTTGTGGGTGCTGCGATCTTCCCCTTCAGATCATATCGCTGGATCGTGTTGTATTGGTCAAAGTTAAGGATGCCGGTCCGGCTTTCACAATGCTAGTTGCAGCAGTGAAGGTTCCGGAAAACCTGCTGCAGCCCCGTGGAAACCGACGATGGAACCCCGTCCTGACCCCTCATAGACCTCATGAACCGCTAAGCGAATGTCCGACAGGCAATCGGCTGATAAGCCATAGATTCCGGTCCGTAGGACGAAGGCATCTGCAGCAGCGTTATCTGCTCGGCCGATGGTGGTACTTTCCTTTGTCCGGAAAGTGGTTCGAGTTGTTTTCCCGGATGATCTGCCGCTCTATCCGGATCAGCTCATAACTCAAAGAGGAGGGGGCATTTATCATGCTTTCATTGAGGCGTTGCTTCTGGCTCGCCGGTATTGCATTGATCCTGGTATCAACTGTACTGGCAGGAACGACAGGAAAGGTGGCCGGCAAGGTGCTGGACGCTACAACCGGTGAACCCCTGTATGGGGTGAATGTACTTCTGGAAGGTACAAATCTGGGGGCCGCAACCAGTGCGGATGGCCGTTACTTCATTCTGAATGTGCCTCCGGCGCTGTACAGCGTCCGGGCCCAGTACATCGGCTATGCCATGACGACCATCCAGAATGTACGTGTCACTGTGGATATCACCACTGAAGTGAACTTTGACCTGGAAATGGAGGCCCTGCAAGGTGAGCAGATCATCAAGGTTGCAGAGCGTCCTCTCATCGAGAAGAAGTCCACCAATGAGCGCCGCATCGTCCGTGCGGAGGACCTGGAGAACCTGCCGGTACGGGATGCCCAGGAGATCATTGCACTGCAGACCGGGGCCGTCAAGGTGGGTCAGCAGCTGCATATCCGTGGCGGTCGGCGTGAGGAAGTGGCCTACTTCATCGATGGCGTCTACCAGGTGAATGATTTCAATCGTGTCGACCGGCCCGAATCCGGAGAGGTTTCTGCCACCGCGCTGGAGGAGGTCTCGTTCCAGGCAGGCGGTTTCGACGCCGAGTACGGATCTGCCACGGCCGGCCTGATCAACATGTCCACCAAGATTGGCGGTAATGAATTCGAATTCTCTGGCGAACTGGCTACGGATGAGTTCCTCAGTGAGCGGGAGGCCATGCTGGGGACATACTCTTACGGACAGAATATCTATAATTTCAACATCAGCGGTCCCCTCACCCAGAAGCTGGGTTATTTCATCAACGCTGAACGTCAGTTCAACCGGGATCGTGATCCCACGGCTGGCTCCCATCCGAGATCATCCTATCTCGGTGATTTCGGTGAGGATGGTCTCGAAGGTACCGAGGATGAAGGCGAAGGAGACGGCATCCGTCAATACGGTGAATACGAGGCTTTCAAGGAATGGGGACCTTTACCGAAAAACTGGGAAAAGGTATCCATGCTAACCGGGAACCTGAATTTCAGCCAGGGTGCCCTGCGTCTGAAGCTGGGCGGGAATTACTCCAACAACGAATGGACCTCCTGGGATATCAATGTGAATCCCCTGAACCGTCGCGGTCTCTACGCCCTGGAAAGTGTGCCCCTGTGGAAGAGTCAGACCTACGCCGCCTACCTGCGCGGGACCTGGGCCATGAATCCCAACACGCTGCTTGACCTGCAGGTATCCCGCTTCAATGACAGCTACCAGAACGGCAATGCCGATCACTGGGAGAATTACTTCCTCTACGGACTCCGGGACATTCCCACGGCCCAGCTGGAGGAACTATTCGGGGCTGGCGCTGATGAAACAGCCGTGCGGGATATGCTGCAATCACAGTATGACGATCTGGAATGGCTGTATGAGAACCAGGACCAGTACACCACCGATGAGGATGGATACCTTCTCTTTCAGCCGGAGCTGAGTGCCAACGGCATCGAGCCGCGACTCTCCAACGCTTACGCCGGTTTCTGGGCACCGGGGACCATTTTCGGCTATTTCGAGAAGAATGAGACCGGTTACACGGGGATCAACGCGGATTTCAAGACCCAGCAGGGTTCGCACGAGCTCAGAGCGGGTGGTGAGTTACGCAGCTATCTCATACGCTATTACCAGATCGGTAATCCCGAACGACTGGCTTCCACCTTCTTCAACAATGCACCTGTCACCACAACTGAGTTCACCGAAGAGATCGCAGCCGGGAATGCCAGGTTCACCAGATATGATTCCTATGACGAGTACATTCAGAACTACTGGTTCCAGGCCTTCAAGAATGCATATGCCGAGAATATCGGCTACACCTTCGACGGTTCAGAGGAGATCGGCACATCCGTAAGGAGCGACCGGGATGGTTACCGCGATCCAAAGGTGGGCGGACTCTATGTTCAGGACAAGGTTGAGCTCGATGATCTCATCATGAATCTGGGACTGCGCTTCGACTACATCTCCCCCATGAATATGGAGTTCCTCGATCCGGCGCTCATCGTACTGAATTCGCAAGGCGCCATCGCCGAAACCGTTTACAAGGATGAGAACGGCGAATACAGCTATTACGAGCCCACCTATATGCCGGTCACCACCGCCGGCGACACCACCTGGATCGACACCGAAGGAACGTACCAGTTGGTTGAGCGTGAGCCCTTCAAGCTGCTCTCACCGCGTCTGGGATTCGCCTTCCCGGTAACGGACAGGACTGTCTTTCACGCCCAGTACGGTAAATACGTACAGCAGCCGCAGCTGAACCGGCTCTACCTGAGCTATCTGCGGTTCTCTTCCAATCTGAGCCAGGGGAACTACACCACCTCGGGCAATCCTCTGCTTGATCCTGTACGGACCACCTCCTACGAGGTAGGTTTCAAGAAACAGCTCGGCGATAACGCCAGCATCGATCTCACGGTCTTCTACAAGCAGCTCACGGATTACGTGCAGGTAAGAAACGTGGCCCGGGCCCGACCCATCGTCTATGCCCAGTTCGTGAATGGCGATTACGGCAGTATCAAGGGTCTTTCCGCCAGTTTCCAGCTGCGCCGGACGGGCTATGTGCAGGCTTTTGTCAATTACACCCTGCAATACGCCGGCGGTACGGGTTCCACGGGGCTGAGTTCCTCCAACATCGCGTGGCAGGATGGGAACTATCCGACCTATGTCAGTCCACTTGATTTCGATCAGCGGCATACGGGTTCCATCAATATCGATGTTCGTTCCACGGCCAAGGATCGACTGCCTGAAGCTGGAGCGAATTTCCTGTTCACCTTTGGTTCAGGCCGCCGGTACACCCCTACCACGGTGAACAGCTTTGTGTTCCCCAATACCACGGATACGCCCATCGCACCGCTGAATTCCGGTGTGATGCCCTGGGTCTTCAACCTGGACATGAAACTGGACAAGAACTGGCAGGCCGGACCCATGAAGTTCAACACCTATCTCTGGGTGAAGAATCTCACGGACCGCAAGAATGTACGCGATGTCCATGACGGCACCGGACAGGCGGATTACGATGGCTGGTTCAGCACTCCCGAGGGCGAGACCTGGCTGACAAATCCCGACAACAACGAGGATATCTACGAGATGCGTATGGAAAACCCGGTGTATTGGGAAGCACCGCGAACTGTTATGCTGGGGATGCGTTTCTATCTGGATAGATAGACCGCATGGCGCATCAACAGCGTGAAGAAGAAAGAGCCTCCAACTCGGAGGCTCTTTGCTTTTCTTCTGTATCACAGTGTAGCGGAGCTACATGTAGATCAACTTGATCACCCTGCTCGATCCTCCCGCTTTCAGTCGGGCGAGATAGATACCCGCGGCGATCATTTTCCCCCGGTCCGTCTTTCCGTCCCATTTCACCGTATGGGAACCCGTATGCTGATCTGCATTGACCAGTTCACGGATCTGGCGGCCCCGCAGATCAAAAATGGTGAGACTCACTCTGGCGGATCCCGAGAGTCGATAGCTGATGTTGGTACTGGGATTGAATGGATTGGGATAATTCTGATCCAGGTCGATCATGACGGGTATTCTGCTGCTGGATCTCGAGCCTGAGAGCGCCAGCTCAGGCAGGGTGAATTCGAAAACATCAGCGGCAGTGAACGGTTTCAAGGTGGTGAGACTGAAGACATCCCCGGCCTCAGGCAAATTCCCAAAGAGTCCGAAGAGAATGTACCATCCGGGACGGACCTGGCCCGCCTCATCGTGTTCGATAAGGATGAGCTCATCGAAGTAGCTGATGCTGCCATTACTGTCGTTATCCATGAAGTGGAAATCCGTGTGAAGATCCTCCGTAAGGTTCCCCACCGTGAAGGTCACGGGAATCTCCAAGCCACCTAAAGCTTCACTTGAGGTATCTGCGATATCATCGTAGAAGTCAATCCTGTAATCTGCTGGATACGGCAGGGGTTCCAGTACATTTCCATCCACCGAAAGACTGGTAAGCGAGATGACATACTGCAGGGTGGCACCACCCTCTGTCCAGCCGGATCGGGCGTCATCCACCACAGCTTCCAGGTGGTCAAAGACCAGCAGTCGTACCCCGCTGAAGGCGGGGCCTTCCGTTGTTCCATCCAGGGGGATAACGCCAGTGAAAAGCGTTGAATCCGCTGTGAGATCCCGTACTGAGTAGCTGGTTTCCGTCTGGGAGCTGTCATCGAAGGTGATGCGATAGCTGTCCCCCGTTATAAGAGTGGAATCCACCACGTTGGCGCGGATGGTCCCACCTCCTGAACCGCTGATGTGCTGGAACAGCGAGTCGGACAATGAATCTCGAGCATTATTGATAGAGAAAATACCTGTGGTGGCCGTGCTGGTGGCGGAATCATCGGAAGCGTGGAGCCGCAGCTGATAGTCTGTAGAATTGGCATTTTCCAGGGTGTTCCAGGCGTATGATCCTGTGTTGTCGTGATCCAGGACCAGATCTGTCCAGAAGAGCCCTGAATCAGCGCTGAGCTGGATGTCGATGCTGATGGGATCATTCTCCACATCCACGGCCCCCCAGCGGATGAACTGCAGGTCTTCCAGGTCCTCGCCACCGCGGGGATAGATCAGATCCAGTTCAGGCGGACTGTTACCGGGATTGTCGACTGTAAAACGGTCAGTCATCTGCACCTGACCGAAACTGCTGTCCCCGTAAGCCGAAAGACGCAGCAGATATTGCGTGCCGTCAGGTACCAGACTGCTGTTCCAGGTGAACACATCGACCTCATCGCTCCCGCTCCAGAGCTCATCCCAGTTCCGGCCACCATCGTCACTGAGCAGAAGACTCAGATCCAATGGCTCGTCGTGTTCCGCAATACTCCATGTGATGTCGATCTGACCGGCAACGGTGGCGGCGGGCGATGGCTCGTGGATCTCCAGGGCCAGTTTGATCAGTTCGGTACTCAGGGTACCCAGGACGCCGAGGTGATCGGAGGGGTAGAGATTGCCCTCCCCCGGTTCGTCCATGACTATTTCGGCATCCACGACTGTAGCTGTGACATTATCCTGTACAAAGACATAATCGATCCGTGCTGATGGATTGGTGGCCGGCATGGTGAAACCGGGATCGCCGGGATGGATCAGACCCCAGCTGTCGATGAAGCTCAGTGTGTCTCCAGAGGATATCATGAGCTGTATGGGAGCTGATCCCGGGATTGAATTGAAATCGCCGGTGACGATATGAGGCTGGGCGGGCGTCACCTGCTGATGGTCAGTAACGAATTCCCGAACTGCATTCACCTGGCCGATACGAACGGGCTCCTGGTCCCCGTGGGAAAGATGAACATTGTACATATTCACCACGCCTGCAGGGGTAACGAGCCTGGCATACACCAGGGCCCTCTGGAATTCACCTGCAGGCAGCAGGAGTGCATCTTCTTCCAGGAAGAGATGCGGGCTCATGATGGCCACGCCCTCGTCCCACATTCCCCAGGAGAAGTGGGTTCGCTGATAGATGTAATTGTAATGGATCCCCAGACGGGCCAGGAGCGAATCCGCGATGATTGCAACCCGGTTGTCCGTTGAGTCAGTGGGCTGGATCACTTCCTGGAACCCGACGATATCCGGCTGCAGCATGGTAAGCTCATCGAGAACCAGTTGCTGACGTTCCGACCAGTTTGAATTCGGAGCGCCGTAGAGGTTGAAGGTGAGCACCTTCAGGGTGTCGCGTGTATCGAAGAAAGTTTGAGAAATCAGTGGATTAAGGAGGCACAGAAACAGCGCTAGCTGCCATATCGGTCTAAGATCCCTGAATGACTTGTCGGACATGTCCCAAAAGTATGGGAATGATATAGTTATGCAATGGGGATGACACCGTCTACACAGCTCGTATGTCTACACTCTCTGTCAGGTTGGTGACGAGGTGCTGAGTGATTCCCAGCCATCCACGATCTTCCTCGGGACTGGATAAGTGAGGAAATTCTCACTGTTGTTCAGATCTGAGGTGCGCTCCAGGAGCTTCTGATAAGCCTGTTCAAGATAGGATTCGTCTGCCGTCAATTCATAAACCCTGAAGTAAACGTCATACTCTATTTCATCCGTATCCCTGAGGAGCTCTAGCAGTTCATCTTCATTATAAGTTTTTCCAGCCTTCCTGTAAGCCAGAAGGAGATAAGAGCTTCTCTGGAGCATTGTCGTATGATCCTCGAATCCTACTTGTTCATGGAGGTCGAGCGACCGTTCCAAACACTCAATTGCCTTGCTGTCGTCACCCAGTGCAAAGTAGACCTGCCCCAGATAGCTCAGGACTACGCCAATTGGTATCTTCTCACCCTGTTCTTCGAATAATTCCAGAGATTGCTGACAGAGATCCTTAGCTTTATCGTATTCACCCCTCACACCAACCAGGTGTGCCATGTTGAAAAGTATATTGGCTCCACGGTTCTCATCCAGGTCCCTCTGAATTTCCAATGCATGGGTGAAATTGAGAAGTGCCTCATCATCCTCACCGACTTCTCGTTGCATCAAACCCAGATTGAAGTGGGAAAAAGCAAGCTTGGACTTCAAACCAAGCTTCTGATAGATCTCGTGAGATTGCTGGCTCAGCTCCAAAGCTTTGCGATTGTCCTTCTGTAGCGAAGCGATTCGACTCAGAAAGAGATACGAACCGGCTATGCCCTCCTCGTTCTCCAACTCTTTGCGGATTTCCAACGAGCGGGTTTCAAGTTCCAGAGCTTCGTCAAGCTTGCCAGTTGCCATGTATATGGCTGAAACAGCGCTGGTCAGATCGGCAATTCCCTCCTGGTCCCCAAGTGTCTCCACTATCTCCAGCGCCTTGAGCATATTTTCCAGAGCATTCTCATAATCACCCTGGGCGTACTGAACCGCACCGATACCCCCGATAGAAACACGAATGGCGCTCTGGTCGCCAGCCTCTTCAGCCTCAGCCAGGGTGTCATTCAGGATAGGCAGAGCTTTCTCGAGCTCACCGGTGCGATAATAAGACCAGCCTAGAGCATTCTTGGCTTTGAGGAATGTGCTATCCAGTTCGATTGCTTTTTTATAAAAGCCGCGAGCGATCTCGGCATCTTCAGCGGACTGGCGATTCGCAAATGTGGATTTACCCTTGAGGTAGTATTCATATGCATCTGGAGTCATGGTATCCCCTATGGTGTGAGAATGTCAAAACTTAGCATGGATCAGTTGCGCCTCAAGACATCAAGGGGAGTTTGTTCGGACGCCAAAGAGGCGACTTGTCCTATTCATCAATTCGGGACGAATTCAAACACATCTTCAAATACACCCCCGCGAACGAAGTTGGATTGTACGATCCGCTCCGCTTCTTCCAGGGGGATATTACGCATCTGAGATAGATTGCTTGTCACTTTGGCTTTATCGATAGGCTTGATTCTTTCCATCAAGTCGGCTGATGTGCATTCATCCCTGATATTTTTACCCAACATCACCAGGGTGCGAGGTTCTTCGCCGACGACGCTTTTCCCAAAGGCTTCAAGCCTTGCTGCGGTATTCACATCCTGACCATAAATGAAAGCCCTGTAGATCTTAATAGTACCCTTCGAAACACCAATTCTGATCTGCAGATTCACATCACTTTCCTGCAGGAATGTTTGCCACTGAGCATTGAACAGATCGAGTGCCTGAAGGGCACTGTCCACCTCGGTAAAGGTGATGAAGAATGCGTCACCGATGGTCTGTCTGATGATGCCGCCATACTTTTCACATGAGGAACGCATTACTTCTTCCAGCTTCCAGAGAACTGACTCTACACGTTCCACAGATTCTGCCTGAATGAACGGTCCAAACTTTGCCAGATCTGTGAAAATGATGATCTGGTTTTCAATTATTCTGGTTTTGAAGCGCTGATCGATCTTGTATACGCGTTCACCCTGGTTAATCCCCTTCAGCTGATACTCCTGAACGAAGGAATTTCCAACTTCTGCCTTATTCAGGGCAAGCCAGGCACAATGTGACAGGTAGATCTCATCCGGAGGGGTCACAGATTCAATTCTTGCCGCGAGATTTACTGCATCTCCAAAGATATCCCCTTCCTGATGCAGGACATCGCCCAGGGATATCGCGATCCGTACTTTCAGCATCTGTTCATCTCTCAAACCTGCCTGAGCCAGATGTAATTCCTGTTGGATCTCCACTGCAGATATCGCTGCAGTTGTCACACTGGGAAAGATAATCCAGAATGAGTCTCCCTCGCCCTTCACCAAATTACCAGAATTCTTGGCAACGACCTCGGTGACGGTATTCTTATGTATGTTCAAGAGTTCAGTAAGATCCGCCTGAGTTGATTCAGCCACCTTGTTGGTAAAGTTTGCCAGATCGGTTTTCATGATCACGGTTGAGCTTAATTCCGACATATTCTACCTTTCATTTTCATATTGCTAACTGGCTAGGGTACAATACTGAGCATATTTTTTCTGACTGTACTGAAAGAATGAGGGCTTCACAGTCCATTTTGTGCGTCAATTACATTCATTGCGCTGGCTTTTAAGCAATTCAAGCAGATCGAATGAATCCCCTTATGTGGCCGCCAATTCGCCACCGCTGCAGGAATCTGGAAGCTTGTCAAGCCAGTATTATTTCATCAAACTGAAGATCGCTTTTACACCCACATTGAGAGAAAGTGTCGTTTCTTCGTTGTCTCTGGTGTGTGTTTCGCCTTCGTATTCACTGCTGTGCTCACCAGTGCCCATCAAATAGCTTGCTCCAACATCGAGGAACACGTTATCAGATAATCCACTCAGGAAACCAGCATGAAGTTCGAGATAATTAGAGGTAGACCGGTAATCATCATCCCCGCTTGAAGCAACTGCGTATCCAGCACCACCATAAATGTTTCCCAGGTAGTGACTTATCCCGGCACCATAGACATTGAAGGAATCCTCCCAATCACCGCTGTCGTATTTTGTCAAACTGATAATCCCATCGATACTCCAGTTATCCATGAAAAAATAGCTGATGGCCGGTTTTACGATCATCATGAAAACAGGAAATCCTGATCCGGCCGTCATGGTGGTTGTCGGATCATCATCATCCTTATTCCATTTGTACGAACTGTAGCTGAACAATGAGCCCGCTGAGATCGATCCCTGCCGAAAGGGTGAGCCAGTGTAGGAATTGTCCGTTTCCATGGCCGGATCAGTCTTCTCAAGACCCGCTTCACCGGCAGCAGGGGTGGGATCGCTACTGGTTATCTGCATAAACATGCCCACCCTGTCAACGACATTCAGCGGGAGAGACTGCGGTTTGTCCGAGTCATCCGGGTGAAATGTGACGTGTGTTTCGCTTTGTTCGATGAATGAGCCCAGATAGGCCATCCCTGTGGTTGTGTACAGCGTATCCTGACCGTACGCGATCACGATGAACAGAAAGGATCCAAGTAAACGCTTCATGATTGCCCCCACTTTTTAATGTTACATTTTGAGAATAGCGATTCCCTGTCGATCACCAATTCTGGAAGTCTGGTCACTCAGTAGGTTAGTTTTCTGTTTAGAAGAGATCAAAAGAGATCCCACCACTACCCATTGGGACTGAGTAATCAAGGCCGCCTGTCAACAAGATCAAAACAACTCCGACAATGACGACACCAAGGCAAACGTTCAAAAAAACATTCTGCTCAGAGCCATTTTCCTCTCCAAACCGCTGGGCCATAAATGCGTCGTAACAATCCGTATACTCGGCAATCTCCTTCTCCGTCTCAAATAACTCACTCAGCATCTCAGGAGTTCTGATTATGGAATGTTCGACGTCGTACTCTGCCCTCTGGCACGGAGTTATTTCATACTCCTCAGAGACTGCGTAGCTCAGTAAAAGTATGTTCAACACCAACATGTATATCAGCGGTTTTGAATGTGTCACTCTACTCATATGATTCAAGATCCTCTACTTCAAATACATATATCCATCGAAGCTTTAGCGTAGATAGATAAATATTGATCGTCTTGCTATGAACGATTCCATGCAGCAATTCATTGTGAAAGAAGAACTCCCATAATTATTACATAGATATTAGCATTTGCTCCAAGAGATAGTCTATCGAAATGATCAGACCAAGAACGATTACGGCTTTCACTAACCGAACTGCTGGGCGCATTTCCCAGACCACCCATTCACCAGTAAGTTTATGGTAGCATTTGGCATATTCTCTAATCTCTTCCTTCGTGAAAAAAATCTGCTCTAACATTTCTTCAGTGCGGAGTATTGAATGCTCTGCATCATATTCAGCCCTCTCGCAGGGAGTGATAGTCTGTTCTTGTGACACGCTGACACTCAATAGCATGAATTGTGATACCAGTATCCAGCGGAGAAACTTGGACAGGATTAATGCATTCATTTTGCACCCTACTTCAAGTACAGCATCTATCTACGCCGCTGCGCGGACTTCGATAGATAAATCTTGATTGTCCTTATTGAACATCCTTTATCCCATCAATTCATATCAATAACGTTCTGAAGCAAATTCCGCTTCTGAGAGACTGTTCTGTCTTGAAAATCAATCGTGATGAAACTGGCTTCATACCATTGATAGATAGAGCTTGCTACTCCAACTGCCAGTATTGACGAAAGTCCTGCTCCAAGGACAAAGATACCAGCCCCGGCAAATATTCCCGCTCCCGGATCAGAATCCACTATCCATCCGAACAGGAATGAGATACTGGTACCAAGGAGCCAAGTACGCAGGCAGGTTCTTGTTTTGAAGGGATACCTCTGTTTGATGGTGATACCTGATGGAAGAGCCGTCTTACTCTGGTATACGATGCCAAGAACATTATCCAAAGCATGAGCTTGCTCAAGCCCATCTGTTTCAAGGTAGAGTACGTCACCGTCAATCCGTAGTAAGTTATCGAATTCCAATTCATAATCCGGGTAGAGAGTCAACGTTCCCTCTTGCCCAAAACCAGTTGACACAAGCATGGACAGGCAGATCAGATAGCGCATTATTCCCCCCTTAAGGTTGGATTCCCCCAATTGTCGAGCAGTGAGATAGAGCTTCAGATGATGCTGGTGCTGGCCGAGCGGTGATGTGATCCCAAGTTACTGTAATTATTGCATATTAGCAACTAATCGAATGCGATGGTACCCTATACACCTATTCATCGCATCAGATAGATCATAGTATCGGCTCGATCCAGGTTCACCATATCTGCGGATGAACAGATGATAGCGGGATATTGTCTTACCGCGAAGGTACCCCTGGCGAGGATCATGATCTTCAGGCCATGTTGTTGACAGGTCTGCACAAAACGCGGGCTCAGGGCCCGAAGTCTGCATTGGATGATCTGTGGATTGAAAGTCATAACCTTTTTGATACGTCTGGGTGTGCTGGCGTCCACCTTCAGTGTCAGATCCTGATCATGTTCTCGCAATTCTCTGATCTTCTGATTTCGCCGGAACCAGAAGAAGCAGGCATCCTGGTAATCTGCAGCGTAGATCAGCCCTATCAGACTGGGGAGATCAGCGTCCTTCAGATCCAGGTAGACCTTGATCTCGCCATGGAACTCATCGAGGAACTGATCCAGCCGTGGTACTCGCTCCCCCGCATATTCTGGCCCAAACCAACTTCCGGCATCCAGAGAGTCTATATATGGTGATGACCGGATTCTGATCGGTCCCCTACCATTGGTTGTGCGATTCAATCTCCGATCATGCATGAGGTAATAGATGCTGTCGCTGCTCATGCGTACATCAATCTCTACATAATCCACTCCCAACTCCAGGCATCTCCGGGCTGAAGCAAAGGTGTTCTCAGGAGCCAAATGTTTGGCTCCCCGGTGGGCAACGATCTGCAGCTCTTCAGATCGTGTGACAAGCGTATCCTGTCCAAATACACAGGATACGATCACAACCAGGCAGATGAGATAGCGCATGAATACCCCCAGCCACAGAGTGTTAGATTTATACGAAGTTAAGGGAGTTGGTGTCTATTGGCAAATATCTGCTGGTGTATGACCTCATTAGGCTAGAGCTAAGAGAGGTAGTGGACGGCATCTATTTAGAGGGATTGGGGGCCTCCCCAAGGACTGGGTGGGTGGCTGTCGGTTACTTCGACAGATTGGCTAATTCCGCTGCTATCGCTGCAGAATTAGCTTTAGAATAGGTAGGACAAACTGCGGTCCGTTTTCTCTCGCTGGTACCGCGATTCCGGCCGACCCACCGGCTCACGTTGTTTGCCTGGCTGGGCTCAAGCTACCACCCCACTAATAAAAACGGTTCCACGTAAGGGCACGTAATTCCAAGCAAATCGTGGGTAGCCGGATCTAATTTACCAGGTAGCCGTAAAAGAGGAAAGCCCCCAACTCATTACGAGTCAAGGGCTTAGTAGCAATATTGCAATCTTACTCTAGGCACTCAGTTTCGTGAGCTTAACAGCAGTGCCATATGCCAGAAGTTCAGCGGCACTGCCTATGACGCTATTGGTCATATAGCGGACGTTGATAATCGCATCAGCACCCATATCCCCAGCATGACTGATCATCCTATCGGTAGCCACCTCACGAGCCCGTCCCATCATCTCAGTGTATTCAGTCAGCTCGCCGCCAAGAACCAGTCGTACAAGAGCCGACAGGTCCTTTCCCAGCCAGATGGCATAGATCGTATGTCCTTTGACCATCCCAAGGATCTCAGTGACCTCATGACCAGGGACTTCAACAGAACTCTGCAGCAGTATACGCTGGGGAGATTCTATCCCGGGGAGTTTTGCACCGAGGCTTTTTGCTTTCCGCTGTTCGATACCCACCATCAGCAGAACCAGCAGGATACCACCCATGATACAATAGATCGCAGCCTTCAGCCACCAGGGCAATGTGGGTTCATGGTAGACGTACCAGGGCAAACCAACAAAGATGGCTGTGAATAGTCCAAGTACAAAAGCAAGTGAACCAATGTGTCGGAGTATTTTCATTATTCTTCCCCTGTTTGTGATTGTATAGCAGATTAAAAGAAACGATAGGTCATTCGCCTAATCAGGTGGCCTGCCCATCCCCCGCATTCTGCGGGATTCGGGAGCCTGCCAGATCAATTATTCACGAACTCACATGCTCTTAAAATTATTTGCGTTTGTCTCCTCTCAACCAACGCAGCACACGCTCTGGCTTCTCCGGTTCAAAGCGTTCCATGTAATTACTGTAGTTCTCTTCACTGGCTCCCGGGCCAATAATCAATTCACCATCTTTAGTAACAAAACGCTCTACTTGATCAATCGGTATCCACTGTTTTCCAAAAGGATGGTCAGCTATGCATATCTCTTTCTCGTTTATTCCGATTAAATCACCAGTGATGATTTTCTGGGATGTGAAAACAGAGTCAACCTGTGCAAACGCCCCAGATACCATGACTATAAGTAGTATGATAGACCTCATGAACACTCCTTCAATGGGTTGTACATTCGTTCATTATTTCAGATACACCTGTCTGCCGAAGCTTCAGCGCAGGTAGATTTATCTATCGTAGCTTTAGCGTAGATAGATTCATGTACCGAAGCTCTAGCGCAGGTACACCAGCTTGATTGTCTTGCTGTAATCACCAGCCTGCAGTCGACAGAAATACACACCTGTACTCACTCGATTGCCGGAGTTATCTGTGCCGTTCCAGAGCACATCGTAATGGCCTGCTAATTGATGCGTGTCCTTAAGTGTGGTGATGGTTCGGCCAGAGATGTCATATACGGTCAGAGTCACATCAGAAGGAGTTGGGAGTTCATATCTGATGGTGGTAGTGGGATTGAAGGGATTGGGGTAGTTCTGGCTGAGTGAGAAGCTGGAAACTTTGATTTCCTCTTCAGTATCAGTAGTGATTGTTATGTAGTACAGGTCAACTCTAGAGCCACGTATAAGGTAATAATTACCTAATTGATCGGTAAAAATCAGATAGCCATCCCAAGACATCCAGCTACCATCATGCCAGGATCCAAATTCAAACGAGATCAGGTTCCCATCAATGTCATAGCTGTAACTTTCAAGCTCATAATTCTGCCAGTTAATCCCAAACCAATCTTCGTAAAGCCTCGAGGTTAGATTATCGTTGCTATCATAGGTGGACGTTTCTCGTTCGACATTCTCCCAGGCAGTGCCATCCCAGAGTTCCACTAAATAAACAGTCAAGTTATCGTGACTATCATAGGTGAACGTTTCTCGCTCACCATTCTCCCAGGCAGTGCCATCCCAGCCTTCATGCAATACCACACTAATACTCCCATTCGTATCATAGGTATATGTGCTTCTACTCCAGATTTCCCAGACAGTGCCATCCCATACTTCCAATAGCTCAGAGATGGGATAGCCCTCCTCGTTATTCGTGATGGTAAACAGCACCCAACTGACCCAGGCAGTTCCATCCCAGCCTTGAACTTCATACACGATGAGATAACCGGTGCTGTCGTAGGTCAATAGATCCAGTTCCTCATTTATCCAGGCATTTCCATCCCATTCCTCGTATAATTCGGAGGTCAAATTACCGTTTTCATCGTATGTATAGGTTTCCATCCCGGTAAACGCCCAAGCGGTCCCAGCCTGGATCCCCTCTTCATATACCTCTGAGATCTTCAACCCATTTTGATCATAGGTATAGGTCTCCCGCAGAGAATTTTCCCAGATCGTTCCATACCGGTCCAATCGCAGATATGAGGTCATTTTCCCAAAGCTGTCATAGGTGTAGGTGCATTGACCCAAAACCCCATCCATCATGGTCACAGAAGCGCTATCGACACAGTGATAGGTCTCACGAAGGGTATGGATCCTATTCACCCGAGGATAGATTCTGAGATCTTCGACAGTATTGGCTTCATCACTGACCTTCTTCCATCTGGGGGGTGATCGGTCAATTGAATGAATATCAAGTGCATCAATGTGGAAAACGGGATGAGATAGCAGGTTAGATCCTTGAAATAGTATCAATATCAAAACCCAGATGAGATAATGCTGTCCAGCAATCCTGTTTTTCATGATGTTCCCCCTGTCGGTTGGATTCCCCAAAAATTTCAGCGCAATGAGATAGAGTTTCAGGTGATGCAGGTTGAGGACGTAAGGCGAATTGAACGAAAGTTACTGCAATTACTGTCTATTGGCAAATATCCTCTGGTGTGTGAGCAGGCCATCTATCTACGCCGCTGCGTAGACTTCGATATATGAATATTGATCGTTCACCGGCGCTCGATGGAGATACCTTTAACGCAGATAGATTCATGTACCGAAGCTTTAGCGTAGGTAGATTTATCCTCCGTAGCCCTAGCGTAGGAGGACCATCTTTATAGTTTTCACATATTCCCCTGCTTGCAATCGACTGAAATACACACCGGTGCTCACTGGATTACCTGAGTCGTCAGTTCCATTCCATCGGACATCATAAAAGCCCGCTGGTTGGGGAGAGTCAGTAAGAGTCGCGATTTGTCTTCCAGCAATGTCATACACTGTCAGATTCACTGCAGATGCTATTGG
The DNA here is from genome assembly GCA_964454335.1 of uncultured Lentisphaeria bacterium. Lineage (GTDB taxonomy): Bacteria > Fidelibacterota > UBA8477 > UBA8477 > JABMPR01 > CAYVVT01. The sequence goes on along the minus strand of CAYVVT010000012.1, from coordinate 5,668 downwards.
GAGTTTGTAGCCGATCGTGGTGGCTGGATTGAAGGGGTTTGGATAATTTTGCTGGAGAGAATATGTACCTGGTTTCTTTACGTCCTCAATTGATAACTGGGATGTGGATGCCCTGAACACTCCACTCTGTGGTGTGGCTGCGATTACATAACCGTCCTGAGTAACTGCCAGGTCCAGGATAGGCCCGGGAGATGGTAAGTCTATCTCACCCCATGAAGCCCCCAAATCTGCACTATAGATCAAGATTGCACTGGAGGAATCGAGTCCGTTACCTCCCCCAGCAAAGACGATTGATGAAACTGGATCGATAACAATGCTATTGAAATGATACCAGCCATTGTTGAAGATGATTTCCCAGTCTTCACCGCCATTCAAAGAGCGGCTTATCTGGTAATGGTGTGAAACGAAGATGGCACCAAAATCAGATTCAGAATCATCCAGTGAAAAATCAAAGGCTACAACAGATCCCGGTGGATAGATATAATCCCACGAATCACCATAATCGTAGGACTTGATCAGAAGGATCCCTGTGAATCCTTCACTTCCTCCAGCGAGAACCAATCCACCCAGGTTGTCTGCTGCTCTCACATAAATGACACCGGATCCCTCCATGCCCAGACTTTCGTAGACAGGTTGCCAGAGAGAATCTCCAAACAACTGGCGATACAGTACATTGCCTGTAGCAGCGTATTTCTCGCCACAAATAGTCATATCTGGAAATCCGTCCAGGTAAAAGACCCGCTCTACCAGACTATCGGAGATACCCATGCTATTAGGAAAGAAATTTGATCCCATGAAACCACAATAGATGAAAGATGAATCACCCTCCCCTGGAGAAATCCCAACACCCATACTCCAACCCAGGGGACCAGATTTGTGCGGATAGATGGCCGTAATATCTTTATCTGTTAATCCGGCACTAACCCAGGACGAATCTGGCAGGTCATGATGCCATTGGTAATAGACACCTTCACCCTGTGTACCTACTGCAATTATGCCCTCCCAGGTTCCCATACATGAGATCGGCTTGTCCTGCAGGCCCAGGTATTCAAATGTGGGTTGGGCTGAAATGATCGAAGCCGTGGTAAGGATTATTAGAGTTATTGTTCTCAGGGTGAATCCTTTCGCCAGCGGCACTGTTGGATTAGACAAGCTTGAGAATCGGTGAGAATGAAGAGAGAACGAATACGAGTGAAAATTTGCACAAAGATACTGCAATTAATGTCCACGAGCAATTATCTGCTGATATGTATGGATGGCATCTAATCAGATGAATTGGGCTCTCCCAGGGACTGGGTTGGAGTAAAGAAAAGGGCCAGCCGAAGCCCTAAGCATCGGCGGGTGCGACTAAAAGGCCACATCGGGTGTGTGCCATGAAGCTTTTTAGGAATAATTCTCCCTTCGGTGGCATTATTCCAAAATTTCTCGTTGCAGTTGGGTTTTTAGATGTGAATCAACACCTTCAACTTGCTAACTTATCATATCCAAATCTTGTGTGGGGGACAATTCAACTTTGACCATAAGATGCCTACTACCCATTCTGATCCTATTACCAGTCCTCTTGAAGGCTCAAATTCCCAACGAACAGGTTCCTGCACATGTTGCGAAATACTTCAATTGGAATCGACTTGCCCCAGAATTGGTCTCAACTGATCTGTTCGTTCACCCTGAAGTGGGATATGTGCTGAAGGTAAAGATCAATGCTCGTAGAACGTCTGGGGTCGAGGATCTTATCTATGCTTTCACTGCAGCAGCTGCGGTAGCGAATTTAGCCAGATCTGAAATTGAATTGCTCTGGGTTGAGATGTGTGTGCAGTATAAAGAGATTGAAACAACGATGGCAGTTGCGCGCGCAGACTGTAGCATTGAGGCAATCATCTTTCAATCGATAGGACCTGAAATATGGTGGGTCGATTGCCTGGAGATATGCGAGCTGGATCCTTCCACGCCTATAATACTCGGGTTTTAATCCACCACATTGGTTTCTGTCTTCCTATCAATTCCCTTCATATCAACATAGCCGAACGATCCACAATCAATTATAGAGTGCCAGGCAATACAACGGATCAAAAGGTTTTGACCACCTGCTTATGAAGCAGGATTCCTGCAATCTAAACATATTGTTATTAATCTACTTAGGCCTGTTTGTGAAAATGGGGGGCCTGTCGATGGCCTGCCTGCCCAAGGTCTCTCTTAACTTAGCTGATACAGTGTTCACGTTGATAGTGCAGCCCGCACTGCCGTTTTGACATATTCCCCGCAGATGGTTTTATCTATCCGGATCTCCTCACAACGCACACCACCATAGGCATCCCTAAAGGTTCTTGTGATCCGCTGCGTTTTCTCGTGAACACGCTGGCTGCCGTCCTCATCATCAGCATACTGGACACCCGCGGCTAGAATAGCTCCTGAAAGGGCTCCACAGACCTCACCCATCTTTAAACCGCCGCCAAATCCAGCTGCGATCTGGGGACAGCAGTCACAAGTCTTGCCGTTCGCCTCATTCACTGCCAGGAGCACGGCCTGAGCGCAGTTGTATTCACCTACGAAATATTGCTGGGCTTTCATGGATGCCAGTGTGATTGGGTCGGTGGTATGGTCACCTGTTGCCTCCTGCGTGGGATAATCAGAGACCAATTCTTCTGCAAAGATGATCTTTGGTGACAAGCAAACACCGGTACCCATAACTGCCATGCTTAGAAATTCTTTTCGGGTTATTTTTTTCATCAGGCGCTCCACTCATATCTCTTACTACTTCAAGTAAACCATCTTGATCGTTTGGCTGTAATGGATCCCGCCGGCAGGCGGGGCTCCTGCTTGTAGACGACAGAAATACACATCCGTACTCACTGGGCTACCTGGATCACAACTTCCACTCCACACGACAAGATGATCACTTACGGTTTCAGGAACCTGTCTCATCACGATGTGCTTCAGGCAGCTCCCAGGCATTCAGTTTCAGCCCACAGGCACATTCCTGGAGATACCACTTCGTTGGCTCACCACATGAATCGCAACGCCATTCTTCCTTCTGGACCTCCAGCCATTTTTCTTTGCCGTATTTCCGGATAAACTTGAGATTAGACTTGGCAGACCAGTGGTGGGGCCATTCATCGTGCATCCAGTAATTCAGCTCTTTGCAGGGAAAGTCATCACAGAAGCAGCAGAACTCTAATTTTTTTTCGGTTGTGCATCGTCTAAACGTACAGGTTACGATTGACTCATCGATGATCTCGCTGAGACAACCGCCGCAGTCGGTTGCTCCACAGGCACCGCAATAGAGGCCGCAGGGAGCGTAGAACGAGCTCTTTATAATTTTATTTGTCACGGACGATTCCCCCTTTTCCTGATGGAGGGTTTCAGGTGAATGCAAGTTACCACCATTGCTGTCTATTAGCAAATTCCCTCTGGTGTGTGACCTCTCTACGCTAAAGCTACCAGCCTTCGCCCGCTGGGCTACGGCTTGGCAGGCGAGAGGCAGGGAACGGCTGCTATTCAGGTGGATGGGGACCTCCCCAAGGACTGGGTGGGTGGCTGTCGGCTGTGCCGTCAGCTTGGCAGAAAGCTACGCTTTCTGCTTTGGAGCAGAATACCTCAAGATCCAGAGCAACTTATCGAACGAATAGGTTCTGGATGTCAAAATCAGGCGGAATAGGCAAAGCGGTTCAAGACTTAGCCCCACAAAGCATAAAAGTCTCTAAAATCAAAATTTACAGATTAATCCATTCAAGAGGGGGAAACTCGCCTAGGTAGCGGATCAAATCCAAATCAGCCGCCTCATCGAGGTCATTGTATACAGTAATGGTGAGATGATCACCATCAATTTCGTAGGGTATGTCTCCATCAGATGTAGCGATCACATCACTTTTAAATTCGGTGATTATGCTTGTACTATGTGAATACCTGGGGGTATCCGGATCATTCCAGCAATAACTGATCGCTGCTGCGTTAATATTAACAAACCATGCATCGGTCAGAGCGACTCCCTCAAAGTTCTCGGTATTATTACCTGTGGTCATCGATTGTAAGCTCCAAGCTCCTATGAGATCGTCGCCATAATCGACTGGTTCTTCACAACTTGAGAGTATTATCACAGCGATAAGTGAGATAATCGTTCGCATTGATTTGAACATGATATTCTTTACTGTTCTTAAATGCCCAAAATCGTTGTGTCAGATCGTAATCGTGAAGATCAAATAAATCCCGTAGGCTAAAGCAGTAGCATTGGCTGATGCAGTGAGTGCCACAAACAGTGTACTGAATTTGGTGTCGTTGGTTTTCATTATCGAGTCCTTTCGGTTCTTGTCATTCATCATCATGTCTGCTAATAGATCAATGCTTGTGCCAGAGGTAAATCAATGGCTTTATCTACAATAATAACAACATGATACTAAGTAGAAGTGAGTAGAGGCGAAGGGATGATGAGCCATCACATTGATCTAAACTCATATCATATTGATATGCTTAAATACTAATTATTAGTCTACAAGGGAGTATCGAGGATGGGTGCTTTGGATAGAAGTAGTGGTCCCCATAAGAAAAGGGCCAGCGAATGCCAGCCCTTCACGTAATTCCCAATTCCAAATTCTTAATTACTTCAGATACATTTATCTATCGTAGCTTTAGCGTAGATAGATTCATGTACCGAAGCTTTAGCGCAGGTACTCCATCTTGATCGTCTTGGTATAATTGCCTGTCAGTAACAGACAGAAATATACACCTGTACTCTCAGGATTGCCTGCGTCACCTGTTCCATTCCATTGGATGGTGCTGGGGATAGCAAGCGGGCGCGTATCGTTAACTGGCTCTGACAGCCTCGCTGCCAGTATCAGTCTCATCTTCGATGTCTTGCATTGATTCCGAACCTGATAACATTGAAAGAACAAATCCGATGATCAATAACACGATTCCTGATGCGGCAGCTATCCATGGTGGTGAAGCGGGTGTGTTAAGTGTCACATGTATCGTTACAAACAGTGATGTAAATCCAGCGATCAAGCCTATAAGTGGGATAGCCCAGAATGACCACCGGTATTCTTTAATGAAGGCCTTTAGAAGAAGTATCACCATAGCAACTCCAGTGGCTAGGAAACCTCCTCCAAGGACCTTCATCAAAGCAATGATCAGAATTTGAAAATTGGGTTCAACTTCAGCCCAGGTTTTGCCAACTGCCACCGCATGGTAGGGCATAAACTCTGAGCGAAACAGATATACCAAACCAAAAACAAAAAGCAGTAGTGAGGCGAGCAGATGGCATGAGAAACTTATTTTGTGTTTCCAATTCATAGAAATTCCCCTCTCGTTAATATTTGAGTTTCGACAATATGCTGTACTGAAGGAAACATATTGTTAATCGAGTTGCCCAACCCTCCATATCACCTGCTTTACTTCAAATACACCATCTTAATCGTCTTGCTGAAGTCTCCGGTCTGGAGATGACAGAAATACACTCCTGAACTCACTATTTTGCCTGACTCAGCTTCAAGAAGTGAAAAAGATTAACATCATTGCGCCAAGTGGAATACCAAAACCTGATATGGTTCCAAAGCCGGCAGAAGATGTCCTCGCCCTCCTGACAGTTTTTAGATAAGCATCTCGATAAATCCTCCCATCTCTGTAGCCTTCCAGCACATGTGGCACAGAATGGGCTGATTTTTTGAGAGAGACT
>CAYVVT010000011.1:0-94288 GCA_964454335.1 uncultured Lentisphaeria bacterium | reverse complement strand
TCAGTGAATCGGCCATGGTGTTCACCCGCCACAGGGCTTTGTTCACATGGCCTTCCACTGTGTACTGGTTCTCGATGGTATGTGCGGATTCGAATGCCTCGGTGCGGCCATACAGACCGAACTCCATCACCGCGACACCGGTGACGCTGAGGATCATTGCTGTTGCTAAGACAGTTACGAGCATACCATATAATTTCTAACCCATTTGCCAAACATGGCAAAAAGAGTCATGAAGCAAATTAAGGTACTGAATAATCCCACATAAGTCAACGTAATGCGTGATTTATGTCACTGGTCTAAACTGTTGTTTTTAAAGGGCCAGTTTATTTCTGCTAGTAATACTAACGCCGCTTTATGCACTCGTTGTGCTCTACATTTATTTGGATTAATTATCCAGTATTTATCAACTATTGCATTGCAGGGATATATGTTTAAAAGATCCCTGGAAAACATTATAGCATGACCGTGGGATATTGCTGTTAAAGCTGTTTGTTTTAAACCAGGCACGACTATAATCTTTGCATTAAATGCGAAGGTGATCATGGCAACGGAATATTCACTGAAATGCATCCATTGCGGATCTCTGGTCGACGCAGATACCCGCATGCTCGCTCACAGGGGATGCACAGGTACGAGCTTCCTCCGGGCTGATTATTCTCAAAAACAGATCAGGGTGAACCAGGACGAAACCAGTCTTTACAAATTTCGGGATTGGCTGCCGGTCCAGCGTGAACTCGCAGACTCCAGCGCACCCGTAACCTATCGCTGCTCCGCTCTGGCACAACACTTTGAGTTGGAGAACCTCTATATCACATTCTCTGGATACTGGCCGGAAAAAGGGGCTGGGATGAAAACCGGCTCCTTCAAGGAATGCGAAGCCTATAGCGTCTGTGCCAGCCTGCCTGGATCCCTTGAAGATGTTCTGGTTGTAGCCTCGGCGGGGAACACAGCTCGTGCCTTTGCCCGGGTGTGCTCAAGGAACAATATCCCCCTTATCGTGGCGATACCGGAGCGGAACCTCAATGCCATGTGGTTTGACCATGAGCTCAATGACTGTGTCAAGATCGTCGCCGCGGGAGGCAGCAGCGATTACTATGATGCCATTCATCTGGCTGAGTTGATCTGCCAGCTGGATGGATTCTTTCCTGAAGGGGGAGCCAAGAACATAGCCCGGCGGGATGGAATGGCTACCACCGTGCTGTCTGCAGCCACTACCATTGGGAGGATCCCTGATCTCTATTTCCAGGCGGTCGGCAGCGGGACAGGCGCGATCGCTGCATGGGAGGCAAACCTCCGGTTGCTGGAGGATGGCCGTTTTGGTGAGAACAAGATGCGCTTGATCACCTCTCAGAATTATCCTTTTCTCCTGCTGCAGGAATCCTGGCGCTCTGGTACCCGGGACCTGGCGAAGATCGATCCGGATGTTGCCCGCCAACAGGTTTCACAGATCTGGGCACCGGTGCTCTCAAACCGTAAACCACCCTACAGCATCGAAGGTGGTTTTTATGATGCCCTTGCCGATACAGATGGCGATGTGCTGGGCGCAACCAACGATGAAGCTAAGGCCGCATACCGCCTCTTCCTTGAGCTGGAAGGGATAGACATCGATCCTGCTGCAGCTGTTGCCCTGGCCACACTGATGAAATCCTGCAGCGATGGCAGCATCGAGAAGGATGCCACCATCATGCTCAATATCACAGGGGGTGGTGTGCTGAAAGTGCAGGCCGAAGCTCCCGTGATCCAGGCAGAACCCGCCGCCATCATACCGAGAGAACAATTTTCACTGGAGATGCTCGGGAATACGATCCCGGCGCTTTTTTAGGAGACATAGAATGGATCTATTTGACAAATGTAAAACTGCAGACGGGTATTTTGGTGACCTGCGGCAGATGGATGATGAGTATTTCACCAAACCGGTCCTTGATTCGTTACCAGGGCCACACATGGACTTCATGGGTGTCCCATCCATCATGTGGTCCGTAAACAACTATCTCGGATTGGCGCAGAACGAGGAGATCAAGGCCGTCGCACAGGAAACCCTGAGTGAGCACAGTGTCAGTTCTCCCATGGGCTCCCGGATGCTCACCGGCACCACGAGTACCCACAAGGCATTCGAGAGAGAACTGGCCGCCTTCGAGCAGAAGGAATCCGCCATCCTGTTCAATTATGGCTATCTCGGGGTCATGGGTACCATCGCCTCGCTGGTGGGTCCGGATGATGTCGTGGTCATGGATAAACTGGCTCACGCCTCCATCGTTGATGGGACCTTCCTTTCCCAGGGACAATTCCGGGTATTCCGACACAATGACATGAATAGCCTGGAAGCCCTGCTGAAACGCATCAACCGTGATCGGAAGGGTGGCGTCCTGGTCGTCATCGAGGGTACCTATGGGATGACAGGTGATCTGGCCAATATGGTGGACATCTGCAGATTGAAGGACGAGTATGGTGCGCGCCTGTTCGTTGATGATGCACACGGTGTGGGTGTCATGGGCGAAAATGGTCTGGGTATCGGTGAATACTTCGGCGTCCAGGATCAGATCGATATCTACTTCGGTACATTTGCAAAAGCCTTCGCATCCATCGGTGGATTCTCTGCCGGTCCCAAGGAGATCATCGACTGGATCCGCTACAACGCCCGGACGCAGGTCTTCGCGAAAAGCCTGCCGATGGTATATGTGAAATCCCTGATGAAAACCCTTGAAATGATCAAGGATGGCAAGGAGATCCGTGAACGGATGTGGAGCATCTCAAACCGTCTGAAAGATGGACTGCGTGATATCGGCCTCTTCGTGGGACCGGGCAAAGCGCCCATCTGTCCGGTCTTTCTCACCCTGCCCGAGGAAGTGCAGGTGGAGACGGGTAAGAAGATGGTTTTCTATCTCCGGAATAATGGTATCTACGTCAGCCCGGTTGCATATCCCGTGATCCCCAGAGGAATCATCATGTTCCGTATGATCCCCACGGCTGCTCATTCTGAAGAGGATGTGGATACAACCATCAAGACCTTCAAGACCATGCGGGATGAGCTGGCACTGGAGACCACTATCAGCGAGGAAATGGAAAAGAAGATCATGGCCCTTTTCTCCGGGAACGTCTAGATCATATCAACCAGCCTGATCAGCAAACAAGGCTGATCATGTAGATACGAAAGGCCCGTCACTCTGGCGGGCCTTTTCAATTTAGAGAAATGGACTATTTAATCGGTTCAGGCGATCCAGATCGACTTGATGTTGACGAATTCCCTGATACCGTAATGCGATAGTTCACGACCATAACCGGAACGTTTGATACCGCCAAATGGCAGGCGCGGATCTGATTTTGTCATACCGTTAACGAAGACTGCTCCGCTTTCGATCCGCCGGGCAAGGGCTTCCCCTTTCTGGATATCTCTCGTCCATAGCGAACCACCCAGTCCAAAATCAGAATCGTTGGCCACCGCCACAGCTTCATCCGCATCCTTGACGCTGATGATGGCTGAAACCGGCCCAAAAGTCTCCTCGTGATAGAGCGACATCCCTCGGCGTACATCGCTCACAACTGTGGGCTTGTAGAATGCGCCTGGACCCGGTACAGCAGAACCACCCGTCACCAGACGACCACCGGCATCCAGTGTGCGCTTTACCTGGTCGTGTAACTCTTCTCGGAGATCTTCTCGGGCCAAAGGACCCACCTGTGTTTCCTCTGACAGAGGATCGCCGATGACCATGTTTGAAAGGATCTCAGCCTGGGCGGCCTCGAACTCGGTAACCCTGGATTCCACGACGATGAACCGCTTGGCAGCGATACAGCTCTGACCGGTGTTGATCATCCGTGCCTGGGCAGAGGTTCGCACACAGGCGTCAATATCGGCATCCTCCAGGACGATGTAGGGATCGGATCCGCCCAGTTCCAGTACAGTCTTCTTCAATTCGCGGCCGGCGATGGCAGCCACCTGCATACCCGCAGGTTCACTGCCGGTGAGCGTCACCGCCCGGACACGTTTATCGACGATGACGGATTCGACATCCCGGGCGGGGATCAACAGGGTGCTGAACAGGTTTTTCGGGAATCCCGCCTGAAGGAAGATGGATTCGATCGCCAGCGCTGATCCCGGAACATTGGAGGCGTGCTTGAGTACACCGGCATTCCCGGCCATGAGCGCTGGTGCAGCAAAGCGGAAAACCTGCCACAGTGGAAAATTCCAGGGCATTACCGCCAGAACGATACCCAGAGGATCAAAGGACGCAAAGCTACGCGAGGCATCGGTCTGGATGATCTCATCCTGGAGAAATGTCTCCGCATTCTCCGCATAATAATCACAGACCCAGGCACATTTCTCGACTTCTGCCCGGGCTTCTTTGATCACCTTGCCCATTTCAAGAGACATGATACGGGCGTATTCCTCCTGGTTGCTGCGCAGAACTTCTGCCGCTTGATGCATGAGGCGCCGACGCTCACCGAATGGTGTATTCCGCCAGCCTTCCCAAGCATTTTGCGTCGCAGCCAGAATTGACTGAACCTCTTCTACACTATGTTCACCATATTCCTTGATCAGCTCGCCGGTTGCCGGATTTATCGCTTTCATGAGGATGATCCTCCCTTCTCAATGGCTGGAAACTCGAACATTTCGCAAATATCACGGTTGAGTTTCTGAGTCAATTCGTAATTCACCTTTGGATCGATGGGGATCTCAACAATACACAATTCCTGAGATCTTATTACGTCCTTCAGGATCCGGGCCAATTCATCAAGATTGCCAGGAGCATATCCCGTTATCCCGAAACTATCCGCCAGTTTCACGTAGTCAGGATTGGTCAGTGCCGTACCAAAGGTCTTACCGCTACTGCTGGTCTGTTTCCACCGGATCAGACCGTAATCGTTGTCATTGAAGACCAGGATAGGAAATCCCACCCCGAGGCGCCTGGCCGTTTCGATCTCCTGGGAGTTCATCAGGAAACCCCCGTCACCCATTGCGGTGACGACATGCCTGTCAGGTCGCGCCAGTTTAGCTGCCAACCCACCTGGCAGAGCAATCCCCATGGTAGCCAATCCGTTGGATATGAAGGTGGAGTTGGGCTCATACACAGGAAAGTTCCGACCAATCCACATCTTGTGGCTGCCTACATCGGAGATCAGGATATCCCCAGGATCCATGACTTCACGGATCAGGTGCAATGTCCCGGGAACGGTAAACTCCTCTTCCGGGGAGAGGCGGTATTCCGCGAAGTCCTCAATAATTGCCTTGCGGAGACCCTTGTACCAGGTCGGATGGTAGCGCAGGCCCGCTTCTTTCACGGCCAGGTTCAACTCCCACAGGGAGGCAGAGATGTCAGCGATCACCTCCACCTGTGGCTGATAGTATTCATAAACCTCAGCTCCATTGAAGTCGATATGTATGATGGCCTTGTCACCCTGCGGGTTCCAGTTCTGGGGCGCATACTCACCTATATCATAACCCACAGTAATGATTAGATCGGAGCGTTCAAGAGCGCACATGGGATAATCCCGCCCTGGAACACCGATGGTGAACAATGAATGTCGGTCACGGTCATCGATCGCTCCCTTGCCCATGAAGGTGGCCACCACTGGAATATCAGTTAGTTCAACGAACTCCCTGAGATGCTTGTTGGCCAGCTTACGGATAGCACCGTTCCCGGCCAGGATCACCGGAGCTTCCGCCTCCCGCATCAGCTCGATGACCTGATTCACGGCTTTGTAATCCGGGGCAGGGCGTCGAACCCGGGTGGGGGCCAGAAGTTCGAGATCCACCGGCATGCCTGCGATATCCTCCGGTAATTCGATATGGGTGGGCCCGGGCTTCTCGGACTCCGCCAGCTTGAACGCCTTCCGTACCACCTCATGAACGATCTTGGGATTCTGAATGCTGGTATTCCACTTCGTGATAGGCCGGAGCATATTCACAATATCCAGCACCTGGTGACTCTCCTTGTGTATTCGTTCTGAACCTGCCTGAGCGGTGATTGCGATCATGGGAGCCTTATCCAGATAGGCATCGGCAATCCCGGTGATGAGATTGGTGGCGCCGGGGCCCAGCGTGGCCAGGCAGACGCCTGCCTTGCCGGTGATCCGACCATGCAGATCAGCCATGAAGGCCGCGCCAAGTTCGTGCCTGGTGGGAATGAATCTGATGGGTGAGTTCTCCAGCGCGAAGAGGAGGTCTTCGGTCTCTTCACCGGGGACTCCGAACACGTATTCGACGCCCTCCAGTTCCAGCGCTTTGATGATGAACTCTGCTACGTTCATGTTCCTCTTCTCACCCCCTGCTTCCAACTCCGGGTCCTACCTTATCGGGATCGGAGCGATGTATGAATACTCGTTGGCAGTCATGTTGTTCCGGTATTTTGCATTCACGTTGGCAAACATTCAACCGTGGTAACATGCCATGGATTAATTTATTGGGCTGAATGCCGCTTGGTATCATCTTTAAGACAGTTTCAGTTCGAAGTTAGATAGCTTCATTGAATCAAGTTAACAATCCAACACTACCATCGCATCTTGAAGGTTGGACAGCCCATATATCGCAATATTCTCATAGGCTATTACGCCGTCGTTCAACTTGTTCATTTCGCTTGCCTGCTCCTGGAGTTCAGTCACATCCTGCGTGGACTACCGTTCACTATCCTGGCGCCGGCTCCCCAAGGCGGTTGGTCGGATCTGCGCTGGATCATGCTGGTCATTCTAGGCAATCTGGACGCGATCATCATCATGCTCTCCGTTGTATTTGTGTGGGGGTATTTCAAGCGCCGACCGGAGAGCCTGCGTTTTGGCTATTTTCTGCTCACTACGTTCCTGGTGACGGCTCTCCTGTATCTGCTGGTCACCTTGCCAGGAGGGGCCTGGAACGAGCATCCATGGAACTATGGGGTACTGGTGGTCTGCTTCATACCCATCCTGGTCCTTTATCTTGATCTCATGAGAATCCGGCTCGGAACCAGTCAATAAACAGGGGACGGCATATGTTCTATCCAGAATTCTACAGTTTGGCGGCTGAATGGACAAAGATCCTGTTCTATGTAGCCATCTTTAGCATCATTGGTGCGGCCTATTGGCGCTCGAGAAAACAAGGCGATACCCGTTGGATTGGCTGGGTGCACACCATGATACTGATCCATTTCATCGTTGGCGCCTTCTACTCGGGTATTCGTATGCTCACCACCGATCCGGTGGAGGACATGCTCATCCGGCGGATCTTCGCCTGTGAAGCCTGGTTTTGCTTTGCTGTGGTTGCGTTCTATTTCCTGGGGTTAATGTTTCTCCGGGAGAAGCAGCAGATGAGCCGTTAGACACAGTCCATAAGTCTCCACTTACCAAACTGACATTTCGATAACCTGAGTTAACGCTGCCGCTTTCAGGACGATCAAGCTCCCAAGCAGCATTCATTTCTTTACGTCGTTGAATAACAGGGGCACATATTCCATAGTAACGCATTCAAGGAATGAATAATGCTTGGTTTGGATAAATAAATGGTGAACCTGACTGCGTGAGCGGCCTTCGGCTCAAGATCGCATTCCTTTCTCTACTGGGGACCACAGTATTCGGTCAGAATTCAGCCATTAACGGCTTCATCAAGGACGCCGACACGGCTGAATCCCTGCCTTATGTGAACGTGGTTCTCCAGGGCAGCAACCGGGGCACGACCACAGATGAGCGTGGTTACTTTGTTCTCAAGAAGCTACCGCCTGGATCCTACACCCTGCAGGTGTCCTTCATCGGGTATCAACTGGAGGAAAGAGAAGTAGAACTCGTCGCTGATCTGGACCTCCGCCTGGACCTTGATCTGCTACCCGAGGATCTGAAAGGTGAAGAAGTCCTGGTCACTGCAGACCGGACACGTTTCGAAAAGGCAGTAGAGGTCAGCCGGGTAAACCTGTCCACCCGGGAGTTGGAGGTAGTACCGGCCTTTGTGGAGGCCGATGTGTTCAGGTCCATTCAGATGCTTCCAGGAGTAGTGGCACAGAATGACTTCAGCGCCGCGCTGGTGGTGAGAGGCGGCAGTCCCGATGAGAATCTGATCCTGCTGGATGGGATCGAGGTCTATAATCCCTACCATTTCGGCGGGATCTTCTCAGCCTTCAACACGGATGCCATCAGCAACGCGGAGTTCCAGGCCGGCGGCTTCCCTGTACGCTATGGCGGTCGGTTGTCATCCATTCTTGAGATCAGCACAAAGGAGGGTAGTCCCCAGGGTGGCAAGCTGGGCAAGCACTGGCCCTGGGGTCGGTATTTCGATCTGAGCCACGGAGCAGTCAACATCAGCCTGCTGAGTTCAAAAGCTTTTCTTGAGGGACCGCTTTACAATGGCGGCTGGATATTCAGTATCAGGCGGACCTATTTCGACAAGGTAGCGGAAAACCTCCACAGTATTAATGACACCATTCCCACCATCCCGTACTTCTTCTATGATTTCCAGAGTAAAGTACACACCCAGATCACCCCCAAGCATCGGCTGGATATCAACGGCTACTCTGGTTCCGATGATCTGACTCTCAATTTCGAGACCGGGGGAGACGGACGCACAGAATATGACTTCGACCTGAACTGGATCTGGGGGAATCGCACGAACAGCTTCGTCCTGAAAAGCGTGATCAATCCCAGCCTGTTCGCAGAGACAATGATCGCTCAGAGTGTATATGACTTCGATGTGAAATTCACCCAGACCGTCACGGATACGCTGGGGAACAGCTCTGAAACGGATTTTATCATCACCAATACATTAAAGGATAAAACTTTGGACGAGCGTCTGGACTGGAAAATGAACGACGATCATCGGGTTCAATTCGGTCTGGAATTCAAGCAACTGGCATTCAAGTTCAGGTTCACCAATGATGGGATCCCCTTTCTGGATCAGAGTGAGAAACCCCAGCTGCTAAGCTTCTACCTGCAGGATACCTGGAGCATCGGGCCGCTGCTGAATGTCCAGTTGGGATTCAGGACCACCGATTACTCCCTGTCCGATCGATTATGGACTGATCTGCGAGCCGGGTTCAAATATCGTCTGTTTGAGAATACTGCCCTGAAGTTCAGTACAGGTAATTATACCCAATTCATCTTCACCTCAAATAATGATGACGAATTGTTGCGTATTGTCGATTTCTGGTTGCCGGTGCCGGAATACCTGGATCCCCAGCAGGCACTGCATTTTATCGCTGGGATTGAGCATTGGCTGGGGAACGGGAATCAGCTTTCCCTGGAAGTCTATTACAAACCCTACCACAACCTGCTGGACAACAATCCCATCCAGAGCATATATGACGATAAGGATGATTTCATCGCCGGTACAGGGCTCGCCTATGGTTTTGAGACCATCTGGAAGCGCTCCACCGGCCGCCTCAGCGGTTGGCTGTCTTATACCTACAGCCATATCGAGAAGCGTATCGATCTGGACAGTAATGGTGAAGTTGAAGAGCCCAAGGGCGAGATCTATCCTCCCAAATACGACAAGGAACACAATTTCAAAATGGTCCTGAACTATGAGCTCAGCGAGAAGCGTCGACTGGGGCTGAGTTGGACCATCAGTTCAGGTCAGCCCTATACACCGGTGGTGGGGAAGATGTATGGAGGCAGCAGCAACGAAGGCTGGTTCCAACCCTATCTGCTCCAGAACGATATTTCGGGATCCCGGAATAGCGCCTTCTTCCCGCAGTACAACCGGGGTGATATCAGTTACAGTCGCACATTCCGGTTCCGGGGAGCCGATGCTGAATTCCAGGCTCAAATACTCAACGTACTTAATCATTTTAACGTGTTGTTATACCAGTGGGATCACTCCGAATTACCGGTGCTGGTCACTGCTACATCCATGTTCCCCATCATGCCCACCATCGGCTTGACCTTCACTTTCTGAGAGGCACCAGATGCATTCCTGTAAACATATTTTACTGATGCTCCTCGTAATGGGATCGATCTGGAATTGTACTGAGGAATTTCTGGCCACAGAGTTCAATCTGGATTATGAAGGACAATTGAAGATAGAAGGTGATTTCTATCCACAGAACCTGGGAAAATCGGTTCTCCGCATTGACCGTACATTTACCATTACGGATACCATGAGCATCGAAGGCGCACACCTACGAGATGCAGAAGCAGTTCTGCTGTGGAATAACGACACACTGAGCACGTTTTCCTGGCATGATTCCGCGTCCAGCTATGTTTACTTCAATTTTGACGAATATGAGCCCGATGGACCGCCTGATCTGGACTCTCTCGCTGCGGCCCAGGACACGCAGAGCTATGGGGGTTACAAACTTGATCGCGTGGATTTCAGCCTTGATGTTGGGGAGACGTACACATTAAAGATACTTACGGATGGCGAAGTCTACTCAACATCCTTCTCCCCGGATGCACCAATAGAACTTCTTAATGTTGTCCCTGATTCAGTGGAGTCCTGCTCCTGTGGAATCGGGGGGATATCCGACTATTCGGTGATCCATACCACGATGAGCATTGACACTGCCGTGGTCATTTGGCCAGAGGATCCGGAGGCCTATTTCTATACGGTCTATTTCTATCAGCGAGAGGCCGATCCACCTTTAATGCCGCAGGCCTTCTCGTTCCCGGGACCTGTTCTCTCCATGCAGGGAAATCAACCTGGTGTCTATGACATTGTCATTGGTACCATGGATGAGAAATTCTACCGGCACTATTTCCTCTTTGACTTTCCGCTGAATCATGAGACCCGGAATTTCTTCGACAACGGAGCCCTGGGATACGCGGGGACACTGAACGAGGTTTACCTCACCATTCACCTGGTGCCTCCCGAACAGTCAACACCCTGATGTGACCTGACTTTCCCTGAATTTGGTTTTCCACCCCGGTCTGATATATTCAGGTCCAAACTTGTCTATCCATGATATTGCCAGTGAGGAACACCATCCATGGCCGAGCCATTTGCACTATTCAATCGTGATCATCTGATCGCGCTATTCCTTGTCCTGTTGCTCTCCATTTCCATCCCCATCGGTTTGAAACACTATGCGTCCGAGCGCCTGAAGAGGATCTTCTCAGTCAGCCTGGGTGTTTTCATGATCATCTACGGAACGGCCAAACCCTTTATCGGGGTCTTCATAATGAATGAGGCCTGGGAGATCTGGCTACCATTACATATGTGCCAGATAGCAAACTTCATCATTGGTATTGCCCTCATCAATGGAAAGCGTGGTCTGGCCTTCGAAGTGATCTATTTCTGGACCTTCGCCGGAGCATCCATGGCCATGCTGACTCCCGACCTGGCCTGGGGCTGGCCGGATCTCAACTACCAGATGTACATGCTGACCCACTGGATCCTGCTCATGGGGGCCCTTTATTTCACCGTTGTCGAAGGTCATCGTCCCACGGTCCCGTCCATCTGGCGGGTGTTCAAGATCTCCTTTTATGCCATGCTGGTGGTTCTGCCCTTGAACTACATCATCGGCGGTGAGGCCAATTACTTCTATCTGCGGTTTCGTCCCCTGGCGGGCTCACTGATGGATATCCTGCCTGCACCGCCCTTTCATATTCCCTTCGTGATGATCCTGGGCTATTTGTTCTTCTGGGTTGTTTATACGCCGTACTGGATACGGGACAGACTGAAGGTCAGCTGAAAGCCAGCTGAAGGTCAGCTGGTCGGGAGCGCTATTCCCGGCTTAAGATTCAATATCATTCACCGAAAATGATAGGAAGGGGGACTGGATTCTCAGAGGAGGAGGAACTGGATGGTGCATTAGATACGAAGCAAGTCCTGCATGTTCATCCTGGCGCTACTGCATTTGTCACTTCCCATCCCGGGACAGGCACAGATCGCCTTGCTGCGAGAGGTCCAACATCCCGCGCTGGTACTGACCTGCAATGAACACCTGACCTTTATCGTTCGAGAACAAAGATGTCAAGATGGAGATCAGCCTGACCTCGCAAAGCTGTATGGATGACGCAACGGGTGAACTGTTCAGTACGCTGGTCATCATCTAATTGAACGGCAGGGAGTTTCGTGGATGCGGCTGCGCACTGCATTGAGGCGAGATCACCCATAATCCGGCGAGCCTCGTGCATAGAATCATCAGGAAAAAATCCCTTCCTGCCCAGGATACAGTCACTCGGGGTGTGCACGGGATCAATGCACCCAGACAAAACCTTGGCCGTGGTTGCATTTCAGATTCCCAGTGCTAAATTCATCATCACATGCAAACAGGAGTTGTTTGGGAAATCGTTTCTCCATGTCTATACTAACAACCTGAAAAAATATCTAAGCGAAGTTGGAAAATGACAAAATCGCGATACCCTTTCCTGCCCTTCAGTAAGACCAGAGCCCGTATCGGCATGATCATCATCATGATGCTGGTGTTCAGCGCCGGACAAGTCTGGGCTGCAGACGTTGACAGTCTCAAGCAGGAGCTCAAAAGCACCGAGGAACGTGCGACTCTGGACATTCTGAACGAACTGTCCAAAGCGTACCGGCTGACTGATCCTCCCAAGAGCCTGCGCTTTGGTGAACTGGCCGTCGATCTGGCCAAATCCCTGCGGCATTCTAATGGGGAGGCCAGGGCCAATGAGAACATTGGCTACTACTACTGGAATCAACGCGATTACCGCATGGCTCTTGATCACATCAATGCTGCACTGCAACTCTATGAGCAGGCCGGTAACGTCGGGGGAATCGCCCTCTCCTACAACAATCTGGGTCGTATCTATGAGGATCTGAGCCAGAATGACCAGGCACTTGAAAGTCATCTGCGCGCATTGATGATCTTTGAGGATATCGATGACCAGAACAATGTCGCCGCTACCGTGAGTATGGTCGGTGATATCTATCAGGATTGGCAACAGTCCGAGAAAGCCCTGCGCTTCCATGAGCGCGCCCTGGAGATCTATCGTGTACTCCCAGCAGACGAAGGCACCATCTCAACCCTGAACAGGCTGGGTCACATATATCTGGCCCGTGGTGATTTCGAGGATGCGGACACGCAATTCAGGGAGAGTCTGCAATTAGCTGAATCCAACGCCGACTCACTGAACCTGGCCACCATGCTGGCCAGCATGGGAGAATTAGCTGAGGAACAGGGACAATTTCAGATCGCACTGGAATACCAGACCAGGGCACTGGTCCTGAAACGCATCTTCGACACACCGGTGAACATTGCCAATTCCATTCTGCATATCGGACAGATCTATCAGCAGGCTGGTGATTTTTCAAAGGCCATTCAGAATTTCAACGAGGCCGTTACGGTCCTGGAAGCTTCCGGAAGTCAGCGTGCTTTGGCCAACTCCCTCCAGAAGATCGGTGCAGCCTATGCACGGGCTCAGGATTATACACAGGCTACCAGTTACCTGCAGCGCGGATTGAAGACTGCCCAGGGTATCGAAGCCCAAGACGTGGTGCAGGAATGTTATCGTCTGTTGGCGGATGTTTATTCCCGTACAGGCAAGGAAGATCTGGCGGTTTCCTTCCTGCAGAGCTATCAGGCCACACGAGATGAGATCCACGAACAGCAGAGCAACCGCCGGCTGGCTCAATTGGAGATCATCTATGAGCTGGACAAGAAGAACAAGGAACTTGATCTGCTAAAGCAGAAGAACCTGGTCCAGGAACTGGATTATCGCAAGAAGGCAAACCTGCTGGTGAGCATCCTCACCTTCTCCATAGTCATTTCCCTGTTGTTCGTTGGTTTCCTCATTTACCGCCAGCGATTGATCCGGAATGCCGAGAGGGAGAAGGTGGAGAACATGCTGAAAATGAAGGCAGACTTCACAGCCATGCTCGTTCATGATCTTCGCAGCCCCTTGACCTCGGTCTTTGGCTACTCGGAATTACTCAAGATGGGCAACAAGGAACCCAGCAAGATCAAGGAGATCGCCTCCACCATCACCCAGGCTTCCCAGAAGATGTTGCTGCTGGTGAATGAGATGCTGGACTTTTCAAAATTTGAAGCCGGAAAGATGACCATCAACAAGGAATCCGTGAATCTTAAAACGACGATCTCGCAATCCATTCAGATGCTGAAACCTATCGCCGAGCAAAAACAGACCACTGTTGATTTCATCTATCAGGAGGATCTGCCCAAATGCATGTGTGATCCCCGCAAGATGGAGCAGGTGATCACCAATCTCCTTGGAAACGCCATCAAACATACACCCGAAAGCACAAAGGTGATTATCCGCTTGAAGGTGATCGATGACCTTGCAGGCCAGGCCATGGAATTTTCCGTGGAAGACGATGGACCAGGGATTAACCAGGAATTCCAGGACACCATTTTTGACAAATACGCCCAGCTTGAGCAGAAGAATGAAGCTCTCGATCTGGGAACCGGCCTTGGACTGGCAGTTTCGAAGATGATCATCGATGCCCACGGCGGTCAGATCGGCTACCGTACCGGTGATCCCAAGGGAAGTATCTTCTATTTTCGCCTGGCGATGTCTCCGGTCACCGTCAAATCCGAAGAGATCTCTTAGCAAACCATCCGTTTTCGTTCAAAAGCAGTCAGATGTGCGGTTTACCGGAAGGATGCTTTTTATCTGAGATCCAATGAACCCCTGTACTTCTTCCCAAACGACCCAGAACACAATTAATTAACGATAATTATTATCACTTGAGTATCCGTTGATCATTGTTTATCGTGGCAGCATCAAGTGATGATCGATTTGCATTCACCCTGGAGGTCCCAATGAAAAGAATGTTTGTTTTGGCCTGTTTGCTCCTGAGTGTCACAGCCTGGGCGGTTGACTATGAGACTGAGATCCAGCCCATCTGGAATCAGAACTGTTCTGGTTGTCATGGCAACAGTGGTGGGCTCAGCCTGGCTGCCGGCAGCAGCTTCGATAACCTGGTGGACGTCGTTTCACAGAACTATGCACCTGCGCTGCGGATAGCGCCCGGAGATGCCGCAAATTCAGTGCTGTACAATAAGATCACAAACAGCGGTAACTACGGCCAGCAGATGCCACCCAGCAATGCGCTATCACCGGCTGAGATCTCAGCCATCGAAACATGGATCACAGAGCTGGGCTCGCTGGAGACGATCAGCATCGCCGAAGCGAGGGCCATGGATGATGGAGAGACCGTCATGGTCCAGGGGATCATTACCACTCCGAATTTTGGCAGTGCCACCGAGTACGGGCTTCAGGATGCCACCGGCGGTATCATCCTTTTCACTTTCTCCTTCAGTGCTGCGGATGAATTGGGTCTTACCGCTGGAGACGAGATCTTGGTGACCGGCAACCTGGATACCTATAACGGCAAGAAGGAGGTCGTCCCGCTGCTGGCGGCGGATATCACCATTCTGAGCAGTGGCAATCCCTTACCGGCCTTTCAGGAATTGACCATCGCCGAGATCATCACCAACGGTGAGGATTATGAATCGGAACTGGTCATCGTTCATGGTGTGAGCATCCAGGGGGGTGATCCCTGGCCGGACGGGGGTGAGAACGCCAATCTGGACATTACTGATCCCAGCGGCGGAACCATGGTGATGCGTATCGATAAGGAAACCGAGATCGATGGCACCGCAGAGCCTGAAGGGGAATTCACACTCCAGGCCATCGCCGGTCAGTATGACAACTCGGAACCCTATACTGACGGGTACCAACTCTTTCCACGCTATCTCTCAGATTTTGTTTTCCCGGATCCAGCACCGGTCATAGCCGATCTTGACCACGCACCTGACAATCCAACTTCGGTGCAGGCGGTTACAGTGACAGCCACCGTGACAGATAACGGGACAGTGACCGATGTCATCCTGAACTATGTGGTGAACAGCGGTGTGGAGATGCTGGCCGTGATGTCAGCCTCCGGTGATGTCTACTCCGGTACCATTCCGGCACAGGAAGCATCAGCTGATGTGGAGTACTGGGTGGTGGCAACTGATGATGCCGGCGGCGTAACAACGTCTGAGACCGGATCCTATTCAGTACAGACAGTCACGGGCATCGCTGGAGCAGCAGTACCTGAAACCTATGCACTCAACAATTTTCCGAATCCATTCAATCCCAGTACCACCATCAGCTTTCAGATCCCACATGATCAGCGGGTACAGTTACTGGTCTACAATGGCCAGGGAAAGTTTGTGACTGAGCTGGTGAATGCCGCCATGGCTGCTGGCAGCTATGAGATGGTATGGAACGGTCTGGACCAGCTTGGCACGGCCGTAGAATCCGGCATATACCTGTATCGTCTCATTGCGGGAGATACACAACTCACCGGGAAGATGACCTATCTGAAATAGGATCCTCTTCGATCAGGGCGATTAAGCAGTGAATGAGCTGTCGGAGTGATCCACCCGGCAGCTCATTTGCATTTCTACCAGTTCCAGCTCTCAAAGGGCTCCATCTGATTTGAGACAGAAGCCTGTCTCTTTCCAGGAAGAGGTCATTCCACGGGACTTGTTCTCTGCCCGGACCGGCCGTATGTTACCTATCATGAAAGGGCCTGTGATCCTCGTGAATCCTCCTTCGATACCATCTCTGCTCGCCGGTCTACTTATGCTGGGTGCCGGCTCATTGCACGGTCAGCCCTGGATCCAGAACGATTTCATGTTCAATCCCAGCGGTGTGCCCTCATTGCCATTCTCACAACCGCGCTTGTTCGATCTCGATGCCGACGGGGATCTTGACATGATCCTGGGAAGCACCGTGGATCGTCCGCTCTACCTGGAGAACGTCGGAAGCCCGAGTGTACCTGCATTCGTTCCAGGGCCAGATCTCTTTGGAGCGGTAGAATCCCTGGATGCTGAGATGGGCGTCTGCTCGGATCTGGATGGTGACGGGGATCTGGACCTGATCTGTGGAGGCTTCACCGGTTTGAATTATTATGAGAACACGGGGAGTATGAGTTCGCCGGATTTTCAACACATCGAGGGCTATTTTGCAGACCTGGAAGCAGGATCCAATCCAGTACCCAGCTTCGGTGACCTGGATGATGATGGAGATGCTGATCTCGTGCTGGGATTCAGCGAAAGTGGTGAGGTCCGTATCTATCCCAATACTGGTGATCCAGGGACGGCTGTGTTTTCTGAAGCTAACAATGAATACCTGTCTGACGTGGGTCTCTACGCCTATCCCTGGCTCAATGATCTGGATGCCGACGGTGATCTCGACCTGCTCGTGGGGCGGGACGGTACAGGCTTCAGGTTCTTTCTGAACATCGGTGACAGCAGTTCGTGGCAGTGGCAGCAGAATCCAACCTATTTCCCGGGACTGGCGCAATCCACCTACTGGAATTCCCCCTCTCTTGGCGACCTCAACGGGAACGGATTCCAGGACCTGGTCTATGGAACCTCCTCCGGGCCGCTATCCTATTACGTCAATTCGGGTGGTTTGCATGATCCCACCTGGACTGCGAACAACACACTCTTCGGAGGCGTACTGGATGTCGGTGTGGCCAGTTCCCCCTTCATTTACGATTTCGACCGGGATGGTGACCTTGACATGGTGAGCGGCAGTCAGCTCGGTGATATCAAATACTATCAGAACACGGGAAACCTGTATGCTCCCGCCTGGGAAGCCAACCACAGTCGCTTCGCCAGTATAGACCACTCCATCTATAGTGCCATCAGCCTGGCTGATGTGAATCGTGATCTGCTGGTAGATGCGGTAGTTGGGGATCTGTCGGGGAACCTCTTTCTGCACCTGAATACCGGAACCAGTTTCAGCTTTGAGTCGAACGCCTTCGCGGGGGTTAATCTGGGAGGCTTCTCCGTACCCCGGCTGGTGGACATGGATCATGATCATGATTTTGATATTGTCGCCGGCAATGAAGATGGTGAATTGCATTATTTTGAGAACAGCGGATCAGCTGAAACTCCGGTATGGGAGGAGATTGTAAACTTCTTTGAGGGTCTGGATGTAGGCAATAACTGCGTTCCCAGCTGTCTGGATTTTGATCATGACGGCGACATTGATATTCTCACCGGTGATCTTTTTCACGAGATCCAGTTCTTTGAGAATGTTGAAGGCTTGTGGTTTGAAGGACCCACAGTGGTGCAGGGCATCACTGCCGGACAGAATGCTGCCCCGGCATTGGGTGATCTGGATGACGACGGGGATCTCGATCTGGCCATCGGAAATTATGACGGTACATTCAATTATTTCGTGAATGCGGATATCGTAGGCTCGGGACCGGGTGCTCAAGGACAGTTACCCCATTCTGCTCAGCTTTACCCTGCATTTCCCAATCCCTTCAATCCCTCGACGACTGCCTCATTCCATCTTCCTGTTCTCACAAATGTTTCGGTGAACGTCTATGACGTGAACGGTCGTCTGGTAAGACAGTTGATCTCAGCAATCAGACCAGCAGGTCATCATGAGGTCAGTTGGGATGGGATCGATCAGTCAGGTCACCCACTCAGTTCAGGAGTATTCTTCCTTACACTAGAAACCCCTGAACTTGTGAGATCGATCAAGTTATTGCTCATAAGGTAGCCACCGAAGGTGTGACAGGAGCAATCCTCTTGTCATCCATCTGTACCCTATCTAACTTTCCCTGAATCACAGCCCATATGACCTGTTTACACAGCGGCAGGTAATTTCTCTCAATCTCCCTTTCTTGCTGAGTGGTCTGAAAAACAAGCGATCCGTGATGATCAATTTCTCAGGGGGAAATCTCATGAAACGACTTTTAATCCTGACATTAATTCTTGTCGTTATTCCGCGAGTTATTTCAGCCGCAGATGATTGGACCCAGAAATCGCCCGATCCAAAACCTTCTGCTCGAAATAATTTCGGTATGGCCTATGTCGGTGGAGACAATGTCCTGTTGTTCGGAGGTTATGATGGGACAAACAGTGCTCAAACCTGGAGCTACGATTTGAGTTCCAACACCTGGACCAACAAATCACCCTCAACTCCATATCCAACCGGTCGCGCCAGACATGCCATGGCCTATATTGGTGATGATCAGGTTCTCATGTTCGGGGGAAACAAAGGCAAGGATTCATTGTGGGTCTATGACCTCAGTGCAAACACCTGGACAAGACAAACGCTTTTCTTCACCCCACCCCCCAATGACTATCTGCGTATGGCTTACATTGGAGATGACAAGGTTCTCCTGTATGGCGGAGATGGTACT
This sequence comes from uncultured Lentisphaeria bacterium, assembly GCA_964454335.1. Lineage (GTDB taxonomy): Bacteria > Fidelibacterota > UBA8477 > UBA8477 > JABMPR01 > CAYVVT01. Next base: position 75,255 of record CAYVVT010000011.1, on the reverse strand, counting down.
GCCGATACAACCTGGGTCTACGACCTGAGCGCCAACAGTTGGAGTTACGGAAAATTGGGCACGACCCCGGATGCACGCTACAGTCACGATATGGCCTATATTGGTGATGATAAGGTGCTACTCTTTGGCGGCCGTACCAGCAGCAACAATGACGAGACATGGATTTATGACCTGAGCGATAACACCTGGACAGATATGGAAGATGGGCAGAGTTGGGTCTCAGGGACGAGTAAACCATCGGCTCGCATGGATCACGCCATGGCCTATATGGGTGGTGACCGCGTACTTCTGTTTGGTGGATTCGTCAGCGGCGGGAACAATGAAACCTGGATCTATGATCTCAGTGACAACACCTGGACCAAGGACACAAATAGCGGTCAGCCCAGTAGTCGCTATAACCATGGGATGTCCGCGACCAGTTTAGATGGATCCAGTTTCATCGTTCTATTCGGGGGTACTGTCGCTGCAGTTAATGATGAAACCTGGACATTTGGTGGTGGAGATTATTCACTGCCGGTTGAGCTGTCATCCTTCAGCGCCAGAGCTGACGCAGGCTCTCTTGTACTGGAATGGACCACGGAGAGTGAAACCGACAATCTTGGCTTCATCCTCGAACGAAAGGTCTCAAGTCATCCTGAGCTTATCGAAGGATGGATCGAGATCGCCAGCCACCTCACTCACCCGGAATTATCCGGTCAGGGCAGTGTCAGCCATCAGTCGGTCTATTCCTATACAGATGACAGCGTGGAACCTGGTGAGGTCTATGATTACCGCCTGGCAGATGTCTCTTACACAGGAGATAAAGAATATTACTCGCTTATGCTGGTGGGCGTAGGCGCCACGTCGTTCGTACCCGATCAATTCATTCTCGAGCAGAACTATCCAAATCCTTTCAATCCGGTTACAAGTATCAGGTATGGATTACCGGTGCATTCCGAGGTGAGACTTGAGATATTCGATCTGACTGGAAATCTGGTAAGCATTCTGGTGAAAGACCAACAGGCCGTCGGCTGGCACTACCGTCAGTGGGGCGGTACTGATCTCAATGGTGATTTGGTTGGGTCCGGGATCTATATCTGTCGGTTGACTTCTGGAGAGTCCCTGAAAACCATCAGAATGGTGCTGCTCAGATAGCCACCCTGACAGAGATCATCAAATTAAGCATGCCCCGGGTCTTGATCCGGGGCTTCTATTTAGGCTGACGGGGATTGCGGATGGAACAGCAGGCAGGGTATTGCTCAGCTCTCCAACAATCGGTCGATGATCGTCCGGTACCGTGCCGCGATCTCCTTTTCGGTCCCAGGTTCGTAGGCCACATGCTTGCTGTGATAATTGAACTCCCGATCGATGATGATCACAGTAGGCAACTCGAAAATCCCCATCGCACGAGAGACCACCGCATTTTCGTCGTAGACGAAGGTCAAATGATGGTCTTCATTATCGGTGAATGTCCTTACTGTCTCGATATCCTCCCAGCCGGCGTTAACAGCCAGGAACTGAACCCGAGGATCATCCCTATAGCGCTCTTCGAGTTGTTCCATTGCCGGCATCATGCGTCGACAGGGACCACAATGCGTATCCCAGTAGTCCAGAACGATCACTTTTCCCTTCAGATCGTCAGAATGGATGGTCTGTCCACCCATGGTCACGAAACTGAACTCAATGGCGGGACCGCTTATGTAGGTTGACCAGAAATCAAAATAGAAGGGCATGGCCAGTAGTACGATGAGTGAAAAAAGCACTACTGGAGAAGCAAGCCCAAGGATACGCAACGTGGTAGACCATTCCTTCAACAGAGCCCGAAGGATGATGCCGGTAAGTGCCCCCAGGTAGCCAGCGATGGGGTAGGGCAGATTCATGGCTCCATAAGATTCGCCGATGAGAGGGATATAGAGGATGCCAAAGATGGAAATGATCAGTGAGCGAAGATAGAACGGGACAGGTGATCCATCCAACCTTACGAGTCCCACGGCAAGGTAGACCAATGCCACAGCCAGGACCAGCTGATGGGACTGGAGATTGGCATATTGCACCAACAGGAATACTACAGCAATCCCGATCAGGGCCAGAAGCAGATCTAGAGCAATGCATTTTGCTATCGATTTCATATCCCCTCCGGCAAAACTTGTTGAAAGAATTAATCGAAACCGGAACCGTGAAAATAAGTGTCGCAATGGTCATGCCAGGGGATGAATCATTGCCCTAAGCCCCTGTCATTCAGCACTCTATGTGTATCTCCACCTCCCGTCGACAGGGCAGATCATATCGCTATGATATGACATGTATATCTTCATGGTATTGCCGACCGGACGCTAGAATCATGCCTTCACAGGCCTGATTGGCCTTGCACATACAATCTGGATAAAATACACTTCCTGCCATGACCAGCCGTGAGAGAGTTTTCGCAGTCCTTGATCGAGGAACCGTGGATCGCGTTCCAGTGGGTGAGATCGGTGGCGGTTACGCTGAGGAGATCATTCAGGCCATTCTTGGTGAACGATATCAGACTGGTGAAGATGCCTATTTCCAGAATCATCTGGGTATCCGGCGTGAGCTCGGTGCGGATCTGGCCGGAGCAAGGGTTTACGGACCTGATACTGAAGTTGTTGGAACTCATGATGAATGGGGGACGGACCTGTTCACGGATTTCTGGGGGGCCACCTACACCCAGCCGCCTGATGCCACCGTCCAGTTGGTATCACCCATAGCGGAGACACCGGAAGAACTGGATGCTTGGCAACCTCCCGATGTGAGTGGATTCAGTACCGAACTGATCCAGCGTTGGAAAACTGAGACCGACCTCTTCATGCTTACCATCATCAATGCCGGTTTTGATCTGGGCTATGAGCTCCTCGGATTCGAGCGCTCTCTCATGTGGACAGTCCAGGCCCCCGATGTGATGCGACGATATTATCGCAAGTTGATCGACACGAACATGCAACTGGCCCTGATGGCCATTGATGCCAGTACTGATGGCCTCCTTATCGCTGATGACCTCGCATTCAATACGGGAACCTTCGTTGATCCACAATACCTGCGTTCAGACTATTTCCCCCTTCTGAAGGAACTCGTCCAGAGCATCAAGCGGCACGACATCCCCGTCTTCTTCCACAGCGATGGCGATCTCCGGGCGATCATTCCGGATCTCATCGACTGCGGTATCGATGTCCTGCAGTCCTGTGATCCCAATGCCGGTATGGATATTCCTGGTCTGCAATCTGAATACGGAAACCGCCTGGTATTTATGGGAAATATTGATATTGACCTTTTGGCACTCGGCTCACCAGAGGAGGTGTCTGCAGCCACTCGAAGCCTGATATCAGCAGCAGCACCCCGGAGCGGTTTCATACTAAGCGCCGCCAATGTGGTTGCGAAATACTGTAAACCTGAGAATGTCCTGGCCATGTACCAAGCGGCACACAGCCTGGAGAACAGATGAGTTCCTACGATCAGATCCGGCAATCCGTCATCACGGGAAATGTGGACCACATCAGCCAGGAGGTTGAAGATCTCCTGGAGGTCGGGGAGACGGCAGCGAACATCCTGAACCAGGGCCTCCTGGAAGGTATGTCCGTAGTCGGCGATCGATTCAAGCGGAATGAGATGTTCCTGCCCCAGGTGCTCATGGCTGCCCAGGCCATGCAGACGGCGATCGATCTGCTGAAACCCATGCTGACAGGTGATGCAGATTCTCTGGCGAGCACAGCCATCGTCATAGGTACGGTGAAAGGCGACATGCATGATATCGGCAAGAACCTGGTGAAGATCATGCTGGTTGGCGCCGGTTTCAAGGTTATCGACCTGGGTGTGAATGTCAGTGTCGAAAATTTCAAAGCGGCAGTGGTTGAGAATGATGCGGGCTTCCTTTGCCTGTCTGCACTCCTTTCCTCAACCATGGATCAGATGCGGGATGTTGTGCGGGTGTTCCGGGAGGATGAGGTTCTGAGAACAGTGAAGATCCTGGTAGGCGGTGCGCCTCTCAGCAGGGACTTTGCCATCGAGATCGGTGCAGATGGCTATGCACCGGCAGCCCCCCAGGCTGTGGACCTGGTCCAGAGTCTGCTGACCTGATCAATTATTGATATCATCCGACAGAGCCGCCCTTCGGGGCTGGTACAATAAACGTGTCAGATCACCTTATTGACTGACAGTAACGCTCTTTTTTTCGGGTTCTGCACGTTTGGGGAACGGGCGAATGCTGCGAGTGGAACCGATGGGCCAGATCTCAAATCCCTGCCAACCTTGAGGATCAGCGGCACTCAAACGTTGTGTCTCGGCCATGGCTTCGGTAAGCAGGTCGTCGGCCAGCAGAAAGGTGCCCCAGTGGATGCCAAATGACTGCTGGGCTCCAATATCCTTGTGGATCTGCAGAGCTTCAGCAGGACCGGTATGTACCGGGCCCATGAACCACTCTGGCTTGTAAGCTCCAATGGGAATGGCTGCAAGATTGAATGGTCCCAGCCGCTCTCCGATCTCCTTGAACTGTAACTCATTGTACCCTGTATCCCCCCCGAACCAGAAACGGGTGGAATCCTTCTGGATCGCCCAGGAACCCCACAGCGTCCGGTCAGTATCCCAGGGTGTACGACCGGAGAAGTGCTGAGTAGGCGTGCAGGTAATTCTCAGATCCCCGACCTTGAGTTCATCCCACCAGTCGAATTCCTGTACATTTCTGATTCCCAGGTCCGTAAACCATTCTGCAAGCCCGAGTGGTACGAGCCACATAATGGAGTTACCCAGTTCTTTCACTGAGCGGCGATCCAGATGATCATAATGATTGTGGGAGATGAGGGCATAATGGATCTCGGGCAATTCCGGGATCTGCAGGGCGGGTGGGATCACGCGTTCGGGCCCGGCAAAGGACACCGGCGATGAACGTTTCGAGAACATGGGATCGGTGATAATATTGACACCATTGATCTGTACGAGTATGGTAGCATGACCCAGCCAGGTTGCCTGGGCCCCCTGGATGGGTGTACGGATCACCTGATGATCCACCGTATTCACGGGGACGTCATCAACCAGATCAACCGCCGTTCTCCGGGCTTCGCCATCCCTGCTGCGCACCCATTTCCAGAATTCCTTGAATTCTTTGGGGCGCTTCACATAGGGATTATCGAAGCCTGTGTCCGTATAATGGGATTTATCATTCACGTAGATGATGTCCTTCTCATTCTGAACCATGGATACGAAGAGCAGCACCAGAGCAACCAGTGCCAATGCGTAGAGTATGTATTTAATCCATGTCATTTTCCGGAATCGGTTTTAGGTGTCAGGTCTAGAAGTTCCAGTAGAGAGAATAATGCTGGCGCATACCCAGGGGATGGGCCAGATCGCTGAGGGCAAAGCCCAGACTGAATTCATGACGATTGATGAGCAGGCCAGTGCTGGGGTGGAGGTCCAGGCCTTCACTGCCGGTCTCCAGTTGCAGGCCTGCCAGCAGTTGAATGGTGCGGATGAGCTGATAGCTGCCGGCCATGTGCACGGGAGCGGGACCACTGTTGAGTTCCAGGTTCAGATCAAGCTGGTCCAGGTTCTTATTCACCCTGAGCCAGAGTTCGGTGGGCAGGTCACTGGCCTCGGTGTTCAGATCCTGCATGCCGCCCAGGTGCCGGATCCCGGCTGATGTCTGCAGCCCGGCGATAAGCGGATAACTGGCTGAGGTGTTCAGGACAACACCCCAGGCTGAAGCGTTCAAAGAACGCTCACGGATGAGCTCGAGGCCGACTCCGATCTCCAGGTCATCAAGGCTTCTGCCGTATCCGAGTCCGGAACTGACAAGACTGTAGTCAAAACGACTGACGGGATCCCGGATGGGGATCTCGTCCCTGACCTCAAGCTCTCCTGCCCGATATACGTGGATCCCTGCAGCCCAGCTTCCTGATTCAATGTTCAATCCCAGACCGCTGACATCCGCCACCCAGGACCACATGTTCAATACCGCAATGGGTTCGTTATTCTGTGCGGCCAGATAGTGAGGCTGACGGATCGGATCAGAATTCAGACCCATAGCGGCTGATGCGGCATGTCGTGGTTGAGCGAGAATATCAAGTCCACCCTGCCCCAGGATCGAGGTGGAGAGGATCAGCAGCATCAGGACCGTAGTTGTCAGTCTATAGAACATGGGCGCAATCATAATCAAATGACCCTGTGGAGACAAGGAATCAAAATTCAAGGCCCCAGCCCAGATAGGTGCGAACGCCTTCACCGGGAATCCCCATGACCAAACCCAGGTCCACCATCATTGGTGGTCCGTTCCAGTTCAGGCGGTAACTGGCACTGGCACCGGATACCAGATCATCGGGGGTGACCTCCACACCACTGCGGAGAACGAGGGGACCGAAACCATTCCAGGTAAGCGCCAGCCGGGCAACATTCTCACCGATGAAGTAATTATCATGTTCCAGCATCAACTGCAGTCGCCCGATATCCTGCAGCAGTCCCCAGGCCAGACTCATGGGAAATGATTCGCGGTAGTTGGCACCATGCTCAAAAAGCTCCTGGGTTTTCCAGTTGTATGAACTGTTCCAGTCGCGGAGGGCTACAACGAGCCGGGTTTTTTCCACCGCCTGGAACTGCAGAGCGAAGTTGACCCCAAATCCGGTGCCTTTCAGGTCCAGATCATTCTGGTCTGCCTGCAGCCGCCGGTTCAACATCTTGAGTGATAGTCCTACGGCCAATCGCGGTGAGAGCTGGTTACTGAATGCCGCCAGATAGATGGATTCGGTGTCCGACATATCCCCACCGTAGTAGCCACGGCTGTCGCGAAAGTCGATGTTCCGTGTACCGGCGGCGATGACACCGATCCCCAGACGTGCCGTTGGTGGCAGTGGAATGGAGGCGTTCACCGCATAGATGAAGCGGTCTAGCGGCAGATTGGCCATATTCGCATGGAATTGCCGTCCCTGCAATCCGATCATGGCGGCAGCGTTATGGGCCATGCTCAGCTGGCTGGCCTCATGAAAAAGTGTGATCCCACCGGTACCTGCACTTATGGCATCGGCGGGGATGCGTAGACTTGCCCCGGCGTAGCCGCCCAGGAGAGAAGCCTGCAGACTGGTCACGCCCACCAGTAAAAGGATGATCAACATGGTGATGTTCTTTGATTTTCTCTGCATCATGAGCTCCTAGTTGATCACCATGACCTTGGTCCAGGCGGTCTCGCCTTCCAGGTCCAGACGTACGAAGTAGGTACCATTGGCCACCAGGTACCCGGCGTCATTGCGCCCATTCCAGGTACGGTCCTGTGGACCTGAGAAGGTGGCCTGCTCCTTGAAGGTTATCTCGCGTACCTTATGCATGGCGAAGTCGAACACCGTGATGCTTAGCTCGTCCCCGACATTCGCCGTAAATCTCAGCAACACGTTCCCCTGGCCATCGAAGACCTTATCCTGTCTTGGTGTAAATGGGTTGGGAAAGGCGATAAACTCCATTGACTCGATGGCGGGACGGGACTTGGTGATCTCCCAGCTGAGACCTTCATCCCTGCTGACAGCAATACCATCGCTGCTACCCACCCAGAGTGCCTCATCCGAGTTCACAAAAACCGAGAAAAAGGCATCGGAATAAAGTGCGTCCGATCCGTCAGTATTCTGAATGGCCGGGAGTGGTACGAAATGGAGGCCATCGCGCGACTTGAGAATACCGTACTCAGTGGCGGCATAAACGGCATCATGGGAGGAACCGAAATTGAATGGCCGGGTACCCAGCATGGTAGCCCGCCAGTATCCTTCATTCACCTTGAACAAGCTTATCCCCGTGGCATCCTGGGCATCCGTGGTCACAGTTGAAGCCCAGAGAGTACTGCCCTCCGTGGTGATCTGCCGGTGCATGGCCACGACGAAATTCCCTGTGACATTGCTGTTGTCGAAGCCGTAACGCTGCCAGCTGAGTCCGCCGTCCGTGGAATGATTGACACCTGCCGCGGTACCAGCCCAGATGGTATCGTCATAGGCCACCACGGAGAACACGCGGTGGTTGCGGTGGGGCACAGGATCCAGAGCGTAGAACAGAGGATCGGCTTCGATCTCATCCTGAAGATCCACAAGCGTCATGCTGTCCAGGACGGATGTATTGTCCCAGGGCAGGAGCACTCGCTGCCAGGTGTCGCCAAGATCATGCGAGACACGCAGCCCTCCCGCGAAGGAAGCGGTCCACAGACGGGTTCCATCGAAGGCCAGGTCATAGCTGGGATTGTTGATGGGCGTGACGACGTCCACCGCCAGCAGGGTGTCACCCCAGAGATAGATCTCTGAATAGGTTTCCGCGATACTGTCACCTTCGGCATCCGTGGTCCAGCGCAGGCTGTCCATGGGTTGTCCCAGGTGTACCCAGGTCTCACCGGCATCCAGGGAGCGGCTGATGCCGCCGCCGGTATCGTAATCACCAGTGAGTGTGGTGGAATCATAGGCCGTAGCGACCCAGACATGGTCACCGGATACTGCCAGACCGGAGACGGACCCATAGCCCAGCTTTGCGAATGCATTATCGAAAGCGACGAAATTCTCGCCGTTGTCATAGGTGGCGCTGAGACCGTTAGACGTTCCGAACCAGAGGGTGTCACCATGGCCCTTGATATCAATGATACTGTTCCCGATGAAGCCGGCATAAAGTGAATCAGCGGCACGGGCAAGATAGGCCGTGGACCTGGCGAGCTGGGCATTGAGCATCAGGACAGGTAGAAAAGGCAGCAGTTTGAGGATTCTCATTTGAATACCCCTACTGCAGCACTCAACTCAGGCCCCAACAATAGTGCCCCCGGCTGTTGCAGGACATAAACGGTATCCACAACCACTTCAGCTGTAGTACCCATCCAGGTGCGGGCACTGAAGGTCCATGTGTAGGCGCCGATCTCAGCACCGGGATCAAGGGGAAGCAAGGTGGCATAAACCCCGTCGTTGGCAATATGATCACCGCTGGTGAGGACATATTCACCGATCTCGAAGAATACCGTGCTGCTGCCATCGTCGAAGAGAAAGATGGGTTGGCCGTTGTTGGCATATTCACCGCTGGGTTTCAGTGACATCATGGACACGTCCTTCACCTCATCAAGCCCGCCGGGATGACTGACCTCGATGAACAGGGTGTCGATATTCAGGCCGCTTGCCGGTCGATAAAGCGTATCAGGATGGACGATGCTGACCAGTACGGGTGCTGCTGGGATCTCAGGTTCATATTCGTATGATTTACTGTCCTCGCCGCTGACCAGGACATCAATGGTCCAGACCGTATCAATGTCGGCGTTGAAGGTATCGGGAAGCGCAAAGCCCTTGTCGTAGTTCCCATCGGCTACCAGAATGTCTCCCGCCTGACCGTCATCCGTGAGGATCAGCAGTGTATCGGTGAAGGCTGGACCACGGGAGAAGTTTACGGTAATCATGGTATCCGGATGAAGACCGCTGGTCCCGATACTGACAAATACTTCCCGGGTAAGGAAATCGAAGTCAAAGACATTCAGATCGAATTCGACCTCTTCTGTGTCGATGGATGGCTGGTATCTCTCTTCATCCAGAGTGGTTGGCACTGTATCACAGGACACCAGCAGCAGGGCGCTTAACAATATGCTCAGGCTGAGACGCGGCATTGGTATGCTATCCATTCGTTCTTGGTTTTGTGTGTCTGGATCTGCCAGGGTCCCCTGGCCAGATGTGTTCGGAGCTCGTCATCTTCTTCCCTTAAAAGTCCACCGATGATGACAGTTCCATCCTTCTTTACCGCATTGAAGTATTCTGGCAGTAAAGGCAGCAGATCGCGTTTGATAATATTCACGACCAGCAGGTCATATTTCCCTTCCAGCTGGGGCGAAGTGCTGATCTGTAGGTTAAAATCATGCGTTAGCTCGTTCAGTTGAAGGTTTTCCAGTAGATTTTCCGTGATTTGCTCATCATTATCAACTCCATCCACATGGTCCGCACCCAGCAACAGGGCAGCCATACCGAGAATGCCTGTTCCGCTACCCAGGTCCAGAACAGCCTCCCCGCCACGAATACATTCCTCCAGTAATTCCAGACATAGCTGGGTGGTCTCATGCGTGCCGGTGCCAAAGGCCATCCCTGGTTTAATGAACAGGGGCAGGCGGGTCTCGTCGGCACTTTTCTCCCATTCAGGAAGAATGAGCAATCTGTTGCCCACCGGGGTGGGTTTGAAGTATTGCTGCCAGCCGGCATTCCAGTTCTCCCATTCCACCTGCTCGGAGTTGTATTCAACCGGAGGACGCAGATCCGCGAAGAATCCCAGGATTGCGCTTTCACGGCCCGGCAGATCACCGTTGCAGGCGAGGCTGAACTGAAAGCCAGTATCCGTTTCCAGGGTGGAATCTGCGCCGTGGGAAAGGACAAAATCCATTGCCGCTTCCCTTAGATCAGGATGGATTGTCACCAGGTAGGACATCCAGGCTTTTGTGGCTGTCATCATTGGCGATACACCCAGGTGAGGACCGTATTGCCCACTGCTTCCAGGCTTTCAGGTGAGCATTTATCCGGTGTATCCTCATGGGTGTGCCAGTAATTGATCTCTTCATTGGGATAGTTGAAATCGATGATGTCGATGGCCGGGATACCGGCCCGAATGAAGGGGACATGATCGTCGTACATGGGACTGCCATAGCGGTTGATGAATTGATCATAGCCCAATTCGTTTGCCAGGCTCCAGATCTCAGAGATCAGATGGGGCGCTGACTGGTATGACACCGGGTCGACGCGGATCTCGAGCTCTGCATCACCGATCATATCCAGTAGGACCACCTCTTCGGCCATGGGTTCCAGTGGATGATCCACGAAGTAGCTGCTCCCCAACAGGTAGTTCTGCAGATCCCCTTCGCGACCATAGTCCTCTCCATCGAAGAGCACAAGGTCCACACCAATACGTGCAGGTTGCTGTGCCAGTTGCTGGGCGAACTCCAGCAGGACAGCTACCCCACTGGCACCATCATTCGCGCCCAGGATAGGTTCATCCGGACGCTGGGCATCCCGATCGGCTCTTGGCCTTGTGTCCCAGTGGGCACATAGGATCACACGCTGCTGCTTATCCGGCTGAAAGCGGGCAATAATATTGGTGAGTTCGAGCTTGCGTCCGGGATCGTAGGGATCATCATGCTCAAATGACTGGAGGACCATTTCGTCAGCCAGGGGTTCCAGGATCTCCTGGTAGTAGGCGATGGCACGTTTCGCACCGGGACTATTGGGTTCACGAGTTCCCAGATCACATTGACCCTCCAGGTAGCTGAAAGCCCGATCGGCATCGAAGCCAGATTGAGCACCGAGACCGCTCACCAGCACCATAGCCAGGATCGTAATTCCCAATGTATAATTCTTAATTCTCATCTACCCCTTGATCTGAATATTCACCCCGAATGAGAAATCACTGACATCTCTGCGTCCGTTGGTCCGATCATCAAAGATCTGGAACTGATACCCGATGTTCCCGGAGACCTTGTCCGTGAAAGAATAACCGATGGTGGGTTTCATGGACAGGGTCTTGTTGTAGATACCTTCACCGAAAGTAACGATGGCTCCGTCGAAATTACCCTTGAATTGCTCTGCACTGGTGTATGAGAACTCAAGGCGGAAATCAATATTGTTGTCCAGGTATTTGTCCTCCATCAGCGGCAGGGGAATGGTCATGCCACCACGGTGCTGATAGGAGACACTGGCATTTACATCAAAATTATAGTTCTGGTTTGACGTACCATTATTCTCGGAGCTGAACGTATTGCTGATCGTTCGGGCCAGGCGGAAGCTGAGGCTGGCACTGATGGGGATCTTGGCCTGCAGATTGAGACGTGGATTGATGGATGTGTTGTATTCCTCACTGGTGAGAATACCGCGCTCAGAACGGATGGTCTTCTTCCCGGTGAAGTCCATGTCAAGTCCGGCGGAAGAGAAGGTCTTCTTGATCCATTCGATATCGTTCAGGCCGGAATAGCGCAGATTGAATGAAGGCATGGTGAATCCGTTGCGGCCCAGTGATCGTTCCTCTTCCGCAGGCTGCCCGATCATGGCACCGCTGGGGACATAGTCCTGACTGATGGATTCCACGATCCCTTGACTCACATTGCGTTCGGACTGGTTCATGGCAAAGCTGAAATTGAAATTGCTGCTGAGATTCTTGGTGATATTGATCCCGCTGCGCATGTTAATGCTCCAGTCCTCACCACGATTCAGTGGGTTGGTCACCGATGGATGCAGCAGCAGATCCGGAGAACGGGTGAAACCAAGCCGGTAACCATAGCTGATGTCCGAAATACTGGCCTCCCTGAACAGGAGCGTGTCCGGAATGATCCCCAGGCTGTCGCGCACCACTGTGTCTATAGCCGCCACTTGGCGTTGATTCCTGGTGCTCTGGTTCCGTGAAAGGCTGATGGTCACCGGTGTGATCTTATCGATGGTTTTATAGGTGAAGTCCAGCGCCTTGATGATGGGATTCTGCTCTTCGTCCTCTTCCTCTGTCTTTTCATCCGGTTTGGGGATGGTGGTTTTCCTGCCCCGATTACCGCGGTCTACCGTTTCGGTCTTCTTCTTATCCTCCGGTGTATAAACCTTGTCCACCACGTCCGTCAGTTTTACCGACATGCTGGCCGAACTGCGTGAGGTTACGTCCAGGTCCAGACCCGGCAGTGTGGGATCGATATTGTCGGAAGCCTTGAAATTGGATGAATAGCTCATGGTTGGTGAGACATTCTTAAAGACCTTCGGGCTCCAGTTCAGTGAATAGTTCTCATTGTAGGAACCCAGGTGTCCGAAATCTGCATTCTTCAGAATGTCTTCCTTGCGATTCTTCAGACTGTCGAGATTGTTGTTGTAATTCGCAGAATACTTGGCTGTCATCGACTGGACCAGGGTCCAGTCCACGTTCACTTTGCGGGTCATGTTGAGCCTATGGCTCTGACTGGCAGTCGCATTGGCTACCCGGGCCAGACTGTAGCTCTTGTTCTCCGCCATGGAAGCGTTGAATCCGATGTTGGAGGGTAGATAACCGAATTCAAGCTCTGCCAGCTTGCCACCCACCAGGGGGAGATTTTCCATGAAGGCGAAAGGCGCGACTGTAAAATCCTTTCCCAGATTGGCACTGTAGGAAAAATTACCGTCCATCTTATCTGATGTCTGCTTCAAGCTCGTCGAGCTGCTGCCCTCGGAATTGGAAGCCCCCAGCTTCATGGATATGGCATCGATGGTATACTTTGGCAGCCAGTGATCTGATTTGCTGCGTCTTGAAAGCGAGACGTTCCAGTTGGAAGCCTGGTTGGTGGATTTGATCGATTCCACTGTATCCCTCAGGGAGGGCGCCAGTTCGGCCACCTTGATATCCGTGCCCGAGATGTATTTTGGCTGATCTTCGCTCTGGCGATAGGATGCCGACAGCGGGATGGCCAGACCCCAACGTTCCGGGAGCAATTTGTTCAGGTTGAAACTGCCGCTGATACTGGTTTTTACTGAATTCTTACCCGAACCGAACTGTTGCTGAACATTGTGGAAATCAGCGTCATCGCGTTGAACATCCATGGAGATGCTTCCCAGATCGGCCAACTGCAGGGACATGTTGGCCCGATAGGCTGTGGCCACCTCACGCTCCACGTCGGTGAGCCGCAGCTCATCCATCCAGATCTCTCCTGTCATGTTCGCTTCAGTTGTGTTCCGGAAGCCGGCCTTCAGCAGCTTGATACGGGATAGTGATGGATTTCCGCGTATCGCGACTTCAGTTCCACTTGGCAGGTGACCGTTGGCATATTTGCGGTTTTCAGGAAGTTCCGCCCAACTCAGGGTATCGATGACCATGATGTAGGGACCGGGTCTGGCCAGCTGGCCATGGTCTCCTGTATTACCGCTGCCATCATCGTTGATCACCAGGTTTTCGTCCCGGCGCACATATGTGGTATCAAAGAAAAGCGTATCGATGAGTGAAAGCTTGAAATTGGCCAGCTCAGGCAGATCGACGACGAGGTGATTACGTTCGTCCCATCCAGGAAAGACCTCCTGACGAACCTCGTAGTAGATGTCATCCCTTTCCCCGAAGCGGAAGAAAAATTCCAGCCCGGATTCCGAAGCATCCACATAGGGCGTGAAGCCATTCTCAACCTCATATCCCGGCCAGCTATGATCCCAGCCATGGACAAACATCTTCATGGTCTCATAGTGAATGAGATCCTTGCCCTTCTGGTCCAGGAACCTCTTCTCAGAGCTCACGGTATGACCAGGAGCGAGATTGTCCGCCCGGATGACGAGTGATTGTTCCTTGGACCGCAGACGGGTGATGGGATCGAGGATACCTTCTACACCTTTCGGTGGTGCAGCATAGTTCCGTGGATCGGGATGCTCAGCATCATACCTGTCCGGATTATCCTCGGTATTGATCACGCTGACATTCAATGTGCCATGTAGGCTGTCCTGTACGGCGATCTCTTCACCGCGATAGGTACTGTAGATCCCCAGCTCCTGCCATTCGTTTCCGACGATATCCACCGTGGCGATCTGCAGGCTGGTGCGACCAGCTTGGAGGTTGTCCAGCCAGAGACGTGCATTCTTAACCTGATCCCAGCTGGCTTGTTCACTCTTACCCTGAGGGACAAAATCCGCAAGGGGCACCCGGATCAGCTTCCAACCCGTTTTCTCACCGTTCTTCTCGGTCTCGCCTGCGATATAGTCGCGGCTGGACAGGTCAACGGAGATGGTGAAATAGGCGTTCAGGGCATCGGTAGCACCGTTTCCGTTCAGATCTTCTGTATCAGGATATCGGCCACCCTCTCCGGCCATATTGCCTTCGCTGCCATTGACATAGCGGTACTCGATACCCTCCGAATTATCCGTTGGATCGAATTCCCAGAATTCCCACGAAGGATGCTGCCAGAGGGTGTCCGGGTGGCTGAAGTGCCAGCCGTCGAGACCAACATCCTCCTTTTCTTCGACAAATCCGTCACCTGGCGGTGTGGGGAAGGGCAGATCCTCCGTATCCAGGGTCTGATAACCTTTCTGGATCTCATTTCCGTCCACCCAGACTGACCAGGTCTCCCCGGGCTCCTGGGTATCCTCGCTGATGGCTCCGAGATCGATATGCAGGGTACCCGTTTCACCACGGACCCACATCTCCAGGAATTTTGCTTCAGTCTGGTCGTAGTAACCCGAGGAAAGGGCCCGCATGATACCGCCCCAGGCCAGCTCAGTGGGATCACCATGATCCCTGACAGCGTAGGACGAATCCGGGATCACATTCAGGATGAGAATGTCGGTGACATCATTCCGCGCCTGGGCGCTGACCTCCTTGTTGGGCCAGATCTGAGTGGTGAGCACTCGGTTGTAGGGGTTGAACCAGTAGGTGTAGCCCCGGGCCCGGTTTCCTAGGCCATTCGGATCCAGTTCCAGCGAAGAGAGACGACTCACAGGGACGGAGGATGGTCGCCAGCCGCCACGCAGGATGTTTATCTTGGCTTCACGGCGACTGCCTTCAAAATCATCCAGATACGCGACTCCCTTGTCACCGAGTTCTTCATTATCACTGGTGTTGGGATTGGGGATGACCTGTGCGATCTCGCCCTGGAAGTTGATGCGAGAGACGGCATCTGTTTTCACCACCGGCAGCCAGTCCAGGGTCTTGGTGAGCCAAGGCAATTCATAGGTCATCTTGGTATTGACGTCCCAGATGAAGTTCTCGATGGGCTCCTTGCCGATCCGCACCTTCTCGTCAATGCTGCTTTTGGAAAAATACAGCGCCGTGAGCCCGATGAAGGAATCCTTGTTCTGGCCGAACTTGTACTCGGCACGGCTTCCCAGGATGACCTTCTTGTCCAGATTGAAGAATTCATGAAGCTCATACTTGATGTCCAGGGCCGCTCCGGGCGCCAGGGCTGATTCATTCAGAATGGTAAGGGTTCCGGTGAAGTAGTCGATATTGTAGTCCAGGCCCCGTTTCAAGGGCACGCTGTTCAGCGTCACCTCCTCTGAGTTTTCGATGACATTGAAGCCCAGATTGAAGGTGGAACTACGATTTGAATACTTGATGAACAGACCGAATTTGTTGTCCTCGCGATGGTTCTGACTGTTTGGCCGTTCCGTATAGAATGTAAAACTCTGGTATTTGGGCTGGTCCATGAGATTTGGATTACCACCGATCCCAAAGGGATTTCCCTGCGCATCCCTGAAGAATTCATGACCATAATCGATTGTGGTATCGGGTGTGAAGGGTTTGAGGTATGGAAAAAGCAGTTCGCCGTTGGTCAGATCGAGGACGTTCGAATTCTCCATGTCGATGATGCCGTCGGGAATGGGAGCCCCGCCTTCACTCTCGCTCTTGTAATCCAGTCCGAACAACTCGAGGAAATTCTGCCCATTATCAGCGACTTCCAGAGGTTCACCGGCGACAGTGTACTTGATCTTCAGGTCGAAACCATCCTTGTTGATCTCGGTCGTGCGCAGGGAATACACATTCTTCCATTCCAGGTCGTAGGCCGGAGATCCCGGGCCTGGATTTCGCTGCTTGAGCATCTTTAACTCAAGGGTGTCCGAACGGGTGGGGATACCCAGGGCAACATCGCCACCTTCCTGGAAGCGGGGGAGCTCCAGGGCTTCCGGATCATATTCATAAACCCTGATGTCCGGTGAGTTACTTGCGGGTTCGGTCCTCACGCTGTCCCAATAGGACACGGCCAGGATCTCGTTCTCCATCACCGGCACCCGCATGCGGATGAAGCCCAGGGATTCTACCAGGACATAATCGATGTTCTGTTCCAACTGCTTGAAGTAGCCGGATTCGATATGCGTTGAATCCAAGTGGGGATGCTCGAAGACCTTGGCGAAATAGACGTCCTCATCTTCATTGATGATGTTGGTTACTTCCTTGTAGACCTTGATCCCCATGATCTGACGGTCAGAGAGCTGAAAGGTCCCATCCGCATTCAGGGGATAGGCGCGGTGGCGATAGAAATCATTCAGGTAAAAATAGGTATTCCTCCGCCAGTCCCAGTCCTGGACCTCAACTGTCTGTTCTTCTGAATCGCCGTCGAGACTCTTCTTTTCCTTGCGGCCCTTCTCAAGCGAGGCAATGGTGGTAATGTCCAGGGCACCCACCTTCATGATGGCCTTCAACCCGAACAGCCCGTTATTCTGTCCGGAGAACATGGCGAGTTTGGTTCCGGGCAGATTCAGTGAGATGTTTCCGGCTTCGATCTTCTGGATGATCTCATCCTCATTACCGTTGTAATAGATCTCCATGTTATTCTCGAAGTCGAAATCACGTTCGCTATCCTGGTCGACCTGTATGCTGATCCGGTCTCCGATCTTACCCTCGATCTTGAAAGCCTGACGCTGTTCGATCTGGAAGGTGTTGGTCTGGAACTGGTTGTTCACATTGGTCTGCTGGCTGCGGTCCTCATTCCGGAGCTTTCCGGTGATGTTCACGTTACCCCGTACACGCAGGGAGACCCGCTGGCCGGCGATATCCGCGCCAATGAGCTCCAGCGATTGTCCGCTGGCCTGGTCACTTGCCACCCGCTTCAGGGTTCTGGTAACATTCTTCAAAAAGGATTCACGCTGTGTGCGTGCCTGTTTTTCCTTTATGTAGTCTGTGATGGTGAGCACCTGGGGTATACCCAGAGGACGTCCGTCATGGGTGAGACTCACCGTGAAATAGGTGGATGTGCTGTCCATGATGAAACTGCGTTTGTAACCGGTGAAACTGGGTTTATACAAAGGTGTCCGGTAAATGATGCTCGAATCACTGCCATACCAGCCTCCTGACAGCTCCTCGAACAAGGGTGTGGTGGTCAGACCGGGCAGGCTGGCGGCAACAGGAAACCCCCTGGCACTTAGAGCCTGTACCTCATCCGTGCGACCGACAGCCGTCGACCACAGGACGAAAAGACACAGGCAGATTGCCGCAATATTTTTCACGTTAACAATTCAATCCAATTTTGCCCGGTGGGTGAATAAGGGATTAGCAGTTATTCTATGGGCTGCTCCGTGCTAAACGCATCGTGTTCTAAGGTCAGTCGTGCCAACAATTCTTCAAATGCCCGCTTCCGGTGGCTAAGCAAATTCTTCTCCTCAAGGTCCATCTGGGCGAAGGTCCTGCCTTTCTCGGGATAGTAAAAAACAGGATCATATCCAAAGCCCTGGCTGCCAAAACGCTGGCGGGTAATTTCGCCTGTCACCTTGCCATGAGCAACGATTTCATGAGCGTCATCAACAAAGACTGCTGCGGTATGGAATGAGGCCTGACGGGCACCGTCCGGAACAGCACTCATCTCTGCCAGCAGCTTGTCAATATTGGCATCAAAATCTGCATGAACCCCGGCATAGCGGGCGGCGTAGATACCGGGAGCGCCGCCGAGGGCGTCTACTTCCAGACCCGTATCATCAGCGATGGTGGGCAGACCGGTGTGTTTGAACCCCGTGCGGGCTTTGATCAAGGCATTCTCTGCAAGTGTGGAACCCGTTTCCTCGATGTCACCGATCTCTGGAAAATCATAGAGACTTTTGACGCTGATACCGGATTTGGCCAGATAATGGCTCAATTCCCTGACCTTGTGTCGATTATGTGTTGCCAATAGTAGATCCACTGATTTTCAAACCTTTATCAGCAGTGCTTTGTTCCCTTTCATGAGCCAGCGAAACTATAGTCTTGAGTACTGAAATGGAAGCAGGAACAAAGTGGTCGATACTCACATTATCATCCCGAACGAATCCCGGACACCAGCCCTGTTGGGCAGGACGAAATCTCAACAGTGGTTTGGACTGCCAGAACTCTGGAAACATGACTGATTTGGTTGTAAAAAGGAGAGCCCCTTATATATTGGCGAAACCGTAACACCTGAAAAAATGAGCACATGACCGAAGCCTATACTGCCTACGACCATCTCTTCAAGCATGTCATCCCCAATGCCATCGGTGGGATCCACATCTTCACACGGGACGAGGATTACCGCAAGCCACAGCAGTACGATGAGATAACCAACCTGGAAAATGACATCTGGGCCGAACTGTTCAGGAACCTGGCTCCCCTCCTGGATCAATACGCTTCCCGTGAATACGTACTGGGTTTACGCTCGCTACCCATTCCCCAGGATCGCTTCCCTAAATTCGATGATATCTCTCCGCTCATCGAGAATGCCACTGGCTGGACCCTGCTGCCCGTGGCTGGCTTCCTGGACGAAGACCTTTTTTTTGATCTGAACGCCAACCGCCAATTTCCCGTCACGGACATCATTCGCAGATCTCCCCGTTTCGAGGAGAAATATGCCGGTGTGGGTATTCAGAATGACGAAGGCTATACCCCGGAACCGGACATCTTCCACGATATTCAGGGTCATGTGCCCTTCCTGATCAACCGGGATTATGCCGACTTTCTCGCTGAAATGGGTTCCCTGGGATTCGAGTTGATCCGGGATAAACATGATCTGGGCCCGGAACTGGCAGCCCACAACCTCAAGCGGCTGCAGAATTTTGCCTGGTGGACCTATGAGTTCGGTGTCCTGGAGAACACAGGTAGGACCGACCGTTTCCGACACCGCAGCAATGACAGCCCCTACGAGATTTATGGTGCCGGGATCCTCTCATCCTATGATGAGACCCTGAATGTCATCGCCTGTGCCAAAGGCGAGTCTGATCGATCCAGGTTCATACCCTTCGATATTGAAGAGATCGCGCTGACACGTTTCGATTACAGTGACATTCAGGACCGCTATTATGTGTTGCCCTCCATGCCGGCACTCTACGAAACCTTCCGTACCAACCGTGATCTGTTCCTCTTTCAAGGCTAACGCGACCGCGCATCCCGCTGATCAAGGGACTACAGCCTGTTGAATTCAATCGTGCCCACATCACGAACAGTTTAAAGAAGCCACACCTGTCCTCTACCTTCTGTCTCCGGCATTCTGATAAAAAAAGGCCCCCCAGATCATCCGGGGAGCCTTGGGCCTGGCTATGCAGATGAGGATCAGCCAGCGCTGGATCCTTCCTTACCAAAAAGCTCATTCCCACGCAGGGCAAACAGTAAACCCAGGATCATGACCAGCAGCTGGAATTCCATACCACCCATGGGCTTTGTATCATTGGCAACGAAACTCCATTGTGGCCAGTGCACCATCATGATAGCGCTGGCCATGATGCCGGCAACCAGCAGTCCCGAGATACGGGTATACAAAGAGCCAAGCAAAGCGCCAGCCAGAAAACCCAGACCGGCGATAACTTCTGCTGTGGCCAAGAGATAGATCATAAAGAGCGGCATACCCATTCCCTGGGACATCATTTCCGCCATGGGAAATTTGGTGATCCCATGATAAAGGAATATGGCTGCCAGGTTCAATCTGATGAGCCAGTGCCCATGCTCTTCGGCTAGTTTTATTAATGCATTCATCCTCATCCTCACTTTCGCAATTCAATTCAGCGAGCGTAATTCTGTATGACCTGCTGCCCGCACCTACAGGCCACCCCTGTCTCAATTCCAAGATAGGAGCAGTGGGACGGACCACTGTCAGAATGGTGACAGATAGGCGTTTGAATGTACAGGGGTGTTGAGGATCGTTGTCTGGAGCGTGGGTGTTCTAGCTCTCGCTGGTGTATTGGTGGATAGTCTCCTTGCCTGCAAGGATCCGGGCACCTGCCTGAGCCAGGGCTTCCATTTCCATTTCGCCTGGATACACGAGGACTGGTCCGATCTTTCCAATACGGCTTTTGATGTCTCGTATCAGTCTCTGCGATTGGGACATCCCGCCGGTGAGGATGATACCATCAAGGTTGAAATGCAGTACGCTGGCCATAGCAGCGATCTCCTTTGAGATCTGATATACCATGGCTTCGAAATACACCTGCGCCTCGGTGTCACCCGCCTCGATGCGCTCCTCGACCTCCTCCAGATCAGCCGTACCCAGGTAGGCGGCGAGACCACTGGATTTGGTTAATAAACGTTCGAGACCGGGGCGGTCACCGGCGTGGTCATAAGCCAGATCCAACACACCTGCCAGCGGCAGGGCACCGGCTCGCTCAGGCCCGAAGGGTCCCATTCCCAGCAGAGCGTCATTCACATCGACGATGCGGCCAGCATCAAGTGCGGCAATGGAAATACCTCCACCCATATGAGCAACGACAAATCTGGATTCTGACAGGTCTTTATCCAGTCTCTCGGCTGCCTTCCGGGCTGTTGCCTTGATGTTCAGCGCGTGGCTGCGGCATTTACGCTCGATCCCGGGTACACCTGAAATACGAGCCAGGGCTGTAAACTCATCAACAGTCACTGGATCAGCGATATAGAGCGGCAGGTCCAGCTCTCTTCTGAGTTCTGCTCCGATCAAGGCGGCGAGATTGCTGGCATGATCTGCGTAGCGGCATTCCCGTAAATCATCGAGCATGGCCTCATTCACTTCATAGACACCGCCCTGCAGCGGTCGCAGGGGACCGCCCCGGGCCATGATCACTCGAAACCTATCCTTATCGTTGAAATTCCTAATGAATTCACGGACTCCAGCGGTGCGGAGGTCTAATTGAGCCACAATGGATGTGCCTGATGGTAATTCGTCCTGTCCATAGCGAATGATGGATTCGGTATTGAGCACCAGGTCTCCGGTGTCCGCTCCGTATCGGAAGATGGCCAGCTTGGTAGATGTACTACCGGGATTGATCACCAGGATGAAGGAAGTTGTATGATCCATTGACATTGAATGCCTTTCAGCTTCACGAATTTAAGAGTATTGACCAAAGAAATTCATGAAAACTTGGGATCAAAAGCATCCACCTGCGACCACCCTGAATCTTTTAGCAGCGATGCAGGGACTGGTCTATATTCGCTGGATGTTTTCCATGATCAAGAAGTTGTTCAAGCGTCCTGCACTGCTGTTGCTGCTCGCTATCATCCTGGGCCTGGCCACCGCTGGTCTGGGTTGGGGGCTTGGTGGACTCCCGCAAGCGCAGGCGAGGTTCCTGATCGCCTTTGACGCAATCCTTGCCATCCCGCTGGTCATCTTCCCGCTGCGGGCCCAGCTCCAGAACAGACGCACCCAGTACTTGCTTCAGCTTGCCTTTCTACTCCTGGGAGTAATGCTGATACTTGTGGGTATCCTGGGATCCTTTCAGGACAGTCTCATGCCGTCTCTGGCCTTCATCTTCTGTCTGTTCCTGCCCGGAGGTGCTCTGTTGAACATGGGGATCCGTTTCATTTCAAAAAGTGTTGAGGTTCAAGATACAGATGAGAATTAAACTTAGTCTCCTCATTTGCAGCCTGGTTCTGCTGGGTTGTGCCACACGGTCGATCGATAAGCCTGCTGAAAGCCGAAGTTTACATGGCGTCACCCTCAGTGATACACTTGATCTCAGTGCGCTGCGACTGGGTACGGAGATCGGAAGCACCGGTGAACTCCTCATGAGTCTTCCACAGGGATTCATCCGTCTGGAGCGCAGCGACCATGATCATGACAGTGTGCTGGTTGTAGCCGTTCACGGGTATGAATCAAGAGGATACGAATGGGTGGCGGCGCTGCACGGATTGACCGAATATTTCGGTGCCAGCTTCTTCTTCCAGTATGACTGGGAACGCTGTCCACAGGATGTCGCCAAGGATCTTGCCAGCCAATTACAAAGTTTGCTGGCACTGAATAGCACCGTCCGTCAGTTGCTGCTGTTCAGTCATTCATATGGTGGGATCGTTACCACGTTCAGCCTGGCGGAGATCAACACCCAGGTTCCTGCAGAGATCCACATCATTGCGGCTCCGCTGGCGGGATATCCACGCTTATTGGATAATTGTCCGGATCTGGAGTATAGCAATACCGATGAAATCGTATATCCGGTCTGGAATCCACAACTCAAGGTGATCCAGCATCGGACAGCTCATGAGCAGGATGGAGCCTTCCGTGATCTGGCCATCGATCCCCAGGTAGTGGAACTCCCCTTCACACGCGTCGAACGATTGCCGCCGACCATGGATGGGCACCGTCTGGGTCATAACTGGTCAGTCTCCTGGGTAGTGGATACCTATCTAGGGAAAGCCCACAGGTATTAGTCAACGAACAATCGCTTGCGGGCTTAAATCGTGGGGGCTACCTTTGTAAACCCAATTGATAAAGGGAGTTAGAAGGATTAGCCAGGAGGTTATCGTGCGTTGGATACAGCATGTCTTGATAGTCGGGATGATACTGATACCCGTGCTCGTCAGTGGACAGAGCCCGGATGTCTACTGGGGTCTCGATTGGACGATGAGCAATGCGGCAGTGGATTCTGCCCTGCATGAAGTTGCAGTGGAGAAGAAAAATGCCACCAAAACGCTTTACGATGAAGCCCGGCAGATCCGGGGCTATTCCTATCGAATTGCACAGAAGGGGATTGAGAAACTCTACGTCTGGTATCATGAAGAGGGGAACCAACCTGTTCAGATCCATTCCATCGAAGTTGTGTATCGATTCGAATACCCCTACGACGCCCAGCGATTCAAGCAGGCATATTTCGAGAAATACGGCCGCTCCTTCGAAGCTCAGCCGGCTGCCTTCCAGTCAGCTGAGGGGGTAACGGTCTATCTTCGGATCGTGGAAGAGCCGGATGCCGGTAAGCTGGGAAATTCAGTATATCTTGTATCTCTGCTCAACCCGGCGGAATACGAATCCTCAGAGGAATCCTCAGACTTCATTTACTAGGTCGACACCACAGGCAGTGCTTCAATACATACCGTTTAAATACAATCGGGCCCATCCGTGATCATGTATGATCATCCCTGCCTGCGGCACATTTTTTGCGAGGCAACAGCTTGGAGATGTTATCTAAGATGGGTAAAACGATTAACACATGATCCTTGGTTTCGATCTCGTACTTGGCCTGATCATCCTGGTGGTTTCAGCCATCATGGGTGCCATACTGCTGTTGGCGCCAGGCTCGATCCGCCTTCAGCGGCCTGAATGCGGTTGGGTTGGCTGGGTATTCAATGTCGTAAACCTCCTGTTCTTCTTCATACTCATTCCACTCTCCGGTGTTATGCGAATGGGATTGCTGCAACTGGAGATCTTCTGCTGTATCGAGATACCCTGGACTGTGGGTGCCATCGGGTTAGAGATCATCGGTTTGCTGGCCTTTCTCCTCGGTAGCCTGCTGTTGTTATGGAGCAGGATGTCCCTCCGCCGAAGCTTCAGACTGGGAGGGGTAAAACCGAGTACTACAGATTATCTCACCATGCATGGCCCCTACGTCCATCTCAGGCATCCCATGTATCTATCTGCGATCCTGGTGATCCTGGGAGTTTCCATGATCATCTCTTCCCTGGTGCTGGTGGCTATGTTCCTGGTGATGATCTTCCTGGTGCGAAGACTGATCCCCAGGGAGGAGGAGCAGTTGGATCAAGCCTACCCTCTGGCCTATGCTGAATATTGCCGCCGCGTTCCCCGCATCATGCTATCACAACATTTCTAAGATTTCTTTTTCATAGCTTTTCCTGTCAAAACCATTCATTTTTAGTCTCCAGAATTCAAATAAAGGGATCCGAATGAAGCTGTACATCTCCGCAGATATTGAAGGCGTTACCGGGATAGCGTCCTGGGATGAGACCAACAAGGATAAGGGGAACCACTACACGCAATTCCAGGAGCAGATGACGGCGGAAGTGAATGCCGCCTGTGAAGTGGCCGTGGAAATGGGTTATGACGAGATCCTTATCAAAGATGCACATGATACCGGACGGAATCTCATCCTGGAGAAATTACCAGAATGTGTTCGGCTGATTCGTGGTTGGGCAGGTCACCCTTTGAGCATGGTACAGGAGATCGACAAGGGTTTCAAAGCCGCCATGTTCATCGGCTATCACAGCAGGGCCGGAACAGGCAGCAACCCAATGGCCCATACCATGTCATCCATGCGCCTGGCCAGTGTCAATCTCAACGGGAAGGACATCTCAGAATTCTACTTGCATGGCCTGGCCGCAAGCTATTACGGAGTCCCGGTAGTGATGGTCACTGGTGATCAGGGCCTGTGCACAGAGGTGCAGGAGCGCAATGAGAACATCGCCACGGTTCCGGTTCTCGAAGGCGTGGGAAATTCCACCATCAGTATCCACCCGAACAAGGCACTGAAATTGATCAGGGAGACCACCAGAACAGCTCTGGCCGGCGATTTGGAGAAGTGCCTGCTGCCTCTGGATGATCATTTCGAGATCCGTTTAACATTCAAGCGTCACCAGGATGCCTATGTCGCATCATTCTATCCTGGAGCAGAGCTGGAATCCGACCACGTCGCTCTGTTCAGGGCTGATGACTACTTTGAGATCATGCGATTCATGCTGCTGGCCTGGTGAGTAGTTATCACCACAAGATCATAATGACAGTCCGCGGATCCAGACGATCCTGGAGGCGACTGGTCACAGCCGTCTTCCTGATCACCTCCCTGACCACTCAACTCACGGCTCAGGAAATTGAAACGGCTGAAAAGCCTGATCTCTGGGAACCTGTGGTCACCCAGCTGGATGCGCTGGGCCAGGCGATCCTGCGCTGGCCGGAACCCACCGAGGAAAGAGAGAGCTGGGTATTCGGCTCAATAGCGCTGTATACGCGGCGCGGTGGCGCTACCGGCCGTGGTGATCCTCTTCCGAATTTCCAGCGCATCATCCCTGAGATGCTGTGGCCGGATTTCAAGCACATGACCTTTGAAGGATTGAATGAGCTGGGGGATGGACTCCTGTATCATAGCGGTGACATGTTGGCCTGGCGCCCCACCCAGAGTTTTCGTTCACTGGACAACGAGCAGCAGATCCTGGCTTATCTCACGGGCATGCGGCACCTGCGCATGCTGGAAGCAACCATCGGGGACACTCTGTTCTGGCAGGTCATGCGGGAATCCGTTTCACGTACTGATTATGCCTACAATCTTTGCGATACATTGGGCGTGGTGCTGGCAGAGCACAGCACGGAGGTCCTGGCTGGTAAATTCCTGAAGGCACTTGCCTCACCTGATCGCAGTGATCTTGAGCTTCGCTCCGTGAAGCGGACGAATGGCAGCTATACCCTTGATATCAGACAGAATGGCGCCTGGTCGTTCCCCTTCGATATTCTGGCGATCTCAACGGAGGGAGACTCCATTCTGTTTCAGAATATCGACCTCCTGGGTCCTGATTTTCGTTTTGTCAGCATGCAGCGCATCAAGCGTATCATCCTGGATCCTGAGCATAAGATCGTAGAAGTCTATCGTTTCAACAACCACTGGCCACGGATCAGGGGTAACTGGCGTATCCAGCCACTCTGGGCACTACCTGACTGGGAAGCCCTTCGTGTAGTAGTATCACCGGTGGTCTGGCAGGACTGGGACAGCGAACAACGTTACGGACTTAAGATCGGCGGTGGCTTCGGCGTCGATCTCATGCCGGCCTATCCAGCCGATTTCCGGCACCGTTATACGCTGGAAGCCAACAGTTTCGGACCTGTGGACCAGATGGAGAGCTGGGGGGTCAGAGCAAGCTATCATCATCCGATCTCCTGGACCTACCGGCTCTTCATGAATGGCCGAGCCCATAGCTTCCAGGACTGGCAGGGCTACAAGATCGGTCTTACCAATTATCCGGGTTCACAACGCTATCTCATCCAGGGTCCGGATATTCGCTTCAGACGGATCAATCTGTCAGCAGGCTACGATGCCTACCAGGACCGTTCCACCTGGGGTGATCCCCAGCGGCTCCGCTATCTTCAGCTGGATTATGTCACCTTCTCGCTGACGGAGAGCGGCAACCGTATGAATGTGAAACTGAATGGTGCCTGGGGTCGCAGCAGCGAAACACATATCGATAACTATTACGTGTTCAAGTCCAAGGTGGATCTTTCAGGCGTTTTTGCCAGTTGGCTGTCCGGTGATTTCAGGCTTGTCACAGGTGTCCAGAGCGAGCAAATGCCGGAACCCTATCAATTCACAAATCAATATGCGTGGAACAACAGTCTTTCATGGTTGCCACGGTTCAGGGGGCAGCCGCGATACGAGGATCCAGTGAGTAAATATCTCGGGGTCAGCTTTGCTACTGGTTACTGGCTCAATTGGATCCAGTTCAAGATCTTCACGTCCGCTCTGCTATACAGCGATGACATGGATCCGGTTTTCGAGACCCAACCACGCTATGCAGCCGGGGTAGGTTTGGAGCACAGGGCCTTTTTTACGATCGGATTCTACATACCTTTCTGGCAATCCCATCCACTTCCAGGTGAGGATCCCTGGGCCTGGCGCTACGAATGGAAGTTCGAATGGAACCTGTAGGGAAGGATGAACTGTGAAGGGTGAACTGTGGGTCCTGGCCGGGACGATATGAACAATCAGTCAAATAGGGGATAAAGTGCATGGACTGGGTGCTTGGAATACGCTCCGAATTTCTGACCATTATCATGAAGACATTCACCTTCCTGGGTGATGAGGAATTCTTTCTCATCTTCCTGCCGCTGGCATACTGGCTATGGCGGCAGAAGGGTATGGGGCGTCTGGGTATGGTGCTGCTGGCCACCTTTGTGATCAACGATTTCCTGAAAAGCGTGTTTCAGGACCCACGGCCGGACACAAGCCTGCACCTGGTAGAAGCATCTGGTTGGAATTTCCCCAGTGGTCATGCGCAATCCGCCATGGTGCTCTGGGGCTGGCTGGCCTGGGAGATCCGCAGATCCTGGAGCACCATCGCAGCAGCAGTCATCATTGCCGGCATTGCCTTCTCAAGGTTGTACCTGGGTGTTCACGACCTTAACGGTGTCCTTGGTGGATTGCTTGTCGGTGCCCTGACGATTGGACTTTATGGCTGGTTGCTTACCCACCAACCCACGACCTGGCAAGATCTGGGGCCCAGTCGCCAGAGCATGATCACGCTGGTGGTCCTGCTGGGCTGCTACATGTTATTCCCGGAGCACGGGGATCAGGCCATCAAAGGCGGAGCGGCCTTTATCGGCTTTACCGCTGGCGTGCTCCACGAACAACACCATATCAGAAGTGAATTAAGTCACCGGATCGGTCATTCCATCGCCAGAGCTGTTTCCGGTCTGATTGGTCTTGCTTTGATCTACCTTGGATTAAAGCAGGTATTCATCAGCATCGGATACCAGACCACCATGGCAACATTTATTCGCTATGCCCTGCTGGGCGGTTGGATCGGCATCGGGGTACCATATCTAGCTGTACATCTGGGATGGTCAGAGACCAGGGATTAATCAGGTAGCGGTAGATCCTTTCTCATCTCTGAGATGTCGAACTCAATGAGGAAGGTCGTGCCCTTCTTGATCTCCAGTTCAATAGTCCCGTTGAGTTGATCCCGCGTGATAATAGAGACCAGGTAAAGACCCAGGGTCTCGACGGAATCCATGTCAATTCCCTTGGGCAATCCGATCCCATCGTCCCTCACCACAAGCTTGATCCGATCGGTATCCAGCAATTTCAGACTGACTTGGATACTCCCTTTCCGATCGTCTGGAAAAGCGTATTTCAAAGCATTTGAAACCAGCTCATTGATGATGAGACCACAGGGTACCGCCTGGTCCACCGGCAAGTGAATGTCCCCAACTTCCGTGTTCATCTGGACACGATCGGGAGCGGGATTCAGGGAATGACCAAGACTCTGGACCAACTTGTTGATATAGTCCGACAGTTCGATCTCGGAAAAATCTGGTGAGCGATATAACTCCTCGTGAACCAGTGCCATTGAATAAACGCGGCTACGGAACTCCTCCAGCGTTTCCGTGATGAGGTCATTGTCAACCCTATGGCTCTGGAGGCTGGCCAGACTGTTAATGATCTGAAGATTATTCTTCACGCGATGGTGCACTTCCCGCAGCAGGACCTCTTTCTCCCGGAGGCTCTGTTTTACCTGATCCTCAGCCTGCCTGCGTTCGGTCACATCCCGCACCATGGCCTGGATGGCGATCTTATCCTTCAACCGTAGACGATTCAGCGCAACCTCGGCGTCGAAGGGTGTTCCATCCTTGCGGATATGCAGCCAGTTGAAGCGTTGTGGCTCGCCGTCCATGGCTGCATGGATCCGCTTCAGGGCGGATTCTACCGAATCCTCACCGTCGTACTGTGTGGGCGGTGAGAAATCCATGGGTGTATGTCCCACGATGTCCTCTTTGCGATCGCAGGCGAATATGGCCAGCGTCTTCTCGTTGCACTCGATGAAGGTGTGTCCATCCATGAGAAAAATGGCGTCATTAGCCCCTTCGAACAGGGTTCGGTACTTCTCCGCATTCTCACGCAGTTCAGCTTCGCTGGCGGTGCGATCAGTAATATCCTCGAGTGTGAGCACGACGAAATTTGCGTTTCCCTGGGCATTCGTCAGCGGGTATGCCCGTATGTGAAAATGCTGGTCTCGCACCGCTTCATTAAGACTTTCTGCGGGTATCTGAACCTGCTCGTTTTCCACATGGATCCCCTTGAGAGCGGCATTGAACAGGTCCAGCAGACCAAGGTCCGCTGCAAGATTGTCCTCGTTGATATTATAGCTCCGCAGCACAGTGTCAGGATCCTTGATGCCCCAGGCGGAAATGTAGGCCTGATTCATCTGGGTCAGATTTCCGGCTGTGTCCAGGATGGAGATCGGCGCGGGTGATTGATCAATGACTGCCAGAAAGTGGGACTCACGCTCCTCAGACAGGTCCTGAGCACGTTTGCGGGCCACCACCTCAGCATTCAGTCTCCTATTCAGGGACTGAAGTTCATGCGCACGTTTCCGCAGACGCACATTACGTACGCGCGTGATCACCAGGATACCCAGCAGGACCGATAATACGACAATGCTCTGGAACCAGCGTGTAGCCCAGAAATGGGATATCACGATGAGCAGGATATTTGCTCCGGTCTCGTTCCAGTAGCCATCATTGTTGGATCCCTTCGCCCGGAATGTATAGCGCCCCGCCGGCAGGTTTGTGTAGGTTGCCAACTGCTTCGAACCAGCCCAGTTCCAGTCCTCATCGAAGCCCTCCAGCATGTAAGCATACTGATTTTTCGCGGGTTGATGATAGTCGAGACTGGCAAACCTGAAACTTACCAGTGGATTCTGGGGGTAGAGTTTGATCACTTTCTGGAATTCCGGGGTGGCTGTGAGCGGGATTCTGTCATGGATCCGTTCACCTACCTTAACGCGCTCCAGGAAAAAATACATGTCGGTAATTCTTATGGGTGGAATATGCGTGTTATCCCGGATCTCAGAGGAATTGAACGAGGTGAGACCGGCCACACCCCCGAAATGCAGTTGACCGAATGAATCCCTGATACCGGCGGGATTGAACTCATTACTCTGGATCCCGTCGAGTTTGTCAAAGGTCCGCCATTCATCAGCCTCGCGGTCATAGCGGGCCAGACCATAATTGGTACTGCACCAGAGATAACCATCATCGGATTCCAGGATCCTGTAGACCACGTTGCTCTTCAAAGTAGCGGGATCGTAGGTATGGATAAATCTATTCGATTCACGATCGTAGCGTTCCAATCCACCTCCATAGGTACCGATCCAGAAGTTGCCCAGGCGGTCCTCATAGAAACACATGACGTCATTATTCGCCAGGGAACCGGGATCATCCGGATCATGTCGGAAAGCTGTAAAGCTGTCATCTGACCAGTTATAGCGTCTGATGCCATTTCTCTCGACCCCTATCCAGACCACTCCCTTGCGATCGGTATAAATTGCATACATGGAATTGGATCCCAGGCCGAGGGAATCCTCAGGATCATCCGTGAAATTGACAACCTCCCCGGTTCGCATATCAATGCGGCTGATCCCTCCGTACCAGGAACTCACCCAGATGTTGTTACGAAAATCGATGGAGAGGGCATTGATGCTGTTAGAACCGATACTGGCTGGATCCTCGGGATCATGCAGCCATTGCGAACGTATCCGGCCGTCAGGATCGATCCTGATCAATCCATGTGTATCAGTGCCCAGCCAGATAAACCGTTCACTGTCAAGTGCAATGGCGTTGATCTCATCATCCAGGTAACGCTCCGATGCCGGATCGTAGATCTCGATGTGATCAACTTCGCCGCTACGTGTGTTGTAGCGATCCAGACCACCCTCCCAGGTCGTGATCCACAAGACGCCCGGATCCCCCTCTGCAATATCCGTGACCATATTGCTGCTGAGGGTGTTTTCATTCAGAGGATTGTGCCCCAGGTTCTTGAAATTCTTCAGATCACCCAGATCACGCGAAGCACCACCCGTAGTCCCGGCCCATAACATTCCATCCCAACCGCGATAGATACATGTAACCTGGTTTCCACCCAGACTGTATTCCTCCATGGGATCATGCAGCCAATGCCCCAGGATCGCGCCGGCCCTGTCGAGGACGAAGATCCCCTTGCTCTCAGTGCCCAACCAGATGTGCAGTTCAGAATCGACATAAGTGCACAGGACATCCACATCCAGAGCATTCTGCTGCTGCTGTGTGAAGATGGGGATCATCTCTCTGGTGCTCGTGTTCAGGAAAGCCACCTGCCCGTTATAACCCGCCAGGATCAGTTTGTGAGCATCGCCTGATCCGATCTCTGCAATACTGTAGATCGGATAGGGAGTCATGTCTTCGGCAGTTCCGGGTGTTAATACAAAATTCGTGAAGGTCTGCGAATCCGGATGAAAGAGATCAATACCGTAACTGTGAGCGATCCAGATCTCTCCATTCTTGTCCTCATGAATATCGTAGACCGTCGTTCCATTGAAGGAGCCTTGAATATTCTCATCCCACTGGTAGTGCGTGAAAAGTCCGGTTTCCATATCGAGGCAGGAAACACCCAAGACACTGGTCCCGATCCATAACTTACGCTGTGTGGTATATTCAAGAGCATAGACCGAGTGACCTGCCAGACTCACGGAATCGTTTATACCGGTGGGATATTGTGTGAATCGTTCATAGCGCCAATCGTAGCGAATGAGCCCGTACTCGTAAGTACCGATGAAGAGATTGCCCTGATCGTCCTCTTCCAGTGCATAAATGGTCTTTGCATTGATGCTGGTGGAGTCCGCATCACTGCGATTGAAGATCCGCAGCTCACTGCCATCATAGCGGTTCAAACCGTCTTCGGTGCCAAACCACATGAAACCACGCTGATCCTGTGCAATGGACCATACCGTACTCTGGGACAGGCCCTCATCCAGACCAATGGTGGCAAATCTGGGGGATGGAAGATCAGCTGCCAGAGCAGCTCCGGAGCTGAAAATGGCCCAGGTCAGGGTACCTGCAACTATCGATGAGGTGTATCTGATTCGCATCACATGTTTTGGTTTAGATCAAAGACAATTATGGTAAGGAAATCCTGTTTAGACAATGTCTAATTCCAAAATCAGAAACTGAAGCCGGTCTCAAGTGTTGTGATGGTAACGACCTCATCCGAACCACTTCCCGTAAAGATCTCGCCGTTTCCATCCAGGTCCCGGAAGGTCTGCCTGAAATCCCAGGTCAGATTGACGCCACCAGCGATACCGATGGTAACGCGGTAGCCCAGAAGCGTCCCCTCGCTCATGATCTGGAAGGGATCATCCACGTTCATTCTCAAGAGGTATGCGGTGGCTTCCTGGACTTTCGGGATGCGGTTCTTGCCGATGCTCACCGCTCCGGTAAGGCCTTTCAGTGCTGTAGTATCCTGACGCATGTCCTGGTACGATCCGGAGAGGGTCACCCAATCGGCGATGTTCGCACTGAGAGACCCATAGATCCCCGTGAGGGCCGGATTCTCCAGCACCTGCATGTCCCGGGTAACGGGCGTGGCAGTACCCTGGGTGTCCTCTGCAATGATGACACGCATCAGATCATAGTGTCTGTCGAATACATTGAAGGCAAAATTGCCCGTCGTCTGGCGCAACTCTACACCGTAGTTCAAGAACTTGAACAGAGTGCCCCGCAGGCCGGGGGCGAAACCGAATCCGTGCTCAATGAGACTGTCCGGATTTGCCACACTGGGATGGTCGCCTAAGAATCTCGCAAGTTCCAGTGTGGCCATCAGTGTAAACGGTCCCTCCTCGATGAGGGGATACCCCACATCCAGATTGATGGCCCGCAGAGATTTCTTGTCCTGCCTGAGGTTTAATGGTTCTGGCTTGCGATAAACATCATCATCGAGGATGGTGTATGCTCCTGTCCACCAACCCATGGTACCGGGGTCCAAGATGTCCGTAATACCGTCTCCATCGATATCCAGGTCCAATTCATCGGGGACGCCATCACCATCTGTATCGATGGCATATACGTCATCCGAAGGAAAATCATCCACGATATCCGGGTATCCGTCCTTATCCGTGTCCGGGAGAGCCAGATACTGGTTTCCGTCCATGACCAGACTGGCACCGAAGACAAGTTTACCCAGATGATAGGTCCCACGCAGACCAATGAGGCCAGAAGAGAATTCCGGCTCGCCGGTGAACTCCTTCAGGTTGGCGATAAAGCCTTCTAGACCAAATCTGAATCCGGGGATCGGCAACTCACCGCCGGCATGGATCCCCACCTTGCGGATGGCTGGAAATTCCATCATGTTGGAATAATGGTTCACGAACACACCGTAACCCAGGGTCACATCACTCAAGGTGCCATAACGAATATGGAAGGGATCCCCAGGGCGGCCCCAGCGTATGTAGAGGAACTTATCCAGGATATCCTCGACCTCGTCCCATTCAGCTGTCCGGACCTTGCCGTTCGCATCCAGATACAAGATGAGATCCAGGCCCACCCCCAGCTTGCCAATTGAGACATCCGGGCGCAATGCGATCTGATTGTAGATCTCCCCATCGATTGTGACGGCACCGAGCCCCAGGTTCATCCCGAAGTCAGCGTTGTTGTTCCCCTGTGCCGAAAGTGTGGCAATTGTCAGGGTGAAGAGTATGAGGATCCGTGTCATGGTCTTCTTGGGCATGATAACCATCCATTTCTCCGAGGATTAATGTTTGCGAATTTAAAGGATGTAAGTCAGGATGACCAGTGAATGGATCAGGATCGGCCTGGAAAAATTGCGTCCCAGTTATTGAGACTGTCCTCTGAGGCTTTCTGGCTGGCTTCCTTCTTGGAATGTCCCTCACCGAAGCCGGCAACCCTTCCGCTGATGACGACCTGTACCGTATACCAACGGTCATGATCAGGCCCTTCGGTATTGGTGATCTCGAATTCCGGATTTCCCAGATGCAGACGTTGACAACGCTCGGCCAGCTGACCTTTAAAATTGAAATTCTTCAGATCGTCAGCGTAGTCAGGTTTTCTGGAGATGATCTCACGATGGATCCATTCTGAAGCAGCCGCCAGACTGCCATCCAGGTAGAGCGCACCTATAATGGCTTCCACAACATCTGACATGATGGAATCGCTTTCCCGGCTGCGTTGACCCTTGGAACCGGTGCTATGCCTGACCCAGTTGTGAACGCCTATCGCCTCGGCGCATTCTGCCAGGTAATTGCCATTCACGAGAATGGTCCGGTACTTGGTAAGGGTGCCTTCGTTGAGATGCGGGTGCTGTTTGAAAAGATATTCGGAAACAGTGAGCTGCAGGACCGCATCGCCCAGGAATTCCAGTCGTTCGTAAGAGAAGGGCAATTCCTTTTGAGCCGAATATGAGGAGTGGGTAAGGGCGCGCTCGAGAAGGTTCGGGTTCTTGAAGTGATATCCGATCTCTGATTCGAGCCGGTTCAGATCAGCGGCGAACTCCGGGCTGATCGAGCTTTGCTTCTTAAATGATCTGGATATGCGCTGCCAGAGCGCCATAGTCTAAAATCAGGATCCGTATTCTTTTACTGCCAGGACCGCATTATGACCGCCAAATCCGAATGATTGGCTGATACCGGCCTTGATCTCGCGTTTGACGGCGGTGTTTGCTGTGTAGTCAAGATCACAGTCGGGATCAGGTGTTTCATAATGAATGGTGGGCGGGACGGTATTATCGCGAACCGAGTTGACCAGAGCTGCCAGTTCAACACCACCAGAGGCTCCCAGCAGATGTCCGGTCATGGACTTGGTCGAGCTGATGGCTACCTCGTGGGCGTGATCACCAAAAACAGTTTTGATGGCCTCGGTCTCATTCTTGTCATTTGCCGCTGTGGAAGTGCCGTGTGCATTGATATAGTCCACGTCCTCGGGTTTCATGTCGGAGTCGTTGAGAGCCATATGGATGGCCCTGACGGCACCTTCATGTCCCGGGGCCGGGCTGGTGATGTGGTGAGCGTCGGCAGTCATTCCGAAGCCGGCCAGTTCAGCCAGTATTCTTGCACCTCTGCTCTCTGCATGCTCCAGGCTCTCCAGAACAAATACACCGGCACCTTCACCCATGACGAAACCATCGCGGTTCTGATCGAAAGGTCGACTGGCGGATTCAGGGTCCGGATTCGTAGATAGGGCCTTCATGTTGGCGAAACCTGCGAATCCCATGGGTGTCAGAGTGGCATCTGCACCACCGCAGATCATGACATCCACATCGCCGTAGCGGATGGCCCGCAGTGAAAGCCCTACTGAATGCGCAGCCGTGGCACAGGCGGAGGATACTGAGAAATTCAGGCCCTTAAGCCCATAGACAATTGAAATGTATCCAGAGGCGATATCAGGGATGAGCATGGGAATGAAGAAGGGGCTGACCCTGCGATGCCCACGTCTGAAAAGTATATTGCACTGCTCTTCGAAAGTCTGTATCCCGCCAACGCCGCTGCCGATGATGGTACCTACACGGTTCTGATCGGTCTGCTGGAAATCGATCCCACTGTGCTCGACAGCCTGACGGGCAGCATGTAGCGAGTAGCGGGTGAAGGCGTCCATGCGACGCGCTTCCCTGGATTCAACCATGTCGTCAATATTCACCTCATCCTTGACGGCTCCGCCAACCGTAGCTGAATATCCTTCTTCCACGAGCCAATCATGGGTCGTGATGCCATTGTTCCCTGCCACTAGGTTCTTCCAGAACTCTTCTACTGAATTCCCCAGCGGTGAGATGATCC
Organism: uncultured Lentisphaeria bacterium; assembly: GCA_964454335.1. Classification (GTDB taxonomy): domain Bacteria; phylum Fidelibacterota; class UBA8477; order UBA8477; family JABMPR01; genus CAYVVT01. The sequence continues at coordinate 39,399 of CAYVVT010000011.1, read as the reverse complement.
CCATTCCCGTAATGACAACCCGCTTCATCATGGTGCAATCCTATGTGTGTAAAAAAGAGGATTCACCATAAAGCCCGAAACACGTACAAGCCCTATGGTGAATCCCCTCAATTTTCTGGAATAAAGAGCTGGTTACCCGCCCAATTTGCTGTCAATGTACTTTACTGCACTGCCAACTGTGGTGATGGTCTCCGCTTCCTCATCCGGTATCTCAATATCGAAAACCTCTTCGAACTGCATGATCAGTTCAACCGTATCCAGTGAATCTGCTCCAAGGTCGTCAATGAACGAAGCATCCTCAATAACCTTGGCAGCATCTACGCCAAGTTTTTCAACAATCACGTCACGTACTTTTTCCAGAGTTGTCGCCATCTTATGTTTTCCTCCTCATCTCTTTCTCTGTCTTTGCATGGCCGTGTCGCCAGCTACGACTGCCGGCGTGAATATTCTACTCAAAAGTCCTTTGAGTAAACAGTTTTCTTTCCCTTTTTTCAACGATCCCATCGGCCATATCGCTGCCAATATAATCGGGTGTTACTGCATTCACAGTAATTCCTGACGACATGTTTCAGCGCTTCTGGAGGCGATGGGACAGGCCTCCAGACACCGCTCATGCTGTCACACATCAGCCAAGGTCAGGTGGGGAAAGCTTTTTGGCTGTGATTTTTTCCAGCTCTCAGTATTATTGGCGCGCCAACCAGGCCGGATCTGTTTGACCCGGGTCGCTGCGGATCGAACGAGGGGATCCATTTTACTCTGTGACAAAGCAGCAATACCGGAATAAGTTCTCGGGCCTTGTATGAAACGAATTCTTAATTGAGAGGGATCTAGAGAAATGGATAGACTAAAAGGCAAGACAGCCATCATCACGGGTGCAGCAGCCGGGATCGGTGAGGCCACCGCCAGACTCTTTGCTGAAGAGGGGGCGGAACTTACGATCTGTGACGTTGCCATGGAGTCCCTGGAGAAGGTAGCCGAGGAAATCAATGCTGCCGGGGGTAATGCCCTGGCGGTGAAATGCAACGTTGCCTCTGACGCAGACGTGGAAGCAATGGTCAATGCCACTATGGAGAAGTTCGGCAAGATCGACATTCTCATCAATAATGCCGGTATCACCAGGGACGCCCTGACTCCCCGCATGAAGGAAGAGGAATGGGACCTGGTCATGGATATCAACCTCAAGGGCTCCTTTCTCTGCTCCAAACATGTACTGCGCAAGATCCAGAAGGGTGGCAGGATAGTCAACACAGCCTCCATCTCTACTCTGGGAAATGTGGGGCAGGCGAATTATTCGGCATCCAAGATGGGTGTCATCGGATTGACGCGGACACAGGCACTTGAGTATGCCCGGCGCGGCGTATGTATCAATGCCATCGCCCCGGGTGCCATCGATACACCAATGCTTCAGGAAGTTCCGGAGAAGCAACGTGAGGCCATGGTGGAGAAGATCCCCATGCGCCAGCCGATCCCACCCATTGAGATCGCCAAGGCGCACCTGTTCCTGTCTTCTGACGATGCAGGTTTCATCACCGGTCAGACCCTCTTTGTCGACGGTGGTATGAGCATCGGCATCTAGGACCGCAGTCCTTGTACCGGCAATTCGGATCCGACGATTGGAGCTGATACGGCATCAGTCGTCGGATCGACCAGCCGTCCCCCTGAATTTACCCTGATTGAAAAGCTAGAAGTCCTGAGATCGATCAGGCCAGCAGTTTGAGACCTTCCTCAGATTGGATCCCACTGACATCCGTATCACGATTGATCCGTCGGATAAGTCCCTGCAATACACGTCCCGGGCCGAGCTCCATGAAGGAGTCACAGCCATCGCTGATCATATTCTGAACACTGTCTTCCCATAGAACGGGATTCTCAAGCTGGGCGATGATGTTGGCCTTCAACTCGTCGGGTTCAGAATGAGGCTTGCCGGTACAGTTGCTGTAAACCGGCACAGAAGCTTTATTGAATGTTGCGGCATCGACCGCTGCTTCCAGGCCATCCTTTGCACTGGACATGAGGGGTGAATGAAAGGCGCCACTGACCTGCAGTTCGACGGCCTTGCGAGCGCCCATGTTCTTGGCCACCTCCATGGCGTAGTGCACGGCTTCCACCTCACCCGAGATCACGATCTGACCGGGGGAATTGAAATTCGCAGCCTGTACGATGCCTCTGGCGGAAGCATGTTTGCAGATCTTCTCTACGTCCTGGCGTGAGAGGTTCAACAACGCCGCCATGGACCCGGGCTGATCTTCACCCGCCTGCTGCATTCCCTCGGCTCGAACCTTTACGATGCTCAGGGCATCCTCGAAGCTCAGCACACCGGCAGCGAAAAGGGCGGTAAACTCACCCAGACTGTGTCCGGCGGTCATCGCATAATTGATGGAACCAGGCAGGAGTGATTGGAAGGCTGCACTGGCTATGAAGATAGCCGGCTGGGTCACCTTTGTCTCCGTAAGCGCTTCCAGGGGTCCTTCGAAACTCAACTTGGCGATATCATAACCCAGGATCTCGTTGGCGGTATCGTAAAGCTCGCGAACCGATGAATGGGCTTCGTGGATATCACTGGCCATCCCGACTTCCTGGGAGGCCTGTCCAGGGAAGACAAGTGCACGCTTTGGCATCTCAGGCTTTCCTTTCAGGTCCATATCTAAGGATCATGCTGCCCCAGGTATATCCGGCTCCAAAGGCGGCCATGAGAACCAGGTCACCTTCCTTGATCCTGCCTTCCTGGATGACCTCATCCAGGCCCAGGGGGATGGTTGCTGCGGTGGTATTACCGTATCTATCAATATTCATCAGGACCTTGTCATCCGGAATACCTGCTCGTTGGGCAGCGACATCAATGATGCGCTTGTTGGCCTGGTGGGGGATGAAGATACCAACATCATCTGCCGTCAGATCGTTCTGGTCCAGGATCTCGACACTTACTGTAGCCATGTCCACGGAGGCTCGTTTAAAGACAGTGCGGCCGTCCTGGTAAATGAAATGTTCACGATTCTTCAGGGTTTCTTCGCTGGCGGGCCTGCGACTGCCACCGGCACTCATGTACAGGGTGTCGGCGCCGGAACCATCAACATACAGGATATCATCGATGATGCCGAAGTTCTCATCTTCTGTGGGTTCCAGAAGCACAGCGCCCGCAGCATCGCCGAATAGAATGCATGTGTTCCTGTCGGTGTAATCCACGATGGAACTCATGGTATCAGCGCCCACGACGATCACTTTATTCGCACCACCCTGGATCAATCCGGCTCCGGACTTCATCGCGAAAAGGAAGCCCGAACAGGCCGCGGACAGATCATAGCCCCATGCCCGCTTCGCACCGATCTTCTGCTGTACCAGTGCTACTGTCGGCGGGAAGAGCGTGTCCGGCGTGACTGTAGCAATGATGATGGTGTCGATCTCCATGGGATCGGTACCTGTCTTCTCCAGGAGTTTATTTATTGCAGCCACGCTCATATCGGAGGTGGCTTGATCATCACTGACCAGACGGCGCTCACGGATTCCCGTGCGTGAGACGATCCATTCGTCATTGGTATCGACCATCTGTTCAAGATCTTGATTGGTGAGCACCCGTTCCGGGACATAGCTTGCTACACCAGTGATTGCTGCGCGTTTCATAGGCTCCAGTTCCTACCCCCTAGTGTCGGATCAATTCTTCGTCTAATTCTGTATAGGTAATATTGGCCAGTGAGGCTGAGATGTCGTTCTCGATGGCATCGATGAGATTGGTACGCACCAGGCGTTGAGCTTCGAAGAGGGCGTTCTTGATGGCCTTCTGTGTCGAACTCCCGTGGCAAATGAGTGAAATGCCCTTGATGCCCAGCAGCGGTGATCCGCCGTAATTGTTTGGATCGAATATATTGAACAGTTCGTTGAACACCGGCTTGATCAGCTGCGCACCCAGCATGCGGCTGGGTCTGTTGAGGCGGTTCTTCAACATGGAGAACAGGGTCTGGAATGTTGTCTCAGCGAGTTTGAGGGCCACATTGCCGGTAAAACCGTCCGTTACAACCACATCCGCCTTGTTGGCAAAGATGTCGCGGCCTTCAACGTAGCCTGTAAAATTAATGTCGGCCGAGTTCAGCAGGCGATAGGCCTCCCTGACCAGAGTTGTCCCTTTGCTGGCCTCTTCGCCAATGCTGAGGAGGGCGACGCGAGGATCCTCCTGCTTGAATATCCTTGAATAGACGATACTGCCCATGATACCGAACTGCAGGAGGTTCTTCGGCTTTGCCTCACTCACAGCGCCCACATCCATGAGCAGTGTGGTACCGGTTTCGTGAGGCATGTATGCGCCAACACCCGGTCGATCGACCCCCGTGATGCGACCAAGGGTCAGCAGGGAGTAGGCCATGGTGGCTCCGGAATTACCCGCGGAGACGATGGCATCTGCCTCGCCCTTGCGCACCAACTGCATTCCAACACGTAGCGACGAATCAGGTTTCTCCTTATAGGAACGGGTGGGGCTGTCATCCATTTCCACGACCTCGTCGGCGGGGTAGATCTCAAGGTTGCCCTGTGGTGGAGGAAGCTTGATCAATTCGGCCTTGATGGCCTCTTCGACACCCACCAGTATGACATCTGCCTTGCAGCGGTCATCCTTCAGGTAGCTCAGAGCGCCGGCTACATTGATAAAAGGGGCGTTATCGCCCCCCATAGCATCAACCACGATTCGCATTGATGTGATCAGACTTCTTTAGGAATGATTACCTGTTTTCCTTTGTAGTATCCGCAATGCGGACATACGCGGTGCGGCAGTTTGGGTTCGTTGCAGTTGGTACAGGTTACCAGACTGGCTGCTCTCGCCTTCCAGTGGGCACGCCGCTGGTCACGACGGGATCTCGATGTTTTTCTTCTTGGTACAGCCACGAGACTTATTTCTCCTCTTCATTGAAAAGGTCTTTAAGCTTAGCCCAGCGTTCATCCGGTTGCGGACCGGGATCAAGGTCATCCTGCAGTTTCTTGCCACTGGGGCAATCGGGACCACAAACATGCGAAATAGGTAAAGCGAGCAAGATAGTATCGCGCACGATATATCCCAGGTCCACCGCATTATCTCCGGCCGAAAGAAGAATGATATCTTCTCCTTCTGCGCCTTCGAAGCGATTATGATCGAAGCTGACCACCAGATCAAAAACGCCGGAAAGTGTGTCCTCAAAGGGCTCCAGGCCCAAATCACAGATGAAGCGGCCAGTGCAGGTTACCTTGCCATGCAGGTAATAGTTGGGCGCCTCATTGTCGATGCTGAGCTCCAGCTGTAATGAGAGTGGTTCCCACTCGGGGAGGTGGTCACCCTGCAGGGGTGCCAGGCTATCAAAGATCTCTTCAGAGCTGCCATGCGGCAGCGTGTTTAGTTCTAACAGCATTGTCAAAGCCGCGGAATATAGACGAAGGTCTTACCCTTGTCAAATTTTATAACCCACCTCTGCCGGAGTGCCTGGAGTCCTTCATCAGAGCCTCGATCTCATCCGCTTGAACAGGTGCGGAACGACTCAAAACCTCGAATCCATCCTCAGTTACCAGGACATCATCCTCGATCCGAATTCCGATTTCTCGATATTTTCTGGGCACTCCCTCCAGATCCGGAGCAATGTAGATCCCTGGTTCTACCGTGAGTACCATCCCTGGCTTCAGAATGTGTGGGACACCACTGGCATCGTCATATCCACCAGCATCGTGCACATCGAGACCCAGCCAGTGTGAGGTCCCATGCATGAAGAACCTGCGGTAATCCTTATGGGCGATGAGTGTATCCAGTTCACCCTCCAGCCAACCATTATCCATAAGGCTCATCGTGATCTCCCGGACAGCAACTTTGTGCGGCTCGCGAAAGCCTGCACCTGGTCTCACTGCCTCGATTGCCTTCAGATGTGCGTTCAGGACTATGTCATAGAGCTCGCGTTGCGCTTTGTTGAAAGTTCCATCCACCGGTACAGTACGGGTCACATCCGCAGAGTAATAACCCCATTCGGCCCCAACATCCATGAGGATCAACCCGCCGTGGTCCAGCTCCTGGTTGTTTGCCTCGTAGTGCAGATAGGTCCCGTTGATACCACTGCCCACAATACAGGGAAAGCCAAGTCGCTCAGCACCCCGGCGACGAAATCCGTACTCGATCTCTGCGGCGACCTCATATTCATTCGAGAGTGACGGGATGCTGCGAAAGACGTCCATCAGTGAGGCAGTGGTGATGTCAATGGCCTTCTGCAGGTCCTTGAGCTCATTCTCAGATTTGATCAAGCGCAGTTGCTTGATGATGGTGTTTGCTTCCTGGACGATATCAGGTGCATGACGACTGTGTTTGAGTTCCATGTCGAGACGTGTTCGGAATTGCGGATCGCCACCATCAGATAATATGAGGTGGGAACGGCCACTCAGGTGACGAGGCAGCTCCCCCCAGAAATCTTCAATAGCATGGACCTCTGCATCGGGCAGCATCTCTGCAGCTTCATCGATCCCCTTTCCAGGACCAGTCCAGATCTCCCATTTGGGATTGCGGGGAGTCACATAGAAGTGGATATCTGCCGGTGCCTCATCGTTCAGCCGCAAGATGAGGATCGCTTGAGATTGTTCCCAGGCTGTGAGATAATACAGGTCCGAATTCTGACGATAGGGATACTCGACATCATTATTGCGCTCAACCCGGGGTGCGGCTGCCAGGAGGATCACGGCATCCATGCCTTCAGCAGCTTCAACCAGTTTCTGGCGTCTGTCCTGGAATTCAGCCAGGGGCACATGTGTGTTGTTCGCCCTGAGCCCCGCCACCAGGATGAATGATAGGGTCACCAGGACGGACAGGCTGACAGTATTCTTCTTCACGATGATTCCCTTGTAATATGTATTACTCTATGATCTTGAACTTCTCCCGGGTCACTTTACCCGGATATGCATTGAAATGCCACCACTCAATATCCAGTACATGAAAGCCAGCTGCAGTCATGACCTCCCTTAGTAGTTCCCGGTTGGCAACCTGTTCTTCTGAAAGGATCCCCTGTTCGAGAAACCTGGACTCGTGCCGTGGCTCGCTGAGATCCCCGAAATAATCAAAGGGGGTCCCCATGTCCAGCTCAGTACCATCAAGGGTTGCCAGCGTGAGATCCACTGCACAGCCATAATTGTGGATTGAGCCGCGGTCTGGGTTGGCAACATACTTCTCCAGCTTGCCACCTTCCACCAAGGCCCACATGGAACGCTGGACCGATCGAGGCCGTGCGCCATCATAGACCAGCAGGGTCAGGTCCGGCCGCTTCTCCTTGAGCAACTTCTGGGCTGTCACGAGCTTCTCAGCAGCTTCAGGCTGCAGATAGCACCTGTTCAGTTCGCCATAAGCATCTTTGCCGAGAAAATTATCTTTCCCGGAGTATTTCAGATCGATCTGTATACTGGCATCCAGGCTCTGAATATCGATCAGTCCCTGGTTCATCATCTGATCCTCGATATCGCCGGCCTGGACCAGGGAGAAACTCAACAGCAGGATAAACGGCATGGTTCGTGATTTCATCATCATTGCTCCAGAATCGTGTATGTTTTTCCTTCACTCGCATCCCGCATGCGCATGGGGTTCCGGGTGCAGGACCTTACATGATCAAAATGAATAAAGCGATATGTCAGATGTCCATCGCGACCTGCTGGTATTCCCAGGCGGGTCGTCTGGATGATCCGGGCGGGATACTCACCAACATCGACCAGTGTGAATCTCTCAGGATCCAGCTGCTGCTGGTCCCAGATCTTCACTTCTAAGCCGAGACTCCGGCATAAGAGGGTCTGTCCGGCACAGAGTCGATGGGCAGGACGGAAGGTCCCGTTCGTCCTGACAGGGTTCAAAGTCTGCATCAGTGCAAGCGCATTCTCGGTGGCTGCAGTGGGGAAGGGCCTTCCCGCCTTGATCAGGACGGCATTGCCTGCGCCCCGGCAACTGAAATTAAGCGAGGGACCTCCCCGGGCGTGATACATGTAGATCGTTCCCGGAGGCATGAACAGAGCTGCCCGCTTATCGGTAAAGCCAAGGGATGCATGGCTGGCCTTTTCCGCCAGGTAGTAAGCTTCCGTTTCAACGATTTGGGCAGCCAGCCAGCCCTCTGGTCGTTTCACCCTGATGATCTTACCCAATAGATCACGGGCAACGATCTGTGCATCACGATCAAAAAAGGTCTGCTCAAGATTCTTCTGGTCCATATAGCCTAATACACCCTGACCGTTTTCAGGTTGTCAGGTGTGCTGAAACAGTATAAAAGGAGGGTCCACAGCCTGTCAATCGTTTAAAAGGTTAATTCTTGTTATTGAGAATCATCATTACCAGGTATCAAGAATCTGAGAGCAATGTCCAAAGCTTGGAATGCGGTATTCTGAAAGGCTCTTTTTGCTAATAGCAACTATTTCATGCAAAACGCATTAATACCCTCGCTTTACAAAGTGTGATTTTGACAGCTAATGCTGCTGTTAAATATGCCGTATAACTGGCACGTAGTTTGTAATCCCGTATTCCTGAATACTGAAAATGGGAATACAATCACCAGACAGCATGTCCGAAACCACGCCTCCGGCTGAGAACCTGTTTACACCCAAGAAAGTTGCCCAGCAACTGAACATATCGGTGGAAACATTGCGTCTTTATGAGCGCGAGGGTCTCATGGTCCCGCATAAGCTGGAATCAGGCCATCGTCGTTTCACGCCGGAGGACGTCACGTGGTTGGAGTGTATTCAAAAACAGATACACGAGCATAAACTCAATTATGCCGGGATCCGCTATCTCCTGTCACTGCTCCCCTGTTGGGACATTAAGCAATGTTGCATGGAAGATTTCAGGGGCTGCCCGGCGGGTCACAAGAGCGATCAGCCTTGCTGGAGCTATGACGGCACACCTTGCAAGAAGCGCGGTGATAATTGTCGTGAGTGCGAAGTGTATCAGCATGTACTGAACGTTGACAATCTGAAAGAAATATTATCGGTGAAGCTCAAATGAGACTAAGATCATTATACCCCATACTGGTCATCATCGCTGTCTTCATGTTCCTCACGGGATGCGACAGCATTATACCCAACGACAAGGATCTGGCGGAATACACCTGTGAAGGCTGTCACACCAGTAAGTCCACTCTTACCAGAGTGATCAATGCACTGGACCTTGAACCACCTGATGACGGTCACAGCGCCCCCGGGTGAGGCGGCGGTGCGGCGCCGTTGACGCTCACGGAAAAAGTATGGATCCGCTTAAGTGATCAGGCTGGTATCGAATCCTACGCCGATATCGATCCGCAGCATGCCGCCATTGGTTGTGCAGGCTGTCATCAGGGTACATCCCCGGCAGATGCCGAGGATGATACCTCCGCATTCCGGATGGCCCATACCAACATGACGGTCGATCCCTCAGCCGATGCCGATTATGGTTGTAATGGTTCCCAGTGCCACTCGGATATCGTCCGACAGAACGAGACCAGCATGCACAGTCAATTATGGGGTGAAAAGGCCCATATCGCTGCACGCCTGGGTGTCGGGTCCTTTGAAGAATGTCCGACGGGGGTTCAGGAAGGCTGGACCAAGGATTGTTCGGGTTGCCACACAACCTGTGGGCAATGCCATGTCAGCCGGCCGCATAGTGCAGGTAAAGGCTTCCTCGTCCAGCGTGTGGGTTACAGCCATCAGTTCATCCGGACACCGGATGAAGAGAACGTCTGCACCGCTTGCCATGGTTCACGTATCGGTGACGACTGGAATGGGAATGAGGAACGTTTGCCAGGAAACCATCCCGACGTCCATAACGAAGCGGGTATGACCTGTTTGGACTGCCATCACGAAGATCTGCACGGCGATGGTGAATCTGACGCGCAGTACACATCACGATATGAGGTCCAGGGTCTGCCCCAGTGTGTAGACTGTCACGGCGCCTCGACCACCAGCAACGCCTATCACACCAAACACTGGCCCAATGGCAACTTTGACGATGGAGCGGATCTGGCCTGCTTCGTCTGTCACTCCCAGCAGTATAACAATTGCAATACCTGCCACGCTGGTAACTGGACACATGAGTACGAGGAAGATAACAGTGGTGAGTACCGGGTTTACGCCCAGTTCAAGATCGGCAAGAATCCCAAATATGGATTGTCAGGTTATGTCCATGCAGATGCGGAATACATCGCGGTGCGACACATCCCCATCTCACCGGATGCCTACAGGAACGATCCCTGGGGTGTCGCGGACATGCTTGTAGAAAATGCCGAGGCCTTTAACTCCATGCCCACCTGGAAATACACCAGCCCGCACAATATCCAGCGCTGGACTGCCAGGACCCTGGTCGATTCAGCCTGGCTGGAGCCCGCCCAGGCGGATTATGACAATACAACGTGCAGGACAGCTTGCCATATCCATGGTACTGCAGCAGCATCCACGATGAATATTGCCAACTTTCTGTATGAAGACGATATAACTAACGATGCAACCGGAGATGATCTCAGTGATGAACTGGTGGCGAACCAGTATGTCACCTTCGATGGACAGATCATCAGTTGCCGGGATGCATGTCACTATCACGATTAACCGAGAGAGTAATTAGGAATCAATCAAAAAGGAGGTACAATGAAATTTGATTGGAGACTATTGACCGTTCTGATCTTGACACTCGGCCTGTTCTGGGGGTGTGAATCAGATGATGGGGATGACGATGCAACAGCGTTTGAGCTCCTGACCGAGTACATGGCTGACAACGCCATGGATTCACCGGATATCATTGCCAGTTGGATCATTGGCGCAGATGCAGTTTATGGCAGCGAAGATGATTATTTCATCGTCGACATCCGCTCTGCAGAGGTCTACGCAACCGGTCATGTTCCCGGTGCCGTCAACTCAAGCTATGCTGAAGTTGTCGCCACGGTGCAGGACGAGAACACCGATGACAAACCAGTAGTAGTTGTCTGTTACACAGGCCAGTCGGCTGCACACGCCGTGGTGGCCCTGCGTCTCAGTGGCTATACCGACGCCAAGACCATGAAGTTCGGGATGAGTGCATGGCACAGTGATTTCGATCTGTGGACAGGTAACATCGGTAACATCGCCGTTGGACACGACAACTGGTCAACCGCAGCTGCTCCCAGCCTGCCGACAGGCATGGACGATCCAGTGATCGAAACCACGCAGACAGACGGTGCTGCCATCTTGGCGGAACGCGTTGATTTCATCCTGGCCGGTTTCAAGGGGATTACGAGCGCAGACGTTCTGGCTGCACCAGAGAACTATCAGATCATCAACTACTGGGCAGTCGACGATTGGAACCTGTATGGCCACATCGACGGGGCCTATCAGGTGACACCCAATACCCTGACCATTGCTGATGATATGATCAACATGCTCGATCCTGAAGCAACGGTGGTAACCTACTGCTGGACCGGTCAGACCTCATCTATGATGACTGCCTGGCTCCTAGCCCTTGGTTATGACGCCAAGAGCCTTAAGTTCGGTGTGAACAGCATGATCTATGACGAACTTGAAGGTCACAAATGGAGCGCATCATTCGATTACACCTACGAGTAGGAGCGCTCATTTGTCAGGTTTGATTGAAATGATCAAACACGTTTCGAAAAAGGGGGGCCGAAGGATACTCGGCTCCCCTTTCTTATCTGTAATTGAACTGGCTAGATCCAGTTCAATGTATAGGGTTTAGGTGAACATTAGTGAAAGTTGAGGATGGCATGATCCCCGCTCACTGCAATAGTAGAGAAAACCATGCGCGAGTATAAATTCGGTATCGCCATTTCTTTGATACTGATCCTTGTATTCAGTACCACCCTTGCCCAGGAGGAGCAGGCTGATGCGGAGAACTGCAATCTCTGCCACAGTCTGGCCCTGTTGGGAATAGCTGGTGAGAATGGGTCCATCCGCAGCTTTGAGGTCGCAGCCGATAGCTACAATCATTCGATCCACAGGAATGTGGTCTGTCGTGACTGCCACACGGACATCAACGAATTCCCACATCCTCAGGAGATCAAGAGAGTCGATTGCAGCAAAGCCTGTCACATCAGCCGGCCATTCGCCCTGACGGGCTTCTCCCATGAGGAGCAGGTGGCTGCTCATGCCCGCAGTTCGCATGCGATGAGACCGGAATATTCCGAAGAGCAGAATGCTCAGAAGCCGGATTGCAAATACTGTCACAGCAACGCCTTCCGCAAGGATATCGAGCAGAGCGAGATGTCAGCGGACATCAGCCACTGCATCCGTTGTCATGAGAACAGGGGTCTGGAGAGTGTGATCCTGCATCTGCAGGCACATACCGGGCACCGGGCCGCCGAGACGTCAATCGAGGTGGTAAACCTGTGTTCCTCCTGTCATGCGGACCAGAGCCGTATGCGGGAGTTTGATGTCAACCTGACGCAGGTGGCAGGATTCGAACATCAATTCCACGGCAAGGCGCTGAAACGCGGGCTGGATGAAGTAGCCAATTGCATGGACTGTCATCGCAACCACCTGAACCTGCCGGCGGACGACCCCAATTCAAGTATCCATGCCAACAACATTCAAATGACCTGTTCGGCCAATTCCTTCTGTCATCCCGATGCCACTCCGGAATTCGCCCTGGCGGCCATCCATTCAAAACCGACTCCCAGGGAAAACGCCATCCTGTTCTATGTGGAATGGGGATTCATCCTTCTGACAGCCGGTGTGATGTCCCTCCTGTTTGCACACATATTCCTGGATTTTGGACGCTGGATCGGAGATTCACTGTCTGCACGGAGGAAGAGATCATGAGCAACGAATATCTCAGATTTACAGTGAATCAGAGACTGCAGCATGTCTTCATGTTCGTCCCATTCATCTTCCTGGTCCTCACCGGATTTCCCATCAAGTTCCCGGACAACGCATTCTGGACCCTGGTGCTGAATCTGGTGGGCGGTATAGACACCGCCCGACTGATCCATCGGATTGCTGCTGCGGTCATGATCGCCGATTTCACCTTTCACGTCATCTATATCTTCTACAAGATCATACGCTATAGAACTCCCATCAGCGGCCTGACGCTGCTCCCCAGTGTGAAGGATGGGAAGGACATCGTTCAGAACCTGCGCTACTTCGGGTTCTTCAGCAATGAACGACCAAGATTCGCCAAATACTCATACCTGGAGAAATTCGACTACTGGGCCGTATTCTGGGGTATGTTCATCATGGCTGGCAGCGGGCTCATCCTGTGGTTCCCCGTGAAAGCAAGCCTGATACTGCCTGGTGTCGTGATCCAGATCGCCTATATCGCACACAGCGATGAGGCACTCCTGGCATTTCTGGCCATCGTGCTGTGGCATTTCTACAATGTTCATTTCAATCCCAGGTTATGGCCTGCCAACAAGGTCTGGTACAAGGGCACATTGACTGAGGAGGAAATGGAACACGAACATCCACTGGAACTTGAAAGACTTAAACGCCGCGACCGGGATTCAGCCTTATGACACGCCTGCTCAAACTCCTTTATATGCTGGTGATCCTGGCCATGGGTACCGCACTTTCGGTATTCCTGATCTATCTGGCGATATCCGAACACGATGATGAGGGCCAGGTGGCTGATGACGTGGAGTCATTCCCGGATTATCTGCAGCAATTGAACGACTATTACGACAATTATGAAAACCAGAGTGATCATTTCCACCTGGATACCAGGCGGCATTTTGCGGAGCTGGACAAGCAGGAGGTTTGTCTGACCTGCCATTCCATCTGGCCTCATAAGAAAGATCCCAAGACCCGGGCCTTCTACAATCAGCATTCACGCTATATGACCTGCATGGCCTGTCACTTGAATTCGGAACCGGGTCGGGAAGACGGTTTCACCTGGTGGGATTTCGATATCGATAATTCCATCACCCGTCTGGGACCCTATGGTCTCGATCGGGATGCCCAGGGACGCTTGCTGGCGGAAGAGAATTTCATTACCCGCATCGTGCCGGTCATGATCGATGGCGATCAGCAGACCAGGATCTACACGCCCTACAACACGCCGCTCTATGCCCAATACCGCGAGGACGTTGAAGCCGGGCGTCAGGTGGACTCCCTGGCGGTGCGCAAAGCCGCCGAAGCCCTGGTGGGGAAAGAGGCACTTAGCTGTGGAAGCTGCCACAGCGAGATGAGTAACTTTCCCTGGGAAGAGTTGGGATTCTCCGCTGAGAGGATCGATGAGATGACCCATTCAGCGGTTGTCGGTATGGTGGAGAAATATGAATCATTCTATTTCCCGCCAGTATTCGAGTAGCCGGAGTTGATGAAAGCCCCCCTGCAAATACTATTCTTTTTCTGTCTGCTGGTTCCCGGGCTGGCGACGCTAAGCGCCCAGATGATCGGGGTGGAGCCGATACACAGTTTTGAACTGGAAACCAGTTTTCCCAGCGATGTGCATGGTGAAAAGGCAGGCACCGTGTATGTGCTGGATGCATTGAACAACAGGGTGGTGAAGCTGAAACTGAATGGTGAAGTACAATTCATCGAACCCCAGCGTGAGAATATCTACAAAGCCGTGGGGATCACCATTGCCGATGGTGATATCTGGATCGCTGATACACCACGTAATCGTTTGCTGCGCTTGGCAGAGAACGGGCGGGTGAAGAGTATCATCACTCTGGGACACGGTATCGAACCGGTGGACCTGGCTGCGGTGAATGACGTCCTGGTGGTGACAGACCGCTACAATCATGCGGTATCAGTGGTGGAAAAGGGTGGCGACGAGAAATATTTCTGGGGTGAACGCGGTAACGGGCTCAGTCAATTCATCAACCCCGGTTTTATCGCCGTGGGCCCCGAGGATCGGCTGATCATAGGGGATATCCTGAACAGACGCATCATGTCATACACCCAGAGTGGACGCTTTCCACAGATCGTTGCCCAGCCGGGGATCAACAGTGGTGAGGTCTTCCGCCCCAAAGGTATCGCCCTTGATTCCAGGCAGCGGATATGGGTTGCCGACGGCTACACCGGCAGCCTGCAGGCCTTCGCCATGGGTGGGAGTTACCTGGGTAATGCCGATATCCAGCTGCAGACGCCCATGGGGATCTTCATCGATGATGAGGACCGCATCTGGGTCGTCGAGAGTATGGCCAACCGGGTAACCGTCCTGCAGATAAAGAATTGATGATGCAGCCTAGGATCCAAATTCTCTTCCTGTTGATACTGGTCCTGCCGCAGTTCCTTTGGGCACAGGGCGGTCGTAACCAGGACATCAGCGTGGATTGCGTGGTCTGCCATGCAAGTTTTCATGACAATCCCATGGGACCCGGATCCCTGCTGCCGGATGTGGACATTCCGGTGCAGATCCAGGGTCAGCCCGCGCACATTGCCCGGGAGCAGATGTGCTATACCTGCCATGACGGCACCATCATGGACTCCAGGGAAACCTTCGGCTCCAGTAACCACCGGGCCGGAATGGATATCAAACATGCCAGGGTTCAGGGCCTGCCCCTCGATCAGAATGGGGACATCTACTGTGGGACCTGCCACTCACCTCACAGCCTTAAGCCGATCCGTAAAGGTGGCTTCGCACCCTTTCTGAGGGAGCAGATCACTGACTCCAGGCTGTGTGTCCAATGCCATGGCGCTCAGAGCAAGACCCATCAGAATCATCCCATCCATGTGAAGGTGGAGGATCCCGATGACGAGGTCAGACGTCTCATGGGTGAGAGTGACCAGGTTGAATGCCTCACCTGTCATCCCATCCATAGTGACAGAAGCACTCAATTGGTGGAAGAGAATGATCGCACTCCTCTCTGTGCCACCTGCCATTCAAACCAGTTCCAGATCGAACTCACCGATCACGATCTGGCCAGTTCTCCCGGTGACGACCTCTGTTCCGCCTGTCATCGGACTCACGAAGGATATGGCGATCTGATGTGGGCCACAAAACTCAGCAATAAGGATGAACCCGATGCCTATTGCCTGGATTGTCATTCCTCGAAGGCTCAGGGTGGCGCCAAGGACTTTGCCCATGAGGGTCATCCCTATCGTGGCATCCGGTTGCAGAAAGCGGTTCCAGACCTTGGGATCCGTGCCGGGGAGGAACTCCGCTGCGTGAGTTGCCATGATCCCCATCAGTGGGAGTTCGGCAAGAAACACCGGGTAACGGCGGCTAATGAAGAGGGCACCGAATACACCTCCTTCCTGAAACTGCCAGATGACGCCCAGGGCCAGCTCTGTGTCGCCTGTCACGCCGGCCAGTCTTCCATGTTCGCCTCGGATCACAGTGTCGCCCGGGAAGGATTTCAGCAATATTTCAGGGAGACCGGCGGGTTCCGTGGTCAGTGCTCGGTGTGTCACAGCACCCACGAACCTGGTTTCCAGATCCGGCACGAAGGCAGTGATGCCGTCACAGGACTCTGTCTGGAATGTCACAATGAAGAACATTATCCCACTGCCGTTGTCCACAACAGCCATCCCGTGGGCATACCGTATAACTCCAGGTCGGGCTTGAGTGGTTTTGATTCAAATGGTGAAACCCTCCTGGCCTGCAATACCTGCCACGATCCCCATCACTGGGGTGAGGAGACCAATAGTTCACGGACGGCAGATCTAAACGGCAACGATCGGAATTCATTCCTCACCATCCCAAACTGGCCGCAGCCCGACCTCTGCCTGGACTGTCACCCGGAACAGGAAACGTTGCTCACCACGGATCATGACCAGAGTGACATCGACCGCAGCGCCTGCACCTTCTGTCATGCACCCCACAATGCTGCAACCGAATACGGTATCCTGGCACGGTGGGGCGAAGCCCAGGGTGAGAGTTTCAACGAGAAGCATTGTTTCAGCTGTCATCAGGAGGGAGCCATAGCCGCTGGTAAACAGGTCAAGGCCTATGAGCATCCCCGGGAATACGGTACCCTGGCCACACCCTCCCGCGGACTGGGAGAATGGCTCAAGTTCCCACTGTTCACAGACGATGGTCCCAGTATGACCGTAGGCCATATAGACTGTTTTACCTGCCATGATCCGCATACCTGGTCACATCGAACTGATCTGCAGAAGCCGGGAGAGGTGAACGCCGAAGGGAATGATCTTACTTCTTTCCTGCGCAACCCCAGCCACCTGACCCTGTGTACTGACTGTCATGGACCGAACACCCTGTGGAAATACAACTATTATCACGATCCCAATAAGAGAAAACGGTATTAGCATGATCCAGACAGAAGTACTGAAAACCAGAGGACTACGGTTACTGCTCCCGGTGCTCTGCCTGCTGTTCGCTGCCTGCAGTGCGACACGCACCAACTTTGAGCCACTGCCATTACCCGCCTCCATCGATCCACCCTACCTGGTGCTCGAGCAGATAATCGATGGCAGTCAGGTTGCCAACAAAGGGATATTGGCCTCGTTGAGGAACCGGATCTTTGGTGAATCACTGGCCGCAGAACTTTTACGTCCCACCGATATGACCCTGGATGCTCTGGGTCGGCTCCTGGTGGTGGACCATGAGGCTTCAAGCATCGTCAGGTTCATTCTACAGGACGGACAATGGGTATGGCTTGACAGGATCCAGCCGGAGGCTGTGAGGCTGCCGCTGGGAATTGCCGCCAGTGCGACGCATATCTTTATCAGTGATGCCGAATCCGGTCAGGTCCATGTTCTCGACCTTGATTTGAATCCCGTGCGAACGATCACAGAGGAAAACTTCGAGAAGCCGGGTGATCTCTGTTTCTGCAGCAAACATGACCGCTTGTTCGTTGCGGATCCCCGGGCGCATAGTGTGTTCATATTTTCCGGGGAGGGTAAATATCTGGCACAGATCGGACGCGAAGGTCGCGGTGCCGCCCTGCTCCATTATCCCATGTCCCTCGCGGTCAATCCCGGTACGGATGAACTATTGGTGCTGGACGGCATTGCCCGGAAGGTGAAACGCTATTCATCAGATTTCAAATTCCTCGGGGATTTTGGCGAGTACGATCAGGTCCCTGGAACGCTGGCATTTCCCAAAGGCATTGCCCGGGCCAGTGATGAGACCCTCTTCATTTCAGACGCCGCTTTTGGGAATATCCAATTGTTCGATCCCAAGGGAGCGCTGTTGTTCTTTGTGGGCAGGACCGGTAATGGTCCCGCAGAATTTCTGTTGCCCCGGAACCTGTATATGTCACCGGATCAGAAGCTATTTGTGGCCGATCCCTACAATAACCGGATCCAGATCTTTCAGTATAATCCACAGCCTTGATGAGGAAGCATCATGAGCGATCTGAATAGAAAAATGGCAGTCCTGGCAATCCTGTTCTGCGGATCGCTGATGGCCGCGCCTCTGGGGCTGCAATCCGATGTATTGCTTGAAGGCCGCGTGGGGATTGTCGCGGCAGGCCCGGATGAGGGCAGTGACCTTGTACACATGGAACGTTTGCACTGGAACCTGGCGAATCAGCACAGCTGGATGAATCTGAATTACCGGTTCAGTCTTGGGGGTATGCTGCGGCAATCCACCGCTTTTAATGATCCCCAGCTTGTACCGGAATTCCGTGTGAATGCCAGGATGAATCCCATGGCCGGTATCGAGGTCGGACTCTTCAGCTATTCCCAGCTGCGGAATCCCATGCAGATCCTGCAGGATTCGCTGAAGTATCAGGAACAGGTGCATGGCTTCCAGCTACGCACACCAATCTCGCAGTCCGGTACCCTTATGATCTCCACCGGTGTACGGATCAGGGACCTGGAGAATCGCAGTCTGGATCATCCCTTCATCAAGTTCCAGCTCGAACAGCGCATGCTGGGTATGAATTTCAGACTGAGTGGGGATCAGAACAGCTATACCTGGCAACGGGCAGGTGAGAATGCCGTGAGCTCGACTGAACGCACATATATGACATTGCAATGGTATGGATCTCCCCTGCAGGGCGTGCAGTGGACATCAGTGAATTCTTACTTCGGTGCTGGCGGAGATCAATACTGGCGGGTGTACCAGCGATTGCATTCCCCGGCAGGCAGGCGTGGAGTGGTCTGGGCTCAATACTCCCAGGATCTGGCCGCATATCGGAACACCGATCTGCTGCGCAGGTCCTACGATCTCACCTACAGGCACCGCTTGAATGAGAATTGGGGAGCCGACGTTGCCAGTGTAGGGAATCGTGTAACCCCCATCGATGAGGATCCGGTGGTTCACTGGCGGGCTTATCGTGCTGGCCTGAACTGGCATTATGGGAACGCCAGCCATCTGGCCGGACTTGTTCAGGCTGGATTCAAGGAATCCTATCGCTTCGGAAAGGGTATCGATACACAGCTGGAAGCACACGAGATCATCGATATCATCCAGAACCGCGTTCTCAATTTCCAGTTGCAGGATCACCTCGAAGGGGAATTCTTCATCCGGCTTGATGCTGAGGGCGATCCCCTTTACGACCTCGATCATCAGCTGCAATTGGCCATGACATTCTTCCCTGGACAGACCCAGCAGATCAGGAACAATATCCGGCTGATGAACCATTTCGGCGCAGACCTGGATTTCAGTGAAGATACCTTGCGGAACGCAGTGACCCACGACCTGCAATACAAATTGATCAAATCGCGTCTGAGGGTTTCTGTGAATCACCTTACACTACTTGATCTCGGAGATGAACTGGATACTCGCCTGCATCTGAACACCCGCTTCAGCTATCGGGTAAAACAGGGTGTGAGCCTCAATCTGCTGAGCATGTACCGTTACAGCTCGGACCTGCCGGAACTGTACCCGGACTATCTGTGGCTCACCGGCTTTCTCAAAGTGGATATGCGGGCATTTGAATGGGCGCTGGACATCGAAGCCCAGGGCCGGCCAGAGGATGTTTTCCAACAGGATCTCCGGATCTGGATGCGCTTTATGAGGCAGATATGAACCGGCTCACTCCGATATTCGCACTGATTCTCACGTTGTCCCTGGTTCTCTCCGGACAGCCCCTCACCGATCTCGAGAATAAAAGCAAGATCGCCTTTACACCTCACAACCTCAGTCTTGACAGAGAATCTGTAATCATTGACAGTATTCTGCTGGACTTCACGCTCTGCAGCTATTGTCACATTCCCAATAAGACCACAGCCGTAGAACCGTTGTGGTACCATGAAGGGGCGGTGCCCAATTACGATCTGCAGATCGATCTGCCGGACGATGACGAGCACGTCCATCCCCTGGATCCCAGCAGCCGCAGCTGCCTGTTTTGCCACGACGGTAGTATGGCCCCAGGTTTCCCGCATCGTGATGACAACTTTGACGCCCAGGTCAACCTGACCTCTGAGGAGCCTGTGGCCCCGGCAGGATATAACATGCACCTGTTCAAATTCCCTGCTCAGGGCCAGGAGATCCTGGTGCCGGAGGAGGCATCGTCACTTTCACTGGTGGATGGACAGGTCTCGTGCATCACCTGTCATGATCCGCACAACAATGAATTGGGCAATTTCCTCAGAGTATCGAACGAGAACTCGGGAATCTGCATGGAATGCCATCAGATGCAGAACTGGGAACTGTCCACACATGGCAATCCCCAGAATCCACTCTACCCCGAACTGAAAGAGGTGGCCTGTCTGCAGTGCCATGAGATCCACACACTGCCCACCCGGGCAAAACTGCTGCGAGCGGATGAGAACACCCTGTGTTTCAGCTGTCATGACGGGAGCCTGGATCATGCGGGTGAGGTCGCAGCGGAGCACGACCTCCAACAGGTCTTCGAGAAGACATTCACTCATCCGGTGCGGGTAAACCCGAACGTCACCAGGATGGGCTATGGTGCCGGTAGCGAACTGCCCTGGGATTATGGATTGGCCGCAGACCGTTTTGTCCGCTGTGGTGACTGTCATAACCCGCACGCTGCCGGAGAGCATTCGGTCTCACCACAGTTGGATGGCAGCCTGGCCTACGCCAGCGGTGTGGATGCCCTGGGATTTCCACTCTCCAAAGTGGATCACGAATATGAGATCTGCTACAAGTGTCATGGACAGAATCAGAATACCCTGGCCCGCCGCAATGTCGGACACCTGCTGGCGGCGGGAAACATGAGCTTCCATCCCGTGGAGCAGGTGGGTAATTCTCACTATGTGCCCAGCCTCAAAGCGGGCTGGAGCGAGCAGTCGTTGGTCACCTGTTCAGATTGTCATGGGAATGACGATCCCTTTGGACCTGCGGGACCACATGGATCCAGTATCCCACATATACTCAAGGACAATTACAGCGGCATGCCTTTCGGTGCCCTGGAGGATCAGAAGCTCTGTTTCGAATGCCATGATTCACGCCGCATTCGTGAGAACGTCGGATTCCGTTTTCACAGCCTGCACATCGATGGTGCCGGCTATAGCTGTGCCGCCTGTCACAATCCCCACGGCAGTCCGGACAGTCCCGGTCTTTTCGACCTTAATAAACCATTTATCCTGCCAATCGGCGGAAAACTGGAAGTGATGGGTCTGGAACCGGGACATGGCACTTGCACCCTCGAATGTCATGACGTGAAACACACTGGGCAGACCTACTGAGCATTCATGAGTTTCAGGTACTTACCCCACGCCATCCTTTTCATCGGTACCTTCTTCTTTCTCGTGAAGGGTATTTTCATTCTAAACGAGAGGAAGGTCCGTGTTCCTTTTACCCTCAACCGCCAGCTGGAAGGCAAGGCGGCGGTTTGGGTCGCGATCGCATTCTTTGTACTGGCGGTCGTATGCGTCTGGGATTTTGTCTATATTATCCTATCAGCACCTTCAGAATAATTTCTGAAGTTGGCAGAACGCAAAGGGGCTCCACTGGAGCCCCTTTGTTATTTATGACTATCGTGTATGACAGATAGACGCTGTCCCGCTATAACTCAACGCGATGTTTTGGTTCCTCGTCCTGAGGATTGAGATCCGTATCCGGAATGGTGCCGCCATGCTCGTGTTCGAACATCTGGCGGGGCATGCTGCCGCTGAGCCAGCTCGTATTCATGGGAGCGACGCTGGGCCTGAACACCGTGTTGTAGAGATGCCATATAAGGATGGCCAGGGTGGCAAGCCAGGCTTCCCAGTAGTGGATCACCAGGGCCACATCGATGAGGGCTTTGGAGGCCAGCTGAATGAAATAGTTATCAAACCACAGGACCAGTCCGGTAATGATCATCACCGCATTGCCCCAGACCCCGGCCCAGTATTCCAGCTTTTCCCCATAGGCAAAGCGTCCAAACTTGGGTTCAGATGGTCGTTTATCGAAAAACCAGAGGACCATGTGGAAGAATTCACTGAAATCCCTTAATCCAGGTATCATATCCTTCACAAACTGTCTTCCCCGTTGCGTGAACACGAACACCACATGCCACAAGGATGTGATGATCATGACGACGGCTGCATAGCGGTGGACCACTCCACGGAATTCGAAACCCCCATCCCAGCCGAAGAACAATCGGGCAATAAAGGATTCGTTAAAACGCAGTGAAAAACCTGAGATGACCAGAACGAAGAAGGAGATGAGCAGGAAGGTGTGCTGGGCAACCTCTAGACCCCGCATGCGGCGAATGGAAGGCTGCTTCATCTGCATCCGTACCTGCTTGATATAATCCAGCAGTGTATGCAGGAACATACCGCCAATGGTGATGGCGATGAGCAGGATGTAGATCTTCTCGATGAGGATTGCCAGTGGAGCCCGGGGATCCGAATCCTCGTAATCATGGATCTTGATGGCAGCCAGTTCCGCGGAGATGCCCGGATGGCATTCTCCACAGGTGGTACTCAGATTTGAAGCATGGATGGTAGATGTGGAATCCGTACTCGGCAGGATGCGGTGGGCGCCATGGCAGGATTCGCAATTTGCCACGCTCACATCGCCGGCCTCACTTTTCAGGCCATGGTAACTGTCAACGTAAGTATGAACCTCACCCCTGGCAGATACACCCAGGCGTTCATTGACCACTGCTGATTCGTGGCAGGGTTCACAGGTTGCCGCAGCCACGCGATGCTTTGAGACCGGTGAGTCCGGATCACTTGGAGCGATGATGCCATGTTCGCCGTGACAATCCGTACAGACTGGTGAGCCACCCCTGCCGCGGGCAGCAAGTTTACCATGTATTCCCTCGAGATATGCCTGGGTCTCCTCAGGATGGCACTTGCCGCAGGTTTCTGGAATGTTGAAATGAGAGATGGCCGACTCCACGTCTGCGGCATGCAGGATCATGTGCCCTGATCCTCCGACACCGTGACAGTCATTACAGGTAGCTGCGTCCAGGACGCCTCCTTCAGTAGCCTGACCGTGGACACTGCTCTCATAAACAGTTGCCGGATGATCGGACATGATATCATACTGTTTTACCATGTCCAGGTTCTCATGACACTTGGCACAGGTATTCGAAACATTGGATGGATGCGTCTTGGATGCCTTCATGCCAGAGGAAAGTACGTCATGGTCGCCATGGCAATCAGAGCACTTGGGCATATCGGAACATTCACCGATGACGGCCCGGCCATGAGCCTGGTATTCTTCGGAGGCATCGTCATGACAATCACGACATCCCTCGCAGCCAACAACGAATTCTGAATCTTCGCGGTGAGGGTCGGTATCCTTGTCAGAGTGACAATCCAGGCATTCGAAGCCATCGTGCATGGATTTAGAGAGATCTTCCTCAATATCCGTCCCGTGCAGGCTTTCCTCGTGGCAGTCCACGCACATGTCACTGTCCAGATATTCATAATCCTCATCATCCTGTGCCATCATGGGGAAAGCCAGGAGACAGACAAGCATCGGTACTGAAAGCAGGATTTGCAGTTTACTAGGCATCAGAGTTAGTCCCCCTCTGATTGATTATAGATTGCGAGTAGCTTCTATTTCCGAACGCCAGGCAAGTCGGCAGGGAATTCCACGTCGTCATCGTGACATTCACTGCAATAGGGCGCCTGGTCGTACTTCTCATTCTCGTGGCATTCGTAACAATCGAAATCGATATGATCGTCGTTGAGCACCAGACCGGTAGCGGCGTGATCAAATTCACCCACCTCGAAATTGCTGTGACAGCTGTTGCATGTCCGATCCTGCGCCTGCACCGGGACATCAGCCGGGTGGCAGGCATTACAATCCCCGTCGGCATGGTAAGCTTTCAACGGCCAGCCTGTCAGGCTGTGGGTAAAACCGGTTGAGATCTCATCGCTATGACAGATCTCGCAATCACCATCGTCGGTATCGTGGCATTGGATACAGGGATCATGTTCGTCAGGTAGATGGACCACCACAGGCTTGGGGCTGGGTGTGTAGTTGTGACACTTGGAACAGTTTTCCTCACGGTGACAGTGTTCGCATTTGTACTGGTACAGGTCCACATGTTCATTGTGGTGGAAGGTCACCAAGCCACCGAGATCCGGAGTTTCGAACACCAGAAGTGACGGTGTCTGGATCGGTGGATGATCCTTTCCGATAAAATCAGTTGGATCCAGATGTTTGGCCGGATCCACCCATTTCTTAAGCAGTTTCTTGACGTGACAGGATTCGCAGACCTGTTCAATGGCCCAATCCCGGTGACAGGAGAGACAATTCCGATGGTAAGCGCCATTGAGGGCCGGCATGGAGAGATCACCGACGTCCTTCTCATGACAATCTACACAGGGTGCGAATTCGTCATCTTCCGCAAAATGATGGCAGACCGCACAGCCGCTTCCCATGTATGACATCTCGGCGTGCAGTCCATGCGCAAAGATCACCGGATGGAAAATGCTCTCCAGTGCATCGATACGGATCTCTGCAGGATATTCAGAGCTTTCAGTAGTTTGGCCGTGGACTGCGACCACGATGAACAGGATCAGGCAGACGACGCGCATCACAATGGACTCCTGGCTGTAATCAGCGTCTATTTCTGAGGTGTCGTGTAACCCTCGGGATAGGGGTGTGTGATCTCCTTGACCCTCACAGAGTAATCAAAGACCCTGTAGGTGGGTGAATCCTCGTTATGACAGGTTACACAGTTGGCTTCGTCCGGTTCGAGGAGTCCCAGGGCTGCCCCATCCGCTTCACCGAGATAGATGGCCACCATCTTGGATTTGCTTTTGTACAGACTGCCGGCACCATGACAGGATTCGCAACCGACACCTTTGAGCGCTTCATTAAGCTTCACGGCCTTGGTGTCCTCTGGATCCACTTCGATCTGATAGCCGCTGGCAGATCCCCAACCGGTGACGTGACAGACCAGACACTCGGGGGATTCTTCAGGAGCTGTGGTGAGACCCTGCTCCTTGGCGATTGTCTTGGATTCTTCCGTTAGTAATGTTTCGTATGCGCCCACATGCGGTCCTGCTTTCCATTTACCCAGCTGAGCGCCGCTCTCTTCCTTCTTGTGACACATCCCGCATCTCTTTGAACCGATGTAGGCTGGATCAGCTGCAAAGGCAACGGCGACACAGATGATCAACAGAATACTGATTGTACGTTTCATGGCTTTTCCCCTCCGCCCTCATTCAGCATGTTTGAGGTGATGATGATTGTCAGTGAACAGATAAAATATAATTACAAAAATAGTGCCATTCAGCAAATTATTGATCTTGGCAATTAATAGATACCTAAACTAATAATTACCCTTGAGAAAACAGTTCGCTTTGGCATGTATTTCTGAAATTCCTTTCTGACTGAATTGTCGTATGCCAGGAAAGAATCTTTGCATGATTTCTGCACTTCTAAAAAACGTCAAAAAACACGAGGGGATCTTTACCATGTCGCAGACGGATGCACTTTCACGTGAGGAGTTACTGGGGATGCTGCGGGATTTTGCCAGGAACTGGCTGGCACATGACGGTCTGTGGTTCCAGGCTGTTGAACAACGCTTCGGAATGGAGGCAGCCATCAGTTGTGACCGGGACGCCTGGGAAGCATTCACCCGCATCGAAGCAAAACGGATCAAAAGACGGCACGATATCGCTGAACATTCGGGTCTGGAGGGCTTGAAGCAGGCTCTGGACATGAGGCTTTATGCATTCTTGAACGAACAGGAGGTCGTTGATGAATCAGGATCAGGTTTCACCTTCCGGATGAACACCTGCCGGGTCCAGGATGCGCGTAAACGAAAGGGTCTACCGGATTTCCCCTGTAGGGATGTCGGGCTCGTCGAGTATGCTGGATTTGCCAGCACCATCGATCCCAGGATACAGACCAGTTGTGAATGCTGCCCTCCGGACGAGCATCCGGAGGAGTACTACTGTTCCTGGCGGTTTGAGCTGAAGGACATTGAGTAAAACTCCAAGAGTTATTTGAGCAGAATGCCCTGAGCTTGTAGAGAGGTAAGCACGCTCAGTGATTGACATACGAGGTTGCCACGCCCCTCCGCGGGAGGGGCTCGCCCGCCTGCTGCCGTGCAGCGGCCGGCAGGCAATGACATTAGCCATCAAAACGGTCATTGCGAGCCGTGCTAGTCATCCTGAGTAGCCCGAAGGGCGTATCGAAGGAAGCACGGCAAAGCAACCTCCAAAGAGCAGCAGATACACTCGCCTCTCTACAAGCCCAGGGTGACTAATTGAGGTTATTATGACAGCTCATCCAAATGAGAATCGATTTCAGTTGCATATTGTGACGAATTATGTCATCTTTCTCCCGTTGAACATGAACAAATCCAATCGGAGACCTATATGATACAGTTAAGTGAGAATGCAGCCGACAAGATCAAGGGCATGCTCGCTGAACAGGATATCCCCGGTGACGGAGGCCTGCGCGTTTTTGTGAAAGACGGATGCTGCTCAGGGTACAGCTATGGCATGACCCTGGAGAGCAATCCGCTGCCGGAAGATCAGATCGACGAATCGAATGGTGTTCGCGTGCTGGTAGATCCCAACAGTCTGCCAATGCTGCAGGGCGCCAATATTGACTATCTAGAAGATAACCAACATGTGGGATTCAGGATAAGTAACCCGAATGCCAAGTCCCATTGTGGATGCGGCAACTCCTTCAATGCCTGATTCCCATACTCTCCTCGGTGAAAAACCCCGGTCTTGACCGGGGTTTTTTGATTCAGAACCTTCATATTCAGAGTCATCGCGAGTCCGCCGTAGCCTGACGAAGGCGGGCGTGGCGATCTGGTAGGTCCCGGAAAGACTTCCGGGGTCACCACGCTGCGTTGTCACTCCGCTCGTATTGGCATTTTTATGATTTGCAATAATTAGCCTGGAACAATTCCGCGTTAGCTCGGTTGAAATTTCCAACAGCTCATGAAGAAACACGCTTTGAACCGCCAGATTAAGTGTTAGATTGCCATCTATGCCAGTCACAATCCATAAATCGGCCTTTTCTGACTGGATCGCTTCACTGCGGAAGGATCCCATTGAGCTCATAATGAGTTCCGGTAGTCTGCCTGTCCGTTTCTTTCTGTTCAGGGATATTCTTGATGATGACAGCAGCGAGGATTACAACGCTCTGAAACGCAACCTGCGCAAGCACAAACCCCGCAGGTCCCTGCTGGCGCGACAGAATGCAGAAGGTCTGTGGCCATTGGAGATGTCCACCAAAGGACTCGCACCCCAGCAGGTGCAAACCCTGCAGATCCTCCAGCAGCTGGAGAAGCTCCATGAACTGGTGGATCTCGGCATTACCCGCAAGCAGGAGAAGGTGCAGAGTCAGCTTGTTTATCTGATCCGGAAGATGGACAAGGATGGACGTCTTCCCGGGCGATTCTACCATCATGCACAGGCGGTCTACCTCTTCATCGTCCTGGGTCTTGAAGGGAACGAACATGCCGACAAAGCCATCCATTATCTGCTGGATGCCCAGCAGCCCAATGGCGCCTGGTCAACCGACCACCCGGGGGAGAGCGATGATCAATCCTGCTTATGGACCACCATGTTCATCCTGTGGGCGCTGACGCAAAGTTCAAAATTAAGACACCGCCAGGAGGTCACTGAGGGCATCGACTACCTGGTGACGAATATCCTGGCACCGGACCAGAGCAGCATTCTCCCCGGTATCCAGGCCTGGGATCAATTCTACACAGGGTATTCCGGCCAGGCCATGCTGCACGGCGGAACTCTGAGGCTGCTGGAGACATTGGCAATGGCTGAATGGCCCATCGACCGCAAGATCCGCAAGCTGCTGGATTGGCTGGAAGCACAGCAGCTCAGGAATGGGCACTGGCCCAGCATCGCCGGCCGGGATCGACGTGGGGATGAGGCGGTGACACTGCGTGTACTGAGGGTATTCAAGTATTATGCGAAACACCGTTTCGTCGATGAATGGATCGAGGATGATTGAGAATTACGAATAAATAAACCCGACGGTTTATCAATTGAATACAATTTAAGGAGTTTTAATAAATGGCTAAAACTGACATCATTCACCCACTACCCGTCATGCCCCTGAGGAATACCGTTCTCTTTCCCCAGCAGGTCATTCCCCTGTACATCGGCCGTGAACGCAGTTTACGCCTGCTGCGAGAATTACCAGCCGGCAAGAAGACCATCGTCGTGGTGGCCCAGAAGGAAGGTTCCGTGGAGAATCCGGGAGTCGAGGACCTGTTTGATGTGGGGACCACGGCCTCCGTCATGAAGATCCTGGACATGCCGGACGGCAGTCAGAGTGCCATCGTTCAGGGTGGAGACCGGGTACGCATCACGCAGTACGTCCAGACCGATCCTTATTTCAAAGCCTCGGTTGAGGGCATTGACGAACATTATGACCCAGATCTGGAAGTGGACGCCATGTCGGCCAACTTGCGAACCCTGTTCCGTGAACTGGCCCGGGTAGCCGAGTACATCACCCAGGAACATATCTCGCTCCTGTCGAACATCCAGCATCCGGCGCGCCTGGTGGATCGCGCCATCTCCATGATGCAACTGTCCAATGCAGAGAAGCAGGAGATCCTTGAGGAACAGAGCGTGGATGAGCGACTGCGTCAGGCCACGGTGATCATCAACCGCGAGATCCAGCGCCAGGAGATCGGTGAGAAGATCCAGACCGAGGTCCAGGAGGAGATCTCCAAGAGTCAGCGCGAATATTTCCTGCGTGAGCAGATGAAGGCCATCAAGAAGGAGCTGGGCGAGGATGACAGCACCATCGAGATGAAGGAGCTGGAGGAGAAGGTGGCCAATGCCGGCATGCCGGAAGAGGCCCACAAGGTGGCCCTGAAGGAACTGGACCGCCTCCAGCGGATCCCACCTTCCTCACCTGAATATACCGTTTCCCGGACCTATCTGGACTGGCTGGTGGAACTGCCCTGGTCCAAGGAGACCGAGGACCGCATGGATATCGAGGAAGCCATGCGTATCCTGGACGAAGACCATTACGGCCTGAAGCGCGTGAAGAACCGTATCCTGGAATTCCTCTCAGTCCGCAAGCTCAAGATGGAGCAGGATCCCGACGAACCCATCAAGGGTCCCATCCTGTGCTTCCAGGGTCCTCCCGGAACAGGCAAGACTTCCATGGGCCATTCGATTGCTCGAGCCCTGGGTCGTGAATTCATCCGCATCTCTCTGGGAGGGGTACGCGATGAAGCCGAGATCCGTGGTCACCGCCGGACCTACATCGGCGCGCTGCCGGGTCGGGTCATTCAGGGCCTGAAGAAGGCCAAGACCAGAAATCCGGTCTTCATGCTGGACGAGGTTGACAAACTGGGGATGGATTTCCGCGGTGATCCCAGCAGCGCACTGCTGGAGGTCCTGGATCCGGAACAGAATTTCTCATTCAGCGACCATTATCTGGAAGTGCCCTTCGATCTGTCCAAGGTCATGTTCATCGCCACTGCCAACTGGCTGGATCCCATCCCGGGACCACTGCGTGACCGTATGGAGATGATCGATTTTCCTGGGTACATCGAGGAAGAGAAGATCCATATCGCCAAGTCCTACCTGATCCCCAAGCAGATCAAGGAGCATGGGCTGGACGAGGAACAGATCGATTTTCTGGATACGGCAATCGGTGAGATCATCGGTAAGTACACCTACGAGGCCGGTGTTCGTAATCTGGAACGCCAGATCGCTAACGTGTGCCGCAAAGTGGCCCGCGAAAGGGCCGAAGGGAATGATAAGGCACGGCGTATCACCCGGGGCAGCATTGAGAAATTACTGGGTCCGCCCAAGCGTCATGGCGAGATCGCCGAGCGCATGGTGAATCCGGGTATTGCCATCGGTCTGGCTTACACGGCCGTGGGTGGTGACATCCTGTTCATCGAGGCCATGAAGATGCCGGGCAAGGGTGCCCTGAAACTCACCGGTAAACTCGGTGAGGTGATGAAGGAATCCGCCCAGGCGGCTTATTCCTATATCCGCTCAAACACCAAGCGCTTCGATATCGATCCTGATTTCTATAAGAAGTGGGATATCCACGTACACATTCCCGCAGGTGCCGTCCCGAAGGATGGTCCTTCGGCTGGTGTTACCCTGTTCTCCGCACTTGTATCGCTGTTAAGCGAGCGCCTGGTAAAGAGCAACCTGGGGATGACCGGTGAGATCACCTTGCGTGGTGCCGTTCTGCCCATCGGTGGAGTACGGGAGAAGGTCATGGCCGCCAACCGGGCCGGTCTCAAGACCGTCATCCTACCCAAGAAGAATGAGGGTGACCTGGTGGAGTTGCCGGAACGCGTGAAGAAGAGCATGAAATTCAAGTTCGTGGACGAGATCTGCGAGGTCTATGATCTGGCCCTGGAATCGGGTGCGAAAAAGAAGACATCGGCAAAGAAATCGTCTGCCAGAACACGCAAACCAAAGGCTGAACCGGAGGCTGAAGCTGTCGCATAGAAGCGAGCTCTAAAACCGTTTGCAAGCCCTGAGCGCGGGACTATATTTCCGCGCCTTTTAGGCAGCGGGCGCTTAGCTCAGTTGGTTCAGAGCGCTGCCCTTACAAGGCAGATGTCGGGGGTTCGAATCCCTCAGCGCCCACGACAAAAGGCCACCATATGGTGGCCTTTTGTTTGGGAGTTTTCTGAAAGAAAACTCCATGACCTTCAGCAACCATTCGGTGGCTTCTTAATGTCTGGAAGCTCCGGATGAGAATCCCCGTAGGGGGTTTGACCGCGAAGCGAGCTGACAGTGTCAGGTCGCGAAGCAGAGAGGAGGACGAAGTCCGACTCAATCCCTCAGCGTTTACCCATCGTAGTCCGGAGGACACAGATGGGCCCACACCCCCCAAGCCCTTACAGAGCTTCGTTTTGTAGGGGCTTTCTTTTTTCACCACGATTCCGAATAACAATACATCAGGTCCGGATTCCATTGTTTATCGAAAGTGATGCATCTACTGATCCTAGTAAATGAACGGTGGGTACGAGCAGGCAAAGCTACCAGTACCCATGGTTGGCAATAGCGGTAAAACGTGAGTATTCCGGCACTTTCCTGAATCTTCTACCCCCCGGCCCGCCGTCGCTCGGAGAGCTATGGCGGCGCGCGCAGGCTACCCTGCCTGCAGCCGAAGCCTTCGGCTGAGGCAGGCAGGCGATGGGCAGGCTACCGACGGGCAGGCTACCGGATCACCCCAGGTAGAAGGTATTTCAGGTAGGCTCCCAAATCGCAGGCTACCCACAATATGGATTGATCTTCTAAGCTTTGGCAGATAGTAGATAAGGGTGGTGTAGGACCTGCTTCATTGGTAGGCGTTCTAGGTTTGCACTGATAGGTAGGCTCCCAAACGGCAGGCTGCCCGTTGTTCGTAATTATTTGCTAAGTACTAGTGCATAAGGATTTAAGAGAGGCAAGGATCTGCTTTGTAATTAGGTATTGAAGATGATATGGATTCTGTATCTTCTGGAAAAGCAATTGCGTGACTACCGCCCCAGCACACGACTCACCGGTATTATTTTCTCCTCGGTGATCATCGATTGATATCCTGGATATTGATACAATCCATAGAGCATGCTAGGCTCGAGAAGCGCAATGACCCGGCGGCCATTCAGGGACTCAACTGGAATTAGAATGCCACCGGGTTGCACCATTAGTTCAGTTGCAGTTTCGAGAGTCACTAGGGTGCGGCCGCCATAGCGGTGGTAGAGATCATCGAAATCCATCTCAATGGTATCCAGTCGGCATTCTTGAACCGCCAGGGAGATTGGCTGATCGATCAGCTCGAAGGGTATGGAATGCCGATCGAGAAGTACACGAAAGGCAGCTTCATGCTCGGCTTCGATAAAATATGCTTTTGGTGTTGAGACACTTTTCTTGATCACTAGTTCGGGCATGAAGTTCGGGGCTGGGATTGTATGCTTCTCCATGGTCAGGGAGTCGATAACAAGGATGCTGGATACAGATTCATCTAGCTTTGCCCAAAAGTAATTGGTGGGTATCCATTCCGGGATGGCAGACTGTTCCTGTGCTTTAAGCATAGAGATATGCTGTTTCCTGATCTTCTGGTCCTGCAGAATAGCCGTCAATAATTCCATGTAGCTATGAACGCGATGAGGGAGATCGTGATTGTCAGGATTGTTCTGGCGGAAGACACCACACTCAATAATAAAAGACAAGCCGCCATAAATTGCGACACCGTTCAATCCTCCATCCATATCCGGAGCACTGAAACGCTGTTCACCATCGGGAGGAGCACCACCCACAAAGTAGCGGTGGAAATTGACCTCTTTCTTAGCCATGATCTTCGCCATGCGTTCAACCAGCTGAGCCCCTTGGGCAACGACTTGATCATCCAACAGTGGATAATTCGCGTAATCCATCATGATGTCTGACCACTCGAGCCAGCCTCGTTCCCGATAATCATCACTGTCTCTGGTAAATTCATGGCAATCGATGGATAGGTGGGGCGCGATGTCTCTGATTACCTGGTGCAGGGCTCGGGTTTCGGGCTGGTCCAGGGTCATATGATCTCTGTTCAGATCTGCGCCTGCCGCATTTCGGCGACGATCATTCTCTGCACCGTCGGGATTGACCATCGGCATCAGCCATAATTCCACCCCACGCGGGAGGATCCGGGGATCTTCCTGTATCGATTTGGCAAGATAGATCAATGCTTCTTTGCCAGCGGGTTCATTTCCATGCTGCTGGGCATAAAAGAATACTCGCCAGGTGACATCCCTACCAGGTTCGGCGATGCGAATCAGCCACAAAGACCTGTCCTCAATACTCTTACCGATCACCGAGACCTTGAACATGGGATCAGGTTCCAACTCCCGGACAAATTCAGTGAGATCTGCATAAGTGCTGGGTTGTTTCAGATCATGGAATGAATCAGGAAGATCACCCAAAGCGATGAGTGGCAACAGTCCAATGCGAACCAGTATTTTTATTGGATGGAAGGGAGCGGTCAATGTCATCGCGTTGACTCCTAGAACATCAGATCGAGAGAGATGAACTGTGTATCAGGCAGGCGTTCATACATGATATATGCGAAGTCCAGTTTCAATACCATATCCTCGATCCGCTGCTGAAGTCCCAGTCCCAAACTACCTCGTTCCTCATCATGATAGAATTTGTAACCACTGCGCAGCACAAATCGTTGGGCCAGGATTGTCTCCAGTCCCATCTGTATCCTCTCGGAGTTGTCATTCAGGTGAATGGCGTCAATTCCCAACCGAGCGTGCAGAAATGGTAGTTGGATGATCTCAGCAGCAATCCCGAACTGGAAAGTGAGCGGTAGAGGATAGGCTTCGGTCTGTTTCTTGGCTTGAAGAAGTCGATTGGGAAATTGATCATTATCATCATGGACAATCAGCAGATCTGGACCATCCATGTGTAGATCCGGGCCAAAATTTTTCATGGACATGGCAATGGATGTATTCAGGAAATCTATGTTGTAGTTCGTACCGACATCAAAGGCGATTCCCGAGGCGGTCTCATTCCAGATCCTCTGATGCAGATACTTTGAGGTGAGCCCGATACTGAAGCGATCGGTGAGCCGTCTGGCGTAGCTAACACCCAACTCTAGATCCTGGGAATCGAAAAACTGACCGGTACCCTCAGGTTGGAGCTCTGTAGTGATCACCATTTTTTCCATGCCCAGGGCAAGGGCATGGATTCCAAGTGTGCTCTGATTCTGAATATTATGGGTATAGCCAAACGCAGTGATATTGAAGTATTTCATCCAGGGGATCGAGGAGATGTGCAAGCTATGGGCCTGTTCCTGCGCGATCCCTGCAGGATTCCAGAATAGAGCCGCAGCTCCACTGGACAATCCTGTCACAGCACCACTCATGGCCGCTGCCCGGGCACCAATGGGGATCTTTAAAAATTGAGCACCAGCACTGCCCAGGTTCGGATTCTGAGCCAGAGAGGGCATCACCAGGATGAATGCAATCACAAGGATTATCGATATTGACATGCGATTTCTCATGTTCAACCTCACTTAATCACCGCAAAGCGATTGAAATATTCAAATTCTCCGGCGCTGACGTGATAGAGATAGATCCCGGCTGCTATTTCACGACCACCCTCTGCGCGTAGATCCCAGGTCTCTGTCCCGCTGGCTGATTCATGTCTCAGGGTCTTGATCAAATCGCCGGCCAGCGTAAAGATGATTATCTCGCAGCTCATGGGAAGGTTGGTGAACTGGATCTGCCGCAATGGTTCACGTCGTAATTCACCGAATTCAGTCTCCCAGAGAGAGCCTACCACATAGGGATTTGGAACCACCTTGATATCAGCGAGTGCCTCCTCGAGCATGGCATCATCCGTCATACCGTCAACGATCCCAAACTGAAAGACGTCTTGAATGTTGGGAACCACTGCAGGGACTGAAGTAAAGGTGACAGAAGTCCCTTCCGGAGGGGGATTGGAAGGATCATAATCAAAGCCGGCACTGATCCCGTTGAATGTAATTGAGCCATCATCATAGAGTGTGTCTACTGACATGACGGGTGAGAGGTCGTCTCGCATGACTTCGACGGAGATATAAGCAATACCATCCTCGTCCGAGCCCGATCCCGTGATCTGGATCAGGTAGGAACTATCCAGCAGTGCATCGGCATCGCTGACATCTATAGCCACATCGAAATTCAAGATGGGTGGAATACTGATATCCTGGATCTCTGGCTGGGCTTCCATGGTAAAAAGGAGGCCATCATCAGATACCAACTGAATGCCTGGGTCAAATCGCTGTGTGTTCAGAACGGTTGAACTGTCGGCACCATCAAAACGCTTTAATGTGGAACAGAAGTTCAAACTGAGATAGTCACCCGGACTGGGCGTATTCAAGGTGTCAGTTATGAGAAATTCGACCTTCAGGCCAGATGCCAGGTTGAACTGGACTCCTGTTCTGAACGGGTAGCCTTCGCGGATCACCTCTCCAGTACTGAGATTATGCAGATTGAACTTGTCATCAGGAATGAACTCAATGCCATAGTGATCACTGACGGTGGCGCTGGAATCAAGGATCACAGCCAGGGCAATGGCACCCGTATTACCAATCTCCGGGCGACTTAAATATTCGAAGGAAAGTTCATAGCTGTATGTGCTCAGCTGAGTGGATGTCAACGGAAAGACCTCCAGATTGTAATTTGAATGCCCATCACCAATCTGGCGGATCTCTGCAATATCTGGTAAAAGATAGGCGGCCGGAGTGGAATGGGGGATGATGCTGATGGTATTGAGCGATTCGGTGGTGTTGCCGATGGCACTTTCAAGGCTCTCGATCAGCGAATCACCCTGATCAAAAGCGGTAAGCGAATACCAGTATTCAAACCCGTTAATGACTGTCTCATCAGTATATGAGTACTGAATGCCTGCATCATCACCGATACCGTTGACACGGTCAAAGCTGGCCAGTGGGACAGCGTCGGGACCAACTTCCGGATAAAAATTCCTGTCTACCTGATCCCAATTGATCCCACGGTCGAGACTGCGATAGAGATTGTATCCTTCAAAATCCAGGGCATTCGAGATCTCGTCGGCAATTCCCTCGATGGCGTTGGTCCAATACAGGGTCACTTCATTACTCCCGGCAGCAGCACTTAAAATGGGCGTCACTGGTGGCTTGGGTGTTGTAAAATCCTGAGCGTACAGATCCTGAGCAACGCCCAGATTCCGGTACAGATCAGCTTCATCCACACCCGCTACGATGCAGGTGATGAAACGAAGTGTATCTCCGGGCGAAAGATCGAAAGGACCAGATGCGACCGTTACAACCAGGTCCTCACCATCGGGATCGATAAGCCCCACGTCATCGTAATGTGGATTTCCACCGCTGCCTGGATGCGTATAGTCTTCAGCTCGAAAATTATCCGGCAGATAATCCAGGTTGCTGGATAAGATGGTCATTTGCAGCCCATCGTCATCCACGTCATTATCATAAAGATTATAATGCATGTCAGTGATGCCGGCCATTTCTCCATCGATCGATGGTGTTTCGAGGAATGTCACACCCATGATCCCGGTGGCTCCGCCCCATTCAGCCGAAGTGTGGGTGGCATCATAGGTTGTCACGAAATTATTGGCCAGATCAAAGCCAATAAGATCATCAGTATACTCAGGGTCACCCCCGCTGATATTCCCGATGTCAAAGTCCACATAGAGCGCGAAATAAACACTGTCATAGGTGGTTGATGAAGAGTTGGTCAGATCAAAGGTGAAGAACAGCAGATCCTCAGCATACGAGAGTCCCCAGGCATAGCCGGTTTGAGCTACCTGGATGCCCAGTACTTCGACGGTATTGTTCGCATCGTTGTACACGCAATAGCTGTCCTGGCTGGACCGAATAATTGGATTTCCGTCGTCATCCTGCAAATGCCAACTGGATGCCGGCCAGGTTGCAGGCTGATCACTGAAAGCGATCGCTGCAATATCCGGATTATGATATCCACCAACCGCCTCCCATTCTTCATTCTGAATATAGCGTCCCTGGATGACGTTGGATCCGCGTCCGGTGTTGGCGTCAGGCGCTATACCAACCATGGGGTTGATACGATATATGTAGTGCCGGCCGCTGTTGATGGGAAATTCGCCTGAGGGGCCGTCGGATAGTCGCCGGGGATACAGTTTACCCCGGTTCTCAAAGAACAAACCGATATTGCTGGCATTGTGTGTACCGGCAGCCCGATCGGTTATGTCACCGGGCATGGCGAGGGATCCGGCCTGTTTATCTTTATCAATATCTAACGGTGCAGCCATGGAAAACTGGAACATGAGGATCAGAGAGTAAACCATGGATTTGTTGAAATTCATCCGTCTGATCCAGTTGATAATTGTTGAAACTCGCATAGTGCTACTCCCACCCGATAGTCAAGCCGAGCCGGAAAGTTCTCGGTGAACCATAATTTGAGGGATCACGCATGTATTCCTCACTGTGGCCACCCACCAGCGTATAGTCAGGATCACCCGTATCTGAATAAACATATCTGATGTTATCGGCATTCGTGAAATTCAGGATCTCTACAAACAGTCTGGTGTATATTTTTCCGGGTAGCGAAAATCGTTTTCCCGCCTGCAGGTCCAATGTGTATGTAGAGGGCCTGCGAAGTGAATTGCGCTCAACAAATCCTACATCGCGTCCGCTGGGGGTATAGGGCAAACCAGAATTGGCTACGAAAATTGCACCGATATCAGTTTGAGCCAGCGGGTAGATCCCGAACAAGCTCGGCCCTTCACCCTTACCCAGCTTCCATGATCCAAAAGCATTGAATCCATGGGTTTGATCAAAGTTCAGATAATAAAGCCGGGTCGACTCGGAAGATCCGGGATACTGTTCAGATTCTGAAGAAGCACTGCCCTTGGCAACGGAGAAGGTATAGGTGACGCTCCCTGAGATCCTTTCATTCGGATCAAGATCAAGGCTCACTTCGAAGCCCTTCGAATTGGCATAATCCTCGTTCACGATCAGCGTGTACCCCACATACTGACTGGGAGCTTCGTCAGAATAAGCCGGGAAATAATGGGTACCGATGAGTCCGGTGATATCCTTGAAATAAGCTGTGAAACGTCCCAGGAAGGCATCATTGAACTGATGTGCAAGCCCCACTTCGTAGGCCACTGTTCTCTCGGCATCCAGGTTCGGTTGTCCGAAGATCGGCTCCCTCACGGAGACATCATATTGAGAATTCTCATACAGATACTGGTATTCAGGATTCTGGAAAAAGTGACCATAGGCGAAATGGATCTTTGTCCGATCGGAAATGGGATGCGCGATACCCAGTCGGGGACTGACCTGACTCCGGGGTTTTGTCGTCGTGGAAGTTTCAGGGTCGAGTGGACTCTGGCGAAATACCGCATTCCCATCCATGTAATCATATCTCAGCCCCAGATTGATGACCAGAAATGGGTATTCGATCTTGTCCTGCAGGAAGATTGCCGCTTCCAGAGGTGCCTCATGGTAGTCATCAATATATGGATGGTCGCGTTTGGGATCATAGATGTCCAGCAACTCGAGATCATGTAATTTGAACTGAAATCCGGATTTGATCTCATTTCTGCGACCAAGCTGCCAGATAATGTCTCCACGCAGATCAAGGGTTGAACTATAGCTGTCGATATAGGTCGGCGGATCGCCCGAGGCATAGAATTCATGACCATTTCCGGCATCGGAAAGGAGTTGATATTCATTCCAGGGGATGTAATCCCCGCTATCCTTCCAGGTGTTTTCAGCTTCCATCCAGATGCCCCGGCGATAGTGTTGCTGAAACTGTGAAACGCGCAGTTCATAGAAGAGTTGCTCTGACAGGGTGTGGGTCAGGTTCAGTGCCAATTGCCGGCTGCTGGTGCCGGACTGGTAATACTGTTCAGGAATGTAGAGCCAATCATGGCTGTATCGCTGGTAGCGGCTGGCAGTACTGCGATACATGGCATTCAATTTCAAATTGCTCAAGCCGGTGAAGGTCAACTTTGAGAAATAAGAGCTCTCATCGTGGAATCCAAATGGGAGGTAGCTGTGCTGATCGATTTGTTCACCTGAAACAAACAGAAAAAGATTATCTGGTACCAGTGGACCACTCACCAGCCAGTTGAGACGCTCACCCTCACCATCATAACCGCCATTTTGCTGAAAGGCCCCAGTGTTACCTTCCAATCGGGCACTCCAACTCCGACCTCCCTCACGAGTGACGATATTCACGACACCACTCAGAGCGTTCCCGTACTCCGCGCTGAATGTGCCTGTCAAAAGGCTTAATTCCTGAATCGCATCGCTGCCAAGATCGGTGGCAAATCCACCCAGCAGCGGATCCTGTACATACATACCATCAATCAGATAGGAAACTTCGTTTGAGCGGCCGCCCCGGATATTGAGGCTTGTTCCAGACCCCACAACACCAGCCTGTAGTGCGAGCGCATCGCCCACATCGGCAATTGGGAGCACCTCGAATTGTTCCTGGGTAACAACTGCCATTGAAGCGGTCAGATCCTTGATGATGGCTATTGACGGTGCGTAAACGACAACCTGCTCGCCCTCCAGGATTGTGGGATTAAGCATGATATCAAAATAGGTCGTCAGATCTACTCTGACCTCGAGGTCCTCAATGATCATTGACTCCATGCCAATAAATGACACTTTCAGATCGTACACTCCGGGTGGAATGTTCAGGATTATGAAACTCCCATCGGAATCGGAGATCCTCCCGAAATTGGTCCCCAGGAGCTGGATGTTTGCACCAACCAGGGCTTCCTGCGTTTCTG
>CAYVVT010000010.1:75052-96644 GCA_964454335.1 uncultured Lentisphaeria bacterium | reverse complement strand
GATTCCTAAGGCTGGGTTTCCAGCCCCCCACCTTTAATAACAACCATGGTAACGGTGTAACTGCCACCGTCCAATGCATGCAACCAGCAGGAATAGGAGGACATCTTATGTCCAACATACCCGTAGTGGTAACCCCACTCGCAAAGCGTCTTGTATCCGTACGGGACGATGTAATCAATGGACCGGCAGATCGTGTCTATGTCCATGCACTTGCCCAGGAGATAGAGAGCACTAGGGTCTCTGAACGACTGGAGACCTACGTCATCACCGGTGACACTACCTACCTAGACGTTTCACCCTCTGAGTCGTTCAAGGCCGTCGTTTATGCAACCTCTCCCGTCGTTGGTGCACCTGTCATGTTCAACGGAGAGATCGTATCGTCACCAGCACCAGGAGAGGAGGCCGAAGTCCCGTTGATCGTGAGTAGGCCACTGCTCTTCAAGGATTTGCTCACACTACACTGGCAAGATCCTACCATGGAGCGCCTGGAGTATGACGAAGGATCACAGGACCGAGTTCGTCATGCACCTCTCCGACTGGATTGGAACGGTGAAACCTATGATCTGCTTGGTGAATCGCTCCGTAAGTCCTACTACTGGCCTGGATCAGTACCGCTGGCTCCTGAGCTTGTACCGTGGGTAACACGACGACCGCAGTCGATTACCACGATGGTCAGTGGTATCCGACGACAAGGCTTCGAAATCTCTTCTCTCACCGGCCTCGTACTGGATCCATTGAGAGTATATGAAGATGATGTCAACGACCTTGGGGTCTGTGTAATACCGAATGAGCTCATGAGCAAGCTGAACGACGAGATCGGTCTGGATGCTGACCCGTACCAGGGCACCATCTGGTTCGACGATGGGACGTTCTTCAAAGGAACTATTCAGTCGGCTTTGTCTACTGGTCGTAGGCCTGGATTCTACGGTGGATTGAAACGTCCAGAAGGAACCAGCGGCGTAGCGAACTGCACCAGAGCATCGATCATGGATTCATATACGATGGTTCCATGGTCGCCAAGTCTGAACCGTCAACAAACAGACTACAGCGGTCAGCCATTGCCTGTATCCGTACAGTTGCCGTCGCGAGATACCTTCATCAAGGCAGCGCTCGGATTCCCGCCATACATTCAACAGCTAAACCAGGAATTGGTATCAGCTTGTGGTCAACTGGTACGTAGTGCGCCCGTCAACGGATATGCTGGCAAGGTCGCCATTGGAACAACGGACGAACCAGTCCAGTTCATTATCTCAGGTCCAGATGTTGCGGAGAAAGTACGGACCATGGTCTGGCTCTTCAATCCCACGCTTCCCGTTAACACATCGCTCCTCAAGGTTCGTGTGTTATTCAGGAAGTCATCAGGGACTGGTACACTGATCCAACTGAATGTCAATGAGGCCAACCATGGCTGGATCGAACGCATCTACATGAAGTACGGAGGACGCGATACAGACGGCGATGGCACTGTTCTCACCAATGACCCCGTACTCTTTCGTTCAGCAAGGTGGCCTGACGAGATCCAGTGGCATGATAGTACTCAATACAAGTCGAATATGGATGTTGATGCTGAGGATGAGCCGACAGCAATCCGTGTCAGCACCGAGAGAATCAGAGCGTATTCTGGGCGAATCGGAGTTTACGATAAACTGGCCCGTAGGATCTATCGTCAAGACCCAGAACTGTTAAGCTGGGAGTTACGTGTGCAACTGAGCGAGGCGATACAGCGTAGTATCTCTGCTCAGAAGAAGAACTCCGGTGTAGACGCATTCAATGGCTACTCATGGATCCTGGAACAGCTGCCACCTGGATCCGATCAATGGCTGTTCGAGAATGTCCATGACCACATCGATGAGGTTGAGGTTCGTACGAGATCGTTTCTACAGAAACAACAGGGAGCACCTTCAGCAGACGATGAAGTTCTCGCGTACGATCAGTTACTAGAGGAACTTGAAGATGTCGTTCAGGAGTTGCCAGAGCATACTGACACAATCCGGCAGGTGTTATCTCTCGTACGGGATATCCCAAAAGAGACATATCAAGCCTTCAAAGAACGAGGTCGGCAACTGTGGGCTCGCTATCAGGCTGATGCTTCAGATACTCAGGTACAGGATGTCCTTTCATTCATTACAAAGGCGAAGGCCCTGTGGCGCACAGGAACGTGCACTGTTGACAGTGATTCCTTCTCAGTGGGATTCAATCAGAAGATCATGATCATCCGGACGTGGGCTCGCCAGCTGTCTGAGCATGTATCTACCAGGCTCTTGGTGGGGGCGATGATCAATCACCTCAGTCTGAATCTCCTATCCCATGTACTCGATGTCGAGGATCTGGATCCACTGGGCTTGACGAACGGCTTTTATCTGCCTATCTCCACTGACAGTTCGCCTGGAATCGGCATGGTTGGTAGTCGTGGCAGTTTCGCTGCTCTTGTTAGCCATCCATACTACCTGGATGCGCTTAAAGAGGGATGTCAGTACCGTATTCAATCTGTTCATGATCTCACTGGCTCCCAGTGGAAGACACGAACCACAAATTGCCAGAAACAATCCACTCATATCATCCACATCAAGGAGGTGAAGTAATGCTAGTCCACGATCAGCTCAAATACGACACGAACGGAAGACGGTCTGTTGAAGCCAGAATGCAACTTGTTCATGGAGACGTCACTGTACTCAAAGCGAAGGCATCCATTGTATCCTCAGCTCTTCAGCTTACGGGTCAGACCCTGTCACCAGAGCAAGTAAATCTGGTCTTCGGCACGATGATCTATCCTGATTGGGGTGGTGAAGCCAACATGATCTGTGAGCCATTACAGTTACTGACATTCGAAGCCAACAAAGCCAGCTGCTACCTTGTCTTTAAGCCCGTCAACTGACCCTTCCTCCCATTGGTCCACCACCACGGACCAACAGCACACCACCTCCCACGACCATCTACCCGCACCCTGGACCATCTCATTGGCGGGGGAGTGAATCGATCCCTAACGGCTACTGCTCGTAGCTATCAGGCGTCCCGGCAGGTTGCGATACCGGAACTCGGCGGACAATAGAGCAGAGATAGTGGCTTCCCACCACAGTCTCAACTCCTGACGAGGAGTGTAATCCACGCACTGATGACCCTGATCAGACAGGTGAGGTATCCAGGAAGATCTGGGAGTTGACTACCCTGACTCTTCCTGGATGGAGCTGTGTATCCAGCTCATGAATCTAAACCAATCCAACGATCCACTCCTGATGCCTTGGGGAATCTCAGGATAGAGTGCACTTGTTCCGTATTCGAAGGATCGCTGTGGTGCTATTTACATCCCCATCCACAAGGCAGGATGAGCGTGTACAGCGAGCCCGACCAGGTTTCTGGTGACTTGGCCCGGGTTCGCTTCCATTCTAATTCAAACCGTAAACACAAGTATAGTAAGGGTTTCAGGGAAATGAGGGCATGACCCCTCTGCTCCCTCAAACCCATGAAAGGAGTCTGAAATGACTTTAATACTCGAACGAGGACAGGAATGTTCGCTTGAGGATCTCAGGCAAATACCCACTCCTCCACGCACCAGTACTTTCGTTCCAATATCACACTACGACTTTGCAGTTCAGATCGCCTCAATAGCTCAGAGTTTACTACCTGAGTATCGGTTAGATCAAAGCAGATTTGGGACAGCTCAGAACGATCAACAGCTCTTTGGAATCCATACTTTCAGGACTGATTCAGAGGACCTCGGGCTCTCATTTGGGTTCAGGTCGTCTCTGAACAAGAGCCTTTCAGCAGGCCTGATAGCGGGAAGTTCAGTTCTGGTATGTTCAAACCTCTGTCTGAGTAGTGACAGCCAGGTGATGAGGCTTCGCAAGCATACAACGAACATACTTGATGACCTTGAGATGATCATCATAAGATGTGTGATGCAGGCTCGGTCGACGTACCGGAATATCACAGCCCGGGTTGAAGAGATGAAGAACATCGAGATTACTGATCGCCAAGCCTGGGAAACACTGGGTTACCTCTTCGGCAACCGCGTACTCTCTGTTCGCCAGTTGCCGATCGCGTATTCAGAATGGGCCGAACCGAGCCACCCTCAATTTCTCCCGAGGACGCTCTGGTCACTGTTTAATGCATGTACAGAATCCCTGAAGAGTACTGCTCCCGCGCGAATCCTTGAGAAGCACTTGGAGCTTGATCGAGTGCTACGAGGTGCCGTATGAGCGTACAGGCAGAAACTCTAACCTGCACCGAGCTAGCTCCTACCGTCTTAGCGATGGAAGACTCCTTCCTCATTGTCGACTCGGTGGATCAATCCACCCAGGAAGTACAGCGACGTGAGGACGGCTTTAATTGTGATTGTTTCATGGCGCAGGTGTCCCAGGATAGTGAGTGCAGGCACGTTCGAGCGGTACGAGAGCATCTGTCTCAGTCTGCCCTCGATGTAAGGCTCTCGCAGGCTGATGCTGACTACTACCTGTCCCGAGTTGCCGAGATCGATGGTGTACTCCAGAAGAACGCCGACTCTGCAGACATGCAGCGTATGCGAATCG
This sequence comes from uncultured Lentisphaeria bacterium, assembly GCA_964454335.1. GTDB lineage: Bacteria > Fidelibacterota > UBA8477 > UBA8477 > JABMPR01 > CAYVVT01. The sequence goes on along the minus strand of CAYVVT010000010.1, from coordinate 92,118 downwards.
ATCAGTGGGAGTCATCAGAACGTACGAAGCTTGAACGTCGAAAGCAGTTCTACCTACTGCAGCTTGACAACTTCATGCACATCGAAGGGTTGTCGACCAAGAGGTTGGTCCACGGTACGATCAAGATCCGCTCGCAACAGCCCACGATCGAAGTGTTGGATGAGGAACTCGTCCTTCAGCGTATGGAGTTTCAACGTATCATCCCTGAACGTATTGCTGTTGATAAGAAGGCGTTACGTAAACACATCCTTGAAACCGGTGAGGAGGTACCCGGTACACTCGTAGTCTCAAATCTTCCACACAAGTTCAGTTACAAGCTGGAGGAGGGGGGATGACTGCCGACCTAAATACGATCAGCGATGATGACATCCGCGAAGAATACGTCAAACGCTTTTCATTGACCAAGGGTGAACGTTTGAGTTCATCAGCGGATGCAGTTGACCATCTCCGGTCATTCTACCTATCTCTGCCAAAGGATCAGGAACACTTCTCAGTGGTGTTTCTTTCAGGACAGAACGAGGTCATCACGACAGAGTGCGTCTTCTCGGGCTCACTCACTTCGAGCGCCATCTATCCGAGAGAGTTGGTGAAGAAGGTGCTTCAGTATGAATGCGCAGCTATCATCTGCAGCCACAATCATCCCTCAGGCTCCATCAGGCCAAGTTCCCATGACAGGAAGGTCACTGTCAAGCTCCAGACTGCCCTTGAATCCATCGATGTGCGCATCCTGGATCACCTGATTCTCGGAGGGAATGAGTTCTACTCGTTTGCCGAAGAGGGTCTACTCTAACATCAATAAAAACAGGAGGTAATAATGGAAACACATGAAAGTGTGGTGCCCGCGGTATACCCTAACGGCCAAGTTGAGGGTGCCAACGGTACTGCTCTATTCAGCAATGATCCAGAGCAGGCCTTTCTTGAGGCGCAAAGGATCGTGAATGTTGTTGCTCAGCGTTGTACTGGTCCCGGTTATCTGGTGAACATCAGAGGGAAGCAGTACCCCAAAATAGAGTGGTGGACGACAGTGTCTGCCAGTCTGGGTTTGTTCCCGAGAACAGTGTACGCCAAGCGTCTTGACCGTGACGATGAAGTAGCCTACGAAGCCCGTGTAGAGGTACACCGCAACGGAGTCGTCATAGCGTCGGGTGAGGCAATGTGCAGTAACCACGAACAGCGTTGGCAACAAGCCGATGAGTACGCAATCAAGAGCATGTCTATCACGAGGGCATCAGGTAAGGCCTACAGAATCCCATTGAGTTTCCTGGCTGTCATGGCGGGTCTAGAAGCTACACCTGCCGAAGAGATTCCAACGGACGATGCTCCGAGTGGGCCTATAACAACGTCAGAGAATAGGAACGGTGATCGAGCTACGACCCGGCAGCTCTCATCTCTTGGCAACCTGGTTAAGGACAGACGTCTCACAGACGATGAACGTATCCGTATCCAGGGACTCCTACTCGACGGTATCTCGAAGGGAAAGGCCTCAGAGGTGATGGAGTACTTCTACGGCAAATCAGTTCGTCAAGGCCAAGAGTGGGTACGTACCGAACCGGGAGCTCTGGAGGGTAGGTAGGCTATCACTCCCGTGGTGCACACGGCAGAAGGGAGGTTTAATTGTCCTTCACCAGGCTTTGCTTCCCTTCTTGCCGGTGGTTCAGATGGTGATAGTTGATTTGGTTTTGTGTTAGACCTCGTCAGTCTTTTACGAGTAGCTAATAGGGGGGTCTGCTCCCTCAACTTGTGAGAAGAGAGAACAGCGCTGGAAGCCAGTAGTCCAGGACCCCGCAACGACAACTCTCTTCCCTTCGAGCCGAAGTTTCATTTCATGGTAAAACGTGTGCTTCTGAGGTATAGGGTATCATTGTGTGAATTCATCTTGCTCAGGCAATTGCATGCGATTAGCCCCCTAGCATGAAATGGTATAATCTGTATACACCACAGTGACCGGTTCCGGTGTTGTTGACGACGATCCGCTTCCCTTCCAGAAATAGTGCTTCAGCCCTTATGAGGCTTGTCTTCCATCGAATTGCTCAGGATGGGTGTACCCCCCTTATAGCTTTACTGTGGAGTGCATACGGCAGGAGCGTGTTTCTGACTCCATCGACAGGGGCTTTGACCCCTTTTATGGCGGGAAGAGAAATACACGTTCTATGATCAGATGCTAACAGGTATCGACATCCCGTCAGACCCACAACACAGTCACTTTGGAATATGCACCCACCTTTAGCTACCTCATCGTGCAGAAGACGCCAGATATCGTCATACAAGGAGAATTCCTGAGAGCTCATAACAGGGCGGCCATAACCAATAGTAGAGGCCGGGTATGAAATCCGAGCCTGATCCCCGTAGAGGGTAACGGTTATGAGAGGAATAAATATGACCGAGAATCTAAGATCCCAGACATGGTATACGTTGGCGGAGGCCAAGGAGTATACACGCCTATCAGAGAGCCTGCTACGCCAGCATGTTGCCAACGGCAAACTGAAATCAACACGTTCGAGTGACAGCGGTGGAAAGCTTCTATTCCACAAACATTGGCTGGACGAGTTGCTCATGCGAAACGAGGTGTCTTATGACTGAGAAACCTAATCAGCCTGACAATTTCCGACTCACTGAGGAAGAGTACGAAGAAGGTATGTCGTTTCAAGAGTTCCTAAATCGTCAAGAGGAACGAAAGAAGAAGCTACCCAAACCTGAGACAGTATTTCTGTCCTTGACAGAGGCTGCTGCTGTCCTTGAAATCACTCCCTACAAACTGAGGGAGGCAATCAGGATGGGACATATGCGGTCGAAGCGAGTCACAAAGTCCCCCAGAGCCAGGTTCATGATCCATCGTGATTGGCTCGCAGACTATCAACGGTATGAGAAAACACCAACCTTGTCCATGAGGATCAAGGCATGGTACCGCAGGACATTCTGATTTGATAAGAATAGGAATGGTGAGACACCATACCGCAATCGCCCTAGAGCGTAACCCCTTAACCCCAGGAGGGTTCTGTGGGAATAGCACATACACCGAACGGTGCCCACAAGTATTGCACGCAGTGTGGGTCGCCAACTGAGAAATACATGACCATCGATGAACTCGCCCATCTGACATCCATGTCAGTTGAGTTCTGGAGAGCACGGATCAAAGCCCGGGACATAGACCACGTCAAGATAGGACGTTCGGTCCGTATAGCACAGTCATCACTAACCTCGGTTATCAAACTCGTCCCGGCCATTAACACAAATAACATTACCAATATGGAGATTGAATAGAATGGCAAGCATCCAAAAATACAAGTCCTCGGGAGGTCGCACTGGTTACCGTATCCATTGGCTTGACTACAAGGGGGCCAGGAAATCCAAGGTCCTGTACACTTCAAAAACCACAGCACGAATGACCGTCGAGAGATTAGAACATGAAGCGTTCGAAATCCGGAATGGGATCAAGCCCAAGCCAGATGAATCAATTGCCCTAGAGTCATGTACAAACAGATTCCTGAATTCAGCAAAGATGGATGGCAGGAGTCCGCAGACTATCATACGGTACGAGAAGGTGTTCAAACCGTTTCTGGATAGACTCGGCCCAGAGACACCCTTGCAGTCAGTAACCTCGACAGTTATTGAGGATTACAAGGACTGGCGAGTGCAAAACCCTGATGTTGACAAGCGAGTAAAGCCAATTTCCATGAACACAGAGTTACGGCACTTGAAAGCGCTGTTTTCTTGGGCTGTGAAGCAGGATTACCTGGTCAAATCACCATTTCTGGGGGTCAAAATGCTCAAAGTGGAGAGCAAGCCTGTTCGCTTCCTTTCAGAGGTGGAAATCGAACGCCTGTACGAAAAGATCGCTGAGAAGGAAGATCAACGTGCTTGGGATCTAGTGACTTTCTATCTACAAACCGGAGCTCGTGCTTCAGAGATCCTCGAGGAAGGTGGCTTCACATGGGATTCAGTTCATGGGGATCACATCGAGATTGTCGGGAAGGGTAGAAAGCGCCGACTGATACCCCTGAATGACACACTCCGTGAGATCTTGCAGAGACGCAGGAAAGAGCGGGCACCTTTCCCATATACGTACTCCGCAGTGTCACAGGCTTTGTCCAGGAAACTCTTCGTTAAAGCCAAGATCTCAGATGCGAATCTGCACACCCTTAGGAAGACAGCTGGGGCTTTGCTCATTCAGGCCGGTGTCGACATTTACCGGGTGTCCAAGTTCTTAGGCCATTCATCTGTGAAGGTAACCGAGCAGCACTATGTTGATTTACTCCAGTCTGATTACTCGGATATGAGTACGATCCTAGAGCAGAAGATTCCTACTGCGGATCAAATTAGCGAGCCTGTTTCAGAGGAATGGAGAAGTGTAGCGTGATCTTATTCTTCCGAAAGCGTGCGTAATAATGTGTTCAACCGATACGAATCTGTACCATTTGGTGGGTTTTTAATGCACAATGCGGCACATTTACGGTCAAAAGAAAAGCCCTTGTAACATGTTGTTAATCAAGGGCTTTAGCTTTGTGGCCAGGGACGGAATTGAACCGCCGACACGGGGATTTTCAGTCCCCTGCTCTACCGACTGAGCTACCTGGCCACTAAACTATCAAATATCTGTCTCCAAAGCCCTTCCAGGTAGCGAGGGAGGAGACTGCCTGTCCCGCCGAAGTTGCGCCGTAGCTGAAAGCGGGGGCGGACGAAGGCGGAAGCTACCTGGCCTGTCGCGGCGTAGTCCAAAGGACGAAGCCGGACCACTATATCTGGTCGTGGCAACTTCCTGTTTCCAGGGAGCGAAGGAGCCTGCCCGGCGTAGTCACGCCGTAGCTGAAAGCGTAGGCGGACGTAGACGGGAGCTGCCAGGCCAGACAAAATATTATGAGTCTGAAATCAGGAATTACGAGTAATTCCGTCATCGTTCCCCTCAAAGAGCGCGCAATAATAAGAATCGGCTCATGCACACACAACAGCTATTTGGATGACCTTACCTCGATTTCATCCCTGGGGATGTCAGCCATGCCAAAAACGTAATGCCAGCCGGCGATCGTGCGTCGACGGCCGATGGAACTGAACAACCCAACAAGCTCGCCGTTACTGGCGAACACCGGCGCTCCACTGATGCCCTGTTGAGGTATGGTGCCCGCTCTGGGAAAGAGAGAGTGTCGATTCATGGGAGACGGACTGCAGATCATCCCCAGGGGCTGGAAGCTACCACTTGTCATCTCCAGGATTCTGACCACCTCTCCTTCGGGATCAGTGCCCAGAGCGCCTGGGTATCCCAGGAGGAGCAGTTGCTCCCGATCAGCAGATGCAGATTTCGGCCTGATCTCAGAATAGGGCAGGACCTGCCCGGGTTCCAGCAAAGCCCAGTCATGCACAGGCCGGGCCTCTTCATCATGCTCCCAGGCCAGGAGCCGCATCCTGAATTCACGCCCAGTTGAGATGCGAACCCTGATTTCCAATACTTCACCATCGTCGATGACAAAACCATGTCCTGCAGTGAGCACCAGGCGTCCCCCCGCGACGATGATCCCGCTTTGCTGGGCCTGCTCCCGTTCACCGTCATCCCACTGGATCTCTGTCAGGACCAGGACCACATGATTGCGGCGGCTCTCCCACACTTCAGCCAGAGCCGTATCACTTCCCAATGACTCCAGAACACGCTGCTGTCCGGCCTGAAAAAGGTCTGTGATCTCAACCAGCGCTCGCTCAGGAGGAGCAATTTGTGGTGCCGGCAGGGGAGTGCTGCAGCTTACGATCAACATCACGACTGGCAGGATCAATACTCTTTGCATAACACCTCGATGAACCCCCTCAGTTATCTGCCGACCAAAAATAGCTCAGGATCCACAACGGAAAGAACATGTTTATCTCCTCCTACTCCCGTGTATTTTCGTGCATGGTGGACCAAGCAATGCGGCTGAAGGATTTCAGTCTTGAAGAAATGGAAGCCTGGGTACAAACCCTCGGCCATAAGGCTTTTCGAGGACGTCAACTCTTCCAGTGGATCTGGCAGAAAGGCGTCCAGGACTTTGATGAGATGTCCAACATCTCCAAAGGATTTATCTCAGAACTGAAAGAAAGCGCCACCTTGAATGTCGGCAACCTGATGGATGTCCAGACCTCCAGCAGCGGCACGGCGAAATTCCTGTTGGGATACCCCGACGGCCGGCATGTCGAAGCGGTATTCATCCCGGAAGAGAAGCGGGTCACCGTATGTATCTCCTCCCAGGTGGGCTGCGCCCTGGATTGTGATTTCTGCGCTACCGGTAAAATGGGTCTGCTGAGAAACCTCAGCAGTGGCGAGATCCTGGAGCAGATGCTGCATGTGAGACGCTACTCCGAACGACCCATCACCAATATCGTCTACATGGGTATGGGCGAACCCTTCCATAATTATGACGAGGTCCTCAAGTCGGCCTACATCCTTCACGATGAACTGGGATTCGGGCACGGTGCCCGGCGCATCACCATCTCCACCAGCGGACTGATCCCCCAGATCAGACGATTCGCCGAAGAGGGACATCGCTTCAAACTGGCGGTTAGCCTGAATGCCACCACCGATCCCGTCCGTACCACCATCATGCCTCTGAACAAACGCTGGCCCATCAGGGAGCTGATCAAGGCTTGTCAATTCTATACCGAAAGATCCAGCAATATGATGACCTTTGAATATGTCCTATTGAAAGGTCTGAACGACACTATCGCCGATGCCCGGCGCCTGGTGAAACTGGGTCAGCAGGTATTCTGCAAGGTGAATGTCATTCCCTATAATGAGATCGGCGGAACCTACAGCCGGCCGGAAGACAGCGTCATCGAAGCCTTCCTGGCAGAACTGTCGAATGCTAAATTTCCCATCACCGTGCGCTGGAGCCGGGGGAACGAGATCGATGCGGCCTGCGGACAGCTTTCCACCCTCCGGTTGAGCGAAAAGGAAGGATAATAATTGAATTCACACATCCAGACCGCTGTCACTGAGATCCGTCAGCACGGCAGCTTCAATGCTGATACTGGGGTTGTGCTGGGATCGGGCCTGGGACAATTCGTGGCGGAGTTGGAGTCACCGGAACGGATCTCATTCCAGGATATTCCGGGGTTCCCTCCTTCCACCGTTGAAGGGCATGCCGGGGAGCTCATCTGCGGGCAGATCGCGGGGAACTCCGTTCTGGTCAATGCCGGGCGCGTGCATTTCTACGAAGGTTACAGCGTGGAACAGGTGGTATACCCCATTCGATTGTTGAATGCCCTTGGTGCACGAACACTTATCATCACAAATGCGGCGGGCTCTATCCGCAAAGCCTACCCCCCAGGCGATCTGATCCTGCTGGACCGCCTGCTGAATCTCACGGGACGCAGCATTTTCGAAGACCGCGGAGAACCGTCAGAGCCCTTCTCAAGAGTACTCATCGATCTGGCCCTGAAGAAAGGGAATGATCTCAACATTCAACTACGGACCGGAACCTATGTGGGTCTCACAGGTCCTTCCTATGAAACCCCGGCGGAGATCCGCCTGATGCGTCATCTGGGAGCAGACTCCGTGGGCATGTCCACAGTCCATGAGGTCATGGCGGCCCATGAACTGGGCATGGACATCCTGGGCATCTCCTGTCTCACCAACTATGCTGCCGGTATTCTGGACCAACCACTTTCGCACCAGGAAGTTATCGACACCGGCAAACGGGTGCAGGGGGAATTCAGTGAATTGTTGAGACGTATTGTAGGAGAAGTATGAGTTGGGGATCGGGAGTTTGGAGTTTGGTGGTTTTCCACTAGGGTTGCTTTGTCGTTCATTATTACCGGCGGTAATAATGACCTCCGCGCAATGACCGAGGGGTACTCACATGTTGTTGCTCAAATCTCGCCAATCCGGATTAATTGATTCGATCATGGCTATCTTCTTCGCTCGCGAGCCACCCTTGATTCTTTTTTCTTCGGCGATGGCCTTGCTCATCGATGTGAGAACCGATAGTAAACAAGCTTGTGGACATTGTACCTGGCTGTGAAAGATTTTGGCCGTTTCTTCCTTTTATGATCAAATATGCGTATGCCAAGCTCATGTGTTGTACCTGTGTATAGAACGGTATTGTTTTTATTCGCCATGATGTAAACAGCAGGCTTGCGCATTTTAACTCCATTGTTTAGTGATAGACAGGTTGATTGGTCAGTAAAGATATTTCCTGATTCTTGATTGATCAACGTTCATCACTCCTCGGTCATTGCGAGGCGGCGAGGGCTGCCCACGGCAGCTCTCGGTAACGAAGCAACCTCCGACGCTGACCCCTCACATCAGCCCCGAGGTACTTCTAACCCTTATCCCATAACCCTTTCACGCTCATATCATATTGATATGGCGCTATATCATAATGATGCTATATTCCAGGCAGAAGTCAGGATCTGCCATCACAATAATCACACATAAAGCATTTAGGATCAATTCTTTAGCTGCCGTATTAACCAGCTTGGCACAGCCCTTGACCTCAATAGCCCGGAGGATGACAGAAATGGGTAACAAAGTAATTGATCAAATGAACAGGGAGGAATCCAAGATGCAGACGAGAACTCGTACTGAAGCAGCCCCAACCCTAATAACCATATTCGCGGTTCTACTTTTCAGCGGTATGATGCTGATGAGTGCACCTGCGATGGCTCAGGAATCCATCAAGGTTGAGATCAACGATATCGGGGAAGAGCTGAAAGATGCAGCCCGGGATATTGAGGAAGCCATGGCCGAGATCGGCATGGATGACAAGATCGAGATCAGTTTCGACGATGACGATGAAGGCGATAAACCCAAACTGGGCGTCTATCTGAACAATCTGGATTTTGAAGACGCATACAAGATGCGCTACCCCTATTGCCACGGTGTGCTGGTGAGTGGGACCGTAACCAATGGCAACGCAGAACGTGCCGGTATCATCGAGGATGATGTCATCATGTTCTTCGACGGCAAGAAGGTTCTTTACGAGGATCACCTGGTACGCTTGATCCGCAGCAAGCATTTCGGTGACCAGGCCAGCATCGTCTTCTTCCGTGACGAGTCCATGGATTCAACCACGGTTACATTCGCTCCGCCGAAAAAGAAGGCGAAGATGGATGAGGATTTTGACTGGGATGAGGACTGGGAAGATGACGGTAAGAAGAAGAAACACCGCTTTGGACACGATGTCGGCAGTGGCGGTGGCGGTTACACGCCCATCATTGTCCAGGATGATTTCGCCGACGTGGCCGTTCTCATGGACGATCTGGGTCTGACCCAGACCCCCTTCCAGGATTGGGGCATCCTGCTCCATGGTGGTGGCGGTGAAGGTCATGTGGGCAATGGCTGGTTCCTGGGTGGTTACGGGAACTGGGGCGAGCTGCCCAGCAAGGTGAACGTACTCAATCCGGCCAACAATGTTCAGATCGAACGTGATATCAGATTCCGCGCGGGCCTGGGGGCATTCTCTGTGAAAAAACGCGTTTCTCCGATCCAGAAGCTTACCGTGGGACTCGGTATGGGTATCGGTGGCTCAACTCTGAAGCTTGATGTCACCCAGACCGAAGGCGATTTCAACTGGCCGGGAACCGACACGGTCTCCATAGGAACGCAGTTGCTGACCACAGCTAACAATACGCTTACCATCAGCAAGAATTACTTCCTGGTGCACCCCCGGGTTGAGGCCATGTTCGCACTTACCGACTGGATGCGTCTGCGCTTCGAGTATGGTTATCTCTATGGCTACTCGCTCCGCAGCGGCTGGAAGACAAGCGTGAATAATGAAGACCTCGAGTTCGGCAATGATTATGAACTGGTAGGTTCACCAAACACCCCACTTGAGGCACCAACCGTTTCTGTTGGTCTCTGGTTTGGATTCTAGACTCGTCTGGCACGCTTTGAATAGATGAATAGATGCCGTTGTCCAAGCAGACAGCGGCATCTACCGTTTTCAGGGAGGTAAGTATGACATCCAGGATATTACTCAGTATTATCATGATCACAGCGGGTCTCATGGCCCAGGACATGAACGACGATTTCACCCTGCCCGACGGTTCGGATTACAAGGGGGAACTGAAACGAACCAATGGTGATGTCACCATTGGCGTCAAGGCTACGGTGGATGGCGATATCAGAACCTCCAACGGGGATCTCACCATCCGTAAGGGAGCGGTGATCAAAGGCGATTGCAATACCCAGAATGGCGATATCGAAATTGGAGAGAATGTGCATATCCGTGAGATTGACTCTCAAAATGGCGATGTGGATATCAAGGGCTCCAATGAGGTTGTGGGGATCACGACCCATAATGGGGATATTGACCTCGGTCGCAAGGTTCGGGTCCAGAACAAGATCGAAACGCATAACGGTGATATCTATATGGACAAGGGATCCATCGTGGGTGATGATATCAAAACCCATAACGGTGACGTGGATATCAGCGGCGGCCGTGTCCACCAGGATATCACGACTTTCAATGGTGATATAAAACTTCGTGAGGGTACCACCGTTGATGGCGATATCAATGTACTCCCACGTTCCAAATCGAACTGGACAAAACTGGACTACCTGGATATCTATGTCGGAGAAGGCTCAGTCGTCAAGGGCGATATCAACGTCGACAGTGAGGACGACAAGGTCCGTGTGATCCTGGAGGGCGGCAAGGTCCGTGGCAGTATGAAGAATGTTAAGAAGGTAGTGAAATAGAATTCAGCCGTTAGGGGAGAGCAGGGGTGGAAGTCCGTGTAAACATTTACGACATTGATCATGTACAATGACATGTATGTACGCGATGTCATTACGGATATTTCCAATCCAACGCTCTGAACAATAGCTGGACCATCTTTGTATGCAGAACGTTAGATGAGGTGATCACCGTGGTGAACGACAACCCGGGTCGATCACGTCCATATTCATTCATTGAGAAGGGGGAATGCCATATCTGAAGCACCCAGGGTCTGAAGACTGATTCCGCGGTGAAGACTTCAGGCATTTACCTGAAGTGACCGGCGGAAGGAACTGAAGCAGATCAGAACAAGAATTCAACGCTGACGTTACAACGATTTCCAGAATGTGTATAGACACCACCGTGAAAGGGAATCCAAAGACAAGTGTTCCAATTCCTAGCAGATAAGATCAGTGTCACTGTGCTGGCACTCTCACAGCTGCTGTTATCCAATGTTGCGGGTACAGATCCCCGCTTTGATAACGTTCAGCTGGAGGTTCAGGGTACAGCCGTGGTTCTGTCTGCCAATCTCCTGGATAGCTTTACCGAAGACCTGGAAACCATGCTCCAATCCGGTGACACCCTGACCCTGCATTTCGAGGTTGACCTGGTTGAACAGGAGACCGACTCGGTCATCGCGCTGGGGACCTGGGAACATCATTTTCGCTATTCGCTGCTGGATGACAGCTACCGCATACACCGCAGTGAGGACGATGAAACCCGGAACGTCTATGATTTTGAGACAGCCAAACGAAGATGGGTCGGGATCCAGAGCGCCGTACTCTGCGACCTCGATGATCTGGACGAAGACCTGCGATATTTTCTCCGAGTATCAGCTTTCATGGATGCGGTTGACCTGCCAGGTCTCACCGAACAGTTGAACCTGATGGCTTTCTGGAACCAGGTGCGGCCAAAGTACGAATCGGAACCATTCTCGAAGAGGAGCCTGCTGGTACTATGAATCTGAAACAGCCTTCATACAGGATCCAGATCCTGCTGCTGGTAACGCTGGTGGTGTTCATTGCCGCTTTTCTCATGCGTGAGGTTTTCATCAGTAATGTGGAAGCCTACCAGGATGAGATCGATGAACTGGCCAGCGAAGAGCGGGTTCGAGAACTCTATCACGAGTTCAGTATCGGCATTGACTCCACCAATATTGATGAGTTCGGTCACCAGATCGAAGAGATCCTGACGGACATGCACAAGATCGGTCTTGCTGGTGAATTCTACAGGCGGGACATCCGTATGTATACCCTGGGTCTGGTCCTGTTCATGATCCTGGCCGCCATGCTGATCTTTCTGTTAGCCTTTGGAATGATCACGCAGCCACTGTCACGGCTCATGCTGGCCACGGATGCCCTGAGCCAGGGTGATTTCGATATCCAGGTGAAAGAGAACAGATTCTCGCCTTTGAATGGACTCATCGTGGCCTTCAATACCATGGTCACCGAATTGGTGCAGAACCGTGAAAAACTCCTCGAGGCCGAGAAGCAGGTGATCTGGCGTGAGATGGCCCGGGCCATGGCCCACGAGATCAAGAATCCCCTGACCCCCATTCGATTGAGTGCCCAGCGGCTGGAGGCCCGGCACGTAAAGCAGGCGGAAGACCTGCCCGAGGTCCTGGAGAAATCGCTGCGGGTCATCAATGAAGAGGTTGACAATCTCCAGTCCCTGGTGAACTCCTTCTCAGGTTTTGCCAAGATGCCCGAGGCCAAACCTGAACAATACAATCTGAATGAGCAGCTGGAAGAGATCATCAGCCAGTACAACGACAGCGCTGATATCCAGGTAAAACTGGATGAAAGCCTGGAATACATCTATGCCGATCCCATGCAGATCAAGCAGGTGCTCGTGAATCTTGTGCAGAACGCCATCCAGGCTAGTGCAGCGGATCCTCATCTGGTGATCAATACTCTGGTGGAAAATATGGAGTGCCACATCCGGGTCATCGACAATGGTCCGGGTATCTCGGCAGAGAATCTCAACAAGATCTTTGAACCGTATTTCACCACCAAGAAGAAGGGTACGGGACTCGGGCTGGCCATCACCCGGCGGATCATCAGGCAGCATGGCGGAGACATCCGGGTACAAAGCACCCTGAATGAAGGAACGACCTTCGAGGTCATTCTACCCTGTCGCATGAAGTCTGAAGGCACCGGGCAGGATGGATCAGGAAATATTGAACCAGTACAAAAGGAAGAAACGGCGGATTAGGCTATGGCAGAGCAAGGCATTACCATTCTGGTAGTAGACGATGAGAAGAACATTCGTCTGACGATTTCGGATATTCTCCAGGACGAAGGACACCGTGTCCTCGAGGCCGGGACCGCAGAGGACGGTCTGGCCACCCTGCGCAAGGAGCGGGTGAACCTGGTGCTGCTGGATGTTCGCCTGCCCGGTATGGACGGGCTGGAGGCGCTCAAGGAGATCAAGAAGATGGATCCTGACCTGGACGTGGTCATGATATCGGGTCATGGTACGGTGAGCACGGCTGTTGAGGCTCTACATATCGGTGCTTACGATTTCCTGGAGAAACCCTTGAGTCTCGCGCGGATCCAGGTTGCCATTCGCAACCTGAAACAAAAACAGACCTTGGAGAACAAGGCCGAGATCAGCGAAGACCGCCAGCGGCAACGCTATCAACTGGTAGGGCAATCACCACAGATGAAATCCGTGCTGGACACTGCCGGCAAGGTCGGCCCCACTGAAGCCAAGGTGCTCATCAGGGGTGAGAGTGGTACAGGCAAAGAGTTGGTGGCCCATGCCATCCATGCCGCCAGTTCACGGGAATCGGAGCCTTTTGTGAAATTCAATGCTGCGGCGATTCCCAACGAACTCATTGAAAGCGAGCTCTTCGGGCATGAGAAGGGCGCCTTCACCGGTGCGGTGGCTCAGAAACGCGGCAAGATCGAGGTAGCCGACGGTGGAACCCTGTTCCTCGACGAGATCGGGGACATGAGCCTCTCGGCCCAGGCCAAGATCCTCCGGGTCCTGGAGGATGGCAAGTTTGAGCGCGTGGGCAGCACCCAGACCCGCAGCGTGGATATACGTCTCCTGGCCGCCACCAACAAACCACTGGAAGACATGGTTGCCCAGGGCACTTTCCGTGAAGACCTGTTCTATCGTCTCAATGTCGTGCCCATCCAATTACCCCCACTCAGGGAACGCGCCGGCGACGTCAAGCTGCTCCTGGAGCACTTCCTGAGATTCTATGCCGGTGAACTGGCCATACTGGAGAAGAAATTTTCCCGGGACGCTTTGAGAATGCTCGAAGGATATCCCTTTCCGGGAAATATTCGTGAACTGCGTAACCTTGTAGAGCGGTTGTATATACTGACACCCAGCGAGGAGATCAGCCTGGGTGACGTTCAGCCCCACCTGAACCAGATGATCAGTGGGGGTGAGGACTCAGGTATTTTCAAGGAAACCAGGGCCTTTGCTGACGCCCGGCGCGATTTTGAGCAGCGCTTCCTGGAAACCCAGCTGAAGATGCATGCCGGCAATATCAGTCGTACAGCCGCCAGTCTGGGACTACAGCAGTCCAACCTGTCTCGAAAACTTAAAGAGCTTGGAATAGCTACCAAACGATAGATAATAGAGCGCCCATTGATCAAGGAGGGCGCATTTGAGTTTGGGCAGTTGTTTTAAGGTCTGGGTCAGGATATTCCCGCTTTTTGGGATCGTTGTTCAACTGCTTGCGGTTGATGCCGGTACATTAGTACATGCACTTCGTGTTGTACACCCCCCCACCATCGATGGAAAACTGGACGAAAGGACCTGGCAAAAGGCTGTTCCGGCCACAGATTTCGCCACACTTCAACCTGAGAACAAGGTAGATGCCCGTCTTAAGAACAAGATGTGGTTTGCCTTTGATGATGCCAATCTGTATGTAGCCGCAGAACTGGAAGCAGCCAGCTCTGACAGCATCCTACGTCAGCTGGGAGAGCGGGATAATGCCAATGTAACCGCCGATTGGTTTGGAGTATGGATAAGCCCTTACAACGACAAAGCCAATGATATTGTATTCAGGGTGACAGCTGCCGGGGTTCAGCTTGATCATAAATCCGGCCCCAACCATAATGATGAATCATGGGATCCTGTATGGAAAAGTGCCATACTCATTCATGAAACGGGTTGGTCTGTCGAGTTCGCCATTCCTTTCAGTCAAATCCGTTTCCCAACTGCCGATAAACAGGTCTGGGGCATCAATGCTGCCCGATGGGTCCAGGCTACCCGTGAGGTTTTTACCTGGACATTTATCGAAAAGGATCACAGTAATTACTCTGTGTTCGGAGGTGAATTGCATGGGATCGAAAACATCGAACCACCCTTACGTCTCTCCTTCACCCCCTATACCGCTGCATCCCTTTCTCATTTCCCTTTCGACGAGGGTGGGAAGAGCAACTGGTCACGCACCATACGAGGTGGGCTGGACCTGAAGTATGGGATCAATGAGAGTTTCACTCTTGATCTCACACTCATTCCTGATTTCGGAGAAGTGCAGTCGGACAACGTCGTCCTGAACCTGACTCCTTTCGAAGTCCGCTACAATGAACGAAGGCCCTTCTTTACTGAGGGGACGGATCTGCTGTCAAAAGCAGGCCGCTTTTACTCCCGGCGAGTTGGGGCTCGCCCTATTCGTTTCTGGGATGTTTACGATCTGGTCGAATATGACAGTCTGATCATTGATAATCCCGAGGAAGCTCAGATGATCAACGCCACAAAGATCACCGGGCAGAATGCAAATGGCATCGGTCTGGCATTTTTCAATGCCACGACAGGTCGTATGCAGGCAACCTACCTGGACAGTCTCGGGGAGCAGCGGGAATTTCTTACGGATCCAATCACAAACTTCAACCGGATCGTGGTGAATAAAAATTTCGGGAACGGGTCTGAACTGGGCATTTCCAACTCCAATGTGTTCCGTGGCGAGAATCCGGATGATGACACTTTCGAAAATGATTTTCGCGATGCGAATGTTACAGGGATCAGTGCACGCCTGGTGAGCAGGGATTCTCAATGGAGGATCCAATCCTCAGCTGCTTACAGTCAGATATCCCAGGGCGATTCGATGGAAACGGGTAATGAATGGAATCTCCGGCTGAGTGAGAATAACGGTGCCTTCAGGTACGGGGTATCATTCTTTGGCGAAAGTGATACCTACGATCCCAATGACCTGGGCTTCATGTTCAACAATAATTCTTATTCACAGAGCGTCTGGTTGTCACTTTTTCAGCATGAACCGAAAGGGTTGCTCAACGATGCGCACATCGATCTTCGGGCCATGAACCAGCATCTGTATAAACCACGCGAATTCACCGGTACGATGATCCGTGTCAACTGGAAGCTCACAACTCGTAAATACTTCAGCAACGGAGGTGGGATTCAGATCCGACCAACCTACTCCCGTGACTATTACGAGCCACGTTCCGAAGAGATTGGAGATCAGTTCTTTCTACAGCCTCCTTTTTTCCATATCCATAGCTGGATCTCGACTGATTACAACAGGCCCTTTGCATTCGATCTATGGCTCGGCGTAGATGCCAAGGATAAATTTGGCAGCAGCTGGACTGGAGGTGGGTTCAAACCACGCTGGCGGATCAGCGATCAGCTCATGTTCAATTATTCTGCAGAATTGAAGCAGAATCATGCCGAGCGTGGATTTGCTGAATTCGATGATGATGACGATCCGGTATTTGGACGTAGGGAGCGGCGGGAAGTAACGAACATGCTGACAGCAAGCTACACGGTGAGCAATACTCTGTCATCCAACATCCGGATCCGTCATTACTGGTCTCAGGTTGTGTATGACCGGTTCTATGATCTGCAAGGAAATGGCGAATTGGATCAGCGGGCTTACACTGCGGAGCTGGATGGTATTCTCAATGTGTTCAATATCGATGCTGTGCTGGTGTGGCGTTTTGCGCCCGGTAGCGAACTCAATCTCATCTGGAAGAACTCCATCGACGAGTGGACTGAGGGAATCCACGGTCATCATTACATTGGCAATATGCATGCGGATTATATTCACGACCTGGGCCATATCCTGGAACAACCCCAGGCGAACAGTCTGTCCGTCAAGATCCTGTACTACGTAGACTGGTGGGATCTGAGGAATCGGTTCTGAGCCAACCTGATCCACCGGCATAACCTGATGTCATTTCGACCGAAGTGAGTCGGTGCGACGAACGGAGCGCCTGCCCGCCGCACTGAGTACCAGGCAGGCGGGGAGAAATCCCAGGCTGTGGTCTGATCGATATACTGGGATTTCTCGACTCGCCCGTCTCAGCACGCGGTGCTGCGACCTGGCTCCCTCGAAATGACATTGACTCGGTGACATGTCTGAGACATCCTCTCCTAACTCCTAACTCCTAACTCCTAACTCCTAAC
>CAYVVT010000010.1:53249-74952 GCA_964454335.1 uncultured Lentisphaeria bacterium | reverse complement strand
GACATGTCTGAGACATCCTCTCCTAACTCCTAACTCCTAACTCCTAACTCCTAACCTACCTCCCCGGATTTATTCTCAATTCCAACTCCAGTGGCATGGGCTTTGCCTTTGGTCTAAGCCGAGAATGGAGTGTTGGTATGTATAAGATCTTGAAAGCAGAATTCATTGCGCCGGATGTGAAAAGCTTCATCCTGGAAGCTCCACACATTGCCCGGAAGCGCCAGGCTGGTCAGTTCATCATCCTGCGGGTCCATGAACAGGGGGAGCGGATCCCCATCACCATTGCCGACAGCAATGCTGAGGAAGGCTGGATCAATATCATCGTTCAGGGCCTGGGAAAGACATCCAAGCATCTGAACACCTTGAACGCCGGTGATGAACTGGCGGATCTGGTCGGCCCACTCGGATTACCCACCCATATTGAGAATTGGGGGACACTGGTATGCGTAAGCGGCGGTGTAGGTACCGCTGAAGCACTGCCCATCGCTGCTGCTGGCAAAGCTGCCGGTAATCGCGTCATCTCCATCATCGGAGCCCGCCACGAGGAACTGGTGGTGGCCGAGGAACAGATGAGTGCAGTGGTGGATGAAGTACGGGTGTCAACCGATGATGGCTCCTATGGCCGTCACGGCCTTGTCACCGACGTGGTCAACGACCTGCTGGAAGAAGGAATTACGCCAGATATGATCGTGGCCATCGGACCGCTGCCCATGATGGCAGCCGTAGCCGACCAAACCCGCGATCTCAAGATCCCCACCATGGTGAGCCTGAATGCCATCATGGTTGATGGAACCGGGATGTGCGGTGCCTGCCGGGCAACCGTTGGCGGCAAAACCGTCTTTGTCTGTGTTGACGGTCCCGAGTTTGATGGGCACCAGGTTGATTTCAATGAACTTGGCAGCCGGCAGAAAGCCTACCACAAACAGGAACAAGAATCCCACAGATGCTTCCTGGAGAAGCAAATGAAAATTGCCAAAGCTGCTGAAGAAGCAGCCTCACGCCAGGGGCGTGAAAAGCTGGCGGAGGTTTGAGATGGCTGAAGTGCAAACATCTCCAAATCCGGTACCCATGAAGGAGCGCCTTACCATCCCGCGACAGGGCATGCCGGAGCAGGATCCAGTCGAAAGGGCAGGAAATTTCCTGGAGGTCAATCTGGGTTTCACCCCTGAGTTGGCTGTGAAGGAAGCTCAGCGCTGCATCGAATGTAAGAAACCCAAGTGTATTGACGGATGCCCCGTAACGATAAACATACCTGAATTCATCCAGTTGGTGTGCGCCGAGGATTTTCTCGGGGCTGCCGACAAGATCAAGGAGGACAACTCCTTACCCGCTGTCTGCGGCCGGGTCTGTCCCCAGGAAGAACAGTGTGAGGCCACCTGTGTCATCGGCAAGCGCGTGGAACCCGTAGCGATCGGACGCCTCGAACGCTTTGTCGCCGACTATGCCCAGGAGCATGGAAACGGATCAACAGAATACCAGCCACCGGCACCCAGCGGTCAGAAGGTTGCCATCGTAGGCTCCGGACCGGCCGGCCTGGCGGCTGCCAGTGATCTCATCAAGGAGGGTCATGAGGTCACCGTCTTTGAAGCTCTCCATGAGTTTGGCGGCGTACTGGTGTATGGCATTCCCGAGTTCCGTCTGCCCAAGGCCATTCTGCGCAAGGAAGTGGCAGACCTGGAGAAGATGGGTGTCAAGTTTGTGAAGAATTTCATCGTGGGGCGTACCCAGACCATTCATGAACTCCTGCAGGAAGAAGGTTTTGATGCCGTATTCCTGGGGCTGGGTGCGGGTCTGCCACGCTTCATGAACATTCCTGGTGAGAACCTCAATGGCGTGTATTCAGCGAACGAGTTCCTGACACGCAGCAATCTCATGCGAGCTTATGAATTCCCCAAGTACGATACCCCGCTGCATCAGCCAAAGAATGCCATCGTGGTGGGTGGTGGTAATACCGCCATGGACGCCGTAAGAACCTCAAAACGTCTTGGGGCCAAGAACGCCACCATCGTTTACCGTCGATCAGAAGTTGAGATGCCGGCCCGGAATGAGGAGATCCATCATGCCAAGGAAGAGGGCATCGTCTTCAACAACCTGGTAAATCCCATCGAGTTCATCGGTGACGAGAATGACAATGTCAAGGCTGCCAAATGCCTGCGCATGGAACTGGGTGAACCGGACGAATCAGGCCGTCGCCGACCCGTGCCTATCGAAGGGTCAGAGTTCATAATCGAAGCCGACCTGGTGGTGATCGCTGTGGGGAATGGGTCGAATCCACTCATCGCACAGACCACGCCCGAGATCGAAACCAACAAATGGGGCAACATCGTTGCAGATGAAGATGGCCTGACTTCCATGGAAGGCGTCTACGCTGGTGGTGATATTGTTACCGGCGGTGCCACCGTGATCCTGGCCATGGGCGCTGGACGTAAGTCGGCGGCAGCGATGAACGAGTATCTGAAAGCAAAAGTGGGGAGCCGACCATGAGCCTACCTGACAAGTTTGCCAGCATGAACATGGATGAGATCCTTGATTTCTGTATCCAGCAGGAGCAGCAGGCCATAGATCTGTATGCCCGATTGCGGGATATGGCGGCGGACGATGCCTCGAAGGCCAAGTTCCAGGAACTTGTGGATATGGAGACCGAACATAAGATCCGCCTTCAGGATTTTGAACTGGAGGAATACCTGGACCTGCCCCCGGTAAACCTGAAAGTAACCGACTATTTACTGGATCCCGGTAAAGAAGACACACTGACGACCCAGGAGATCCTGATCCTGGCAGCCAAACGAGAAGACAAGGCCGCCCAGATGTATCAGGCGCTCGCGGATCATTTCACACAGAATCCCGAATTGACCACCTTTTTCCAGATGATGGCTGATGAGGAACTGAGACACAAGTTCGACCTGGAAACCGAGTACGAGGACGAATTCCTGCAGGAAGGCTGATTTTTACCGGGTCAGTGATCCAAAGCCCCGCAGAAGCGGGGCTTTTTCGTATCTGCTCTACTACCTGTCATTTCTCCGCTTCGTTCGTCCTGTGGACTCTCTCCGGTCGAAATGACATTGACTGTTGGTATGGAGGGGGAGCTGTTCAAGGGTGGTAGTTAAGCCCTGCCCGGAAGATCAGCCCGCCATCCAGCATCTCCCCGGTGACATAGCCCGCGGATCTTAATCCAAGATTCAGGATTAATCCAAGTTTGTGCTCGGTGCTAATTGTGGTCTGATGAAGTATAAATGTATCTTCAGTTCCCAGAGGCATGGATGGATCCTGCTGAAACAGCACGGATAGAGGATCCTTGGCTTGCAGGGTTTGACAGCAGGTCAGAACGATCAGAGTGAGCTATGGAGTTTGCAAGCAGGTCAGAGATCAAGCACCGAGGACCTGGATACGGATCTTGCGATTGCGCGGCCCGTCAAATTCGCAGAAGTAGACCCCCTGCCATGTCCCCATCTGCAACATGCCATTCTCCACGATCATGTGGGCGGAATTCCCCATAAGACTGGCCTTCACGTGGGCCGCGGTATTGCCCTCGGCATGTCTGTAATCGGGATCATGCCAGGGAACCATGTTCTCCAGGACGTAGATCATGTCCCGGCGGACATCAGGATCGGCATTCTCGTTTATGGTGATCCCGGCGGTGGTATGGGAAACGAACACGCAGGCCATTCCGGATTCGATCCCGGCCTCCTTCACCGCGTCCTGGATCAGTGCAGTGATACTGAGAAATTCAGTATGAGCATTGGTGCGTATGTCCTTTGTGATCATCATTGGATTCTCACCCTCCCTGATTCTCCCTGAACTCATAGATCATGATCCCGTTGTGAAAGGCCCCATCCTCCGGGAAATAATATTCCATAAAATCCAGTTTGACCGTCTCACCGGCTGATTGTGAGGCATGCAGCACGTACTTGCCATCGATGATCATGCCTTCATGACCCATGACAATACCCAGATCGAAATACTTCTCCTTCACGAAGGCAACCCCGCAGATGGTGGGCAGTTTGGTCAGCAGCTCAGCGGTGATGTTCTCATTGGGTATGAAATAGGCCGTCATGGTGCGCTTCCAGTCCAGTTCGAGGAATTCGCCACCCTCCTTTTTTGAATTCAGAGTGATGGTGACTGAATCGAGCAGGGCCGGAGGCAGCAGATCCCGGGTGATATCCACGGTGTAGGGGTTGGCGGTGATGCGGTCCAGGGTATAGTGCCACCTTGACAGATAGGTGGGATGCTTGACACCGCTGGAATCCGCCTTATAGTGGATGTCGATCATGTTCGCCCTGGTCTCGGCCCAGCTGCGGCTTTTTACCGCCGCCAGGGAGGTGAGGTTATGACCCGTACAATCGGACACATCATAGCGTATGATTGGGTCGGGATCCGGCTCCGTCTCCTCACCGAGTTTGAAGATCTCATAAGGGGTTCCCACTCTCCAGAGAGCAAAAGCCCTCAGGCGGGGGGAGAAATCGGGATAGCGTTCATGAAAGCGCGGCAGGATCTCATCCATCCCTTCCTGTGAAATGGTCCACGGTTCCGGCAACTGCGCCAGCCACTCCTCATCGCTGAGCTGAGCACTGCAGCCAGAGATCAAAAGGACCAACATCAGCAACTGTGTTACTTTCATGTGCATATCAATTCTCTCAATTGGGTTTGAAGCTGGAACACTGGCGGGGTTTTATCACCAATCACGAATGACTTCCTGGTAATAGTCCTTATGGTCCTCATCAAGTTCGAGAAGTTGCTGGATCAGGTCACGGCGCTCGGTCTCCCAGATGAAATCCGCAAGTTCTTCATGCTTAGCCTTGAGGAAATTCTGAGTATTTATCCTGGAGTCCTGCCGCCTGTAACTGATGGACAGGTGCTGGAAAAATTCGTCCAGCATGCTTTGTGCTGATTCCTGATCTCCATTGTCCCACAGATCGATGGCCTCATAGTATTCGAATTTCATTTTGCGATAATCCTGGTTGCCATAGAGGTATTCCGAGTCCTCCAGGCGCTCCTTCCAGCCCTGTTTCAGATCGGCATTCACTGCCGTTCGGGCTACCTGCTGGGCCTTGGAGTACAGTTGGTTCCCACCAAACTGGGTCCAGGTGTCCATGTTGCCGGCCAGGATCAGGTAGACATAATAATCGATGAAGCTCGTCAAACTGTTAAATGCTGTCGTGTGCAGCAATTGATCGCCCTGGTTATAATCAAATTTCCAGCTCTTGTCGAAATATTTTTGATCATCATTGTTGCCGATGAAGGCTTTCGCCGTGTAGATGCGCTGGTAACCTGTTTGCGCGTAACTGTCCAGATAGATCGTCAACTGGATTGTAAAATCGGTGGGGAGTTCATCACTGGACCAGGTAGTGTTCTGGATGTAATACTTGATATCCTGATCCAGATAGCTCAGAGCCTGTCGGGGGGCATCATCGATATTTTTCGAGTCAATGTTTACTTCAGCAATGATCCTTTGGCCTTGTACCGGCAGGGATAGCCCGATGAATAGCACGATGAGGAGTGATCGTTGAGGAAAGCGCATACGAACCTAAATATACCGTGAGCCAAAAACAGTATCAACAGTTCAGAACCAGCCCATTTCCATCATGAAATCCTTGCCAGGCTGATTATTTTGAATGGTCCGTTAATGGTGAATGTAAGTGAGTGTGGAGCAAGAGGTCAGATAAATGCTGCAACAGATCCCGGAAAATATCCTGCACGTGCTGAGACTGGCAGGCGATCTGGCCAGGGAAAATCGCCTGGAAGCCTTCGCTGTAGGTGGCTTTGTCCGTGATCTCATCATGCGTTCACCCAGCAATGATGTAGATCTGATGGTCATCGGCGACGGGGTGAAGTTTGCCCGGGCACTGGCTGATCAACTCAAGGTGAAGGACATCGTGGAGTATGGGGAATTCGGTACCGCGTTGATCCCCTATGGACAGTTCCTCATCGAAGTGGCCAGCGCACGTGAGGAAAGCTATGAACCGCATTCCCGCAAGCCCAAAGTCGTGTATACGGATCTCAAGGGCGATCTGAGCAGGCGGGATTTTACGCTGAATGCCATGGCCCTCAACCTTGATCCGGACAACTTTGCCGATCTGGTGGACGAATACGAAGGTATTCAGGCCATTCAGGACCGGATCCTGCGTACCCCTCTGGATCCGGAGAAGACCTTTGAGGATGATCCCTTGCGGATGATGCGTGCGGCACGCTTTGCTGCCCAGTTGGAATTCTCCATCGAGAATGATGCGATTGAAGCCATGCGCAGGATGCACAGCCGTATTGAGATCGTCAGTCAGGAGCGCGTCACGGACGAGATCATTAAGATCCTCAAGACACGGAAGCCTTCCCTTGGGTTTTATATCCTGCAGGAAGTTGGCCTGTTAGACCTTGTGTTTCCCGAGATCGCCACCCTGGGCGGCGTGGAGGATCGTGACGGCCAGCGCCACAAGGATGTCTTTCACCATACACTCAAGGTGGTAGATAATACAGCCGAGCGCACTGATCGTATGCGTGTCAGATTTGCAGCTCTGGTCCATGACATCGGCAAACCGGCCACCAAGAAATTCATTCCCGGGACAGGCTGGAGTTATCACGGACATGACGAATTGGGCCGCAAGATGTTGAACGAAGTGGGGCGCCGTATGCGGCTGTCCCGCAAACTCACGGCATACCTGAAACGGATGACGCGTCTGCACCTCCGACCCATCGCTCTGGCCCAGGAAGGTGTCAGTGACTCCGCCATCCGACGTCTCATCGTTGAGGCGGGTGAGGAGCTGGAGGATCTGATGGTGCTGTGCCGGGCGGATGTCACTTCCAAGGATCCCAGGCGGATCAAACGCTACTATGGGAACTTTGATCGGGTCATGAACCGCATCGAGGAGGTGGTGGAGAAGGATCGGATGCGTGCCTTCCAGTCACCACTTCGAGGAGATGAGATCATCGAACTGTTGGGTGTCAAACCGGGCCCCATCATCGGTGAGGTCAAGCAGGCTATCGAGGATGCCATCCTGGATGGTGTGATCGAGAACAGCTATGAAGCGGCCAAGGAATATTTCTTCAAGATCAGGGATCGGTTTCTTGAGGGTTAGGCGTTGGGTGAAGGGGGTTAGGGTCAGGCTGAACCAGCATGGTCAATTCATTATGGAGACTGATAGGACTCTTTTCTAATTTGTTCCAGATTATTAGATTCATCCACCAAAGCTAATCATACAAAATCTTGGGGATTCCTATGGCGAGCTTCACAAAGCTTGAGGTTTTCCGACGTTCAATTGACCTCGTACAAAAAATATACGCTCTCACTGAATTACTACCCTCTGATGAAAAGTATGGACTAAAGCAGCAATTAAAGCGAGCCGTTGTATCCATCCCGTCTGCAATTGCTGAAGGATCGAGTCGAAGGACTGCCAATGAGCGAAAACACTATATAGACATTGCTATTGGATCTCTCAACGAGGTTTATACTCAAATCATGATAGCATCACGACTTAGGTATCTTCCAATCAAAGATTTCAAGGACGTTGAAGCCGATTATGAATTCTTACGGGCAAAGTTAATCTCATTCCAGAATTCTATGCGAGATCGCAGCTGACATTAAGATTAACAAAGCCTAGCAACCAGATTCTGATCGTATAACTTCACTTCCCCTAACCCCTAACCCCTAACATCGACTGACAAGATCATCACCGACAAGACGCCGTATAGTCCTCGCGATGACCTCTGTGTGATATACTTACAGCCTGGCCTGAAATCGGTGGAAAAAATATTTGCTATTGATGAGTTATGGTGTTATAGTCATGTAGAACACCAGAAGAGGTGAATGATATGATGGAATTTGATCAGAAAACACCGATCTACCAGCAGCTGGCGAGTCATATCCGCTCGGCCATCATGTCTGGTGATCTGCCGGAGGGGGAAGCCATTCCCTCGGTGCGGCAGATCTCGGTGGAACAAGGTCTGAATCCCCAGACCGTTTTGAATGCAACACAGATGCTGATTCAGGAGGGACTCTTGGAGAAGAGAAGAGGATTGGGCTATTTCGTGAACCCGGGCGCACGTGCAAGCCTGTTGAAAAATGATCTGGACCGTTTCCAGAAAGAAGAGATCCCACGATTTGTAAGGACCGCCAGAGCCCTGGGGCTGGCGCGGGATGAATTGGAAAACTTGATCCGCAAAGCATTCGGGAAGGAAGGGCGATAATGGAAGATCTGGTAAAAACCGAGAACCTTTCCAAATCCTATGGGGATGTCCATGCCCTGGTGGATGTGAACCTCAAGATCCCCGCCGGTAAGATCGTAGGTTTGGTAGGGCCCAATGGTGCCGGTAAAACGACTTTGCTCCGCGCACTCACGGGTCAGCTTGAGTACAGCGGGGAGGTCAGAGTCCTGGATCTCGAGCCATACAGCAACCGGTCAGAGCTGATGAGATCCACCGGTGTGATCCATGATGTAGCCGTCCTACCCAACTGGATGAGGGTGGATCAACTGCTGGATTTCACTGCTGAAATGCATCCCCAGTTCGACCGCGAACGGGTAATGCAATATCTGAAGCAGACCAGCATCCCACTCACACAACGGATCAAGAACCTGAGCAAGGGCATGAAGACCCAGCTGCATCTATCGCTGGTGCTGGCAACCGAAACACGGATCCTGATCCTGGATGAACCCACCCACGGCCTGGACATCCTGTTTCGCAAGCAGCTCTATTCCTCTGTTCTGGAAGACTATTTCGATCAGGAGAAATCCATCCTGATCTCAACCCATCAGATCGAGGAGGTTGAGCATATCCTCAGCGATGTCATCTTCATCAAGGAAGGCCGGGTCATCCTCCATGAATCGATGGAGGATCTCAACAATCGTTATTCCCAGGTGTCTATCGCTGCTGAGAAGCTGGAAGAACTGGAAAAGATCGCGAAACCCATCACGGTAACCAAAGTATTGGGCAGGATCATCTGTCTGATGCAGGATGTGGATGAATCCGACCTGACTGAACTGGGTGAGGTGCAGGCGCCGTCCATCGCCGATATTTTCGTTGCGCTTATGGGGAATGTGACGGAGCTGAATGGAGGTGCAGCATGAAAGTGATGATGGCACTCCTGAAACGTGAATGGCTGGAATGGCAGCGCGTCATCATCGGCGCGGTGGCTGTGATCACCTTTCTGAATCTCCTGGCCCTGTTTTCCGTGAATCGCGGGGCAAACCATCTCAATCGGGAGCTGGATGAGAAAGGCCATATCTATATAGAGGACGTTGTCATCAACGATGACGACGGGGAAGAGGAATCATACTCCTTTGATATCCGGATCGACGATGATGAGGTCACTGTAGAGATCGAAGGCGAGGACCATGAACACTGGGAAGAGGGACAGGAAAAGGCCAGTATCGGCATTGCCTATTACCTGCGTTTTGGGTTGCAGGGGATCTTCCACCTGGTGCTGTTCCTGGCGCTTTTCTATTTCGCAGATGCGATTTACAAAGAACGATCGGATAACAGCACCCTGTTCTACCGAAGCCTGCCCGTCTCAGACCACCAGGTGCTGGCATCCAAGATCATCGCCGGCATGTTGGGGATCATCGGTCTGACCTATGTTCTGAGCCTGGAGTTCATGATCGTCTCCCGGCTGGCCCTCTGGATCCTGGGACAGCCGTTGAAGCCCATCGCGGTGATGTTCTGGAACAACATCGCCTTTGGCAGCCTCTTGTACGACTGGCTGGTGTATCTCATCGTGAGCACCACCCGGCTGCTGCCTCTGGCACTGTTCCTCATGCTGGTCTCCAGTTGGGTACGCGGTCGACCGCTGATTATCGGTATCGGCGGCCCCATACTGGCGGGTATCACCTTTGCAATCGTGTTCGGCAGCGCTGGTCTGTTGAAGACCATCTTCGAGCTGTTCATCAACCTGAACAAGATGATCAGTGAACAATGGATGATCTCTGATGATTATACCGGTGGGTCGGTGGAGCTGTTCGGTCAATTCTGGGGCTACCTGTTCACTTTGGAAACGCTGTTCCTGCTGCTGGTCTCCGGAGGCATGTATGCCACTGTGACCTGGTTGTATCGGCGGAACATCCCAACTGCGTGATAAAGGAAAAGAGCAATGCGTTTATTACCGACGATAATCCTCGGTATCCTGAGCATGAGCACCGTGCTGGCCCAGGATGAAATTATTAAAAGCACAGAAAGCACCCTGATGGATGCGCCCATCATCGGCAAGATCACCACGGACAAGACGGTCTACGTCTCTGATTGTCGGATCCTTGAAGACCGCACCATGAAATTCCACAATATCCTGGCCAGGGTGTTCACCAGTGACCCGACTACCAGGGATGTAACCCTCACTGACCTGTGTACCGAGATGGTGTGGGAAATCGATCACGATGAAAGGGAATACGAGAAGAAAACCCTGGCTGAGATGCGTGCCGCCCAGGTGGACGAAGATCATGAAACAGAGATAAATCTGGAGAGTGATAAGGGGCCACCGATCATCACCCAGGTGATCGGACGTGAGAAGGAGAAGGTCAATGGTTTCAAAGCCAGGAAGGTGACAACCGCCATTCGCTCCGAAGACAGTGACAATCCCCTGGTTATTGTCGAATGGTACGCCAGGAAAGTGCCTGGCATGGAGCAGAGGGCGAGAATGTTTAACAGGCTGGATGTGGCACTGGGACGGGATGATGGGATCTATCACGGGGTCCCGGATTTTATCGGCGTCCTCTTCGATGAGCTGAAGGAAGAGAAGGAACTGGAGACAATTCCTGGGTATATCATCAGGGCACAGATCCGGATGGAAGACGATGATGGGGATGCCGTCTTCCTCATGGAGTACAATCTGCTCGGCATCGAAGAGCTTGATCGAGTGGAGGATATTTTCTCCGTTCCACGTGAATATCAACCCGTGAACTGATCCTCTGCACTGACCTTCCTGGGGACCGGTTAACGGCTGGTTCGACCAGTTGTCGAATCAGACCCTCTGTGAGAAGATCGGGTAGCTATTCTGCTGCGATTTGAAAAGCCTGGAATGTCTTGTTGGCACGGATATTGACACTATAATAGAAGCGTTAATATGGGGTGGTCATATCCGCTTCGCCGCCACCGGAACAATGCATTCCCCTTTAGGTTAAAGCTCTATCAAGAGAGGGACCTGGTTATGGAACAACAAACACTTGGTCAGACGATACTCGCCATCTTTTTGGCACCGACGAAGGCATTTGAAGGGATAGCCGCAGGCGTCACCTGGAAAACCTGGGTATATCCACTTATCATCGTTTCAATCATTCTGTCGGTTGTACCCCTGGTTTACAGGGATATCAGCTTATCAGAAGGTGAGTACAAGCTCAAGCAGGCTGAAAAGCGCTGGGCAGAGACTCGAGAGAGAGTACCGGTAGAGCGGCAGGAAAAGATCGATGCCCGCTTTGAAAAAGGCCGTAAAAGACTCGAGGACGCCAAAGAAAATCCCTGGCAGTTGAAACAGCTGGCAATGTACCTGTTGATTCCAGTGACACTCTGGGTGCTGAGCGCCCTCTATGCGCTGATCCTCATGGGCGTCGGTAATTTCGGGATGGGCGGGAAGGTTCCTTTCTTCCAGTTGTTCTCAGTAGTCATGTTGTCCTACCTCATCGGTGGCAGTGGCTATTTCTTCAGCATGGCTCAGGGCATCGGTTCCCTGGAGGTCATCGTGAAAGCACCCTTCATCATCATGAAAGAGTCGTCAGCATTGGCGTTCAGCCCAGGACTGTTTTTCGATAAACTCGATAGCTTTATCAAGATCTTCCTGAATCAACTGGACCTGTTCCAGATCTGGGCAACAGCTGTACTGGGTATTGGCTTTGCCCGTCTCTACGGGAAATCCACGGGGACGGGGATCGTCACAGTCGGTATCGTCTGGTTGATCCTCACTGCTGTAGGCAGTGGCCTCATCGCGTTGAACCCGGGTGCATAGCTCCAGAAAGAATGAACCAATCGCCATGAAACGATTTTTGCTCTTCTCAGCCCTGCTGCTGATCTCCATAGGCTCCGCCCAGGAGGCGGGGCAATTGTCTTTGAAACAATGTATCCAGCTGGCCCTGGACAATAACCAGTCCCTGAGGATCAGTTCGTATGAAACAGATCGTAGTGTTTCGCAGGCCAAGAGCCAGCTTTCCATTATTCTGCCGCGGGTGGATCTGTCACTGAGCGGTAGCGTATCAGGTCTCTATCCGATGCTCTTCGACACCACCAATCTCTCTTTTGGCGGTGTGGATTTTCCCTTGGTGGAACCAAGCGGAGAATACGGGGATCTGGACTGGTCTGACCGCTACAACCTGTCCCTGAACCTCAGCCAGAACATCTGGGATGGCGGCCGCTGGTGGAACACACTGCAGTCCGCACGGATCAGTGAGGATGTAGCCACGATCCAGCTGAACAACTACAAACTGGGTACCATCTATCAGACCAAGGTGGCCTTCTATAATTTCCTCTCCACGAAGAAGTTGGTGGATGTGTACCGTGAGAACCTGAACACCAGCGAGTACCAGCACCAACTTACCCTTGAACGTTTCAAACTGGGCGCGGCCTCACAGAATGACACACTCAGGACAAGGGTGGCCATTGAACAGGCACGTCTGCAAATACTCAGTGGTAAGACCGAGCTGGGTTTGCGGGCCAAGGAACTGAATCTCATCCTCGGTCGGGAATGGGACGAGCCCATTGGTCTTCGCGAACCACTCTGGGATCCTGTAGAGATCCCTGACCTGGAAGCCGTACTGACCGAATCCATTCAGAATAGTCCTACCATTCAGATCCTGATCCGCAACGAAGCTGTTTCAGCACACAATGTTAAGATCGCCAGATCCAGCTATGTGCCGGCCGTAGGCTTCTCAGCCTCCTATGGGAATTACAGCACAGCCCCCGGCGACCTGCTGGCCAAGGACAATACCAGCTTCTCAACGGGCATTGGCATCAGCTGGAATCTCACCGATGGCACACGCAAATCACGTGGGGTGGAACAGAGCAAGATCAGTCAGAAGCTTGCCACAGAGAACCTCGATCTGGCCAAACGCAATCTCCGCAAGGATCT
Source organism: uncultured Lentisphaeria bacterium (assembly GCA_964454335.1). Lineage (GTDB taxonomy): Bacteria > Fidelibacterota > UBA8477 > UBA8477 > JABMPR01 > CAYVVT01. The sequence goes on along the minus strand of CAYVVT010000010.1, from coordinate 61,922 downwards.
TGCCCAGATCCTGGAACAGATGAAAACGATGCAGCAGTCGGTGGAGATCTCAGTACTGATCCAGGATGCATCCGCCCAGGACCTGCTTCTGGCCCAGGAGCAGTACCAGGTGGGGTCCATTTCCATCCTGGATGTCCTCCTGATATCAGCCAGTTACGAAGACGCTAAAGCCAACTTGATCCGCGCTCGCTACAATCTGAAACTTACAGAAGCCCAACTGCATCAACTGATGGGTAAGCTGTAGGGGGATCCATGCTCACCAAGAAGAAACTCATCATCATCATAATTGCCGTGGTCCTGCTCGGTGTCATCGGTTTCGTGGCTGTCAACAAGCAGCAGGGGGATATCACGGACGTTCAGACCTCAAAGGTGAAACGCGGACAGGTGGTCCACAAGGTAGCTGCCTCCGGAAGGGTTGAACCCGTCATTGAGGTTAATGTTAGTAGTGATGTTGCCGGCCGTGTCATGCGGCTTGAGGTAAAGGAAGGCGATTGGGTTGAAAAAGGGCAATTCCTCGCACAGCTGGACTCCACGCGCTATATCGCAGAGCTTGAACGATCAAGGCAGATTGTTGCCTCCTCGCAGGCCTCACTTTCCCTGGCAAAGCTGGAACGTGATCAGCAGCGTGAATTGTATGATAAGAAACTGGTTAGCGAGCTTGTCTATCAGGCGGCGGTCGCCAGACACCAACAGGCCCTTTCCGCTTACCGTCAGGCCATGGCGGCTCTGACACAGTCGGAAGACAATTACAACAAGACCATTGTACTGGCACCCATGTCCGGCACTGTAACCAGATTGAACAAGGAGATCGGCGAGATGGCCCTGGGCTCCATGTTCCAGGCTGACATCATTCTCACCATTGCAGATCTCTCGGCAATGGAGGTGCTTGTTGAGGTCAATGAGAACGACGTAGTGGATGTCACCACGAATGACACCACCGAGATAGAGATCGACGCACTTCAGGACACAACCTTTTATGGGGTGGTCACTGAAATTGCCCACAGTGCCAGAAGTCAGCAAATGGGTAGTCTTGACCAGGTTACGAATTTCGAAGTTAAGATCCGGATAATCGATCCGCCTCCCGTCCTGCGCCCGGGCATGTCTGCCGGGGTAAATATCCGCACAGATGTACACGACGATGTCCTCTATGTGCCGATTCAAAGTGTCACCATGCGTAAGCCCTTGCGCCTGGAGGAAACACAGGATGAGGAAAGCACCGGTCGCGACAGTGTGCTGGCAGAGGATGAGTTTGCACCCATGGAAGAAGATCCGGTGGAGGTGGTTTTCATCGTTGAGGACAGCGAACTGGGTAAGAACCAGGTGGTCAGACAGCGTGAAGTGAAAACCGGCATCATCGGTGACCGTGATTTCGAGATCCTTACCGGTCTGGATGAGGATGAACAGATCGTCACCGGTCCCTATAAGGCGTTGAGCCGGGGGCTTGAAGATGAGCAGAAGGTCAAGGTCAGTGAACGCAAGTCATTCAAGTTCGACGATGACTAGAGGTCCGGATGTCTCTCATTGAAGTAAAGGATCTGTACAAGATCTACGAAATGGGCAGTACCGAGGTCCGAGCGCTGAACGGTGTCTCTGTGTCCATAGAGAAGAACGAATATATCTCCATCATGGGCCCCTCCGGCTCCGGTAAATCCACCCTGATGAATCTGGTGGGTTGTCTGGATTCCCCCACACGGGGAGATTTCTTCCTGGATGGGACCAATGTCGCAAACATGACCGAGGACGAACTGGCGGAAGTACGCAATCGAAAGATCGGCTTCGTCTTCCAGACCTTCAATCTGTTACCGAAATCCACTGCTCTGCGAAATGTGGAATTACCACTGATCTACAACGGCAGCATTCACAAGAGTGAGCGGAATGCCATGGCTGAGAGTGCCCTGGCGCGTGTGGGCCTTGAAGACCGCATGGACCACAAACCCAACGAACTTTCCGGTGGTCAGCGTCAGCGTGTCGCAGTGGCCCGGGCGCTGGTGAACAATCCCGCCATCATCCTGGCCGACGAACCTACGGGCAACCTGGATTCCAAAACAGGTGAGGAGATCATGATCCTCCTCGATGAACTGCATGCCCAGGGCAACACCATCGTGCTGGTGACCCATGAAGAATATATCGCCAAGCACGCCCGGCGGATCGTACGCCTGCTGGATGGAAAGATCTCCGAAGACTTCGTAGTCCATTAGGACATTGAGATGCGCGGATCGGCGCAAAGAATTAAGATGAGACAAGATACTCCATACCAACCGCCAGACAGGTTGCACCGCCTTTCAATGGGGCGAACATGAGACGCAGCTTTTTCTGGGAGAATATGCGTATTGCTCTCATGGAATTATGGGCGCACAAGACACGCACAATCCTTACGGGGACCGGTATCGTCATCGGTATCGTAGCGGTCTCCCTGATGTCCACCCTAATCAACGGTGTGGACCGCCTTTTCGAAAAGAGCATGGAATTTTTAGGCAAGGACGTCTTGTACGTTGAACGCTGGGAATGGTTCGGTAACGAGGATTGGTGGACCATGCGCAACCGCCCTCGCATCAACCTGGAGGATGCTGAGGAGATCCAGGACCGATCCGAGTACGCCCTGGCTGTGGCTACCGAGCGGTTTCGCTCCGCGGATCTGAGTTATCGGGAGAAGAAGGCGGAAAGCATCTCCATCCATGGCGCTTCCTACAATTACATGGACGTTTCCACCATGGATATTGCCAAAGGACGCTTTTTCACGGCTTCCGAAGATCGAACGGGTGCCCAGGTGATGCTGTTGGGATCAGAGGTGGCCAAAAACCTGTTTCCAAACGAAAGTCCAATTGAAAAAACGGTCCTGGCCGGCAGTTATCATTTCCGGGTAATCGGTGTTCTCGAGGAAATGGGCAAATTCATGGGTGCCTTCAGTATGGATACCCAGGTACTCATACCGGTCGGGACCTTTAACAAGATCTTTCATGGTCCCTGGGGGATGCGCCGCATCACCGTCAAGGTGCCCAAGGATCATATAGAAGATGCCAAGGAGGAGCTGGAGGGCATCATGCGTGTCCTACGGGGCCTCAAGCCCGATGAAAAGAATGATTTCGCTGTGAATCAGCAGGAAGCCTTCAGGCAACAGTACCAGGCCATCAAGCTTGCCATCGGCGGTACCGGCCTCATCATTACGGCCCTCTCCCTCATCGTGGGGGGGATAGGTATTGCCAACATCATGTTTGTTTCAGTCACCGAGCGGACACGCGAGATCGGAGTCCGCAAGGCACTGGGGGCCACGCGGTCCCAGATCCAGGGCCAGTTCCTCATCGAGGCCATGGTGATCACCGGTTCAGGAGGCCTCTTCGGCCTGCTCATGTCTGTGGGAATCAGTTTTGCCATCGACAAACTTGTCTTTCCCGCAAGCATGTCCATCGGCGTAGCAGTTATGGCCATCGTCCTGAGTGCCGTCATTGGCCTGGTATCAGGACTGGCACCAGCCAGGAAAGGTGCCTCCCTGGATCCCATTGAGGCACTCCGCTATGAATAATTGGGACACATCTGCCTGCTTATCTGTACTCTCTACTGGAGTATTTCAAGCATGAAACTCATCCGTGTCTTTCAGGGAATGCGGGACGCCCTGGCCATGGCCCTGGAGGCTATCCGGGACAACAAGCTCAGGTCGGCACTGACACTGGGTGGGATGATCATCGGTGTATTTGCCATTATTGCAGTGATGACGGCCATCCGCACCATGGAATCCTCCATCAACTCTGGATTGAACATCTTCGGATCAGACATCATCTATGTCCAGAGGATGCCTCTCATTCAGATGGGGGATCACAGCAAACAGCGGAAGTACTGGCAGCGCCCGCGACTGACCTACCGGAATGGACTGGAATTGCGCGATCGTCTGGGCAAGAAAGCAGCTTTTGTAAGCTTCATTGACGGAAGCGGCGGCAAAACCATCAAGTACAAGAAGAAGAAGACCAACCCGAATGTTGAGGTCGATGGGGTGGATGAGTGGGGCCTGCAGGCTTTGAACATGACCCTGGATTACGGCCGGATGTTCATTCACGAGGATGTGGAGTATAATCGCAAGGTTGCGGTCCTGGGTATGGATGTGGTGGAGAAGGTCTTCGAGTTCGAGGATCCTATTGATCGCGTCATCGATATCGACGGGATCGATTATACAGTGGTAGGGGTCATGGAACGCAAAGGCCAGATGTTCGGGCAGAGCCAGGATAATTATGTACTGATACCCATGACCACATTCCTGCAATACTATGGCAGCCGCTGGACCTCGCTTGGCTTTTCTATCAAGGCACATGATTCTGATGTATACGAATCCACCAAGGAGGAGGTCATCTATCATATGCGGATCATTCGCGGGCTCATGCCGGATGAAGAGAACAATTTTGAGGTCTCCTCAAACGATGCTCTCATCGAGACCTTTGGTGGTTTCACCGCCGGTATCAAGATGTTCGCCATGGCAGTGAGCTTCATTGCACTGCTGGTAGCCGGGATTGGGATCATGAACATCATGCTGGTTTCGGTGAGTGAGCGTATCAAGGAGATCGGGATCCGCAAGGCCATCGGTGCCTCCCGGAACAATGTACTGTTCCAATTCCTGCTGGAAGCGGTCTTCCTTTCCCTCTTCGGCGGTGTCATCGGAGTGATCCTGGGTGTCAGTGTAGGCAACCTCATCACCCTGGTGATGAACGTGGACCCGGTGATCCCCGTCGACTGGGTTTTCATCGGTCTCATCGTCTGTTCCATGGTTGGGATCGTATTCGGGATCTATCCCGCATACCGTGCGGCCGGCCTGGATCCTATCGAATCATTGCGTCACGAATAAACCTGGTTTCAGCCCGGCTTTCCTCATTCAAAAAAAAGGTCCCAGCTGTACAGCCAGGACCAGTTAATTTCTTCGTACTTCTAACTTAATATGCTTTGGCGAAGATCACCTTCTGGGTGGCCGGCTCACCGGAGTAGATGCATTTTCCGGGCTCCCCGGGTTGATCGAAGGGGATGTTCCTGATGGTAGCCTTGGTCTCTTCCTTGATCTTTTCTTCCACTTCGGCAGAACCGTTCCAGTAGGCTTTCACAAATCCGCTGTCGCTGTCGATGAGAGCTTTGAAGTCATCCCAATTGTCAGCCTCATGGCTGTTCTCCTCGCGGAAATCAAGTGCCCGCTTGAAGAGTGCCGCCTGGACATCGTCCACCTTCTGGACCAGCACTTCAGCCAGCTTGCTCAAGGGGATGAATTCCTTTTCCCGGCTGTGCCGTGTAACGACAACCCCCTGACCCTTCTCGATATCCTTGGGCCCGAGTTCCACTCGCAGCGGTACCCCGCGCATCTCCCATTCATTGAACTTGAAACCCGGGGAGGATTTATCATCATCATCAACAAACACTCTCAGACCGGCTTTCAGCAGTGAATGTTCCAGCTTCTTGACCTCAGCCAGGACCATTTCCCTGGTCTCATCACGAAAAATCGGTACCACCACGACCTGATAGGGCGCGAGCTTCGGAGGCAGGATCAGGCCATGATCGTCTCCATGGGTCATGATGAGCCCACCCACCAGGCGGGTACTGACACCCCAGCTGGTGGCATAGACCAGTTCTTCCTGATTCTGCTCATTCTGAAAGGTGACCTCGAAGGCCTTGGCAAAATTCTGACCAAGATTGTGGCTGGTTCCAGCCTGTAGTGCCCGTTTGTCCCGCATCATGGCTTCGATGGAATAGGTACGTACCGCCCCTGCAAATTTCTCCGATTCGGATTTCAGACCGGTGTGCACCGGCATCGCCATAAATTCCTCTGCAAAGCGACGGTAGACCTCCAGCATCTGCAGGGTTTCCGCCTGAGCTTCTTCCATAGTGGCGTGAGCTGTATGCCCTTCCTGCCACAGAAATTCTGTTGTACGCAGAAAGAGCCGGGTGCGCATCTCCCAGCGAACCACGTTGGCCCACTGATTGATGAGCAGGGGTAGATCCCGGTATGAGGAGATCCATTTCTTGTACATGTTCCAGATAATGGTCTCGGAGGTGGGTCTGATCACCAGTGGTTCTTCCAGCTTCTTACCACCGCCATGGGTGACCACCGCCACTTCCGGGGCAAATCCTTCCACATGCTCCGCTTCTTTGTGCATGAAGCTTTCGGGGATGAAAAGGGGGAAATAGGCATTCACATGTCCGGTTTCCTTGAACATGTCATCCAGATTGCGTTGGATGTTCTCCCAGATGGAATATCCATACGGTCGAATGACCATGGTACCTTTCACCGGACCATAGTCAGCCAACTGTGCTTTCTGCACGACATCTGTGTACCACCTGGAAAAATCTTCACTCTGTTTGGTTACGCCTTTTGACACCATTCTCCCTTTCTCGACACGGTCTGCTAAAACAGGCAAAGCATAACACCCGCCTTCCCGAATGACAATGCAGAATAAATTGAAACCTGCTACCCATAAGCCATGTTCTATTCATGCTGTTGGTCGAAGAATTTGGACGGATTTTATCCGCAATGTGAAGCTTCGAAGGTTGAATACGGTATGCAGCCATGTCCTGCTGGTGACCTGATGGTCAGCAGGCCGATCATGTGAGCTAAACCAAGAGCCCGATCTATGCTATTGTACATTGTGCACGGTCTTGCTAGAATTGCACGTACATGAACAGCGCACCACACCAGCTACGTACCATTCTCCTTACGGGTATTCTGAGTCTTGTATGCCTGGTCCGGATATCCGCCGCACCCGCAGACACCACCCGCTTTGACCGTGAAGTACTTGGGCGTCCCTTCACCATGGATGAGCTGTTCGGCGATGAGATCACCGGTGACCAGGATGTGACGCCGGAGTGGGTGCAGCTCGGTGAAGTTGAGAACGATACGATGTACTGGGGGATCGGTGTTTCCTCGCTCTCCCAGCTTGATGCCGATGATCAGGCCAGATTGGCATTTGCCCAGATGGTGGAAGTGAATGTCTCCAGCATCGCCCGACAGGCTTTTGAAGAGAACCAGGATCAATTGTCCGAGACCTATAGTTATGAGACCCTGGTAAGTACGGATCTCAGCCTGCGGGGCATTCTCATCACAGAACAGTACGAGTCCGCAGACAGCACTTTCTATTCCCTCATTCAGTATGGGAAGACCAGCTATCATGAACTGGTCACACAGGAGATCAAGGTACGTCTCCGGTCGGAAATTGAACGTTCCAAGGCTTTACTGACCGCCCAGGAGGCACTGCGTGCGGATTCACTGCAGCATAAGATCACCATGGACAGCCTGGCCCTGGCCAGAGAACAGGCCATCCTGGACAGTATCCAGAAGGAACTGGACATGGAAGCCGAAGCGGTACGGCAAGCCGAAGAGCACATGGAGATCATGAAACGCAAGCACGCTGATTTCCTGGATCTGACACCTCACCACCGGGGTGTTGATGCTCCCACGGCCGGACTCCAGGACGGCTATGGGGAAGTTATGGTACGCTGGAATACCATGAATCAGAATTTCAGAGAGATCCGTTTGGGTGGTGCTCTCTCAGTCATCGGGATCGATCTCGGGCTGACGATGAATGAATTCGAACTGGACAAAGGCGAGATCAGCGGTCGTGTCCAGGTACTGCCACCCAGAGGAGAACTCTACCGCATCTCACTGGTACTCGGCTGGACCGGCTATATCCGGGACGGCAGGAGCCTGGAATGGGATCTTACGGACCTGAGCAGCTACCAGGAGAATATTGACAAGCTTGGTGCGAACGACGACGATCTAGAGGAGGATGTGGGTTCCTCATTCCTGGCCGCCGGCAGTTTCGGTATTCCCCAGACCAACATGCATGTCTCACTGTATGCCGACAAACGCCGTATCGCATTCACCAATGTCTGGTATCCCTTCGTCCGCAACCTGGGCGATGCCATCAGTCTGGTCACCCAGATCGAGTACCATATCGATGAACTTTACCGTAACCGTTTCGGAGATGAACTCGAATTCCAGGGGGGAATCCGCTTCACAGCCATCCCCGGCCGTTTCTCCACACTCATCGCCTACGAGGATAATGAGTGGTGGCGACTGACATTTGAGATACAGATATAATTCACGAATTGCCGGATTCGCGGATTAGCGAATTCGGATAAATAAACGACCGCGGTCGTGTTCCACAGTTTCCCACCTGACGCAATCCAACCTTTGGGTAAACAGTAATCTGGAAGCACTTCCTATGTTTCAAAACCAATTGCTGGAGGTTCTCGATGCGTTACAGGAATTTCGAAGACATGCCTGTGTGGCAGGATGCAAGGAAAATGGTTGATCTGGTGTATTCCGTTTGTACTGAAGACAGAAAATTGAGTAAGGATTTTGGAATGCGGGATCAATTGCAGAGGGCGGCACTCTCGGTAATGAACAATATCGCTGAGGGTTTCGATGCACCTTCAAACCGAGTGTTCGCAAGATACCTAACCTATGCCATACAATCCTGCTCTGAGATTATCTCAATGTCTTATGTATTAACCGATGTGTTCAAACTGAATTCTGATGCCGAGCAGATCCATGTACAGGCGATATCACTCAGGAAGCAGGTCAAAGGATTTCGCAAATACTTGCAAACCACAGAAAAATGAGATCATCTTAATCCGCCAATCCGCCAATCCGCCAATAATCCGAATTCCCATACACCCAACCGAGCATCCCCCCCCAGCACACGAGCC
>CAYVVT010000010.1:0-53239 GCA_964454335.1 uncultured Lentisphaeria bacterium | reverse complement strand
GGAACCCGCTGTATCTAATACTATAATAAAACCGAAAAATGTTATAATCATAATCAGCTAATCCGCCAATCCTCAAATTTTCACAAAAACCTTCTTCTCATACAACCACCAGAGAATGGCCAGCCAGAACAGGATGTTGATGAGAGCGTAGGCTAGCGATCCGTTCAGGTCGCCAAAGACCGGTACCAGCAACCCATTGTAGATTGCCCCCTTGATACTCACCCACTCGCCGCTATCGTTGGTCCATTTGATCATGTACAGCATGCGACCAAGAATACCGGAACCCACGAACACCACCAGGGGATTACTGCCAAATACGATGGCCGGTTTTGACCAGGATTTCCAGCCGTGGACATCGATGAGCCAGGAGGAGAACGCCAGGGTCAGCATGGCCATGCCCGCCATGACAATGACATAACTAACGGTCCATAACTGCTTGTTGATAGGCTCCAGGATCCCCAGAAGCTGTCCAGCCATCAGAACGATGATCCCCAGGATGGTCAGGTTGACCAACTTCTCATGGTGCGGGATCTCCCTGCGTAAATACTCACCAACGAAGAATCCCGAAAGAGTTGTTACGGCAGCTGGAAGGGTAGAGAGAAAACCTTCGGGGTCGAAGGGTACGCCGGTCCCACCATAAAGATGGGCCTCACCAAAGAGGAGCATGTCCAGGTAACGCACAAAATTCGTTTCAAGCTCAAAGCTGCCGGCTCCCCAGCCCGCTACCAGCGGGACCCGCATGAAGAACTCATAGATGGCGAAAAGGCCCAGTACCGCCAGGACCCGATCCCGGGTGCTGCGCAAATGAATGATGATCAGACCTGCAATGAGATAACAGATGGCGATACGTTGCAACACACCCCAGATGCGAATGGTCTGGAATCGGCGAAAGATATCCAGTATGCCAAAACCCTCAGCCATTTCAGCATTCAAGGGGATATTGAAGGGAAAACCGTTCAGAAAGAGACCCATGCCAAAGATGATGGCGGTACGCGACAGGACTTTTTTGGTGAGTTCCTGTTGTGAAGCGCCTGCTTCAAGTCGCTTTGAGAAAGACAAGGCCATGGCAACACCCACGATGAACAGGAAAAAAGGGAAAACGAGATCCGTTGGTGTCCAGCCGTGCCAGCTGGCATGCCGCAGAGGTCCATAGACATGTGACCAGCTACCGGGATTATTCACCAGGATCATGAGACCCACGGTGAGTCCCCGGAAAACATCCAATGATATCATGCGGCCCTTCATACCTGCGGTCCTCTCTTTTGTGGTTCAGAACAACCCAAGATAAGGTGACTTTGAATAATTGCGATGGCAAAGACACTGGCGCGACATTTGTACTCTATTGGATCTGATAACGGGGGAGCCTTTGCAGTCGGACAATGATTGCTTGATAATGATTCAACGAAGTGGATATTTGTGTATTAGCACATGGATCTTCCTCTACTCAACGACCAGAATTTAAACGAATAAATCGGAGCATTTGCGATGAGTGGTATTGATACCGAACTCTACCCAGAAGCTGAATCGCGGCACGGCACCGGGAGCGAGGCTTTCAAGAAAGCCAGGAAAGCACTCCGGGACGAGCGCATCAGCGCATTAACGGGCGCCTTCCTGGCCCTTTTTATCATGGGGCACCTATTGCTGGAGTCCTCCATCATCTTTGGAGCAGAGGCCTACGACTTCATGGCCAATTTCCTGGAGCACACGATCCCGACGGCCCAGCCACTTGTGTTCCTGGTCTCCATAGTCTTCTTCTTCCACTTCGTATGGGCCAGCCGGAAGATCCCGGGGAAGCTGGCAGAGCGGAAACGGATGCTGGAACTCGGGGAATCGCTTAAAAAGGCTGATGAAGGATGGAACCAGGATCCCAGATCCGATATCAGACTGCGGAAACATTTTGAAACATCCCTGTGGATCACCCAGGTTCGTACAGGAATGATCGTCTTGGTTACCGGCGGTTTCCATCTGTTCCTCATCACCTGGAATCTGTTCTCGGATATGGGCATCGTGGGCCAGAAACTCGGCTTCACAGCCGAACTGACCACTGCCCGGATGAGTAGCGGTCTCTGGATCCTCTATTCGGTGCTCATGGCAACCGTTGTCGCGCATATGGCAATCGGGGTGTACAGGCTGTTGGTGAAGTGGTTTGCGGATACCTGGTTCGTCCGCAAGTATGCCAAGGCCTGTTTCTATCTGCTGTTCAGTTTCTACATCGTCTGGGGCGCCATAACCATTGTTGCAGCTACCGGCTTCTGGGGAGGGGTTTCTGTATGAAAGTGATTACGACAGACGTCCTGGTGATCGGTGCCGGCCTGGCCGGTGAACGCGCTGCCATCGAAAGCGCCATGCAGGGGCTTGATGTGATCATGCTGTCCCTGGTCCCACCCAAACGCAGTCATTCATCTGCAGCCCAGGGCGGCATGCAGGCCTCGTTGGGCAACTCCATCATGGGGAAGGGTGATAATGAGACCATTCACTGGTTGGATACCGTCAAGGGTTCCGATTGGGGAGCAGATCAGGAAGTAGCCCGGATCTTTGCGGACACTGCACCCATCGCCATGCGTGAAATGGCCCATTTCGGAGTACCCTGGAATCGCGTTGAAGGCGGCGACCGCGATGTCTACATCAAGGGCAAGAAGACAACCATCACTGAAGAATTCGAAAATGAGGGGCTGATCACTGCACGTGACTTCGGTGGTACCGCGAAATGGCGAACATGCTACACCGCCGACGGTACCGGCCACACAGTCCTCTATACCATGGACAACCTGGCCATCCAGCTGGGGATCACGGTCCATGATCGCATGGAGGCAATGCAGCTCATCCACCGGGATGGCACCTGTCTGGGTGCTGTGGTGAGAGATCTGCGCAACGGTGACATCATCAGCTACATCGCCAAGGCCACGGCCATTGCCACCGGCGGTTATGGACGTTTGTACGGAGAGTCCACCAACGCCATCATCAACGAAGGGACCGGCAGTTGGCTGGCCTTGCAAACCGGCGTTGTACCTCTGGCGAATATGGAGGCTGTGCAGTTCCACCCCACAGGCATTGTTCCCACCGACATCCTGGTAACCGAAGGCTGTCGGGGTGACGGCGGGCTGCTGCTGGATGTGGATGAATACCGTTTCATGCCGGACTATGAACCTGAGAAGCAGGAACTCGCCTCCAGGGATGTGGTCAGTCGGCGTATGAAAGAGCACATGCTCAAAGGCAAAGGCGTCCAGTCACCCTATGGGGAACATCTCTGGCTAGACCTGCGTCATCTCGGTGAGAAGCATCTCCAGACCAAGCTGCGCGAAGTCTACGACATCTGTATGTACTTCATCGGCGTTAATCCCATCAAGGAACTGATCCCGGTTCGTCCGACACAGCACTATTCCATGGGCGGCATCAGGGTGAACAAGGATGGACATGCCTACAACCTTAAGGGCCTCTTCGCTCTGGGTGAGGTGGCCTGCTGGGATATGCATGGCTTTAACCGTCTGGGCGGGAACTCCCTGGCCGAGACCGTGGTAGCCGGCAGGGTTGTGGGCGCACGTATAGCCGAGTTCGCCAAAAAGACAGACCTGGTGGCCGAGGTGACCCTGGCAGAAGAGTTCGCCGAACGTGAGAATGCCAAGATCAGGCGGATGATGAACAATCCGGATGGGGAGAATGTATTCACCCTCCGGGATGACATTGCCCGGATCCTGGTGAAGCATGTTCATATCTTCCGGACCGGTGAAGGTCTGGAGGCAGCGGTGAACGAGCTGAAGGATGTTGTCAAACGTACCCGGAATGTCGCGGTACACACACGGGCACCCGGTATGAACCCGGAGTTGTCACAGGCACTGCGTATCGAGGGTATGGCCAAGCAGGCATACCTCATCGCCAAGGGAGCGGCTCTGCGCACGGAGTCCCGTGGCGCGCATTCCAGAGAAGACTATCCGGCCAGAGATGACAAAAACTGGCTGAACAGGACACTGGCCCGCTGGCCGGACGGCGCCGACGAACCCGATTTCACCTATGAACCCGTGGGTCTCCTGGATCTGCCACCCGGTGACAGAGGCTACGGCGGGGGTCAGATGATCAACATGGATCTGAGCATCGAGGAATACAATGCACAGGTGGATGCAGAACAAAAAGCACATGGGAAGCTGGCAACAGCCGAGCCCATTGGAATAAAATTACCCAAGGAAGCCTGGCGGGCCGAACTGGGTGACAAGGAGGCTAAGTAATGGCCCGGACACTGACATTCAACATCTTCAGATACAACCCCAGTATTGAGAATGATCAACCGCGGATCGATACCTTCAAGATCGATGAGACACCGCGAATGAACCTGTTTACTGCCCTGCACCGGATCCGTGAAGAGCAGGCGCCGGATCTCATGTTCGATTTCGTCTGCCGTGCCGGGATCTGCGGATCATGCGCGATGATGATCAATGGCCGGCCCACCCTGGCCTGCCGCACCCTGACCTCGGATCTGACTGATACGATCGATCTCAAGCCTTTACCCTTCTTTAAGCTCCTGGGAGACCTTTCGGTGGATACCGGCGTATGGTTCAGGGAGATGGAAGAGCAGGTGGAATCATGGATACATACACAGGAGGAGTTCGATCCTGTCGCTGAAGAAAAACGCATGGACAATGCCACGGCCAATAAGATCTACGAATCGGAACGCTGTATCGAATGTGGTTGCTGTCTGGCCGGTTGCGCCACGGCTCAGGTCTATCCGGATTTTCTGGGGGCAGCCGGTTTATACCGTATCGGCCGTTTCATGGTGGATCCCCGGGATGAACGCGGTGAGCAGGAGTGGTTTGAACTCGTGTCCACCGATTATGGTGTGTTTGGCTGCATCGGTATGATGGGCTGCGATGACGTCTGTCCCAAGGACCTGCCGCTGTTGGAGGTCTTTGCTTACATCCGCAGGAAGATGAACAAAGGCGTTAAGGAGCCGGTGGAAGTCATTGACTAAATTACAAATAGGATACTTCAACTTAGAACCCCACGTGGTAACGTGGGGTTTTTTCGAGATACCTTTTAGAAGCGAGCAGGTTCCTCCTGATCTGTCTGGCCCGCCTGTCACCCTGAGCCAGGTGAAGGGCGGCAGGCGCAAGCTGCATCGATTGACAAGCGAGTGAATTCAGCAATCTATTGAACCAGCACAAGAACGATGCCATGTCGAGAAAGGCTTAATGCGTATAGTTCTTGTATGAACGGATTTGATCCATCCCTCGAGCCCCCTTCGACAAGCTCAGGGTGACGACTCGGGATCTTCAGTATAATTGCTGATTTCCCCCCAACTCCTTCAACCGCTCAAGCCGTTCAACCTCATTCTTTACCATCCAGATGTCCTGTGAGAGCAGGGCGTATGCCTGTTTAAAATGTGATTTTGACTCCTCACCTCGATCCATGGCCAGCAGGCATTCTGCGATCTCCTCGTGAACATAGCCATCTGGCGCCTGGTCCTGCACCTCCATCTCCTCGGCCAGTTCCAACTGCATTTCCAGGGATTGTTCAAGGTTGCCCAGAGAACGATGTGCCCGGGCTACGCACCATTTTGCGATCTGTGTTTCCCGCTCCTGTCCCTTCTCCTCTCTCCAGGCCAGAGCTTTCTCGAAAAGTTCAAGTGATCTGTGGAAATCATCCATACCGTGGTAGGTCCAACCGATATTATTGTAGAGCGAGCCCAGCCAGTTCCTCGCTCGCGGATCATCGCTGACCTCCGCGATGGCCATAGCTTCCTCGTTCCATTCCAATTGCTCTTCAGTCGGTGTGACGATCCCCAGCATATGCGCAGCATCAACCGCGTGGAAGTCCGTGCCCGCCTTCTTGCCCAGCTCCCAGGCTTCCAGGAAGAAAGAAACTGAGCTGTCCCGCTCACCATGGGAGTTCAAGCTTCGTCCCCGCTCCAGTCGGTATCGAATGGCAGCGACCAGGGTGCTCGCGGTAAGTTGAGATTCCACGACATCCAAAAGGGCGTGTGCCTCCGTGAATTTCTGCTGCAAGCCTAGAGTACGGGCGATCTGGGTCTGCAACTCCAGTTGGTATTCGAGATCACCGGACCCTTGTGCCTGTGGCAGCAGTGAATTGAACTTCTCCTCAGTGGCAGCAGGATCATTGTAATCCCACCAGCTGTCAAAATCTGGCAATTCCATCTGCCCCTCCGGTTTATCAGCCGATGAGCAGGCTACAAGACAGATCGTGAAAATGAATATGACTGAGTTTTTCAACTTATAACTCCTTCTCCCCACTGTTCCAGGAATGTTCCCACGCGCATGCGCGCAGTTGACGGGGATCAAATTAGAATGAAGCTCCGCTGAAACCACTTTCAATTACCTCAAGAAAGCCGTACCATCAGCTAAGGACGAGAAAAAGAAGGAACTTAGGGGGTGAGATCATGAGATCACACAAACTGCGCCAAAGAATCCTCGGCGGACTGACACTGGCGCTCAAAATCTACCTTATCACCTTTCTGATGGGATGCACACCTCGTCCCACTGAATTGCCGGTCGAACAGGCCCGGCAGCTCAGTACCAAGGTCATCCAGGGAGCTCCTGATGAGGTGGCTAAAGCAGTGGTTACCGTGCTCCAGGACCTGCATTTCAGTCTGGACGTGGTGAACACAGATCTGGGATTGATCAACGCCAGCAAGAAGACCCAGCGGCCACAGGGTACCATTTCCCGGGAGGAACCGCCGGTGACCACCGAAGAAGGTCTCTCAGATGCCGAGACATTTTGTCTCGTGGTGGGGATATTCGCTGCTGTGGCCCTGATCCTGTCCGCCATATTCGATGGTCCATTCTTCGACGATGATGACGATGATGAGGATTACGACCATGATCACGACCAGGGTTGTTTCTGGGGCGGGCACCGCACAGTTGTCCATGAACATTCATATTGGGGTGGACCTGATTATCCCACCGGAGCCAGTTACTACGAATACAAGATCACTGTAAATCTGATGGATACAGGTTATGGCCAGACCGAATTGAGATTGAGTATCCAGGGCAGCTATTTTGATGATGGTATCCTGCAGAAAACGGGTCCAGTGCAGGATCCCGAATTATATGATCATTTCTTCGGACAGGTGGGGACCTTACTGAACCGGCCCTTTCAGCAACCCTGAGTAAGCGGCCCGAGGGTGAATGACAGGTAGATTAAAGCACACCCTGATCTGCATTGGTCTTTGTGTTTTAGCAGCATCAATGGGCTATGCTCAGGTGCCTGTCGATTCCCTTTTCCAACATGATCTTACCCTCTTTCAGCGTCTGGCCTTAAAGCCCCTCAGCAGCTGGCAACACTTCACCTACGGTCATCCAGGATACAACTGCCAATTCGAACCGTCATGCTCCCATTTTGCCGCCCTGGCCATCGAGGAACATGGCGTCCTGGCGGGAATGGTGGTAGGCACAGACCGGATCCTGCGCTGCAATCCCTCAGCGCGACACAACCACATGGATTCTCCCGACCCATCGCTGCACGTGGATGGACGTCTTCTCGAGCCCGTGGATTTTATGGCAGCGGAATCGCCAGCACGATCACCGGCACTCGCCGCGACGCTTTCTATCGTTCCAGGTCTCGGGCGTGTATATGCCGGTCGACCACTGGATGGCCTGCTGAGCTTTCTGCTGATAGGCAGCTTTGCCTACGCCACCGTGCAACACTATGAAGCAGAGAATACAGGATGGGTCATTCTCGATGGGGGGCTGACCATTCTGCTCTGGTCGGCGGATATCTACGGTGCCATCTGGAGCGCGAAGCACAGATCCCGATAATTATCTTCTATCCTCATTCCTGACGAGGGTCCTCAATCCACTTTTTCACACCCTTGCATACAAGACCTAAATGGTTGTTAATAACAAATTTGACCTTGCTGACACATCTGCCTTCCGTTATCTTTTGCAACACGCAAAAAAAACGGAGGGGGTCATGAAAACATCTTCATGGATTTTAGCGATCATACTACTCTGCAATTTCGCATTCTCACAGGATATGTCCATCCTACCGGCGCAAAAAGATGCCATCCTGGTACTGTCAGCGCAGAACGGTTTCACCAATGCATCCCTTGACCAGTGGCTGACAGCGGTCTATAAAACTGATCTCAACGGGCTTTCCCAGACCACGCCGGAAAGGTGATCCAGCAATTCCAGTCCAGTTCACCCCCGAAACCCCTCGCTCTACCTGTCCAACCTTCTCCCACCGCACCAACGACCACGGGAGTTCCAACGGCACAAAAACAGCTCAGTGCCAGGATAGCCGAATCGAAGCAACCCATTATTGCCACCATCCTGGAAACCGGGATGTCGAAGCGCTTTCACCTCATCGACGGGAATATCATCCTGGGTACTATCACAAAAATGGACAAGGGCGTCTGTGTTATCGAAACCGCTGACGGAACCCTGAAAATTCCAGCTACAGACATCCTGGAAGAAACTGCAAAGATCACCAAGAAGGATGATACACGTTATGTGGGTCCAGTCCTGAAAGAGGATTCACAGGAGATCGTATTACGGAGTAAATACGGTGACGTGATCATAAACAAAAAGGATATCAAGGACATGGACCGCTATCACGGCGGTAAACTTGTTCCCTGGGTTGAGGAGAAGAAGACATTCTACCAGGGATCGGAAGTGCTCACAGATATCCTCATGGATCCCACCGCCTTTCCGCTTGAGGCACATACCTTTTACATTAGTGGGCTCTCCCTGGGTTATGGATTCACCGAGAAATTCATGCTGCGAACGAAGTTTGGGCATGACTTTTCAGGTGACCTGAATCTGCAGGGCCACTATCGCTTCTATCACAATGCCACCGCTACCAAAGAAGGCGCCGCGGCAATCGGGATCAGCATCCATCGCGCCTTTCCCAAGGCAAATCTGGCCTCCAAGTACTCGCACTTTGTCATCATCGATGATTCCACCATGCTGAATGAAACGGATATGGACGCCAAAAATGTCTTAAGTGATCCGGATGGGCGGGTCGTGTTCGGTGAACTGTATTTTGTTATCTCGAACCGTCGTCCTCTGGAAACCGGTCGCGGGAAAGCCGGTACGCACTTCGGCTTCCGTACGAATACGCTGCCCTTCCAGAAGAAGGACCTGTTGGAAGCGCCCTATGCCTGGGAAGAGGCCGGTAATTTTGTCGTTCCCTTCAGGCTGTTTGCCGGCTTCGAGTATGATCTTTCGAAGAATCTGAAGTTCCTGGCGGAGGCTTGGGCGGATAACAGCAACAGATATGTCGAATTCAGTGACGCCTGGCATGACTACTTCGGAGATGATACCCGGATCGTCTTTGATTCTCCTACAGGCACCTTCAAGATGGTGGACTTTGATTTCGGCTTCCTCTATTCTGTGAGCGAAACCTTCAGGGTGGGTGTCCATTTTCAGCAGCCCTACCTGGTGTTCTACTGGGAATTCTATGAACTTTAAGGGAGGATAAACTTCCCGGAAAGGGGGTGGCGGTATGTGGTGGAGAATCACAGGTCTGCTCATCCTCCTATGTGTCACAGCTCAGGCATTCACCGAACCGGACAGTGTTCCCAGGTTACTGGGGGACTATAGCCAGATCCGTGAGATCAGGCTCAACAAACTGGCCCAGGAAAAAACAGGTTTGCGTATGCAACTCGTCACCATCGAGGATGATACGCTTGGGGGAACATTCACAGGATCCGAGAAGGAGATGCTGCAGTACAGGTCAGGTGACCGGGATCTCCAGCAATCCATCCACACCATCGTCGAGATTACCTTCTATCCCGGGAAAGTAGAGATCTTCATCGTCTCAGCTGCGGCGCTGATGGGAGGGGCCTTTGGTGCCGGGACCATCTCCATCCTTCAGCCGGACACACAGATTGGGTCCTACCTTGTGGCAACACTGACAGGTTCTGCCGTTGCCGGTTTCTGGGCGAACCGGACCTTCAGACGTCCAGAGGTTATCAAATTTGAATAGGTCCGTCCGCAACCTGCCGGTTTGGTTCGGAATACTAGGGCTGTTGCTAAGCTGTTCATACAATAGCATTGCCCCTAGAACCACGCATGTCATGGAAGAGGATGAGGTCGCCAATAACCTGGTGATTGCCACCGGAACACAGCTGGAGCCAGGAACCGTGTGGGATGAGTTACGCATCTCAGGTATTGCTGGACAGCGTCTTGAATATTCAAGAATAAGATCTATAGATGGCCTGGAGCGAGGACCATATGTTGGTATCGGGACAGTGGCTTATCGGGGCAGGGCCTATATCCTGGGCTACGATCTCTGGAAGATCAAGTGGCGTCCCTCCGGTGAGGCGGTCAAATTCGGTGTACAGGCAGAATTTGACCTGGCTCCTTCACCAGAACATGAATGGGAGCATTTCAAAGGCTCGCAGGCTGTCCTCATCAAACCGGCTTTCATCAAGACGACCGACAAAAATCAATCCCAATATGTTGGCGTTCACGCCCTGATCTCCAGTGCAGAAGTGACCGTGGAGCCAGAAATCTCATACTGGGATGAGGAGCAGCAGATCGAATCCTTCAATCACACAGATGTGGGCATCGGCGTGTTGAGTGGCAGCCACTACTCGAAAATAGGATTGGACATCAATCGTTTCTTATCCGTCTCCTACGTCATGAGTTATACGACGCC
This sequence comes from uncultured Lentisphaeria bacterium, assembly GCA_964454335.1. GTDB lineage: Bacteria > Fidelibacterota > UBA8477 > UBA8477 > JABMPR01 > CAYVVT01. The sequence continues at coordinate 42,631 of CAYVVT010000010.1, read as the reverse complement.
TGTTCGTGGTGCTGAACTCATCGAATCTGCCAGATACCAGGGGCTTGTGGTTAACCTCGGTTACAGCTTCAACCTGGGCTCCAGAACCAAAAAGCCAGCTCCATCTGCACCCCCACCCGTGTCAACCATCCCCGACCAGCGCATGCAGCCGGATACAGCAGTTTTACCGCTGCGATATGATCCATTGACTGGCAAGCCTATTCCGGCGAAAACCCCACCTGCCTTGCGCTTTGATCCGCTGACCGGAAAGGAGATCGAGGCAGCGGTAGAAACACCTGAACAAATACCGGGTGAAATGCTTTTTGATCCAGTGACAGGTCAGGTGATCACAGAGCCGAAAGCTGTTCCCCAGGCAAGGAAGAGAGCACTTTCACTTTCAGATCTGAGGAAGCTGGAAAATGGTGCGGTGAAGATCACAAAGCTCAATCATTTCAGCAGCACATTTTTTCTCTTGGACGTTCGTGATGATGGCATCGTTGTCAGATCCGGCGGAGTGCTGGATCCCAGCCTGAAACAGATCAAAGTAATCCCTTTCGATCGTCTGAAACATTTGCGTCTCGAAGGACGAGTTCAAAGACCCGAAAAAGCGGATGAAATGACGGCACAGGTTATGGCCGAGCAGATCGGGACAGCGGTCAGGAATATGTTCTTGGATCTGTTCGGACCTGGATCCTATGGCAAATACGATCTTGACCTGAATAATAAAAGTTTCGAGAAAAATACCGCGGAGAAGCGCAAAAGTGCCATTATCTATGTTGTCGATGCGTATCTGGAACTCGGCCATTTTCCAGGAGGGGATCGCTAGCGCCATCATAATTCGCCCCTCCGGATCCCGCTTCCTGCATTGCCCCCTTTCGCAGGATTACTAAATTCGCCTGGCAAGCCGGCGTTCATTTGCGCCGGGGATCTCATCCAAAGAAAGGGCATACTTTGAATCATCACGGCTCTCGACAGACTGTATTCACGCTTTTAACGATGATGTTCTCGTGGAGCATGTTTTCCTGTGCGTCCCACTATCCTGATCCACCAAAATTTCCCACCGAACAATATGTTGTGATGCTCTCCATGGACGGCTGCCGCTGGGATTATCCCCAGATTGCCGACATGCCGAACCTGGACAGGATCGCGAGGAACGGCGTCAGGGCGGCTTCCCTGGTACCGGTATTCCCCAGTAAAACATTCCCGAACCACTACTCCCTTGCCACCGGACTATATGCCGACAATCATGGGATCGTCCAGAACAGTTTCTACGATCCGGAGATGGATGCCTACTACAGGATATCCGACCGGAAAGCCGTGGAGAATGAGGCATTCTATCAGGGGGAACCGATATGGGTCACCGCCGAAGAACAGGGCCTGCCTACAGCCTCATTCTTCTGGGTGGGCAGTGAAGCCCCGGTGCATGGTACCCAGCCCGGGATCTGGAAACAATATGAACACGATTTTCCCTTTGAAGCCCGGGTTGACAGCGTGATCGCCTGGCTGCAGCTGCCCAAGCAGCAGCGGCCGCGACTGATCACCTGGTATTTCCATGAACCCGACGGCATCGGACACACCAGCGGTCCGGAAAGTGAGGATACTCGCAGAACATTGACCTACCTTGATAGCCTGGTGGGTGATTTTCTCGATAAACTGGAACAATTGCCCATCGCCGACCAGGTGAACGTGATCGTTACCTCGGATCACGGAATGGCCAGCATCTCGAATGAGAGGGTCATCATCCTGGAAGACCTCCTTGAACCAGCCTGGGTGGATACCTTTCTGGGCGTGAGTCCCATCTACCTCATTGACGCTGCAGAGGGCTTCACGGATTCCATTCATACCCGATTCCAGAATGAACCACACCTGCTGGCCTGGAAGCATGGCGAACTTCCCGATACGCTCCATTACGGCACAAATCCACGCACCCTGGATGTAGTGGCCGTGGCCGACCTGGGCTGGACGATCCTTTGGGATGAGAATGAGCGCCGCCCGGGATATGTGGGGGGCACCCACGGATACGAACCCCGGCACAAGGACATGCATGCCATCTTTTATGCCACCGGACCCGCCTTCAAACGGGGTTACGTCCATCCTAGCTTTGAGAATATCAATATCTATCCGTTGATTGCCCATATACTCAATCTGGTACCTGCTGAGACGGATGGTGACCTGAGCCGGGTTGCCGCCATGTTACGGAAGCGAGAATAGAGATCGATCATGTTCGAGTATGTCTTTCCCCGGGGACTCTACTTCACTCTGGGTATTGTTATCCTGCTGTTCACCTTTTACAGATGGTTGAAAAAGCAGGATTAGCGAGATGAGGCCAGGTCTGGTCCACAAGATCTTCAGAAGCACCTTACTGGGCCTTCTGCTCAGCCTCGTGGGTGGCTGCAGTCTGTGGCAGACAATGTGGTACAGCGAGGAGAACACTTCCTGGCGGCGTTTTCTCAACCGTGATGTACAGTACTGGATCGATACGGTCCAACCACAAGGGGCACCGGGACAGGAAGTCGTCTACTACAAACACAGCCGTCCGGCCAGTATACGCAACTTTGACGAATTCGGTAGACTCCAACGAATTGAATACATTGACTACGATGGCAATGTGTTCAGGTCGGACTCCCTGGTCTATAACGAGGACCGCATCGTGGCCGGACATTATTTCTCCGAACCGGAGCATCTGCCGGTGCTGCGTTTTGAGAATCAGTTCAAGGGGCGGCGCATCGAATCGCGACAATGGTGGAGCGGTGCCGACACCCTGTATAGCACCGAGAGATTTTTCTTTGACCGCAAGGACAACAAGGTCCTGCATCTAGTGTTTTCAGGATCTGAGGACATCCTGGCTTTGACCGCCTATGTTCCAGGTACCGATCAACGGTATTTTCATAATATTTTTCGAGAAGACAGCCTTCTCCTCCAGCAAACGGTCTTCATAGATGATCATCCCCACCGAGTGTTCAGCTTTGACAAAAATGGCAGGATCACAGAAATCCGTCTCATGGGTAGTGAGAACCGTACGCTGATCCGCAGTCGGTTGGAGTATGATGGATTGGGTCGTTTGAAGACTGAACGGCTTATTACTGCACGAGGTGATGAGATCGCTATTTTACCTGGCTCAGTGATCCATACCCAGAGTCCCCTTATTTGGAGCCATCCGTTCAAACCACGTTCCATGCCCGCCGTCCTCCTATTCAATTATCCGGATCCTTTTGTCATTGATCCGGAACGCACCCTCTCTGACTCCGGATATCTTCAGACGGATTATCGCTTACTGGCTACCGGGCAGTTAGTGCAACGAACTCTCCGAAACGGAATTGGTATACTGGTAAGAGATTCGCTGTATGCTGCCGGTCCACGGCTCATGGCCCGCACCGTCATCGATTATGACTCTCTAGGTCTGGTTCGTCGCTGGACACGACTCGGGAGCGAGGGACGATTGGAAACCCGCCTGATGTACTATCGAGATGATGATTCACGCATTATCCGGGAAGAATTATTTTCTCAGGAAGATAAATTCTTAGGCGCGGTTACGCGTTTCTACGACGTACTGGGCAATCCATATCTCTCGGAGGTTTTTGGACTGAATGGATCCTTTGACCAAGAGCACATCTACTTTCATGGTGCCGGGATCAAGATAGAGTTACATCCAACACCATACGGTACACTTGACAATAAACTGGTCATGCGACCCGGAGGCGATACGCTACAGCATCTGAAGTTTCATAAAATCGAGTACTTCTGGATTGAATCTGCACTTGATCAAAAGGATCACTTAATTTATCAACGTCGTTTCACAGATGATGGTTTGCTGGACTGGAATATCACCTACGACACATTTGGCCGGCCCCTTAGGGAGGAGTATCGTAGAATCGATGGGACACTCTATAAAGGTACAAACTATGATGCTGAAAATCTCATTTGGTCCTCCCTGGTGATCTCCCCAGAAGGAGAAGTCTCAGGGGAGGAGATACATAAGCTTGACAGCCTAGGTAGAGAGATACTCGTTGTTTCCAAAGATGTTAATGGAGTGAAATCCTGGGAGCGACGCTATGCCTATCGGGATGAGCGTCTGGTGAAATCAGCTCAACTGGACGGCCAGGGAACGGTCCTGCAGATCTCGGACTACAATTACGATGACCAGGGTCTTTTGCTGGAAGAACGGGCGCGTGTATCTGAAGATTCCACGGTTTACACCATCAGCTATCGCTATGATGAAGACAGTATGCGGATCCTGGAGACCTTTGAATCCAATCTGGATGGAATGATCACCAGCCGGCGTTTTTATTATGACGAAGAGGGTAGAATATCCAGGGAAGAGATCATCGAGAACCGAAGCTTGAGCCAGGTTGTCGAATACAGTTATTTTCCCGAGTACGGCCTTAAGGTTGCGTCCTACTATGATACCGAGGGAGAATTGTTACGCCAGGAGGTACAGAACGACTATGGTAAGAACGTATTCGAGAAACGCTGGAATGATGGCTAGGATCCTCACCCGGACACCGATCCTGTTGCCACTGGCGGCCATCTTGATGCTGAGTGCCTGCAGTGCCCTGAAATCGTTGAAAGAGCCGGATGTCCCACATGTGGTGGGTATTGCCTACTTGAACCTGGAGACAGATGAGACCCTGGTGTACAATGCTTACGAGATGTTTCACGCCGCCAGCACCATGAAAACACCGGTGATGTTCCAGCTCTTCAGAATGCGGGATAATGGGGAGATCAACCTTGACGATCCTGTACTGGTGAGGAACAGTTTTACCAGTATTGTTGATGGCAGCGAGTTCAGCCTGCCCATGGGCTCCGTAGAAGACGAGATCCTGTACCCGCATGTCGGTGAGGAATTACCCTACCTTGAACTCATCGATAAGATGATCACCTACAGCAGCAATCTGGCCACCAATATTCTCATCAAACACGCCATCCCGGAAAACATCAGTGAGACGCTGAATGAGATCCCGGCACCGGGTGTGCTCGTCCTCCGTGGCGTTGAGGACATGAAAGCCTATGATCTTGGCCTGAACAATGTCACATCAGCTTATGGCATGATGAAGGTCATGGAGGCTGTGTATCGCTCGGAGCTTGTTTCAGACTCTTCCCGAGCCGAGATGCTGGAGATCCTGAAAGCCCAGCAGTACAACAGCATGATCCCGGCAGGTTTGCCAAAGGACGTGGTGGTGGCTCACAAGACCGGCTCCATCACCAGGATCGCGCATGATGCCGCCATTGTCATACCACCTGATTCACCACCCTTTGTCCTGGTCATTCTCACCAGGGGCTGGGACAGGAAGGCCGAAGCCAGCGAGGTCGGCGCCCGGCTCACCGATCATGTTTACAGGTATCACCTCGGCGAACTCACCCGGGAGGATATTCCTATCCCGGATCTGATCAAGTAATCCGGCAATCGATCTGAACATCCTTTAGAAACCTGATCGCTGGTATGGCATATGACAAGCAGTCTATGTACCGCACACACCTTTCCATCATTCTTCTATCCGTGACATGTAATTCCTAAATCGTAATTCGTAATTCCATTTCCCTCCCTCGAGGAAAATGTTATCCTTGCCCCCATGAAAGAACTCAATCTATTAGCTGAAGAAGCAACCCGATCAGCCGGCGCCATCCTGCTCAAGTATTATAAGAATGACTATGAGATCAAGGACAAGGGCTACCACAATCCCGTGACTACCGCAGACCATGCTGCGGACGAATATCTGCGCACTTTTCTTACCGCGGAAACACCTGAATTTGGCTGGTTGTCAGAAGAAACCGTTGATTCCACCGAACGCCTGGATCGCGAGTTCGTCTGGGTGGTGGACCCGCTGGATGGCACCAAGGAATTCATCGAAGGGGTTCCGCATTATGTGGTTTCGGTTGGACTGGTGCAGAACGGCCTGCCGATCCTGGGTTACCTGTATAATCCGGTGCGGGACGAACTCATCCACACCAGTGCCCGAAATGGTGTCCGGATCAACAATGCAGAAACGAAACTGGTCACGGCCGAGTCGCTCAATGAGGTGAGTTGTGTAAACAGCCGCAGTGAGACCCGGCGCGGATTATGGGAATCCTGGCGGGATACATTCCGTGAGTTGGTGCCCATTGGCAGCGTCGCTTACAAACTGGGTCTGGTGGGTGCCGGCAGAGAAGAGTTCTTCGTGACTTTACGGCCCAAGAATGAGTGGGACCTCTGTGCCGGTCACGCGATCCTGAAACAGAATGGCGGCATCCTGCAGACGGTATACGGCGAGGATATTACCTACAACAACGAGAAGACACTGGTGGTTCCAGGACTGGTGGGGGGACATCCGGACCTGGTGGCAAAATATGTCGAAGCCTATAGACTGCGGGAAGAGAGTGAACATGCCTGAATCGAACGAAAAATTCACTGCCCATGATGTCCTGGGTGACGGGATCAGTTTTGTCCGTTTGATCAACACCATGGGCTCGGATGTCGAGGTGGTGAATGGAGCACGAGTGTCCTTCGGCAAGCGCAAGGAGGATCTGGATGAGAAGGACAGAGTCCTGATCCAGTATCTGGCGGATGAACGGCATACTTCCCCATTTGAACATGTGGCCTTCACCTTTCATGTCAAATGCCCCCTTTTCGTCACCAGGCAGTGGCATCGACACCGAACCTGGTCATACAACGAGATCAGCCGTAGATATACTTCCATCAACATGGAATTCTATAATCCCGAGTCCTACAGGCAGCAAGCCGAGGTCAACCGGCAGGCCAGTACCGATGAGCCTGTGGTCCGGCATGAGGACGGACGTCTGGTCAAGGACATCATCGGAGAGCATACCCAGAACGCCCTGGATCTGTACAATGATCTGCTGAAGCAGGGAGTGGCCCGGGAGCAGGCGCGTATGGTGCTGCCGCAGAACATGTATACAGAGATGTATGCCACCGTAAATCTGCACAACCTGATCCATTTCGTGGAGCTGCGTCTGCATGCGGGTGCCCAGTGGGAGATCCAGCAATACGCCAAGAAACTTCTGGACCTTGCCGCCGAAGCGGCGCCCTACTCCATACAGGCGATCCGTAAGGCACGTGGATGGTGAGATAAATTGAATATTACAAGTCATCAGTACGAGGAGCGTGGAGCGAATGAGTAAAGCCAATGCAGTTTATGCCCAGTCAGGCGGGGTCACCAGTGTCATCAATGCGTCAGCCTACGGCGTCATCAAAGCTGCCCAGGAATCTGATATCATTGAGAATATCTATGGCGGTCGTTTTGGTATCAACGGGGTCCTGGAGGAACGCTTGGTGGATATCCAGCAGGAGGATCCTGCCGAGCTGGAGAAACTGCCGCTGACGCCTTCCGGTGCCTTTGGATCCTGCCGCAAGAAGCTACCCTCCCTGGAGAAGAACCGTGCTGATTTCGAGCGCATCATCGAAGTGTTCAAGGCCCATGATGTCCGATATTTCTTCTATAACGGTGGGAATGATTCCATGGACACTGCCTACAAGATCTCCCTGCTTTCAAAAGAGCTGGGCTATGATGTCGCATGTATCGGCATTCCCAAGACCGTGGATAACGACCTGCCTGTCACCGATACCTGTCCGGGTTTCGGATCGGTGGCCAAGTACAACGCCGTGAGCATGCAGGAAGCCAGCCGGGACGTGGCCTCCATGCACAGGGATTCAACCAAAGTATTTGTGGGCGAGACCATGGGTCGCCATGCCGGCTGGATCGCAGCCTCAACAGCCCTGGCCATCCAGGAGGAAGGTGACGGTCCCCATATCATCCTGCTGCCGGAGGTGGCCTATGAGGAGGAGAAGTTCCTGGCGGAGGTCGAGCGCGTACGCGGTCTGTACGGCTATTGTGTCATCGCCGTCTCTGAAGGATTACAGAATACCGAGGGCAAGTTTGTTGCAGATGCCGGAACCACCGACATGTTCGGCCACACCCAGTTGGGTGGCGCCGGTGATTTTATATCACGGGTGGTGAAACAGCAGCTGGGTCTGAAGGTCCACAATGCTCTGCCGGACTACTATCAGCGCTCAGGCCGCCATATCGGTTCCAGAACAGATATGGAACAGGCCATCGCCGTTGGTCGTGAAGCTGTCAGTCTGGCCAGCCAGGACCTGAATGGTCAAATGGTCACCATCGTGCGAGAATCGGACCAGCCATACAAATGGTCCGTAGGTCACACAGACATCACGAATATCGCCAACAAGGAGAAGGTCATGCCTCCGGAGTACATCCGGGAGGATGGATTTCATGTCACCGAGGGATTCTTTCGCTATGCGCGCCCCCTCATTGAAGGTGAACTGCCTCCGGCGTTTAAAAATGGTATTCCAGATTACGCTCGGTTAAAACTGAAGCTTGTACCACAGAAGCTGGGGTGAGCTTCAGTTAGTATGGGTTATGATGGAGTTTCCACTCAGATAATTTTCCCATGAACCAGAATTGAGATGATATCCTGGGATGGTGGAAGGTGATCGTAACTCCGTTGCACCCCAAAGGCTTGATTTCCTGACTTCACAGTACTTGATACAAGAATCCCCTTGACCTTCCGCTCAGCCCTAAAGCTCGAACTCCCCGATTAAAGTTCAGGTATTTTTCCCTAAGGAATAAGGATTTCCCCGATAGGCTGGTTCTCTGATGTGCTATATCATCACGATGAGTGAAGCCGAACTGATATGCTACTTATGAAGAGATATTAACAGACATTGACTGATGGTATTTCCAGGTAGAAATCATGAATGGAAATGATATGCGTGAGGGGCTAATTGTATTCCGACCATAAGATCCTGATCGTCGAGGATAATGCAGATCACAGCAAGATCCTCTCTGAATTCCTTAGTGAAGCAGGATATTTTTGTATATGGGTTCCTGAGGGCAAGCGGGCCCTAACGATGGTAAAAAAGCATAAACCCACTGTTGCCATAATTGATCTGAAGCTACGTGATGTGAATGGCATGGATGTACTTAAGGAGATTATTGATTTCTCCCCTGAAACCCAATGCATCATTCTCACGGGATACTCGTCTCACAAAGCTGCCATTGAGGCGGTCAACCTTGGCGCTTTTAGCTATCTCCAGAAACCGATCATTGAAGCCCAGGTAATAGTCGCAGTCAAACGGGCAATTGAAAAGAGGATCTCAATTGAAGATCTCAAGACCAGTGAGGTCCGATTTAGAAATGCTTTTGAACATGCCGTAATCGGACGTGGTATAGCTGATTTGAGTGGACGGTTCATTAAGGCCAATCAGGCCTTCTGTGAAATGCTGGGTTACACGAAAGAAGAGATGCTCCAGAAAACCATAGTCGAGGTGACTCACCCTGATGATTTACAAGAAAGCCTCAAGTATGTTCAACAGTTAATAGCGGGAGAAATCAGCTCATTCAGATTGGTACACCGAAATGTTCATAAGAACGGGGGCACTGTCTGGGTGGATTTGAATGTTGTCCTCGTTAAAGGATCGGATGACTCTCCAATATATATGGTCGGTGATATTGTGGATATAACAGATCGAAAGAAGATCGAAGAGGAACTCAAGGAGGCAAATGGAATCAAAGAGCTTCTTCTGGATGTGATTACCCACGACCTGAAAAATCCCGCAGGTGTCATCGATGGGATGGCTGATGTGTTATTCGATGAGTTCCCGGAAAATGAAATGGTCGAGGTGATCAGGCGGTCTAGTAATGATCTTCTAAATGTCATTGATAATGCGAAAGCACTGGCTCGCGTATCCAAGGGCGAGGACATTGAGAAAGTGGAAATCGATCTGGTCGAAATGCTGAAAACTCTTGCTGCTGAATTTGAATCTCAACTCCATGAGTCAGGAATGGATTTGCAGTTTGAATTACCGACAAAGGCTATTGTCGAAGCGAATCCCATAATAATCGAAGTCTTTAAGAACTACCTAAGTAATGCAATTAGATATGCGCGGTCTGGTAAGGTCATAACGGCTGAAGTGAAAAAGAATAACATGTCTGTTATGGTTATGATCAAGGACCAGGGAACTACAATTCCTAAGAATGAACAGGAAACCGTATTCCAAAGAAATGTTCAACTGGGAAATGGAAAGAAACGTGGCCAAGGCCTCGGACTTGCGATCGCTAAAAGGATAGCATTGGTGCATGGTGCTGAGGTGGGTGTAACGCAGAATGAACCCAAAGGGAATATCTTTTATCTGAAAATTCCTGCATAGTGTTCGTATGCGCTTAATCACCACAAGTGGAGACCAATGACCTTGAACAATGAAGGATGTATTCGCACCGGGTAATTTCATTACACGATTGTGGGGATTGGATGAAGTATACGGCACTCATTGTAGAAGATGATCATGCCTCAAGGGAGTACCTGAGGGTTTTACTGGGGATCTTTGGACTGAATCCACTTGTTGCGGAGGATGGAGAGAAGGCTCTTTTACTCATGCGAGACCAGCAAGCAGATTTATTTCTTATCGATATTGCTCTAGGTCCCGGAATAGATGGGATCGAAGTCTGCCGTAGACTGAAGAAGGATATTCGAAATTCCGATACCCCGGCAATTGCTGTAACCGCATTTGAAAAAGATGAATTAGTGGGATTTGAGTCAGCAGGCTTTTCTGAATACTTGCCCAAACCCTATACTGCAGATCAGCTTCGGACCATTCTTGAGAAATGCGATCTGCAAGTAAAGATGTGTTTGAATACAGAGTCAATACAGGGCTAACTCTTGATCGCAATAGTGACACACTCGAAATAGATACAATCCTTCTACGTGTTAGAGGATTGTGTAAAGGGCCGGCAATTGCTGGCCCTTTTCTTATGCTGATTTGGGGATACTGCAGGGATACCGACTGATTCAAATCCTCAAAACACACCATATTGTATAGAATCTCATGATGTCACCAAATGATGTGAGATCAATTGGCTTTGAAAACAAGATCGTTTGGGCGTTGATCAAGATTCAGTTGGACATCATTTGCGTAATGAGGCTTATTCTTCCATATACCCGTGTCATAGTAAGTGTGACCTTGGCACAAAGCGATTGCGACAGCATAGGGCTTCGTATATATTGCCCTGCTTTTTGAGCCAGCTCAGGGAATCCTGATGCTGCATGGTGGGCGTAGCTCAGCTGGTAGAGCGCCAGATTGTGGCTCTGGTGGCCGTGGGTTCAAGTCCCATCGCTCACCCCAATTCCCACGTATAAGCTGGGAGAATGCGGCGAAAAAAACTGTTTCTTCCCGTGGATGCTGTTTTTTATTTTCGCCGCGCTTTTTGATGGCCCCTTCGTCTAGTGGTTAGGACTCGAGATTTTCAATCTCGCAACAGGAGTTCAATTCTCCTAGGGGTCACCAGATACAAAAAGGCCGTCTGCGGACGGCCTTTTTTAATGACGGATTACGAATTAGGAATTACCCCTGACGGCGGGGTACGAACCGCGATCCGCGAATCAAAATCCGCTATATCGTCTTATAAGTTTCCGCCCACTGGTTCCAGGCACTTGCGTATGCCACTAGGAAGTCTTCCACTTTTAGGGCGCTTAGTAGCTCCGCATAGGTGGTGGCTTCAGTGATGGTGATCTTTTCACTGGTATAACTGGCCGTGGCTCCCGGTATCGTCGCTCCTAACAGAGTGTTGTAGGGGAAAGCCATGAATCCCACGTTGATACTGACATCGAACACAAAATCGTCCCACTCGCCGGTTGTGGGCTCATGACGGTTCGCATCAACATAACACTGTACGAAAGCATCGGTTCCTGAGACTTTGGCCATATCGTAGTACCATGAAGTTGTCCCACCGATGCGTACCTGGATATTGCGCCATGAACTGAGGTTGGCCAGTTCCCGGGCATTCACCTGGAAGCTCTGATCATTCGACTCCGTTTCCAGTGAAGCCATTCTCTTATAGGCCATGGTGCTCTTGAATTCTGCTTTTGCTACCTCCTCAGCTCCAAGGCCAAGTGAGAGGGCCGCCATGAGTCCGTCGGCCATATGGTCCGCCAACTGTGTCAGTACCGGAACTCCGAAATCCCGGCCCCAGCGCTTCGTTGTTGTGATCTTGTAATTACCCTGCGTTTCGGTCGTTTCCCAGGCTCCACCGGTGACTCCGGTGAACACGAATGTGGCCAATCCGATACTCTCAATATCATCCAGTTTGGCGACTGCAGCCATTCCAGGATTGTATTTGGCTACCACCGGATGAATGGTAACGGTCACGTCGCCCTCTGTGGCGGTGATCGCGGGTATGACATCCTTCTCCTTCTTGGGCGCGTCACCGGTGGTGGTAACCTCCACGGCATCGACATCCAGCATGGTCACGACGGCATCCCCATTGAACAGATAGCGCACTTCCTCGCTGATGCGTTCCAGCATGACGACGCTCTCTCCGACGAGATAATTCTGGCCGGGACCGGCTCCTTCAGCCAGCATCTCAGGAGTTACGGTGAATTCTCCGGTATCCTCCAGCAGGAGGAACGGCAGGATGTTCTGCAGACCGATCTGGGTGAAGAACATGGAGACCTTTATCCGTTTGTTGCTGTCCGCTGCCGGTGTCCACTTCAGATCGAATCCCTTGGAAAGATCAATGGTAGAGCCGGAAGCGGGTTCCAGGATCTCAATTGTCTCGCCGCTGAAGGTCTCTGTGAAGGTGACGGCCTCTTCTTCCGATCCGTCCACTGTGAATTCATAGCTGCCGCCGCTCTCCACAGGCATGTTTACCAGGTGCATGCCGTTACCGTAATGGGTAAGGGTATTGCCATTCACAGATACACTGCCATCGATCTCCAGCAGTTTCATGCCGCGTGAGAACAGGATCGAAACATAACTGCCCTCCTCGGGGGGCGTGATCCCATTATCCTCCATGAACTGAAGTTCCAGGGGCATGAAGGGCCGTGCCCGGTTCACATTGGCAATGGTGATGAAGGGTGTCACATCAGAAATCCTGCCCGTGGTCTCGGACATGCCCTTGGTTGCCATTTCACCCACCTTGAGCAGTGCTTTGCCCATGGCGGCTTCACCCTTTGACTTGATGTTGTCCCAGATGGGCTGGACTGTCGTACATGAGATGAACATCCCGACGACAAGAATAGATACGAGAATTCTCGACAGTTTCATTCGACGGCTCCTTTGATTCACGAATTACACTTATTAAGCACAACAACTAATAATACTGATATTTAGCAATACTAATTATTGACAACCGAAAATCAAGCAGACAAACATGATAAAATCTATCAGCTTTCGGGGGTTCGGCTCCCATTACCCTGCCCTGTCAGCTCTGAATCCAACTGAACGCTATGCTTGACAGTCATTCGGAAAGGTCTCAAATTCCGTTGTGCTCAGACTGCATCAGATCGAGAACGACAAGGACCGTGAGGCTGCATTCCGCATCCGGCGCGAGGTTTTCATCATAGGCCAGAATGTCCCGGAAGAGATCGAGATGGACGAATTTGATGATGTCGCTACTCATGTACTGGCGCAGGTGGACCATGAGCCTGCAGGAACCGCACGCTGGCGCATGACCGGTGAGGGTTACAAGCTTGAACGATTTGCCGTTCTGGAAAAGTATCGCGGGTGTGGCGTGGGCCTGGCCCTGGTGGACTTCATCATTGACAAGATCGCGGATGATCGTCCAGTCTATCTGAATGCCCAGACAGATGTCATCTCATTCTACGAGCAAAAGGGGTTCGTCGCTGAAGGTGACATCTTCTATGAAGCCGACATCCCACACCGCCGAATGGTCCTCAACAAATCGTGATTCGTGACTCGGCATGGCTTCAGGCACCGGTCGGATCAACAACCCCCGAAGCCAGTCCCCTCTAATCCTTCCCTGTCTCCTGTCTTCTTTCTTCTGCCTTCTATCTTCTCCCCTCCCACCTATATTTCCACAAACCAAGAGACGATACATCAAAAGGAGAGACCACGATGCGAGCACGGGTCAGGTCAATCTGGATCTATACACTGGTGATGCTTTTTATCGGTTGTGCTTCACAGAATGTCGGTACATACAACAAGATCGATAAAAAGGAGATGGAGAAATCCTTCGATAAGTATATGGGTACCCCCTACAAGTGGGGTGGTACAGAGCCCCGCGCCGGAGTTGACTGTTCAGGACTTACCTCAGGAGTCTACAACGATCAGGGCGTGATCATTCCCCGGACAAGCAGGTTGCAGTATACAGTAGGGGATGCCGTGGCCAGAAACCAGCTGCAGTACGGTGACCTTGTTTTCTTCGATACCCTTAACAAAGGCGTGTCACATGTTGGTGTCTATGTTGGCGATGAGAAGATGGTCCATGCCAGTTCCTCGATGGGCGTAACAGTCACACCTATCACCACGGATTACTGGAAGAAGCGCTATATCGGAGCCAGAAGGCTCACAGGATCGAACCTGGTGGCCGGTGAAGTACAGGGTGAAAGGCATCTGCTGCCCAGCAGCTATCCCTTCATGATCCGCCGCATGATCGACATCCCCACTACGGACATCATCGAGAACCGTTTCATCGGTCTGGATGTACAGAATGACATCGGTGGCAACCTCCGGGCCGGGGCTGCATTCAGTCTGTGGAATTTCTGGGAGATCGGTGCTGAAATGCAGGTCAATGAATTTCTCGGTGACCAGCCTGAGTCCTTTGGGATTGAGGCTCCCTTTATCTACACCAAGATCCGCTTCTATCAGCAGAAGGGCATGTTTCCCTCACTGGCCTTCGGGGCAGAGAGCATGTCCCGGAAATGGGCTCTGGATCGTGAGGAATTGAATCCTGACAGGCTGGTAGGTCTTGACTCCAGTGAAACCGTTTATGAATGGAGTCCACCGAAGAACGCCTACATCGCAGCCACATACAAATACAACAAGCTCAAGTTCACCAACCTTGGCCGTGGTCGTGTTACCGGCGGTTTTGCCCTGACAGACCTCTATCATTACCATAATCAGGATACCAGTTCAATCTGGGATGGCAAAGGCAACGCGTTCATTTACTTCGGTTGGGAACAGCAGCTGTCAAAACGTTTCATCATCATCACAGAGCTGGACAATCTGTTCCTGAAGGATGTAAAGGCCAGTTGGAACATGGGTTTTCAGCTGGCGCTGAATAATTCATCCAGCATCTCCTATGCCTGGCGGAATATCGCCTCCAAGCGGCGTGAGCTCCATAGAGCGATGCAGTTCAGTTACATTCTCGAATATTAGGCTGAAGGGATTACGATCATGCCATTTCGTTGGCGACCAGACGGAGATTATGTAAAGAACCTGCCACATACACGGCGGATCATGCCCTTCATCATGCGGGGCCGCAATGAATCAGTCGTGTACTATGAACAGGATCTCGAAGTGAGCAAGACCTGGGAGTTCATGAAGACCTTCTCTGAAAAGACGGGTACGAAGGTTACCATCACCCATCTGCTGCTGTGGCGTGCAGGCCAGGTCCTGCACATGCGACCGGGTCTGAACCGCTTTGTCGCCGGACGCCGGATCTATCAGCGCAGAGGGATCTGGGCGGTGATCTCCATGAAAAAGGCCATGACCGAGGACAGCCCGGACATTCTTATGAAGTATAAGCTGGATCCATACTGGAGCTTGGAAGACACGGTCAAAGCAGTTCAGGGCGGTATTGACCGTGGCAGATCGACGCAGACGTCCTTCACGGATCTGGAGATGAAGATCCTGTTCAGTCTACCCACAGCAGTGGTAAATGCCTTCGCAAGACTGCTCATGAAACTGGATCATTATGGCTGGTTGCCGGATTTCATGCTTCGAGAAGATGAGATGTACGCAAGTGTCGCCTTTGCCAACCTCGGATCCATCGGCCTGCAACCGGCTTTCCATCATCTTTATGAATATGGCAACATCACCATCTTCGCTGCTATTGGTAAGAAAGCTCCTCGCGTGATGGTGGGGCAGAACCGCGAACCGGTGGTGCAGGACATCATGACCATCCGATACAGCTTCGACGAACGGATCCATGATGGTTTTTACGGTATCCAGGCGCTTGAGCTCTTCAAGCACCTGGTGGAAAATCCTGAAGAAGAAGTGGATCTCGATGGCGATCGGAGATGATACAGGATTGCCACTCGTCCATACCGTAGGATTCTCTCAGCTTGTTTGATCTGAAACAGGCATTTGACCTGAACCGCAACGTCTTTATCCAGGCCAGCGCCGGTGCCGGCAAGACCTGGTTATTGTCCAAGCGTTATGCCAGCATCCTGAATGAATTTGCCCGCACCTGGGTAGGTAGTGGTGGTTCCAGGAGTCCTGATGCCGCCAACATCCTGGTGATCACCTTTACCAATAAGGCTGCGGCAGAGATGGCGGGCAGGATCTATCAGGACATGAACCAGTTGTTGAAAGACGAACCTCTGGCTGGAACTCCCGAGGATTTCGGCAGCGACCTACGTCGTGTGAGTGACGATTTCAAGATGCATCTGCGTTCCAGTTTCCCTCAGAATGCAATTTCCACCATTGACGCTTTCTGTGCCCGGGTCCTGCGCGAGAATGCACAGTTGGCCGGAATTGATCCCGAGTTCAGGCTGCAGGATGAGGTTGATTATCACAGGATCCTGTTGGAAAGCTGGCATGGATTCCTGGCCGAGAAAAGCCGCAGGCATGATAAGGACCTGAGGAAACTGCTGGAGGTTTTCAGCCCGGCACGTCTGGAGAATTATGTGCGTCGTATCCAGGCCAAGGCAGAGATCCTGAGGGATTGGATCGAAGCCCAGGCGGACCTGGATCCAGTCCAACAGCGGAAGATCCTGCAGCAGAGGTTCCCGCTTCCCGGGCAAATGGGTGATATCGAGACGGAACTGCGCGCTCTTGTTCGGGATCTACCTGCTGCAGACAGCATGCGCAATCCCAATGACCGTATCTTCAGGCTGCTGACACAGCTTGCCGGGGATCTCGGATCACAGGAGGATGAGTATTTCCAGGGCCTGATCCTTCTCGAACATCTGGCTCAGCTATGCTTCACCAGTAAGGGCGACACTTATTTGAGAACTGTAAGGGCGAGCCGGAATACCTGGCCTGACGAAAACATCGCGGTCGAGATGCGGGACAGACGTAGAGCACTGGTGGAGCAGGCGAGAGCCTGGTTCAGTGAGGATGAGTTATCACATTTCCTAAATCGCTGGGATTGGCTCGCTCCGGAATACACACCTGCTCTATGTCGATTCTACCTCGAATTTGAACGCCGGCTCGTCAAACGGTCAAAGCTTGATGGGGCCCTGAGCTTCGATGAGGTCATCAGGCGGACGGTTGACATCCTCGGTGATCCAGGTGTGGCCAGGGAATATGCCCAGCGCTATCCACATATACTGGTGGATGAATTCCAGGATACCAATGGCCTGCGCTGGGAGGTGGTCAGGCGGATCGCCTCCGCTGGTGGATCCTCATTGCGGCCACAGGGCCTTTTCCTGGTGGGCGATACCAAACAGAGCATCTACCGCTTCAACCAGGCCGATGTGCAGGTCATGAACAGGGTTGGTCAGGTCATTGAGGCTACAAATGGTGCCTGCATTGACAACGATTACACACACAGATCCTCCCGCAGCTATGTTGAAACCGTGATCAATCCCCTGATGCAAACGGTGTTTGAAACGGACAATGTTAAGGATTTGCCTTCATTTGAGGCACAGTTCCGTGCAACTGCTGTTCCTGACACCCATCCCATGGATCCAGAGCGTCACACCAAGTCGATTTGTAACATCCAGGTCTGTGCACCCGGGAACATCCTGGAGCCAGCCCATGCTCTTCAGGCTGCCTACGCTGCCAAGAAGATGCTGGAATGGCTGGACGACAAGGGTATCCGGGTGAATCAGGGGCCGGCGGTAGGTATCCTGCTGCGCAGCTTCACCCGCATCGCTGACTATATCCGGACATTCAATAAGCTCGGGCTCGATTTTGAGGTAGTGGCCAGTCGTGGACTATTCCAGCAGCAGGAAAGCTATGATCTCTTTCATCTCATCTCCATCCTGATCAATCCGCTGGATGATATGGCCCTGACGGCACTATTGCGCAGCCCCTTCTTTGTCTGGCCGGACGTACTGATCCAGGAACTGGCGAACAAAGCCGGTCCTGACCGGGCAAGCGGCTGGGTATGGAACACATTGCTGCATTTTGCACCTGAGGTCTACGACCAGATCAGGAACTGGCGACAGCTGAGTCTCAGTCAGCCGGTCGACCGTCTCATCGAGCAGATCCTCGATGAGGTGGAAGAACGCCGACTCGGCTGGATCTCGGAGATCAATGGCCCGGCAAGACTGGCCAACCTCGAGCGATTGATCCACTATCTGCACAAACGGTCACTTGAAGGCCAGGACCTCAGACAGATCTACGAAACCCTGAAGTTCCAGATCCAGGAGGGAGATGACTCCCAGGCGGAGCTCCCCAGCACAGCGCACATTCACATCATGACCATTCATAAGGCCAAGGGCCTGGAATTCCCCGGAGTGATCCTGCCTGAAATGGAACGGACTGTCAGGGGAGAACACAGCGGATTGTACTACTGGCAAAATCCACAAAGTCAGAACTGGGAAGCGGCGCTGACCTTTCAGTCAGAACAGGGTACCCGACGACCCCTGTTGACAAAGAATGTCAGGGAAGCTGACCGGGCGGCAGAAGAAGCTGAAGATAAACGCGTATTCTATGTTGCTGTTACCCGGGCCATACATGCCATCAGTTTCCTGGCGCTTGAGGGACGTGGAATCAAGGACAGCCGCAGCTGGTGGAAGCGCTATGTTGCTCCTGGATTTGACCTGGACCGGCTTCTTGACGGGAAGAATTACAGTCAGTCAGCATCAGAGTGGGAGGCTTGTTCCATCCATGAAAAGAATATCCGGGTGGAACGGATCGAGGCTGAGGAAGTCGTCAAATACCTCGCCGGCTCAGAAACACCAGAGCTCCCCGTCGATCCTGGTCCCCCCAAACCACCTGCAGTGAAAGGATTAGAGGAGATCTCGCCCCACACCATCATGACCTGGGTGGAGAAGAATGATCATTTCCGACCGCTCATCGAAAGTCGTTCACTGGAGGGTGAGGATGATGGCTTTGCCCTGAGTTTTGGTCGCTTGATGCACAAGATCATCGAAATGGGCTGGACAGATCTACAGGCGGATCATGAGCACATCCAGACCTATCTGCAGGAGCATGTTGCCACCTCACAGCACGGGGATCTGCTTGAGGAGTTGGAGCAGTGCCTGCCCAACTATCTGAACAGCCACTTGAAAGCCAGGCTCGACACACTTTCCCAGGAAGAGAAATTCCCGGAACTGCCGCTCATGGGCTGGATGGAGGATACAACGACCCAATATATCGTCAACGGAGTATTGGATCTGCTATACGAATTTGAAGGCCGCTGGTATCTGGTGGATTATAAAACCGATGAGGATCCACCACTGGAGAAGATACGGTCCGGCCGGCATCCGTACTGGTTTCAGATACAAACCTATCTCTGGATGTTGAAGCAGAGCTATGGGATCGACGCGGCTGCGAGTTTGTTCTTCCTTCGTCATGCTGAATCGAGTTTGGAGATCACTCCTGATCCCAAGGCATATCTGCAACACCTGGAGAGGGAACGAGGATCATGCTTCACAGTAGCGATCCCGGAAGTACTCACCGGGGAATCAGATGAAACACTTCTCAAGCATCTACCGGAGAACGAGCCATTCCTCCTGGTGGAACCCACCAGGGGAAATACCGAGAGGCGTCACGCAAGTCTGGCTGCGAACGGCAGGTTGATCCCGGGAAGCCAGGTTCTCACCCTCCAGACCCTGAAGCAGCAATTGCGATCACCCGGAAGGAGGTTGACCCCATATCGCGCCAGAATTGGCGCTGCGAGCATCCTGGGTCCCACATCCAACTGGGGAACCGTGAACCAGTTGGCTGCAGCATTCTACAAGGCATCTCAGGGATGGGAATTGACCGCACAGGGCCAGGATCTGCATTCACGTTTCCTGAATTGGTGCCATGACAGAGATATCGCAGCTCCGGATGAACTGCTGGATCTCACCCGCCTGAAAGGCTTCACTGTTCTGGTGAACGGGCATTACGCTATCACCCCCGGTGATTTTCGATTCTTCAAAGAACTTGCAAGCTCACAGGACAGTTCAACGTTCATCGTACCAACTCTCACCGGAATTGATGCAGAAATATCCCACTGGGAT
This sequence comes from uncultured Lentisphaeria bacterium, assembly GCA_964454335.1. Taxonomy (GTDB): domain Bacteria; phylum Fidelibacterota; class UBA8477; order UBA8477; family JABMPR01; genus CAYVVT01. The sequence goes on along the minus strand of CAYVVT010000010.1, from coordinate 22,561 downwards.
GAACATTCCTGGAGAAAGGTCGCTCGACTCCCCGCCGGGCAGGAACAGCTCCAGTACCACCACTGCTTTTCGGTACAGGAAGAGGTTGAACTGGCAGCCCGGCATATCAATGGAATTGTGGCCGAAGGGGTGGATCTCCAGCAGATCCATGTCGCTGTTTCATCACCTGAGCGTTATGTGCCCGTCATTAAAGCCAATTTTGGCAGCCATGGAATCCCCCTCCGCATCTCGAAGCGGGAACCGGTAATGGAACGACCTCTCACCCAGTTCATATTCGCCTTTCTCAGGCTGGTGGATCTGAATCGACCACGCTGGGAGCAAGCGGCATCGGTGTGGCTGGTTCCTTTCCTGCATGGATCCCAAGAGGATGAGATCCTGGCCATGCAGTTGGATGCCTGGTGCCGTCGCGAGCAGGTCCAGGGAGTAAGGGAGCTTCTGAATACTGATAATCTGCCCCGGTCACTGGAGCAGGCGAGATCACTGTTTGGCAGGTTCTGGCAACTGGTGGAGAAGTTCCCCGACCGCAGGAACATGTATACACGCATTGAACGTCTGCTGGAGCATCTGGACCGCTGGGAAGTCGAGCAACACCTGCATGGGATCGATGATTCCGCCGTCGCACGATCCGCATTTTCAGCAGCGATCGATTGTCTGCATGATATCCAGGAACACTGGGAACGATTCGGCAGCAGTGATAGCCTCACTCCTGATCTGTCGCGTGAGCTCCGGAACCGCCTGGAAAACCTGGAAGTCTCAAGTGCCTCCCAGGCCTTTGGTGTTGAGATCGTTTCCTACCTTGAAACGGCGAACCTGGAAACACAGCACCTTCTCGTCCTGGGTCTCACCGAAGGGCAGTTCCCGCTGAAGCCTGACAACAATCCATTCCTCACCCGGAGTGAAGTAGTGCCCTGGCATCTGAACCTCAGTTTGTTGAACCGCTGGCTGGAACGCTTTCCAGACGGTCTGTGGCTATCAGCTCCAGAGCGGGATGTGGACGGTGCGGCGCTGCAGGCAAGTACATTCATGGAATTCTTCAAGAAGCTAAAACCAGCCTTCAGCAATTCACTGAAACCGGCGAACAGACGGCAGTACCTTTCCAGACTGAATGGACAGAGGGTGAGTGGGCTGGAACATGAAAACGATTGGTTCCGGCGCCACGAGCTTCTGGGTCATGAAGGGCTGCACCCATACAACGGCGCGATCGGAGAAGTTGGAGCATTTCGTGAAATATCTCTGTCCGCTACCAGATTGGATGATCTCATCCGTTGCCCGCAGCGATTCTGGTATGCTCGGGTACTGCAGCTGGAGCCCATGGAATCCAGCATCGTCCCACCCTTTGATCCCGAGCTCGGCCTCCTGGTCCACAGGTTGTTGGAGCGCTTCGGTAAGAGGGGCGGATTCGGGGAGCTCGCTGATCTGAAGGTGACTGCCGGGCTCCTGGAGGAAATACGTAATGAGCTGTTGGCTGATGAATCATTGATCCAGCGCGAAGACCTGATATCCCATCTCCGATCGGAACCTTATCTGGATAATTTCGACAAACCCGAATTGAACCTTATCAGCGCCATGCTGATGAAGGAAGCTGCACTCTTGGGCCAGTTTGAGAGCGAGAGCTATTTCGAGCAGGCCTTTGGTCTGCCGGACCGATCTGGGGATTCCTGGCCTGAGTTGGTGATCGCTGATACGGATAACTCGCTGAGAATGATCCTGAGGGGTGTTGTCGATCGGGTCGTTGTTGGTCCGGGAGGCGTCTGGTGCGTGGATTACAAGACTGGTGGGATCGACCTGGATGCCACCCGTGGATTCTGGTCCTCCCAGATGCTGGTATATTTCCTGGTGTTGAAGGAGCGTTATCCCGATAAGTCGGTGATCCTGAACCTGGATCAGGTCAGCGGGTATGCCCTGGGCACCAGCGGACTATCAGATCCGATTGGCGAGCTTGATCCACACCACCCCGTCATGAGCGCCGGATTGTCAAACAACAGGAGATCCATTGCCATCAGGGAGGACGGTGATTGGAGTCTGGAGGGGATCAGAAAGGCCATTCTCGATTATGGCTCTCATTTGAAGGAAGGAACCTACCCACTGACGACACGGGATGAATCCAGGGCCTGTCAGTACTGCCAGTTCGAAAGGATATGCCGGAAAGGTTCGCTGCCCAGATAGAGATGTTCAACGATCCCTGGTAAGCATTTCCAGGAATTGTTTTGGCCGCAGCGCGAATATTTCCGAACTGCGCTGATACGCAGTTTCCCAGTAATGTAGCCTGGTTCGCTCCCAGATAGACATCAGTTCCTCGGAAGCCCATGATCGTGCCTTTGCGGCCGAACCTTCACTCAGATTGTGTTTCAGGGTATCGAGATCATGGGTGTCCCCTAGGATGGCCCCCAGGTCATCCACTGCCAGGGTGACTCCCTCACCCTCTTCATTCAACCACTTTTCCAGCATTCTTAAAAAATACCACAAGGTCTTCACCAGTTTGCGATAGCTGTGCAGAAGGTCCGGATCCGGTGATCCCGCACATTTCTGGAAGGCCTTTCGTGCCCGGCGGTAGCTGTTGCGTAGTTCTATGAGTAAAAAATCATAAAGGGTGACCGTAATGGAAAATCCTTCGGACCAGGATCTGACTGTTGTCGTTGCAGCATTGAGCTTCTTGTGCAGACGCTCATTGTCAACAACGTCCTTCTGTGACTCCAGCGCTGCAGATTCAAGTTGTGCGTAAATATGCGCGTCCAGTTCAAGTGGTTGCCTGCTGATGGATAACAGGTTCTGAAAGGTGATGGCGTGCACGATCGCTTCTCTGGCTGGCGATAGTTCTGCGCTGAGCTCTTTGAGTGCCAGCATGGCCTCGCGGGTGGTGCCGGCGGGTCGTGCCGCTGATGTCAGTTTGAGCAGTGCCCGGATCCGCTTCGTGAACTTCCGGATCTCGTGGACGACAATGGCGGGTCGTTGCACCAGACAGGCGGGCAGTAACTCAACGTATTCTAGCTGTCCCTTCACCAGGAGCCGGATACTGAGCTCAAGATCTTCTTCACCCGAAAGTTGGAATATCGGTTTATGATCCCATGGGGTGGTGCCGTCAATGACCTGTTCCAACATGATCACTAATCTACTCGGTGTTGGAATTATTAAAACGCGAGAAGCTTCTGGATGTGTTTGCATTGAGCTTTGTAACAAAAGCTGCTCTCGACTAAATTGTCAGCCCGAAATCGCTCGAGGGAAACATTCATGAATCTGGTTTTACGAATATTATCCATTGTTCTACTTATCATTATCGCCCTTGCCGCTTTCACCAAATTCTTCATTCTACGTGGCCCCAGGGCGCAATTTGATGGTGAGCTGACCCTTCCGCAGCTTACTGCGCCGGTACAGGTCTATACAGATGGATATGGCGTTCCACATGTATATGCCATCAACGAGGAAGATCTCTTTTTTGCAACGGGATACATCCAGGCTTCCGAGCGCCTCTTCCAGATGGACGGTATGGCCAGGGCTGTGGAAGGCAGATTTGCCGAGGTGCTCGGCTCTGAATACATCGAGATGGATAAATATTTACGGATCTGGGGATTCTATCGTGTGGCCCAGAAGATCGTCGCAGAAATGGATCCGGAGTACAAGCGACTGCTGCAGCGGTCAATAGACGGTATCAACGCCTATATCGACAGCCACCGGGACGATCTGCCGGTAGAATTCTTTCTGGCCGGTTACCAGCCACTCCGCTGGTCCCTGGAGCATATGATCGGTTATTCACGGTTGATGGCTCATGATCTGAATCTGGCCTGGATGCCCGAGCTCGTCTTCGGGGCGGTCCTGGATAAGCTGGGTGAGGATCTGGCCCGAGATCTATATCCTGTTTACCCGGACACCAAACCCTATATCGTTCCCAAGGTACCCAAAGGATTCAGCGAGGCAGCCCGTCCCTTTCTTGAGTCCGAAACAAAGATCCGCCAGCTTACCGGAGCCTGGGGATCACATATCGGCAGCAACAGCTGGGTACTGCACGGCTCACGCACGGTCAGTGGCAAACCACTACTGGCAAACGATCCGCATCTGGGTTTCCGTCAACCAGCTGTATGGTATGAAATGCATCTTGTGGGCGGCCGCTTCGATGTGGCCGGTGCTACACTTGCCGGGATCCCACTGGTGGTGATTGGCCAGAATCAGAGCATTGCCTGGGGCTATACAAACGTCATGACCGACGACATGGATTTCTATATCGAGATCATCAATGAGGAAGATCCCGACCGCTATTATTACGACGGCGGCTGGCGTTTCATGGATCTGCATACCACCGCCATAATGGTCAAAGATGGACCTCCGGTACCCTTTACGGTACGGGAGACGATCCACGGCCCCATCATCAACGATGTACATGAGGTTTTGAAGGGCAGGAATCACCCGCCCATTGCCATGAGCTGGGTGGGTAATTATACCACGACCGAAGTGGACGCTATTTTTGAATTGAACCTGGCCACCAACTGGGAGGAATTCTCCGCTGCCGTGGCCAAATTCCACGTGCCGGGCCAGAACATCGTCTATGCGGACACAGCTGGCAATATCGGCTGGCGGCCAGCCACCCTGATACCCAAGCGTTTCCCGGGAACCGGCCTGGTGCCATTGCCCGGGGATGATCCGCGCTATGACTGGCAGGGCTTTGTGCCCCAGGATGAGTTACCCTATCTGTACAACCCGGCTTCAGGATTTATCGCCACAGCCAACAACAAAACCATTGATGACTCATTTCCCTACTATATCTCAGCCTATTGGGAACCGCCCTCCCGGGCAAACCGCATCCACGAGATGTTGAGCTGGGACCGGAAATATACGGCAAGCGATATGGCCGTCATCCAGATGGACGTACTCTCGGATCATGCCCGGGACCTGATCCCCCAGATCCTGAAGTATGGGCGTCCCGCTCCGGTGGAATTCCCCGAGGTGATCCTGATCCTGGATATTCTGGAAGATTGGAATTTCCTGAATGACGATGCCAGCATCGGTGCCACCGTTTTCAACACTCTGTTCGTCAAACTTACCGAAGAGGTCTATGGGGATGAACTCGAGGAGCTGGGACCGGGTTACACCAAGGGTTTCCTCACGCTGGCCAACGTACCGATCCGCAACCTGCAGTATTTGCTGGAACTGGGTGAGACCAACTGGTTTGACGACCGGAATACCATCCAGTATACCGAGACACCCAGGGAGATCGTCATCAGAGCCTTGCTGAACACCTCACGCGAATTGAAGGAGACCCTGGGTCAGAATCCACGCCGTTGGCGCTGGGGCCGTCTGCACACCCTGACCCATCTGCATGCCATGTCCGATATCAAACCCGTTGAACGGTTCCTGGGACTTGATGTCGGACCTTTTCCAGCACCTGGATCCGGCACGACTGTGAACAACATGGAATTCGAACTGTTCAATCCATTCAAGGTGGTACTGGGACCGTCCCTGAGGCATATATATGATTTCAGTGAGTTCACGACGGCAACCCGCTGTGTACTGCCCACGGGACAATCCGGGAATCCAGCCTCTCCCCATTATGATGATCAGGCAGTCCTGTACAACAGCGGCAGCTATCGCTTCTTTCCCATCGAGAAATCGGTGATAAAATCCCTGGGATACCAGAAGCTGATCATGCTACCCTGAGCCGGTGTCTGGACCCTCATGCCGCAATCACTTTTCTGGATAACATTTATGGTCCTCGTCCTGGGCCTGATGATCAGGCATTTCTTCATCTGGCGGCCCCTGGATCCCTCTGTACTTTACCGAAAAGGTTTTCTGCTCTTTGGTCATCGGGGCGCATCAAAATTTGAACCGGAGAATACGCTGCCCGCTTTTCGGAAAGCAGTCTCAGATGGCTGCAACGCAATTGAGCTGGATGTGCACCGCACCCGGGATGGACATCTGGTCATTCTGCATGATGCCACCCTTGAACGTACCACCAGCGACGTGGGCCGGCTCTCTGATCGCAGGCTTGCCGAGCTGAAGAGCATCAATGCGGCCGTCCAATGGGAAGGCCGGCGGGAGGAGATCCCCACCTTACTCGAAGTCATCCAGGCATTGCCGGACGATCTGGTCTTCAATATCGAGATCAAGAATTTCTCATTCTTCTCTGAGCAGCGCATTGAATTGGAGGTGGTGCGATTCATCCATGAACACGGGATCCGAGACCGCTGTATTGTCTCCTCCTTCAATCCGCTGAATATCTGGCGGATCAAAATGGCCGATCCTACCATCTTCACCGCCCAGCTATGGTTCGAACCCTCCATTTTCAATTTGCGGAATCCTCAGTGGGTCCATGTCCCGCAACCGCATACGGATCTGCCTCCGGAAGATAGTATGACCCGGGATGTGCGCTTCTGGTCCTGGTTGAGGGCCATTCCCATCCATCTCGGGATCCATCTGACCCACCCCGACATCTTCCATCCACATGAGGAATACGTGACCCGCGGTGTGCGTTTCTGGGCACGCATGAAGTCCATCCCCATGCACGTCTGGGTGGTGAACGATGCTGATCGCATGCGCAGTTTCGCCAGCGACCGCATGATCCGTGGTATCATGACAGATGATACGGTTCTGCTGGCAGCAACACTTCGCGAGAAGGTTTGAGTCCGAATTCCGACAGATCACGTGAGTGGTCCGCTCGCAATCCAATTGCATTTCCCGATCCTTAATTCTAACCTAACCAAGCATGTCTGATAAGGAATTCAAAGAAGAAGCGATCCAAACCGAAACGGTTTTCAAAGGCCGGCTGTTACATGTCAAACGGGACAGGGTAAGATTGCCGGATCAATCCGAGAGCACCCGTGAATACATTGTGCATCCAGGTGCCGCTGTGGTCATACCCATTCTGAAGGATGGCAAGCTGGTGTTGGTCCGTCAGTATCGCTATGCTCCTGGTGCCGTCTTCTATGAATTGCCTGCAGGGGTCATCGATGATGGGGAAGACCATCTTTCCGCGGCAAAACGCGAGTTGCTGGAAGAAACGGGATACGCGGCGAGGGATTGGTCCTATCTGGGCCGGATCCATCCAGCCATCGGATACACCGACGAATTTATTGCCTTGTATCTTGCCAGGGACCTGGAACATCTGGGTCAGGACCCGGATGAGGATGAATTCCTGGAAGTCGTGGAATTATCGTTGAATGAGGGGCTGGAAAAGATCCGCAAGGGTCAGATCACAGATGCAAAGACCATGGTGGGCCTGCTCTGGGCCGAAAAGGTGCTGAAAGGGGACTGGTCGCCGAATGAGCGGTGATTTTCAGAAAGTCTGTACGACTGCCGACGTACCCAGGGATGGGGTAAGGAATTTCATGCTGGGTGATGAGGACATTGCGATCTTCCATACAGCTGATGGATATCTCGTACGATCAGGGCTGTGTAAACATAATGGATTCAAACTGGAGTTGTGCAACTGGAATGGTGATGTGATCCAGTGTCCGCTGCATCTCTGGCAATACAGACTTTCCACGGGAAAGGGGATCAAGCCATCCTATACCCAGTTGGAGGTTTATGAGGTCGAATTACGAGGAGAAGAGATCTGGGTGCGTCCTTCCGAGGCAGGTGACGACCCGGATCAGTATGATACGTCCGGGTACCAGTGGTAGCGCTGGTCCGGACTGAAGGAGGTTCAAATGAAGAAGTTTGCAGTGATCCTTTCAGGTTCCGGGGTTTACGACGGCGCCGAACTGCATGAGGCTGTGATCACCCTGCTGACCCTTGATCGGGCAGGCGTGGAGTATCAATGCATGGCGCCCGATATGCCGCAGATGCACGTGGTGAACCATCTTACCGGTGAAGTGGCCGAGGATGAAAATCGTAATGTCCTGGTGGAAGCTGCCCGAATTGCCCGGGGGAATATCCTGGATCTGGCGAAGGCCAACGCAGATGACTACGACGCTGTCATCTTGCCCGGCGGATTCGGGGCGGCCAAGAATCTCAGTGATTTTGCCGTCAATGGTGCCGGCTGTGAAGTCCAGCCGGATCTTGTCCGTTTCTGCAAGGCCATGGCGGTACAGAACAAGCCCCTGGGATTTGTCTGTATTGCACCAGCGATGATCCCGAAAATATTCGGACCGGGGATCAGCCTTACCATAGGTGATGAGGACGAAGGTGCCGCGGCGGCCATTACGGAAATGGGCGGTGTACATATGAGTTGCCCGGTAAGGGAATTCGTTGTGGATGAACAGCACAGGATCGTGTCCACACCGGCCTACATGTCCGCCCAGCGGATCAGCGAGGCAGCAGACGGGATCGAAAAGCTGGTACATAAAGTCATCGAGTTGGCTGCATGAGCATCGATGTCAAATATCTGCGGGAGGTGGCGAAGTTCAGCGATGAGTCAGCACGGATCGAGGAGTTGTTCAAGACCCTCAATCTCCAGGCGGAGCTACTCTGCGTCGGTGCCGGTCAATTCGTATCCCCGGAGGTTTCCATGAGCTCGGACATCCTGTTCTGGATCCTGGAAGGCGAAGCGGTATTCGAGGCGGGAGACGAGGTACTTGTCCTTACTGCCAACACCTCATTGCTGGTAACTGCCGGTGACTCAGTGGGTATAATCAATGAAAGTGATCATGCCCTGACTGTATTACGGGTCATGGGACCAGCCGGTTTCTGAATGATGTTCTCAGAGCAGCGTTACGCGCCGGTATTCCCGCTTTCAAATCTGACCCTGTTTCCACAGACGACTGCAGTATATCATATCTTTGAATCCCGTTACCGGGAAATGGTGGGCAGTGCCCTGGAGGGTGAGAAACACATCGCCATGGCGCTGCTCAAACCCGGGTATGAAGATCATTATTACAGTAATCCGGAGATCTATCCCATGGGTTGCCTGGGAGAGATCACCTCTTACGAGGAACTGGAAGAGGGCAAGTACAACATTGTCCTCCGTGGTATCAGTCGTGTCGGCTTCGGTGAACTTGTGCAGGACTATCCCTATCGGGTGGCCAATCTGCACAATCTGGAGGAGAATGACCTCCAGGATGATTTCCAGGCCGACAAGGAGGCTCTGCTGCAACGCCTGGACTATCTGGCGCAGCATTCCAGTGAAGAAATCGATTTCAGCCCCTTGCTCAGCCGCGAGGAATCATCCATCAGCCTCATTAACCTGGTGGCCAAAACACTCCCGATCCCACCGGAAGACCAATACGAGTTGTTTACCCTGGACCGGATACGCGACAGGGTAGACCGCGTGCTCTGGTATCTTGATGATCACATCGACACCATGGAGCTCATGAAGCGGGTGGATCCCCTGTCGAACAATAACATCAGCATGAACTGATCCCATTCTCAAATCTAGCACCCGTCTTCCCGAAGTAGTCCCATCCGATAACACTTAATAATGCGCAATTATTATGTTGCGCCAATAATGAATTTGGCAGGCACCTGCCAAGCTATTGTCGTTGAACCACTTAACAATCTTGATCGATCCTGGTCGCATTCGGGTTTGTGAATACTTGTCAGCGCCAACTGTTGATATACAGTAGCCTCCCAGTGGCACACGCTTTGCATAAATGCCTTGCAGCATGAACACCATAGAACATGTCAACATTCATAAAGCTGTAAGGACGTAAACATGCAGTGTTTCAAGTTATTGGCTGCGGACGTCCCCGCCCTGATCAAGCATCTGGGATCATTCGGTTCGGTGTATGCACCGCACCACAAGGGGGAGGTATCGTATTCCTACGAGCGGGTTGACGATAGTCATGATGTCGTACTTGACTACAATCGCACCCTGCTGCCACTGAAGAAGTACTTTCTGCCACCGGTAGAGAAGCTGATGGATTTCTCCATAGCGGAACCGAGTTTCTCGCCGGTTGAGATCGACATCGAGAAGCGTGTCTTCTTCGCGGTGCACAGTTACGAGATGCAATCGATCCTGCGCCTGGATCACAACATGCTCACACGCAATCCGGAGGCCAATTACTTCAAGCGCCGCCAGGAATCGCGCTTTGTCGGTATCTCCTTCGAGCCGGATGATTACCATTTCTCCGATAGTGTGGGGATCCCGGTAGAGACCATGGATGGCTTTGACCTGTTCCTCAGCAAGATCGGTGATAACTACCAAGTGGTGGTGGTAAGTGAAGCCGGTGCTGAACTGCTGGAGGGTTTCAAGGACCTCAGCGCATGTGAGGGCATCGAATCACCGGAACACCAATTCAAGAAACGTCTGCGATACCATTACAACCGGCTGCCCAAGATCTTTGATGAAGCCTATCATTCCGAGGTCTGGAACAAGGTTGCAGAACGCTGTGTGGGGTGTGGGACCTGTAACCTCGTTTGTCCTACGTGCTACTGCTTCGACGTCCAGGACGACGTCAATATCTCAGCCCAGGACGGCTCCCGCCAGCGTAACTGGGACGGCTGCATGCTCATGGCCTTCGCCGAAGTTGCCGGTGGTGAGAATTTCCGTGAGCGCAACAGCCAGCGAACACGTCATCGCCTGTACAGGAAATTCAAATACATCACCGAGCAGGAAGGCCTGCCATGGTGCATTGGCTGCGGACGCTGCACGGCATTCTGTCCGGCTGAGATCTCGCTCACCGAGATCGTGAATGATCTCATTCAGGAACACGAAGAAGAACAGTATTCCCGGGCCGGCCGGGTTGCGGTGTAAGGAGGTCATGGTGAAACAATTACATGAAGCTTCGCACGCTGAAGTACAGGATCTTTATTACCCGACACTCTGCGAGATCACGCAGGCCAAACAACTCACCGACCAGGAAAAATGGTACGAGATCAAAATGCCGGACGGCAAGGATCTGGGCCATGCACCAGGACAGTTCGTAAAGGTCTCCGTGTTCGGTGTTGGTGAATCCGCCATCTCGATCTCCTCGTCACCCACAAAGAAGGGTGCCTTTGAAATGTGCATCCGGCAGGTGGGCATGGTGACCAACGTGCTCAAAGGCTATGAAGCCGGCGACATGCTCGGTATTCGCGGTCCTTTCGGTGTAGGTTACCCCGTTGACATGTTCAAGGGCCAGGACCTGGTGATCGTGGCCGGTGGTATCGGTCTGGTACCCCTGCGCTCACTGATCAACTATGTCCTCGATAACCGTGAGGATTATGGACGACTTATCATTCTGTATGGCGCAAAATCCCCAGCCGAACTGCTGTTCAAAGAGGAGTTGGAGTCATGGTCGAACCGCGATGATGTCGAATTCCATCTTACCGTGGACAGAGGAGATGAGGACTGGGATGGCAACGTCGGTGTCATCACGACATTGATACCGCCCCTGGAACTTGATCTGAACAACACGGCGGTGGCTATCACAGGCCCGCCCATCATGTACAAATTCGTCATCATGGCGCTGAAATCTAAGCAGGTCGCTGATGAGAACATCTTTGTCTCTCTGGAGCGCAGAATGAAGTGCGGTGTCGGGAAATGCGGCCATTGTCAGATCAATGGCGTCTACTGCTGCCTCGAAGGTCCAGTATTCAATTACGCTGAGATCAAATCCCTAGAGGAGGCACTCTGATGAAACCCAAAGTTGCCTTTTTCGATTTCACCAGCTGCGAAGGTTGTCAGCTGAACAAACTGAATTTTGAGAACGCTCTGCTGGATATTCTCGAGCACGTGGACATTGTTGAATTCCGTGAAGCCATGGATGACAAGGCTGAATACTACGATATCGCCTTTATCGAAGGATCGATCTCAACCCCCTCCTGTGTGGAACGGATCCATGATATACGCCGCCGCTGCGGAACCCTGGTCGCCCTTGGGGCCTGTGCCGTGAATGGCGGTGTGAATGCCATGAAGAACCTCCATCCCATCGATGAGGTGCGTGAGACCGTCTATGGCGAGGGGAAGTATCGCTTCGCCACACTACCGGCAATGCCTATCTCCTCCGTGGTGAAGGTGGATCACGAGGTACGCGGTTGTCCCATGAGCCAGCCCGATTTCCTCAAACTCTTCATTGCCCTTGTCATGGGCAAACAACCACCGAAGTACAATTCAGCGGTATGTGTCGAGTGCAAGCTCAAAGAGAATGAATGTCTCTACGACCGTGGTATGGTCTGTCTGGGACCGGTCACCCGCGGAGGCTGTGAAGCCATCTGTCCCTCATTCGGCCAGTTCTGTACCGGCTGCCGGGGACTTGTGGAGGATCTGAACAAAGAGGGGATGCTGGAGATAATGGAAAGCAACGGCATCTCACTTGACGAAGCCCGGAAACGCATGTTGCTCTACAACGCGAATGAGGTCCAATTATGAGCCGCGATCTGAATATCAACGTCCACCACCTGACCCGTGTGGAAGGCCACGGTAACATCGTGGTCAATATGAAGGAAGGTGTGCTGGAAAAAGCCCATCTCAATATCGTTGAAGCCCCCCGTTTCTTCGAGGCCATGATGAAAGGCCGGAATTTCCAGGAAGCAGCCATCATCACTTCCCGTATCTGCGGGATCTGTTCCCTGGGTCATCAGATGACCTCCCTGCGCGCCACCGAGGACGCATTGGGTCTGGACATCTCCGAACAGACCTATCTGCTGCGCAAAATCCTGGTCCATGGTGCAACTATCCAGTCCAATGTGCTGCATGCCTACTTCCTGGCAGCGCCAGATTTCCTGAACGTGGGCAGCGTATTCCCGCTGATCAATACCCACAAGGACGTGGTTGTCAGGGCTTTGCGCATGAAGCGCCTAGCAAATGATATCGGTGATATCATCTCGGGGCGTGCTGTGCATCCCATCACCACAGTACCCGGCGGATTCACCCGTATTCCTGAAAAGGGAGAACTGCTTGAGATAAAGCGCCGTATCGTGGAGGAGGGCATCCCGGACGGGTTGGCCACTGTGGAGACCATGAAGGCCCTGGCCGGTGCCATCCCTCAGTTTGAACGTGAAACAGAATACATCTCACTGAAACACAGTGATGAGTATGCACTCTATGATGGTGAGATATACTCATCGGATACCGGTGCGACGCCCGTTTCCAAATACCTGGATGTCACCAACGAATTCATCGTACCCCACAGCACATCCAAGCATGCCCGCAACAACCGCAGTTCCTACATGGTGGGAGCCCTGGCACGCTGGAACAACAATCATGATCAGTTGGTGCCGGAAGCGCAGAAAGCCGCTGAAGAACTGGGGCTCACCGCACCCTGTACCAATCCATACATGATCACCATTGCCCAGGTGGTTGAAGCGGTGCATTGCATGGTGGACACCATCACCCTCATCGATACCCTGCTGGACAATGGCCTGAAGGATGAGAAACCGAACCAGACCCCCACTCGCTATGGGCGCGGTTACGGTTCCAACGAGGTTCCCAGAGGAATTCTGTTCCATGATTACACCTATGACAACAAGGGTAACATCATCGAAGCGAATTGCATCATCCCCACCGGCCAGAACCTGGCCAATATCGATGATGACATGCTGAAACTCGTACCGGAGATCGTAAACAAGACCCAATCCGAGATCACCCTGCAGCTGGAGATGCTGGTGCGTGCATACGATCCCTGTATTTCCTGCTCGGTTCACATGCTGGATGTGAAATTCATCGAGGAATGATCCCTGCTATGAGCCAGCTGACGATCATCGGAATGGGCAGCCGCCTCTGTGGCGACGACGCCATCGGCGTCCATGTCCTGGATGAACTGCGGGATTGGGACGAACCCCGGCTGGAACTGGTGGAAGGCGGCCTGGACGCACTGGGGATGCTCGATCTTCTGCATCAGCGCGAGAACGTACTGATCATCGATGCCACCCGTATGGGCTCCGAGCCCGGCTCAGTGAAAGCCTTCTCGAAACAGGAGGTCAGCCTGGTGGTCAGCGAGGACCATCTGTCCCTGCACGGGATAGGTCTCACCGAGGCTCTACAGCTCGGTGAATCACTCGGCTTGTTGCCACAAAACCTTAATTTTATTGGTATTCAACCGCTATCGGTTAATGTTGGAAGTGAACTCTCTACGCCTGTTCAGTCTGCCATCGAACCCGTTCTCCAATTGGTTCGCGAGACTCTGAACAGCAGCATCAAAGAGACAGAAGCTTACCGGGGGACCGGTGGCACTGCGATAGCCTAGGAGGTAATGCTCTATGTCTAAGAAGGTGTTGATCATTGACGATGATTTCGATCTTGTCGAAGCCATGCGGGTCACGCTTGAAGCGGCAGATTTCGAGGTCATTGACGCCCAGGACGGAAACAAGGGCCTGGAGAAACTCCGTAATGAGAAACCCGACCTTGTCCTGCTTGATGTGATGATGGCCCAGATCGATGAGGGCTTTCATGTCGCCTACCAGATCCGCAATGACGAAAGCATCAAGGATACACCGATTGTCATTCTGACGGCTGTGGGTACCCAGACCGGATTCCACTTCGATCCCAGCAAAGATGAGGACTTTTTACCCGTAGATGCCTATCTGGAAAAACCGGTCAATCCCAAGAAACTCGTGGATGTCGTCCGACAGCACGTAAAACTGTAGGGATAACGCCATTCACATCGCCTGATGTGAGGGCAATTACATCATGATTGACGAGCTACCAGCCTTTACCGCTGCCTCCCTGCTACGCCGCAACTTGTGGCTTATACGCCTGCGCTGGTATGCTGTCCTGGGATTGTTCGCAGGGATCCTGGGCACCATCTTCCTGCTCCCCGGCTATCATGATGCACGGACACTGGGTGCCGTGCTACTGGTGTTGATCCTCTCCAATATCGTCTATCTCTATATCACCCGGGTATCCAGGCATTTCACAAAGGAACGCCTTGTTACACTGCTCACCAACCAGATGACGGCCGATCTGTTCCTGTTGTCCTTCCTGATCTATCTTACCGGTGGGATCGAGAGTCCCCTCTCATTCTTCTATGTATTCCACATCATAATCGCCAGCATCATCTTCCCAGGTACCCGCCCCTATATCTATGCTGGAATGGCGGTCCTGCTGTACACCACGTTGTTGGCGCTGGAACTATGGCTGATCATCCCGCATATCTGTTTTTATCCGAGTATTCACGTGGCGGGTAACATCCAGATCATCGTGGCCACCTGGCTGATCTTCCTTACAACGATCTTTGCGTCCGCCTACCTGGCCAAGAGTGTCACGGATAGACATCGCAAGGTGCGTGACCAGCTGGAAAACATCAATCGCCGCTTGCAGGAGGTGAATCACTCCAAGGTGAATTTCTTCCGGATTTCCAGCCATGAGATGAAATCCCCGATCTCCACCATGATCTCCACGCTCATGGTGATCAGGGATGTACTCGGGGAAGAAGTTGACGACAGGGTGCTGGATATGGTTGATCGTTCACTCCGCAAGGGAGAGGAGACCATCAAGATGTTGAAGGATCTGTCCGATCTGACCTACGGATCAATGCAGGAGCGTCAGGAATTCGAGCAGGTCAACCTCTGTCAGATCATAAACGATATTGTGGAGGATGAGAAGGCCAATGCTGAGCGAAAGCATATCAGCCTGACCATCAGATCTTCGGAGAAGGCGTGTCAATTCACGGGTGATCCCCAAGCCTTGAGAAAGATCTTCCTGAACCTCATCAGCAATGCTGTGCGTTATTCCAACGAAGATGGGGAGATCGACATAGAGATCCTTGACAACGAATCCGAGGTCATCATCTCCGTCAAGGACAACGGAATGGGTATTCCCCTTGAGGAACAGAAAAATATATTTCAGGAATTCTATCGGACACCGGATGCCCGCCGGAGCATCTCCGACGGGACAGGTTTGGGCCTGCCAATCGTTCAGCGCCTGGTGGAATTACACCAGGGCCGGATCGAACTGCAGAGCAAGGTGGACGAAGGAAGTGAGTTCACAGTGATTCTACCCCGGGAGGAGCAGAAGTGAAAAAGGTACCAATTGGCGGTATCATCATCGATGAGAACCTGACACTGATCCGGATCTACAATCTGCCTGATGAACCTGATTGGGGCGGTATGGCATTGGAAGAATTCTGTTTTCATGGGATGAGCGTGAATTTCATTTCCGAGAATCGGGGCTCTGACGGGAAAGCCAATATGGGCATCACGCTGAAGGTCAGGGACAAGGAGATGTTCGAGAAGGCGCTGGCTGCAGTGCAGGAACTCACGGACGGGATCAGCGTCGACCCACTATTCCCAGTCTGTCTCATCACGGCCTATGGTCCCCATTTCAAGGAACGCTGCGGTCTGGCAGCCACGGCTTTCCGCGCCCTGGGCTTGAAAGGCATCAATATCCTGGGTATCTCAACATCCATCAGCAGTATCAGCGCCGTTGTCCATTCCGACGATCTGGAGCTGGCACAGTACGCCCTGGAGGATGTCTTCGAAGTTCCCTGATCCTTCTTCCAAAGATCATAAAGCACATCAAGAATTGCAGTAGGGACCTCGACATCGATCTCGGTGGCCGCAAGGAAATCATCCTGTGAGCCCGTCAATCCAGCCGGGCATCCGAAAAACACTCGTACCCTGTATACGTGAGGTTTACTTTCTCAGCCTCTTCAAAGGAGTGTAGGAATGGACTTCGAGAAGCAACTGAACGAAGAGTTGAAACAGGCCATGAAAGCCAAGGACCAGACTGCGTTGAGTACCATACGCGGCCTGAAGGCCCGTATCAAGGAACGTGAGATCGAGAAGGGCGAGGAACTCGGGGAAACAGAATTCATCAAGATCGTTCAGACGGCAGTCAAGCAGCGCCGTGAGGCAATGAAATTGTACCAGGATGGTGGACGTGATGACCTTGTGCAGCAGGAAGAGGCTGAACTTTCCCTTCTGGAAAAATATCTACCGAAGATGTTGAGTGTTGATGAAATGAAAGCCCTGGTGGATTCAGTGCTCACTGAGACAGGCGCCAGCTCCATGGCCGATATGGGCAAAGTCATGCCGAAGCTCATGGCTGCTGCTGAGGGCCGGGCTGACGGTAAACTGCTCCAACAGTATGTACGGGAGAAATTAGGATAGAGCATGATTGCAACAGGATTTGACCTCGGGGGCTTCTTTCTCATCGGGCTATTTGCCCTGAGCGGCTTGCGGCAAGGTCTGATACAGGGTGCCATGAAACTGGTAGGTGCCACGGCCGCACTCTGGGCCACCATGAACCACAGTGATGTGACCCTGGCAATCATACAACCGATCATTCAGCTTCCGGAGCAATACGCCTCCATTGCCGGTTTCGCCATCACCTTTGTAGCGGTCCTGTATGCATTCAACCTGGTAGCCTGGTTCCTGAAAAAGATATTCTCAGCCATCTCTTTGGGCTGGCTCGACCGCATCGGTGGTGTCCTGTTCGGTATGACCAAGGCCGGACTCATCATGTCTGCCTTTGTATGGGCATTCATGCTCCTGCCTCCGGATAAGCGGGGGGACTGGCAGAAGGACTCTCAGCTCTTCCCGGTCATTGACGTATTCCAGGGTTATGTGATCAGTATCTTCGGTTTTCAGGATGAACTGGCCATGCTGCAGGACACCGTCGGAGGGATCATGAGTGGCGGCGGGCTTACCGGCGGCAATATCGATCTCGACAGCCCCCTCTTCCAGAAAGCGCTGAAGGCCCTGGGCCCAGAACAGAAGAAACTGGTGGATCAGATGATCCAGATGCAGAAGGGTGAAGGGGGCGATATCGTCCAGATCCAGACAATCATCAAGGATCTCGGTGGAGCGAAAAATCCGGCAGTCCAGAAAGCCATGGAGATGATGCCTGAGGAACAGCGCCAACAGATGCAGGAGCTGATGGAAGGCCTCGATCCGCAAGAGTGATGATGTAGTAACTATGGGTGAGTTCGACCTGCCGCTCCGGCAGACATTCAATCATCTCGGTTTTGACCATATCCTGAGGCTGCTGGCCGATGAGGCTCATTCTGCACCGGTGAGCGACAGGTTGCTCAGCCTGTCACCCGGTGGTGACCCCGAAGTGCTTAAAACACAATTACAACGGATCGAAGAGATCTGGCAGTTCGATGCTGAAGGTCAGGGGATCGGTCTGCAGCAGTACGAGGACATCGCCGAACCTCTGACACTGCTGGCCATCAAGGACAGTACCCTGCAGCCCTCGGTGCTGCTGGATGTTCTGAATACCCTGGAACAGACCCGTGTCCTGCAATCCTATTTTCAGCATCGCATCGATCCGGATATCTCTGCCTGGCAGATGGTGATCCAGCAGATCACGGCCCTGTCCACCCTGGAGAAGGAGATCAAACGGGTGGTGGGTCCGGACGGGATTGTTCTTGATCAGGCCTCTCCGGAACTGGCAAAGTTGCGCAGACAGATCGAGAAGGCTGCGGGCAGCGTCCGTTCACGCATGCAGGGATTGGTCAAACACTACAACCAGGAAGGCTGGCTGAACGAGGACCGGGCAACCATGAAGGCCGGTCGTTTGGTTCTGCCGGTGCTGTCCTCCTACAAGAACCAGGTCCAGGGTGTGATCCAGGACCAGTCCAATACTGGCGCCACCACCTTCATCGAGCCCATCGAACTCATTGAACTGAACAATCATATCAAGTCACTGAAGATCGAAGAACAGCGCGAGATCGAGCGCATCCTGAAAGCGCTTACAGCCAGGCTGCATCCGCACACTATAGATATCTCGGCCAATTTTGAAGCTTTGCAGATCATCGACTTCCACGTCGCACTGGCTCGATTTGGAAAACGCTTCGATGCCACAATCCCACAACTCGTGGACAGGGATCACCTGAAACTGAAATCAGCACGCAATCCGCGGCTCATGCTGCAACGCGAGGTGGTCCCCCTGGATCTGGATATGCCACCCGGCGTACATACGCTGGTGGTGACAGGACCCAACGCCGGCGGCAAGACGGTTGCCATTAAAACAGTGGGCCTGCTGTCGGTCATGGCCAACAGTGGTATCCCCATCCCGGCTGCCGAGGGTAGTCTGGTGCCGGTCTTTGACGAGGTCTATACGGATATCGGGGATCAGCAATCCCTGGTGAATGATCTTTCCACCTTTTCCGCCCATGTCCAGGCCATCATCGCCATCACCAACGAAGCCAGCAAGGGCAGCCTGGTGCTCCTGGATGAACTGGGTACCGGTACCGATCCTGCCGAAGGTGGCGCGCTGGCCAGGGCCGTTCTGGAAGAACTGGGCAGCATCGGCTGCAAGACCATCGCCACCACGCATCTTGGGGATCTGAAAGTGTATGCCCACGAAACTGAGCAGGTGATCAACGGCGCCATGGAATTCGACCAGGCCGCTCTTGAACCCACCTATCGGTTCCAGTCGGGTGTGCCGGGCAGCAGCTATGGTTTCGAGATCAGCAAACGTCTGGGTCTGGGATCGGGGATCCTCAAACAGGCCCGTGATTACCTGGGGCAGGGACGGGAAACCCTGGAGAACCTGCTGAGAAATCTGGAAGCAGAACGCCAGGAGACCAAGGCGCTGAAGACCACGGCGGAAGAATTACAGCGCGAGATGCTGCGCAAGCAGAAGCAGATCGAAAAGGGTCTGGCTGAGGTAAAGAAGGCCGAGAAGCACGCGGAGCGCAACGCAGCGGTACAGGCCCAGGATATCATTCGCTCAGCAAGAAAGACCGTTGAGCAGGTCATCAGGGAGATCCGCGAAGGGCAGGCTTCCAAAGAGGTCATACGCTCGGCCCATGATGCTCTGGAATCGATGGAAGAACGTGTCGATGCTCTGGCAGCAGAGGAAGAGGATGACAGCCGGGAACTGCAGCCCGTGGAAGATTCTGAGATCAGATCCGGTGTCGATGTCCTGGTGAAAATCCTGAACCAGGCCGGCAGGATCGTGGGCGAACCCAGTGCCGGGAAGGTGTATGTCGATGTGGACGGCAAGCGAATGAAGGTTCCCCTGGACTGGTTGGCGCAGTTACCTGAGGGTATGGAGCCCGAGGAGCCCCGGGACAAGGTTGTCGTGAATGTCCAGACTGAATCCACAGCCACCTATAACCTTGACCTGCGTGGTTATCGTGCTGAAGCTGCCATACAGGAATTGAACACTTTCATCGATCAGGCTCTCCTGTCGAACCTGTCACAGATACAGATCATTCATGGCAAGGGCACCGGTGTCATCAAGAAGGTGGTTCATGAGGTCCTGGAGGGACATCGCTCAGTGAAAGCGTTCCGGCTGGGCGGTCTCGACGAAGGTGGGGCCGGGGCGACTTTTGTGGAATTGAAATGATCGGACCTTCCGATGTCGTTGCGAGGAGCCCTGTGCGCAGGGCGACGTGGCAATCTCGTAATCGATGCTCTGAGCTTTTCGGACTGGATTACCACGGACTGTCCTCAGGACAGTCCTCGCAATGACAATTGTTTTTATTTTTGTCACTGCTTAAGCTAAAGTAACAGCATGGCCCTAATACCTGAACAGACCATCGAACAGATCCGCGAGTCGAACGACATCGTAGACGTGGTGTCTGAATACGTTCAGTTGAAACGCTCTGGCCGAAATTACTTCGGTCGCTGTCCCTTCCATGATGAGAAGACCCCTTCCTTCAGTGTCAGCCCGGACAAACAGATCTATCACTGTTTCGGCTGCGGCGCCGGTGGGAATGTCATCAACTTCGTCATGGAGCATGAGCGTCTGGATTTCCTGTCTGCAGTGAAATTGCTGGCCGAGCGGGCCAACATCAAGATAGAGACCAGCACCCGCTCGGATGCACCTCGGGATGACCAGGCCCATTACTACAATCTACACGAACTGGCGGCCCGGATCTATGAACGGACCATCTTCGACGA
Organism: uncultured Lentisphaeria bacterium; assembly: GCA_964454335.1. GTDB lineage: Bacteria > Fidelibacterota > UBA8477 > UBA8477 > JABMPR01 > CAYVVT01. The sequence continues at coordinate 1,921 of CAYVVT010000010.1, read as the reverse complement.
CCAGGGGAAGGAAGCCCATACCTACATGGTGGATCGAGGTTTCAAGCCTGAGGTCCTCAAGAAATTCAGAGTAGGCTTCGCGCCTGATCAGTGGGAGACCCTGACACTGGAGGCCATGAAGCTGGGACTATCAAAGCAGATCCTGGAGCGTAGCGGTCTGCTCATGTCCCGCAATGACGGCAGCTTCTACGATCGCTTCCGTGGCCGCATCATGTTCCCCATCGCCAACAACCTTGGGAAGGTCCAGGCCTTTGGCGGCAGGGTTTTCGGTGATGTCGAAGGCGCCAAATACATGAACAGTCCGGAAACGCCCATCTACCATAAAGGCAGAACACTCTATGGACTGCACATCAGCAAGGATCCCATGCGCAAGACGCGCAGCGCTGTCCTGGTGGAGGGCTATCTGGACCTGATCCGACTGCACCAGGAAGGATTTGAGAATGTGGTGGCGGGAACAGGGACGGCATTCACCCGCCAGCAGGCCGCCATCGTCAAGCGTTTTGCGGACAAGGTCTTCATCTGTTATGACAGCGATGATGCCGGCAGGAAGGCCGCACAGCGGTCCGGACTGGCGCTCCTGGAAGCCGGATTGGAAACGAGGATCATCGCCCTACCTGCGGATGAGGATCCCGACAGCTATTTTGATGAGCATGAACCTGCCGCGTTCGAGACACTCCAGGAGGAAGCCCGGGATTACATCCCCTTTATCATCGACAGTCAGCGGGAGCAGCTGGGCAGCACCACGGCCAAGGCGAATTTCATTCGGAGTTTCGTCACGGACCTGGCCCAGATCGAGAACAATCTGTTGCGGGAGATGCTGGCCGGTCAACTCGCCGAGGAATTGGGTGTATCGGAGACAAATGTCATGCAGGTGCTGCACGAGCAGTTACGCCGCAGCCGTCCGGGTGTCCGCAGAACGAGAGGGGAGGAGAAGTTGGCAGCGAAAAAACCGCAGGTCAGCTCGGCCATCGACCGGGCGGAGATCGAACTGCTGCGTATGCATCTCAGCCAGGACACGGATCTTCTGGAGTGGCTGACCTCCACACTGGATGCAGATGATATCGGCCATCTGCGTCATCCCGAATTGTTCCAGTTGCTTCGCGGGAGGCTGCGCAAGGAGTTCCCCATCAACCGGAACCGGCTTCTGGATGATGTGGAATCAGCCGATCTGAGGCGTTTACTCACTCGTCTTATCGCTGAAGTGGACGATGTTCCCGAGAGCCTGAAGCTGGCTGGCGAGTGTGTGCGCACAATCCGGCATGAAAATATCAAGCGGGAGCTTGATGCCCTCCGGGAGTCACTGCGAAACACCGAACGCGAAGGTGGTGATATCAGTGATCTGATGAAACAGATCAGTGACTTAAAGTTAAAACAATCAAGTCTTTAGACCACTCCATAAAAAGTTCAAGATTTCCGGATTAATCATTTGACAGCATCTTGAAGATTGCCTAAAATACCTATGGAAAAATGACAGCGAGAAGTCCCTCGGTCACCAAAATCGGGGGATTTTTTGTTTTTTGTCGGTTATTCATAGTTAACTGGACACAATCATTCATATCCCAAACTATTCATATTTTGGACTAAAATCCGCGCCTGGATTTTCTCTTTCCCTTTGTCTCCATATAGCTTACAGGGTATTTTGCCCGGCCTACGCACCGCTGTTGCGGTGACTTCGGCTGGCAGACCGGGCCCATCCATCTACGCCACGCTGGCGCGTGGTCTACGATGGACAGGTAGCTTCCGCCTTCACAGGTCTACGGCGGGACACGCAACGGTTAGAGCCCGTGACATTATTGATAAGGGGGCCTGGAGTTTACGGAGTAAACTCCGCTGCCCTTTCGCAGAAAGGGCCCATAGCTCAACGGTTAGAGCATCGGACTCATAATCCGCAGGTTCGGGGTTCGAATCCCTGTGGGCCCAC